>DASYXK010000001.1:0-127856 GCA_035935115.1 Nitrosopumilaceae archaeon
CATTTTACGAGCAACAAGCAGTTGAACATCAGATATATCCTCAAGCATTCTCTCTAATCTAATTGTATTATTGTAAATCTCATTTACAGCTTCCAATTGTTGGGCATTTAGATTTGCAGCAACTGGATCATTAAGTGATTCGCAGTATCTCTTTATTGGTTCTAGAGGTAATTTACATTCTTGTGAAAGAGATAAATAAAATTCTTCCTTAAGCGAATTCATTTTTTGTAATTCTTCTAGTTGAATTTTTTGTCTTTCATGGTCTTGTATAACCTTCCTAGCCTCATAAATATCCGAAATATCTCGGATTGCGGTATTGCTTCCAATTAGTTTACCCCTTTCATCATACATATTATTAGCACTTAGCAGCGCTGGAAATGCAGAACCATCTTTTCGTTTAAACCAGATTTCTCTATTCTCAGCACGTCCTGTTTCTTTCCAAGATTCGAATGTGTTACGCATTTCTGTAATGCTTTGCTCTGCAACATGATCAAAAATTGATTTACCTATTACCTCATTTTTTGAAGAACCAAAGTTTTTTACATATTTTTGATTGCATTCAAGAATTATACCGTCAGTATTTACAGTACGTTGCATTACTGGTGATTCTTCATATAGAGTTCGATATTTGAGGCCATCTACAGAAGAAAGTGATTTCCTAGTTTCGACTTGATATGGTTGTGCTAAAAGAGGATTTTTATGGGTTCTACTGTTTGCCCACATGATAACTCCCCCTACAACAATTCCAGCAAGTCCAAGATAAAATGCATGATATGCATATGGAACTTTAGGATCTAAACCATAATCAATAACTGCCAATCCTATAATTATTAATAATAATCCGCCTGAAATCCCAAATGTATTCATACACTACTCCAAAAAATATTGTATGTTATATAATCCAATACGGTAATGTATAAAATAATTTTTCGAATAGCATCCCCAGTCAATAAATATTAAACGTGAAACTAGGAGATTAACTTTTCAGGTTTTACAAATCTAAATCATTCTAAAACTAGAATCAAGTTATCCAAAAATTCTTGGATCCTAGTTTTTATTCCATCGATTACTTTTTTGAGTTCATTGTTTGTAATACGCGCTTCATGAATTCGCAAGTTTTTTGAGGCATGATCCATCCCATGTTTTGTTATGAATTCGTTAAATTTCTCAAGATATTGACTTGTGATTATAAGATGACTATTGTTTTCAATTTCAGATATAGATTGATAAATTATTGATTTTCCAAAAAGTTCCAATATGTCAGGTGGTAGTGGCACCGCACTTCCATAAACATCATAAAATAACCAATTAGTTTTTCTATACGAAGGAAGATTGTCATAAAGTTCATCCTTAGTTTTGTATAAACCAAGATAACCGTTTAATTCTAAATCTATCCATGAATTTTTATCAGATATTACCAGGTATTTACAGATGGTTTTACATGATTGCAAGATCTCATGTAGAGATTTTTTCTCATCCAAAAGTTCTATACTTACCGTTTTTGCTAATTTTAATGCCTCATCTTTTTTATTTTGGCTCAAGATATCAAACTATTGTATTATTGTCCATGATTTTACTTTATCTTACAGACGCACGTAAAGAGATTTTGCAAAAATCATAGTTTGTAGACAAATCAGTATAGAATAAAATTTAGGGTTTTTAATAATTTTTTATTAAGATTTCAGTATGTCCAGTTCTCTTCTTTGAATTTGAATTTATGAATCGATTTGTATTTATTTCTATCATATTATCAGAATATTCGGAGAATAATTCTATTACTTCTTGTGATTTGGAATTTGAAAGCATAATCTTGCAACCTTTAGAATCAAGTTTTTTAAATTCGGTAAAGAGTCTTTCCTGATCTTTGTAGTCAAAGTTATCATTTGTATAGCTAGTAAAGTTTGCAGTAGAGCTCACTGGCTGATAGGGCGGATCCAAATACACAAAATCATCTTCTTGCGCTCTCCTAAGTGCAGTAGTGAAATCTTCACATTTTATTGAAATTCCTTTTGATTGTAAAACATGACTAAGTACCTGGAGGTTTTCTTTGTTTACTATGTTTGGATTTACATACTTCCCTATTGGCACATTGAATTTTCCTTTACTGTTTACTCGGTACAGACCATTAAAACAAGTCTTGTTCAGAAATATGAGTCTTGAAACTTGGTCAATTTGGTTTTTTGGATTACTGTCTCTTACTTGATAATAATATTCTTCAGTATTTTTAAAGTAATTTTCTGAGTGTTCTTCTAATGACATTATCAGTTCATTTACCTTGTCACGAATTGTGACATATGATAGAATCAATGTGGAGTTCAAATCAGATACAAAACACTTTAGTTGTGAATTTTTAGACATCAAATGAAACAAAACTGCTCCGCCGCCTAAAAATGGTTCAAAATATGTATTAAAATTTTTTGGAGTATGTTGTGACAATATTGGTAAAAGTTGTCTTTTTCCACCCGCCCATTTTACAAACGGTTTGGGTACAACAGATGTGATTTGTTTGTATTGTTGTTTCAACATACAATAGTATCAAAATTTTATTTTGCACGATATGACAATAAAAGATCACACGTTGTGTAACTTTTTTTAATCAAGATAATGAGATTTTTTAAAATTAGTTATAGAATATTCTAGTTAGTAATAAAAATAAAGTAAAAGGAAAGGGAAGTTAGTCCCACTTACTCCAAGCTGCCATCCATCTATATGTCCACGTTGTCAATTTGCAGCCTAAAGCTGTCATTGTAACTGACAGAACAGCACCGGCACCCGCACCTAGCGCGACCGGACTATCATAGAACTTTCCAACTTGAGGTTCTATCGGAGTCATGTATGGAGGCAATGTAGTTCTTGGGTATTTGAATGCAGTCTCTAGCGGATCGTCTATCGTTATGAGATTTATCATGTTGAACATTGGCAGAGACATTCCACAAAGCACACCACCCATTAGTATGAGAGAGTGTTTGTTCTTCTTTGTTGCCCAATATACCAAGTCCATCAGCATAGCAGATGGAATCCAAACTGGTACAACTATGAAGCTATATGGATATCCTAGTGAGAACCACGCTCCTTTTGCAATCCATGTATACACCGTCATTATCAGTGCATAGTAAGTTGCAGTTCCTGGAACTCCAGTGAATGTAAGGTAGTACGCGGCACCGACAGCAAGCATGAGTGTCTGTGATACTGAAAATACCACAAATGAAGTCCATGCCCAGTCAGTATAGAATATGTAGTCTCCGGCATTAATGGTCAACAAGGTAGAGTTGACTGCTACCACTACTATAAACAAGTAGTGAGTACATCGTCTTAGCCAGACCATTAGCCAGTATGATAGATGCGTTGTATATAAAATTTTACGTAGGTAGTGGGATCAGGTTTTATACAACATCATAATTGCTGATTTTACTTTCAAGAATCTAAAAATTAAAAGAAAAGGGGATTGAAAATTCCTATGCGCCGAAGAAGAAAGAGTCAGTCAAGATTGTAGCTATCGCGATAGCTGTAATGATTCCTGCAGTTGCACCATCGTATGTTCTTTCCTTCGCAGTACCCTCGGTGGTACATTTTACACACAGCAAATAACCAATGGCTTCTATAATTGTCAACACCGTTAGAGCAAAGTGTGCGCTCGGTGGAGGATAAGCCCATGGATAATAGGTAACTGCTACAGCAACTCCACCCCATGTTCCTAACCAACTGGCAACGAAAATGCCAGTGATCATTCCAAAGAGGTTTTCTGCACGCGTACCAATCATTTTGCTTACGTCGGAACTGGAAGCTCCGCCACCAGAACCAAATCCTTTTGGTAAAGTCATTTGGGTAATTATTAATCCGTATGCTTTTAAGTCTTTCTTAGATGAGAACAAAATGCTTTACGCATTAGGGATCTAAAAATAATAAAAAATGCGCTTTTGCGCGCCTTTTTCTATGGGATGGATCTACTGTACAATTTGCCTTCTAGAGCCATCTTGTACATTTCTGCAACGTATGGGTTCTCACCAGGGGTTTCTGCTCCAAGCTCGACTAGTCGTGCATATACTCTAACTACATAGGCAAGTGCGCCCATGAAAGCAACTACGACACCCATGTTAAACATCCAGTGGTTTGGTACTGCAAAGATTTCCTCTACATACCAGAAGTGCCACATCTCGTTTACACCTATTGTGAACATTGTTGCCAAGTAACCAAGTATGGTCATTTTAAGGCCAGTGTTCATGGAGTTGTTTGGACCCCTTAGGATAGGTACTTTTCTGTCATACATTGCCACTGATGCCCAACCTAATGGAAGAGCAATAAAGTGACTGTATAACCACCAATGTGCTGGTGTAAATGCGCTATCTCTGATAGATGTTTGATGGAGTGAGCCATCAACGAAGTTGTCTACTTCCACTGAAGCAGCGATAGATCCCATTGCGATGACGATTAACCAGATCTTTTTCAGTCTGTGTATCTCGACTTCTTTTGGAATCAGTGCGGGCATTTGTGCCATACAGGATGTGATGATATTTCAATATATAAAGCATGAGTAATTAATTGATAGTTTTTTTTATATTTTATAGCAATATTGTAAACTATTATTGAAAATCATAACGCAGAATTCTCTAAATAACGAGTAATTCTTATATTAAAAAAACTGGCCTTCAATGTTTATCATCAACGTTTATCATTACCTTTATCAAAATTTTTCTCATATTTGGATTAGATCTCTCATTACAAAGGTAAAACATATATCGTTGTTCTTTCTCTGATGCATTAGTTACGTGATATGGTAGATAAGAAATTAATCGTAGCAGCACTTGGTGTAATTGTAGCACTTGGAGCAGTTGGACCATCACTGGCTCAAATGTTCCAGCATGCAGAAGCGCATGGTGTACAGGCACAACTACAAAGTCGTTTTGTTAGGATAGATGGTGAAACATGGTCAAAACAATCTGTTCATACTGGTGAAACCCTCACAGTATCAGGCAAATTCGTTAGTCTCGTACAAAGAGACCTAAGAGGCTGGTATACTGTATATGGTGACTCTGCTAATGCAGGAAACAGATGGGAGATTGTAGCAAGAGACCCACCTGGTAACGTCATAGACATTCCAGGAAACTCGGTCATTCCTTACACATTGACAATCAGGGCTCTAGAACCAGCAGTCTATCACATGCACACACAGCTTAACATCGCAAGTATAGGCCCAGGACTTGGTCCAGGACAAACAATTGTGGTCACAGGAGATCCAATCATAAAGCCAATTCCATACACAAATGTAGCCTATCAGTCGATAATAATTGGCGTTGGTTATGTTGTAACGTTTGCAACAAGACCGTGGCAAGTGATTTAAAACAAATTCCCCCTCTCTTTTCATTTTATCAAAGTCACATTGGACAATATAATCAAACTATATTCATCTCATAATTCTGTCAAGACATTGTTGATCAATCCTGACTTTAACCAAACATACCAGTTGGCATACGATTGTATTTCAAAGTCCATTTTCTTACAAAGTATACAGGCACACCAACCGTTAGTGGTAAAGCAAAAATCACTCCAAATGGCCATGGAATAATCGTTTGAACCAAAGCATCTACAAGAAAAATAATCAATTCTATAACCAATCCTTTTGTAAATTTTCTAATTCTGTAAAAAGCTATAAGCTGAGTTATAAAACTGGGGATTATGGCCAGTATCATCTGACCACGCATACCAACCATTTTTTACAATTGATAGCCAATGTATTTTTAGTTTTGTCTTACAGAAATTTTTAATGATGAGCATTTCTTTCAAAATGTGTTGAGTAGCATTATTCTTAAAATTGCAATAATTCTAATAATAACAGCCGCAGCCATACAAGTAATCCATGTTCCTTCAGATCATAATTCTCCAGTATTATCTATTTTTCAGAATTCAGACATAACTAATGCATTATCAATCATCCAATACATCTTTGCCATAACTGGAATTTTCTTAATAGTCAAATTTATCATAGATAAAATATTCAAAAAATAAATCTTGAATTTTTGTTTTAATCTTTTATTATTAGATTGTCAAAATAGGCGCCAGTGTCTTTTTTTGTCCATAAACCAGACTGTCCATTTTGATTATGTTGATCATATCTTTGAAGAAGTAATTTACCATCTAAATAACCTGCAATTCCTTGTGCAGACACATCAGCAGTTATTGTATGCCATTGACCAATAGTAACATTTGTTTGTTTATCTTCAATACACAATAGCTTTCCAGGATCATGTCTGCATAATGAAAATAGATTATTCTTTGCATCTGCTACGAGTACAAAATAATGATCGGGATCAACTAATCTTACAATTAATCCTGCAGCTTGATCTTTTTGTCCGGAATTAATCTTAAATTGTACACTTGTTTCTGAGTTTGTACTCACAATACCATCAGGCATTAGTTGTATGTGATAATCAAATGTAGTATCATTATCCGGCAATTTAGCGAGCACGTTTGGTTTAGATGGTGCAGATGGATCAGATTTGACAACCCAGAACCCAGGTTGTGCATCAGTTTGAAGATATGAGAAACCATCAGGTACAGTACCATCCTTGTAAGAATCAAAATTCCATTCTTTGGCAGTCTTATAGGGAGCAGTTTGTATTACATTGTAATATGCAAATGTAATACCGATTATTGCTACGACTGATGCAATAGCGTATCTTTTTTTTCTTCCCCAGTGTACAGATCTACTTGACAATTAATCTCTGCCGTTATTACCAGTTTGTGATTGATATAAACATACTAAATACCACCAAATCCAGAAATGAAATCTAATTATGTTTTTTATTGATGGTAAAATGTGTGATTTGTTTTTACTTTTTCCATTTTCTTGGCTTTTGTTTTTGTTTCCATTTATCAAAGCCCCATCTGGTTGCTGCAAAGACTCCAAGTGAAAAGAAAAAGCCTCCAATCCACAAGAAGAGTGCTTTACCTGTGTAAAATCCCCAAAAGAATCCAATAGCTGCACTTACAAATTCCAATATTACAAAAACTGCCCACCTGTCAACCATCGATAAAGACAGGTAAATCCACATCCTTTTTACCGTTTCTCAAGTTTGTACAAATACTACAAAGTAAACATGAAACAATTTGAAAGGATTGTCTGGAAAAATTCCTAAAGTATAATTTGAAAATATGTTAAGATTTAATAAAATTAAAATTATAGAAAGAAAAATCTTTCTAGGTTTCACTCATGTTATAGGCTCTTTCTCCTACTTGCGAGATATCCAAGCCTATTTCTTCTTCTTTTGGTGTGACTCTAACACCACCGGGCCAAATCACATCTTGAATCTTCCAGATCAAGAGCGTTATACCAAAGGCCCATGTTGCTGCAAATCCTGCGCCTATTGCATTAACCAGTTCTTGTTGAGGATTGCCAAAGAACAAACCATCGTTTGCAAATGGGTTAATGCGTTTTTCACTAAATGCACCAGTCAATAGTGCACCAACAACACCGCCCATACCGTGTACTGGCCAAGTGTCCAATGCATCATCTATCCTTCTCCTATTCTTTATTATCAAACAATAGAAGCATACTGTTGCACAAGCAAACCCTACTATTATTGAAGCATAGACTCCTATGAATCCTGACGCCGGCGTAATTGCAACTAGACCTGCTACTGCACCAGCTGAAGCACCCATTGCACTAGTCTTTCCAGTGTGAGCCCAAGCGAGGAATACCCACCACATTGCTGCAACTGCAGTAGCAATGTTAGTATTTTGGAATGCTTCTGTCTCCAAGAAACCTGCAAAGCCTGCACTTCCTGGGTTAAAACCGAACCAACCAAACCAAAGTAAAGTAGCACCCAACATGACCAACGGAATTGAATGTGGTTCAAATGGTGCTTTACCATATCCTATTCTTCTTCCTAGAAACATTGCTGTTGCTAATCCTGCAAATCCTGATGTGATGTGGATGACTGTACCACCTGCAAAGTCTTCAGCACCAATGTGAGCTAACCAGCCTACTGCAGTTCCTTGACTTCCTAATGACCAGTTTGCATGACCTGCAACATCATAAATGAAAGTGGTCCATAGTACTACATGTATCATAAATGCACTCATCTTTACCCTATCTGCATAACCCGCTATAGCTAATGCGGGTGTGATGGCAGCGAACATGAGTTGGAACATTACATATGCCAAATGTGGAATAGTGGGAGCATATACATCTGCAGGTGCATTAGTGAATACATTATTCAACCCAACCCAATCAAAATTCCCAATAAAACCATATGGATCAGCACTTGGACCAAACATTATGGAGTAGCCCCATACTACCCATTGAATACTAACTATAGCATAAACCAAAAAGTTCTGTAAAATAACTGTTAATGCATTCTTTCTTCTTGTCATACCACCATATAGGAATCCTACACCACCAGGAGTCATTATCATGACGAAGGATGCAGCTGCATACATGAATGTAGTATCACCAGTATCAATGCATGGAGCATTACTTCCTCCAAAAGTTCCATTGCCTGGAGGTTTCATTGGCTGAGCACAATGTATCTCTGTAGTCGCGTTTGGATTAGCTAATTTGTTTATTGAACCAAATTGAGCATGTGCGTCTTGAATTGCTGTAAATCCTGCAACTGTAACAAGTAAAGCTGCTACTGCAAAAACTAATGGCCATTTATTTTTAGTTACAAATTGAAATGATGTTGCTTGTAATGCTCCTGACATCTCTTCGAATTCTGTACTGCAACTATAAAAGGTATTTTATCCTAGAAATTTTTTTTTATGATATAATGTTAAATTTCAGTATCTCCTGATCGTGTACATATTAGAAATTAATTTTAGAAAATTGACATATATCTTAAAATTATAAAATATTTAAGAAAAATTATTATACTAGACAAGTGGCTATAGTTTTTATGTCAGAAGCAGGATGGGCAATATACATAGCAACAGCAGCTACTACTGCAATTACCATTGCAATTTATTTTGCAGAACGTGCCTACAGATACAAACGAGTAAAGGAAAACAAACATGCTGGAACATATGGATTCAACTTTGAATCGCATGGAACTCATGAATAGAACAAACAGCAACAAATCCTATTTTTTGTAAAGACAAGTAAAAATTATCTTTTTATAGATAGACTAATTTGAAGCAGTAAAACATCTACTAAGATAGTGAGAGTAAATTTAGAAGAAGATGAGCGCATGATTGCAGCATTACCAAAAATCTGGGCAATCATACCTGGATTGAAGGGGTTTTTCAATAAAAGCAAGGAAGGAATTCTGGCTCTAACAAACAAAAATCTAATCTTTGTTCCACGTTACCTGTATGTTTCACCAAAAGAAAGGGAAAAATATTTTGGTGAAGATAAAGTAAAAGTAACACAACTATGGGACTATTCTGAAACTCAACTTGATGAAGACATTTCTGAGAATCCAAAAAGCTGGATTATGCCTTTAGATGCCATTATTGAAGTTAGTCAAATTACATTACGGAAGGTAAATTTCATGAGAATAAAATTTTCTAAAGACGGAAAGGAAAAAATGTATGATTTTGTAATAGCTAAAAGTGTGACCAACTATCCTATTAGACAACCACTTTTGTATTATAATGTAGATTGGACTGCATGGATGGATTTGTTAAAATCGCATATTTGAAATTTTATTTTGATTTTCTAGATTTAAAATTATAAAAACAGTACAAAAAATTGAAATCTAATTTTGGTCATCTTGTGTACCATGAAGAATCTTTCTAGATCTACTAACAATAAAATCTAGTTCAGCGTCAGATTCATTTAGGAATCTTATGTCCGTAATTCTTTTTGTGTATTTGAATATTTCAAGTTCATATGAATCACCTTTTGCTTTGTATAATGCCAAACCAAAGTTAGCAGCCCCATCATAATCTTCTTTAAATCTCTTGTAATTATCAGATATTTTGAGAAATTTTAAGAAAACCCATGTTGCAAGTAAAATACGCGATTCACAGTAGAGAACAAATTCAAATGAATCCTCTTTTTCAACAAATCTAATTTTAATCTCATCATCTGGCCAATATTTTATAACTTTCTTCCATATAGTAGGGATTTTTTTTCTTTCATCAAAAATTAAAAGAATTCTGGGTCTCACATCATAGAAATGATAACCCACACCAAGAAAATCATCATACCAATTTATCTTTGAATCAACCAAACCTATCTTGGCACGTCATTGCTCATATTTAATGATTAAATATTTTATCTTAGATTTTTATTTGTTAAAATTACTAGTAAAAATTTTGATCACATACACCTATTATTTTTATATAAGATTAACACAGTTGTAAATCATTGAGAGTTTCTAAAATAAAACCACTAGATGAGCTTCTCAAGATGAGTAAAGAAGAATTATTTGAATATCTGAAAGAATCTGAGAGTTCCATGCAATCAACAGATTCTATTGAAATAGTTCCTTTCGAACATGGAACAAAGATACTTTACTATCACAAAGACCAAACCAAACCATACAAAACTCGTGCATATCTTAACAAGGTTGAGGATTCAGATCTATTGTAGTTAATAGAAGTACATAATTCTGACGACGCCCATTATATTATATGGTAAAGGTGAAATCAAATGCTGAGAGATGGGCGTTTATTGATGCAATTCACGATTGGTTTTTTCCAAAGAGTAGGTTTTGGGGTTCGATTAGTTTATTTTCATTTTTTTCCCTAATCATTTTACAAATTATTTTTTCCATTGCGAGTGGCATCAACCCAAGAACCAGACAAGAAACAGATTTTCTAGTACTACCATTTCTAGCTTTATTTGTATTTAGTATTTTTTGGCGAGGTTCAATACCAACTTTTCTTTCCTTAACTGGTTCGTTGATGACGTATACAGGTATGTATTATATTCAAGCAAAATATTTCGATCTGCAAAATTTGCCTCCAACAATTGCAAATAGATTAGGGTATGGCATTATTTCTGAGAGTCATTTTCATATAGACCAATACGCTCAACTTTATTTTCTTTCAGGAATATTTTTTCTCACATTATGTTTGGTGATATCTCTCAAACCATCATTTTTTAGAGCCAGGGGAGCAAAATATTCACCATATCCTATTTGGAAGAGCAAAGATTCAAAAGTAATATCAAGTAAAAATTCTGCAAGATTAATTCCTGTCTCAAGTTTGCTTAACTTTGCAGAGCAACACATAGCTACTACATACAAATACATCACACTAATGATTGATGGAACTATCTATTTTGTTTCTCCAGATGATTGGATACCACAAGGATCTAACATTATCAGAGACAAAGAAACGGGTTCTCTTATTGGAATACCTAAGGTTTCTGATGGATTTAATATTTGGTAAATAATTTTATTTTATAGTATAGAATCTTTTGCTTTTAATTCACGCCATTTGCCGCGAGCCCAGAATCCCCATTTTTGCTTATCTTCTGATGGATAAAAGCACTTTTCGTTATGTGCACAACCCATACATCTTGTTGATGGTTCTAGAGCTGGTATCACGTTATTATTTAACAACGTATTGAGAATACGCGCTCTTCGTTTAGTTTCACCAAAAAGTTTCTCACTTTTTGGAACAATGAATTCCATTTCATTACCATCTTTATCAAAATAGACAATAACACCCTCTGGCTTCTCAAACATGTGTAAGTAGGAATTTAATTGTATGAAATGCTCAGCATGTGGCATTTCTGGTAATTCTTCTGCTGCTCTAAACATCATTACTACATCATCCTCTACTCTATCTGCACGACCAACTAGTTTTATTTTAGAATCAATTTCAATTACTCCCTCAGAAGGTCTTTCTAATACACTGAGAGCACTTTTTTCCATTATTTTTGACATCATTTGTTTATGTGTTCGTTCTGTAGGAGATTTACGGTCAAGGTATGCACTTCTGAGACATCCACTAACCTCATCTACAGATATTTTACTTTCATCATTTAAGTTTGGATTAATTACTGCAAATACTTGCTCGATTACATCATAGACATCAACTTTAGCTGGAGCATCACTTGCAGCTCGATAATTTTCAATTCCTTCTTTGATTTTATCTTGAACTTTTCCTAAAATTTTTTCTTTTTGCACTTTTTGTACTCCAGACATCCCTTCGAAATCTGTTCTACAACTATAAAAGGTGTTTTATCGTAAAAAAAATTTTTTGTGATATTATTTTTAATTGAAATTTTTTGTATAAATTTTAGCAATACTTTAATAAAAGCGATTGATATGTGGTTTGGGTTATAAATTATGAAAAAAATTGAAGCAGTAGTCCCAGCATCGAAAGTAGAAGTAGTCGCTTCTGCAATACTAGAAACAGGAATTGGAGGTTTGACAATTTCCGATACAAAGGGAAGAGGTCAACTTGAAAGACCAGTATTTACGAGTGGAAGAGGAACTGGTGCATATAGACCTGCGTTTAATGCAAATGCAACGATCATGGTCGTATCAAAAGATGATCTGGTCGACAAAATTGTGGAAAAGATTCTTTCTGCCGCAAGCACAGGAGCAACAGGTGAAGGAAAAATCTTCATAACTGACGTAGCAGAAACTATAGATGTCGGATCTAAAAAACGTGGAGATTCCACACTTTAATTTCTTTCAAAAAATTATTTTGAAAATATTAAAAATAGCATTCATAGAACATGTGTAACATATTTTTGATCAATTAATCATGCTTTCCTTTAGGCAACATAAAACTCCATACAAATCATTATAACTCTAACACATAGACTAACTCTATGATTTGGCCTGGAATGGGCGATCCTACAAAGCGCAAAAAAACCCTCAAATTCTTAGCAATTACGGCAGCAATAGGTTTTGTGATTTATTTTGGCGGTCTTGAGATTCAGAATTACTTACATAAAGATGATCCATTATACCAATGCATAAACAACAGAAACATAAACTACAAAATTTCTGCAACTTTAGAATTGACAATAGATGGAAAAAAAGCAGATATTCCAGCCAAGGTAGGGTTTGAAGGAGGATGCCAAAAATCACTATATACACTTTCAAATGACGGAGTAATTTATGCAGTTTGGAACAATAAATATAGATTTGAAATTGGGCAATTCTTATGGGTTTGGAAATTTCCCTTACGTGACATGGATGAAACTAAATCAAGGATACTTGTAAACGGAGTAGAATCACCAGACTTTATACACACACCACTTGAAGATGGAGCTCATTACAAGGCAGAATTCATTTCAAAAGCCTCGGAAAGCGGCAGTCCAAGCTTCACACCGCCTGGAACTTAGATAATATTCATTATCATTTAATTAGTGAAAAATAAGGAAAAAGAATGGAAATTTACCAGTATTTTCCGTTGTCTGGTATCAAACCGATGCCTTCTTTCTCAAAGTGCTTGTCAAGTTCTGAGACCCATCTTTCTCTGGTATCTCCGCCTAGACCGTGTACTCTAAGCCAGAATGCAATTACTCCAAGGAGGAATACTGCAAACATCATGGTCGCAAATATGTAGATCATGACATCATAGAACAATGGGTCATAGTTTGGACCTATCTGACCAGCAAAGTTTGACAGCATACCTACGAGCATAGCAAATACAGCGCTCATCAACAATCAAAACATTTCATGTATGATATATACATTTCTGTTAAAGGAAAAACGATCTCATCTTACAATAGAGAATTAAAATAATAAAAAGGAAGAGTTAGTATGTTTTCTTTGCTTGTTTTGCTCTTACTACAAAGGCAATGAAAATTCCACCGAATACTGCACCAACTGCTATTGATGAACCTAGTACACCATTTGCGTCAAGAACTGGAGTACCAGAACCAGTATGTGGATTTGCTGCAGCTTCTGTTACTTTATTATGGGCTAGTCTCAACTGCTCCTCTAATGTAACGCCACCTTGTGAGTAAGCTGGGTTGCTGCTATATTGTGCAGCTGCCATAGGTAAAAATGCAGATGCCGCAAAGAGGCTCAGCAGAGCCACGCTAGTTATGATAGGTTTGTTCATATTAAGCACCTGCATGAAATGCGCGTTCGTTCATATTTAACTTTTGTGTCAAACGGTAAAAATTTTTGCAAAGTCTAAGTAACGTTTATGTTTTGCTCTACAGCCATGCGACCTATGGGCAGAATGCATTCACACAGACATGGACAATCGCATTCGATCAGACCAGTTACACCCAGTGCACCAACATGGGTAAAACAGAGCCCTGCAGAAATTGAAGAATTAATTTTAAAATATGCAAAAGAAGGCCTAAAAACAAGTGAAATCGGAGTAAAACTCAGAGATCAGCATGCAATCCCACTTACTAAACTGATAGTGAAAAAATCCATTACAGAAATACTTACTCAAAAAGGGATCAAAGCAGATATGCCTGAAGATCTGAATAATATTGTAAACAAGGCACTAGGTTTACAAAAACATCTCAAGACACATACATCAGATAGACGAAATGTAAGATCTCTTGAGTTATTGGAAGCAAAAGTTCACAGGCTTTCTTCTTATTATAAAAAAATAGGCCGCATTCCTAAAACTTGGAAATATAAGTCAGTCATAGCTCAACTTGAGTAATGACAAGCAAGCTTGATGCAGCGCTTTCCTACTTTCATGATAAAATATCAGATTGTATAAAATCTAGCAGAAATATTTCAGTAATAACTCATCTTGATTGCGATGGAATAACATCTGGAAGTATTGTAACAAAATCCCTCATAAGATCAGGTGCTAAATGTACGGTTAGAACAGTAAATGAATTCAACAAGAATTTAGTAGCTAGAATGAAAAATGATTCAAGAGAATTTCATATAATTACTGATCTTGGCGGCGGATTTGCAAATGAACTTGATTCTGGATTAGATGACAACTGGATAGTTGTTGATCATCATCAGATACCAGAAGAAGAATTTGATAATGAACGAGTAATTAACGCATGGAAGTATGATATTGATGGTGGTGTAGAGGTCTCAGCTGGCGGAATGGCATATTTGGTTTCAAAGGCATTACATAAAGAAAATACTGATCTTGCATGGATAGCTGTTGTAGCTGCTCTGGGTGACAGACAAGATCAAGGTGAAAAAAAATCCTTTTCTGGAATTAATCTAGATATTGCAACTACTGCTAAAAAAAACGGTCAAGTTGAAATTGATCTTGACATATTGCTGGTTGGGAGGGAGACAAGGCCACTTCCAGATGCTCTTGCTTTTACATCACATCCATTTGTAGAAGGTCTTACGTGGAATCGTGATGTATGTTTGTCATTACTGAATTCATCAGGAATTAAATTAAAAGATGGAAGTAGATGGCGTGTTCCCGCAGAACTTACTGAAGATGAAAAAAGAACTTTACTTCAAACAATTTCTAAATTTACAACAAGCAAAAACGCTACGGAAATAATGGATGAACTTGTCGGATACACATATACTCTTTCTGGTGAAGACAAACGTAGTTTTTTGCGTGATGCAAGAGAATTTTCCACTATGCTAAACTCCTGTGGAAGAATTCGTAAGGCTGGAGTTGGAATAGCAGTTTGCATGGGAGATAGAACAAAAATGTTAGAAGAGGGAGAAAATATTCTCTTAGAATATCGCACATTATTACGAACATATATGAACGCACTTTCAAGTGAGCGTTGGAGGGTAGTGGATAACGGCAAATACGTAATGGTAGATGGAGAAGGATTAGTATCAGAGAACATGACAGGTGCAGTATCTTCGCTTCTGGGCGGTTCACAAAAGAACACAGGCAAAATTATCATATTAAGAACAAGTGGGGAGGATGGCACGATCAAGTTTTCATCAAGAAAATCTACAGGATGTAAATCTGAAGTTAATTTAGGATTACTAATGAGAACATGTGCAACAAAAGTTTCTGGAGTTGGTGGTGGTCATAATGCAGCTGCGGGAGCTAGAATAACTAAAGACAAATTGGACGAGTTCTTAGGCTGTTTAGAAGAAAATGTCACTAGAGTGTAAGGTTCAAGTCTTTCTAAATAACCTCACGCAGCAAAAATCTGATTCCATACGAAAGGCCTTAACACCTGACAACATAAACTTTCCAGAAAATCTTTCCATGAAGATTGAAAATGTTAACAATTCTCTTGTCTTTACATTTCAAGGTAAAGGAAATATACGAACATTAATTTCTACTATTGATGAGGTCCTTGAACATGCCCAAGTGGTACTCAGGGTGACTGGCTAATGCTTGATCCTAAAATTTTACGAGAGAATTCTGATAAAATTAGAAAAATGCTGAGCGATAGAAATGTTGATTTTCCATTAGACGAATTGATAAAATTAGATAAGGAACGTAGAGAACTCATTATTAAAACTGATGAATTACGCAAGAAGAGAAATGAAATTTCAATAGAGATCGCAAAAAGGAAAAAAACCAATCAAGATGCAACATCACTCATTGAACAAATGCAAAAAACATCTCAAACACTTTCAAATCTTGAAACCGTGCAGATCCAAACTGAATCAAGTTATACAAAACTAGCATTAACTATTCCTAATTTAGTTGATGAATCTGTCCCAATCGGAAAAGATGATACTTCAAACAAAGAAATAAAAAAATGGGGAAAAGTTCCTCAGTTTGATTTTAAGGCAAAAGATCACATAGACATATCACAAAGTCTTGATCTTGTAGATTTGGAAAGAGCGGCAAAAGTAGCAGGTGCCAGATTTTATTATTTGAAAAACGATCTTGTAAAGTTAAACCATGCATTAATTCAATATGCATTAGATTTTCTTTCTGAAAAAAACTATATTCCAATTCAAACACCTTATTTGATAAATCGCTCATCTATGGAAGGTGCAATAATAGCACATGATTTTGAAGATGTTATTTACAAAATTGAAGGTGATGATCTCTATCTAATCGGTACATCAGAACATGCAGTAGTATCAATGCACTCTGACGAAATACTAGAAGGAAAGATTTTACCACTCAGATATGCAGGGGTAAGCCCATGTTTTAGAAAAGAAGCAGGTGCACATGGAAGGGATCAAAAAGGAATTTTTCGTGTACATCAATTTGAAAAGGTTGAACAATTTATTTTTTCTAGACCAGAAGAATCTTGGAAGGAGTATGAACGAATGCTATCTAATGTTGAAGAGTTTTATCAGCAACTTGAGATGCCATACAGAATAATGATGTTGTCAAGTGGAGATCTTGGAAAAATCTCTGCCAAAACATATGATCTTGAAGCTTGGATGGCGGGTCAGAATAGTTATCGTGAGATAGTCTCATGTTCTAACTGTTTGGATTTTCAAGCAAGAAGACTCAAGATAAGATTTCGTGATAGAACAAATGACCAACCTCAATATGTACACACACTAAATAGCACACTTGTAGCAACAACACGAACTCTTGTTGCTTTGATGGAAAATTTCCAGACAAAGGATGGCCACATTTCCATACCAAAGGTTTTACAAAAATACGTTAACAAAAATACAATCTAAAAAGTCGTACAACTTATATTTTGGCTAGAAACGTCGATTATAGTTGGCACGTCAAAAGACAGCAAGAGTCAAGGACAAATGGAGAGAGAAAAAATGGGTTACTGTACTTGCTCCCTCTGCGTTTAACAATGTGCCCATAGCCTACATTCCCATAACTGACGATACAAATGCCATAGGCAGAGTGATAGAAGTTACTTTGTTTGACATAGTCAAAGGCGATCCTTCACAGCATCAATTCAAACTATATTTCCAGATAAACAAAGTAGATGGTGAAACTGCAACAACAATTTTCAAACGATATGAATATGCAAAAGAATTTCTTAGAAGTCTTGTAAGACGTGGATCTTCTTTGATTAGTTTCATAGGCGACTATAAAACAAAAGATGGAAATGTTTTCCGCATAAAGATAATTGCTCTAACACAAAAGAAATTAAATACATCTCGCAAGCATGCACTTAGATTAATTGCAAGAGATGTCATGTCAAAAACAATTCCTGAAATGACCATAGAGCAATTCATTCAAGCTACCGCATTTGGAAAAATAAACTCTGATATCATGGCTGCTGTTAAAAAAATAATCCACGTACGACATGTAGGCATAGAAAAATCAAAGATAATTAGAACTGCAGAAGCTGAGATTGCATTATTGCAAGCTTAATAGATTTATTATTTAGATAATAATCAAAAAACATGGTAAATCATACAGAGATCACTGCAGAGATCATAATACATGCAACAGAAGATAAGAAAAAAATTTTCGAACCAATGTACGAAGTATTTGAAATAAAAGAAGAAGAATTCATACAAGAAAGATTAGAGGGCCATTTTGGAAATCCTATTTTAATGGTGAGTATAAAAATAGGAAAAAAACGGGCGGAAGAATTCATTAAGAAATTAGTTTCAAAGATTTCAAAATCTCAGATGAATGAGTTTTTAGAAAATATTGAGATGTATTTTGAAGGTTCTTCTTTGTTTATACGAATAAGTAAAAAAGATCTCGTAAGAAAATCTATTAATTTACAACAAAATGATGCCTTGAAAATCAAAATTTCTACTCCTGTATATAAAAAGGGCGAACTTGTCAAAACATATTTGGAACTTTTAGGACAATGAAAAAAAAGAAAAGATATCTTTTATTACAATTAGAAAAACCAATTGAATTTAAAAAATTCACAGAAATCAAGATAATATCAAATGAAGAAAATCAAGTTGTTATTTCGTGCGAACTTGCCAAACTTTCACAAGTAGTTTTGGAATTTGAAAAAGTATGTAAGATTATTAATGTTTCAGGAACTCTCAAAGCACTGCGCAGAGTTTAATAGTATTTCAATGACAAGATAAAAAGGGAATGAGGTGATATTTGCCGCTCCAGTCTGAGCAATTGCTGTGAAGAAGCCGCGACGAACCGACCCAAAAACCTGATCTATTTTCATACGGTTCTTTTAAATATAGTAGATCCTTTTTTTTGGCTGTGAAAACCGATTATGATATCATTGTAGCTGGTGGAGGACTAGCTGGAATGATTGCAGCACAGTCCGCTTCATTTTATTCTAAACAAAGATTATCAATTTTAATATTGGATAGAAATCCAGAACCTACATTAGGAAAAAAAACAATAAATGGTTGGATCTGCGGAGATGCAGTCGGTAAAAATACTGTAGACTTTATGACAGAAAGAATCAAGATTGCATGGGGAAATCCAGAGATTGAATATCCTGTTAAAGGGGTAATGGCATTTTCACCAGACAGACAAACGTCTATACCTTTTGATGGTGACGGATTTATGCTAAATAGACAAGAGCTTCCCCAGCGTCAGCTTCGTGATGCAAAGAAGATGGGAATAAACATACAGCATTCTGTTGCACTAAGGAATTTGTTATATGAAAATGGTTCAGTAATAGGAGTAGAAGGAACAGATCTTACAACAAATCAACCTTACAAAAAAACTGCAAAAATTGTAATTGATGCAACCGGAGTTACCTCTATGCTACGAAATGGGCTTACAGTAAGTTCTAAGATTGAGAAAAAAATTGATCGTGATGATTTAGAATCTACCGGTAGACATATTATGAAATTTGAGTATGGGATAGAAGACAAGACAGATTTTGATCCTGATTATTGCATAATACATCTTGATCAAGATATTGCACCTGGAGGATATGGATGGGTCTTTCCAAAAGGTAAGAACAAAGCAAACATTGGTCTTGGAGTACAACAAAAAGAACTTTTGAAACGAAATGAAAGATTGGGAAGAAAAGACGATGTTACCAAATTGATTAATGATTATGTAAAAATCAACAAGGCAATGAAAAACCCGTTATTATCTGATGATCCAAGTGACTCTAAGAACGCAACTGGAAACTGGCAGGTTTCTGTTAGAAGACAAAATGATTGTCTTGTTGCAAACGGATACATGTTAGTTGGTGACTCGGCATGGATGCCAAAACCACTAGATGCAGGAGGAATAGGGCCTGCCATAGTTGCTGCAACTTTAATTGGTAAAAATGCAGTTGATTCCATAGAAGCAGGAGATGTAAGTGAAAAAGGGTTATGGCAGTACAACATTGATTTCATTAATGAATATGGATACAAAACTGCAGGTCTTGAAATTTTCAGAAGGTTATTACAGACTTTGACAAATGAGCAGATTAACTATGGTATGAAACACTTTTTGTCCAATTTAGATGTAGAGGCGATAAGTAAAGGCGAGCATCCTGATTTTGGTACAGTTAGTAAGCTTGGTATGATGATCCGGGGCGCTTTGAACAAAAAACTTGCGGATGGCCTCAGATTTACTGCACAACAAAATAAAAAATTAACCGAGCATTATTACAATTTCCCAAAAACTCCTGATGGGTATGATGCATGGCATAATACTTTGCACCATATTTTAGATGAATCGTATGCCAAGCTTGGTAATTAGTAGATTACATAAATTTCTGTTTTAACTTTTGCTAAACTCGTCTGTGAAATTTTAACTTGTTTAGTTATGATTACACTTGGCAATATTGAACTAGAAACAAGGCAATTTTAAATTAAGGTCTTGTGTCTTCAATATCGTGCTAGCAGAGTCATTATACATAGATTGGAATAATTCCTTTGAAGTCCTAAACAAGGCATATGACGCTGATCTGTTTGTTTTAATAATAGGACCAAAAGGTACTGGTAAAACTACTCTTGTTAGAGAATTTGCTGCAAAAACAAACAGAAAGCTTGAATCAGTTAACTTTAGTTTACGAACCCGTGAAAGTCACTTGGTAGGAGCAAAAACTCTAGAAAGCGGTGCGATTGGTTTTGAGGAGGGAATATTAGTGAAATCCATGAAGGAGGGCGATATTCTTTATCTTGATGAAATTAATGCTGCAGAGGCAGATGTCTTACTCAGATTAGATGAAGCATTAGATGACCGCAGACAGCTTGTTCTAAAGGAATCAGGGGGGGAATTAATTCAAGCAAGTAAAGGATGGTTTGTCATAGCAACTATTAATCCATTAACACATGTTGGAACAAAAGAGTTGCCACCGCAGATTCTCAGTAGATTCCCTGTTAGAATAAGACTAGAATATCCGCCAGAAGAGATTGAACTTCAAATTGTTAAAAAATACATTTCTGGTTCACATGACAAAGAACTTTTACAAGCAATAAAACTTGCCAACATTTTAAGGCAAGCTGCTTCTGTAGAAGAACTCTACTATTCCCCAAGCCTAAGAGAAACAATAGCTTTTGGAAAAATGCTTGATGCTGGAGTAAAACCTAGACATGCTGCAGAGATCATCTTTGCAAACATATACTCGCAGTGGGGAAATGTTGAATATCAAAAAGTCAATGACATCATTACATCCATGTTTGGTAATTAATGCAATCTCTTCATCTCAGAAATGATACTCTACTTGAAATTGCCACATTTCTTGTTAGACGGTGGTCTGAGAAACAAAAAACAACCGTAGGTATTGCAGATCAACAAGAAATTCAGACCAAATTGAAAGAAAATAAAGTTGCCATGTTCCCTTTAGATCGTTTTTATGGTATTGATTTTCAAAAATACCGACAATTTAGAACCACTTTATGGTATGAATCCATGAGATTAAAATACAGTAGCAAAATCCTAAGTAATGATCACGCTTTTGGTTTTCTATTAAACACGTTAGAAACAAGAAGAATTGAAAGTATAGGTAGAAGGGAATGGCGCGGAATGGATGAAGAGATCATATTCAATTATGGTTTTGCTTGGATTTACAGACCTTTATTGAATTCATTATATGGGAAATCAAGGATCGTGGAGGGTTTCTCTCAGTATTTTTTGCTTGGCGACATAAAGGGTGAAATTACACCAAGTTCATTTGAGAAAATCAAAAAAGCTGTAGAAGTTGCAAACGAAGCAGTAAAACAAGCCGTAAATAATAATTATAGCACGGATTGGCTTGAAGCAAAGGTTTCTGAAATAATAAAAATTTTGGAAATTGATCCGCTTCTAACTATTCCAATATCAATCCCAAAAATCAGTTCTGGAATTGCAATATCAGACAGTGATTTTATCAAAACCATAGGCAAGATAGCCAAATTCCGTGAAAGTGATTTTGGAGAACTTGATCCAAAACGAATTAGCGAGGGAAAATCAGTTTTTGAAGAATTCAAGGTATTGTTACAAGAAACCAAGAAAAATGAGAACAGAGGTTTGAGTACTGAATCAATCGGAATTAGAATTCCTTCTTCAACCAATGTAGATGAAACCAGAATATATGACGAGGATCTAATAAGTAATCTAAAAGCAAAGTTCAAAGAATGGAAAACAGGGTGGAAGGAACAACACGTTATCGCCGGAGATGAATTTGATGAAGAAACATACATGGAAGGGCACAAACCCTTTCTTACAGATCAAAAGATTTCCATTAAAACAAAAATTGTTATTTTGTTAGATCATTCTTCAAGTATAGCAAACGAAGAACTTCAATACAAAAAGGCGACTCTTGCCCTTTGCGAAGTACTTTCATTTTTAAAAGTAAAATTCACTGTCTACGCTTTCAATACTGAACAAAAACAAGTGACGTGTTGGTTAGTGAAGCCAGAGAATGTCAAATGGAATAACGTCGCTGCAAAAAGACTAGCCCAAATAAAAGCAAACGGTGGAACTCCATTGGCTGAAGTTTATTCAATAATGTTTCCTGGACTACGTTCAAAAAAACCAGATATCTTCCTCACTTTGACAGACGGCGAACCATCTGATCCTGATGCAGTTCGTTCTATGGTAACCTCCTTCAAACTCTTGGGCATAAGAATGGTAGCAATAGGAGTAGGTCCTGATACTACGGCTGCAACAATAATTGCAAATAATTTAAAACATTTAGGATATGAAAGCACGTTAGCGGTAAGCAGATTAAATGACATCCCAAATAGAGTCCTGAATGTTTTGGGGAGAAGCTAATATGAAATGTCTTTCAGTTTCACAACCTTATGCAGATCTCATCATCAAAGGCAAAAAAACAATTGAGCTTAGAACATGGAATACAAAATTTAGAGGAGAATTTTTAGTTCATGCCCCATCTAAAATAAAAACAGATGTTTGTAAGAAGATAGGTATTGATGAAACAAAGATTAGAACTGGAGTCATTTTAGGTAGAGTCGAAATTTTCGATGTGAAGAAATATAATTCAATTGCAGAACTCAAAAAGGATTATAAAAAACATTTTGGAGCAGAAGAATTCTTGCGTCATAAATATGGGTTTTTACTAAGAAATCCAAAAGAACTTCGTGTACCAATACCTTACAAAGGAAGCTTAGGGTTTTTTGATATTAAATTAAAATCAACCATAAAAGAAAACGATATAAAATTTGAATTATTTGATGAAGAACACAGATATCAATGGATAGGAAGGCATTAACAAGAATCCGAAAATTGTTATAAAACATTAGAAAAATAACAAATCATGCTATGGTCTTATTTTTTCTATATTTGGGGTTGTATTCCAGAAATTACAAAAGATTGTCAAGACATGACAAATGCATCAAGTACATACCTTGGCATTGCAGGAGGAGCTATAATAGGTGCCATCGTGAGCTGGTGGATTTATAATCGACAAAAGAAAACTGCAAAAATGCAGGATTCTGCATTAAATAGAATAAAAGAATTAGATGAAAATCATGACAGAATTTTGAAGAAATTAGAGAATTTCGACATACGTCATGAGACTACTCTTAATACTATAGCAGAATTAAGCAAAAAGATCGATACACTTGTTGAAAAACAAGAAAAATCAGAGAATCCCATAAAGTCAGATTCATCTAAAATTGCTAAGGATTCTAAATAAAGATAATTTAGAACACCTGATATTAAAAATCAAATCAACCTGCGTTATTATAGAAATTGTTTATTTGTGGCTTTTTAAATTCTGATACTGGGATTTTCTTTCTTAAGTTTTTCCCAGTCAGCTAAAAAGTTCTTTAGGCCAACATCAGTTAGCGGATGTTTAAGCATCTTGCCAAGTACATCAGGCGGTAGTGTTACAACGTCAGCCCCAATCTTTGCAGCATCAACAACATGCATTGGATGTCTAATACTTGCAACCAAAATTTGTGTATTAAATTTGTAATTTTGGAATACTTCATGTATCTCTTTTATCAAATGCATACCATCTTGACCATTGTCATCTAGTCTTCCTATAAACGGGCTAACATATTTTGCCCCAGCTTTTGCAGATAATATAGCCTGATTTACTGAAAATACTAATGTTACATTAACTGGTATTCCTTCGTTGGTTAAGATCCTACAAGCCTTTAGACCTTCTGGAGTCATTGGGCATTTAACAACTACATTGTTTCCATATTTTCGTAGTCTGTGTCCTTCATCAATCATGCCCGAAGTTTCTGTACTTACAACTTCCAAGCTAACGTCTCCTTTGATTATTCTTGCAATTTCTTCCATTGTTTTTTGTGGATCACCGCCTTCTTTTGCTAAAAGTGAAGGGTTTGTAGTAATGCCATCGACAAGACCCATTTCGTTGTACATTTTTATCGCAGCAAGGTTTGCAGTGTCAAGGAATATCTTCATCTGGTTTTACTCCTGATATCTTTCACAGAATTAGCTATATTAATTGATGTAATACCATGTTTTTGTAGTAATAGTGGAACTTCGCTATCTCGTGCTGATTCACCAAACTTATCCTGAACTCCAATTCGTCTCATTGGTACAGGATATGTTTCAGTAACTACCTCTGATACAGCTGAGCCAAATCCAGCTAGCACATTATGTTCTTCACATGTTACAATTCCTCCAGTCTCACGTGCGGCCTTTTCTATTAGTGACGAGTCAATTGGTTTGATTGAAAACATATCCAAAACTCTACATGATATACCCTCTTGTTTAAGAGAATCTGCAGCCTCCAATGCCATTTGAACAGTAATTCCACATGCTGCAATAGTACAATCAGAACCATCTCGCAATACAATTCCTTTTCCAATTTCAAATTCCTGCGATTCAGAGTGTATGAGTGGAGTCTTTGATCTTGCCATCCTCATATAAAATGGACCATGAATCTGTGAGATGATCCAAATCAATTTAGAAACTGCGACCGTATCAGCAGGAATCAAAACGTTGACATTTGGAATTACTCTCATAATTGCAATATCTTCAATTTGTTGATGTGATCCTCCATCAGCTCCAACACTTAAACCACCATGTGAAACTACCATTTTCACATTTAGTCCTTTTTTACCATTTCGTGACGGATATGCTATTGCATTTCGTATTTGATCTACACAACGACCAGGCAAAAATATTGCATAAGTACTAGCAAATGGAACCTTGCCTTCATTTGCTAGACCAGCCGCAATAGAAACTAAATTTGCTTCAGCTATACCTACATTAAAAAACCTGTTTGGAAATTTTTTCCCAAAAGGCTTGGTCTTTAACGAATCAGTAGTATCTGCACCTACTACTACCACATTAGGATTTTCTTCTCCAATTTTGATAAGAGTTTCGCCATATACAGTACGCATATCTGTCATCTCAGTCATACAAAGCCCGCCTCCTTTGCAATTTGTAATAGTTCTGATTTTTTCTTACCTACTTCGTGTAAATCTATCCATTTGTTTACAAGATCTGTACCACCAAGACTGTGTGCTTTTTGTATCAAGAGTTTTCTTCGTGCATGCAAGATTTTTTTCCTAAATTCAGTTATGGTAACCCTGACATCTTTTTGACCAATTATAGCACTTCCACCTACAAAGACCCGTGCTCCATCTAAAAAGCAAGATTCTACGTTTGAAAGGTCAACACCACCATCAGCTTCTATAAATCCCGAAAAATTTTTTTCTGCTAGTAATTTGGCAATATTTCGAGTTTTCTCGTGGGATGATTCAATGTATTTTTGTCCTGATTTCCCAGGAATTACTGACATGAGTATAAGTTGATCTAGTTCAGGGATGAATTTATCAGCCCATTGGGGAAGTTCAGTATCAGGGTTTATTGCAAGTCCAACACTGACTTCGTTTGTTCGTAAGATATCGTGAATCTCACCAAAACTTGATTCATCGCATACTTCAGCGTGCACAGTTATAATGTCACTGCCAGCTTCAACATAATCTCTAACATGTTTTACTGGATCAGTTATCATCAAATGTGAATCAAATGGTATTGGAGTAATTGGTCTTAGTTCTTTTATCTTGTTATGATCAAAAGTCTTGTTTGGAACAAATAATCCGTCCATCACATCAAGATGTATGAAATCAGCCCGTCCTTGAGCTGCTCGTTTTACTTCATTTACTAGATTTGTCATATCACCTGCAATTATTGATGGAGCAATTAGAAACTGACAATCAAGTTCAAGATCAATTATAGGTGCAATTGTTGGATTTGGTGCAACCCCATGCCATTTTGGATTGTCTTCCATGTGTTCAACACCTTTTCCTTTGACAGTACGAGATACAATTATTGATGGTGTTCCTTTGGTTTGTTGAACAGATCTAATTGCTTTTATTATTTGTTCAATTCGGTGACCATCTATTTCTAAAACATTCCATCCAAAAGATCTCCATTTGTCTCCTGTCTTCCATCTTGCAGCATTTTTCCACATCTCTGAAATGTCATCACCAGTTAGCTCTTCATCAAGCGGCATTACTCTTTCAGTGTAATCATCTTGTTGTATGAAATTTCTGTCCAAAAATGCTGTAAGATTATCAAGTTTGTATTTAGCCGCAGCCATAGCAGCTTCCCAAACTTGTCCCTCATCTGATTCGCCGTCACCTATGATAGTATAAATTCGGTGAGTTTTTCCATCAACTCTTGCGGCAAGTGCCATACCTATAGAAAATGAGAGGCCAATACCCAGGGAACCTCCACAGAACTCTACTCCAGGACATTTAAAGTCAGGATGACCTTGTAGCCTGCTTTCAAATTTCCGCAGAGTTTCAATTTCTGACTTGTCAAAGTAACCAGCAACTGCAAGGTTTGAAAAAAGTCCTGGTGATGCGTGTCCTTTTGAAAGAACTAACCTATCCCTATCTTTCCATAGTGGATTTTTTGGATCATATCTTAGAAACTTGAAAAATATACACCCCATAATTTCTGCCATTGAAAATGAACCCCCTGGATGACCAGAACCTGCAGCGGTAATTCCTCTTATGACAAGTTTGCGGGCTTCGCGAATCCTTTTTAATATATGATAGTAGTTTAGGCCCATATCTTTTCCAAAATCTGAAGTTTAACGTTATTCAAAGATAAATACATATTCATCATTTTAGCACATTTGGAGCAAATAAAAAGTTATTTCACAAAATTTTAATTTGAACAAGTATAAAGAAACGTGTGGATCTTACGAGAGTATTGCCTTTAATGATTTATGATGACAAGTGTTATCTTTGTGCAAGGTTTGCAAAAATTGTCAGTATTTTTGCAAGAAAGAAATTCCTCATAGTAGGACATTATACAGATTTTGGTATGAAAATCAAGGCAGAAATCTTTTCTAACAATTATGATTCAACAAAGATGTTCTGGTTCGTGGTAGATAAAACCGCATATGGTGGAAGGGCAGCAATACTTCCTCTCATTTCATGTATTCTAAAGTCCAAAATCAAATCTTCCATTCAGTATGATATATCATTTTCTTGTGACGCGAGTTGTAAAACACCGAAATCTGTTTTTCTGAGAACAAAAAGTCTCTTTTCAAATAGTGAAAAAATTATGATAAAATAATAACACGTCTACCCGAATTGGATAACATTTTATAAATTTAGTAACCTCGACTGTTTCTGTCTGGCATAGAATTATTTGGATTTCTAAAACCATGTTTTTCCATCATGTGGTTTAAAAACCTGATATCATCAGAGAATTTTTCTCCACAAATTGCACAGTTATTCATAAACTTGTTTTGTATCGCGATCTTTTTAGACTTTGTTGTAGAATAGAGAGTATGGAAAAAAGTCCAAGATCACCAAGATTACCAAAGATTTCATTTTCAATTACTCCTAGTCAAGAAGGATATATTATTGCCTGTAATGAAATTCCATATCTTTTTACCGATGCTAAAAAGATTGAAGAGATCGATAGAAGTATAAGCAGACTAGTTACAGAATATATAGAATATTTTCCCCATGATGCGACAAAACGTGGAATAAACAGAGAAATTGAAACTCATGCAATATGGAAAGCTAGACCTAACAGTGTAGCTTTAGAGTAAAAAGTGCCAGCACTACTGCTTCCCAAGAGCTCTCGCACCTTAGTAACACAGCAGCGACATTGGGTTTGACTTCCGGGTTCGGTATGGGACCGGGTCGGACCCCAACGCTATGGCCGGCTTGTAAGATGTTTCGATAATGTTCTGTATTAAGCTTACTTGAGTAGAGATATAAATTAAGAAAAAAGCTTCTAAAGTCTATTGACTCACAGAGTTGCTGTTCTCGATAAGGAATCATGCCAAACAAAAAAATGCGGTCTTGAGTGTATCAAATATTGTCCGGTAAACAAATCAGGAGCCGACTGTATAGTCCTCAATGAGGAGACCGCAAAAGCTCAGATTGACGAAAATATTTGCAATGGTTGTGGCATATGTGTTAAGGTATGTCCTTTTGATGCAATAACAATTGTAAATCTAGCACAAGAATTGAGTACAGAAAAAATTCACCAGTATGGAATGAATTCATTTCGATTGTACAAAATTCCCACTTTAAAAAAAGGTCAGGTAATGGGTTTACTTGGTAGAAATGGTATGGGCAAGAGTACAATTATCAACATTTTATCTGGAAATCTAAAACCAAATCTTGGAAATTATGAATCGCCACCAGAATGGACTGATATTTTAAAAAATTTTCATGGAACTGAATTAAAGTCACATTTTGAAAAAATTTCAAATGGTGAAATTAAAGCTTCCATAAAACCACAACAGGTATATAATTTAGCGAAGGCATTTAACGGAACCACAAAAGAACTTTTGGAAAAATTTGATGAGCGCAATACGGTACCAGAATTAGTAAGAGATTTGGGATTAGAAAACTCTATGGAAAACAGACTTGATGAACTTAGTGGAGGTGAGCTACAGAGACTGGCCATTGCAGTAGCTGCTTCAAAAGAATCAGATTTTTATTTCTTTGATGAACCATCTTCGTATAATGATGTATTTCAAAGAATTGGAGTAGCAAAAGTAATTCACGGTCTAGCCAAACTTGAGAAAAGTGTCATGGTTGTAGAACATGATCTTACAGTGTTAGATTACATTAGTGATTTTATAGAAATACTATATGGTGAACCTGCTGCATATGGTATTGTAGCAAATATGCTCTCAACCAAAGTTGGCATCAATGCATTTTTAGAAGGTTATCTCCCAAATGAAAATGTCAGGTTTCGTGATACTGCATTTAGATTCGATGCTTCAACTTCTAACGATGAGTTTGTTATGACTGATACTATTATTGAATATCCAACATTACAGAAAAAATATCCTTCTTTCTCAGTTTCAATAGATGCTGGAAGAGTAAGAAAAAATGAAGTTTTGGGCATTGTTGGTGCAAATGCCTTAGGAAAAACAACTATGATGAAAATGATTGCAGGGGTTGAAAAACCTGACTCTGGAAATCTTGAAACTAAGGTGAAAATAGCATACAAACCGCAATATCTTACAAATGATTTTGATGTAGAAGTGATTTCACTTTTAGAGAAGGCCAATAATGGCGGATTAGAAGGTACTACTGAAGAAGAGCAGATCATTGATCCAATTAAGATAAAAAAGTTATACAACAAATCAATAAAAAATTTGTCAGGTGGAGAGTTACAGAAGGTTGCTATTGCAGCTTGTCTTTTACAAAAGGTTGATCTTTATGCACTTGACGAGCCTTCTGCATTTTTAGATGTAGAAGATCGAATTGCTATTGCAAAGATGATTCAGCGATTTGTTCGTTCTTATGGCAAAACCGCGATCATAATTGACCATGACATTCAGCTTATGGATTTAATTTCGGATTCATTAGTAATTTTTGAGGGAATTTCTGGAAAAGAAGGACATGCAACATCACCCAAATCAAAGGCAGAGGGGATGAACAGATTTCTAAAATCTCTTGATATTACGTATAGACGAGATGAGACAAGTCTACGACCACGGGTAAACAAAACTGACAGTAGACTTGATAGAGATCAAAAACAATCTGGTCATTTTTATTATAGAAATTGACTCGTATGTTAAAAGAAGCAGTAACAGGAATACTATCTGAAACAGAGATAGAAGATTTGTACGGAGCCTTTGATCAGATAGGAGATATTATAATACTCAGAATACCAGATTCGCTTGTATCAAAAAAAGAAATAATCGGAAAAGTTCTTTTAGAAAAGGTAAAAACTGCAAAATCAGTTTTTTACCAGTCTTCTCCTGTAAGTGGTGATTTTAGAACACGAAAATTAGCATTACTTGCAGGAGAAGATAAAACAGAAACAGAGTATAAAGAACATGGTTGTAGATTCATAGTAGATGTTGAAAAAGCATTTTTTTCGCCTAGACTTTCTACCGAACGAGACAGAATTGCAAATTTAATACAAGATGGTGAAACTGTTATCAACATGTTTGGCGGAGTTGGAATGTTTTCCATTATTGCTGCAAAAAAAAAGAAATGCGCGGTATACAACATTGACATAAATCCAAACGCCACAAGACTATGTGAACAAAACATCAATCTAAACAAGCTTGTAGGAAAAGTGGAATCAATAACAGGCGATGCTACAAAAATCATAGAAGAGAAATTGACCGGAGTTGGTGATAGGATTCTCATGCTTTTACCTGAAAGATCAGACGAGTTTTTAGATTCTGCAATAAAGGCTGCAAAAAAAAATGGCATAATTCATTATTATTGTCACATACACGGTGACAAAAAAAACGAAGTAAGTAGACTTGCAAAAGAACACTTTCTTGAGGTAATGAAAATTAAAGTCGAAGTTCTTGGCTCTAAAATAGTAAGACCTGTAGGACCAAGATTTTATCAAGCTGTAGTAGATGCTAAACTGTTTTAGTTACTTTTTATCATCAGAAACTAAAGATGACGGGGACGGTCTTGATGTTGCCATGTTATATCCAATCCAAGAAATTACACCTAATATTCCTCCAACTGCCATAAGCACAGAAAGTTGCAGCACAATCGGACTCCATTCAGAAAGCATCAAAAGATAGGCATACACGAAGAAACCGCCTATAGATAAAACAAAGATCATTATTCCTATGTTACGTTGTCTGTTCATTAAGCTAAAATCTTTTCTAGAGTAATTTATTTGAATCTAGTAAACAAATTCAATTGCCATCAAGTAAGCATCTTCACCGTCTCTGTAATATGCTTTCAAACGTTGTTTGATAATAAATCCAATTTTTTCATATAGTCTTACAGCTTCATTATTGCTACAGCGAACCTCAAGATAAAGTTCATCTGATTTTTTGATTTTAATTCCAGATATTGCTTCTTCTACTAAAACTCGTCCAATTCCCTTTTTTCTGTATTCTTCTAATACTGCTACTGAAACAACATGTCCTTTTTTAACAAATCCAAGTTTTTTAAAATTTGAAAATCCATATTCAATTTTGCACATAATATATCCAACAAGTTTCTTATCGATCTCTGCAACAATAAATGACTCAGGTAGTTCTGAAAGTAAGCTTTCGTAGAAATAATCAGAATAATGCTCAGGAAGAGTTTTCATGTTTATTTCCATTACCGGAATTATATCCTCTGGTTCGCATCTTCTAATAACGCAATTACCAATTTCTCTTAATGCTACTTGCAATCCGAAAATATTTGGAATAGTGTAATTATTTAACTTTAGTCAAATAAAGGAATTAATGACCGTTAATCACATGTACTTCAATTGAGTGAACCAACGGTAGAAGAAGTAGTATCAATTGTTTCTGCTGTATTTCATATAAAAGGGGTAAACCAAAGTACCAGTATACTCCAGATTGAAATAGAAAGTGAAGAATTCAAACAAAAATTTGCTCAACTAACAAAACAATTGGAATCTAGAAATCTTGTTGCTAGGCTTGAGAAGAATGACAATAGAATATTTGTTATCATATCAAGATTTCAATTGCCCAAACCACGACGAGTTTGGATTCCCAGAGCGCTGTTTGCAGCGACTATAGTAATGGTAATGATTGATGGCTACTATCACACAGTATCTGTAAACTCGATAATATACATAGGCGAACCTTTCCAGATAGCTGTACTTTTTACAGTTTCTCTAATGGGAATACTTGGCATACATGAAATTGGTCATATGATAGCTTCAAAAATACATAAGATCAAAATAAGTTGGCCATATTTTATTCCAGGAATTCCAGTTTTTGGATTTCCTACATTTGGAGCTCTTATCATGTCACGAGGTTTTACAATAAATAGAGATACGCTATTTGATATTGGAATTTCTGGACCTATAGCTGGATTAATTATAGCAGTTATTGTTTCAACATATGGAGCATATCTTTCTCCGTTAATTCCTAGTACACAAGCAGAAGCCCTTTCTAACTCCGGACTTGTTGATCTACATTCAAGCATATTCATGGATGCAACAATTCTCTTAGTAGGTAAACATGTAATTGGAAAAGAACTGTTAATGTCACCGATATTATACGCAGCATGGTTTGGATTTCTGATAACATTTCTCAATCTTCTCCCAGCATGGCAATTAGATGGAGGTCATATTGCGCGTGCAACTTTTGGCAGAAAAGCACATCAAATTATGACATATGCTAGTATAGGAGTACTTGCAGCTGTGGGATACTACATCATGGCAATTTTTGTATTAATGTTCAGCATGAGAAGCCCTGATGTAAAACCACTTGATGATATTTCTCCACTTTCAAATAAACGAAAAAAACTGTTTGTTCTTGTAATGATTCTTGCATTTCTATGTGCTCCACTTCCGTTTTCAATACTATCTTAACAACACATGAGAACCATCAGAAACAATAGATATTTTTTGTCTAGCACCCTGTGTTTTCAAAATATGATCCATTACATATTTTATGCCACCAAATGATATCATGCCAAGCTTTTTAGTATAGAATTCTGGTAAGATAGAAACTATTCCTATTTGAAATTTTTTCTCAATCTCAGTTAAAAACAAAAGATCTTCCATTCCGTCTACGTATTTTGCTGGACTTTTCAGCCTGTCTAAACTCATTCTTCCTTCTATGTACTGCTGTATTGCATCAGAACCTATACCATTACGACATTCTGCAAGAAGAATAGCTAACCCTTCTTCCTTAATTGCTTCAGAACAATTCCATAAAGAAGAAAGAGATCTACCAAATGTTTGGTCACTACTTTCTTTTCCGGTACTAATAATCATTGCACGGTGTTTTCCCACCTCATTTATTGCAATTGAAGAAAGAGATTTGGATATTGATGAAGTAGATGATGGATGACCAACTGATAAATCTACTACACCTAATGAATTTGCTACAATCTCTATCGCAGATATATCAAAGGCATCTGTAAATTTCTGAGCTACCGTAAATGTTTGAAGGTCTTCTCCCGGGGCAGGTAGATCTCCCTTTCTTTTCTCATATGCAGCAAGCATGTGATCTTTTCCAAATCTTTTTACTAATTTTGTTGATATTGTATTAAATCCAAAGAGCCCATCAAATTCCATTTCACCAATAAAAACCAAATTAGAGTTTGAAAGTTGTGACATATCAAATTCTGAAATTATCAAAGTAGGATCTGAAAAAATATTTTTTAGTACATGAAAATTAGCTTTGTCAACTAAAATTTTCGGTTTTGGAATTGATTTTTGATTACATTTTTCTAATAATATAGAAATTACTTTTTGTATGGATTTTGAATATTCTAGAATTACAAGTTCAGTTGGTTTTGTAAGATCAATTTGTTCAAGTTTAGTAGAAATTTCAATATCTGTCAAGTTCATTCCTCCTGGCTCTATTTTTTTGTCAAGATTTTCAGCTCTGATATCTAATACAATGTCTGTAGGCCCATAACTAAGCCAAATCTCTGGCATAAGACTACCGATAGGACAATTAAAATAAATCTAGTTCAGTTAATTTTGCTGTGGAGTTTGTCAAAGAATTTGCAACTTTTTTGTACCAAAACGGTGCAATCAAGTTTGGAAATTTTAAACTTTCAAGTGGTAAAGATAGTCCTTATTATATTGATTTAAGGATTGTTCCAAGTTTTCCACACCAATTTCGTAAAATGATAAAAGCGCTGCAAAGTTCTATATCTGAAAAGATAGGATTTGACAGTTTTGATTGTATTGCTTCTGTTCCTACCTCTGGACTGGTGATTGCATCAGCTCTTGCTATTGAAACTGTAAAACCTCTCATATACATAAGACAAAAGCCGAAAGATTATGGCACTGAGAATGTAATAGAGGGAAAAATAGCAGAAGGATCCAGAGTATTACTTGTTGATGACGTTGGAACAACTGGTCTTTCTCTACTAAACGCCATCAAAGCACTCAAAACTTCAAAAATGGTTGTAACAGATGCGTTTACAATAATAAATAGATTTGAGGGTGCAAGGGAGCTTTTAGCATCTGAAAATGTAAGATTATATGAAATTACCGATATCATAGCACTAAGCTCCATATTACATAAGGCAAATTTGCTTGATGATGAAATTTTTGAGCGAATTAAAAAACAAATAGGTCTAATCTGAAGCCAAAAAAAAGACTTACAGAGTTAGCTTTCGTAGATCATTAGTTCTTTTTCTTCCAGCAAGGTGTGCAAATTATGTACTGCTCTATATACTTCTGATTCTTTTTTTGCTCCAGTACAAACAAGTTTTCCTGACGCAAAAAGTAAGATTACTGTTTTAGGATCAAGCATTCTATGTATCAAACCCGGAAATTGTTCTGGTTCATACATACTTCGTGGAAGAGTTCTTGCAGCCTGTTCTAAGTGAATTTTTCCTCCAAGGCTTGCAGATGCCACTATGTTCTGAATAACTATGACGGCATCTTTTTTTATTTTGATACCACCCTTTCGAAGTTTTTGCACTACACTTCTTACTGCTTTGATAGACTGTTCTTCTGATTTTGCGCCGGTACAAACCATCTTACCAGAACTAAAAATCAATGTTGCAGTTTTTGGGGATTTTAGTCTGAAGACTAAACCTGGGAATTGATCAGGATGATACTCAACATCAGGAAAAGTTTGCGTGATTACATTGAGATCAATTCTTTGATCCACCGATGCCGAGGCCACAACATTTTCTATGCTGACAATTGGCTTTGTTTGAGGCATTTTTTTTCTTTATATAAGGGCTTTATATATACTCTGTAACTTTTTACCACCAATATTTTATCAAATTTATCAAATTCTTTATAATTTAAAAAATTGTTTAGGCAGCTCAGACAAATGCCTTTACATCACACGATTCAGATATAACTCTGATTCTTCATTGCGGCCTATTGAAAATCAGTATTTGCTTATTTTAAAACTAGTGGCAATGACTAATCATTTTATGATTACCGTTTTTATCATAAACCAAAAATCAAAGCAAACATAACTTCATTTGGCTTCTCAGAGTTATGTTAACTACATATCACTATACCGAAAATTATTCCATTTGGCCAATTAATGAATATGTCATTACAAAAATGAATGTAATTTACTGCAAGTTTGTATCTATAATCAAAAAATAGTGGGCCCAAAGGGCTTCGATCCCTTGGCTCACCGGTTATGAGCCGGTTACTCTACCAAGCTGAGTTATGGGCCCCCGCACAAACAATTTTGTATGCAGTATAAAATAGTATAGAGTTAACAGTAAGCTTCGTAACAACTATCAAGTAACATATTCTGCGCCGCAACTGATTTACTTGCAATATTAAATAATTCTTCTTCATTTTCTATTGGTGTTTTTTCAAGAATTTTTCTCCACAATGCAGCATGTCGTATATCAGCTTCTGTATGTAGTCTAAAGTATTCAATTGCATCATCAGTTGTTATATTATAGAACTTTCTTAGTCCATCAATTTTTGATAAGCTTATTTTTGGAATTTCTTGTTCAAGAGCATACATTGCAGCAGCAGCACCTTCAAATGTAGTCATAAGTTTTGAAAGATTTGAGACAGCCTGTCTTGTCTTTTCAAGACCTACATATTCTTCTAATTCTCTTGTAGAGACACCTAATGAATCAGCAAATTTCATCCATGGCACTATATGTTCAGATTCTTCTTTTTGATTTGCCGCAATTGTATCTTTACCATGAGATGCGTTTTCCATAATCATATTTACAAATGTAGGTACTGCTTTAACAAGTTGAAAATATTCTTTTGAATAACCACTAAGAGATTCAAGTGTTAGTGTTCCTTCATTCCACATAACATAAAATTTATGCTTCAACAAACTTTGTTTTTCTATTAACTGATCGATTCTTGTTACAAGAGAATTCATGCGATTTATGAAATTCAGCCAATAAAAAAATCTTTTGAATCACTTCAAAAGGATTTTATGGACAGAAAACCGGATGCAATTTGGGCTCCAGTGGTGTAGACCGGTCAAGCATGGTGGACTTTCAATCCACCGACCCGGGTTCAAATTCTATTTGATGAAAATCCCGGCTGGAGCACTACAAAAGCATTAATATTGTAATACAAGGTTAAGCTGTGTGCAGATTTTTGGATAGAAAAAATCTTGAAATTAACCCATTATTAAAAGACTACAAACAATATGTAGATAAAATAAACGCTGCACTTAAACATGAATTAGAACTTTATTCTGCTTCTGAATTTGTTGAACCTCTTCAATATGCTCTTGATGGAGGAAAAAGGATTAGACCGATTATTCTTCTATTATCTGCAGAAAGTGTAGGAAATTGTGACGAAAATGCATATGTTGCTTCTTGCGCGGTTGAATTGTTACATACAGAATCAGTGATACATGACGATATCATCGATAATGAGATTTTAAGAAGGAGAAAAGACCCATTTCATATAAAATATGGCTATAATACGAGCATAATTACAGGTGATTTTGTTCTAGGCTTGATTTTAAACATATCATCAAGACTGAATAATCCTAGAATTGCAAGCGAGCTTGCTAACACCGCTATGATGATGAGTGATGGTGAAATGATTGAGACCAGATTAGAATCAAGCGAAGATGTTACTTTTGATGATTATCTTAAGGTAATTGAGTATAAAACTGCAACAGCTTTTGAAGCCGCTTCAAAAATTGGTGCTATACTTGGAGGTGGAACAGAGGATCAAATACTTGCTCTTGCTGAATATGGAAAAAATATAGGAATTGCATATCAAATTCATGATGATCTGCAGGATTGGAATAATGAAGATAAATTATTTAATGCTTTAATAAAAAAGAGCTCGGATCCACGCAATATCTTTAATCATATGGATTTCTTGCTAAAAGATTATTCTCAAAAATCAAAAACAGGTTTGAGAAAAATCAAAGCAGGTCCTGCAAAATCTCATCTAGAGAATCTTGTAGATCTTACAATGTTTAGTGTATAGTTGAAAGTGCACTAAGATTTGGAACTGCCGATTTCGCAAATTCAATTATTGGATCAGGATAAACTCCAATTCCTACCATGAATATAATTGAGAATATCATAACGGCAATTATAGATTTTGGTTCTTTTACTCTCTTGTCGGATTCACCTTCTTCAAAGTACATCTTTCTTATTATCCAACCATAGTATGCAAGAGAGAGTGCACTGTTTAGAACACCTGCCACTGCAAGATAAGGAGCCCACGGTGCTACAGAGCCAGCGTTGATAGCTGCACCAAACAACATAAGTTTACTCCAGAATCCATTTAGTGGAGGAACACCTGCTAGCGCAAGTAATGAAATTACCAATCCAAGTGATGTTATTGGCATTCGTTTTCCTAGACCGCGTAACTTGTCAATGTGTGAGACTGCCAGTGTAGTAATTATTCCAGCTGCTGCAATAAAGGCAGCTGCTTTCATTACTGCGTGATTTAATATATGAAAGAGTGATGCTTGAATACCAATTTGGGAAAAAGGTGCAACACTTAATCCAATCAGTATGTATCCAGCATGACCTATACTGGAATATGCAAGCATTCTAGTGAGATTCTTTTGCATTATTGCAGCCAAGTTACCTACAGTCATTGTTATAATAGCAATTATTCCAAGTGCAAAAGCCCAATCAACGTTTAGGGCAATTGTACCCATTATTATTACACGTAAAGCAGCAGCAAATCCCGCCTTCTTTGTACCTGCTGCTAAAAGTCCAGCAATAGTAGGTGGAGAACCCTCGTATGTATCAGGAAGCCACATGTGAAATGGTACAAGACCGATTTTAAATCCAAATCCTGCGATAAACATACCTACTGCTAAAAGTGCTAGTGGCATCATATTGGGTCCAAGTTTTGAGAATCCTGAAATCACATCTCCTATGTTAGTCGAACCTGTAAGTCCATATGCAATAGATATTCCATAAATTATAATTCCTGACGACAAAGCTCCAAACAAAAAGTATTTGATTGCAGCTTCATTTGAGGATGGATCTTTTTTATTAAATCCTGCAAGAACATAAGTTGGAATACTCATGAGTTCCCAAGCTACAAACAACATTACTAAATCAGTAGAATATGCAATAAGCACCATTCCAATGGATGCAAGAAGTATCAAAGAATAGTATACAGCATGGTTAGATCTTCCCCGCATGTAATTAAATGAACCAACTGTTGTCATTATGCTAACAATAAGCATAGCAATTGCAAAAAATGAACCAAATGTATCATCAACAAGAACATTTTTTGAAAATATTGCTGCGGGCATGATATGCTTCGAAAGAATTTGATATGCAACAAAGCAAATTGCTGCAATCAAAGCTCCAAATGCTATTCCTCCATATAATGAGGAACCGCGTTCTTTTCTTATTATGCTAATAACTGGAAGTATTACTCCTACTGCCCCCAGTAGCATAGTTAGAATGATTGGCGTTGATGTAAATTCTATCATTTTTTTCTCCTAAATTAACAAAAGGAGTACTACGAATAGTATTCCAGCTCCAAATACATACAAATATGATTGAGAAATTCCAGTTTGAGTTCCTTGTAATATTCGTGCACCAACAGCAACTGCCTTTTGTGGGCCTGTGTTAAAACCTTCGATTACAACATTTTCAAAGTATCTGTATACCCCTCTTCCAAAATATAATGGCCCTATTACAAAAGCCCAGTAGATCAAGGAGTTAAGATACCATCTATTTAGGAAGAATTTGTGAATGGAATAGAAAAATAAATTAGAATTTACAAACTTCACAGGATCTACAAATCTTCCTATATAGAAGACATATCCCAATCCAAATCCAATTCCAAACGCAACAAGTGATGCAGTAAGTGCAATAGGATTAACTCCATTCAAAAATCCTCCAAGCACTGATTGTGATTCTATGGCAACAGTTCCAAGTCCTGATTTTATTCCAAAATAGGTGCTAAGATAATCTGTAAAGATTCTATGTATTTCATGTTCAAATGATAATCCAATGATACCAATTCCTATTGTAAGTACTGCAAGTATACCATATGGTACCCACATTGATGCACTTGCTTCATGAATATGATGACCTTCTTTTTCCATATTTTCTACATGTTTACTTTTATTTCCAAAGAAGACCATGCCGATCATTCTGGTAGTGTAAAATGCAGTAATTATAGCAGTAATGAGTGCAATTACAAATATTGGTAATGCCCACGTATTTCCAGATTCGTATACAGCTGCAAAGATTGCATCTTTACTCCAAAATCCAGCAGTGATAAACGGAGCACCCATTAGTGCAAGTCCTGCAGCCCACATGAATGCATATGTTTTCTTCATATATTTTCTCAATCCTCCCATATCTGTCATGAATCGAGAACCTACAATGTGTAATAACGATCCTGCCGCCATGAAAAGCGATGCCTTGAACATTGCGTGAGATATCAGATGGAAGAATCCTGCAGTGTAACCGTCAACAAATTGTCTTGACAATCCTGCTATACCAAGTGCCATCATCATATAACCAATCTGTGAACCTGTGGAATATGCAAGAACTTTCTTAATTTCTGGATGAACCATTCCCTGAGTTGCAAGCAATAATGCGGTAATTGCACCTACCCATGTAACAACCTCAAAGAATTGATCCATGTTAATACCAATAGCAGCTAATGCAAAGAACAATGGTCCTAATCTTGCGACCAAAAATACTCCGGCCTTAACCATTGTTGCAGCGTGTATCAAAGCTGAAACTGCTGTAGGACCAGTCATGGCCTCAAGTAGCCATTCATTAAGTGGAAATTGTGCTGATTTTCCTACTGCACCACCAAAAAGCAAAACTGCTGCAGGAATCAAGAGATGTTGTGCTGACATTGCAGTAGCCCATTCAGTATGTTGAGTCAATTCTCTAAATCCAAATGTACCAGCAAATGCAAAAATCAAAAACATTCCAGATAACATCATTATGTCGCCAACTTTGGTCATAATGAATGCCTTTATTCCTGAATGTGTTGGCGAATAGTAGTCTACTACTCCAAGAACCTTGCGTCCTTCAATTCCAACATGATCTTTCTTTTTATCTCTATACCAGAAACCTACTAGGGCGTAAGAAGCTAATCCTACTCCTTCCCATCCAAAGAAGAGCTGCAAAAAGTTATCTGAAAGAACAATCAGCTGCATAGACCCAACAAAGAATGTCATCCAGAACCAGAATCTTGTAATGTCTTTATCGCCCTTCATGTAACCCGTACTATATACAAAAATCAAAAATGAGATCCATCCAACTACGTTTGCCATTATAATGGCAAGAGGATCAGCCAGAATTCCTGCCTTTAATCCGATTGATGAGATCCATGAAACTTGATTATGAATTTCATGGTTTCCTAGTGCAAGTGGCAAAAGTGTAGCTGCAGAAATTGCACTTGCTAAAGCAAATGCCACAGCAACTCCACCAGTAGCTCTTTTTGAAATTTTTGCAACTCCTGGTATTATCAGAGCTGCAATAAACGGCAAAATCCAGATAGCCCATACGCTAAGAGAACTAGAGGATAAATCAAAGGGTAAAATAACCATTCCTAAACCCCCATTACTCCTTTCATAAACGGAATTATTTGGTTAAAGAAGACATCAGGGTATATTCCAACTACAATTGTAAATCCTGCTAATACCATCATAGGAGCTGTAACGTACCAATTTGCTTCTTTTGTATTTTCAAGATGTTCTGGAAGTTTACCGAAAAATACTCTTTTTATCATCCACAAAATATAGGCCATTGTAATAACAGTAGCTACCAATCCCAAACCAAAGGCAATCATCCTTATCGTTGAACCTTGTTGTATTGCAGTTTGTAATGCACCATAAAACATAGTCCATTCTGCCATGAACCCGCTAGTTGGAGGAATGCCCATTATAGTAAGCGCGCCAATAAATGCACAAACTGCAGTAATTGGCATTTTCCCTGCAAGTCCACCCATCTTTGTTATACTTCTTGTGCCAACTTGCAAAATAATGGCTCCTACCATCATGAAAAGTAAAACCTTTCCAAGACTATGTGAAACAAACAACATCTCTGCTCCAGAAAGTCCTAGTACTGATGAAGATCCTATTCCAAACATAAGGTATCCCATCTGGCTTATGCTGGAATAAGCAAGCAATTTTCTAATGTCGTCTTGCATCAACGCCATAACACCGGCATAAATCATTGTAATAAGACCCCACAAGTTCAGATAAAGTGCAAAGTGATCATATTGACCTGGCAGAAGCACAATTAGTAATCTGAAAAATCCGTATGCTCCAACTCCAAGCATTGCACCAGAAGAAAGTGCGTTTAGAGGAGTTGGAGCTGCTCGATAAACATGTGGTAACCAAATATGAAGAACAAATGCCGCCATCTTTACGCCAAGTCCAATTATTATTGCAACTGCCGCAAGTGAGAGAATATTTGGTGGAATTCCATGTTCTTTAATGTCTACAAAATTAAAACTTCCAACATTCAGTCCAATGGCTAGAAATCCTAAAAGTAAGACAACTGCACCAACATGTGTCCAGAAAAGGAATAGTAGTGCTACTCTTCTTTTTTCTTCATATCCCCAGAAGGCAAGCATAAAGAAAGCTGGAATAAGCATAACCTCAAAGAAAACATAAAATTCGATCAAGTTTGTTGCAAGTACAGTGCCTAACATTCCCATGGCCATTACAAGAAATAGTGCAAAGTAAACTCCGATCTGATGATTCAGATATCCTTTCAGCGATGATGATTCAATCATCGCAGTAGAACTTCCATCTCCTACCACTTGCTTTTGTCTATTCATTCTTTCTTCAAATTGTGAAGTTATTTTTGCAACCATGTATGGTTTTGAAAATAGTGCAAGTACTGTTGATATCACATAGATTATAATTGCAAAAGGTGATGCTAATCCGTCAAGTAAGAACCCAAACTCCCCAAACAGTTTAGTCCAAGGATAATGTTCTTCATATGTTCCTGAAAACACCGGTACTATCATCATAGTTGTGCAATAAAGCAACAAACCAAAGGTAAACCAAGCTGCTGCATTTGGTCCTGATTTTTTGCCAAGATAATACGCTACAGGTGACAGTAACAGCGGTAAAAAGACCGCTTGTAACAAAATATGTTCCACTATCCTTTCAAACTCCTAAAGTCTGCGATATCGATATTCCTATACATTCTATAGGCAACAATGATTAATGCAAGCCCAACAGCTACTTCCGCTGCAGCAATAGCTATAGAAAATAGTGCAAGTGTTTGTCCTTGACTATTTGGAATAAATCTAGCAAAAGCAACCAAGTTGAGGTTTGCTGAATTAACAATCATCTCTATAGCAAAAAGCATCCTTATTGCATTTCTTTTTACAGATAGACCATATATCCCAATGGCCAAAAGTGCCACGGAGACTAGAACAAAATCAATCAGTCCGTTGCTCATTTGTAACATCCTCCCTCTTTGCTAATGCAAGAGCACCAATAACTGACGATGTCAGAATAAGTGCCATCACAATTAATGCTGGCGAATAATATGTAAGAAAATCTTCGCCTATTTTTCTATAATCTATGGTTTGAGTACTAGTTTCCATTGTCTTTAATCCAGATCCAATTATAATAGTTCCAATTCCGAGCATCACAATGATCATCAGCGCTATACCAGCATATCTTCTGCGCGAATCTTCTATCTTGTTGAAAATTAGTTCGCGTCTTACAAGCATTACGGTAAATAGTATAAGCACTGCAATTGAACCGACATAAACTGAAAGTTGAAACATTGCTACAAATGGAGAATCTAAAAGTAAGAAAAATCCAGCAATTCCAGAAAGTGTGATCATCAGAGCAATTGAACCATAAATCAACGAACGAATTTCAAGTGCGGCAATCGCAGAACCAATTGTTAAAACAGATACAGCTAAAAAGATAGAATCAACCATGTGTTGCACCCCGTTTGCCAATCTTTATCTCTACATCTTGTGATATGTTTGGTTTTACAGCAAGCTGGCTCGGGGTATAGATCAAAGCAGATTTGGTAAATGAAGAAAGCTCGTAGTCATTTGTCATGTATAGTGCATAAAATGGACATGCGTCTACACACAATCCACAGAAAACACATTTTCCATAATCGATCTGTGGCATTATTGCTTTCTTGTTTTGTTTCCAATTCTCGTTCACTTTCACCATACCAATGGCTTCCGCAATTCCCTCACATGCAACAGAACATAGCTGGCAACCTGTACATTTATCATGGAACAATATGTGTCGTCCCCTAAGGCCAGCAATTCCTACTCCTGTTTGCGGATCGAATTGGAAGCCATCGCCTACAAACTTCAATTTCTGTTCTGGATATCGTAACGTAAATCGCTTCACGGCAAGGTGTTTTACACCAGAATTCAAAGCTCGTATTATACCACCTGCAGTACTCATTGTATCAATCCTCCGTGTCCCAAGACACCTGCATATAGCAATCCGAGAGCTATAAAGATGTTAATGAATGCTAATCCAATCAATTTGTACCATCCAGTATGCAAAAGCATATCTATCCTAATTCTTGGGAATACACCTCTTGGCAACAAAATTACTAGTATGACACCAACTGTCTTGATTACAAACCAAAGTGTGCCATTAAGCATTTCTTGATCAAAGAGAGGAAGACCTGGAATGTGTGCTGTTATTGGACCAATTGTTATTCCATTTGTGATTATTTCTTGCGGGAATGGAGGCCATACCATAGGACCGTTCCATCCTCCCAAAAATAATACCGTAAATAAACCAGCAAAAGCATATAGTTTCAGATAGGTTCCAAGTTGAATAAGTCCATACATCATACCAGAAAATTCAGTTAACCAACCTGCAACAATTTCGCTTTCTGCTTCTGGCAAGTCAAATGGTATTCTTTCAAGTTCTGCTAAAATTGTAGTAAAAAATACAATAGCACCTATTGGCATAAACACAATCCACCAGTAATGTTGTTGCGACTCAACAATTTCTGTCAGGTTTAAAGTTCCTGTCAAAATGACAATACCGAGAAGAGAAAGTATGAGTGGAATTTCAAATGAGATCATTTGGTGGAGTGCCCTAATTCCTCCAATAAATGGCCATTTACTATTTGCAGACCATGATGAGAGCACTGTTATTATAGGAAAGAATCCAATTGTTGCAAAAACTGCTAATAATCCTACATTGGGATTTGACACAACCCAGCCAGGTGCAACAGGAATTAGAGATGTAAGTGCTGCAGCTGTTCCTACAAAAAGTAAGGGTGCAACCCAGAAGATTGGTTTGTCTGCTTTTGCAGGAATGATTATTTCTTTTGAAATTAATTTTAATCCATCACCCATAAGTTGTAAGATTCCCTCAATCTTTCCACAATAAAGCGGTCCTACTCGAAGCTGTATTTTTGCAAGAAATTTTCTTTCAACGAAAATTGTTGCTGCTGCAAGAAGAGCCGCAAATCCAAATCCAGGAAAAGCGATAATTCTGAAAAATTCTGTATGAATTAATGATTTTATAATAGGAATAGTTCTTGATGGATCAGCCATCCAAGTCATTGCAAGATATGGTGTGAGAAGTTGACCGTTAACTACTGGAAGTTTAATGTAAAAAAGTAGAATAAAAACAAGGGGTAAGCCAACAAGCGAAAAAATTAGAAGTACCCAAAATATAATATCGGTCAGAGACGCAATAAATCTACTTAATCTAAACTCTGGTGCAATTGTTGACATTTATCTATCAGCCTCCACAGGCCAGTAATTCAAACTCCAATAAACAGATGGCATGTTTCCAAGCTTCTCACCTTTTAGTAAGTATGGTATACAGATCAAATTCCTAAAAGAACCAACGCTTATCTTGACTCTATACGGTTCTGGTCTGTTGTTAGATATAACATGGAATCCTAGGGAGCCTCTTCCAGATTCCACTCTTCTATAAGCTTCATCATTTCCACCTTTTGGGTTTGGTTTTAGCTTGGTTCTCACAGAACCAGACTTTGGCATTTTTTTCAATGCGTCCTTTATTATTCTACAACTTTCAAACATCTCAAGATATGGAATAAGCGATCTTGCGTAAGAATCTCCCTCTTTTAGAACTTGAGTTTCAAAATCAAGATTCTCATAAACATCATATGGTTCCTTTTTTCGCAAATCAAAATCTACACCAGAAGCACGAAGCACAGAACCTGTCGTTCCAAGCCGTATTGCATCCATTCTTGATAAAATACCAGTTCCCTCTGTTCTTTGTCTTAAAACTGGATTTTGGTAGAAAATGTCTTGATATTCCTTTATTCGTTTTTCAAAATAATTTACTTGTCTAAGACATCTTTCTTCAAAATTAGCTGGTAAATCGTTTCTTACACCACCTGGAACAAAATATGCGTGTGTAACTCTTGCACCGGACATTGCTTCTAACAGATCTATAAACAGTTCACGGTCTCCTGCTGGCCACATAAACATTGTTGAATGTCCTAAGAAAATTCCGTAAATAGCAAGCCAGTATAATGTATAGATACAACGGTTAAGTTCCGAAGCTATTACTCGGATATATTTTGCTCTTTCTGGAACTTCAATTCCCAAAAGATCTTCAACTGCAAGACAATACGGATACAAAATATTGCAAGAATCATGAATTACTGGTCTTTCAAGATGTGGAATATTTTGTATGTAGTTTCTATATTCCGCCATTTTTTCTTCTCCACGGTGAACGTATCCAGGATCAGGATCACAGGAAACAATGTAATCTCCATCAACTTTTATGATAAGTCTCATGTGACCAGACCCTGGATGCTGTGGCCCAACATTTAGAGTCATTATTCTGTCGTCTACTGTTTCTAGTTGAATACCTGGCGGCAATTGTGTTGTCATTTCTATCTACCTTTTATTTTGAAGTCCTTTCTAAATGGTGGAATATCTGCCCAGTCCTCTGGCAAAAGTAATCTTCTGTTATCTGGATGACCTTCAAAGTACACACCAAACATCTCAAAGCATTCTCTTTCATGAAATTCTACACTATAAAATACATCTCGTAAAGATGGTGTTCTGGTACTATCTTTTCCTGGGTTTGGAATATCTTCTCTAGGAACTCTAGTTGCTAAAGCAATTATTTTATTTCCAAGTAGTTCATCTGTATATGATCCTAAATGATAAACAACTTCAATTTCTTTTGAATCAGGATAGTCAACACCTCCTACAGATTCAGCGTGATCAAATTTTAGCTCATCACGAATAAAATAGGCAACGTCTAGAATGTCTTCTCTTTTTGTATTTACTCTTATTCTGTTTGGCCTTACATAATTAATAACTGCTTTTTGTCCAAATTTTGAGACAATCTTATCAGCCATTGATTTTTCAAATGGTGGTATAGGTTGGGCATGAATTGGAACATCATGCGATAAATCAATTCCTTTTTCTTCATAATACTTCTTGGCTTCTTCTTTTGTTAGTTTTGTAGAGTCACCATCTGATTCATTATTTTGATCAGTATCTAATTTTGTTACATCAACATCGGTTTCACTGGATTCAATGTCATCTTTTTTTTTAGATTTCATTATTATGCCGCCTTCATTCGTTTAATTTTTTCTTGAAGTAGCATACATCCTTGTATTAGAGTTTCAGGTCTAGGTGGACAACCTGGAACGTAGACATCAACGGGAAGAACTCCATCAATTCCTGGTAAGACATTGTATGAATCAAAATAAAGTCCTCCAGTAATTGCGCATGCACCCATTGCAATGACATATTTTGGATCTGCCATTTGGTCATATACCATTCTTAATCGCGGAGCCATTTTTCGTGTAATTGTTCCCATCACTACAATCAAGTCACATTGTCGAAGAGAACCAAAAGCCTCAATGATTCCAAATCTTTCTACGTCATATCTTGGACTGGATGCAGCTCCAAACTCTACACTACAACATGCTGTCTCTAAGTGGACTGGCCAAAGTGACCAGAGTCTTCCCCAGTTAATAGCATAATCTAGTGGTTTGCCTATGGCTCTCACAAGAACGTCACCTAATTTTCCAACTAGTATATTTGTAGTATGCGCTGTTGTTTCTGGCGTGAGTAGTTCTTTTAGCAATTTTCTTCCCTACTTCGAACGTATTGGGTATTTGATTTAAAAGTTACCAAATACTTTTCCTCCCTGATTGATATAATGCGTATGCAAATGATGCAAACATTATTGCCAAGAATCCTATAATTGGAAGAGTGGCTGCTTTTGGAAGATTAATTATTGTACTTCCCCAAGCATACAGAAAAATTGACATGACATCAAAAACCACAAACATCAATACATATGCATAATATTGCATCATGAAATGGGTTCTACCTTCTCCTGATGGAACTTGGCCAGATTCCATTGGTAGAAATTTGACTGGGTTACTTGTTCGTCTTGGTGCAATCATTCTAGATAAAATAAGAGCTGGTCCCGTTGCTACTATTGCAAATCCAAACATCAGTAAAATTGGGCTAAAGCTACCGGCTACCTCTCCTACCAAAGTAGCTAACAAGCCATCCGGAGAATATAAAAAGCTATCCACCTTTTGCGATCGCTTTTTTAAGATGGAATTATTTTTTGTCGAATTTTTAAAAATTCTTCAAATATCTATATATCAAAACTTTTAGTATTGAATTATAAAAATTGATTCTAGTGACTATGTCCACAACCACACGAGTCATGGTGGTCTTCTGCCATTGTGTGTGAATCTTTTTCTGTACATCTTGAACATTTATCAGATCCTGTTGCAGAAAAGAATCCAATTCCACATGACACACATTTCATACTTGTCATGAGAGTACTCCCATAATACCGGTATTTATTGATACGTATGTAGAAATATTAAAAATCTTAATGATTGATATATGACAATGATAAATCTGTCATCATGACTATTAGCATAGGAGACAAAGCTCCAAGTTTTACCTTGGTAGATACAGATTTGAAAATGCGAAGTCTTGATGAGTTCAAGGACAAAAAAATAGTATTATCATTTTTTGTTGCAGCAAGCTCACCAGTTTGTACAAAAGAAATGTGTACTTTCAGAGATTCATGGGATCAAATATCAAAACTAGGTGCTCAAGTAATTGGCATTAGTAATGATGGACCGTTTGCAAACAAAGCTTTTGCAGAGGCGCATCACCTTAACTTTCCAATTCTTGGAGACTACAAGAGTCAAACAATACGTGATTATGATGTACTGATGCCAGATCTCTTACATGTAAAGGGATATGATGCAGCAAAACGTTCAGTCTTCATTGTTGATGAGAAAGGCACTGTTGTATACAAGTGGGTTTCAGATAATCCACTGACTGAGCCAAACTACCAAGAGATAATGAATTTCCTTAAAAAAGGAAATTAATTTCTTTATTTTATTTTAAATTTTTACTGAATTTAAACTAGAATATTTTCTATTCAATCTCAACAAGAACGTCGTTCTTTGCAACAGAATTGCCTTGTTTAATTTTCATTGTCTTAATAACACCATCTTTGTGTGATTTGATAGATACTTGCATTTTCATAGATTCTAAAACGCATACCACATCTCCTTTTTTTACATTATCGCCTACTGCTACATTAATTGATACAACTCTTCCTGGAATCTGACTCTTGAGATATATCTGAGAGTCTACACCTGATTCTACGCCAGAGTTTTTGTAGACGATTTTATCCAACTCTGAATGCTTATCAAATGTTATCTTTACACCATCTACAACCAGTGTCATCTTTGCAGTTGTATTCTCAAGATATTTTGCAAAATGATACGTATTATCCAGCATAAACTCGATTCCCTCAGCAGTCATGTTAAGAATCTTGAGATTTCGTTCTTTGTCTTGTATTTTTAACAGATATTCAGAATTGCCAAAAATTTTAAGAATCTCTGCATCAAGTTTCTTTTCCTGATTTTCAATTTTAAATTCCATTTTTAGGTCATACCCAGTTATGATTTCCAACCAATACTATGATCTTTTTGTGTTTTAATTTTATTTTTTAGGAACTCCGAATGAACAATTCCAGCGGCAAGAGCTGCATCAGTTTTTTCTAAAATTTCTTTAGATATATCTTCACGTAATCTATCCAAAATTTTGAATCTGTCAAGAAAATCTGTTGACAGATCTCCTTTGATGAATTCTTTACTATCAAGTATTGTTTTGTAAAGAGGAATTGCAGTTTCAACACCTTCAATGTAAAAGTCTGAAAGTGCAATTCGCATTCTTTCTCTGGATTCCTCAAAGGATTCACCCCAAGTGATAAGCTTGCCCATAAGAGAATCATAATATGGTGATACAGTGCATCCTGAAAAAAGATACGTGTCCACTCTTACACCTGGACCAGATGGAATATTTACATCTGAAATTTGTCCTGTTGATGGTGCAAAATCAAGAAACGTATCTTCTGCGTTTATTCTACATTCTATTGCACAACCATTTACTTTCAAGTCTTTTTGTTTGAATGGAATCTCTTTTCCATTTGCTATATCAATTTGTAGTTTTACAAGATCAAGACCTGAAACAAGCTCCGTTACTGGATGTTCAACTTGAAGTCTTGCATTTATTTCTATAAAGTAAAAGGTTCCATCATCAAGTCGTAAGAATTCTGCAGTTCCCGCATTTCTATAATCTACCGCTATAGCTGCTTTTACTGCAAGCTGTCCTATTTCGTCACGTGTTTTTTGATCAACTACTGGAGATGGTGACATTTCGATGAGTTTTTGATGTCGCCGCTGAATGGAACATTCTCTTTCAAAGATATGCACCGTATTTCCATGACTGTCTCTAGCCAATTGAAATTCGATGTGTCTAATCTTTGGCAGGAATTTTTCTACAAAGAGTGCAGATTTTCCAAATGCTGCTTTTGATTCTCCAGATGCAAGCTCAAAGGCTTGTTTGAGTTCTTTTTCATCATGTACTAATCGTATTCCTCTACCACCACCACCAAATACTGACTTTAACAATACTGGATAACCAATTTTATGAGCAATGTCAAGTGCCTTTTCTACTTCTTCAACTATTCCTGGACTTCCGGGTACAGTTGGTACTTTTGCTTTTACCATTGCATCTTTACATAACATTTTATCACCACATAGTCGCATTGATTTTCCCGAGGGTCCGATAAAGTTTAGATTCTTTTTTTCACAAAGATCTGCAAAGTCAGCGTTCTCTGAAAGAAATCCATAACCTGGATGAATTGCGTCCGCACCAGACTTTAGTGCAACTTCAACAATTTTTTCCATGTTAAGATAGCTTTGTGATGGAGAGGCTTGTCCAATATGATAAGCCTCATATGACATTTTGACATGTCTTGAGTTAATGTCTTCATCAGAATAAACTGCAACAGATTTTATTCCCAGAGCTTGACATGTCTTGATAATTCTTATGGCAATTTCTCCCCTATTTGCTATCAGAATTTTTTCAATCATATCCAATTAGAGATTAATGTTTCCGTGTTTACGTGGTATTCTTTTCTCTCTCTTGTTAGCAAGTGCTTCTAATGCCCTAATTAAAACAGGCCTTGTCTCAGCAGGATCTATTACAGAATCAATGGTACCATATGATGCTGCAACATAAGGATTAGCAAATTTTTCTGTAAAATTATCTACTAGTTGTTTTTTTAGAGTCTCAGGGTCTTTTGCACTTGCAATCTCTTTTCTATTCATTATTTTTACGGCAGCCTCAGAGCCAAGTACTGCAATCTGAGCAGTTGGCCAAGCATAATTCATGTCAGTTCCAAGATTTTTGCTGCCCATAGCAATGTAAGCGCCTCCATAAGCTTTACCAATTATTACAGTAATCTTCGGTACGGTTGCTTCACAGTATGCATACAAAAGCTTGCTTCCATGTCTGATGATTCCACTATGCTCTTGATTGGTTCCTGGCATGTAACCTGGGGTATCCACTAAAGTAATTACTGGAATGTTAAAACAATCACAGAATCTAACAAATCTTGCCGCTTTATTAGATGAATCAATATCTAAAGCACCAGCAAGTGACATTGGTTGATTTGCCACCATACCTACAGTTCTACCATTCAATCGTCCAAATCCAACAATAATGTTTTGTGCAAACAATTCATGAATTTCAAAAAATACATGGTTATCCATAATTGAATAAATTATCTCTTTCATATCGTAGGGTTGCAATGAATTTTCTGGAATTATGTTTATTAGATTACTATCAAGTCTGTTTGGATCATCATTTGTTATTACAATAGGAGGTCCTTCGGTGTTATTTTGTGGAATATATGACAGAAGAATCTTCACATAATCCATGCATTGATATTCGTTTTTTGCTACAAAATGAGCAACGCCGCTATTTTTGGCATGAGACATTGCACCACCAAGTTCATCAAATGATACTTCTTCACCAAGAACTGTTTTTACTACTTCAGGTCCAGTGACAAACATAGTTGCCAACTTGTCAACCATTATTACAAAATCTGTCATTGCTGGAGAATATACAGCACCACCTGCAGAAGGACCAATGCTTGCAGTAATTTGTGGTATAACACCAGATGCAAGTTGGTTATGATAAAAAATATCTGAAAATCCGTCAAGACTAAGAATGCCCTCTTGAATTCTAGCTCCACCAGAGTCAATAATTCCTATGACCGGACATCCAACTCTTACCGCATGATCCATTACCTTGGTTATTTTTTTAGCACCCATTTCGCTTAGTGTTCCTCCCAATACAGTAAAATCATATACAAAAAGAAACACTTGTCGTCCGTTGATGTTTCCGTATCCTGTTATTACTCCATCTCCAAAGAATTTTTTGTCTTGCATGTCAAACTCATGATAATGATGAGTTGCAAGCGCATCAATTTCTGTAAAACTTCCCTGATCTAGTAAAAGATCTATTCTTTCACGAGCAGTAAGTTTACCTTTTTCATGTTGGGATAAAATTTTATCCTGTCCGCCACTTTGATTTGCTTCTCTTTTTTTATGTAAAAAATTTTTTATCTTATCAGAGTGCATGATTGCGAATTAGAAGCAAGTCCCAACCTATATTAATTTAATCAGTTTTTACTTCTCTTAATCCATCGTGGCCGCCTTTGGCATTTCTAAACACATTCATTCCTATGTGATAGTTTTCCCACAATGTTTCCAAAGTCTGTAAATCCTCTTCAATTAGCCTTAATTGCTCCTTAGTTACTGTTGGATCAGACTGCATTTTCGTCAGTTTTTCTTTTGTTTGTGCAATAAGATCTTCCAATCCAACCTCATAGTTAGATTCACCATGATATGCTGGATCTAAGGGTGTAATTTTTGTAGTGTTATCAGACATCAGTTTTCCATGTTTTTAGTTAAATTTTAAGATTTAGTATAGGAAATTTCTTGGCAATTGCCTTTTGATATGAAATAAAGGCATCCTTGCCATCATTACATTTTTTACATATACATAGTTGTGAAACCTTTGTAAGATCACAATCAGCTGCAAATTCACATTTTGGGCATCCCGCAGGTCCTCCACATACTGCACATCGCAGTTCTACCACATCTGCACATGCCTGATGTTTTACTCCTATGCCCTTTGCCCATAAGCCTATTTCATTTATTTCAATTTTCTTTTTACAAATTATACAAGTACCTGGAAATTTCATTGACATTGTTCTCCAGCTCATTTTAACGTAGTCATCTCCTTTTGCATAATTTCATTACTGGATTCATCAAGTTCCAAATCCAGTGTTTTATTCTTCATACAAAACAAAACATATGGAAAATAAAAAGTCGCAAAATCACTTCGTGAAACATGCATTTTTTTTGATAAAATAGAGGCAAGTGTTTTTATCGCTCTGCCATCCCATCTTAACCTGTTAATAATTGGCCATGACAAATTGAATTGTGAATATCGTACAGCTGTTCCTTCTTTATACAATCCAACTAGTATAGAATCAAGATATCTCAAAAGCCTCCACTCTTGAGTTTTCATAATTTTACCGTATATCATGTCAGCTTCTGAGATAATTTCTAACATTTTTTGCATGTCTTCTTTTTCAAGAGGACTAGTTATGACACTAGAATAAAATGCGTCTATTTTCTCTCGTGGGTCAATTCTAAGAGAAAACAAGATGGCTCTTGCTTCATCAGCAGATTTAGCTTTGAAGAATGCATTTACTGTTTCTTCCACATCTAGTGTCACAAAGGATTTGTCAATCTGTGGTTCAAATCCCATAACATGTGCTTGTGCGGAATTTAGTATTGACCTAATATCACCACGTGACTGCAAGACAAGTTTCACAATTGTACCCAAACTGATGGTTATTCCTTCTTTTTTTAGAATCGCTTCAAGATAAAATTGTAAAAGTCTTGGCGGAATGGGTTTCATTTGTATTGTTTTTGTGGCTTTTTTGATACTTTTCATCTTATCAGATTTGTCACCATTTGCAGCTAAAACTATTGGTACTGTTGGCTCTTTTAGAATATCAATGAGTGTTTCAACTCCTCCATAATCAGATCTTCCATGTATGCCATCTACTTCGTCTACAAAAATCATTGGTTTGCCAAGGACACTAGCATTGCCAAGTATTGGTCCTAGTATATCCTGAATTCTTTGTTTATTGCGTATATCGCTAGCATTTAGTCCTATGAGATCATATCCAAATTGATTTGCACAGATTGTCGCAAGAGTTGTTTTTCCAATTCCTGGAGGACCCACGAGTAGTATGGGTTTGCTTCCCTTCATCCATTTACCAAGCCAATTTACTATTGCTTCTTTTGCTTCTTCATTACCAATCATATCAAGTAAATTTTTTGGCCTGTATTTTTCTGACCACATCATTTTGATCACTTGGGCAAGTTTGCAGAGAATGTTTGCCAGAGATTCTCCTTTTGTAATTGGTTAAACCAAAAAATGTTGTAATGCTCCACAGTTAAAAATAAAAACTCAAGAAAATTCCTATGTGAAAAGTCGTCAGGTAATAGTTCTAATGCCATCCTAGCTTCGCTTAGATAGAGATCGCTTTTTTTCATAGTCATATCAAATCCTTTCTTTACATCTCTCATAAGTAGACCATAGTAAAGAGGCCATGAAGGAATTTTGACAAATTTGTTTTTTATCGAGTCTTCTATCTCATTTCCACATCCTACTGATTCTGCTGCCTTTGCCATTCCAAGATGAAATACTTCACCAAGTGGGAATCGCGCCAGTGCCATGTTTCTTCCTGCGGTTCCCATAACTGCCCGATATTTTTTGTAGCATTGTATCATTTCTTCTTCAGATATTTTGGTTGGTTTTGTTTTGAGTTTGAAATCAAGATATTGACCAATTTGTGCATCTTTGAAACCATGTTCAAATTCTTCAAGAACTGCAGTGCCTCCTTTTGCAATTTTATTTCTTGCAAGTCTTAGCAGATACGGATTCATCAGTTTATAGTCATCCAAGTATTCTAGATCTTCATCCTTATCCATTATTCTGTCCATTGGTTCACTCAAATCTATGGCAATAATGTGTCCGTCAATGATATCTGTCCGTAATTGTGCATCTTGTTTATCTTTAAAATATTCGGAAGATGCATCATAAAGAGCACTAAAGACAGGAAATGTCATTTTAACAAAATTAGAATTAAGAATTCTTGAAACCCTATCTTGCAATATTTCATATTTTTCAAGTCTTGATTTGACACCTTCTACCTGTGATTTGTCAAGTATAATATCAGAAGAGCCAATTTCTTCTGAAAATTTTTGTTGTGTTTCAAAAGGAGAAGAATCTGACTTAATTTCTTTTAATAGATCATTAGTGAATCTTTTGACAAAATTTGGAAATTCTTCTTCTGCTTCTTTTTTGTACTTATCAAATTGTTTGTAGCCTTTACTTTTGAAGAGAGCCTGTTTTACTATTTCCTTTCCAGGTTTTGTGCTCAAAAGTGCTTCTTTACTAAAAATTGAATTGTCTTTACTACTCACATAATGGCAAATCTTACTTTGCTATTTATGCATTGAGCTCCTTTGTGATTTATTTGAAATAAATTAGGACAAAAAATAGAAAATTTGTGAGAGTAATAGAAGTTTTACAGGAAGCATCGTTAAGAGTCTACAACAACGTAAAACATCTAGCAGGAACAGAAGAATCTGGTGGAGATTTTGGAAGAGGTGCTGGTGGAGACATTTCAAGGAAAATAGACATAGTAGCAGAAAAAACAGTTTTAGATTATCTTAAAGAAATTAAATTTGATTGCATAGTTCTTGGTGAGGAATGTGGCCGTGTTGAACTTTCTAAAAATCCAAAAGGGTTCATCATTATGGATGCAATAGACGGTTCAACAAATGCTGTAAGAGGAATTCCGTTTTTTTGTTGTTCTCTTGCGTTTGCAACTGACAATAAACTTAGTTCCATAACAGATAGTGTTGTAATGGATCTATCTAATGGAGAAATGTATCATGCAACAAAAGGTAAAGGTGCATTTTTGAACAAGAAAAGAATTCACACGAATGAAAAAAATCACTTCTATTTTGTAGTTGGTCTTGACATGTCAGGAATTTCTCAAGATTCACTTCAAAGACTTGCTCCAATAATTTCAGCATCAAATCACATACGACATTTTGGTGCAGTTGCACTTGAACTTGCAATATTTGCACGTGGATTAGTAGATGTTTTTGTAGATATAAGGGACAAATTAAGAATCACCGATGTTGCTGCAGGATATTTAATTGCATTAGAGGCAGGAGGATACATAATAGACAAATCTGGAAAATCTTTGGATTCAGATCTAAGTTATGAAAGTAGAATATCCTTTATTGCTGCTGCAAATAAAGAATTTTTGGACGATATTGTAAAAAAATTAAAAATCAGTAAATAATTAGTTATTGAGCTAGATATTATTATACGATGTAATAATTTTTAAAATTAAAAGTTATGGCGCCCTTGGCGGGATTTGAACACGCGTCGAGGCCGTGACAGGGCCCCATTCTAGACCGGGTTTTACGAGGAATGGATTTCTCCATGCCTCTCTATACTACAAGGGCGTCGGAATATTTTGGACGAAAATCCGAGTTTAAAGGTTTCCTTTAATCAAAAAATTTTGTAAAAGACTAAATTATACACACCTGTCAACCTTCGCTATGGGTTCGTAGCTCAGCCAGGTAGAGTACCGGACTTTTAATCCGGCTGTCCGGGGTCCGAATCCCCGCGAACCCGCTTTTTTATCATTATAAAGTAGAATGTGTTTGAAAAATAGCTTTAAGTCATTTGTTCGAATTTTTTCCAAATAACATGAGTTATTCTATCAATTCAAAAATAAAAGGAGGTCTAACTAACTCAGGTTTAATTCTGGAAATTCTGCTTGTTTTACTCCCAAATCATGCTGAAGGGTTCTTATTTTTTTAGCGTACTCGGTCATTTTTGAGGCATCTGATTGCACTTTAGCAATCTTGTAACCTCTCCATGCTTTTTTTAACGCCCCCCAGGTTTGGCCTGCAGTGTAGTTAGGTTTGTCGGATTGTGGTTGTACGAATTGATACATACTGTTTATCTCATTACGAGAACTTTTTATCTGCGGCCATGTGAATCAAAATCAATAGAAAAGTCAAGATTACTACATTAAAATCATGTTTTTCCGTTCATAAATTTAGAAAAATTATGGTTTAGTTCTGATTTTCCCTTATTTTATTATAGTTTTTATCTTTTTAACAAGATTTTCAAATGCAACCGTGATCTCATTTGTTCTTTTACTGATTCCTATACGATATGCCTGAATTTTCTTTTTTCTGTCTGAAATCATGCGTTTTTGTTCTGATCTACCTGATGAGCCTTGAGATACTCTCAGAGTGAGAGAAGAAGAAGTTGTACTAGAACGAATTATTTTGTATAGATCATTAATTTTGATTACGTCTTCCTTTGTCGAGTTCCTTATTTCTTGAACAGAAAGTTCTAAAAGTAGTTTTTTTGAGTTTGAAGCTTTCTGTACTAGTTGTCCAACTATCTTATGAGCAGTCCTAAATGGTATTCCTCTTTTTACAAGATGTTCCGCTATGTCAAGTGCAACACAATAACCAGAATCTATTGCCTTTTTCATTTTCTGATCGTTTATTTTCATTGTTTTGAATACTGCATTAATCACTAAAAGTGAAGATATTGCAATGTTGGAAGCAGGCCATATAGAGACTTTGATTTGTTGTAGATCTCGGTTGTATCCGGATGGAAGACCCTTCAAATTTGAAAGTATTCCCATTTGGTATCCAATTACCTGAGCCGTCTTTCCTCTAATAAGCTCCAATATGTCTGGATTCTTTTTTTGGGGCATTACACTTGATGTAGATGCAAATTTGTCTGAAAGTTCAATAAATGAAAATTCTGAGGTGGACCAAATAATTAGATCTTCTGCCATTCTGCTCAAGTTTGTCATAAGAATTGATATTTGTCCAACATATTCTGCAACAAAATCACGAGATCCAGTTGCATCAATAGAATTTTCTATTAAGCCTTTGAATCCAAGCAATTTGGTAGTAAGTTGTCTGTCAATGTGTAAACTTGTTCCACCAATTGGTCCGGCCCCTAATGGTGATTCGTTTACTCTACCATAAGTAACATACAATCTATCTAGATCTCTGAACAAGGAATCAGCGTATGCAAGTAAAACATGTGAAAATGAACCAATCTGAGCCTGTTGTAGATGCGTATAAAGAGGCATGACAGTATTTTGGTTTTTTTCTGCCAATGATACAAGAGTCTCTATCGCGTCTAGAAGGCAAGAACATAAAACATTGATGTCATCACGTATTTTCATACGAATGTCAAGTGAGACCTGATCATTTCTAGAACGTGCAGTATGCATTTTTCCACCAGCGTTTATTCCAGCTTTTTTTATTACTAGATATTCGATTAACTCGTGAATATCTTCAGATTCTGATTTTACTGAAAAATTTTCTTTTTTTAATTTTTCAAGTGCTGATAAAATTTTTAAAGCTTCATTTTTTGTAATAATTTTATTTTCAAAAAGCATCAGGGTGTGAGCTTGACTGCCCAAGATATCATAAATTGCAATTTCTTTATCTTCAGAAATCGATGAGAGAAAATTTAGGGTGTTTTCATCTAGCCTACCGTCGAGTCTACTAGCTCTATACATCAATTTAGGAATTAGAATGGTTATATATAGCATAGACGGTTTTTTGTTGTGGCACAAGAAACTCAAGGATTGAGAAGAATGATTTTCGATGAACTAACAAAAATTGTGGATCCTGAGATCAATGTCTCTATCATGGAACTTGAGCTTATAGACAACATAGACATTACAGGTTCTGCAGTTAAAGTAGACATACATCTTACTAGTCCTTTTTGTCCAGCTATTTTTGGTTTTAAAATAGCACAAGACATACATGATTATTTGCTGAAAATTGATGGAGTAGATGATGTAAAGTTAAATGTCTCCAATCATTTCATGGCAGAAGCGATAAACAACCAGGTAAACGCTAGTCCAAATCCGAAAAAGCCTTAGATTTTACTTTCTAAATCCTAAGAGATAGCCTCTCAAAAGTTGTATTGCCATAGCTGGATCAACACCTTTTGGACAAACATGGCTACAAGAACCTGCAAAGTGGCATCTCCAAATCCCGTGTGATTGGTCTATTATTTTGAGTCGTTCTTTTTTACCATCATCACGGTTATCTGCCACGTATCGATAAGCTTGTGCAAGACCTTGTGGTCCAATAAAAGACGTATCAGTAGCCATGGTTGGACACGATGAATTACATAATCCACATTTTATACAGTAAGAAAATTGAAGGTATTTTTCTACATCTTCTGGAGTTTGCAAAAATTCTTTTATTCCAGGGGTTAATTCTGAATCTTCCCTCACTATGTACGGTTTCATTTTTTTATGAGTTGCAAACATCTGCTTAAAATCAACTGCCAAATCTCGAATTATTGGAAAATTGTGCATTGGTTCTACAGTTACTACATTTGAGTTTAATTCAGAGATTTTTGTATAACAAGCTAGTGAAGGTTTGCCATTAATTTGCATCCCACAAGAACCGCATGAAGCTTGTCTACAAGAATATCGTACTGCGACAGAATGATCTAGATTTTGCTTTACAAATAGGATTGCTTCTAAGACTGTAGTCCATTTTTGAACAGGAACCTTAAACTCTGCAAATGTTGGAGACGAATCAGTTTCTGAATTAAATCTCGATATTCTAAGGATTATAGAATCAGATGAAATCGGTACAGAAATTTCAGGCGTCTTTGAAATTGTTTCAACGGCCATTTTATGACATTCCCATTCCTGCCATCAATATAGTTCTTGAACCATATGCAATAAGTGCTGCCATTGCACCAATAGAACCATAGTTAATCATTTTTTCATACATGATACCTTGTTTTAGTTCCAAAAGTATCACACGTAATCCATTAAATCCATGAACTGAAAGCAAAATCAATACTACTTCAAGCATTAAAGCATAAGGAAGTAAATGATAATTTGCAATCACATTTTGGTATTGTAGAGATTCTGAAAAATTCTGTGTCATTCTAAATAGGATATGTATTGCTACTAGTGCTACTGCACCAAGAGCAGTTCCATAATGTATTTTCATTATAATGCTTTCACGCATTTTAATCACCAAATAAAACTGCCATGCCATACATCATTGCAAGAGCTGCAAGTGCAATTGAAACCCAGATGCAAAGTCTTTGTTTGTAATTTAGGCTGCCCATAACAGATCTTTGTGATTTATCATATGGGTATTCAGGTTGACCTGGCTTTCCAACTCCAATTCCACCATGTCCTAACATCACTCTAATTCCATTGGCTGTGTGAAACACACACATTCCAATTACCAAAGTAAGTAGCAGGTGTCCTTGTGTAGTCTGAGTTAATTCCAACATCTTATCCCATGCCACTTTGCCGTTGACTATGGAGCTTGTTTCATAAATGTGTCCTATCAAATATGCAAGTAATCCCAATCCACTTAATCGCTGTAACCAATATGCAACTCGCTCTAATCCATATCGAGTTGGATTTGCCATTCCTCTCAAACCTTCTCGATTTGATATTCTTTCTGACATCAGTATTTTCTCTCCACTGGCTTGTATTTAGTAATAGTGACAGGATGTTTTTTGATAATAGGTTCTTTTGTATCATAATATACTAGCGTATGATGTAAAAAATTCTTGTCGTCTCTATCAGGATAATCAGTTCTTGCATGCGCACCTCGTGATTCTTTTCTTGCTATTGCTCCAACAAGAATAACTTCCGCAACACGAAACATGGAATCTAGTTCCATAACGTTTGAAAAGTTTGTGTTATATTCTTTAGCCTTATCGTCTACGTGTTTCCATGTTTTTTGTTTTAGTTCACGTAGTTTTTTCAGACCATCTATCAAATCATTTTCGTTTCTAAAGACATACGCTTTTTCATTCATCATATCAGTTAGATCTTGTCTTACTTCGTACGGATTTACACTGCCATTACCACGAAATATTCCGTCATAAATTCTTTTTTCTTCTGCAGATACAAGGTGTAATGGAAATTGCGGGGATTTAGCTTCTAAAACATATTTTGCTGCAATCTCACCAGTTATTTTTCCCCATACAAGACATTCAGCTGTAGAATTTGCTCCCAATCTATTTGCACCATGTACACTATTACATGCAGCTTCACCTGCAGCCCAGATTCCTTGAATTTCTGTTGCACCATCTATGTTGGTATGAATACCACCCATCATGTAATGAGACACAGGTCTTACATCGATAGGCTCCTTAGCTGGATCTATACCTGAAAACTTTAGCGATATTTCTCTAATTGCTGGTAATTTTTTTATTATTAGTTCACTACCAAGATGTCGTAGATCAAGCTTTAGGCAATCCACACCTGTTTCGTGCTTAAAACCACGACCTTCATTTATTTCTGTTATCATAGCACGAGATACTACATCTCGTGATGCAAGCTCCAATTTGCCAGGCGCATATTTTTTCATAAATCTATCCCCATCTTTATTGAGAAGATATCCTCCTTCGCCACGCGCACCTTCAGTAATGAGAATTCCTGATGGTAAAATACCAGTAGGATGGAATTGAACAAATTCCATGTCCTTTAGTGCCATGCCAGCTCTATATGCCATATCAAGGCCCTCTGGAGTTGAAGAGAGGGCGTATGTAGAATAGCTATAAAGTCTTCCAGCTCCACCTGTTGCTATAATTAGCGCTTTACCTTTTATTGTATAAAATGTTCCAGAAGAAAGCTCGATTGCAGTAATGCCACAAAACTTTTGTCCGTCATGTATTATTGATGTAGTAAACCATTCATTGTAAAATTCAATATTGTCAAATTTCTGACATGTGTCATACAGAGTTTGCATTTCATAAAATCCTACTTTATCCTGAGCAAATGTTGCACGTGGATAACTATAACCGCCAAAATTTCTTTGACCAATTTTTCCATCTTCTCTTCTTGACCAAGGCATTCCCCAATGTTCAAGTTGATATATTTCAGAAGGCATTTCATAGACTAGTTTTTCAATTACATCTTGATCCCCAAGAAAATCACTTCCTTTTACAGTATCATAGACATGTGATTCAATGCTATCTCCTTCTTCTGGAAAAAGTACAGCGGCTGTTCCACCTTCTGCAGAAACAGAATGTGAACGCATTACTTGTAATTTTGAAATTACTGCAATCTTGATATTTGAGCTAGTTTTTGCAGCTTGAATTGCAGCTCTTAGACCTGCAAGACCAGAACCAACAATTAGCAGATCATGTTCAATCGTATCAACCATGTTTAGACATCTTCCTTTTCAAATTAGATAAATATGTCTTGTGAAGAATTCATGCAATTTTATTTCGAATCATTAATATATATCGCTAGCGATATCGCTAGTGATGATCTCACAATGGATGCAACGAGTTGGTAGTTCAGTCCCAAGAGGATTCTCCAGATATTTCATACTTGAAGTACTTAAAAAAAATCCAAGCACTGGTAAAGAGATTATTGACAACGCAACAACACAGAGCGGCGGGAGATGGAAGCCTTCACCAGGTCTAATTTATCCTCTACTTGGCAGACTTTTAGATGAGAATTTAATTGAAGAGACAAAAGATGGGAAATACCAGATAACCAAAAAGGGCAGACTGGTTGCAGATGATCTTGAAACCCTGAATAAAATTGTAAAAAACCAAATGGATGTCATGTTCAGAGTAGGTAATGTAGGCAAATTTGTAGCCATGGATCTTTTAGAACGCGTAACAAGCATAGGAAATTCGCTTAGTTCCAATGTATCCAATATGACAAAAGAAGAAACTGGAAAATACAAGAAGTTTCTAGAATCTGAACTTCAAAAAATAGAAACCGCAGAAAAAAGGCGCGGTAAGGAAATCAAAGTCAGTTAAGCCATAAATAATTGTAAATATCAATATCAACGATTGCCAAATCTCAGAAAATTACTTTTTGATAATTCGAAACCTCTTGTGGTTCCAGGTGTCTATGATGCAATAGGAGCAAAAATTGCTCAAAAGGCGGGTTTTGAAGCCATGTTTCAAACAGGTTATGGAACATCTGCGACTTTACTTGGACTACCAGATTATGGATTTATTGGAGCAACTGAAACAACAGAGAACGCACATAGAATTTGTAGGGCGGTATCTGTTCCAGTAATTGTAGATGCAGACACAGGCTATGGAAATCCGCTTAGCGTATGGAAATTAGTAACAGAGTTAGAATCAGTAGGAGCAGCAGGAATTTTTCTTGAAGATCAAAAATGGCCAAAAAGATGCGGACATATGTCAGGAAAAGAAGTCATTCCAAAGGAAGAATATTCTCAGAAATTACAGGCTGCATTAGATGCAAGAAAAAGTAAGGACTTTATCATAGTTGCAAGAACCGATGCAAGGGCACCAGAAGGATTGGATGCTGCAATTGAACGAGGACTTGAGTATAAAAAAATTGGAGCTGATGCAATTTTCATAGAAGCCCCAAAATCTATTGATGAGATGAAAAAGATCGGAAGATCAATTAAAGCTCCTCTAGTTGCAAACATGATAGAAGGAGGTGCAACACCTCTAATTTCTTCTAAAGTGCTACATAAGATGGGGTTTAAGCTTATTCTATATCCGCTCTCAGTTCTTTTTGCAAATGCTTTTGCATCAATGAAAATATTACATGAACTTAGAAAATCAGGGACTACAACTAGATTAAAGAAAAATGTTGTCAATTTTGATCAGTTTAATGAGATTGTAGATCTCACAAAATTCAAGAAAATGGAAAGGAGTTATGTATCAAAAATATAAAATAACAAAAAGGAGAAAAATTCTCCAAGTCAAGTAGTTATCTAAGTATTGTTTCTTTTTACTTCGATTTCTATAGTAGAAACATTCCTGTCTCGCCCGTCTGTTGATTTTAGCAGTTCTGAGCCGATTATGATGTTTCCAATAGAATACCCAGCATTTTCTGTTTTACGTGCAATTATTTGTGCAACGTCAACAGCTCGCCCAATACTGAGTCCTCTTGCCTTGATAGATATTTTTGGTTGGTTTGCCAACTGAATCAGCGTAGAAGTTACATACGCCATCAGCGGCTTTTTGCCTATGTAGATTGTCTCTCTAGACTCGGACATGCAACGTTCTACACGTTAGGATAATTTAAATCTAAGAATGGAACACGTGATTCGATGAATTTTGCCATACCTTTTTTCCTGTCTTTTTTTATGATCGGATTTGGTTTTGCTTATGGATACGGTGAAGTTTCTACATCGGATTTTAAGATAGTCAATTCGTTAGGAGAAGATATCAAATCACCAGTGGTAGATCAACAGCTTAATTTGCAAACATCACTAAAAAACATCAGCGATAAAAACATCAACTGGGCATACATTGTACAAATAATTGATTCCAACGGGGCTATAATAGATCTGAAATTTGCAACTGGGTCTTTTCTACAAAATCAAACAATAACAGCCGCACTTTCATGGACCCCCCATTCTGCAGGAAATTATAAAATTGAGACTTTTGTATGGGACAACCTACGAGACATTGATGCGTTAGCCCCAAAATCTGCATTTCCCATAACAGTAACATAGCTAGAGACAAGTCTTCAAATGATTGTTTAATAAATTGTAGTCATTCATTTAGTTTGTATAAAAAATAATTACCCATCATTATTTTGTGATTCTAAAAATAAATTAGAAGAAATTTTGATTCTACTGTAAACCTTTTTGCAAGAATATAACTACGCAAATTATCAGATGAGATGATTGTTTACGTTAAATTATTAAAAAAGTGGACCGGGTGGGATTTGAACCCACGATCTCACCCATGCCAAGGGCGTATCCTACTGGGCTAGACGACCGGCCCAACTTCTACAATCAGAGTGGCATTCTGATTTGCATTAACTTTTTTTGTGAGGTTATTAACGTTTAGATGGTTCAAGAAATTAACTCAACCAAATCAACATAAGATATTTAACTATCAAATACAGAACTTTTCGCGTGGTTGTAGATAATAAAGCAGTTATTACTTATGTCCAAATTCAAAAAGAAGATCTAGGAGTTTTTAGAATAGTACCAAAAGAAGGGGGCGTACCACAATACAAATCTGGTCAATTCATAACATTAGGAGCGCATGTTCCAAGTGAAAATAAAATTATAAGAAGAGCATATTCAATTGCATCCCATCCTGAAAATAAAAAATATGTTGAGTTATACATCAGATGGGTAAGAAAACCACTTCCAGGCCGTCTTACTACACAATTATTTAGTGCAAAGGAGGGAGATGAAATAATTTGGGTAAAACCCACTGGTGCTTTTACAATTGAAGAGAAAAAACCAAATGGTGAACCTGACAATAGAAGAATAGTTTGCTTGGGCGGAGGAACTGGGCTTGCGCCATTTGTTAGTTATGCTCAACATCTACATGATACTGGAAGCAACAGAGAGATTGTAGTGTTACATGGAGCAAGCTATGTTGATGAACTTGGTTACAGAGATCTTTTGACAAAGATGGAGGAAGAAAGTCTTGATAGAGGTAAAAATAAGTGGAATTTCAGATACAGAGCATCAATAAGCAGACCACAAGAATGGTTTAACAGATCATGGAGTGGACAAAAAGGAAGAGTAGAAACATTTCTGCAATCAAGAGATGGAGAGATGTCTCCTCTTGAGAAGATAGTAGGTGAAAAAATCACCACTGATAATACAGTCTTTTTCATTTGTGGGTGGCAAGGAACTATAGATGGGTGCATGGATGTTCTTACACCAAAGGGTTTTGTAACTGAAAGAAATAAGAGACCAGATAAGAGCTTTGAGATAAAGTACGAATCATACGGTTAAATCAAAAATTTCTATTGAAAAGATAATATTGAATATTATTGGCGAGTCTACGGGGACGTAGGTCAGCTTGGTTTAGACTGCCAGCCTCGGGCGCTGGATGTCGTGGGTTCAAGTCCCATCGCCCCCAGTTATTGAGAAATTTGCATAAGTTGTTTTTCTAGTAAAGTTTCAAATACAATTCACTAACGTATTTGTTATTTTGTAAAATTGTATCAGCATTGAAATATGACAATATTTGTAAGAGGTATAATTGACTGTTGCAATTTACCTTGCGCATTTGAATCCTGTTACAAAAGCACATGTAGAGATAATTGAAGAACTAAAAGAAAAAAATGAAGTTCGAGTCATGCCTGTCATATTTATCAATAAAGGCAGAGAGATCAACAGTAGAAGTTTTCCATTTGGATTTGAATTACGAAAAAAAATGCTTCAATCAGTATTTGGCAATTCCATTTCCATACTATCAAATTACTCGTTTTATGCACCCTTTGCAAGATACATGCCACCTCTTCTTTCCCCATTTTCTTGGAGAATAAAAAAACAAATTCTAGGTGGTCTAACAGACGATTATTTCACTTACACTGGAGACAAAGCTGAAGGATTTGTGCTAAAACTCTACGGACTTAACCCTAGAGTTGGAACAAGAAAAACCACCTCCGCCTCTTTTGTAAAACAAAAGATGTTTGAGGCAGCTCTTGGAAAAGATACAGATTGGGAAAACTATGTTTCGCCAGAAGTCGTAAATATAATTAAAGAGAACTGGGACATTGTAAAAAAATATGCCGCCTCTAAGGATTGTACCTATAGAGTTCTTGGAATGAAATTTCCAAGTAACGGTTTCTGGTAGAAATAGATTAATTACAGACGGCTTCGATGTTTTATATGAAATCTTTTAGTCCAGAATTTGTTTGGTTTGACGGTAAATTTGTGAAAGATGGTGAAGCAAAGGTTTCTGTTATGACCCATGCAATACATTATGGAACTTCGGTATTTGAAGGACTTCGAGGGTATTGGAATTCAAAAAATCTCTACATCTTCAGACTAGATGATCATATCAAAAGATTCAGAAATTCAGGTAGAATTTATTCAATTTCTTTAAAATTTACAAATAAAGAAATTGCTAGTGCAATAATCAATCTCTGTAAGAAAAATGCAGTAAAACAATCATGTTACATAAGACCATTTTATTTTGTTGGCAGATATGGCATAAACTTGCATATAACAGAAAACGCTCCTACACATACAGCTATAGTGATGTTTCCTTTTGGAGATTTATTTAACAAAAACGGAATAAAAGCTGGTGTATCGTCTTGGAGACGAATTCATGACATATCAACACCGCCCCTTGCTAAAATGGGTGGGAACTATCTTAACTCAATTTTGGCCACACAAGAATGTAAACGAAATGGGTATGATGAAGCAATAATGTTGGATCAATTAGGAAATGTGAGTGAGGCCCCAGGAGAAAACGTGTTTCTTGTAAGGAACTACAAATTGATAACCCCTCCAGCAAGCTCATCCGCACTTGAAGGAATAACAAAAGATTCTGTGATAAAAATTGCATATGATTTAGGATACGAAGTTATAGAAAGAGAGATTACACGCACTGAACTTTACCTATCAGACGAGATTTTTCTTACAGGCACTGCTGCAGAAATTACACCTATCATTTCTGTTGATGGTAAAAAGGTTGGAATTGGAAAAGCTGGAAATATAGCAAAACAATTGCATTCGACATATTCAGAAATAGTCATGGGCAGAAATGAAAAATACTCCAACTGGATAACTTCGGTGTACTAATTTGAGAATTGTTCAAATAGGAACTGGTGGATGGGGTAAAAACCATGCAAGAATTCTGTCACAATTGGGCGCACTTTGTGCAGTTTGTGATGCAGATTCAACTAGAGCAAAAGAATTTGGAGTAAAATACTCTGTAAATCATTACTCGTCTTTAGACACATTATTGGATTCAGAAAAATTTGATGGTGCTTTTGTTTGTACTCCAACTTCTACACATTTTAAAATTGCAAAAACACTATTAGAGCAAAAGAAAAATATTTTTGTAGAAAAACCCATGACATATCTTTCTCACGAAGGAGAAGAACTTCAGAAACTTGCAGAAAAAAACAAAGTAGTTCTGACGTGCGGTTATATTGAAAGATTTAATCCAGCAGTTGCTTTGGTCAAAGAGTACGTCAAATCAAAAAAATATGGAGAACTCATAATGTTAGAATTCCATCGTGAAAATAGAATGCCTCTTCACATAAAGGATGTAGGAATAATTTATGATACTTCGGTACACGATATTGATACAGCAATGTGGTTTTTTGATGATACTCCAGAAGTTGTATTTGCAAGATCAGGAAAGATAAAACATGAGCATGAGGATTTTGCAACCATAATGCTTGGTTTCAGGGATAACAAAGTAGCAGTTATTTCTTCAAATTGGATAACTCCAACAAGAGTAAGAAAATTTAGTGCAGTATGTGGTGATGCTATAATATCATCAGACTTTATTTCACAAGAGATAAAGATTGAGACTAATCACGGTACAGAAATTCCAAGAAAAGAAGTTGAGGAACCTCTTCTTTTAGAAATAAAAAATTTTCTTGCCGCATCTGAAGGGAAAGAAAAAATAATAGTAAAACCTGAACATGCAGTGAATACAACAAAGGTTGCAGAAGCGGCACTTTTATCTAGTCAAAAAGGAACTCCAATTTATCTAGATCTTAAATGAACAAAAAAATGATGGAAATGTTGGCATGTCCTATAGACAAACATTTTCCTCTAGAAATTTTTGAATCAAATTCAAAAGAACAGACAGTATTTGAGGGTGCCATATATTGCTCAAAATGTTCTAGATTTTATCCCATAATAGAAGAAATTCCTATAATGTTGCCTGATGAGTTGAGAAACAAGGATCAAGATATTGAATTTCTAAAAAGAAATCAATCAAAGTTGCCTGAAAAAATAATTAAACAGGCATCACCGTGGCACTTGTGATAACCTTGGTAACAAACTTTGTCTCAGAAAAAGCAAAGATAGGAAAGAACGTCAGAATATGGCATTTTGCATATGTTGGTGATAATACAGAAATTGGTGATAATGTGAAAATTGGTTCTCTAGCACATGTGGATTATAATGTAAAAATAGGAGAAAATACAATGATTGAGGGCATGGTTTACATCCCACCTCTTTCTAGGATAGGGAAAAATGTTTTCATTGGCCCTGCCGCTGCTCTTACAAATGACCCATATCCTGCAAGTAAAAAGATGATTGGTGTAACCATAGAAGATGGTGCGGTTATTGGCTCGCGCGCCGTAATAAAAGCAGGAGTTACCGTTGGAAAAAACAGCGTTGTTGCAATGGGAGCTGTTGTTACAAAAGATGTACCTTCTGATACAGTGGTAGTAGGAGTACCTGCTAAAATCAAATATTCTAGAGAAGAATATAATAAAAAGAAGAAAAAGTGGGAAAATATTTAATTTTTTATCTGTTTGTGGAAGATCCAATTTTTTATTTTTGAAAGAGTAAAAATCCAAACAATCACCAATATCATTGCAATAAGCGCTTTGATTCCAGAATCTAAGATTGAATCAAATTTACCATGTCCATTAATTGTCAAAGGAGCAATAATTGAAATCAATAATCCACCTCCCACGATAATTAAAACCCACATTACAAATACAAATAAAAAAATTTGAGTCCCTTTCATATTTTTACACCCATCATAAAGGCAGTTACTATTGCAAGTACTGCAGAAAAAACAGCTAGCCTAAAAATTACAAGCCCAACTTGTCTTTCTGTCATTGGTCCACCTGCCAGAATCAATCTTACTAGAGTGATAGGCGCATCTTTATCTGTGGTGGCTATCAGCTTAAAGTCATCAGTATGAGTAACTGGATTTGATTTTATCTGTCTATGCTCAATTATACGTTTAACACTTGATAAAAATAGAAATGAGTTTATCACTGCTGGTAATAATGCTACTGCCGCTATTATTTCCACATGGCCAACTATTGCTAAAACTCCATACATTGCACCAAGAGTAAGTGCTCCCGAGTCACCTGGAAATATTCTACTTGGAAATTTATGATATTTGTAAAATGCTAATGAGACAAATCCTAATGGAAGACTTGCAAGAGCAATGTCATAATTATGAATTATGAATAGGGATATGGTAAGAGCAAAACTTGCAATGGTCATAAATCCACTTGCCACCCCATTGAGAACATCAATTGAATTTACGGTATTGCCAGTTACAGGAATCATGAAAATTACTAGTGCAATATACAGTGCAGGAATCCTGACAGTACCAAAGAGTGGAAACGAGAGATGTGGATCATACGTTCCAAGCAAAATAATTGGAATGGCAGAGATGGCAAGTGCAACAGGCTTAAACCATCCACCAAGAACCTTTCGATCATCTATTAGTCCTACTATAAAGGCAAGCGATGTTGTGATTAATATGGCCAATATTTCAGCAGTAGGAAAAAAGACATACAAAGTGAATTCAGATGCCAAAATTCCAACAAGTATAGAAGGACCTCCAGGTCTTGGCACCATGGCTCCTCCAACTCTATTGTAATCTTTTACTGTAAGATTTCTTTTTTCTAATACTTTTATTAAAAATGGAGTTGTTATGTAAACAGAAAAAAAAGCAATAGCTGAAACTAGGATGGCAAGAATGATTTTGTCTAGCATCATCTTACCTTTTGTAGCTGTATCTTTATGTTTTCTGCAATAGTAGGACCTATTTTGTCGATGTTTGCCAGTTTCTTAACTGGAATTTCAGACAAATCATGCAGATTTTGTATACCATTTTTGTAAAGAATCCTTGAACGAATTCTTCCTATTCCACGTATCTTTACCAATTCAACAAGTTCTTCTTTTATTCCATACGATATTCTTTGTCGCATAATACTCAATTCATCTAAAATGTCATCTCGAGTTTCAAGTTTTGCTATCTCATATAATGAGTGTACAAGCCAATCTGCATTCTCCACCATTCTATGCATATCGCCTGATTCTATGCCTAAATTGTCTGAAAGAAAGATCTCACTTGATTCATTTATCCAAGCATGCATTGCAAGTAAGCTTCGTGAGCAGTCATACTCTGAAATATTTTCAATTAATTCAGAAGCATTATTCTCAAGAAGTGTTCCTATCATTTCATAGTCTTTGTTTCGTAGTGAGAATTTTGGGAAGAAATCCTCCGAGCTTGTAATAAGGTGCAAAAAGCCAAGTGTATGATTTTTTCGTTTTGAGATTTTTTGCAGTGATTTTTTAAAGTAAACTGCAGTGAGTGGATCTATGTATAACATAGATGTCTTTTTTCCAAATTCAGTTGCCACAAATCTCTCGCCTTTTTCTTTTATTAGATTTTCTAGCTCAAGATAATCCAAGGTTATTTGAATTTTAAATTTTATCGTAGACTTTCTGTCTTGAGAACCAGATAATGTCTCTGAAAAAAATACCATGATTTCATTTCTCTTTATTCCTGGATTTGTAGATATCAAACTGAGAACGTGAGTTCTTAGTGCTTTATCATCAGTTAATTTTGATTTTATGGGTTCTGGTGTTCCATTAATGTAGTAATCAGTTAGCTCTGTGCGATTTGAATTTCCTACAATGATTGCTTCCCCATAACTATCATATTGTGGCCTTCCAGCTCTACCACAAAGCTGCTTGTATTCCAGAACACTTATCGGTTTATTTCCTCCAAATTTTGCGTCATACCTGTTTATGTTAGAGATAATAACACGCCTTGCTGGAAGATTTACTCCTGCTGCTAATGTAGGAGTGGATGCAATTAATTTTATTTTTCCACTTCTAAATTCCGATTCAATTGTCTCACGACAATTCTGGTTAAGTCCTGCATGGTGAAATGCAACTCCTTTTTTCACAAGAGTAGCTAAGTTTTTGATTAGATCAGTGTGTTCGTTGTCATCAAGAATTTTTTGCGATATCTTGTCTAGTTCTTTTTTTTCCTCCTCAGGAAGACTCTTTCCTATAACATCAGATGCTTTTGCAGCAAGTGAGGCAGAACGTGCCCTTGTTTCTGCAAACAAAATTGCTTGACCCCCATTTTTTAAAGAATCAATTCCAAGATCTACAGGCGGTCCCCTCATACTTGTTTCTATTTCAAATTTTTTCCCATTTTGCATTGTCACAACACCCTGATCATACACCCCTTCCCAAAGAGGCACAGGCCTCCAGTCACTTTCTACTAACTCTGAATCCAGCCATGAAGAAATCTCATCTGCATTTGTCACAGTAGCACTCAAAGCAAGTATCTGAGGTTTTTGTTCTAACAATTTCAGTTTTGTTAATACAATTTCAAGAGTAGGTCCTCTATCCTGATCTCCAAGAAGATGAACCTCATCAGCAATTACAAGTGATATATCATCTATCCATTCTGCTCCATGACGAATAATAGAATCCATTTTTTCATTAGTCATAACTAGAACATCGTTTTTTCCGAGATTTTTGTCTGTTAAATCAAAATCACCAGTAGATATTTCTACGTGTATTTTTCTACCTAAATCAATTGATTCAAGTTTTTTAAATTCAGAAAATTTTTCTGATGCCAGAGCTTTTAGAGGACTAAGATAGACTATTTTCCCTTTTTTCTTAAAAATATGATCTAATATAGCAAGTAAAGCAATAAGCGTCTTTCCGCTTGCGGTGGGTGCTGAAACAAGAATATTTTTTCCTTCTAGTAGTCCCGCTTCTACACTGGATTCCTGTGTAGGATAGAGTGTTTCATAACCTATGGAAAAAAGAAAATCAGTTAATTGTTTTGGAAGATCAATTTGCGATACTTTCATACACGGTTATAATGACCGGGTTTTGATTCATAAATAGCTGACTCTCGTTGTAATTTTTTGAGATATTTGCGAGCTTCTTCTTCTGTAAATTTGCCAGTCTTTACCAATTCTTTGACAAATGTCTTTTCTTCAACTGGTCTTTTTTCGTCTCCTTCAAGTGATTTCATCACATCCATAAACAACTGCATTTTTGATACTTCGCTGTGTGGCCTTCCCTGTAGAACTCCAAGATCAACCTGTCCAGTATTAACATCTACTCCAGCATCTTCAAGCATGCTTTGGATCAAATCAATAGCCCTTTGAGCATCTTCAGCTTCTACATGGGTCTTCATCAACAGCCTAGCTCTTGCTGTTGCTAATCTTACCAAGCCTTCAAGCTGTCTTGGTGTTACTGTTATCATTCCTTCAGATTCAACGTTTCTCATTTTCATATAATATTCAAGAATTTTTTCCTCTGCCTCTGGAGTAATTACAGGTTCAATTCTTTTAGCGTATGAAAGATATTTTGTTAGAATATCCACATCAATTAGTGATTTTGTATCTGCACCAGAAGTACGATGAAGGCTAAGAATATGTCTAGCTATTTTATTATCTCTCTCTTTAGATGGTATATCACGTACAACAAAAATAAGATCAAATCTGGTAAGAAGTGGTATAGGGAGATTTACATTTTCTGTAATATTCTTGAAAGGATCATATTTTCCATACATGGGGTTTGCTGCTGCTAAAATCGAAGTCCTAGCATTTAGTGTAGCAACAATTCCACCTTTTGCAATACTAGCGGATTGTTGTTCCATTACTTCATGTAGTGCACTTCTATCTTCTGGTTTCATTTTATCAAATTCATCAATACATACAAGACCCTGATCACCAAGAACAACTGCACCAGCTTCTAACATCATAATACCAATCTTATCCCGTACTACTGCTGCTGTAAGTCCTGCTGCAGTAGAACCTCTACCAGATGTATATAGACCCCTTGGAGCAATTCTTGCACAAAATTTTAGCATTTCACTTTTTGCGGTACCAGGATCTCCTACAAGAAAGATGTTAATATCACCACGAATCTTGGCACCATCAGCAAGCACTCTTTGAGTGGAACCAACAATCAAAAGCAAGATTGATTCTTTAATTATTTCATGTCCATGTATGTGTGGTGCAAATGATGCTACCAACCTATCATAAATATCGGTATTTTTTGCAAGAGATTTAATTATTTTTTCTTCGTCTGGTGAAATTTCTTCTCTTTCTGTACTTCTAGAAGTTTTGCCACCCCTTCCTCCAAGAAATTCTATATTGTTTCCCTGTATTCGCAATCTGTAAATTCCAGTTTTTCCTCGCATTGATGGAATGTGTTCTTGTTCAATTCGTACCAATCCTGTAAGAATTACGCGATCTCCAGGTCTTGCATTATCAACTAGATCCTGTAATACTGTGACATCTACATAATGCGGTAACTGTCCAGGTGGCAGATCTTCTGGTAGTTCTTGTAGTCTTACCATTTGAAAATCTATGAATCGGCTCTTTTCGGGACTAATTTCCAAATCCCTATGAGTACATTTTCCATTACTACACTTCAATGGTGCATTAAACTCGAGTCCTTTCTCTTGAACTATATGAGTTTCATGACCTTCTGGACAAATGTATACAAGTTCTTTTGCAAGTGGTTTTATTTCAGATGATCTTACTACCATTCCCGATACGCTTGTCATTTTTCCAATGACTTCAGCATTTATCTCACGCAAGCTACGTTGTGCAGGATAGTTTGCAATTCTTACTCTAACATCATGTCTAATTTTTTCTGCGTATTGTGGAAATCTCTCCTTAAGAATATCTTTTATTGCACCAGCAAATGTACTTAGAATTTCATCTGGATCAGTATTAAAAACAGATTCAATTTCGTGAACAGATACAAGATCATTATAATCAACTACAAGATATTGTATTTTCTTTGCCATCATTTGATCTATTTCTTCTACATATTTGTAAGCACCAGATTTGTCTTTGAATTGAGTTAGAAATTCCTTTACCTGATCCGAACGCTTTCCAGTTGACGATATTGATTCAGATTGTGCTGTCATTTCTTGTCACCTAAGATTTGTTTGTTAAAATCAACGCTCTGTAAATGTATTGCATTAAATAATGCACGTTCTTCTATTGATAGTTTTTTTGCAAGATCAGATGTCATCTTTGAAGAGTCTGCAAGTCTAATTATTTTTCCTTGTCTTTTTCTCATAAGAGTATTTAGCATACTTTCTACCTTGTCACGATCTTGTTGTGGAAGCCTTTGTATGTATGAATTCAGTTTAATATAGAAATCAGAATCAAGAGTAGATAAATCAAAGTCACCTTGTACATTTTCTTTTACAAGTGCTTGTTTCAAAGCAACAATCATGTCAGTATCCTGAATATCTACAATTTTTTCTGACGATAATACTTCTGCTACCCAACGTGATATGCTCAAAATTTCACCATGTTTTGCTTCTATTGATACATCTGGTGTATCGACCTTTATATCATGATTAAAAGTGACTTTAACGTCTTGTAGGCGATATCCAATGGTATGAAGTTGAGTCAAATCCAATATATTCAATATGCGTCAAGCATGCTCCGTTCAAGCATTTAACTAATGCGATCGATCAATTCTGTTAACAACTTGCTTTGATCATTTGATCTTAGCCGTAATTTTATTAGTGAGAGAGAAACGTAACAGCCTATGACTGAAACTTCCATGTGGGTAGAAAAGTACCGCCCCATGAAGCTGTCTTCTATAATAAACCAAAAGGAGATCATTGGGAGTCTGAAATCTCTTTTAAAAAATCCTGCTGAAATGCCACACCTTATGTTTTCAGGATCTGCAGGTGTTGGCAAAACTACCACGGCATTATGTCTGGCAAGAGAAATCCTAGGTGATAATTGGAAAGATCACACACTTGAGCTGAATGCCTCAGATGAACGTGGCATAAACATGGTAAGAGATAGAGTGAAAAAATTTGCGCGCTTTTCAGGACTTGATGCAAAAATCCCATTCAAATTAATAATTTTAGACGAAGCAGATGAAATGACTTCGGATGCACAAACAGCATTACGTAGAATTATAGAAGACACTGCCAGATATTGCAGGTTTATCTTAATTGCAAATAACATATCAAAAATCATAGATCCACTTCAGAGCAGATGTGCCGTTTTCAAGTTTACAAGAATCTCTGAAGATGACATAATATCACATCTAGAGGAAATTTGTAAAAAAGAAAAAATAAAGTTTGAACAAAAGGGACTTGAAACTATACAAGATTATTCTGAAGGGGATATGCGTCATTCCATCAACATATTACAAGCAACAGCAAGTCTTGGAATGATAAACGAGTCAAATGTAAAAGCAGCATCTGGCCTTACAAAGACAAATGATGTTGGTGAGATCTTGAGTCTTGCCATAGCAGGAAAATTATCTGATGCTCGAAACAAAATGATTGAATTAATCAAAGTTTATGGAATGTCGGAGTCAGACTTTTTGAAATATTTGAATGAACATGCGTATAAAATCAAAACCACCCACCTTTCTGAAATATTGGAATCAATAGCAAAATACGATTACAGATTAATTATTGGTGCAAATCCAGAAATTCAACTATCTGCACTTTTAGCAGAGCTTGGAAAAATAGGAAAATAATAGCGCAGAGAGAGGGATTTGAACCCCCGCGTGCTTGCGCACATAGGCTCTCAAGGCCCACGCCATGCCGGGCTAGGCGACCTCTGCAGTTTCTGTTCATAAAAACTAGTTAAAATTTGTTTAAAACATCACATAGTTTTTGTTATCAATTATAATAAAACAAAAATGAAAGTTGGCATTTGCTAGAAATGAAAATTAAAAATAAATAAAGAAATGAAAAGTTTAGTGGTGTGCGTGTGGATTAACAGAACCGGTTTCCATTTTTTTGAAGGTTCCAGCTGCTTTTTCATGATATTCTAGATTTGACTGATCAACTTTGATTGCCTGTGGAGGACAAACAGAAACGCAGGCCATACACCAAATACAATCATGCTCTCTTATTGGATCAGCCTTGTCTGTGTAATCAGCCCTATGTTCTTTTTCAGAACTTCCAGTTCCAGCAAATGTTTGATCTTTCACTTTAACTGCTGGAATATCTTTTTCAGTTCGGTACCACTGAAAAACTTGTACTGGACAAGCTTCAATGCATGCACCATCTGCAACGCAAGAATCCCAGTCTACTGCAACCATTGTGCCACTTACACCTATTGGTTCTATTTTCTCACCGCGGGCCTTGTATGAAGCGATAACTTCAGCATTTTCAGCTGCTTCTGCCTTTCTACCTGGGCCCCACATAAAGTGGAAATGTTCACCATCGGTGTGTGATATTCTTCCAATAGGTTTCATTCCTTTTGGAAAATCGTCTGGTATTGGCATAGGATGTTTGCGAATAATATGTTATTTAAACCTAGACAATATTAGTTCAAACTAACTGAATCTAGCTATCTCTTTTTCATGTATGTCCATGTTTAACTGATCAACTTTGATTGCTTTTGTTGGACAGACCTCTACACATGCCATACACCATATACAATCTGCCTCCTTCACTGGATTTGCCTTATCAGTATAGTCTTTTCTGTCGTTTCTTCCAGTTTCTCCAGGATTTTTGTACCATTCAAATACTTTAACAGGACAACTAAGAAGACAAACTCCATCAGCTATACAAGAATCCCAATCTACTGCAACAAAAGTACCATGAATTCCCATTGGTTTGATTTCTTCTCCATTTTCTGCATATGCTGCCTTGACCTTTTGATCGGAAGCAGCTTCAGCAAGTTTTCCTGGACCCCAAACAAGGTGAAAGTTATCGCTTAGCGGATCTTTAAATTTTTCAATAGTATTATGATTTTTTGGGAAATTTGGATCTATAGGCATGAGGATCACAGATGTGGTTTCTTATTTAAAGTGTATACAAGATAAATTCATATCTTCACTTCCGTTGTCTTGACTCATTGGGAATTTTCAAATACGATGTTTATCGCAGTCCTAATGTAGGAATATACACTAAATGTAATGATGATTTTGTTTTTTTACCCAATGGTTTTGCAGCAACAAAGGCAAAAAACCTATCAGAATTTCTACAAACTGATTATGTTTTTACTTCAGTAGCAAATACACGATTGCTTGGACCTCTTATAGTTGTTAACAACAAGGGCATGTTATTACCACGCAATTGTTCAGAAGAAGAACTTTCACATCTTAAAAAATCTACAGGTCTTAATGTAGATATTTTAGAAACCAAACATACGGCGATTGGGAATTTGATTTGTGTTAATGATAAAGGCGGAATAATGTCTCCTTTGATTCCAAATGAGTTCGTAAAAAAAGTAGAAGATGTGTTGGGAATAGAGATATTACAGAAAAGGGTTGCAGGTTATCACCAAGATGGGGCCATGACTGTTGCCACATCACATGGAGGAATTATTCATCCTAATACTGAAGAAGATGACATCAAAGTTTTTTCCGAAGTGTTAGGAGTAGAACTTGAACCTGCAACAATAAACGGCGGTTCTCCCTATCTTGCATCAGGCATACTGGCAAATAACAAATCACTTGTAGTAGGAACCTTGACGAATGGACCTGAACTTGTAATGCTTACAAGGGCATTTAGAGTTGAAGACTAGATTTTGGATCAGATAATATAGATTCAATAGAAACTTGTTTTTCAATTCCATCTCTCATATTACGTAATACAACAGATTTTGTAGAGTACTCTTTTGGAACCACAATAATCACATATTTTGAGTTTGATGCCATTTCCATTTGTTTTCTAAGCGGTTTTCCTCCCAGATCTGCTTCTGCATGTATGCCTTTTTGTCTTAGTTGAGACACTATGCCAAGTGCAACTTTTTGCATTTCTTCATTAATATACGCAACCCAAATCTGTGATGTTTTTGTATCAACATCAATTCCTTGTTTTTCAAGAGAGTTAACTATACGTTCAACACCACCAGCCACTCCAGTTGCACCCAAATCTTCTCGTCCAAAAGCTTTTGTTAAATTGTCATATCTACCTCCACCCACAAGCGCTCCAAGATCAGATGTTGAATCAAACGCTTCAAACACTATACCAGAATAATAATCAAGACCCCTTACAATACCAAAGTTTATTCTGATATTGTCAACATGTCTATTTTTTAATGAAGTAAATAGGAGTTGTAGTTTATCCCAGTTTTTTAATTCTTTTACATCTAATCTTTCTTCTATTTCTTCAGGTGTTCCTTTAATTTGAGAAAATTCAAGTATTTTTTCTAGATCAGAACTAGAATAACCTTTTTCACTATACTCTTTAATTATTTCATCTTTTTTCTTTTTTTGAATCTTATCTACAGCTCGTAGTATGTCACCTACAAGATTTGGTGAATCCGATTTGAAAATTTTGTGAACATATGATTCTACAAGTTCACGATCACATATGTCTATGATTATATTTTGTAATTTTAGATTGTCTAGAAATTTAGAAGTAAAATCAATTATTTCTGCATCAGATTCTATATTGGGTTGACCATAAATTTCAACATCCCATTGGTGAAAGAATCGGTATCTTCCTTTTTGTGGCTCATCATATCTCCATACACCTCCAAAGGCAGAAAATTTAGCAGGTAATTTCATTGATTTTTGTGATACTGCATATCTAGTAAGTCCAATAGTGAAATCAAATCTTAATGCAACTTCCCGATCGCCTTTATCAGTAAAATAATAAATTTCATTTTTAATAGTAGGACCACTTTTTGTCTCTATTACTGAAACTAGTTCAATTGGAGACGGTTCCATAAAGTAGAATCCAAAAATATTTGAGGTTTGTATAAATTTTTGTCGTACATATTCAATTTTAGAGGCTTCCTGAAATTCTATATCCCTCATTCCTCGTGGTAAATCCAAATTCAAGAATCATTCTTTTTCTAATGCATTTAGACTTTCTGATTACAACTATCTGTTAGAACAACTATCTTAATTTTACAAGGGATTAATAGATGATATTTGCATCATAAAATCAATGGCATATAGAGATTTGGAACACATGACAGATGCCTTTATCGAAGTCACTGGAAGCACACTTGAAGAAGCTTTTGAAAATGCTGGTATATCAGTTGTTGACACAATGGTAGACATCAATTCAGTCGAAGAAAAAAGACATAAAAAAATTGAAATCGTTGCAAAAGATCTTAATAACTTACTTTACAATTGGCTTGAAGAAATTATCATACTTACAATAACAGAGGGATTTGCAGCAAGAAGATTTTCTGTAACATTAACAAAAAATGATGAATATAGTCTTGTAGCAAACATAGATGGTGAAGAAATAGATTTTAAAAAACATCATTTCAAATTAGAGATAAAATCACCCACCTTTCATCTCATGGAAATAAAACAGGAAAAACCCATCATGATGCGATTTCTTCTTGATTTATAGATTAAATTATTAAATAGTATTTACTTCTTTGACTTTCTGTTGGTAGACAAAGAACTTGAGGAAATAATGAAAAAGAAAATGGCGGAAATGACAACTCAAAAAGAACCAGAAATTCTGGAACTAACAGATGCAAATTTTGACAATGCCATTGCTGGTGATAAACCAGTACTTGTTGATTTTTGGGCTGCTTGGTGTGGTCCGTGTCAATACATGCTTCCAATATTTACCAGGTTATCTAAAAAATACAAAACTATCAAATTTGCTCGAGTAAATGTTGATGATGCTCAGGGGATTTCTTCAAGATATGGTGTGTATGCAATTCCAACCTTTATCATTTTTAAAAATGGTCAACTAGTAGACAAGGCAGTTGGTGCAGTCGGTGAACCGGGTATTCACATGCTTGCACAAAAATATGCCTAGTATCCATACATAGGATTTAGCTTTCTTTGTATTTGCACTATTTCTTGTAATACTTGGAATTCCTCAGGATTTAATTTGTGAGCAAATTGCTTAAGCAAAAGCTTTACCTCAGGTGCAGGTGGAAAAGAATAGAAAACTTCTTCTTCGGATATTTGTCTGTCAATTGTTATATTTTGGATTGAAACGGCAACTTCTTGTCCTTTTTTAGCCTCTTCAATACTTTTACCATTCTCTTGTAGCTGATGAATTATCCCTATTTTTCTTCCAGACATATTCATTATTGGAACTTTTTGTCTTAGAATACCCACATCTACACGAACACCAAAAACAGCAGGATTACTTTTTCGAAATATGTATCCTTTTAGAAATGTAAATTTGCATAATGGAGTAAGCTCCAAAAAAATAGCATTTTCTTCATTTACTGTGTCTTCATCTACCCAATGAGTGTAGTTATCAACTAAACTGTAAATTACTTGATCATGGAAAATTCGTATGTGATTTGCATCAGCTTCATCTTGGGCATCTTGTAAAATTTTAACATTAAATGCAATTACAACACCCAGATGTCTGTCTTTTTCTTTTATTGAAAGTGCTTCAACTATATCGCGTCTTGTAACAGGTCCAATATCTGCCATTGATATTGGTACATTTTGGCGTTTTAATAGATCAGTTAAAGCTTCAAGAGAACCAATTGTATCACATTTTAGAATAACTCCCTTTGTATCAGTTTTAACAAAAACAGATTTCATCTCGGATTCAACTAATTTTTTTAGCTCTTCTACCTGAGAATCGTCAGAGGTAGCATATACTGGACTTCCTGGAAGAACACCATCAAGATCAGGTGAAGTGATTTTGACACCTGCTGCAGCCATAACTTCATTAACATGCTTGAATTTGTCTCGCGGATCCCTCATCTCATCAAGCGGTTTTGGTAAAAGTATTGCTTTTGCTTTTGTAGCAATTACAGAATCCCTTTTTGCTAGAACTATGGTATCTCCTTTTTTGAGGTTACCATCAATCAAAATAATGTTTGCAGTTACACCTAAACCAATTTCTTCTTTGATCTCAAGTACAATGCCTTTTGTGGATTTTTTTTCTTGTTCTAGTTTTTTTTGCATGTATTGTTGGGTTAAACCTACTAATACAGCAAGTAGTTCTGGAATTCCTTCTCCAGTTCGTGCACTCACTGGAACTATGGATATTTCTTTTGTAAAGTCCTTAACTCTGTAAAATGCTTCAGAATTGTAACCTAGTATTGATAATGTTCCGACAACGTTGTAAAGTAATTCATCAAGTGCAGTTTGTATAAATGTATCTTGTTCTTTTATTGATTGTGAAATAAATTTTGTATTAGTTTTTTTCCAACCAGAAATCTGATCTACTTTGTTTAATGCTATTACAAATGGTACTTTTCTGCTTTGCAATATCTTCAAACTTTCATTAGTTTGTGGTTGAAATCCTCTGTTTACATCAACAACCAATATTGCAATATCTGCTGCAGATCCTCCACGAGCTCGCAGGTTTGTAAAAACTTCATGTCCTGGTGTATCAATTACCAAAAGACCTGGAATCTCATCCTTTCCGCCACTTAGTTTAGCAAAGAGTGGACCACAGACCTTCTTTATTGTATCAGACGGGAGAAAACTTGCTCCAATATGTTGGGTAATACCGCCTGCTTCTCTTCCTTGGACTCCAGTTCCACGAATTTTGTCAAGTAACGAAGTCTTACCAGAATCTACATGACCAAGAACTACTACGATTGGCTGTCGTATTTGCAATTAGTTTCACTTGAATACTACAGATACTTCCTTTTCAAAACTTTCTTTAGAATCGGAGGCATGAATTATGTTGTCTGTAAATCCAAGTCCAAAATCACCCCTAATTGAGCCTGGTGATGCCTCAAAAGATTTTGTGGAACCAATCATGAGCCTAGTTGTAGCTATTGCATTATTACCCTCGATTACTGCCGCTACTACTCTGCCTGATGTTATAAAAGATACAAGTTCACCAAAAAACGGTTTTGATTTATGGTCTGAATAAAATTCTTCAGCCATTTCTTTTGTAAAAGTAAACATCCTTAGTTTTACAATTTTGAATCCTTTATTTTCAAACCTTGACAATATTTGACCGACTAATTTTCGTTCCACTCCGTCTGGCTTTACAATAAAAAGCGACTGCTCAGACATTTTATTTTTTGACCTTTATTCCGCCCTTAACGTATTTGTTAGTCCACTTGAGTCTTCTTGGATCTCGTTTTAAAACAAGCATGTTTTTTTTGCACTTTGATGAACAAAACCAGAAAACAGTGCCATCGTTTTTAACAAGCATTGTTCCAGATCCTTTTGCTACGGGTCTATTACAAAAACTGCATGGTTTGACTAGTACACTCAATTATAATCACTTTATTTTTCTAGCTTCACGTTCAGTTTCGCGTAACATCAAAATATCAGACATTCGTACTGAACCTTTTACATTTCGTGTTAAGATTCTTCCTTTATCTTTTCCATCCATTATTTTTACTCTAACTTGAATAACTTCACCAGCAATACCAGTTCTGCCAACTATTTGGATAACCTCTGCTGGAATAACTCCTTCACTACTCATTTGCTAGCTTGCCCACCCTTAATCTGTGAAAGCGATGCTATAATTTGATCTACTATGTGTTGAGCATCTCCTGCATCAATAATTGATGCAGCTGCAGAAGTGACATCTATTCCAAGAGCCTTACCTAAATCTTGCTTGCTTGGAACGAATGCATATGCTGCACCATGTTCCTCACAAAGTATTGGAAGGTGTGCCACTACTTCTGGAGGTTCCACGTCTTCGGCGATTATAACAAGTTTACTTATTCCGCGTTCAATTGCTTTTGTGACCTCGTTTGTACCCTTCTTTACCTTTCCACTCTGATGGGCTACTCTTAGTGCCTCATAGATTGGACTGACCAAGTCCTCAGGTACTTGGAACTTTACATAATAAGCCTTAGCCACATGTATCACCCATTGGGATCATTTCCATCCCTAGAGTGCTTCCAATTGGTTTTAAAAGTGTTATCTGCCAAGAATTGATTTTATTTTTGACATATATTTTGTAAAAAGATCATGAAGATTTTCTAGAGAATCAGATTCTGCATAAATTCTTACTATTGGTTCTGTCCCACTTGGTCTAATCATCACCCAATTTGATTTATCAAAGATTATTTTGATTCCATCAGTTGTATCCTTCTTTTGATTTTCTTGCATCAACGTCTGAATTATTTTTCTTGCTTCTTGTTTTGAGCATTCAATTTTACCTTTTGTAGTAAATGATGAAGGTAAAAGTTCCAATTCTTCTGAGATGTTTTTGTTGGAATGTGCAAGTAAATCTAGTGCTAACGCCATAGTCATTGCACCATCTCTGACTTGATTATGTTTTCCATACATAAATCCACCATTTTCTTCAAATCCAATCATTGCTTTTGTAGTAACCATTTCTCGTGAAACTTCGACACTTCCTACTTTTGTTCTTATAACTTGAGAATTTGTTTTTTTCGCAATATCTTCTATTCCAGATGTAGAATTAATTGTTGTAATCAATTTTGATTTTGGATTTTTGTTCAGGATGAATTTAGAAAGAAGAAGTGCGGATCTGTCACCAGTTAAAATTTTTCCATTGTTATCGCAAAAAATACTTCTATCTCCATCTCCATCAAATGCAATCCCTAAATCTGCCTTAGTTTTAACTACTTTGTTGGATAGATCCTGTAAATTTTCTGGAGTTGGCTCAGATCCTCTTCCAGGAAATGATCCATTAATTTCTTCGTTAATAGTTATCACCTCACATCCAAGCTCACGACATAATCTTGGAGCAGTCATTGCCTGAGCACCATTACCCAGATCCATGACTATTCTGAATTTTTTAGATTTGATTTTTTTAGTATCAACCTGTGCCTTTATTCCATCAAGATATGTTCGAATAGCTTTTTCTTCCCTTTGTGTTTTGCCAAAATTCTTTGGGTTTATTTTCCATTTCTTTTTAAAAAAAATTGCTTCTACTTTTAGTTCATCTTTTCTTGAAATTTCCACACCATCTTTTGCAGTTGGCTTTATTCCGTTATACTGTGAAGGATTATGTGAAGCTGTTATCATTATACCTCCATTGTAACCAAGCTTTTTTGTAGCAAGTTGTAGACATGGTGTAGGAACCAATCCAGCAATAGCACAATCAAGTCCAGCCGAATTCAAAGAGGAGCAGATTATTTTTGAAATTATAATGCTAGAATCCCTACCGTCATATCCTATAAGAATGGGTCCTTTTTTGAAAAAATTCGCCAGTGCTAATGTAATTTCGGATGCAAAATCTAGTGTAAAACTTTCTCCGAATATCCCTCTAATTCCATTTGTTCCGAATAGTTTTGCCATCTTATCATCAACAATAGATAAATTTGTCTTAAAAGTCATGGTGCATGCGGGAGTTGCCAAGCCTGGTCAAAGGCGCAGGGCTTAGGACCCTGTCTTTTAGGAGTTCGTGGGTTCAAATCCCACCTCCCGCACCTAATGTGCTACACAAAGTTGCATTTCTTTGTGATTTGTAAAATGAAAGCCGCAAAAGTCTTTTGAACATTCATAACAATGCCAATCACCTAATGTTGAACATACCGTGCAAATTCTTACTGGATTATTATGATCATAACTTTTTCCTCTATTACGATTCTTTTCTGAGCCTCTAGATCTATCCATTATTTTTCCTCAGTTTTGCACAATATTAAAAAACTCAAACTCATCGCTCACACATTATAGGATTGGAAGTTTATAGCATCCACGCATTTTATCACTACGAGATATCTCAAAAGGGTATTTAAGCATTAATAAAGTACGGCTTTCCAACAAATTTAGAATGAACAAAACAAGAATAGAGATAACTGTAGTAGGTAGAGATCATGAGGGAGTAGTAGCAGGCTTTACAAATTTTATATTTCAAAAAGGTGGCAATATTGAAAAAATTAATCAGAATGTAATCAGGGGTTTGTTTGGAATGTATCTTGAATCATCGTTTACACAAAAAATTAACATAAAAAAATTCAATCATGAAGTAGAACAGCTAGCAAAAAATCTAAAGATGGAAGTAAATGTACACCATGAAGCTGCACTTAGAAAGAGAGTAGCAATTCTTGTTACAAAAGAATCTCATTGTCTCCAAGCCATTCTTGAAGCTAGAACAAAAAATCAGTTAAAAGGTGAGATTATAGTAATTATTGGTACAGAAAATACACTGGCGCCCATTGCAAAAAGAGCAAAGATCCCATTTGTACTTGTTAAAGATATTGATCAGTCAAAAGCTGAAGAAAGAATACTTGCAATCACAAAACAATACGATATTGACTTGATAGTTTTAGCAAGATATATGAGGATTTTATCACCAAACTTTGTTTGGAGGTATCCTAACAGAATAATCAACATACATCCATCACTTTTACCAGCATTTCCAGGTGCTTTTGCATATATGCAAGCATATGAACGCGGTGCAAAGATAGTTGGTTGTACTGCACATTATGTAACCGAAGATTTGGATCAAGGTCCAATAATTTTCCAAGACGCGTTTGCAATAGATTCAGATGAAACTGTAGAATCCCTAAAAAATAAAGGACAAAGAATTGAAGCAAAAACGCTTTTGGAAGCAGTAAAAATGCACTTAGAGGGAAGACTAGAAGTCTACTGGGGAAAAGTCCATGTGAAACCTAAGCGATCCAGATGATCGAAGTTAAAGATCTTTCAGATCCCGCTTTAAGCAAATTAATCAAAACCAAGAGACGTGTTGCTCTCATTCCGGTAGGTTCCATAGAACAACATGGACCACATCTACCAGTTTCTACAGACTCAGATATTGTATCTGAGATTGCAAGACGTCTTTCAGAAAAAACAGGCGTTATACTTTTGCCTACAATAAATTACGGGGTTTCATTTGAACATCACCCACGATTTAATCTCAGTATACCAAAATCAACATTGCAAAAATTTCTCATAGATTTGTGTACCTCTTTATCAAAAAATAGAATCAATCAGATCATAATACTTAATGGCCATCACGGTAATCAATCATCTTTAAAAAATATTCCTGGAATAATGAATAAAATTACAAGAGGAAAAGTGCAAGTTTCAGTGTTTTCCTACTGGCATTTTATGAAAAGAAAGTTTGATCATGCAGGTTTTGTTGAAACATCAATAATGCTTGCAATATCAAAAAAAGTAGAAATGAAAAAGGCACGAAATGGATTCAATATTGACAAGTATTCTGAAAAACAAAAAAACAGATTAAACAAACTTGCGTCCAGATCATTTTTAGCTGTAGCAAAAAATGGGATATGGGGAGATCCTACTAAAGCAACTGCAAAAGATGGCAAGATGATCTTATCAGAGATTGTGCAGAATCTCCTAAAAGAGTCAAACTTGCCTTACTGATAAAAGCCGAAAATTACACCAATGAAATTTTAATATATACCCTCGATACATGGGGTAATAAGTGAAATAAATGTCAGTAGACATGGCAGTAAAAGTATTGGATGAAAGCCTCAACAAAGTCGTTCTTATCAAACTAAAGGGCGGCAAAGTAATCAGAGGAAACCTACATGGTTTTGACCAACACATGAACCTGCTACTTGACTCTTCAGAAGAGATCCCTTCAGAGGGCCAGTCAAAAAGCCTTGGAACCATAGTTGTCAGAGGAGACAATGTGGTAATCATATCTCCACCACCAAAGTGATTGCATAATGACTAAAGGAACAACCTCAATGGGTGGGTATACAAAAAAGCATACTCATATCAGGTGTAGGAGATGTGGAAAAAACGCATATCATGCACAACACAAACGTTGTGCTAGCTGCGGATATCCAGATGCAAGAATAAGAAAATACACCTGGATCAAATGGTACACCTAGATGGAAGAATTAGTTTTGGTTTTAGGTTCAGTTGCAGGAGCCTGTACGGCAGTTGCCATGGACAAAATCCCAAAACGAAGAAATAACAAACAAATTATCGGAACAAGTTCAACTATCAAAAGTCAGATTCAATCACTTAAAATAGAAAAAGAAATTCTTACAAAAACAATATCCAGATTATATCAGCAGGAATCTGAATTCTCAAAAGTACATCGTGACAAATTGTTACTAAGATATCAGCACCAGCTTGGCATTGTGATAACTAGAATCGAGAAGCTAGAGACGGCCAGTAGGCATCCAGATCTTGGACCACTTGGAGATGGATTGATAACATTAATGGATCAAAAGCTATCACACTTAGATCAAAGACTAAACGAAATTTCTTCCAAGATTGCAATTACTGTCATTCCTGCACCCCAAACAAAACAACCAGAACCAATCAAAGAAATTGTTTATGAAAAACCACAAATGAAGAAAGTTGAAATAAAAACTGAGATTCAAAAACCAAAAGAAGAATACGCCTCAAAACCATTTATTGAAATTCCAATTCCAGAGAATCATAGATCAGTAGAGATTACAACGCTGACAGAAATCCCAAATAGAATTCCAGAATTTCCATTAGAATTTGTAAAACCAGCCGTTGCCATACCAAAACAAATCGCCAAACAAGAAGTGATCAATCCAATTGTGGAAATCGAACAACCAAAACAAGTTGAAATTCAACCACTAGAAATACCAAAACCATTCGTAGAGACACCCCAGCCAGTCATAGAAACGCCTCATCTTGAACAACAAACACCTATTGAGAAAAAAATTCAGATTCCTACTGCATTAAAAATTCCAGAGGAAGAAAAACTGGAAGAAGATGACAAAGATATTGATAAGATTAAAAGCGAAATAATGAAAGCACTTTCAAAGCTAGAACAAGTAGAGGTAGAATAGTTGACATTAGATGATGCCATTAAGGCATTGTCAAGGGATGCATTAAAGTTGATTAAAAATAACTATGTTTTGGGGCTCGGTAGTGGAAGGGCTGCGACTACCATAGTTAGATCAATTGGTCCTTATCTAAAAAAAAATAAAATTAAGATAAAAGCAATTCCCACATCTTTACAAATCAAGATAGAAGCAGAAAAAGCAGGGATACCAATAATTGAAGCAGATCAAATTGAACACATAGATCTTGTTTTTGACGGTGCAGATCAAATTGACGAAAATAAAAACATGATAAAGGGAGGAGGCGGTGCACTATTACGTGAAAAAATTCTAATAAATATCGCAAACAAAGTCGTCATTATTGCTGATGAATCAAAATTTGTTAAAAAATTAAACCGAAGTGTTCCAGTTGAAGTACATCCCTTTGCAAGAAATATAGCGGCAAAACAAATTAAGAAATATGGTGGGAGACCAAGCATGCGCATTATAGAAAGAGGATATCCTTTTGTGACAGAAAATGGAAACATAATTTTGGATTGTGATTTTGGCAACATACTAAAACCAAAAGAATTGGCTACAAAACTCATAGAAATTCCAGGTGTTATAGAAGTTGGACTCTTTACAAAACCAGACATAATATACAAAGTAAAAGAAAATGGAAAATTTGATGTTTTAACCTAGAACAGGTCTTGTAACAAATTTTCCATAGCCTGGTTTACCTATTATTTCAAAATCTTCTGCTACAATTTCTCCTCTTACTAGTGTTTTAACAGGCCAGCCTTTTAGGTTCCAACCCTCATATACGGTATAATCTGAAAAACCATTAAACAGTTGACTTGAAACCTTGTTTTCTTTTTTCAAGTCAATAATAGTAATATCAGCATCCGAACCATTCTGAAGGCTGCCCTTTTTTGGAAACATCCCAAATATTTTTGCAGTATTGATACTTGTTAGAGAGACAAGTTGTTCTAATGTCATCCTGCCTTTGTTTACACCCTCACTAATCAAGATAGGCAACATTGTTCCCATTCCAGGAAAGCCGGCAAGTGCATCCCATACAACATTGCCTGCTAGTTTAAGATTCAGCCTATTTGCAACATGATCTGTTCCTATTGAATTAACAGTACCTGACTGGATTTCTTTCCATATTGTACCTACATCATTTGATGTTCTAATTGGTGGCATTACTTTTGCCAGGTAGCCTTTTTGCGATTCATATGACAATGTAAGATAATGAGGACATGTTTCAACAAAAATTTTTGTACCGTTCTTTTTTTCGTCTTTTATAGCATTCATAGCTCCTTGTGATCCAATATGTACAAAGTATAAAACACCCCCAACTTTTCTTGCAATTTTAGAAATAGTTCTAATAGATTTTATCTCAGATTCAACTGATCTGCTCTCAGACCATGCTCCAAGCCCATCTTTCTTTTTTTCTTTTCCTTCCCTTATACCACATGAACACATTTGATAATCCTCAGCATGAACCAAGACAGGACATTGCAAAGATGTGGCAGTTGAAACTATTTTTTCAATCATGTCTAAATCCATTTCTACCTTTTCTTCATCTAAGGAATTTGATCCAGGAGCCATATCCATATAGACATAACCTACATCTTCACCCAAGTTCATGTAAATCTTGAATGAGTTAATTCCTTTTTTTGTACAAAATTCCATTTCTTCGATTTGATCTTTCTGGAGAATTGATGCATGAATAGTATAATCAATATAATGAGAAGTGGAGCTTTCCAAAAGATGTGAATCGAGAAGCTTTTTGTATGAGTCTCCTAATCTTAACATCCTCATCATTGTAGTAACTCCTCCAATAGCTGCTACCCTAGATTCTGTAATTGCAGCTTTTTCTATGGGTGAATAAACACCATAATGTACATGTGGATCTATAACCCCCGGAATAGATACTAAACCTTTAGCGTTAATTCTTGCATTACATTGTGGAACTTCAGTTGTAAAATCAACAATCTTACCATCATCAATTACGATGTTTTTTTCTACCATTCCGCTTGGCAAAAGTACATGTGAATCAGTAATTACCGTATCAAAAGTCATCAGTGATTTTCTTCAGAATCCTAGTATTATTCTTTGAGAGTAAATGAATAAAAACAGATAACATTCTTGATAACAAAAGGGCCGGTAGTCTAGTGGTAGTGATGCCGCGTTCGCAACGCGGATGTCGGGGGTTCAAATCCCCCTCGGTCCATTTCTACACACGGTTTGGAACCCCGTCAAAAATGCCTGGATCTCTTGTTTTGGACCAAAGATCATCTTCGGGATAGAATTTCGTTTGCCCAGCTCTGAAGAAGTTTCTGCATGTTTACAAGATCCGCAGGAGTCTTTTAATTAACCAAAATTATCTTGATGAAAAAGAAAAAAGAGTAAAAATCACGCCCTAAGACGGATTTCTATCTTATGGGTATGCGCTTGCAATTGTGGTATACATAGAAGCTTCTGCATTTGCATATGATTGGTCTCTAGCTTGTAATGTGCTCCAATTAGTGGTTGCTCTAGCTTGTGCTGCAGCTCCTGCTGACTGATCAAATGCCACATTTGCATTTCCAACAGCGGTTGCCCTTGCAGCGTTATTTTGAGCATCTATCTTTGGATTTGTACTGTATGCACCGTCTCTAGTTTGGTCTGCACTTCCTACAGCAGTAATTTTTGTTTGCTGTGCAGCACCCATGGCTTGGTCAAAGGTTACAGTTGCATTTCCATCTGCATTGATTTTGGTTACTCGTGCAGCACCGATAGCTTGATCGTTTGTTACATGAGCATTCCAGATGGTCTGGTCCCTTGCAGTAATTGTGCTGCTTGCTCCAATTGCAGAATCATATGTTTGCTTGGCAGCACCATCGTTAGTATCTCTGGTTACTGCGGCTGCAATTTCTGCATTGGCTCTTGCCAATTCTGCAGATGTAATTGCTTTGTCTCTTGTTACATCATTATTCATATCTGCAGTTGCTCTTGCTAAAGTAGCAGCGGTAATTGCCGTGTCTCTTGCTTGCATTGCAGCAATGATTGCCTGAACATTTCCATGTGCACTTTTTATTGCTGTCCTGTAGGTATCCAGTGCCGCATCTCTTGCAGTCTTGAAAGTCTGCCCGTCACTTTGTTCAGTTTGCTGGTGATTAAGGCGTGCAGTTTGTATGGATAGCTGGTAAGCTTTTTGTGCAGCTGATACAGCTTCTTGATATGTCTGTCTATCAAGTTTGAAAGCTTGTTGCAGTGCCTCCCAAGCTTTGTGGTTGTCCTTAGTCTTTGCATGAGTGTTGGTGCCGTTTGTACTTGCACTACCTGAAGCAGTAGTGTTGGCTCCAACTTGTGCTATTACAGAATCTAATGGATGAGCTGCAAAACCAAGCAGCAATACAACTATTGCAAAGCCTGATACTGCTTTCAAACTCATTTTAGATTTGCTAGATGTCGTGTGGCTGTTTTGTGAATTCATGTTTTGCTTCATTGATAGGAATTAAAATTTGTAGATATAATGTATTGCGGAACTATGCTTAGTTTCACTCCTAAGACATGTTTAAATAATGGAAAATTTGCATTTGGTTTTTAATCTTGATTTTAGATATCATGAGTTGCTAACAAACTAACTATTGTTACTCAAATTTTAAATATATTAGTGACAAGACACTTTCATGATTCTGACATCAAGAACAGCACTAGTTCTAAGCACTGTCATAGTTCTTAGTCTTGCAAATTACATGACTGCAAATGGAAGTAACATTACCAATTTTATGCTTGGCTCTGCTTTTGCACAGGCAGATATCACTAGTGGAGACAACCCATACGATCCTAATACAATTCCGCAAGACAACACCACTGATCCTTATGCAACTGCACAAGATAATTCGACTGCTTCTGTAGGTAACCAAGGTGATTTTAATCTAAATGATAACACAACTGCTTATGCAGGTAGCCAAGGTGATCTTAGCCTAAATGATAACAATGCTTCTGGAGTACAAGGTGATCTTAATCTAAATGATAACAATGCTTCTGTAGGTAACCAAGGTGAGATTGATAACGAAAACAACAACGAAAAAGCATTGTACCAAGAAACACAGCAAGATGCCAATAATGTAGACAATGCAAAAAAGAACGATATCATAGCAGCAGAAGTTGATATAAATAATAATAACATAGGAACACAATCAATTGATAACAATGTTTCAGTTAAAACAGAGCATCCTACCAGTGATGCTGTCAGTATAACAGTTAATGCATCAAGTCAAACCGGTCCCAGAGTGTTGCTCATAAATCTCAACAGTACCACTATTGATGTAGCAAGCATGAAATACATAGATGTACGATATGATGGAAATCACATAACACCAGCTGCAAATGTTGATGCGGTATTACATCCTGCCAGTTCTGATCAACCACACTATGCCATACTTGTTACACAAAGTGGCGCACAGATACTTATTTCAATTCCTCACTTTTCCACTCATAACATAACAATCAGTAAAATTGACAAGGTAATGACATCAGCAGTACCTGAATTTCCAATTGCCTTACTAGTCATGCTAATTGCTGTTACTTTGACAGTTGTATTTTATAGAATTAAACCAATTAAAATTTAATATTTAGTGTGTCACAAATAATTCCAAAATGATTCAGACTTTACAGGATTCGGGTTTTGACCCCTCTAAAACAAAAAATCTTTCTCAATTCATCATGTCAAAATTATCATAAAAATAAATTTTTATGGAGAATATTTACATGGCTTTGAACATGGAAATCATCTTTTATATACTTTGTAATACATTTATAGACTTTGTAGTACATCTATAGACCTGATTGCCACAAAATGGTCTAATCTTACCTAGCATAGTTACCATTCTTATCACAATATTTGCCGTAATAGGGGGTATCTCCATTGCCAACTATGCATACGCAGACGACGGAAGCAACAGCGGTGGAACAGATACTTCGTCTAGCTCCGATAACTCTGTCGTATTAGATTCCTCAAATAGTGAATCCCCAACAAGCTCCTCATCCAGTGCAAGCGAACCTTCCACTAATACTGACGCAAATACTGGAGCTGCCATCAGTTCTCCTCCGGATTCATCTTCTAGCTCAACGGATTCCACAAATAACAATTTAGCCACAGCTAATTCTGATAATCCTGATGTCTCTAGTCTAACAACGGGAATCATAAACATCGTACCTACAACAATTGATCCCGGTATCGTATCGCCATCCAACGACATAACAGATTCGACTATAACTGATGTTTTTATCACAACCCACTCTACTGTAACAACAAGTCCTCCAGATATCTACAATTCTACCACAAGCAACTCTAATGCAAAAGACCCTACTGTAACTTATGTTTCTGTCACAACCAAATCACCTAACTTGATCTCAACACAACATTTCATACCAATCCATCAGCCCCCACTTCTTAGAATCACAACTCACCATCTCATACTGCAACACGATATCAAACCCCTAACTCATCACACAGTCAAAACTATTCATAACACAAAAGTTTCTCTGCAATTAGATTCTTCTGTGGGATCAATAAGTAAAGTAGGACATATAGAAGTAAAAAATATAGCAAATCAAATTTCGTTGAAGCTGACAGGACAGGGCTATCTAACTGAACATGTAAGTTCAGCTAATGATCTTAATAGTTTTTCATTGTCTGCGTGGGTAAAACCAGACTACAGCAAGGGCTCTCCGGAATTTGCAATCATAAGTAAGGAGGGGGCATTTGTTTTGAGTATAAACAACAATATTTCTCCTGCTAAAATAGCAAAATTTTCTGTATTTAATGGAATAAAATGGATTACTGTGGAATCTACCACACAAATTGAAGAGAAATGGACGCATCTGATTGCTACATTTGATGGCAAATCAATAAGCATTTACATCAACGGAAAGCTTGAATCTACTCTTCCAGTAGAGGGGATTCCATATTATGCAAATAATGGTATGCTAGAGACAAAAAATTTCAAAAGCATCTCCTCTGATTCAAATATTGTGGTAGGCGCAGATCTTGATAAACTACGAGGGCAGGCATTTCGACAATTTTCTGGCCTAATCCGTGATCTAAATATAGACAGCTTGCCTTTGGTGCCATTACCTATTGCAGAATTTAATAGTAAAAATATAATGTAGATACAAACGTAACAGCAGTTAACTATTAATAATTTTTTATAGAAAAGTGTAGAGCTTAGATTCATGTAAAGGAGCCACTCCAAAAATTGTACCGATAGCGGCATGGATCCCATCGGACCTGTTTTATCTGTTTTATCGAGTCTTACAGGATTCGAATTTTTGGATGCAAACCTGTAAGAGTCTGAACTAGATTAAAAAATGATACACATGAATTTTAGTAAACTTTAGAACTGATAATGAACTAAACAATCTCATGAGTATTCGGCTATACAACATTCAACTTATGAGATATTATGAAGAAGTGTTAGCACAATCTGCACGAAATTATGCTTTTACCGGTGATGAAAAATGGGAACAACGATACAGAATGCTACATCCAGAATCAGATAAATTATTAAAAAAGGCTATTGAAACTGCAGACAAAAAAGACAAGGAATTCTTTTTAGCAATGGATAAAGCAAATCTTGATCTTGTGGAGATGGAAACCAAGGCACTTGAACTTGTTAACAATGATCAAGCAAGCGAAGCCATCAAGCTGTTAGAAAGTGATGAATATGAAAGACGAAGAAAAATCTTGCGAGATGGTCTTACTGAGAAAGTCAAAGCAATAGAACCTAGTGAACTGGACAAGTCTCGGTCAAATGATATCGTCAGTGACTCTGTAAAAACTATCATAGATCTAGAGAGAGAATTATATGAAAAACTCAGAGCAGCAGATGTAATAAAAGAAGAGTTCTTGGCTATGATAACTCATGAATTAAAGACACCGCTTGTACCGATAATAAGCTATGTTGATATTTTACTTTCACAAAAATTGGGAAAAATAAATGATATTCAAAAGGAAAAGCTTGAGATCATCAGAAATAGTACACGATTTCTCCTAAAGTTGATATCGGATCTCTTAGATGTTCAAAAAATTGAACTTGGGCAGCTGACAATGGTAAAGAAGCCATACCATCTTTCTCAAATAATAAAAGATGTACTTGTAAGGATGCGACCTGATCTGGAAAGTCATGACATTATGGTCAATACAGATCTTCAAGATGACATTTCTTGTTTATGTGATAACACCAGAATAGAACAGGTCTTAATCAACCTAATATCAAATGCTATGGATTTTTGCACAAAAAATAACGGTGAAATTAACATCAAACTACGACTAGAAGACAACGCACATGCAAGAATCAGTGTTATTGATAATGGGGCTGGAGTGCCAAAAAGTAAACTTGATAAAATTTTTGTAAAATTCTATCGGGTAGACACCTCTTCCACAAGAGAGCATGGTGGAACAGGACTTGGTTTGTCTGTTTGTAAAGGCATAATTGAAAGTCATGGTGGTAAAATATGGGCAGAATCAGAAGTCAATAATGGAACTCAAATTCATATCTTATTACCTATTTTGACTCGTTAAATTTTAAAATCATGGAAAGTTACGAATATGTGCTATTATTTATTAAAAATAAAAAATTTGGAAAGGAGTTTTGTAGCTACTCCGATTAGCTTACTGCACATTTTGTGTAAATTTTTTCTGATAAGACGTCATATCCAAACCCTCTGGGGTTAGACAAACCCCTCGGTTCACCTTATCTGTGAGCCGAAACAGGTTTCCATTCTGACACTGTTTTTCTCCAATTAACAAGTAGTTCCAAACGATTGTCTATGTATACGATGGTGAAATTTAAAAATAATTATAAAACATTAGGAAAAAGAATTGTTTTCTTAATCCAATTTGAGGCAACAAGACTGTTTTTCTTATTGTGGAGTAATTACAGCTGTTGGAGGCAAGTTTGGATTCACTACTGTGATTTTCACAGAGGCACTGCTTTGTCCATTTTCATTACTAACTGTTAGTGTAAACTCTAGCATCTTTGTTTGACTAACATCAACGGCTGGTGCAAAGAATACTGGGTGTGCTGTACTAGCAAAGAGTAATGCTACAGGATCTCCTCCGGTTTGTTTCCAAGAATAGGTCAGATGTTTGCCAGTGCTTGCACTACCATCCAAGGTAACTTTAAGTCCATTATTAACAGTTTGATCAGGACCTGCATTTGCTACTGGTGGCAATACCTGTACTGGTAATGGATTTACAATAACTGTCATTTGACATGATTGAACATCTAATAGACCATCAGTAACATCAACTTGGAATTTAAGTTCGTTACCAGCTGCATTGTAAGTTGGTGCAGTGAATGTTGGGCTCACATCAGTAGTAGACGACAATACTACTGGTTGACCTGAAATTTGTTTCCAGGCATATGATAATACATCGTTATCTGGGTTTGTTACTATAGATGAAAGCGTTACTTGAGATTTCTCACTAACTGTCATATCTTGGCATACTACTGTTGGGGTATGATGAGTACTTACAACATTAACTGTTACTGTAGCACTTGATTTACCTCCATGTCCATCATCTGCTGTAAGCATAAACAATAGGACTTTGTTTGTATCAGGATAAATTATTGGTGCAGTAAATGTTGTAGTTGTATCAGAATAAGATGCTAATTTTACACGCAGACCTGAAGATTGTCCCCACGCATATGATAATTTATCGTTATCTGGATCAGTTGCAGAACCTGAAAGTGTTACCTGGCTTCCTTCATTAACTGTAAGAGGAGTAGTTACAGTCACAACTGGTGAGCGATTATGATGAATAACTATAATGTTGATTGAAGTTTGATCTGTTCCACTATGTGAATCGTTTACATCTAGTACAATTCGCAATAATTTTACTTGATCTACATTAACTGCTGGTGCAACAAATGATATTACAGGATCAGTAGTAGAAGATAATTTTACTATATCACCGGCGGTTTGTGTCCAAGCGTAAGACAATTTATTCTCATGAATTGGGGATGTTGATTTTAAACCTGAAAGTGTTATTTTTGTTTGTTCAGTAACTATCAAAGTATCTGCAGGTATGACATTACCTTTTGTCAGCATGAAACGATCATAATGCAAACCAAGGTATGCCATTTGTTGTATGTAATAGCAATCTGCCGTTAATTGGCCACTATTGTATTGGTTAATACAAGTATCAATCGATCTATCAATACGTGGCGATGATGCAGTTTGTGCATGTGCCATAAGACTTGGCATAGTAGCAGAAAAAACCACTAATAACGATAATATGGCAATAGAAAATTTGTAATCCAATTCAGTAAAAGTGGTAATTTACACTGATTAAAACCTTTCTCTTCATTGTTTTGTTGGTTAAAATAAAAAATTACAACCAACCCATTTTCGATCCTTTTTACAGCATCTTAAGGGAAATTCCTGTTTTCCAGACATTTTTCCTTTTTACCTTATTGCAGATATCATATGAAAATTATTTTGACATTTAATCTTTAGTTTATCATATAATCTATTTCCCACAAATAGCATTTTTTAGGTCACAAAACGTACAAAAAACAATATACAGCTACAGGTAATAATGCAAATAATGAAGGTGTTCAATGGAAAAGCAGCTGCCGAAGACTATATGTCAAATCATACATTGACCTTCTCTACACCTGAACTTACACTAACTAGGTTTGCACTTTGGTTGGGAGATATAGTACCAGATCCTAAAAATCCAGGTCAGACAGTACCAAGGATAATGTCTTTTGTAGAAGAGAAAGATTTTGCTCCAGTACCAATTATTGATGATGAGACATTCGTTGCTACCGGTGCAGTAAAATCAGTTGGTGGTGGAATTTACGGAAGCGTGCAAGCTGAGACTGGTTCTACTACAAAATTCTGCCCAGAATGTGGTTTCAAGCTTTCATTGAATGCAAAGTTTTGTACTCAATGTGGGGCAAATCAAGACTAATTTTCCAGATTCTAAATTCAATTTGATAATTTAAAATTACTAGACTTTTTTCCCGCACTTTGTACAGAATTTTGCCGTTGATTTTAGTGGCGTACCACAAGAAGAACAATTTGGTCCACTGGAAGATTGTGGCATCAAGCTAGGATCTGGCGTCGGAAGTGTTCCAGGATTACCAAATGCTGAAGCGGCAGAAACTATTGAAGGTGGCCTACCAAGCCCTGGCATTGTTGTAGCTGAAATATGTGTAGGTGATGGACTACCAAATCCCCCCATAGATACAGAACTAGTTATTTGTGTAGTACCTGGTGCAGAGCCTCCAGCAATTTTATCAACTAATTTTTTTAATTCAAAAATTACTTTTACTGCAAGAAATTCTAATGCAGAATATGCAACAACGTAATCACCAAGTTTTTCAAAAAATTCTTTATCAGACATTTTTCCCTGTTTGTATAGGTTGTTAGCATCAAGAAATGATTCATAATATCCCTGAGAGTCATTTAAAAGATTCTGAAGTTTATCAAAAAGCAGGTTAAATGTATCTACATCTCCAAATGACATGTAAAAAGTTGCGTTGACCGTTATTAATTATTTTAGATTAAAAAATTGTGAGTCTAGTTTTTTATGACTAAGTCTTCTCTAGTGCTTTATCAATCATGTTTTTGTAAGAGGACTTTGAGGCTGCACCTACTTGCTGAGAAATTACTTCACCCTTGTTAAATATAGCAAGTGTGGGTATACTAAAGACATTATATTTTGAAGCAAGCTCATTGTTTTCATCCACGTTTACTTTGACAAAGTTGACCTTTCCAGCATATTCACCGGCAAGTTCCTCAATAACTGGGCCAACCATTCTGCACGGACCACACCATTCTGCCCAAAAGTCTACAAATACTGGGATCTGTGAGTTGATCACTTCGGTTTGCCAAGTTTTTGCATTTACAGGTTTTGCTTTTTCCATTTTTATCTAAATTAATTAATTATAATATCCCTAAATATATTGAGCGATTTTATTTGTGGTTTTTTACCATCTACTTCGTAAACCGTAATAGTGTTTACTGCCGCCAGAATGTCTTTCTCCGTGTTCAGACCTACCTCCATATCTTCGGCCTCCGCCTCCACCCCCATAACGACTTCTTCCGGTGTATCTGCGACTGCCAGTAAATCCTCTGTGACCAGTTTCTCTTTTTAGTGTGTCAGGGATTTTTACTTCAATTCCTAGTTCTTTGTTAAGATCGGTCATCTGTACTTTTGTCTGTCTAGCTATTGCTCTAAAATCTCCAACTGAAGAATAAGACACTAGTGTAATTGCCCTTCCTTTACCGCCGGCTCTTGCAGTTCGTCCAATTCTGTGAAAGTAAACCATGTCCTGATTTGGAACATCATAGTTTATTACAAGTGCAACTTCTGGTACATCTATTCCTCGAGCAGCAACATCAGTTGCTACTAGAATGTCAGCTTTACCTTTTTTGAATAGGAACATTGATTTATCACGTCTAAATTGTGACAAATCTCCTTGGATTGTTACAACGTTAAAGTTTGCCTTAGTAAGTTCATGTGCAACTCGTCTTGTCCTATCCTTTGTAGAACAGAATACTATAGTTTGACCATTTTTATTCTCTTTTATGAATTTTGTCAAATAATCAGTTTTTTCTCGGTCTTTGATGATTAGGAATGCTTGATCTATTCCCTCTCCGCTCAAGTCATCAGCATCTATAAAGATCTGCTGTGGATGTCTCATGTATTTTTCTGCAAGTCTTAGTATTTCCGCTGGCATTGTAGCAGAAAAGAGTGCGGTTATTTTACGTTCAGGAGCTAGATCTAAGATGAATTTAATGTCATCAATAAAACCCATGTCAAGCATTGTATCAGCCTCATCAAGTATTACAAATTTGATATCATTAAGCTCAATTGAACCTCGTTTCAAATGATCAATAAGTCTGCCTGGAGTTGCAACAACAATCTCTACACCTCTGTCAAGATCATTGAATTGAACATTGATGCTTTGCCCACCATAAATGGTAACATTTCTTATTCCTGTATACTTGGCAAATTTATTAATCTCGCCAGAAATTTGAACTGCAAGTTCTCTTGTTGGAGCTAAAATTAGTGCTTGTATTCCTCCTTTTGGAACAATATTTTGTAAAATTGGTAACGAAAATGCTGCAGTTTTACCTGTTCCAGTATGTGCTTGCCCAATAACATCCTGGCCTGAAAGAAGAACGGGTATTGCCGCTGCTTGTATTGGAAAAGGTTCCTGGAAATTCATATCCTTCAGCCCATCGAGTATGGATTTTTTAATTCCTAATTCTTCAAATTTTTTCAATTTCTTTCATCATCTTTCTTAAGCAATGACAGAGAAAGCTCATTGCTTATTCCGTCATTATTTTCGATGTATTAGCTCAGTTTTTGCCTCTATTAACCCTTTCCAATTTATTGAAAAAAATGACATGATTTTTTAAATTTGTATAATATTTGAAATACAGATGAACCATTTCAAGTTAATTTTTTGTAATATTTAGATCTGAACATACTTAAATGACTTTTTTATTATCTTAAACCATGAGTAATGATTTACGATTAAAAAAATTAAGAGGTTCTGGTGGGTACATTATGGCATCTGTTACAGATGATCAACAGAGAAAAGGAAACCTTGGCGGTCCAGATCTATTTTTGGCTCCAGTAGGTAGAATAGATGTAGATAAGATTTCAAAGTACTTTTGCAACACATGCGAAAAAGATTATGAGGGCAGTCCAAAGATCGATTATGAAACGCCAAATGAAATTGTAGCAGACAACTTGGTCCTTTTGGAGAAAGGTCAGTATGTTTGCACAACTTGTGGTTCTGTCCTTTCAGAGTACAGAAACTTTAGCAAACCAAACGAAAGTGCAGAGATAGGATTAGCGAAACAGCAATCATTTACAAGTCAAAATATGGTTGAACCTTCTGTCACTAGTTATACATCACCGCAGACAAGTTATCAATCAGAACTTGCTTCATCAGGAATAACAACTTTTAATTCCATAACTGGAATATCTGTTTACGATTCCGAAGCACGAAAAATTGGCATTGTAAAACAAGTTGGGATTCAAATGGGGCAAGCTGGAGTTGTTCTTATAGTTACAAAAAATGATGGGAGTGATGTAGCTATAAAATGGGATGAAATAAAAAAAATTGGTGAAATTGTATTATTAGGTAAAATTGAATCAGGAACCTCTACAAAATGTAATGGATGTGGTTATGTAAATAACCCTGATTCAAAATTCTGTGAAAGTTGCGGTAAAAAGACATAGACTGCACAATGTTAAGTAAGATTTATCTTACTAACTTTAAGAATGAAACATGATTGAAAAAGCGTTCTGGAACTAAAGCCATTGTAAAGGATGTAATAATAGTTGCAATAGGCATTGCAATCATATGGATCGGTTTACGTATAACATTTGGAACAGAAAATCCATTTTATGTAGTTTCAAGTGGTAGTATGATACCCAACCTCAATGTTTTTGATGTCATTGTTGTACAAGGTAATGTCCCTTTTGATCATATCAAAGTAGGCGACATCATAGTTTTCAATAGACCAAATGGTCATGACAGGGTAATTGTACATAGAGTAGCTGAGATTCTACAGAAGGACCCTCTTGTAATTAGAACAAAGGGAGATGCCAATCCAGGCTCAATTCCAGGAACAGATTACCCAATAACCAAACAAGATTACATAGGTAAGGTAGAATATGTGATACCACAGATAGGATATGTTACAAGAATAATTACTCCTCCCGTAAATTACATTATAATTGCAGTAATTATTGGGATAATGCTTGTCAAACAATTTGGAAAAAAATCCGAATCAGGAACTCTTTCTGATAAACCTCCTGGTGAAGATCCCAAAATGCCTGGTTCTATAACTTCAAATGAGTTTGATAAAATTCCTGATGGCGAATATACAGACACTAGTACAGAAAATAAAGATTCAAAAGAATCAGAACAAAAAGATAGCTAATTTTAAGAAATAATTACTTGAGAATTTAGTTCTGAGTTTTACTGATTTTAAATACTCGCTCAAAATAATCTGCTTGTTCTGGTGTAAGATTGTTAGCATCATCTTTTACACTAGCAAGATTCTTTGCAAGCTTTTTCTTATATTCAAGTTGCATTAGACGTGCAATGTTAATTCGTTGTGCCTGTGGAGATCCTGCCCCATGCATTGATTCTGTTAGATACCCTACAGCATTTCTTCCCATAGTCATGTTTTCGATTAATCTAAGAATTCTCATTCTGTTTTCAACATCTACGCCTTTTCTTCCTTTCAGATATTTTCGAAGTATTGGTCCTGTTTCGGGATTTCTAAAGTCTTTTTCTGATGGAAGTGTTACCATAAGACCACCAGCAATATCCTGAGCTAATCTACCAATCTCATATGGAAATCTTGTAACGTTATGTTTACACACGTTAGCAAGCATATCATCATTTAGCCATGCTCCAGATTTTGTTCTATGAGCTTGGTATGAGGAAGCAATTCCTGCAGCATATATGCTCTCATTTAGATGAGTCATTTCTACAAGCTTGTCTTTTATGTGTGATACACTTGGAATTCCGTTATAGTCTGCAATAGCTGCAGCAGCACCAATTAGTACATCTCCAAGGCCCGTTTTACAAACATAGCTTCTTCTATGATAACAGGTAAATCTTTCAATAAGCATTGAAGCATATTCAAATTCACCGTTCATGAAAACATGTTCCCATGGAATGAAAACATTATCAAAAATTATCATGGCTTCCTGCCCGGAAAACTTTGCATTTCCAGAATCAATATCTCCTTCTTCCATACTTCTTGTGTCGCACGATTGACGACCATAAATATAGGTTATTCCGGGAGCATCAGCTTTTACAGTTCCTACTATTGCATAATCTTTATCATCTTCTTGTAATCTCATCGTTGGCATGACAATTATCCAGTGAGAGTTAATGCAACCTGTCTGGTGAGCTTTTGCTCCTTTTATTATAACTCCTTTGTCGTTTTTTTCTACTACATGTAAGTACATATCAGGATCTTCCTGTTCATGTGGAGCTTTACTTCTATCTCCTTTTGGATCAGTCATGGCACCACCGATTACAAGATTTTCATTTTGTACTATTTTTATAAAATCAATTAATCGTTTATGATAATTTGTTTTATATTTTTCATCTATTTCATAAGTAACAGAGTAAAGTGAGTTCAATGCATCCATACCAACACATCTCTGGAAGCATGTTCCAGTATTTTGTCCAAGTTTCCTTTGCATTTTATTTTGATTGACAAGATCTTCTGGGCTTTGTACAATATGCAAAAATCTATTAATTTTTTGTCCAGTTAATGATGATTTGGCAGTAGCAAGTTCTTCCTCTCTTACTGCTAAATCATAAGTTTCAGCAACTGCGTTAATGGAAGGCCTAATTATTGGATGATCTACGGGTTCTTTGATTAGTTCTCCAAAAAGATAGACTTTGAGATTTCTTCCCCTTAGACTGTTAATATACTCAGCACCAGTTCTTATTGGCATACAGCTACTCTCTCTCAAAGCAATATAAATATTCTAAACTAGTTTTATTCAATAGTAAGAAAACACTTGGTATCAGACAAGACCAATTCTTACATCTACTACCTTACAACCTTTACCCTTTTCAAAAACTAGAACTGGATTCATATCAAGTTCTTTTATTTCTTTAAAGTCACTAACAAGTTGGGATATTCTTTGTAAACACTCGGATAATTTTTTGGTATCAGATGGTTTTTCACCACGAACACCTTGCAATAGTTTGTTTGTTTTTATAGAAGAGATCATTTCATCTGCTTCTGAATCAGTAATCGGAGCAAGTCTGAATATAACATCTTTTAAAACTTCAACATAAATTCCTCCCATACCGAACATTACGACAGGTCCAAATCCTGATTCAAGTTTTGAACCAATGATTATTTCTTTTCCTCCTTTTACCATTTCTTGTATCAAAACACCTTTGATGGTGGCTTTTTTGTTGTATTTTTTTGCATTCTTAATTATTTCTTTGAAAGCGATTCTTACTTCCTGTAAATTTTTTAATCCTACCTTTACTCCGCCAGCATCTGACTTGTGAATGATTTGCGGAGACACTATCTTCATTACAACAGGATATCCAATTTTCTTTGCAGCCTGTATTGCTTCTTTGTCTTTTTTAGCTAGTATACTTTTAGGAATTGGAAAACCATATGCACGTAAAACTTCTTGTCCTTCTTCTTCAAGAAGATTTTTTCGTCCTTCCCCTTTTACTTTTTCAAATACTTGTTCAACTTTCTTTTTGTTGACTGCAAATTTGTGTATTTTTCCTTCAGGTGTATTTGACCATTCCGTAAACCTTAACATTGCCTTTAGAGACCTTATTGCAGTTTCTGCATATCTATAATGAGGCACTCCTCCTTCTGCAAGAATTTCTTTGTTTTTTATTCCTTCGTCCAAGCCCATAAGGCTTGAAAGTATTGTTTTGTTGTATTTTTTGGAAACCCTAACAATAACTTCGGCAAGTTTGTTGTAGTCCAAAGTTGCAGAAGGTGTGCACATTGCGATAACTGAACCCACGTTTGGGTGTGCAAGAACTTCATTTAGTACATTATCAAATCTATTAAAATCTGCATCACCTACAATATCAACTGGGTTTCTAGAAGAACCCCATGGTGGAATAACCTCATTTATTTTTGGTCGTATGTCCTCAATGGTTGCCATTTTTATTCCAAGTTTAGAACAGGCATCTGTAGAGATTATTGCAGGTCCTCCAGCATTAGAAACTATAACTAAATCTCCTTTTGTTGGAAGAGGTTGTTTTGAAAATGCAGTAGCATAATCAAACAATTCTTCCATGGTATCCACTCTTATGGCTCCTGATTGTTTTAACAATGCATCATAAATTTCGTCAGAGCCCATCAATGCACCAGTATGTGACATTGCAGCCTTTGCACCTTCAGGACTACGACCAGATTTTAAAACAAGGACTGGTTTTTTTACAGAATTAAGACGTGTTATCTGTTTACATATTTTCAAGAATTCTTGACCATTTCCCAAGTCCTCAAGATACATTACTATTACTTTGGTTTGTTCGTGTTCTGCTAGCATCTTAAGTATGTCAACTTCGTTGAGATCTACTTTGTTTCCCATGCTAATTACTGCAGAAAATCCAATTCCTTGTGCACTTGCATCTTCTACCAATGCAGCGCATATTGCACCACTTTGTGAGACAAGAGCAATCTCTCCTGACTTTGGAGTAACTTTAAGGAAAGTAGAGTTCATCATTGTTTGGGGAGCAAGGTTCATCACGCCAAGGCAATTTGGACCAATAATTCGCAAATTGTATTGTTTTGCGATTTCTCCCAATCTTCTTTCAAGTGCTACACCTTCCTCATTTACTTCTTTAAAGCCAGCAGTGATTATGATAACACCCTTCAACTTCTTTTTACCGCATTCTTCAAGCACTGATGGTACAACATCATTTTTTGTTACAACTACAGCAAGATCAATTTCTTCAGGAACATCTAGAACACTTTTGTATGCTTTTTTATCAAAAACTGTTTCTCTAGTTGGACTGATAGGAAAAATTTTACCTGTATATCCTTTCAATATGTTAGATGTAATAGCACGACCAACACTGCCTTCTTTATCAGATGCACCTATTATTGCAATAGATTTTGGAGAAAGGAAAACAGAATCAGTCATTTTTAATGAATTGGGATCAAATTGATTTGTATAATAAGTTTATCCGTATTACAGAAGATAAGTTGTTTAACTATTACTCAGCTTCCAAGCATCTTTCCTGCAAGATTTTCGTTTCTTGGAATCCATTTTATCTTAAGATTTGTATATTTGCCTATCAGGTTCCAGGCTTCCATTGCTAAAGTTCTGAGTTGGTCACTATTAATAGCGTATTCGTGATTTAGTTGGGCTACAGTATTTTTAGAGTCACTGTAAATATTTATCTCGTTATTATGATCTAGAAATTTTTTTAAAACCATGATTATTGCCATGTATTCTGCTTGATTGTTTGTTATGTTTGGTTCTTTTTGATAAAACGATTCTCCTGTCTCTTTTACAAAGAATCCAAAACCAGAATTTGGTCCGCCAGAACCATCCACGTATATGTTAAGTGACATTTTTGTATAACCTTATTAATTTTGTACTCAAATTTACAATTATCTAAATCTACTGTAATGTTATCTTAAGAAATATTAGAATGCCAGCAAGTTCTGCAACATGAACTGCAAGTAAGTAAGGCAAAAGAGCAACAGCATAAAGTTCCATCATTGAAAAATAAGCATATACTCCTATTACATTATGCAAAAATAACAATCCAGCAAAAAATATCATTCCAAGTGGAAGCTGTGCTTTTGTTCTTGAATAGATTTTTATAAAAACTCCAACTAACACGCCCAATACAACTAGGTTAGCTCCTGATACAATAGTACTTGCAGTCATTATTGGTTCCATTTAAAAAAATTCAACCTCCCTTAGCATATTTACTTTGTTCCAATTTAGTTACAATTTCATCAAATGTTTCTAAATTAACCTCTAAAAATGTAGAAATGAAAAAAGTTGCCCCATATTTTTCTCCGACTCGAGTTATGAGATTATTTTTCTCAAGAACGTTGACATGATGCTGAATTGCCTTATAATCTAATCCTAGTTCCTTGGCAAGCTGATTTGCATTAAGCGGTGTCTTTCTAATAACTGATATCAATCGAATTCTGTTTAAACCACCTTTTGAGCCTGTAAATACAAACCACAACAGACGTTTAGCATATGGATCACCTGCCATTTGTTAATCAGCTTCGTGTACCGTTGAATAATTAAAAGGTGTTATGGATTATCATTTTGACAATTGTAAAGTCAGATGTAGGGTATTTCTTTGTATAACAAAAAATATGTTATAAGAAAAATTATGAAAGAAAATCTATGAGTGAGAATTTCAAGAACTTGATAACTGATAAATTGAACAAAGTATCATAGAATTTCATGCTTGATTACGTTTATCCTTTATACAGACCACCATCGGAGGCAAAATCTCTCATATTTCAAGTAACTCTAGGGTGTTCATTTAACATCTGTTCTTACTGTAACATGTATCGTACAAAAGATTATGTCGAGAGATCTTGGGATGAGATCAAAATGGAAATTGATTTAGCATCAAAACATATGCAAGATACAAATAGAATTTTTCTCGCAGATGGTGATGCGTTAAATCTTCCAACAGATAGAATGATTCAGATACTTGATTACATAAATCAAAAGTTTCCAAAACTAGAACGCATATCTTGTTATGCAATGCCAAAGAATATACTAGAAAAATCTTCTGAAGATTTGAAAAGGATTTGTGATGCAGGGCTTACAATGTTCTATATCGGTATAGAAACTGGTTCTGATAAAATTCTAAAAAAGATAACAAAGGGTGCCACATCTCAGACGATAATCAAGGCTTGTCAAAAGGCAAAGGATACAGGATATACAATCTCATGCATGATAATACTAGGCCTTGGTGGAAAGACCTACACAAAAGAACACATAGATGAGACAGCCAAAGTGCTCAGTATTACTGCACCAGACTATGTAGGAGCTCTTACCTTACATCTTGAAGAGGGAATAAGGGATGAATTTTTGACTAAATTCAAAGAGCCTTTTGAATTAATTGATGATGCAGATGCATTAATCGAGCTTGAAAACCTTGTAAGTAAAATGGATCCCAAAAGTAAGGTAGTTTTCAGAGCAAATCACGGTTCAAATGCATATCCTATTGGCGGTACTTTTCCTGACGACAAAGAAGCAATACTAGAAAAAATTTCATATCTCAAAGAACATCCAGAACTTTGTAGGCCAATAGGATTTAGAGGATTCTAGATTCTCTACATAATTCTATAATTGTATTATAAATTTCATTTTGATTTAGTAATCAATATTTATTGGATTAACTAATTTGTTTGATTAAACACCTCATTCATGAAAAGGATAATTAATCAATCATAAAAAGTAGGTTTTATGAAAGCATTAGTATACGAAGAATATGCGCCTGATGATAATTATGAACGAATTTTAAAATTAAAAGAAATTTCTGAACCTAGACCAAAATCAAATGAAGTTGTTTTCAAAGTAAAAGCAACAGGTCTCAATTATGATGACATTTGGGGTATGAGAGGTAAACCAATCCAAATACCAATGCCGCACATTTCTGGTACTGATGCAGCAGGAGAAGTAATTGCAGTTGGTGAAGATGTAACAACTATCAAAGTAGGAGACAGAATAGTTTCACATGGAAATATTTCGTGCAGAGTTTGTAATGCATGCACTGATGGAAGAGAGTATGATTGCAGGGAACGTAAAGTTTGGGGATTTCAGACAGGGCCGTTATGGGGAGGATATTGCGAAATAACTCATCTCCCAGAGGTAAATGTTGCAAGGATTCCAGACAACATCAGCTATGAAGAAGCTGCAGCTGCTTCCATGGCTCTTACGACTTCTTGGCACATGCTAGTTGGTAGGGCCAAAATCAAGCCAGGTCAAACTATTCTAATTATGGGAGGAGGTTCCGGAATGGGAACGTTTGGAATACAAATTGCAAAATTATTTGATTGTGATGTTATAACTACAGCTAGTCCAGATAAACTTGATAGATGTTTGAAAATTGGTGCAGATTATGCTATAGATCATAGAAAGGAAAATTGGCACAAAGAAGTTTTTACTATCACAAAAGAACTTGGTAAAAAGAAGAATCAATCACCTGGAGTCGATATAATTTTTGAACATATTGGGGGTTCTCACTGGAATAAGGAATTAACTTTACTAAAGTACGGAGCTACACTTGTTACAACTGGTGCAACAACTGGATATGATGTCAAATCTGATCTAAGACACATCTTTTTCAAAGGAACAAACATTTTGGGTTCCACTCAAGGAACAAAAGCGGAGCTAGAAGAATCCATATATTGGATGTCAAAAGGAAAAATCAAATCAATAATTGATTCTGTTTACACTTTTGAAAATGCTGCTGAAGCTCACAAAAAAATGCTTAAAGGAAATATCTTTGGCAAGATTCTAATGAAACCAGATTGAGTAAGAATAACGGAAAATTAATTTTTGTATTTGTACAATCTTACTGATCTAGCGATGAGATTCACGCAGATCAAATAAATTACAAACGATATTGATTGGGCCAAAGCAGACGAAAGGTACGCTTCATAGTTATTGATTAATAGATAATATTGTATCAACCATCTGCATATAACATAAATTATTTCACCTAATCCTAATGAAGCAATAATTTTTAGTAGATCTGTTTTGAGCCTAGATTTGTCTAATTTGCCTGATTCTAAGAGATACTTTCTTCTATTGTCAATATAAAAAAAACCTGAAAATGCTGCATAATAAACTGATAAATCAACTGCAAGAGTTGCTGAGCTATTGACATATTTTGCTTGAATTGAGAATATTTGTGAGGCTATAGCGGAAATTATGACAGATGTAAGAAAAGCAAGAAAAATATTCTTGTTTAGCATTAGATATTCTTTATACTGTTTTTTCACATACTGTCTTTTTGTATGTTACAAATAAATCACATCACAAAATCAAAATAAGATTTTTGTATGATGATATAGACTAATTCTTATGGTTAAACTAAGTGATCTGAGAGCCTGTAAACAGTGCCACATGGTATATTTTAAAACACCGTCAGAAAAATGTGCACACTGCAACGCTTCAACACAACAAGAAGAAGTAAAATTCGATTAAAACTTCTTTCGTTGTGAATTTTTGATCTTTGTTATTTTGGATCTTGTATTATCATAGTTTTATGTGTAATTTACTAATTTCAGTTAAATTTGAATAATTGTCTAGAAATGGTGTTTAGCGATCAAATTATAAAAATTATTTTTTCACAGATCTGATTTCATGGAATTTTTCTGCAATTAGAATCAAAATTTGAATCTTATAGCATAGTATCATTTTATATTATAATGTTCTTACATCGCATTTGAATGATAATAGAAACATTAGAAATAGGAGCAATTTTTGCTTGTTGTAGCCTTCTCACATGGACTGCAATGAAGAAACACCATTCAAAGATTGAAAGAAGACTTCAAGAAATTGAATCTAGTACTGAACTTAAAGTGACAGAAAAAAGATTCAGAAAATAGATTCTACAGAATTATTTAGATACCCTATGAATTATTTTCTTCTTTTTCTTTGATATGATGATTATCTACACTTGTCTTCTTTCTTGTTACAAACGCATACCCAAAGGAAACAGAGATTATAGTTACAGCAAGAATAGGTCCTGCCCATTCTGGCAATATGTTCTTACTAGTAATGGTTCCATACGATTCAAGTGAAGCAATAGTTACGGCAGCACCACTTAGAGCATAAGCCATGTATCTAAAACCTTTAGTGTTGAATATTCTAGAAAATGCAGAACGAAGAATGATACTGTCTAAGGTATCAACAGGTATCATTCCCATAGCAAAGAATCCAGCAAGAATCAACGCTGTTTGAATTCCTGCAGTAGCTGATGCAACAGCAGACAAAGTTATAGCAGAAATTTGTGTAGCAGTATCAAAACCTAAACCAAAAACTAAACCAGTAACAAGAGCAGAACCAATTGGCCCTAGTACTCCAGTTCTATTTAGAACCTTGCTAGCAAGTATGGCTGAACCACTTTTTCCCCATTTTTTCATGGCATAGATGTTAATTGCTCCAATTGTTCCTAGGGCTATAGCTCCTATTACACCACCCCAAAATGCAAGATTATTAGTATTTGTTATACTGCCAATTACATATATTATAAAAATCATTTCGGCTAGAACAGATATCATATGACCAGAGCTAAATCCTGCCCCTACCAAGCGAGATTTTTTTGTAGCATTATGTAGTCTGACCAAATTATCAATTGCGGTTATGTGATCTACGTCAAGACCATGTCTCATTCCAAGTATGAGCATCGTTGGTATTGATAACAAAACAAATGACCAAGCATCTACCATTATGAAAAATCTCCATCAGATGTTTTTGACATTATTACAAAACTTGATAGTAATACTATTTGCATGCAAATGATGTGAAATCTTTGTATAAAAATATGCCCTTAAAAAACGTAAACTACAAAATTTCTCTCATAAAGTTATACGTAAACTGCAAAATAATTTTGTATAACAAATTTTTATACAATAATCTCTAAATGTGTAAGATATCTTTGTCTAACAAAATTTCATCGAAATGGTTAGTAACATTAGAAAATATTATCTAGTAGAGTCTTGATTACGGACTAATGGATTATCATAATTTTCATGGGAAAAATATTCCTCACATAGAAGTAAACCCAGACATGAAAATAGATGATCTTGTAGAAATTTATGCAAACTCAGGTTATAACGCAAGACAACTTGGCGAAGCTGCAAAACTATTCGTCAAGATGATTGAAGACGATGCAACAATATGTCTTACTATTGCAGGTGCCATGACTCCAGTCGGATTTGGAGGTTTGTTCAAATCTCTTATCGAAAAAGGATTTGTTGATTGGATAATATCTACAGGTTCTAACTTGTACCATGAAGATCATTTTGCATGGAATCTACCTGTGAAACAAGGACATTTTGAGGTAGATGATATGATTCTTTATCAAAAAGACATTGTTAGGATAAGAGACGTCTATATCAAAGGGGAGGAAACTCTCAAAAAACAAGATTTGATTGTACAAAAAATGTTTGAAAATAATTCTATGGAAAAACCATTTACTACTGCGGAATTTGCAAACTGGATGGGTAAATATTCAAAAGAACATTCAAAACATCCAGAAAGAAGCTTTGTTGTTTCTGCGTATGATTATGACGTACCACTCTACATTTCAACACTAAAAGATTCTTCACTTGCACTTGATCTGGCCCCCCTTAGACTTGCCAACAAGACATTTGCGCTTGATTTTGTAAGAGAGATAATTGAACAAGCAGCAATTTTGTACAATTCAAAAAAAGCTGGAATTGTAGAGATAGGTGGTGGTGTACCCAAAAATACTGCACAGCAAACCGGTCCATTATTAGACCAAATATTGGGATTAGGTCATGGTGGTCAAAATTATATTATTCAAATTACAGATGCCAGACCAGATACTGGAGGTTTATCTGGTGCAACACTTCAAGAAGGCAAGAGTTGGGGAAAAGTAAAAGATTCTCATGAAGATGTCATTGTAGTTTACGCAGATGCTACTATAGCATTTCCAGTTTTGTGTTTGTATGCACTAAGTAAGGAAAAATCACGAAAGCCAAAACGATTGTACAAAAAATTAGATCAGTATTACAGGGGATTATCTGAAACTTATTTTAACAAAAAGAAATCAGGTAAATCATAGATAGAACTATTTATTCGTAATAAAAAAGCTGTTTAGAGAATCAAGACTGCGGCGGCAAAGACTGTAGTCCATCTTCCCCTAGAATCTCCAATTGCGCTCTGAGTGATGTTTCTAGTCTTATATATCTGACCAGACACTTTCCATTGTTGTCTTTTCTCATCCCAATTCTTGTCTACATCAAAAGGTATTCCTAAAGATGACGCCAACATCTGTGCTGCAATATCTTCAGCATAATCACCAGCCTCTTTTCCTGTTTCACCAAATGAGTGATATTCAGATAGGTATCCCCATTTTTTCTTGTCACTAGGTTCTGCCAATCCAACTGAAGCAGCCATCAATCTATGCGGTTCATTGGATTGTTGTCGTGCATAGATTACGAATTGAACACTGCCTGGACGTATCAGCTTTAACCCCTCTGCACGAGAAATTATTTTCGCTCCTGGTGGAAATATACTTGAAATTAACACCAAATTCGTGTTTGGAATTCCAGCGTCTCGTAATGCATATTCAAAACTTGTAAGCTGGTCTTGATGTACTCCTTTACCACTTGTAAGGAACATTTTTTTTGCAACTAAATCGAGCATAGCATCAGTCAGATTATAGATATATAAAATCTATCTAAATCAAAAATGAAGTTTTAAGAAATTTATACTACATGTAAAATTGGAAATGATGAAAGATCACAGACCAGTAGAGATATTTTAATAATAATGGTGAGATGGTCGTTGCATCTTACCAAGCTTATCAAAGTGATCATGGGGCTTGTTTCCTTTTGTATGAGAATGAGTAGTACCATCACCATGGGTGTGAGTGTACATGGCAGGTTTTTTCATAACAACTTCATCTACACGAATTAATAGTGACGCTACTTCAACGGCTGTTTTAATTATTTGTTCTTTTACCACAAGAGGTTCTATAACATCTTTTGAGTACATTTCTCCAACTTTTCTCTCAATTGCATCTATTCCGTACCATGAGTGAACACTTCCATTGTTGTGTTCAGAGTTTTTGTTTCTCAATTGGGCAATTGTGTCAACTAGGTTCATTCCAGAATTTCTAGCTAAGGTTAATGGAATTTCTTCAAGAGCTTCAGCAAAATTTTGAATTATGGTTTGTTCTCTTCCTTCAATCGAAAATGATCTTTTTCTAAGCTCATTTGCAATAATTGTTTCAGTGGAACCTCCACCAGCTACTATTGATGGACTGATAAAGAAGTCTTTTAGAACCGTAATAGCATCAAGTACTGAACGATGATACTCGTCAAGTATTCTTTTAGAATTCGCTCTCAATAATATAGTGACTGATTTTGGGTTTTTACATCCCTCTACAAATACCATTTTGTCATCGCCTACGAATTTTTCATAAACTTTGCTTGCAAACCCCAGATGTTTTTCAGTTATGTTATCAAGATCATTTGTTATTAGACCACCACTTGCTTTTGATAGCCAATGGAGATCATTTTCTTTTACTCGACGAAGTGATATTATGCCTGCCCTAGACAAATAGTGTTGAGCCAATAGACTGATTCCTTTTTGGGAAATTACAACATTTGTACCAGAATTGATTATCTTTTGAGTTTTTTCCTTGACATCATCATTTTCTTTTGAAATGTATGTTTGCATTTCTTGTGGTGTGTTGATTGTTATTTCTGCATCAGTCTTGGTTCTCTCATTATCAAGTTCTTCGTTAATCAAAAGAATCTTAGCTTTCTCAATTAATCTTGGCATAGCAGAATTATCTATTGTTTTGTCAATAACTACTCCTCTGACTAGTTCAATATCTGATGTATTGCCAGGTTTTTCTTCTATTTTTATGTCATCTGGCTCAACTTTTTTATTTGCAAAATCTGCTATTGTACAAAATGCCTCAGTCACTAATTTCGCTACAGATTTTTTTTCACATAGTATGGAAATAGCCTTTGATTGTAAACATGTTTCAGCTAACCTAATCATCACTTCTTTATTTTTATAATTAAATGATTTCGCAATTGATCTTACAATATCAAGTGATTGTTCTGCTGCTTTTTTGTATCCTGCCTCAATTGTAGAAGGAGACATGCCCAAATCCAATAATTTTTCTGCTTTTTCAAGAAGAGAACCAGCTAAAACAACTACAGATATTGTTCCATCTCCTACTTCATTATCAACTGAATTTGATGCGTCTATCATTGCCTTGGCGGCAGGGTGCTCAACGTCAATTTTGCGTAATATTGTAGAACCACTTTTAGTAAGAGTAACTTCGCCCAAAAGATCAATGTACATTTTTTCAAATCCTCTTGGTCCAAATGAACTTTTGATGAGATCTGCAATCAATTTGCCTGCAAGTAGGTTGTATCTTCTAACCTCATCTCCTACAGAATATTGTGTACCGTCTCCAAGCAAGTCTCCGGTAGAACTCATACAAGTACACTGGATTTAGTAATTATAAAACTTCTGATCAATAGATCTAAAAATTTCAGAAGCAGAAAAAATTTTTATGCAACATCTATTGATGAGTTTGAAATTGAAGGTTCTATTTTATAATTTTTTTTGTTAACACTTCTAAAAATACCAGATATAGATTCTGTTAGAGATATGATTTCAGAAACAGAATCAGCAAGCATTCTCACAATAATACCAGAATCATAAGGTAAAGACGAACGACTAGCTAATAATGAATCATTTTTGGTTGCTAAATTGATCTTGTCTACAATGCTTTCTATTTGAATAGAATTTCCAATTATGTAAACGGTAGAAAAGATAGCCTTTCCTCCAAATACAGATTCAAGATTTGATTTATCTTTCTGATTCAAACTCATGACATCTGTAAATAGCATCATACCATTTCTATGAGCTGATGTACGAAGAAAGCATAGATCAAAATCAAACTTTTCACCAGACGCAATCCTACCTGCGGATATGATTTCAGAGTAGATCAAAATTGCATTATCTGCAACCTCAAGATTTACTTCCTGATAAAATCTAGATGACTTGAATGGTATGATCTGATGTGGAATAAATTCCAGATAACTCCCTTCCTGATTATGTATGTTAATGTATTGAGAAGCATAACCACCATCCATCTTGTAAATTTTGGTTGCTGATTGAGTGGTAATTCTTGCTGCAGAATTTGTACCCATAACAACATCAATTTTCTGTTCATCTCCCTGCAAAATACCTCCAGAAGATGACATTATGTAGATATGAGCAAAATTTGGATAATCTGTATCAGGGTACATCGCTTTTTGAATCAAAAATGGTGCTTTTGACAGTAGTGATTTAATGTATGTTTTAGAATCTTCATTTACTTGAAGCTCTATCTCTATGGTACCATTCTGGCCTGGCATCTTTAATTTCTTGTTTACATAATTCTTGAAAATATCTGGAATTTGCGAATTCATCTGATTCGATCCTTTTTGACAATTGGTTTTTTGTCAAACAGTATTGATTTGATTATGTTTTCGGCAACAAGCTCTATGCCCTCACCTGTTTGACAGTTAACAAACACGTAAGATTTCTCTGCTCGTATTTTTTTTGCATCCCTTTCCATTACAGTAAGATCTGCTCCTACATGTGCTGCAAGATCAATCTTGTTGATTACAAGCAAATCACTATTTTCTATTCCCAATCCACCTTTCCTTGGATACTTGTCTCCACCAGCCACATCTATTATGTAAATGAAATAATCTGCAAGTGCAGGACTAAAAGTGGTCATGACGTTGTCGCCTCCACTTTCAATAATAATCAAATCAAGAGCGGGATCTTTCTTTTCAATTTCTTCAATTACTGCCAAATTTATTGTCGGATCTTCACGTATAGCAGTATGTGGGCAACCACCTGTAGCTATTCCTATGATCATATTTTCAGGCATAACTTTCAACTCTGTAGATAGCGTTCGTTGCATTCTTTCTGCATCTTCCTTTGATATTACATCATTTGATATTATGCAGCACCTGTAACCTCTTTTTATCAGGATGGGTACAACCCTCTCAATCAGACGTGTTTTTCCCGATCCTACCGGTCCGCCAATTCCAATTTTTGGTATTTTTTTATTTTTTAACATCAAAATTTACCTCTAAATTATGTAATGAACATTTTAGAAGTATTTTGCTCATGAATCATTTGAAAAATATCTGTTAGAGGTGTTAGTTGCCAAAGACTGTTTAACGATTCTTTCTTAATGCTCTCCGAAATAGAATTAATCTTGTCAGCAAACGTTGTTAGAATTATCTGACCGCTTATGTGTTCTATTATTCCCAATCTAATTGCTGCTGCTATAACACTTTGGCTAAATGAATAAAGCATCATGCGTACACCGCTTTTAGCTGGAATGCCCAAAAGATTTGCAGCTATTCCTAGACAAACAGGATACGTCCCAACAGTTTCATTAGATGCTATTTTCTTTTGAAAATTTTTTGCAATGTTGTTTTTCTTTTTGTCAAATGTCATTTGAATAATACAATTCAGTATTTGGGAACCAGTTCTAACAGATGTGTTTCTTACTTCTCGTATGAGTCTCATCGAATAAAATCTGTTATCTGCTTCCACAAGTTCTTCAATATTCTCATTCTTTGCAGCCTCCATAGCAATTAAGAAAACCATGCAATCGCAAGGTACAAGTTGAAATTCTATCTGCTGTTCAATAAAATTCAAAACATCTTGTTTGTTTTTGATTCTGTCATGCTTTACAAGTGACTCCAGACCATTTGATAGCCCAAACATGCCAGATGGAAAAAAAGAATCTGCCAACTGCATTAAAAAAAACTCGTGATCAGTGTTCATGCATATACATTCCATGCTGAGGTTGAAAAATCTGCTCCCCTACCTCAAGCTCTAGATTAGTTATGACATCTAATAGTAGTTTTTTAAACACCTCAACTTCAGAATGTGCTTGAATCGGAAAGTATAGAATATCATTATCAATCACAATTGGTTTATGCCTGTTTCCTATAATATGACCTAGTGTAATTAATCCAGTAGGATTTTTTAGTTTCTTTATTTTTATAGAGATCACTTTCTCGGGCAACTGTTCAATCATGATGAATTTGTTGGTATTTGATACTATAACATCGCCATGATATAGTCTTGTTCCAGAATCAAGAATAAGACCTATATCTGTTCCAGAATCTGTTTTCTTCCTAATTCTGCTTCTTTCTAACTCAAGACGTGATATTTTTAGTCTTTCACATCTTTTTTTGGATTCCATTTGTTTGAATTTGGCCATTAGTTTTTTGTCATCAAAAATATTTCCTATTACAGATGTGATGGTAAGCATGACAGTCTAGATAATACTATGAAATTATATTTTGTGATCATGGTAATTTATTATAAATATTAAATACAACAGGTCACGATAGATAACTGATATGATGCTCACCCCTAGAGAAATTGATAAACTCTATATTTTTATGACAGCTGAAGTTGCACGAAGAAGAAAAACAAGAGGGCTGAAGCTCAATTATGTAGAAGCTTTAGCACTTATTGCAGATCACATAGTTGAGGGAGCTAGAGATGGAAAATCTGTATCAGAATTGATGAGCTCAGGAAGAAAAGTGTTAACAAAAGATGATGTGTTACCTGGTGTTCCTGAGTTGATTAAAACAGTACAAACTGAAGCAACCTTCGATGATGGAACTAAGCTTGTCACTGTTCACGATCCCATAGTATAGCAATGATCCCAGGAGAATATTTCCTAAATGACACGCCTATTATTGCAAATAAAGGCAAGAAGACAACAAAGATCAAGGTTAGTAACTCTGGGGACAGGCCAATACAGGTAGGCTCTCACACACATTTCTTTGAAACTAACAAGGCTCTTGTCTTTTCTCGCGAGAAGGCATATGGTTATCATTTGAATATCCCATCAGGCACATCAGTGAGGTTTGAACCTGGTGACACGAAGGAAGTAGAACTAACAGAATATGGTGGACTAAAAACAGTATACGGATTCAATGGTCTTGTCAATGGTAAACTCATTACTAGAAAACAGACTGCACTCAAAAAAGCACGAAAAAAAGGATTCAAAGGTATTGATCAGAAATGACATTGGTAATTCCTAGAAAACAATACGTTGATCTTTATGGTCCTACTAAGGGTGACAAAATTAGACTTGCTGATACTGATCTTATAATTGAAATTGAAAAAGATTTTCAGAATTACGGAGATGAGATAGTTTTTGGTGGTGGTAAAAGTGCTAGAGATGGAATGGGACAAGCAAGTGGTGTTACTAGTAGAAACGCACTTGATCTAGTAATAACAAATGCGATTATAATGGATCCAGTTCTTGGGATTATCAAAGCTGATATCGGTATCAAAAATGGGTTAATAGTTGGAATAGGAAAAGCAGGTAATCCAAATGTTATGAATGGAGTTGACATGATAATATCTGCAAACACAGAGGTAATAGCTGGTGAACATACCATATGTACTCCTGGAATAATTGATACTCACATTCATTTTATTTCTCCACAACAAGTCGTAGAAGCAATTTGCAGTGGAACTACAACAATGATAGGTGGTGGTACAGGACCTGCTGATGGTACTAAAGCAACAACATGTACATCCGGTCCTTGGAATATTCACAGAATGCTTGAAGCTCTTGATGACATGCCATTAAATTTTGGTCTACTGGGGAAAGGAAATGATTCCATGGAACCTGCACTAATAGAGCAAATTGCTGCAGGAGCTTGTGGTTTAAAATTACATGAAGATTGGGGTTCTACTCCTGCCACTATTGATGCAGCATTACGTGTTGCGGATAAAACTGACACTCAAGTAGCTATCCACACAGACACATTAAATGAATGCGGTTTTGTTGATGATACTATCGAAGCAATAGGTGGAAGAACAATTCATACTTATCACACAGAAGGCGCTGGTGGTGGACATGCGCCAGATATTATGAAAATAGCAGGTAAGAAGAATATTCTTCCTTCTTCTACAACTCCAACAAGACCGTTTACGGTTAATACTCTAGACGAGCACATAGATATGATGATGGTTTGTCATCATCTAAATCCCTCTGTAAGAGAGGACGTGGCCTTTGCAGAGTCAAGAATTAGAGGTGAAACAATAGCTGCAGAAGATGTACTACATGATATTGGTGCTCTAAGCATGTATTCTTCTGATAGTCAAGCAATGGGCAGGGTTGGAGAAGTAAGCATTAGAACATGGCAAACAGCTGATAAAATGAAAAAAATGTCAGGTAGTTTAACAGAAGAATCAGGAGATAACGATAATCTTCGTGTAAAAAGATATCTTTCAAAGATTACCATCAACCCAGCAATAACGCATGGAATCTCTGATTATGTTGGTTCTTTAGAGATAGGAAAATTAGCTGATATCATAATTTGGAACCCCGAATTCTTTGGCGTGAAACCTAAATTGGTAATAAAAGGTGGGTTTATAGCTTATTCTTTGATGGGTGATCCCAACGCATCAATTCCAACACCAGAGCCAGTTTATTACCGTCCAATGTTTGGGGCATTTGGAAAGGCAATACATACTACATCTGTAACTTTTACTTCAAAACTAGCAATACGAAATGGTCTATCAAAAAAATTAGGTTTGAAAAAGAAATTACTTCCAGTTAAAAATTGTAGAAAGATTGGTAAGAAAAATATGCTTTACAATAACCTAGTTCCAAAAATAGAGATTGATCCTGAAACTTACAAAGTTACAGTTGATGGAAAACTAGCGACAATAGAACCATCTCAAAAACTATCCATGGCAAGATTGTATCACTTGTTTTAGTTCGACAATCGAAAATCAATATATTTTTATATTTACTAAGTATAAATTATATCATGAATCCCGTCAATACACGTGACGAAGTTGAAAAAGCTGCCAAGAAGGCAACAGAGTCACTCTATGGCACAGAAATCCAAGATTTCAAAATAAGAGAACTCTTTGCATTACCAGAAAAGGGACCTCAAGATTCATGGGATGTACAAGTGACTTTTCTGTTAAACAAATTGAAACACACTGTAGATTTGGTCATTCAACAAAAAGACGGTCACATAACGAATGCAAGACTCATTGATACAATGGTTCCTCTATAGAATCATTGTCAAAAAATATTTTTAATTATTTTTTATACGATCAATTTTTTTTTCTTACATTAGAAAATCATCAGATGGGCAATCAAATCGTTGGTTTTATTTAAATACTAATTAAAGATTTTTAAAATAACCAATTGATCACATCATCATGCCAAGTCAGGGATATGGAACAATAGGACTAAAACCTGCGATCATATCTGAACTACAAAAGGATACGGACGAATATTATCCTGGAATGTTTCTTCCTAGTGCCTTGATAATTATGATGAATGAGATAAAACGGAAATACTATACTGTAGGTATGTATAACATAAAGATCGACTTCTCAGGAAGATATACTTCTTTAACAGTAAGATCAGATGTTAAAGAATGGTTTGAGGAGAACTATGAAGTGCTGAAGGAAAAATATGAAAAAAAATACAGAGCAAATAACTTTACAAAATTTGCAAGTATCTTCATGCTTAACATGTTTGAATCCAAGGCAGCCTCTCAATACAATATCATCAAGCTAAAAGAGGCCGACTTTACATGGTTGATTTCAGAATATACCCAAAGAAAGAAGGAATACGAAACAAAATATGATGTAAAAACATTTGAGCATTTTGCAGATGTATTTCTTAAAGACTTGTTAGAAAGAATTAACTCTGCAAAAAAAATATTGACGTTATAAAGTTCTAATTTTTCTACATTTTAGTATGAACAAAAACTACATTTAATTTGACAGTGCAGGAAGATCAAGAGTCATTTTCTTACCTAATCCTGCCTTCACGAGCAGTCTGAAAGTTAATGAGATATCGCTTCTTGTTATGTCTGGCATATGAGTTACTCCTCCCTCATGTTTTAGATCATTTATGAAATCATATATTTCGTCTACTGTAACAGGTTCATTTTCAAATCCTAATTCATCGTTTACAGCATTGTACGTTGCAATGTAATAACTTAGAACAGATGCTTTGCTTAGAAATTCTTCAGTTTTTGTATCAAATCCAATACTGACTCTTTCCATAGTTCAAACTACTACTTTCAAAAATGATTTAAGGTTTAGGGTAAAAAATGTAAACTACTGATTTACAGCGGAAAAATGATGCGTAATCTACATTTTACTTGAAAGTTGTTGTAAATATTGCATATTTGAGTGATAAAATGGTCTAAAACAAAGAGAAGGAAATTATAAATAGATTTAGTAATCAAGTTCATTTATGAAGATAAAGAATATTCCCCTTAAGCTAATAGATATAGCTGATGAAAATGTCCGAAAAGATCATCCTTTTGGAAGAGATGTTAAGGACCAATTAATTAAAGATCATTTATCAAAGTTCGAATTACTGCAACCAGTTGTAGTTAGATTTGATAATGCAAGTAAGAGATACAAGTTGCTAATTGGTCGTAGAAGATTTCTGTCACTAAGTGCAAAGGGATCAAGAGAGATACCTGCAGTAGTAACTGAGCTTGAAGGCGCAGAAGCAGAAGCTGCATCATTGTTTGAAAATCTAATCCGTAAAGATCTGCCACCAATTGAGAAAGCAAAGATGGTAAAGAAATTAGTTGATTCAACAGAATCAGGCATTACAGGCGTCTCTAAAAAATATGGATTATCAAAAAGTACAATTAGTGAATGGTTAAGCGTTCTGACATTAGCAGAACCGTTGCAGCAAGCAATAGAAAGTGGAGAAATAACACTTTATGAAGCAATACAAATCGCAAGAAAGCCAAAATCACTGCAAGATAAATTGGTAAATGCAGTATCTGATGGAAAGCTTCAAGAAGTAATGATAAAAACCGGAGTAAAACGTGGAGCACCAAAAGGTCTCTTGACTATCCGTCTTGTTTTCAATCCTAAGAAGAAATTTGACAAAAAGATTTGGGATCAATTAAATGAACAAGCATCTGAAAATGGACTTGAAGTCACTGATTATGTCAAGAATTTACTAGTAAAGCGTCTTAATTAGTTCGACAATCGAACTCGTCGTTTAGAGCAAATTTTACGATTATCTTACTGCCAACACTGGACAATGTGCATAGGCTATTACATCGTTAGCTACACTGCCCATGAGAAATTTTTCTATGCCTGTCATGCCTTTAGTTCCAATAACTATCAAATCTATTTTATGATTTTTGGCATAATCTAATATGATTTTTTTAACGGGAGAACCTATCAGGACTTGTTGATGCACTACAACTCCTTCGTTTTTTCCTGCCTGTACCACTCTATCAAGTAACTTTTCTGCATCCTTCTTCAAGGCTTCTTGGAATGCCTTCAGTTTTCCACCTCTGTAATAACCTAAGACGTCGGCAGTTGCACCCAGTGAAGATTTACCAATTACATGAATCACAGTAAGTTCAGCATCCAAAGATTTTGCCAGCGTTATTGCATATGCTGTTGCTTTATCTTTGTATCCAGATTTGTCAATTGCCAACAATATTTTTTTTATTGCTGTATTTTTTTGTGACATTTTTTATCATTACTCCATTTGAGATCCTAGAGTCGTCGTTTTATACTGCTCCCCTTTGACTACCTCTGTCAATTTGTCTTATATCAATAGGGTTAACCCAGTCTTTTACATCTGCACCAGTAACAACATCGGAATCATTTGGTATTAGATACACAACTTCGTGTCGTGGTGGATTTCTCTTTTGTGTTGCAAGGCTTACCAATATGAAAATTGGAAGCGACACTAATGGTGGAATAATTGTATCCAATCCAGCATAAGCTGCATATGGACTAGTACTAGGAGCATTAGTGATAAGGAAGAATAGGATTAATCTCAACACAGAACCTACAACAATTGATGCTACAGCTCCAGATGAGGTTGATTTTTTCCAGAATGTTCCAAAAACTAGAGGTACAAGACAGCCTGCCAGGACAATATCAAATGCCAGTATCAAGTAAACACCAGGTCTTGGAATTAGATATCCTAATGCAAAGGCAGTAAAGAACATTGGAATAACGAAAAGTCTAGTAGATAGCAGCAATTGTCTGTCAGTTAGTTTTTCTCTTTTCAAAAATCTTGTAACTATGTTACGTTGTAACATGTTTCTTGCTAGTACGCTGGCAATTGCTAACGTTCCTCCATTTGCTGTAGACATACCACAACTTATTGTACTTACAAGCATCAAGATGCCAATTACTGCTGGCATGTGCTTTATAGCTAGAATTGGATAGAGAGTGTAGGGATCATCTTTAACAACCTGCGGTTCAAGCGTTAGTCCAATTATTCCCATCATTGTAGTAGGAATAAGTATCAAGAGAGTTAATCCTGCAGCCATGTAAGAGCCCTTTTGAGCTGTTCGTCCACCATCTGCAGCAAATACACGTTCCATAAAGTCTAGTGCAACGATATCTCCTACACCTAATGATATTATGCTTGCCCAATTAACTAGTGCACCATTACCAAGATCATACAGACCAGACATGTCCATAAAGTTGCCAGGTGCATTTGCCACTATGGTTTCCAGTCCACCTGGAATAGGCGACCAGGGGCCAATGAAAAAGATAAAGCCTGCCCAGAATCCAACCACCGCTAGATAGATGTGGAAGATATCAGTGTACGCACATGAGAATAACCCACCAAAATACGTATACAATAATACTACAGCAGTAGAAATCAACATTGCATAAATCAACGGTATACCTAAAACTACAGACAAAATGTAACCGCTTGCACCAAGGTTTCCAGCTACAAGTACTATGAAACTTATTGACATCAAAGTGCCTGACATGACTTCAGTAACATTTCCATAACGCCTATAGTAGAAATCTGCTAGCGTAATCATATTCATTCGATTGAATCTTTTTCCAAAGAAAGCACCTGTTAAAACAAGACAGATTGCCAAACCAAGCGGTATGACTGCACCCCCCCAGAACCCAAACGAAGCTGACAGCGACACATTTCCAAGCGATGCATTACCATCAACTGCTTCAGAAACCAACATTGTACCAATAAAAAATAATGGCAAGCTCTTACCTGCCACAATGTAACGTTTGCTACTTTTCTTGACAAATTTTACTGCAAGAACACCAATGGCAGCAGTAGCAGCAACAAATGCTAGAACTACAACTGGATAATAGAGAGGAATATCGGCCATGTTCCTTGTAATTAGTAACTATATATTATTAAATATGACGGTTGGAGTCTTTTCAGATAGTTCGACTGTCGAATATTGATATACAAAATTCAAAAAAAGGTTAAGAAATTGTGTTTTTTTGTGGATTTGTTAATTTGTTCAACACACATAACATGAACAATAACAGATCAGAACCAGAAAAGGAAAATCATATTCTATGATCTCTGGCCATGTGCATTCGAAACGAGGATTCATTTTCAAATGATTCGTCACATGTTATACACAAATAGGTAGTTTTTTTATCATGCAAGTCTTGAGCATGTTTTAAAAGATCTTCTCTATCTTTGAAAGTAGTACCACATGCTCCACAACCATATTTTTTGCCAAACAATCCTTTTCAATGGTATATTTCAATTAATAAATTTCTTCTTAACATAGTTGTGACAGATTCTTTGTGTTCAGAGGAACTATTGTACAAAGTAGGTAGAATAATTATTTCATTTTCTTTAGCTTTGAATAAAGGAACGGATCAAGCTTCCTTGCAGTATCAAAACACTTTTGCCCCTCATCAGCTTTATTCAGCATCGCTAACGCCCTACCTTTGTTATACCAGGCTTTTGCATATTTTTCATTATTCTCTATTGCGCTATCAAAGCATTCTATTGCTTCCTCTAGCCTTTTTAATTTAATCAATGTCAATCCTTTATTATGCCACGTAATAGAATTGGTAGAATCAATTGCAATTGCATGAGAAAATGATTCTAAAGCCTCATCTGTTCTTCCCAATTTATCTAAGATCAAACCTTTATCACCCCATGCAAAATCATTGTTTGGTAAAATCTGTATAGCTTTATCAAAATATTCCAAGGCTTCCTCTGGCCTGTTACCATTTGCCAGATCTTCACCATACTTAACATATTCTTCAGAAGCTTCTTTTCTGCTATGCCTAAATTTGTATTCTGGAGAAGATAAATTATTTTTTTTTCTTAACCAGCTAAACATATTGAATAACTCTATGTATTTTCTGTTTTATGTAATTCATCTTCTTTTTTATCCCCCTTAAGACCTACAGTTCCCATGAACAAAAAGAAACCGCTTGCAACTAATATTGCTGCAAACATTGCATAAACACCTGTCAAATCCATTAGAACATTATTAATTCTAATGTATTTAAAATTTTATTACATTAGATTTTCAGACGAATTTTTGTCTGGAACTTGTAGAAAACAATAGTCACATACATGGTTTTTTCTGAAATAACACGTAGATTACGCAGCATTCTCAATAATTTGAAAATCAAATACGAAAAAGTTCGACTGCAGAACTATTCAAAAACGTAGATTACTTAGACAAATTTAAGTAGATACTAATCTATTACTAAATCGATAAATATGGGAATGGAATTCTATGGAGATTCATACAGGGGTAATGATGAACCAATTTTTGTTGGTATCCCAACGTTTTTGAAATTACCTTGGATAAGAAGTAAAGCAGAGTTGGAAAAGGTGCGACCAGATGTAGCAGTAATAGGTGAACCTTTTGACTTTGGGACAACTATCAGACCGGGTGCCAGATATGGACCTAGAGCTATAAGAGCAGCTTCTACTGTGCCGTCTCCTCCATACGAACATTTCAACATCGAAACTGGTGTTGACCCATTTGGAGTTTTCAGAACAGTTGATTACGGAGATGTTAATATTTCACCAGGCGATGTAGTAGAATCCCACAGAAGAATGACTGACAAAGTCAAAGAAGTATTAGATATCGATGGAATCCCAGTCATGCTTGGTGGTGATCACTCTATTACTTTTGCAAATGTACGAGCATTTGCAAAAAAGTACAAAAACATAGGAATGATTCACATTGATACACATGCGGACTGTGCTCCACAGGGTCTGTGCGGTTTCAAGTATGATCACGGAGCTCACATTAGGAGAATAATGGAATTAGGGTGTCTGAAAGGAAAGAATTACACCCTAATTGGACCTCGTGGATATTGGCCTGGACCAGATCTATACAAGTGGATGGCAGATCAAGACTTTCAATGGTTTACTATGCTAGATGTAGAAGAGTTAGGGATTGATAGGATTGCAAAAGAAGCAGCGGACAGAGCTAATGATAATGTAGATGCAGTGTATATCAGCTGGGACATTGATACGTTTGATCCAGCATATGCACCAGGAACAGGAGAACCTGAGCCAAACGGCCTAACATCAAGAGAAGGAATGAGATTGATGAGGTTGCTTTCCACATCATTTGATCCAGATAAGTTTGCATTTGATCTTGTAGAAGTTGCACCAAACTATGATGTAAGCGATGGCAACTCTTACAATGGAGGAATTACATCAGGTCTAGCAAACAGATTGATTGTAGAACTTCTCGCAGGATTATCTCTTACTAAGAAAGGGCAAACTGAAGGCAAGCCAGTGAGACCTCATGCATATCGTGGAAAAAATCATACTTATGACTTTGGAAACGGTCCAAAGGCACAGATTCCAAAAAGAAATTGATTAGAATCGAGATGGTGATAAAGGGAGAATCAGATCTTTTCTTTACCAAATTGTTTGAATTCAAAAATGAAGATGATACAATTTTTCATAATGTGATAGAATTAGTTAAGAACAAACTCTCAAAAAAATTGAAATTGAACGTAGATGAGGCATTGTTGGTATACTGTGCACACATAGTAAGTGAAATACGTTCAAACAAATCCGAGTCAGAAATAATAAATAACTCATCAAAAATTTTAACACGAGACAATGTCTTTATTGGAGTTCCAGAAACACTAAGAGAAATTATATTTAATATCACTTTGGATAATTTTCCAAAAAAGATAATCAGATACATAGAACCAATTCCAACTACAAATTACATAATGATAGATTCTACAGTAAATGAGAGTTAATCAGTTATGAAAAGAAAAAATTGATGTGAATTTGAAGGAGATATACTGTCGTAACTGCAAAAAATCATTTGGGAGGTATAATGAAAAATACTTTGATGATAAATCTATTGGAAAAATGATAAAGGAGTATTGTTCGTTACATGTATTTTATGGACATGATGTAATTATTAGAAATCTATCTGAGATGCTCACATAGATGCCACAAACAAAATCAGTAGTAGAGATAGTGGGTCCACAGGGAAAAGGCTACTTTGATGGGCAAATTTTGGTTCCACTTCGTGCCTAAGTTAAATATTGAAAATACATTTTGCGTAGTCTTTGTATAGACTACGCAGAAGCTAACAG
>DASYXK010000002.1:0-161380 GCA_035935115.1 Nitrosopumilaceae archaeon
TGTTCTAGTATTTTGGCATGAATCTTAGCCCAGTCTTTGCAGAAACAGCAATTATGGATATAATTGCAATTGCAAGTACTAGAGTTGCTATTGTACCAAACTCTGGAACTATCCATGTACCAATGATCTCTATCTGTCCAGTTCCGTCAGTGAAAGGAATTGTTAGAGTCCTGTCAGTAGTTGTTTTTGTTTCAGTAAATTGAGCTTCTTGACCATCGTTTAAGACAAAGAATTGATCATCTGTTTGATCGTTTATCTTTGCATCTATCAATGCTCTTGGTAGGTCTATGGTTAATTGTCCATCGCCTGTTGTTTGTATTGATACTATCAATGATTTGGACTTGATGTCAGCCTTGATTCCAAGTACTTTACCATTTGTGATGCTGTACGTAACTGACAAGTCAGTACCATCAACTTTTACGGTATTTCCTGAAGGTGCTCCTCCTTTAGAACCAGTAAACTGGAATGTTGTTTTTGCTGATCTATCTTTACTACTAAACTGTACATCTACTTCGTAAGTACCAGCAGCTTGCCACAAACTACTACCACCAACTGTGATCGTTGTACTGTATGTTCTATCACTTCCAAGATCTACTTGAGCTATCTGCACAACATTTCCAATAGGATTTCTAACTATAACTGAAACGGGTGTGCCAGAGATGTAGTCTCGTGTTGTTCCTGATATGGTAAGTTTGTCGCCATCGTTATACGATGCTTTGTCTGTTGTAACAGTAATTGGTACTCCTGTTGAGGTCTGAGGATTTGTTGTACCTGCAAGTGAATATTTCTGGTACGGATTTTGTGTACCTGTAGAATTTGTGCTTGTAGAATTGCTTGCTGCAAAAACCGGAATTGTTCCAGCGGCAGCAACCAGAATTGCAAGTAAGACAAATCCATTTAAACGAGTACTCATCTTGTTTTTGGATTATTTTTTCACTATTTAAGGTTGCGAAAAAAATTATTGACAAGAAACAGTAAATTTCAAATCCAGCCAATTACATATATATTAACCTCTCGGCTGAAAATTCATAGTTTGTGGATTAATTGTTCATTTACAGCTAATGTTAGAAGGAGCTCTTTAACATGATAACTAAAAAAGATCACATCCTAGTTCCAGATCATATCTATGTTCCAAAACATGAGATAATGACAAAAAAAGAAGCTGAAGAAACGCTAGAAAAATTTCATACAAAACCTACTGAAATGCCGCTTATTTACGTAAATGATCCTGCCATCAAAGGCTTGGGAGTAAAACCAGGTGATATGATTAAGATAACAAGAAAAAGTGCAACTGCTGGTGAGAGTGTCTATTACAGATACGTGGTGGAAGAGTAATGGCAAACATTTCAAACAAACGTTGGCCAATAATTCAAGATATATTAAAAAGAGAAGGTATAGCTCGGCAACATCTTAATTCGTATGATGAGTTTTTGGAAAGAGGCCTTCAAAGTATAATTGATGAAGTTGGACAAATAGAAATTGAAAGTGCAGAATATCCATATAAAATTCAACTTGGTAAGCTAAAACTACAACAACCAAGAATGATGGAACTTGATGGTTCTATAACACACATAGCTCCTATGGAAGCAAGACTGCGTAACGTTACATACGCATCTCCAGTAATGCTTGAGGCAAGTGTTGTAGAAGATGGAAAAATTCTGGAATCAAGATTTGTTCACATTGGAGACATGCCAGTTATGGTAAGATCAAACGCCTGCCTTCTGCATAATCTTTCTGATCAAAAACTTGTAGAACATGGTGAGGATCCAAACGATCCGGGTGGATATTTTATCATAAATGGATCAGAACGAGTGATTGTTGGACTAGAAGATCTTTCTTATAATAAAATTATAGTTGATAAAGAAACAGTTGGAGGAAATACTGTCTTCAAAGCTAAAGTCTATTCATCTATTGTTGGTTATCGTGCAAAGCTGGAACTTGTAATGAAAAACGATGGATTGATAGTTGCAAAAATTCCTGGTTCACCTGTTGATATACCTGTAGTTACTTTAATGAGAGCACTAGGACTTGAATCTGATAGAGAAATTGCTGCTGCAGTTTCACTTGTTGATGACATTCAAGATGAACTTGAAGCATCTTTTGAAAAATCTGGTGATGTGCCAACTGCAAAGGATGCAATAGTGTACATCAGTAAGAGAATAGCACCTGGAATGCTTGAAGAATTTCAGATAAAGAGAGCAGAGACTCTGCTTGACTGGGGACTTTTACCACATCTTGGCAAACATCCAGACAATAGAAAGGAAAAATCACAATTTCTGGGAGAAGCAGCTTGTAAATTAATTGAATTAAAACTAGGTTGGCTTACACCTGATGATAAAGATCACTATGGAAATAAGGTCATAAAATTTGCAGGCCAGATGCTTGCAGATTTATTCAGAACTGCATTTAGAAACTTGGTTAGAGATATGAAATATCAACTTGAACGCTCTGGACAGAAAAGAGGAATTAATGCAGTTGCAGCAGCAGTAAGACCAGGTATAGTTACTGACAAACTAAATAACGCAATTGCAACAGGAAATTGGGGAAGAGGTAGAGTAGGAGTAACCCAGCTTCTGGATAGAACAAACTATCTCTCAACAATTAGTCATCTTAGAAGAATTCAATCTCCTTTAAGCCGAAGTCAACCAAACTTTGAAGCAAGAGATTTACATTCAACACATTTTGGTAGAATATGCCCAAGTGAAACTCCTGAAGGATCAAATTGTGGACTAGTCAAGAATCTTGCCCTTTCTGCAATAATATCAGTGAACGTTCCATCAGAAGATATTATTGAAAAACTATACGATCTTGGAGTAACTTATGTTTCAGACGCAAAAGATGAGCTAAAAAAAGAAGGAACAAGAATCTTTGTTGATGGAAGACTAATTGGATATTATAAAGACGGACAGAAGCTTGTGGATTCATTACGTGAACTAAGAAGAAACTTCAAAATTCATCCTCATATTGGCATATTTTTGTACCAATCTGATATAGAAGGTTCTACAAAGAGACTTTATGTAAACTGTAATGCGGGAAGAGTTCTACGTCCTCTAATCGTAATAAAAGATAACAAACCACTCTTAACACAAGAACTTATCGATAAGGTGAGCAAAAAATTCCTTTCTTGGAGTGATCTTTTACACATGGGAGTAATTGAATTAGTGGATGCAAATGAGGAAGAAAATACTTACATTGCAATGGATGAAGAGAATGTAAAAAAACATACTCACATGGAAATATTTCCATCTGCAATTCTTGGTGCAGGAGCATCTATAATTCCATATCCTGAACATAATCAATCTCCAAGAAATACGTATGAATCAGCCATGGCAAAACAAAGTCTTGGATTTTCTACCCCCCTGATGAATGCAAGTACATATGTTCGACAACATTTCATGTTATACCCACAAACTCCAATCGTAACAACAAAAGCGATGGGACTTTTGGGATTGGAAGACAGACCTGCTGGACAAAATTGTGTTGTTGCAGTACTACCTTTTGATGGTTACAATATTGAAGATGCTATAGTTTTAAGCAGATCATCTGTAGAAAGAGGATTAGGAAGAACTTTCTTTTATAGAATCTATGAAGCAGAAGCAAAACAGTATCCTGGAGGAATGCGAGATAACTTTGAAATTCCAAACGCAGAAGCAAACATTCGTGGTTTTCGTGGTGAAAAAGCTTACAGATTATTAGAAGAAGACGGTGTAATTGCAACCGAGTCCACTGTTCAAGGTGGAGATATTCTAATTGGAAAAACAAGTCCACCAAGATTCATGGAAGAATATAGAGAATTCGAAGTAAAAGGACCATATAGAAGAGATACATCAATTGGAGTAAGACCATCTGAGAATGGTGTTGTTGATACCGTTGTTATGACTCAATCACACGATGGTGGTAGAATGTATAAAATTCGAGTTAGAGATGTACGAGTTCCAGAAATTGGTGACAAGTTTGCATCAAGACATGGTCAGAAAGGAGTTGTAGGTTTACTTGTAAATCATGAAGATTTACCATATACAGCTGATGGGGTTGTTCCAGACGTATTGATTAATCCACATGCATTTCCATCTAGAATGACTGTTGGAATGTTTCTAGAATCAGTTACTGGAAAAGCTGCAGCACTCAGAGGTACTAAGATGGATGGCTCTGCATTTGTAGGAGAAAAATTGGAAGATGTCAAAGGAGTACTAGAATCTGCAGGTTTCAAATATTCAGGAAAAGAAATGATGTATGATGGAAGAACAGGAAAAGCATTCCCTGCAGAGGTTTTCATTGGAGTTGTATATTATCAAAAACTTCACCACATGGTTGCAGATAAAATCCATGCTAGAGCAAGAGGACAAGTGCAAATGTTAACAAAACAACCAACAGAAGGACGTGCACGTGGAGGTGGTTTGAGATTTGGAGAAATGGAAAGAGACTGTCTTATTGCATACGGTGCTTCTATGATGTTAAAGGATAGATTACTTGACGAATCAGATAAGGCTGATATTTACATCTGTGAAAGGTGTGGACTAGTATCGTATTATGACATTAAACAAAGACGCTTTGTTTGTAGAGTTTGTGGCGATAAAGCAAAAGTGACATCAATTTCAGTAGCATACGCATTCAAGCTCTTGCTACAAGAAATGATGAGCTTAGATGTTGCTCCAAGACTTTTGATAAAGGAGAAGGTATAATGGCGCTTGAAACTATAAAGATAATTGACGGAATCAAATTCTCTGTTTGGTCGCCCACAGAAATTAGAAAATATTCTGTCGCAGAAATCACTGCACCAGAAACTTATGATGAAGACGGGATGTCTGTACAAGGTGGATTAATGGATGGAAGACTTGGAACGTTAGAGCCAGGACAAAAGTGTATCACATGTGGTAATACTGCAGCAAGGTGTCCAGGACATTTTGGTCATATTGAACTTGCAGAACCTGTCTTACATATTGCATTCATTGATAACATATACAAACTTCTTTTGACTACATGCAGATCCTGTGCTAGACTGAAAATTCCAAAAGAAGACCTAGAAGAATATCATAGAATACTGAACAAAGAGGCAGCATATACAGTAATATCTGTAAAACACATACCAGATCAAATTATTGAAAAAGCAAAAAAGGAAAAAACATGTCCGCATTGTGGCAAATCACAATATGATATGATCTTTACAAAACCAACAATCTTTATTGAAAAGACAGAACTTGGTGAAAACAGATTACTACCCATAACAATTAGAGAAAGATTCTCTCACATGATTGACGATGATTTGAAACTTTTGGGATATGATCCTTCTACTGCAAGACCAGAATGGTTTGTACTCCAAGTTTTACCTGTTCCACCTGTAACTGTTAGACCATCAATAATTTTAGAAACAGGAATTCGATCAGAAGATGATCTAACACACAAACTTGTTGACATAATAAGAGTAAACCAAAGATTAAAAGAAAGTAAGGAAGCAGGAACTCCGCCACTTATTGTTCAAGATCTTGTTGATTTATTACAATATCATACAACAACATATTTCGATAATGAGGTTTCTGGAATTCCACAAGCTCATCATAGATCAGGTAGACCGCTGAAAACTTTAACACAAAGACTGAAAGGAAAAGAGGGAAGATTCCGAGGATCACTTTCTGGAAAAAGAGTAGACTTTTCTAGCAGAACTGTGATTTCACCAGATCCAAATCTTGACATTGCTGAGGTTGGAGTCCCAGAAGCTGTAGCAATCAAACTTACAATACCTGAAGTTGTTACAGAATGGAACATTGAACGACTAAAGAGACTTGTGATAAATGGTCCAAACAAATTCCCAGGCGCAAATTATATTGTAAGACCTGATGGAGTAAAGATTAGACTTGATTTTGTTGAAGACAGAGAAACAATTGCAAACAACATCGAGATTGGATATCTTATAGAAAGACATCTATCAGACGGTGATATTGTCATGTTTAACAGACAACCCTCTCTTCACCAAATGTCAATTATGGGTCATTATGTTAAGGTCTTACCAGGAAAAACTTTCCGATTGCATCCATCTGTATGTCCTCCATACAACGCTGACTTTGATGGAGATGAGATGAACCTACATGTGCCACAAAGTGAGGAAGCTAGAGCTGAAGCAATTCTTTTGATGCGTGTACAGGATCAATTAATCTCACCAAGATATGGAGGACCAATCATTGGTGCATTACGAGATTTCATTACAGGTGCATATCTACTAACCAAAGATGGTACTACACTAACTCCAGAATACTTTGCAAATCTTGCAATGATTGGAGGATATGATGGAACTTTTCCAGAACCTGCAATTAAAAATAAAAATGGTCAGTTTTATACAGGAAAACAATTATTTTCACTTTTCATGCCAAAAGACTTTAACTATGTAATTACATCTAAATGGTCCAAAGGAACCAAGGGTCCAACAAAAGATGTTGTAATAAAAAATGGTCAGTTAATTAGTGGTGTAATTGACAAAGCATCAATTGGTGCTGAAGAACCAGATAGTGTTTTGCATAGAATCACAAAAGACTACGGATATGATGAAGCGAAAAAATTCCTAAATTCTATTTTGGTAATGCTAAAACAATTTATCACACATTATGGTTTTAGCTATGGCTATTCTGATCTTGAGCTTTCAACAAAAACAAAAGAAAACATTCTAGGCGGAATACAAGAAACATACGACAAGGTTTATGATCTTATCTCTCAGGCAAAGAAAGGAACTTTGCAGCTTAGTAGAGGTCTTTCTGCAGATGAAGCATTGGAAGCATACATTGTAAATGAGCTTTCAAAAGCAAGAGACAAGGCAGGAAGCACGGCTGACAAGTCTTTTGATGAAACAAATGCTGGAAGAATTATGGCCACAACCGGTGCCAGGGGCTCATCTCTGAACATAGGACAGATGGCTGGTGCCTTAGGTCAGCAATCAATCAGAGGAAAAAGAATCAACAAAGGATACAACAATAGATCTCTTCCACACTTTAAAGAAAATGATACTAATCCGGATTCAAGGGGATTTGTAAAATCAAACTATCGTGAGGGTCTTTCTACATTAGAATTTTTCTTCCACGCAATGGGTGGACGTGAAGGTCTTGTAGATACTGCAGTTAGAACCCAACAAAGTGGTTACATGCAAAGAAGATTGATCAATGCGCTTGAACACCTTAAGCTAGAATATGATGGAACCGTACGAGATCCACATGGTCATATTATACAATTCTTGTATGGTGAAGATGGAATCGATGTTGCAAAAAGCGATCACGGTGAAGCATTTAGAGTTCAAAGATTAATAGAATCTGAAACAATTATTGATACTGGTAAAAAAGCAACAAAAGAAGAGATAACAGAACTTTCCAAGAAATACACAAAGACATTCAATCCACGATTAACACACGCAGTACACGATGCATTACTTGAATCAAAAATAAGCCGAGACGGTGTTGAAAAAGTTTGCAAGAAGGCATTAGAGTTGTACGATAATGCCAAAGTAGAACCGGGGCAAGCAGTAGGTGTAGTAACTGCACAATCTATTGGTGAACCTGGAACTCAGATGACACTAAGAACATTCCACTTTGCAGGAATTAGAGAAAGAAATGTAACACTCGGTCTTCCAAGATTAATTGAACTTGTTGATGCACGCAAAAAACCAGTAACACCTACAATGGACATCTACCTTGAAGAAAATTACAAAAAATCAAAAGAAAAAGCAATCAAAGTTGCACGTGAAATCTTACATACAAAGGTTAGTGCACTTGTATCAAGCACGGAAACTGATTATTCCACAAAAATCAAACTGAATCTAAATACTGACAAGCTAAAAGAAAGGGCTTGTACCATAGCAGATGTTGAAGAGGCATTACAATCATCAAAAAAGAAATTTGAAATTGAAACTAGCGGTAATTCCATTACACTAACACTTGCTGAAGAATCAGATGCTCAAACAGTTCTTGCAATGAGAAACAAAATTCTTGGTACCAAAGTAAAAGGAGTAGCTGATGTTGAAAGAGTTACTATAGTGCAACAAGATGATGAATGGGTAATACAAACATCTGGTTCTAACATTGCAAAGGTGTTTGAAATTGATGGTGTTGACAAGAAAAATATACGCACAAACAACGTTTTTGAAATTGCAAGTACACTAGGAATTGAAGCTGCACGTAACGCACTGATAAATGAGCTTAGCTCAACACTTGAAGATCAGGGTCTAGAAGTAGACATTAGATATCTTATGCTTGTTTCAGATTTGATGTGTTCTAGAGGATATATGCAACAAATTGGAAGACATGGAATTGCTGGAACAAAGACAAGTGTACTTGCAAGAGCTGCATTTGAAATTACTGTTCCAACAATTGCAGAAGCTGCATTGGCTGGAGAAGTTGAACAACTAAAAGGTGTCACAGAAAATGTAATTGTTGGTGGAAATATTCCTGTAGGAACTGGAACTGTGGATCTTTACATGAGGGTAGTTGAAGATGGCTAAACTTTTAGAAAAAATAATCAAGGATGCAATGGATGATAAGAAGTATTCTCTAGGCGCAAAAGAGGTAATTGGTTCAATGAAAAATTCCAAATTGATAATTTTATCTCAGTCTATTCCAAAGAATACTCTTCAAAAGATACAGGAAACTGCAACGAGTTCCAAAGTTCCTACTTTGAATTTTAAGGGCTCATCCGTTGAACTTGGAAGGCTCTGTGGTACGCAATTTAGAATCTCCGCACTTTCGCTTAAAACTTTGAGTGAAACAAATCTCAAAACACTTTTGAAAGAAGTGGAAGAGGAGATACAACAATAAATGTCTTATTTTTACATAATTTTTTATGAAGATTTAAATGTCCCACGAAGAGATCGATTTTAAAACAGGTATAGACATGACGGAAACAATCAAACTAACAACAGACCAAATCAAACTGATGTCGCTATTTCAAAACGTAACTGGTGCAACAGCTCGTGATTGCATTGAAGATGAAAAACTTGATAGAGTAATCTTTGTTGTAAATCCTGGTAAGATGGGTCTTGCAATAGGCAAAGGCGGTTCTACAATTCGAAATCTGCAAAACGTAGTAAAAAGAAACGTTGAGCTTGTGGAGTATTCTGATGATCCTGCAGACTTTCTCAAAAATATGTTAAATCAAAAACTTGTATCTGAAGTTAAAATAAACAAAAGACTTGATGGTTCTATGCAAGCAATTGTTATGGTTGATGCGAAAAAGAAGGGTATTGTAGTGGGTCGTGAAGGACGCAATGCTGAAAAGGCAAGACTGCTTGCAAAAAGATATTTTCAAATTTCCAGTGTTTTAATACAAAGTCCGGAAAAAATAATGGAGTAAAAATATGGCAAAATCACCACTAGGTCTATTTTCAGGAAGAGTTCTAAAAGATAAAAGAAAGAAACAGCGTTGGTCTATTGGTACTTATAAAAGAAGAAACCTTGGCCTTGACAAAAAAGCAAGTCCATTAGGTGGTGCACCACAGGCTCGTGGAATTGTTTTAGAAAAAGTGGGCATTGAAGCAAAGCAGCCAAACTCTGCCGTTAGAAAATGTGTTCGTGTACAACTCATAAAAAATGGAAAGACCGTTACTGCATTTTTACCAAGAGACGGAGCCATGAATTTTGTTGATGAACATGATGAAGTACATGTAGAAGGAATGGGTGCATCTATGGGAGGAGCAATGGGAGATATTCCCGGTGTAAGATGGAAGGTATTCAAGGTAAATGGAACTTCACTCAAAGAACTTGTATATGGTAAGAAAGAAAAACCAAGGAGATAGAAATGACAGAGACTGCAAATCTTTTGCTTTTTAGGAAATGGGACCTCTCAAAAATAGAGATTAGAGATCCCGGTTTAAAAAACGCTATATCGGTAAACAAAACTATAATGCCATTAACCTTTGGTCGTTCTGCGCTGAAGAGATTCAACAAGGCTGAAGTTAACATCGTAGAAAGACTTGCAAACAAGCTTTTGCACTTTGGAAAAAGATATGCAAAAAATACAGGTAGGATGGGTGGAAAGAAAACCCGATCAATAAACACTGTCAAAGCAGCACTTGACATTATGTTTCTTAAGACAGGTAAAAACCCAATTGAGGTTCTTGTGCGAGCAATTGAAAACTCTGCCCCAAATGAGGATACCACAAGAATAGTTTACGGTGGTACTGTTTATCACGTATCAGTAGATGTTGCACCTTTACGAAGAGTAGATCTTGCATTACGATTCATTGCAGAAGGTGTAAGAGATGCATCCTTTTCAAATCCAAAAGCGATTGAAGAAAATCTTGCAGAACATCTGATTCTTGCAGCAGCAAATGACATGAATGCTCCTTCAGTAAAAAAGAAAAATGAGCTTGAAAGAATAGCAATGGCTTCTCGATAGGCGTTATAATTTTATCAAAGAGAAAGTAGCCCGAGGCAGATTCGAACTGCCGTCCCCAGGTTTCCTCTCATAAGATCCAGAGCCTGGAATCCCTAACCCAAAATTTGTTTGGCCACTAGACTATCGGGCTACCGAAACGACTTGGATTACTTGAGAATATAATTATTTGGTGCTTGTTTCCCGTACTGCTGTTGCATAGTCACAATCAGCTTTGAGTCTCATATATGGAATTAATCTGTAATGAATTGAATAAAGATCATTTTCTTTGTAAAGAATTCCTTTTAACAGAAGTGATACAAAACCACCAGCAATTTTTGATGATGGTATTCCTAATTCTTTACAAACTGCATCACGTTTTTTTTTGTACTGTGATGTAGTAAAACTAATATTGTTTAATTCTAAAATCAAAGGCCACATTACTTTTTCCCATACAAATCGTCTGTTCTCAGTAGCAGATGCGTACTTGCCTTTTTCCCTCAACATTAATAACGTTCAAAGTTGTGCTTGTAATTTATTAGTTGATGCGAAAGGAACTTGAGGAATCACTTGAACTTTTATCAAAAAATTGGGAAGTAAATCCAATCATACGGGATTTTATCTTAGGAAGTAGAAGTGATGTTTCTGATTTCACCATCAAAGTAAAAGATGTTGTATTTCATATTCCTTATCTCGCAAAAGAAGAAAGTTATGTTCTCTGGAAGTGTTACTGGCCTGATTGCCATAATTGTTGTGACAGACAAGGTAGATTGCCACTTACATCAAATGATCTAATTACAATTGGAAAGGGACTAAAGTACCAAAAAGTTTCAGACTTTATAAAAAATGAAACTAACATTGCTACCTGGGAAGAAAGAGGTCCATCTGGAAATAGTATCACAATGACCATGATAAACCTGAAGCGAAAAAAAGATGAGACAGAAGCAGATGATGGAACTCATATCTCTTGTAGATTTTTGGATGAGAAAGGTTACTGCGAGTTGTATCCTAATAGACCTGGAGTCTGTTATCTCTATCCGTTTTCATCTTGGCTTGAAAATGAAAAAGGAAGAGCTCGTGTTCACGCAAGCTTTCAGTTTACTGGTGACTGTCCAGGTTTTTATCTTTCAAAATCAATTGATGAAATGAAGAGTGTTCTTTTGGAATATTCTAAAATGATATATGATTACAATATGAATTCAAACAGAACAGTGCGAGAAAATTTTGGATTTGTTACTATGGGGTTCTAGGCCTTTGCAACTTTCATCATATCTGTCATTTTAATTTCCATACCAAATCTCTGTTCATTTTTTTTCATATATCTATAAATTGTAATAAGATCTGCAAAGTGCTTTATCGTACTAAACTTGCTGTCCATTTTATTTCTTACAAATGCAAGTACCTTTGAGTATATTGCAAATTTTTCAAGCACTTGTTGCCTATATCTTTCATTATTACCAATATTCTCGATAAATATGTCAGCACAGGTCATGCTTGGTATGATGCCTTCTCCTAAAAGTGGATAAACGGTTCCAATCGATTCACCAACACCGACAACTTTTCCGTGATAAAAGGGCTCACACATATTAGGTGTAGCAAGACGAATTGGCCTTCCAACTGTTTTGAGTATCTTTCCACCATATTTTTTAAAAAACGCATCAGTTACTTCAACATGTTTTCTGTTCTTATCGCCAGCACCAATGTGGGCATGTTTCTCCCCTAATGGAAAATACCAAAAATATCCGCTAATTGAAGAAAATGGCTTGAGGTAAAAGTCGTCAAATGGCACTTTGTCTTCATATTCTACCTTGTATTGGTATGTTGGTAGGTGAAAATCTTGGGAAAGTCTTGGAAGATACATTCTGTAAAAACCAGTTGCATCAATTATGAGATCAAATTCTGATTCTAAATCTGCAAGTTTTGGTGTGGTGCCATAATTGATCTTACATCCTTTTGACATGTCTTTGATAAGACCAATTTTGTCGTAGGTACAAAGACCCATCAATTTGATGTTGAATCTATCTGAATTCATGTCAATGTACATGTTTTTTCCATCATGAATTACATAATTATTAAAATCAAGATTGCATTTTTTAGCAAACTCTTGCATTGGTCCACGAGTAGTACCCCATGCACATATGGAATCGTGATTTTCTTGCGTGGATCTTTCAAAACCTACTACTTCGTGTTCATTTTTCAATCTGCCAAGAAGATATCCGCCTGCAACTCCAATGCCGACAATTGCTATTTTCAATTGAAGCTTATTCTGAAAATACCTAATAAAAAGATGCGCAGTATTTTTCTAATTCTAAATTCTATTCTATTAATATTGCGGGCTTGAATGGCCTTGCAGTACGCGCCTTGTTTTTGGGATCATATTTTTGGGCATCTGATTCCTCAAACACTTGTACCTCTACACCAAATTCCTTTTGCAGAAGAGAATTAATTTCTAAAAGAATTTTTTTCTCCGCTACAAGGCCTAACTTTGTCTTGGACTCTCTCGATTCTACAGGTTCTGATAATATATCATTAACAGTCTTTTTGACAAAATCGGGATCCTTTTTTACATTTTCTGTATCCTTGTCTGCAATTAGAGATTTTATCAGAACTCCTATATTCATCTCACCTTTGATAACACTTGAAAGAATCTTTTGGTATGCCTTTGTCTTCCATGAGTCTGAAGTATAGATGATGATTCGTTTTGGTGAAATTTTGGTTACTTTGAGAATATTTTTGATATCTTCTAGTGTTGATTTGAGAAGATTTTCTGACTGGAGTGCTGCAGCATCAATCTTATTTTCAAGAACTGATGGCCACAAAGACTTTGAGACAATTCCAGAATTTCCTAATTTATTCCACATCTCTTCCGCAATATGTGGTGCAAAAGGAGAAAGCATGGATACTCTAGCAGAAAAAATTTCATGTAAGGTACCAGATATGTTTTTTCTATTCTTTGCCTCTGTTCTCTTTAGATACCATTGTATGTCTGAATCAAATTCGTACAGTACATAGTGCAAGGCTTCACGCAATCTCATTTTTTCCATAGCTGATGTGATTTCAAAGATAAGCTGTTGTAGTCTGCTTTGCAACCATCTGTCTTCTTGTTCCTGATTGTTGGATTGGCTCGCTTTGTATTTAGGACATTCATCCAACATATTTTCAAGCTTGTTTTTAATTCCTCTAACTGCTTCCAAATTAAAATCGGCATCCTGCAATAGCTCTGCAGAAATTAAAATAGCTAATCTAATTGGGTCTGCCCCATGGGTTCTAATTGCATCACGTAATGGAATTATGTTTCCCATTGATTTTGACATCTTTTTTCCTTCCATTAAGACAGAGCCATTTACCACTATTTCTTCAGGCCAGTATTTTTTTGGAAAGATTGCAATGTGATTGAAAACAAAGAAAGTCAGATGATTTGGAACAAGATCACGACCTGAATGTCTTGCATTAACAGGATAAAAATACTGAAATTCGTTCTTAATATTTTCTAAAACATGCTGTGATATTTTAGACGATAAGGCAATTTTCTTTGAATCACCTTCTCCCAAAAATACATAATCAAAAAATTCATCTCCAAGACTTTCTGCTACTAGTTGTTTTTCATTTACATATTTTGCTAGGATATAGTATGCCATGTAAATCACTGAATCTGACAAACTCTCAACTATCCAATCCTTGTCCCAAGGTAATTTTGTGCCAAGACCATGTTGTCTTGCACATGCCCTTTCTCGAAGCCAATCCACAACATAATTGAATTCTCCTCGTATCTCTTCTGGAAGTATCTTCATTTCATTTATCCACTGATGTGCATCATCTTTCCATTTTTTATTAGAATAATCTAGAAACCACTGATCGTTGAGTAATTTTACTACACACTCGGATCCGCATCTGCAACGTATTGGTCCATCATTTAGTTCAAACAAAATGTCTGCATTATTACTTTGTAGAATCCATTTTTTGACTTCCTCTTTGGCATCTGCAACAGTTTTTTGTGCAAATCTTCCAGTGTTTTGTTTTAATTTTCCTCCGTAGAATTCTTTTGCATAAAGCTCTTTTGTTGCTTCTTCAAGCTTGGGATTGTTTTGGTTTTCTATTTGGAATCTTTCAGTAATTTCCTTTGCAGGAATTTCCCCATATCCGTCAGTTTGTATAATGGAAATTGGCAAAATCGTCCTTGCAATGGATGCAAGATTTTGATCATTACTTAACTTTTTGATATCTTCCAAAGCCTGATAGTCAAATGGTGCATGCGCTGGCACTGACATTACAATTCCAGTACCGTTTTCACTTTTGACAAAGCTTGCAGGAAATATTACGATCTCTTCATTTCTATCTGGGACTTTGACTTTTTTGCTTACAAGTTCAGAGCCCTTTATCTCGCCTGTTACTTTGACTTTCTTATCGAGAAACTCTAGTTTTCTTGCGCATTCTGAACTAACAATCCATGTTTCATTATCTACGTTGGCAATCTTGTAAGTAACTTGTGGGTTTATCCAGAGATTTGTCACACCAAATATTGTCTCAGGTCTAAGTGTGGCAGTAGGTACAACATATTTTTCATATCTGAATTTGATGAGAATATACTCTGTAAAACTTGGTTCTACATCTCCTAATGTGTCATGCTGCGATACTGGATTTTGATCCTTTGGACACCAACCAACAGGATGTGATCCTTGAATGACCAAATTCTTACTTCTCAGCTTTCTAAACTGCCACTCGATGAATTTGTTATAGACAGGATCTATCGTAGTAAACTCTCTTCTCCAATCTATCGAGTAACCCATCTCTATCATTCCTGATTTTATTTCTTGATGGAAATAATCTGCGATCTTTACTGGTTCAGAAAATTCCTTGATGTTTTTTTCTGGAACTTTGTATAGTGTTCTAAAGGCCTCGATTAGTTCCTTATCATTTTCTTGAACACGTCTTGCCATGCCAAGAATTGGAGTTCCTGTATAGTGAAAGCCCATTGGAAAAAGTACATTGTAACCACGCATACGCATAAATCTTGCATGAACATCAGCTAAAGTGTAGGTTCTTCCATGACCTATGTGCTGTGGAGAATTTGGATACGGATATGCTACTGTAACAAAGAATTTTTTTTGTAAATTTGGATCTGTCTCGAAATATTTTTCATCATGCCATATTTTTCTCCATTTGGATTCTATAGATGACCAATCTGTCACAAAATCACTTTTCCAAAATAGATTGCTCTGCAGCAATTAGTGCATCTTTTAGTTTTGACACATCTTTTCCTCCACCTTGACCAAAACTCTCATTTCCTCCTCCGGAACCACCTAGGATTTTGGAAACATCGCGAACCAAATCTCCGGCCTTCTTTGTTTTTGCTGCCTCTAGACCTGCAAATGCAACTATTCGTATACCGCCGTTTTTCAAAATCAATGCACAATATATCATGGATGGGTCTGTCTTGATTGTTTGCTCTCCTACTGCAATATGGAATTCTTCATCCAGGTCCTCATCTATTGTGGAGTATAGTTTTACTTTGCCTAGATTTTTTGCCTGAGATATTGCATTTTTTGCAGTAGATTCTGATACTCGTTTGATCAATTGCTTTAGCTTCTTCTTGGATGAATCCGCATCCTTCATGGCATGTTCAAATGATTCCATTATCTTTTCTTTACTAGAACCTAGTAACTTTACAATTTGTGAAATTTTTCTATCTTGATTTTGAGTATATTTTATTGCAGTTTCGCCTGAAACAAACTCCATTCTTACAACTCCATCCTGAATTCTTTCTGCCTTTGTAATTTTAATGAGTCCTATCTCTCCTGTTTTTTTTACATGTGTTCCTCCGCAAGCTTCCACATCATAACCTTCAATGTTTACAATTCTGACTAGCTTTACTGGAACTACACCGCCTTGGTAAATTCTAAATCCATATTTTTGTTCAGCATGTCCTCGTTCAAATTCATTAATCATGATGGGAACATCTCTTCTAATAGTAAAGTTTGCCAAATCTTCAATTTTCATTATATCATCTTCAGTCAAGTTAGAATGATGAGTTATGTCCAATCTACCATAATCTTTTTCCTTAAATGCTGAGTGTTGCCAAATCCATGATCCTAGAGTTTTTCGTGCAGAAGCATTTAGCACATGAGTACTACTGTGGTTCCTTGTTATTCCATATCGACGAGATACGTCTATTGCACATTTCACAGTTTCTCCTTCTTTTAGTGTACCACCTTTAAGTTCGTGAACTACAACATTTCCATATTTATTTACATCAATCACCTCAAAGGTTCCAATTTTTCCATGATCTGGCTCCTGACCTCCACCTCTAGGATAAAATGATGTCTTGTCTAAAACCACCAGTTTGTTTTTTATTACTTTGATAACCCTGGCCTCAAACTCTTCTGGGTCTTGTTTATAGTATAATAATTCAGTATCTGGAATTCCTTTTAAGTCCAGATCTTCTTTTTTCTCTTGTTTTTCTGATTGATGCAAGTCTGATAATCTTTCATAAAATGTAGGAGGAATTTCAGAAATTATTTGAGTCTCTTTTAAAAAGTCAGGTGTTATTCCGTCAGATTCGTATAACCTGATAAGATCATCAACGGTTAATTTCTTGTCTTGAGTCTTTAGCGTGCTTGCAATGCTCTTCATTCTTGTTTTTGATTCATTGTATCTTTCTCTTTCTATTCCAATTATGGTCTTAACATCATTTCTCGTTTCTTCTAATTCTGGATAAGTTGATTTTAGATAATCCACATGCATGTCAATTAATTCTTTTAGATCAAAATTCCAACCAAACCTATCCATTGTAGCTACTGTTCTTCTTAGAATCATTCGCAAGTTGTATCCTCCACCTACATTACTTGGCAAGGCACCATCAGAAATTGCAAATACCAAAGTCCTAAGGTGATCCGCAATTAGATAAATTCCTTCAAGTGGTGCTATTGTTTTATTAAATCTGTTTTCATCAATTCCTGCTTGTTTTGCAGCAATTTTTCTTGCAATTAAGATACTGTTTGAATCACCAAGGCTTTTTGCTATTGATATGAAATAGTTTGATATAATTTTGGAATCAAGATATATTCCTGCTTTTTGTATGAGATTTTTTGTAATGGGACCAAAACAGCAATCATATGCAGTTGGAGTACCCATAGTAATCCAAGCAAATCTCTCAAGACCCGCTCCCATGTCTATTATTTTTTGGTCCAAAACAGAATAATTGTCTAGATCTCCCTGAAATTCAGTAAAGACTGCATTTCCAAGTTCTAGTCCTCTGACGAAATATTCTAACGAAGAACCGAATGAACCACCTCCAGCCCAGACATCCTCTACAAAAACTACTTCTTTTTTATCAATACCGAATCTTTCTGTTAGTAATCGGAAATCTAGATCAACACATTTGTCTTTCCAATATCCCTGTGAATTTGGAATACTATGTTGACCAATCATACAAAAACTAGAAAAATGTCTTCCAGTGACTCCAACATTTTCGATGTCTTTGAACCTAAGACAAGTTTGTGGTACTACTAGAGGATTTGCAGGAAATTCAAAAACAACCTTGGAACCCATGACTCTTTGAAAGTCTACAATTGATGCTATTGTAAAATACAGATCATCACGCCATCTGCAGACAACTGGGTATCTGCTAACTGATTTGTGACCGTTTTGTACAAAAAAAGATTCTACTTCTCTCCATGCTTGAACATAATCAAATCTTTTCTTTGTAGGAGGATTACCAATAAATGAATAATTATTTTCAGAATCATCAGGACAAAAGTTTTGATTAATATCAAGTGTCCAGAAATATCGTTTACATTTTGCACATGATTTTCGTACAAATCCTTCATTTTCAAACAATGCTACTTTGTAATACCTATCAGGATCGGCAGAAAACTTTGCAAGAATTTGTCCCTTGTCCATCTTTGAGAAGTTTTCGGAATGACCGATATTAAGCATTCTGAAGCAACACATTAAATATGATCTTTTTTGAAAAGTTGCTATGTTCAGTAAAAAAACATGGAAAGAAGGAGATCACGCTTTCACATCTGTACAAGATGGAGAATTTAGAAACATAGTTGTTGGGGTAGTTACAGGCGTTGAAGATTCCAAGATAGGTATTAATGGTATTATAATAAATGCAGTTGGTCTCAAAAACAAAGTTGCTCAAGGCAAAGCAGGACCACAATCTATAGATCAGCTAAAAAATCCAACCCCAAAAGATTGCATATTGGCTTTGATATACAGAGTAGAATATGATAATCATACTGGTGTCTTTGACATAAACACTGATCCTGTAGTCAAAATACACAAAAGAATTCATAATGTAATTGATGGTTGGGTAAGAGAATCGATTCCAGAATTGATAAACAATGTTCTTTCACTGTCTGATGGTGCAGAAAAAGATCAAGCAAAAAGAATTTTAAAGCAAAGAATGGATACCTTATATGATAAGGAATTGAAAAAATACATGTACTCTATTTGTCGCAGTCTTAAGATTCTAAACTAGTCTATTTTTTACATTTCCAAGTTTTGTATCTTGGAATAATAAATTCGGTTCAATATCTACTCCATAGTTTTATATTATGCCTTTAGCAAATTTCGTTTACGATGGAATACGTATATGCCGCATTACTTTTGCACAAGCAAAAGAAGGAAATTAACGAAGCTAATATTACAAGCGTAATCAAAGCTTCAGGGGCTGCAGTAAACGAAGCACAAGTAAAGGCACTTGTAGCAGCACTAGCTGACGTAAACATTGATGAAGCTATCAAAGCAGCCCCAGTAGCAGTTGCAGCAGCACCTGCCGCAGCAGCATCTGGCGGAAAGGAAGAAAAGAAAGAAGTAGAGACACCATCTGCAAAGACAGAAGAACAAGCAATGGAAGGCCTCTCTGCATTATTTGGTTAGACATCATTTTTAAAACTCCCTTTTACATTTTGTTCTTTATTTAGATCTCTAAACATTATTTACCATATGATATAACTAATTGTGATTTGACTGAACTGTCACCGTCGATTTCGATTCTGATTTTAGCGCTTGATCTTTTTGGAACAATGGCGTTTGCTGTTACCGGTGCATTCAAAGCCATTGAACACAAGGCAGACATTGTAGGAATAATAATTTTAGCTACAATAACAGGTGTGGCGGGCGGAACTATTAGAGACATGATAATAGGTCATTTCCCACCTCATTCTATTTCAAATCCATTGTATGTGGTGATTACAGTTTCAACGGGAATTGCTATATTCTTTCTATATCCAAGAATGCAGAAACACTGGAATCTGTTTCTAAAATTTGATGCCTTGGGACTAGGGGTATTTACAATAATTGGCGCAACATTTGCATATGATGTTTTTGGACTAAACTTTCTTGCGATGGCACTATCTGGAATGCTTACTGCGATTGGGGGAGGAATCTTGAGAGATATGTTTGTAAACGAAATCCCAATAGTGTTTGTAAAAGAACTTTATGCTTCTGCAAGTTTTGTAGGTATTGTAACTTTCTTCATTCTTCTAAGCGTTAATGCAGAACCAAACATAGCTACATTTGCCGGAATTGCAACTACCACAATACTTAGACTTGTTGCAATGAAGTATAATTGGAATCTACCAAAGGTACGAGAAAAACTGTAATTCTTTTTAGGATTTTTTTTAGAAATGGATTTTACTGTGGAGTGTAATTCTTTGCCTTTTTAGCCAATGCATTTGCCTGTGCGTTGGCCTTTTGTATTACTTGATCCTTTGTTTCATCTGTTAGAATTCCTGCTTCCAATGCAATAGATCTTGCCTGTTGAGCTGCCTTTGCAAGTATTGCTGATACATTTTCTTTGGTGATGTAACCAATTTCGATAGCAAGAGACATAGCTTCTTGATGTGCCTGTGCAAATGCATCACGATATTTTTCTACATCTATTACTAGTTCGTTCTTTGCATATAGGATGTCTTCTGCAACAGCTGCATCAAGTATTATGCCTGCTTCTACTGGTTTGACATCGAGCTTACTTAGTAATGTGGCAAGCTTTTCAGAAATAACAGCGCCTTTTTTGGCAGGGATGGAATCCTTTGTTATCCAAATTGTTCCTTGATCAATTTTTGTGGCTACACCAGCTTCTTTAAAGTCAGTAAGAATGGGACCCGGTGTAATGCCAGTATTTCCTGCCTTGATTACAACATCTATACTTGCAAGGTCTCCACCACGAGCAGCCATCATTACCTTGTTTTTACCAAGTAAGATGTTTAGTTTGAAAGGAGTCATGTTTGTGAACATCAATACACATTGGCCAACTAGCTTGTCTACCATCTTGTCAATAGAAGGCATTTTCAGTCCAGCTAATGCTCTTTGTGCAACCTTGTCTTTTATGCTAACGATTTCTACTTCGCCTTTGAATTTTTTTCTTAAAGGCAATAATTGTGATGATCTTACTTTTTCCATTCTGACAAGAGCAATTACATTGTATTTTTTTGGAAGCTCTTGGAGTTGTTGATACAACAACGATTTCTTTTGTGGATATTTTGTTCTATTTTGGTGCATTTTACTTCTTTTCTACTAGCGGTTGTTTGATGAGTTTTCCCATGGTGGTCTTTATCATAATTTTTTTAATGTTCTTATCTCCACTTGGTAATTTTTTCTCTACTAGACTAATTACTGCATTAGCATTTGCAGTTAGATCTTCATCAGACATTGTTTCATCACCTATCTTACATGCAAGAGAAAGTGAATTTCGTAGTCTGACACGTATGGAAGATCGGAATCTTTCTAAAATTGAATCAATTGGAGCATTGAAAGGAACTGGTGTTGGCATCTTGCCTCTTGGACCCATAAACTGACCCAGAGTCTTACCTACAGTTGCCATAAGTGAAGTATCGGAAAGGAAAAAATCAAAACCGTTAATCAGCTTTCGTGATTCGCGCTTGTTTGCACCTATTTTGTTTACTTCGGTTCCATCTACTATTCTATCTGCATTGGCACTTTTTGCTTTCAAACCGAGATCTCCTGAAGCCACAACACAAACAGATGCTGGCTGACTAAGTGTTTTTGGAAGTTGAACAGTCTCATTTATTGCAAAACCCTTCTTTACATCAATATCTCTGAAAACCATGATTAGCTCTACGGATTGTTTGAACTTGCGTTGTTTCTGACTTTTCTTTGCCTCTCCTATCATCTGCGTTAGATGAACATCGCTAATCATTACGAAATCGTTTCTGAGAAGCCTATTTAAAATCGTTTACAGGTATGGATGGAATAATTTCTTACTTTGTAGGGAAATTTGAGTTACAAGAGTGTAAATCACTTGAGAGTTGAACTTACATTTTTAACTAGGAATAAAAAGTAATTCGTTAAGTTTGCATAAATTCGATGAACTTGATATGAAAATTCTTACCGAACTTACAAAAGATGGTAATGTCTCAGTACCAAATCTCTCAAAAAGGTTAGGAATTAACACATCTGTTTTGTATAGTAGGATAAAGAGACTACTCAAAAAGAAACTGATAAAAAAATTCACAATTGTAGTAGATGAATCACTTATTGGCATAGGTGTACGGGCTACAATGGGAATAAATCGCGATCCAAAACAAAAAGAACAGATCCATAAGGCATTACTGAAAACTCCTGAAGTCATTATGATGTCTGAAGTGACTGGAAGATTTGATATGCTACTCACAGTACGCGCCAAAAATCTAGAGGAATTGCATTCTGTAGCAATAGAAAAGATTGGAAAAATAGAGGGAATTCAAAATACAGAAACCTTTGTGGAACTGCAACGAACAGAAAAAGACCAGTCTTACGAATTGAAAGAATAATTTACTTTAGTTTATCGTCCCATTTACCTGAGTTTATCTCGACAGTAATCTCTTTTGGATTCTTACCATCAATTTTTACTCCAAGTGGCAAACAGGTGCCCACAATTTCTTTTGTTGCACCTTTGATGTCTTGAGCATAAGAAGAATCAATTTTCAACTTTGCAACTTTGATTATTGAATCCATTTTGATATCTCCAACCCATGTTGCTCCTGAAGTTCCAGATCCTTTCTGAATGCCAGCTTCTTTTAGTATGAGTGCTGCTGCAGATGGAATTCCAACTTCGACTGTCCACTGTTTTGTTTTCTTATCAACTGCAACTATAACAGGAACTTTCATTCCTTCAAAGTCTTTTGTCTTCTCATTTATGGCAGTTACAATTTGTAAAATGTTGACACCTAGTGGACCAAGTGTTGGACCAAGTGGTGGACCTGCATTTGCCTGTCCTCCTGTAACAAGTGCGGAAACAGTTTGTATATCTGTCATGATTTTTCTTTCCTAGAATATGTAAATTTAATCCTTGCTACTGTGTTGATAACTTTAGGTAGTTTGCATCAACAGTTACTGGTAATTGATATGGTGCATCAAGCAAAATGACAGTGGCCTCTTCTTTTTCATGATCTATTCTGGTGACAGTTGCTTTCATTCCTTTAAACGGACCGCCTATGATTTCAACAATCTTGTCTACTGCAAGCTCAGAGACTGTTGATTTCTTAACCAAGTACCCTTCTATATCCTTGAACTGTAATTCGCCCCTAAGTTGTCCTCTGATATGTCGTATTCCCTGTAACGCATCAAAGGCGGCATTTGCATCGATTGCTTCTACTACCACATATCCCTTGAGGTTATCTAAAAGTAAAACTGCCTGAATGTTTATTTTTTTTAGTTTTATTCTATTTTCTAATAGTCCCATGACTACTTTTTCTTGTCCTCCAGTTGTCCTTACTGCAAAAAAGTGTGATTTTATTTCCTGAGTCAATGCTATCTGTGTCCGAGATTAATTACTGCAAATACGAACTGAATTATAAATCCAACCGCACCTACGGTTGCCATTCCAAGAAGGACTAATCTGAGGTGCTGCATATAATCATCCTTGTCAGATTTTTTGGCAAGCTTAATTGTATTTACCATGTCCTTTAACATCTGTCTTGGGTTTGCCATTGGAGGAAATTAATAAAGTCGACTTATATCTCTTATCTTGTGCAATTACTTATTGCGTATCAATCAGACCCCGCCGGCTCTAACTTGGCGCATCGTATATCGCAAAACATGAAACAAGATGGCGAGATTTATCGAGGAAAAAATTATGATCTTGTAACAATTTCAACACCATCCATATCTGCAGACTGGCTTGAAGAAAAATATCACTATGAGGGATTTGTGTTTCTATCAAAGCACGCCTCTGAAACAGGTACACTGGCACTTACATGTCATAGTACAGGAAATTTTTCAGAAGCACTATTTGGAGGAAGACCACAAGAAGTTGCAATACCGCATCCACATCTACAGAAATCATACATGCAAACCTTGTGGGAAAAAAGAAATAATTTTACAAAATTTGAGATCACAATAGAGGCAACACATCATGGTCCTACAGCACTAAACAAACCTGCTTTGTTTATTGAAGTCGGAACAACGGAAAAGCAATGGAACAACAAAGTATTATGTGATTCTGTGGCTACTATTATAGAAGATGTGATGTCAATGACGCCACAAAAAAACAATGTAGCTATATGTTTTGGAGGAACTCACTATCCAGAAAAATTCACCAAAGAATTAATTGAAGGTCAATACGCTTTGGGTACTGTCGTGCCAAAACATGCTCTAGATCACATAGATGAGAAATTGTTTTCACATATTTTAGAGAGAAATAATGAAGCAAAATATGCTCTAGTAGATTGGAGTAGTTTGGGTAAAAATAAACAAAAGATAGTTTCACTTTTAGAAACAACAAATCTTGAGATGATACGAGTTTGAAGCTTGAAGATAAAGTGTACAAAAAACTACTCGAAGTTCCTCCGGGTATGGTGACTACATACGGAGAACTTGCTAAGGTAGTAGGTCTTAAAAATGGACAAAGAGTAATTGGTAGAATTATGAACAAAAATCCATACCCTGTCATAGTTCCATGTCATAGAGTTATAAAATCAAATGGAAAAATTGGTGGATATGCATGGGGAGAAAAGATCAAGACCAACATGCTATTAAAAGAGGGTATAAAAATTAAGAATGGAAAAATTATTGATCTAGAAATGATCTATAGATTCTAAGTGCGTTTTTTATGCGTCTCTTCAATCAAAGTTCGAAGATGTGCCACATTTCTGATTTGATTTCCACCTGCTTGTCTGTATAATTTCCAATATTCTGGGTTGGTTATCTCTTTTCTGCCCTTTGAAACATGAAGACGATGTCGTAACGCCTTTATCTTTCTTACATAGACTTGTTTTTTACCAATACGCGATCCTTTAGCGCCTTTCTTTGAACCTTGTTTTGTTCCACGTTTGCGTCTTTGGGATTTTTTATGATGTGCTCTGCCTTTGGATGTACCCTTTATCGGTCTGACCTCAATTATGTTTGCAGTAATTAGGCTTCTAATGTTGTCTCGTGTAATTGCATCTGAAACATCATCCAAATATTGCGAATCAAACTTTATTCTGTTTGCACCTACTCCTAACATCCTTGCAACAAGACGTCGTTTGGTTTTAAGATTTACTACCACTTGTTGACACCCTCGCGTTAAATATCTTGAAATTTTTCTCTTTTGCTTTAGATACTATTTCTAATCTCTTCTTTTTTCCTACACCGTGACCAAGTCTTACGCCATCGGTTTTTGGATCAAGCTTTTCCAATTCCTTTACATTATGAACTAAATTATCGATATATCCTGACGGATGTAATCCTTTTGAAATGTTTGGTCCACCATAACCAGCTTTGACAAGTGCAGGCCAACCCTTCTTAGATTTTCTCTGATGATTGTCAATTCCCTTTGGTTTTCTCCAGTTTTCTGCTAACCTAAAGTATCTCCAGCTCTCTTCTCTAACAAAATCAGGTCTGTGATCTGCTACTTTCTTTCTTAGCTCTAACAAGTCTTTGTTGATCGGCATGTGAAAGAACCTGTTTGAATTTTAAAATAAATACGTTTCTGGAGGCAAAATACATAATGAGAAGAGATAATAAGGAAATTAGAGGCGGATCGTTTTACCCAATGATTGAGGATCTCAAGGCAACTATCACTGGTAAATTTATTACGCAGCTAAAGGAGCAGGGCATTACTACAAGTAACATACACAGAAACCTACCAGTAAAATTACTCGTTGATATTGTACTTGAAAAAAATGAGGGCATCCTTACATCCAACGGCTCTCTTTCAGTACGTACAGGAAAATACACTGGAAGATCCCCTGATGACCGCTATATCGTTGATGATTCAGAAACCCATGCTAATGTAGACTGGGGCAAAGTAAACCACCCTTTTCCTGAGGACAAATTTGACAAGCTATATGAAAAAATGAAGAAACACATTGAAGGAAAAGAAATCTTTGTCTTTGATGGTTTTGTTGGAGCAGATCCTGATAACAGATTACCTATACGAGTTATAACTGATCATGCATGGCAAAATCTCTTTGTCAGACAATTATTCATTAGACCGTCAGAAGCAGAGCTTGAATCACACAAGCCAGAGTTTACTTTACTTGCGTTAAATGATTTCAAAGCTATTCCGGAAGTTGATGGAACTAGAAGTGATGCCCTTATCATATTAAATTACACAAAAAAAATTGTACTAATTGGAGCAACTTGTTATGCAGGCGAGATAAAGAAGGCAATGTTTTCTGTAATGAATTACATACTTCCACCGCGAGGTGTCTTTCCAATGCACTGTTCTGCAAACATTGGAAAAAAAGGTGATGCCGCATTATTTTTTGGACTATCCGGTACTGGGAAAACAACACTTTCAGCAGATCCAAACAGAATGTTAGTTGGAGACGACGAACACGGATGGTCTGATAACGGAATTTTTAATTTTGAAGGAGGATGTTATGCAAAATGTATCAATCTTAACAGAGATGCAGAACCACAAATTTGGGGTGCTATCAAGTTTGGTTCAGTATTAGAAAATGTTGTAGTTGACAAAAAAACACTAACACCAGACTTTAACGATGGAAGCTTAACTGAGAACACAAGAGCTGCATATCCACTTGACTACATTCCTGGTGCCATAACTCCAAGCATTGGAGGAAATCCAAAAGTAATTGTATTTTTAACAGCAGATGCATTTGGCGTACTTCCACCTGTTGCAAGATTAACAAAAGAAGGAGCTATGTATCATTTCATGTCAGGATATACAAGCAAGCTTGCAGGAACTGAACGTGGAATTACAGAACCCAAAGCAACATTTTCAGAATGTTTCGGAGCACCTTTCATGTCAAGACATGCATCAGTATATGCAAAGATGCTTGGAGAAAAAATCACAAAACACAGCACCAAAGTCTATCTTATAAACACGGGATGGTCTGGAGGACCATACGGCATAGGTAAGAGAATGAATATCAAACACACAAGGATGATGGTCACAGCTGCCCTTACTGGTGCGCTTGATATGGTAAAATATAGACACGATGAGGTATTCAATTTGGATGTGCCAGAGACATGTCCTGAAGTGCCTCCAGAAGTACTAAATCCAAGAAATACATGGGCAGAAAAAGAAGGATATGATAATTCTGCAAGAAAACTTGCGCAGATGTTTGTTGATAACTTTAAGAAATTTGGAAATACTGCAAAAGAAATTCGTGATGCAGGCCCACAGATTTAGTTACGTCTTACCACTAACACAACAGTTATCGCAGCAATGATTACTCCAGAAATTATGATTATCTCTTTTATTGGAATTCCAAAGGACTTTAGAAATTCAATTCCCGTTTTCACTGCAGGTTTTTCAACAATGACATCATCATATGCATTATCAATACCATCAGGTGTGGTTATTTGAGCTTCAATCCAATACTTACCTGGTTCATAGACTGACAGTGATGTAGTTTGATGTGGAACAAGTGACGCACTCTGAATTTGGTCAGTATCTTCTTTAATTACAGAAATTTTTGCATATGACCAAATTCCTGGGTGATCAAGGTCAAAAGTTAAGATTCCATCACTTTCACTTGTATTGATTTTGCCTTTAGTTACATGAATCATAATAGGTACATGATATGTTATTGTACCGTCATTGATCTCAAGCATTCTATAAAAATCACCAGTCATGTTTTTTTGCATCAAAATTTTTATGTTTAAAGAATTATTCTTAAGACTGGATTCTAACTTTAAATCATTTTGATTAGAGGCAAATTTTGTTTGAATGTTTGGTAATATTCCTTGTATGGTTTGCAGATGTAGTGTTCTTGTTTGATATGGTTTTTCTAAAGCGAGATTGAATACAAGACTATGTGGAATTATTATTAAATTAGCAGAAAATGCTTTTGTAAGATTTAATCTCCCACTCCCAGTGACATCAACAGGTTCATTATTTCCATAAGCATCTGTAACAGGATCTGTTGTTGTAGAAAGAAGTGAGGCAACATCGTCAGGCTTGAGATTTGGATCTTTTTGTAACAAAAGAGCTACTGCACCTGTAACATGTGGCGCTGCAATACTGGTTCCACTTGTTAGGTTGTATGTTCCTCCTATGTGGGTGGAATTTACAAACACCCCCGGTGCTACAAGATCAGGTTTGATATAAAATGGTGAAACCGGACCACGAGAACTAAACGGTGCCACAAAATCTGGATGACTGAATACATCCAACTTTGCTATTGTTTCATTTTGAAGTAATTTTTTTAATGCAAGTCCATCGCTTTTTGACATTGATATGACTGGTATTGTTGGATTGTTACTGGAAGTGGAATTTGGTTGATAAATTTCTCCAAAAAATATTCCAGGTTCGTTGTTGAAAACTATGAGAGCTTGGGCACCACTTTGTGCAGCGTTACGTTCTTTTTCTGAAAAATAGATCTTCTCTCCTTTGATATCACTGCCTCTTTCTTCAAGTAAGATGGAATCTTTGGCATCCCCATTGGCAAGATCTCTAATTCTGCCATATCCCCCAAAGACAATTTTTCCGGTAATTGGTTTTGATAATGGATTTGTGCCAAGCATAGGAAGTACTTGGTATTGGGTTTTGCCAATTTCTAATGTTGAGACAATACTCTGTGTTATGTTGTTGTATGTTGCACCAACTGTTATTGCATCTGGATCTTTTCCTGGACTGCCGATAGTACCATCATCTGGACCATTATTTCCCGCTGCTACAACAACTATGATCCCATTTTTTACAGCTTCACTAACAGCTTGGTCAATCTCGCCATTTGTCTTGTTTACACCTAAGCTGATGTTAATTACATTGACCTTGTCTTTAATTGCGCGATGAATTGCTTTTACGATAAGATCTGATGAAACCGATTCTCCAGTTGATGATACCTTGTATGAAAATAGCTTCGCCTTTGGTGCCACTCCTTTGAGATTTCCATCTGCAGCAATTATTCCAGCTACTTCAGTACCATGCCCAGTAATATCGATTGGTTTATTGTTATTATCTACAAAATTGTATCCTCCAACAACCTTACCACTAGGACCAAAACCCAAAAGATCTGGATGGTCGTAATCTATCCCAGTATCTATTATGCCAATTTTGATTCCCTGTCCTTCAAACCCTTGTTCTCTTGGAATCCCAACGCCAATAAGTGATGTATTTTTTTCAAGATAAAATTCAATTTTTTCTTGATCCTTTACATTTGATAAAATAAAGGTAATGCATAAAATTACTGCAAATGAAAAAAATACAAATTTGTAGTGTTTCAACAATTTTCATCAAATTTAGTTAGATAAAATACATTTGTAACCAAAGCCATAAATTGCATACATGCGTTACTTCTTACATGGCAAAATATGAACTTCCAAAATTGCCTTATGCGTACGAAGCACTAGAACCTCATATTGATGCGAAGACGATGGAAATTCACTATTCCAAACATCATCAAGCATACACAAATGGTCTGAACACAGCTTTGGAAAGTCTTAGCTCAGAGTTGCAAAACATGGAACTAACAAAATTGCTCTCAAGCTTAGATAAAGTGCCTGAGAATGTTAGGGGCGCAGTTAATTTTCACGGTGGTGGATATGATAACCACACACTATTTTGGAATAACATGAAACCAAATGGTGGAGGAACTCCTGGTGACAAGGTAGCTGATGCCATCAATTCAGTTTTTGGAAGCTTTGATGCATTCAAAGAAAAATTTTCCAAAGATACTGGTGCAATTCAAGGCAGTGGATGGGGTTGGCTAGCTTACAATCCGCAAAGCAAGAAAGTCGAATTTACAACAATGCCAAATCAAACTAGCCCTAGAACAAAAGGATTGATTCCTTTGTTAGGACTAGATGTATGGGAGCATGCCTACTATCTGAAATATCAGAACAAACGTCCAGACTACATAGCCGCATGGTGGAATGTAGTAAACTGGGGCGAAGTAGAAAATAGACTTTCAAAAGTATAATCTCTTCTCTTTTTTTGTTTTAATTAGAGAATGCATTTATAGCCGGGAAAGAGAAATTTTTGCAAATGAGTGAAGAACAAGCCCAAGCATTGATGCAACAGATGCAGGCACTTGAAGCTTACATGTCGGATCTATTGCAAAAAGAAGATGCTGTCATAAAACTTTTACACGAAGCAACAGGCGCAATAGAATCAATGAAAGCGCTAGGGGATACACAACTTGAAACTCTTGTGCCAGTAGGAATGGGAGCATATGTAAAAGCAACAATACAACCAAATGAAAAATTACTTGTAAGCATTGGAGCAGGGGCTTCACTTGAGCAAGATAAGAATTCTGCAATTAATTATGTTGAAGAAAGGATAAAGGAATTGGAAATTGTACTACAACAATTATCTACACAAAAACATGAGATTGCAGCAAGACTTGAACAGGGGCAGCAACAAATGAATCGTATATTACAAGCAAGTCAAAGTAAACAATAAAGGCAAAATATTATGTTTGAAAAACTAAGGAACGCTTTTTCTTCTGCGGCAAAGAGCTTTGGGCAGAAAGAACTCAAAGAAAAAGACATTGACAAGGTTCTTTTTGAGCTTGAAGTTGCACTGCTAGAATCTGATGTTGCAACAGAAGTGATTGATTCATTAAAAAGTGATTTAAAACAGAAACTAATTGGTGCTACTGTAGAAAAAGAACAGATAGCAAACATTGTAAAACAAAACTTGCGAGAACACATCTCAAACATGTTTGACTCTGCAGGAAAGGTTGACATCATATCCAACATTGAAAAGAAAAAAAGTACAGGCGAACCATACATCATATCATTTATGGGAATTAATGGAACAGGAAAAACAACAACGGTGGCAAAGGTCGCATATCTTTTGCGAGAAAACAAATTTTCTGTTGTAATAGCAGCTGCTGATACATATCGAGCAGGAGCAATAGAACAGATAACTGAACATGCAAAGCGACTTAATCTAAAAATCATAGCACAAAACTATGGTTCTGATCCAGCTGCAGTTTCCCGTGATGCTGTACTTTATGCCAAATCACACAAGATTGACTGTATCCTAATTGATACTGCTGGAAGAATGCAGACAAGTAAGAATCTCATGGACCAGATATCAAAGATCAACAAAGTGGTAAATCCAGATTTTAAAATATTTGTTGGTGATTCCCTTGCTGGCAATGATACAGTAAACCAAGCACGAGAATTTCACCAATACACCAAGTTTGAAGGCTCAATACTAACAAAAAGTGATGCCGATGCACGGGGAGGTGCGGCAATATCAATAGTAAAGGTAACATCAACTCCAATTTTGTATCTTGGAGTAGGACAGGAGTACAAAGACTTGAAACCCTTTGATAAGGACTCATTTCTAGAATCACTGTTTGGTGCAGAAGAAATCTCAGTTCCACAACCTGAAATCAGAATGCCGCAAACTCCGATACCTATACAGCAAGAAAATACTGAAAAACCAGAAATAATAAAAGTAAAACAAGAAATTGTACCAAAACCAGAATTAAAGCCTGAACTAAAATTGGAACAAGTTAAACCTATACAAGCAGAAAAAATAGAAGAAAAAATTGAATATCATGTTAAATCAAACGAAATTTCAAAATCAATAGAAAAAGAACAACCAAAACCAGCACCGAAACCAGAAACAAAATCTAAACCTGAAATAAAACAAGAGAAAATTCATGTCAAAGATGAAGACGATCCTTTTGCTGGAATTGCTACAAAAGACATCGAAAAATATTCTGTTCTATATAATGTACCACCGCCTGAAAATAATAAAGATGCAAAGAATTTGGCAGAGAAAATCAAAAACTGGATCTCACAGGGAAGACCAAAACCAGATGAATCAGCAAAAGAACAAGTAATAGAAGAAGAAATTGAAGAAGATACAGTGGAACAAGAAGATGTTAAACCTAAAAAGAAGCGCTCCTTATTTGGATGGGGAAAGAAATGAAATTAAAAACTAAAGACCTCTTAACATTGAATGAACTTGGCAAAAATGAATTAGCAGGAATCATAGATGATGCTATAAAACTAAAAAAGGATCTCAAAGCAGGAATTTACAAACCACTCTTGAAAAATAAGACACTTGCAATGATATTTCAAAAACCATCTACACGTACACGCGTTAGCTTTGAAACTGGGATGTTCCAACTGGGAGGCCATGCACTGAGCCTAACATCAGATGAATTGCAACTTGCACGAGGAGAAACAATTGAAGATACGTCAAAGACACTTTCACGTTATGTTGACATCATGATGGCGCGTGTATACTTGCATGAAGAAATAGAAATTCTTGCAAAAAACTCAACCATTCCTGTAATAAATGGACTGTCTGACTCGTTTCATCCATGTCAAATCTTGGCAGACCTAATGACAATAAAAGAAAAGAAGAAAAAACTTGCAGGTCTAAAGCTTGCCTGGATTGGAGACGGTAACAACGTTTGTAATTCTATGATTTATGGATGTGCTAAATCTGGAATTGATATTAATATTGCAACTCCTAAAGGATATGCCCCAGATTCCAAAGTTGTCAAAGAATCAAAAGAGTTAGTTGACATCAAACTATTGAATGATCCCTTAATCGCTATAAAAAATGCAGATGTGGTTGCTACTGATACGTTTGTATCAATACATCATCAGGCAACTGACAGAACAAAGGATTTTCTCCCAAAGTTTCAAATAAATTCAGATCTCATGAAAAAAGCTGATCCGTATGCAATCTTTTTACATTGTCTTCCCGCAAAACGTGGACAAGAAGTAACAAGCTCTGTAATTGATGGACGACAATCAGTTGTCTGGGATGAAGCTGAAAACAGATTACACGCCCAAAAGGCGCTGATGGTTGCGTTGCTCCAAGTCTAACGTTTATAAGAGCTTTACCGAAATTTTTTGTAAAAGAGGTATTAATAGAATGGTATATTCGCAAATATTACGTAGATTAAGGGAAGAGAAGACCAACTATAGAAAAAGAAAACATCTTCTGATGGGTAGGAGAGACTATATCACAGTTCAAATTTCAAGTGAAAATACTTTAGTTCAAATTCATAAACCAGAAATGCAAGGTGACAAGGTTTTGGCATCGGCACATTCTAGATATCTTTTAGGCAAAGGCTGGAAAGGTTCTAGAAAAAACATTCCAGCAGCTTATCTGACAGGATATCTTGCAGGAAAAAAGGCTCTTGGTAAAGGGGTAAAAGCTGCAGTTCTTTACAGCGGTACAAGAAAATACACGCAACGAATGGCAGCAGCATTGAAAGGTGTAATTGATGCAGGTCTTGAAGTGCCAGCTGATTCAGAAACATTTCCAAATGAAGAAAGAATTTCAGGAAAACATCTCAAAGTACAAAATGAAATCAACAAAGTAAAATCTGCAATTGATGGAGAGGTTAAAACTAAATGAGTAGACAAGAACAACGACCAAGAGAAAGAAGAGAACCAGAAGAACAATGGGTTCCACGAACAACTCTTGGAAAGATGGTAGATAGTGGAAAAATTACATCAATGAAAGAAATTTACGAAAATGGTTATAGAATACAGGAAGCTGGAATTATCAAAAAACTTTTGCCAGGAATTAAAACCGAAGTAATTGATGTTGGAATTGTACAAAAACAAACAACCAACGGTGAATATACAAGGTTCAAAGCTCTAGTTGCAGCTGGAGACGAAAATGGTTGGCTTGGAATTGGTCAAGGTAAATCAAAACAAATGAGAATTGCAATTGAAAAAGCTACAAACGCTGCATATCTTGCTGTTAGTCCAGTAAAGCTTGGTTGTGGAAGCTGGGAATGCAGATGTGATAATCCACATTCTGTTCCGTTTAAAGTAAGAGGCAGAGGAGGAAGTGTTGAAATTGAAATTATTCCAGGACCAAGGGGACTTGGATTGGTTGCAGGTGGAAACATTAGAAATCTGTTAAAGCTTGCAGGACTAAAAGATGTCTGGACAAAAAGCAAGGGTTCTACTAATACAATGACTTCTACATCAAAGGCAGTTCTTAACTGTCTAAGGCAGACATTTAGTCAAGGTTGATGGTTTATGGCAAAAGCTTTCTTGGTAGTTCGAATGAAAGGAACAGTAAATACGCCTTACTGGGCAAGAACTACACTTGATCTTCTGCATTTAGACAAAAGATTTAGAGCGACAATAATTCCAGCCAAAGATAACACAAAAGGCATGTTGGATAAAATAAAACACTATGTGTCTTGGCAGGAAATTGATGTTCCTACAACAAAAGAACTCTTAGAAAAAAAGGCGCGAAAAGGAGGATACAAGAAACTAACTACAGAAGATATTACCAAATTAGGATTCAAAAGCACTGATGATCTAGCCCAATCATTGGCAGAAGGTACTGCTACATTATCAAAATTAAAAATGGTAAAACCATGGTTTGCCTTGTCCCCTCCAAGAGGAGGCTTTAAACGAAAAACGAAAAAAATGTATGGTGAAGGAGGAATCTTGGGTAATCACAAAGAACTTCTTGCACAAGTGAGGATTATGATGTAAAATGCCAACCAGATTAAGAAAGACACGAAAATTTAGGGGAAGCAGATTCCACGGATGGGGACAGATTGGTCAACATAGGGCAAGTGGCCATAAAGGAGGTCTTGGTAGATCTGGTATGCATAAACATCACTTTATCAAAATGATTCTAAATGACCCAGATCATTTTGGTCATGATTCTACTCACCCGCCACATCCATATCTTGTAAAAAAATGGATTAGTGTAAGAGATCTGGACGATTTCTTTGCAAAATTTGGAAAGCAAGAAGGAGGAAAGAAAGTAATCGATCTTGCAGAACTTGGTTATGACAAACTGTTAGGAGGAGGACAAACCAAGAATGCTTACATTATAAAAGTAGAGCGATTCTCTGCTTCTGCTGAAGAAAAAATAAAACAAGCTGGTGGCGAGGTGCTTGTAACTGCATGATTGAAGAAGGAACGCCAACAGGTATTCTGCGAACAATAATTTCTAAAGCTGAAGTATACATCCCACAAGTTCCAAAACCGAAAAAGAAAATTCCATTACAAGTACGTCTCATGTGGTGTGGACTGGCACTTTTCATCTACATGATAATGGGTCAAACACCACTTTATGGTGCAACCGTTCCAGCATTTGACTTTCTTGCGTTTGCAAGAGTAATTTTTGCATCACAACAAGGAACACTAATCGAACTTGGAATTGGTCCTATAGTTACTGCAGGACTTTTAATGCAGCTTTTAAAAGGTTCTGAAATCTTCCATCTTGATTTCAAGAAACCCGAAGACAGAGAATTGTATCAAACAGCAACAAAGATTGTAACATACATCGTAATCATTGCCGAGTCATCACTATATGGAATGGCAGTCTATGGCCCAAGACTACCAAGTCACGAGGCAGGTTTCATTCTAGTAGGTCAGCTTATCGGTGCATCAATTATCATCATGCTTTTAGACGAATTGATTCAAAAGGGATGGGGACTGGGAAGTGGAATCAGTCTTTTCATTGCTGCAGGTGTAGCACAACAAGTAGTCTGGAGCTTGTTTAGTCCAATACCTGCAGGAGATGGTGGACCTGTAGGTGTATTTGTAAACATTGCACATTCATTTATCACTGGAAACTTTTCAAATCTGTTTTTCCGGTCTAACCAACTGCCTGGTATATTTGGCCTCTTTGTCACTGCTGGAGTATTACTAATTCTAGTTTATACACAGGGTATCAAAATAGAGATTCCAATCGTATCCACAAAATACAGAGGATTTTCTGCAGTTTATCCAATCAAATTGATGTATGTGTCCAACATTCCAGTAATTTTGGCATCAGCGCTTACTGCTAATGCGGTGTTTATTGGTCAGATGCTTTGGGCAAACTTTAACCCACGTAACGCCAATCCGTTTATGAATTTTCTGGGAATGTTTGATCCCACAGCTCCATCTACTCCGACCGGAGGTATACTATATTATGTTACGGCTCCGCGTGGATTAGATATTGTTGCACTGGACCCGATGCGTGCAGTGATGTATATCTTGTTCATGGTAGGAATTGTGGTTTTGTTTGGCAGGCTATGGATAGAACTTGGAGGATTATCTGCAAAGAGTGCAGCAAAGAACCTTCTTGACGCCGATGTCCAAGTTCCTGGCTTTAGACGCTCAAACCAGCCAGTTGAAGCTCTTCTCCAAAAATATATTCCATCTGTTACCATACTTGGTTCTATGATTCTTGGTCTTCTAGCTGGTACCTCTGATGTCTTGGGAACTTTTGGTTCTGGAACAGGAATGTTACTTACAGTAGACATTTTGATTAACTATTACAACTTGCTTGTAAGAGAAAAAGTAGAAGAGGTAATGCCATCACTAGGTGCCCTGCTTGGCAGAAAGTAAGCGAGTAATAATTGTAGGAATTCCAGGTGTTGGAAAGACTAGCCTGGTATCAAAGGTTGTAGAATTATTAAAATCAAAAAAAATTAGCGTAAACGTATCTATCTTTGGAACTGTCATGTTTGAAGAGGCAAAAAAAAATGGAATCAAAGACAGAGATGATCTGCGAAAACTTTCTGTACCAGAACAGAAAAAACTCCAATCTATGGCAGCAAAAAAAATTGCCTCTATGACAGATGATATTGTAATTGTGGATACACATGCGTTTATTGCAACAAAAGAGGGATATTACCCGGGTCTGCCTCACAATGTCTTGGAAATTTTAATGCCAGACAGTTTCATCATGATTAGCGCAAGACCAGAAGAGATCTACAATAGAAGAATGAAAGATACCACACGAAACAGAGACATCGTATCAATAGAGGCAATTAAAAAAGAACTGGATGTTACTAGTGCCATGCTTTCTACATGTTCCATTTTGTGTGGTTCTCCAATTAAGATGATTCTAAATTCAGAAGGAAAGATTGATGAGGTAGCTAAAGGAATTGTAAGTGCGATGGGATTTAACAATGGAACCTAGTATAATCCTAGATTTTCTAAATTCGATCTTTTTGCAAATACCTGGTCTGAATAGCGGTCCACTTGGAAGTGAAAACCCTCTGGTAAAGGGAATGATAGGATCTGCATTTGGAATTGTTGGAGTTGCAATAGCATTGAACTTGTTTAATGCAATAATAAAACGAAAGATGGTTGACCAAAATAAACTCAAAAGATTGATGCGAGAAACTAGAACATGGCAAAAAGAAAGAATGGCAGCATTTAGGGCAAAAGATCAAGAAAAAATTGATGAGCTCAATAAAAAATCGGCGTACATGAACAAGATGAACATGGAACTAATGCAGATAAACATGAGACCAATGATGATTACGTTCGTTCCTCTAATTTTGATATTTTACTTTGTACTTCCACATCTATTTGCATATACTGTTGCAATAGCACCAATGTCTCTTAATTTTGTTCCAGGAGACTTTTTCCAACTAACATGTACCACAGCCAAAGTAGCAGAGTCACAACTGCCAAACCATCACCACATATGCAACCATGTAAACGAAGTGTACTTTTGGGCTTGGTACTTCCTCTGTTCTATTTCCTTTAGTGGAATAATAATGCGACTCACGAAAACCACAATGGATTTAGACTGAATTGCTAAAGTCCGTAATAATTTCTGGTCCACCTGCCATTGGAAAGACTACAGTGTCAAAAGGATTAGCAAAAGAATTTAATTTAAAATATCTTAGTGGTGGCGATGTACTAAAGGAACTTGGAGCAGAACAGGGGTTTAAGACAGAACGTGATGACTTTTGGGACACTAGCTTTGGCATGAAATTTTTAAACATGAGAAAGACAAATCCGGAGTTTGACAAAAAAGTAGATGAAAAATTAAGGAAATTATTCTTGGAAGGAGGTAAAATCATTACCAGCTATACACTTCCTTGGCTTGTAGAAGATGGAATAAAGATCTGGCTTGCTGGTTCGCAGGAAAATAGCGCAAAAAGAATGACTGTACGTGACGGCATTTCTTTTGAGGAGGCACTTGAGATTGTAAAAAAACGATACGAGGAAAACAAAATGATCTACAAAAAACTTTATGGGTTTGATTTTGGTGACGATCTTACTGTCTTTGATATAATAATAAACACAGATAACTTAGGTGCAGACGAGGTACTTTCAGTGGCAAGCTCATTGGTAAAAGAAAGATATGGTGCTAAAACAACTACAAAATCTTAGAGTAATAGACCAAGACATAACAAACGATTCCTATGGTACCTATTGTGAAAAAAGAACAGTACAACAACTTCTTGATTATGGTTTTATTTTGTTGGACAAACCAAATGGTCCAACAAGTCACGAGACGGTAGCATGGATTAAAAAAATTCTAAATATCCCAAAGGCCGGACACAGTGGAACACTTGATCCGATGGTCTCTGGTATATTGCCAGTTGGTCTTGGTGAAGCAACAAAGGCGTTAATTGTACTACTTTTGGGTCCAAAGGAATATCACGCACTTGGAAGACTGCATACGCTTCCTTCAACTGAAAAACTACAGGCTGTTCTAAAGCAATTCACTGGAAAAATTTACCAAAAACCACCGCAGCGCTCTTCTGTGTCAAGACAGACCAGAGTCAGAAGTGTATATGAAATTGATGTAATTGAACAAAAGGAAAGACTAATTCTTATGAGAATTTTATGTGAAGCTGGAACGTATATCCGAAAGATTTTCTATGATATTGGTGAAGTGCTTGGTCCAGGTGCCACAATGATTGAGCTACGGAGAACTCGTGTAAGTCAATTCAACGAAGATTCTAATCTTGTAAAAATGCACGATCTTGTAGATGCATATGCAATGTGGAAAGAAAAAGGCGATGATTCAAAACTACGTCGAATACTGATGCCGATAGAATACGTACTAAGTGAGTTAAAATCAGTAGTAATTCGTGATTCTGCAGTCGATGCACTGTGTCATGGGGCTCAACTTGCAATACCCGGTATATTGGAAATTTCACATGGTATTGCAAAAGGAGATTTTGTTGGAATCTACACCCAAAAAGGAGAGGTCGTTGCTCTTGCAGAAGCAATCCTGTCCGAATCTGAAATTGTAGAAAACACAAAAGGGTTTGCGTTTCAGCTACGGCGAATTATTATGGCACCAAACACATATCCAAAGAACTGGCGAACAAAACCAGTCATTAACAATTAAAAAGGAAACAAATTCACTTTTCAGAGTTGATACCAAAAGGCGCCATCATTTGTATTATACTGGGAGTAATTGGAAGTGGTCTAGTTGGAATTTTCTTTTCAGAAATTGCTAATCAACCTCCAACCCTTGTATATGTCCTAGGCCCCTCACTTTCTGTAATAACGGAAAAAACAAACTTTCACCTTGGTGAACCAATACGTATCAAGATAGTAAACTCTGGTACAGTTCCACTGACGTTTTCAGACGCATCATATGGTTTGAAGATAAAACAGCTTGATGGAATTGTACTTTATTCTCCAATATCTGCTCAGGTGATATCAGTTCTGAAACCTGAAGAAGAAAAGGTGTTTGTATGGAACCAGACAAAATTAGACGGTAGTAAAATAATTGAGGGAAGGTACAATGTTGTTTCAAGCACAGACGCATCCTCAGGTAATGTATTAAAAAAATCAATTACGATAAACATCCTAAAATGATTTTGTAATCAAAACAAGAATCAATCAAAACCATAGGCGTTATTCCACCACTAATCAATAAAATTGGTAGCGTATCCGTCAAAACATAATGGGTTCAAACCAAAATGGTATTGAGAAAATTAGTTTTTACTTTTAGATTTTATACAAGTAAATTTCAGTGTACTCATTTTTGGTCCTAGGATCACTTTTTACACCAATATCAATAAAGTATAATTCTATTTTTCTTGCAATATTAAAAGAAGAGACTGCACGATAAATCCACGCATCGTTTTTTTCATTTACATGATAATCTTCAAAAAGTCTCTGTTTTGCATTTTCTGTAACTCCCATACACCATTCAGAATATCTTCCGCCCCACCCAGAAACATATTCCTTCATTTCTGATACAATGATCGCTACCTCGTTCTCAGACATGGCAAAGAGTAAATTTTGCTGTATAAATCAATTTAAAGATCAAAAAATGATTTGATTGTATCATGCCACTTTGTAAATAATTGAAATAACAAAGGTATAAGGCTCAGGCATAGCTAGTTGAATTCATAAGCCAAAATGAAATCTCGCTTAAGATATTAGAAGCATATGCTCGTGATGTTGGAAGAAGTATTGCACGTATTGATTCTGATTCAATGAAGAAGCTAGAGGCATCAGCAGGTGATATTTTAGAAATCAAAGGAAAAAGGAGGTCAGTTGCAAAATGTCTTCCACTCTATCCATCTGACGAAGGAAATGGAATTGTTAGAGTAGATGGTCTTGTAAGAAACAATACAGGAGTAGCGATGGGAGACACCATTACAATGCGAAAGATAAAGGCGGTTCCTGCCGAATCTATCATAGTTGCACCACTTGATTCTATACCTCCAATAGATGAAAAATATCTTACTGATTCGCTAGAAAGTGTTCCTTTGGTAAAAGGAGATAATGTGATGGTTCCATACTTTGGTGGAAGACTTACTTTTCAGGTAATTGGTATCACACCAGCAGTAGATGCAGTGATTGTCACTCAAAAAACAGTATTTCACATTGCGGAAAAAGGAGACACTTTGCGTGGAGTTCCTCAAGTATCGTATGAAGACATTGGGGGTCTGACTAGCGAAATTAAAAAGGTCCGTGAAATGATTGAGCTTCCAATGCGACATCCAGAAATATTTGAAAAACTTGGAGTTGAAGCACCAAAAGGTGTATTACTTTATGGAGTGCCAGGAACTGGAAAAACACTTTTAGCTAAAGCGGTTGCCAATGAAAGCAATGCTCACTTTATCAGCATATCTGGTCCTGAAATCATGAGCAAATTTTATGGAGAAAGCGAAGCAAGACTAAGAGAAATTTTTAAAGAAGCAAAAGAGAGGGCGCCTTCTATTATTTTCATTGATGAAATTGATTCTATTGCTCCAAAACGCGAAGAGGTAATCGGTGAAGTTGAAAGAAGAGTAGTTTCCCAGATGCTTTCACTCATGGATGGTTTGGAGGGAAGAGGAAAAGTAATTGTAATTGCTGCATCAAACAGACCAAACGCACTAGATCCAGCACTTAGGAGACCAGGAAGATTTGATAGAGAAATTGAGATCAGAATACCAGACAAGAAGGGAAGATTAGACATCCTTTTGATACACACAAGAAACATGCCACTAGCTGAAGATGTAAACTTGGAAAAAATTGCAGGAATAAGTCATGGATATGTCGGCGCTGATTTGGAATATCTTTGTAAAGAAGCTGCAATGAAATGTTTGAGAAGATTATTACCAGAGATTAATTTGGCAGACGAAAAAATTCCAACTGAAACTTTGGAAAAATTAATTGTAAACGCAGAAGATTATCAGTATGCATTTCGTGAGGTCACACCAGCTGGAATGCGTGAAGTCTACATCGAAAGACCAGACGTAAAATGGGATGAAGTTGGAGGATTAGAAAGTGTAAAGCGCGAACTCCAGGAAGCAGTAGAATGGCCAATGAAGTATCCTGAACTTTACTCCAAACTAGGTTATAGGATGACACGCGGAATCTTACTTTATGGACCAAGTGGAACTGGCAAGACACTTTTAGCAAAAGCTGTAGCAACAGAAAGCGAGGCAAATTTCATTTCAGTAAAGGGTCCAGAGTTACTATCAAAATGGGTTGGAGAATCAGAACGAGGAATACGTGAGATATTCAAAAGAGCAAGGCAAGCTTCGCCATGTGTAATATTCTTTGATGAGATTGATTCTATCGTTCCTGTACGAGGAATGGGAGAGAGTGCTGTTACAGAAAAAGTTGTCAGCCAGCTTTTAACTGAACTCGATGGCATTGAAATCTTGCATGGCGTTGTAGTCCTTGCAGCAACAAACAGGGCAGACATGATTGACAAGGCGATAATTCGACCTGGAAGATTTGATAAGATGATTCTAGTACCAATGCCAGAAAAGGAAGGACGACTCAAAATACTAGAGATAAACTGTAAGGAAATTCCTATTGACAAAGAAAAAAGAATTGAAAACAGTCCAAATCCTGATTATGTGGATCTGGAAAAGATTGCCGAGAATGCTGATGGTCTGAGTGGTGCTGATGTTGCATCTATTGCAAATACTGCAGCATCGATGGTCATACACGAGTTTCTTGAAAAATATCCTGACCCAGTAGAAGCAGAAAAACAGGCAGAAACTGCCAAAGTAAAGATGAGACACTTTGAAGATGCTCTTCGTAAAGTCAGAACACAAAAAGATCTAAAGACTGGTGAAAAGCTAACAGTCTCACACTTTAGGTAATTTCAAAAAAATTGTTTAATGATGCAAAGCTAATTGTCTTGATTAAAAATAAATTTTTAAAAAATCATCGAGTCTGTTTTTAGTTTATTCTTTTTTAGCTTCTTTCTCATTTGATGGTTTTGCAGAATCTTTCTTAAACCATGATATCAAACATGCTAGTTTTTTGTTCATCGCATCCAAGCCTAATGTGACTTAATAAACCGTCCTAAACCTCTTTGAATAAACAAAATATGATCTGTATTTACTGTAGAAAAATTATTTTGCTGTGGAATATTTGTATGATTCAGGAAATTAATCTCTTACAGTAATATATAGTCAAAATTACGAGTAAAATTGGCGAAAATGCCGGGGTCGCCTAGCCTGGTAGGGCGCGCGCCTGGAAATAATTTACCATAAAGCGCGTACTCGCAAGGGTCCGAGAGTTCAAATCTCTCTCCCGGCGCCTATTATTCCCATGGAATCTCTCAATGAACAATTTTTTTGCCTTAAATTCATTCTGGTGATAAAGAAACATGGACAGCTTTGATATCCATAATTCCAGAAAAAGAGTAGAATATGCTCGAGCTATAATTCAAAGAAAATTCTCAGTTGAGAACTCAACGATAGCCAGTGATTTCCTTGATAGGCTAAGACTTGAGAACAAGTCATGGGGACGAATTGAGAACTATGCTAGTTCTGTGAAAAGAATTCTGTACATCAAGGACGACAAGCAGATACCAGCGTGGACAAAGAAAGACATAGAATCAATACATATGGCCATAGCTAATGCTGAATGGGAAAACTCGACAAAAAAAGATACATTGACCGCACTCAAGAGACTGTATCATTACTCTGTACATGATGAGATAGCTGACAAGGCAAAGGGTAAAGATTATGATCCTACCGTCGCATGGATTACACCGGGATCCTTCAGAGACAGATATGATAAAATCCAGTCAAAGGATCTGCTCACAGAAGCTGAGATCATTAAGATGATTGAAGCTGTAAAACAGATTGGCGGAAGATATGTAAAACGCAACATAGCGTTGGTCTTCACACTTTTCGAAGGTGCTTATCGTCCAGGGGAGCTTCTAAATATCAAAGTCGGAGGTGTGGAGTTTGAAGGTGATTTTATCCGAGTCCATACTATTGGAAAGACAGGTCCAAAATCAATAACACTTGTACCAAGCTTTATACCAATCAAAGAATGGCTGGCTGAGCATCCAGATGGTGATAATCCTGAAGCTTACATGTGGTATCATAACAACGAACAAGGTGTAATGACGTACCATATGCTCTTCTACCTTATCAAGAGGTCAGCTCAGATTGCAGAAATCAAAAAGCGTGTGTGGAATTATTTGTTTAGGCATTCTGCGCTGACAAAATATTCGATAATGTTTGGAAATCTGGCCAAGGTATACGGAAATTGGTCAAGGGAATCTAACATGTTGTCAAGATACGAACATCTGGCAAACTCAGACCAAGAAGATGCGGTGCTAAAGTTTCATGGACTCAAAAAACAGGATAACTCTCAGTCAATTTTATTCTCAAAGATCTGCCCCTCCTGCAAGGAAAGAAACTCTGCTGACAAGAGTCATTGTACCAAATGTGGTGCTTTATTGTCAAAAAAGCTTGCACAGCAAAGAGAGGCAAAGCTACAATATGATACAAAAAGAATTGAGAGCTATACCAAAGATGTAGCCAATCTAAAGAAAGATTATAACGAACTTAAAGAAAAGATTACCAAAGTCCTCAAAGCAAAGCCAATCTGATGATTATACCTTTGTTAGCTTGTCTAGTCTTTCAATCTGCTTTCCTACGGATTCCATCTTTTCCTTGATCTTTTCTAATAGTTCCTTTTGTATTGATACAGTTTCGTTCATGTCCATTTATTCTTGATATGTTTTTAAGGCCAATTACTTCAAGGCGATGTATTACAGGATCAAAATTCTGGCACATAATTTCAAAAATATCAATTACGCAAATTTGCGTTACGCAAAAATGTATAAAAACGTCGCATTCGTAATGATGCCATGGTAGAAAACCCATTTGTCTTTGGTACCGTGGTATCTGAAGAACAATTCGCTGACAGGAAAAATGAATTAAGAGAATTAATAAGCGATTTACAGAGCAAGACAAACGTTATCATCTTTTCTCCAAGAAGATACGGGAAAACATCATTGATTTTTCAAGTGATAAATGAACTCCAAAAAAAGGGAATCATTTGTGCGTACATTGATTTGTTTTCAGCAAGTAACAAGGAGAGATTTGCTGAGATCTTTGCTACTGCTATTGCACAGGCAAAGGCTGACAAGCTGGAAGAGATTTTAAAAACAATCAAAGAACTAATACCACCAATAAGACTGACGATTAGTGCTGACAGTACACCTGAAATTGGAAGTGGAATAGGAATTGAATTTACAAAAGGAAAGAAAGATGTGGATGCCACACTTGGCAAGCTTTACGATCTTCCAGAAAAGATTGCCATAAAAAAGAAAAAGAAGCTGGTTATTGTTTTTGACGAATTTCAAGAAATTGCAAACTTGGATGGAGACGAAATTGAAAAATCATTAAGATCAAAAATTCAGCATCATAAACATGTCTCTTATGTATTTATGGGCAGCCAAAGACATTTGATAGATCAAATTTTCAACGAGAAAGGCAGACCGCTATACAGAATAGGAAAGCCATTTAATCTGGGCAAGATACCTCCAAATGAATTTTCTAAATTTATAGAATCTAGATTCAAAAGTACTGGTATCAAGATTGCTCAAGATATTATTTTGCAGATCCTAAAAATAACAGACTCACATCCGTATTATACTCAACAATTATGTCACGAGCTTTGGAATCTTTGTCAATACGAGGATCAAAAAATGGTTAAAGAGGAATTCCTGATCTCTGCCGTAACTCAGGTAATGAATAATCAAAATTATGCATATACAACTATGTGGGCACCTTTGACCAAGTCACAGCGTTCTCTTTTAATTGGCTTGGCCATATCAAATGATTCAAAAATCTATTCATCAGAATTTAGAACAAAATACGGTCTAGGCGCAGCGTCAAGCGTTGAAAGGGCAGCAAAAAGTCTTGAAGAGCAAGGAATCTTGGAAAAAGAAAGGGATGACTATGTTATTTCGGATATATTTTTTAAAAATTGGGTAACAAAGATTGCTTAATTATACAAAAATGCGTAACGCTTTTTAGCGTAATGTATTCTGATTAATGCTATATCATTTCGTAGATATACGAACTCGTATAGATATGGTTACGATGAAAGTTGGGCGTCCTCAAATTTGAGATGTTGACAAATGACTTTATCTCTTTGAGAGCTTTGTCCTCTTGTATTACCAGATCTGCGTCAACTAAGGATTCCTTTACCTGAACATGGTGGGTGGTTACAAATCTAGTCGTAATGTCCTTCTATACCTAAATCTTGGGGGAGGGGGTTCCATGATAGCTGAAAATTTTTTCAGTCATCTTGGCACCCTCCTGCATAAGGAGACCACTAAATCAGAAAATGTGTGTTCTTCTGACAATTCTTCCCTTAAATGGTATACAATATCCTGTAACCATGATATCAATAGGGCTTGATATCGGAACAGCTTTTGTCAAGTGTGTCACCGATACCAAGAAGGTAAAATTCCCATCGCTATACGCATACAAGCTGGTCCACGAGTGGGACAAGAAAGGCAAGCTAGTAGAAGGTGTTGGAGAAGAGGCAGTAAAACTATCACAGGACCCAGATACTATACTCATCAAACCGGTGATGCTTGGCAGACCGGTCCATGAAGAGGCCTTTGCCAAGCTTGTCAGGCATGCAGTGACATTATCATCGGAGAACAGGGACGCAATAGGCTCCAAGCCTGATGATATGGCATTTGCGATAGGACTGCCATATGATGCTGCAGCACATCGTGGTACCATACAAAAAATGATCGCAAGGCTTTACAGGCCAAAGGCATCTGATGTGGTGCCACAGGTTCTTGGGACCCTTGTAGATGCAGAAAAATCCAGTGGTATCGTGATGAGCATAGGCCAGGGAACAACAGAGATTGTGGCCTTTGTAAACAACAAGGCAATTCGCGGCATATCGGTACACCATGCGGTTGGATACATCAGCTCAAGACTCGGTAGTGAGATGGCATATCTTGATGATACCGTATACGAGAATCCAAAAACGGGTCAGCTGGTAGCAATGCTTGCAGACCTGCTTCTCAATAAATTATCTATAATCAGACAAGACCTTGAAAAGCTGCCAGTAATTGTATTGGGTGGTGGGATACTTGTACCTGGAATGCAAGAGGTAGTGAGGACCAAGCTTGATGGTATCATAATACCACAGGATCCTGTCATGTCAAACGCTCAGGGGCTGTACAAGATCGCTTCATGGTATGGTACCCAAGAGATATGCTAAGCAAGACTGAACGAGAATTTTTAGCATGCAGGGCCGTATTCTCAAAAAGACATGCAAGGCAATACCGGTATACAATCAAGAAGAGAGTATACAAGTCTCTTTATGATTTACGATTCATTATAGAAAATAATGAATTTGTTGGTCTTGATCTCAAAGAACTTGAAACAGAGCTTGAGCAAATAATCGCACTGATTGGTTCTACAAGTATATCGCATACTGGAAAAATGTCATCACATATGCAGACTGCAGCCAATCCTTTTTCTGCAATAAATTCTGACTGGGGTACGTAACTCCTTAAAAACATCCCAAATCTTACTTGCGAGTTACTAAAACTTAAACACAAAATTCACGCATATGCAAGCTGGCAACATCGCCACCAACTATACAGTATTGTTGATTTGTTTACAATTGTACCAAACTATACAACTAGAAAAGTTTCTGATTTGTTCGGAATCGTCATGATATGTTATGACATCTGGTGCTCTTTGGTATGTTGATGATACAATACAATATGCAGACAGTGAACCAAGGCGTAAACTTTCTCCTTAAATCCAACACGATAATAACATGTGTTGAAAATTGTACTGCAAAAGCAAAGGTCGAGAAACTACAAAGACATCAACTACTACAAGTACCGTATCACAATACCTTCACAAATTGTAGAACAGCTCAAACTAGAAGGAGGAGAAAAGCTTGAGATCTTTGTTGTGGAAGATGCAATTGTAATCAGGAAGATCCTTAACATATGAAAAATCACATCAAAAATCTATCTAGTCCTCAGGTTCCTTGCTTCCCATATCTTTTATAGCTTCTTTCTTTTTTTCTTTAATAATTTTTTTAGACTGTCTAATTTGATATCTTGTTAGTTTGACACTTGAATTTGTTTGTAAATTTGATTAAACCATATCCAGATAGTTTTGTATCCATAAAACAATCTCTAGTTTGACAGAATCTAGTCTTTCCTTGCAGTTGGTTTACGGTTCTTGCCTTGCTATGATCTTTTGATTCCATAGGGTACTTGACTGATTACTTTTCCGCTTCAATTCTCTCAAACTTTTTTTATTGATAAAGTCGTGTCTTGACCATAGACTCCTAACAGGAGTATCATTCTAGGATAATTTTTTTTATGCTACAATGATACCATAAAAAGAGGAAACTCTAGGTAATAGTTCCAAAGTTACGAAGAAACTAGAACTGTTTAGAAGATGTTTGGAGCTGTTTCGAGCCTTTTAGGGCCCACAACCAAAGGAAATCTGTTCAAACATTGATTGATTGTTATGGACAGCCAGATGAGGATTACATCATTAAATTTTTAACAAATGATCGTTTGGATCTCTAGTTAAATCAAAATTGTACTGGGTCTCAACAGACTCGATTCTGGATGGTCATTCTATCATAACTATCGGAACAGAAATCAGGACAATATTATTCTGGGACTTGTAGGACTCTAATCTTATTGAGATTTTAAACTGGCTTCTAAAAACTAGCAGATCCCGTATATACAACAATGTTCTAAGACAAAGAAGGGGCGAGGATAAGTTATTCTCAAAGTATAGTGATGCTGACAAGATTGGGGATATAGTAAAAAAATTCTTCCAGTATAATTACTCTGCGTGTAGGATAGAAAGTACAAATCTTCAAAATAACACTTGGGTTGTGAAAGTATCTGTAACCTTATTTGGTCAACACTCAAGTAAAATACTTGCAATCGATTCTAAAACTGGTAAGATTATCAGTTGCAAATGAAACCTCAGAATTGGTTATTCGACTTTTTTCATTCTGTTGACTGCCAATAACAATCCCTGAAGAAGTACTTGCGGTCTTGGAGGACATCCAGGAATATAGATATCAACAGGAACAATCTTGTCAATTCCGCCTGTTGTTGCATATGTATCGCCAAATATGCCGCCGCTACATGCACAGGCTCCTACGGCAACCACAATTTTAGGATCAGGTGTTGCCTCATAGGTTCGCAACAATGCAACTTCCATGTTTCTTGATGCAGGTCCAGTCACTAGCAAGACATCAGCGTGTCTTGGAGAAGCTACAAAATGAATTCCAAATCTTTCAATATCATAAATTGGGTTGTTAAGAGCAGCAATTTCAATTTCACAACCATTGCACGAACCGGCATCAACCTGACGTATTGCAAGTGATCTGCCAAACATTTTTTGGATTTTTTCTTTTAATTCATTTCCAATTTGCTCATATGGTTTTTCTGTTGAAAATATTTGCGGACTGGAATAATCAATCAACTGATTCCTATTCCTTGTAGGAATGGCCGGTTTACTGTGAATTTCAATTATTTCAGACGCAGCTTCATTACAATGACCACACATGATGCATTTACCATTGTCCAAACCCATCGCGGCATTTTCTTTGATTGGGAATAATGCTTTTGTCGGGCAAGAATCTTCAAGTGTTTTTCTCTGATCATTTGTCGGATATGTTTTGAAAGTGACGCTTCCACGATAATTTTTACTTGTGAATAAATTGGCAAAATCCTTGATTGTTTCTATGCCATTTCCAATTATTTCCTTTCTTGATTCTTTCATCATAGATCATTTCCCGAATAGGACAGGTCCAGACTTTTATTGACTAGTGGAAAATCTGGTACGATATCATTCAATACAGCCTGCTCAATAATAGGCCAGTTACAAAATGATGCAGTCCGAACCTTGTATCTAGATATGGAATTATTCTCTCCAATCATAACCCAGTGAAGTGTTTGTCCTCTGTGAGACTCGGCATAGCCAAGTGCTGATCTAAATGGCTCAAGATGCTCTGGAATATTTACAAACAGAGCGTCATCGTCAAGATCAAGTGATTCTTTAATGATACCAAAGGAATCTCTTACCTCTTCTACGCGAATTTCAAACCGTGCCAAGGCATCACCAGATCGTTTCTCCATCTCAATTTGGTGCCGCATCTTTTGTTGTGATGTCTTGTTATTATGCAAATAATAACTGGCGTATGGATGATCACGTCTTGTATCTACATCTATTCCTACACATCTTGCAACTACTCCCACTACTCCAAGATCATATGCTGCTTTTTTTGGTATGGTACCAGTGTTACGCAATCTATCCATGAAAGATGATTTTGATTTTAGAAGGGTTATGATCTTTTCAAAATCATTTGAGATCTCGCTTAAAGTTTTAAGAATTAATTTTTTATTTTCATCTGTGATATTACATCGTACTCCTCCAATTCGGTTGACACCAAAGAGAATGCGACTACCGCAAAGCGATTCGTTAAGCTGCATCAGTCTTTCCTTTAGAATGTTCAATCTTGCAGAACCAAAAGGAAAACTTGCATCAGTTGAGATTCCTGCCAATGTTCCTATGTGATTATAGATCCGTTCTAGTTCTCCAAAAATTGTTCTAATCTTTTTTGCCCTGTTTGGAATTTCTACTTGTGCTATCTTTTCAATTGCTTGACAATAAGCAGATGAATTTGCCACAGACTCATCTCCAGCTATGCGCTCTGACAAAAACACGACGTCATCAAGTTTCATGGACTCGGCAAGTTTTTCAACTCCCTTATGCGTGTAAAAAAGACGGGTTTCAAGATTGATGATGTTCTCTCCCAAGATACTAAATCTAAAATGGCCTGGTTCTATGATTCCAGCATGCACAGGACCAACTGGAATTTCACAGATTTCCTCTCCTTGAACTCTCAAAAACGGATATTCTTTTTCCTGTCTTCCTGCTTTGGTATGAAGTTCAAATTCTTTTCTTAGTGGGAAAGTGCCATCTGGCCAATGCTCATGCAAAACTAGTGGTCTTGTATCAAGATTTCCAGCTGGAATTAATCCAAACATGTCTTTTATTTCCCGTTCATAAAGTGCCGCGGCAGGAATGTGTAAAGCAATATTTGGAAAAGAAAAATCTTTACCCGTAGAAACAATGATGAAAATAAAAACGTCTTCTTTTTCAAAAACATAACGAATTGTAAAACCCAAGCCATTTTTTCGCTCATCAGAACAAATCATTGTTGCAAGTCGTGCATTCAAATTTTTATAAACATAATCACAAATTTTTGGCATGTCGTTTAATTCAACGTTGAAATGTATTTCATTATTGTTCTGGTAAGTATTTGTTATTTTATTTGAAAACTTTTCCTCTATTTCTTTTGCATAATTTTCTAAGTTGGTTTTGTTCATGCAAAGCCGCCTCCGCTAATTATGGTTGATGTGTTCTGTATCAGTGTCTGCAATTGCACAGGTATGTAGATGCCAAAGATAACCATAAGCGAACACAATATTGCCATGGGTATTATGGCAAGCTTACCCATGCCCGACTTCTTCATTTCTGGAGACGGACTTCCAAAAATCATTTTTATCAGATGCCTCAAAAAGACGGCAAATGTCATAACTAGAAACAAAATTACTATTGATGTTGCAACAAACTGTCCGCTCTTAAAACCTGAACTTAGAATCATAAACTCACTTAGGAAGATGTTGAACGGTGGCATACCTACAAGAGCCAGTCCTCCGATCAAAAACAGAACACCGGTAACTGGCATGACCCTGATTATTCCATTTATTTTTGACATGGCTTTCATTTCGTATTTCTGGCTGACAGTTCCACTTGCAAAAAACATCAGCGGTTTTACTATGGCATGATTGATGATCTGGAGTATTGCCCCGTAGATTCCAAGCAGGCCGCCAAAGCCAATACCTAGTGATATCAAGCCCATATGCTCTACGCTGGAAAAGGCAAGCAGCCTTTTCATGTCCTTTTGGAAGTACATTGATGCAGCTGCTATAGCGATAGAAACGACAGCTAGTATTATCAAAAGCTGGTTTGAAAATGCCGGTCCTATGGACACACTACTTACTATGTGAAAACGAATTATTGCATAAAATGCACAATTCAAAAGTACACCAGACAAGACAGCGCTCACAGGTGTTGGAGCTTCACTATGTGCATCAGGAAGCCAAGTATGCATTGGGGCAAGACCAGCTTTTGTTCCAAATCCTACCAATATGAAAACAAAAGCAATCTTGACCAGATTAGGATCAAAAAATTTTGAATTGTGAACCATTCCTGTCCAGTTCATGGCGTCTTCAGTGGAACCAGCATTGATGTTTGCATAATAGAAAAATACTGTTCCAATAAGTGCAAAGGAAAGACCCACTGTTGCAATTATCAAATATTTCCATGCAGATTCTATTGCATTTTCTTTAAAGTAAAGCATTATCAGAAGAACCGATACCAGTGTAGTAGCTTCTACCATCACCCACATTATTCCCAAGTTGTTTGCTATTGGAACTATTAACATCGTTAGCAAAAATACGTTAAAACCCTGATAGTATCTCACAATGTGTTTGTCATCTATGGTACCATTGTCATACTGTCTGCCCATGTAGTTTTTTGAATACAGTGCTGCAACAAAACCTACAACTGAAATTGAAATTAGAATAACCGCACTTAGAGAATCAACATAGAATGTATTTCCAAATGCAGAGATGGATTTCTCAGTTATTATTCTTGATACCAAGAAAAATACTTGAATCAGTATCAAAGATGAGGCACATATTGTTACGATTCCAATTGTTCTTTTCTTTTTCAAAATTGTTACTAGTCCAGCTCCCACTATAGGTGACAAAAGAAGGAACAGAATTGTTAGATTAGATATTAAATCATCCATCAGTCATCCCTCAAATTTTCTAGCTTTCCTACGTCTAAACTGTCAAATGTGCGGCTAATTCTGAAGAGTAGGATGGAAGAGATTACAATGCCAACAAGAATGTCCACGAATATTCCAACCTCTATTAGCAAAGATACACCGTGCGTCAATGCCAAGGTAAAGAGAAATAATCCATTTTCTATGATCAAAAGCCCAACTACTTGGTTCAGTACGGTTCTTCTGTTTACAAGCACAAATAGTCCTATGAAAAACTGGGCCATTGAAACAGGAAGATATACATTTACAATTTGATCAGATTTGAATGGAATTTGTTGAGTAAGAAAATAAGACAGAGCCACAAGTAATGCGGAAATAATTACTGACGCACGAATACTGATGTAAGGATTGGTTTCTAGCTTGAATTCAATTTCAAGTTTTCTAGTGACATATGTCAGAACTTTGGGAATGATGATTGATTTTATTATCAGTGTCATACCAGCTGCAATGTAAATTTCCCAAATTCCTGTCACGTATCCTATGATGGCAGTTACTCCTGAAAGAACAATTGACTGATAACGATATGCATTTAACCAATCTAGAAATCCTCGTCTTACGACAATTCCAAATGTAGATATCAACAATATGGCGCCAGAAATTGTCAAAATATCTAGTTGTATAGTTTCCATAAAGATCAATAAAGATAACAGAACACTATGCCTATCATTGAACTTGCAACAGCTATGGCAATCAGATCAGGTATTCTAAAGAGTCGCCACTTTGCAACAGATGATTCTAGAAAAGCAACAAGAATTCCAAACAAGGAAATTTTTCCAAAAAATAGCAGAACTCCGACTGCAAGTGTTGGCAATAAAATAGATGCCGAAATTCCCCATGGAACAAAGATGTTTACCATTAATGTGAAAAGTATGATTTGTTTTATTGACTGAGACCATTCCATCAAAGCTAAACTTTTACCCGAATATTCCAAGATCATTGCCTCATGAACCATGGTAAGTTCAAGATGAGTGGCAGGATTGTCAAATGGCAAGCGGCCTGTCTCGCCTAATATGATAATGAACATGCCTATTGCCGCAAAGATGATTTGTGGATGGGGCAAAAATGATGAATTTGAGGATGCGCTTATCAGCGTATTCAAATTCGTTCCGCCATAGGTTATGGCTACAACAAATATGCACAAAAAAAGTGCAGGCTCTAGAAGAGCTGAGATCATCATCTCCCTACTGCTTCCAAGACCGCCAAAGGAACTTGCTACATCTAGTCCTGCTAGCATGGTGAAAAATCTGGCAAGGGCAAAAAGACCGATGACAAGAATAAGATCACCTACCAATCCAAATGGTGTATACACCAAAAACACTGGAATGAAAAATGCGGCAGTAGAGATTGCTACAAAGTTAACCCATGGACATGCTCTGAAAATCCAAGAGCTCTGTTCGGATACAACCTCGTCTTTTCGTATCAATTTCAGTAGATCATAGTATGATTGTAAAACACTAGAACCAATTCTTTTCTGTGTCCTTGCCTTTGTTTTTCGTATGATTCCAGTTAACAGAGGAGCAAGTGATAGCATGACCAACACTTGGATCAATCCAATTATGATCTCCTGTATACTATGCATTGCTCAACCTCACAAACAAAAGAAGCAGGACTATTGTTATCATCATGTATAGCAAGTATGCGTTTATCTTTCCAGTCTGTAGTCTGCGTATCTTGTCAAAAAAGAAAACAAAGGAAGATATTATTGGCAAATAAAGCATATCTTCAAAAATATTTTTTGTCATAGTTTCAATTTTTATTGTCTTTAACATGTACGGATTTTTTTCTCCAAAAGATTCTTTCTCGGTTTTATTATGTGGTTTGAAAAAAGCCTTGAAAACAGCACGTATTGGCTGGGAAAGGGATGTTGCAGTATATTCCATTCTGGAATCAAGGCTGCCAAACCCACAATCCCAGGTTCCATACGTGGTTTTTCTGGTATGGCCACTCAATACCCGAATAAAGCCAAAAATTGCAATTGCAACTGATGATATTATTATTAGAACAACAGGCATGGAAAGACTTGCAAAATTCATTCCAGAATTGTTCTGGACTGACATGGCATCAAACGGACTGGATGGTTGGGAAGACAAATGAAATGCCGTAGATATCAATGAAATTCCTAGAAATGGAATGACGCCAAGCAATACACAAATGGCAGCAAGAATTGACATTCCGAAAATCATGCTGCGCGGAACCTCCTTGATGTTTATGGCATGCTTGCTTCTTGCTTTTGAAAGAAATGTCATGCCAAACAGTTTGACAAATGTTGCAGCGGCAATTCCTATTGTCAGTGCAAAAGGCAAGCTTGCAAAAGCAATAGTGATTTGCAATATGGTTGACGGAATCTGGTAACTGGACAGTAAAGATTGTAGCGTCAACCATTCGCTGATAAATCCATTAAATGGCGGCAGACCTGCAATTGAAATTGCCCCAATCAAAAACAACAAAGCAGTCCATGGCATTTGTTTTATCAGACCGCCCAAGTCTTCGACGTTCTTTGTTTTTGTTGCAGACACCACAGCGCCTGCTCCCATAAAGAGCAAGCCCTTGAAGACGGCATGATTAATGGTATGATACATGCTTGCCACTAGTGCCAGCACAGAAAGTGTAGTAAGATGGAACGATGCAAAAACAACAGATAGCCCAAGACCGATTAGGATTATTCCAATGTTTTCTATACTGTGAAATGCGAGTGCTCGCTTGATGTCGTGCTCCACAACAGCATAGAGAACTCCTATCAGAGATGATGCAGACCCCGCAGCAACCAAGAGCATTCCCCACCATGCAAAATCAGGTGACATACCAAATCCGCTGAAATCAAATATCGTTCTTATCATTCCATAGATGCCAATTTTTATCATCACTGCAGACATGAGAGCAGACACATTACTTGGTGCAGATGGGTGAGCTTTAGGCAGCCAAATATGCAAAGGTATCATTCCTGCCTTTGTTCCAAATCCTATAAACGCAAAAACAAAAACAAGATTTTTTATCAATAAAGGAAATGATGCTGAGGAATTACGAAATGAATCAAAACTAAAGCTTCCAGTCTGGATGTAGCCTAACAAAAATGATGCAAAAATAAACGCAGTTCCAAAATGTGTCATTACAAGATAAGTCATTCCAGATTTCAGATTCTCTTCTTTGGTGTGATCATAGATGACTAAGAAAAATGATGTCAGGGACATCAACTCCCAAAACAGCAAAAAGAAAAAGGCGTTGTTTGATGTTACCACAAGAACCATAGAAAGTATGAATGTGTTGAAAAGAAAGCCTAGTGCGGATGTTCTTTTTTCTATTTGATATTCCTTTGAATAACCAATGGAATACAACGATACTGCAAATGAAACTATTCCTATTATCAAAAGGAAAAATGCGGATACACCATCAACAAAGATTTCAAGATTAAAGAAAGGAATGGCATTTTGAATTACCCACGTAAACGGTTTGCCCATCATAACATCAATGGAAAACATGATTGCAAAAATTGAGCCAATCATGGAGGGAACAAAAATTGCATGTCGTGCAAATCTACCATTCCTTGACAATATGCCAAACACTGCGCCACCTAGGAATAGTAGAATTGTTATTTGAAACAAAACAAGATTGTTAATCATTATTGTCAGCCAGTGTAGCCCTTGACATTATTGAAAGAATTTTTCATAGATTGGGTCTTTGAAGCCAAATCCATGCGTTATGAATTTAATTGTTTACGAAAAAAAGATATATGTGTATATGTATATATGTATGTCAATGCAAGATTATAACAATACAGTTCAATTACTTGCTCAAAAGCCAGAATACCTCAAGACGCTTCAGTTAGCTGTACAAAAAGAAGAGGATAACCTGTCCAACAAACAATACTTAGGATGGCAGTGGTTTGACGTGGAGACTCATCCTGCAAAACTCATGAAGCTTATTACAAGCAGCATTGTCAAGGTGAACTTCAAATCAAATAGTTCAACAAATTATCTTCTTAAGAACAGAGAATCTGTCAAACGTGCCATTAAGCGTTCATAGATCTTTTTTGATTCAAATCTCTAATGGAGACATCAATTTATGATTAGGAAGGGAACCTAAAGTAGATTCTTTCGTTATGCCAATCAGGACCAAGTTGTAGGAGGGTTCCTCTTCCATTCATTTCAATAATTTACAAAGTATTAACGACGATTCTGATTCTCAAGTTTGATAATTAACATTGAATTTAAAAGCAAATTATTTCGGCAAATATTAACAATTTTGAATCAAGAAAAGAAAAGACCTCAAGATGATCATGGACATGATGAAAATGAATGGGGCTACAAAGATGATTCAGAAAAAATCGAGTGGGAAGAACACTACAAACGAAGAAATGGGAAATTAGAAAAAGAAGATGATGAGATTTAATTACAATATTGATAATCAAAAAATCATGGAACTACATGCAGAAAGTCCTTGAATCCTCGTGTGCTTTTTTCTTTTGGTTTTTCGTTTTTGTATCCAATTGGAAGTATTGCAACTGGTCTATATCCATGAGACAAGTTGAGTATTTCTGATACTCTCTTTTCATCAAAATTCCCAATCCATACAGTAGACAAGCCCATAACACATGTGACCAATTGTGCATAAGCGGTTGCTATGGTGGCATCCTGAACAGAAAACAACTCTGATCTTTTGCCAAAACGCTCAACGGATCTAGATGGATTTGCACAGAAAACTAGTAACAGTGGAGCTTGGGCTACAAATGTCTGATCTTTTGCTGCAGCCGAAAGCTGTTTTCTTTTTTGTTTATTTTTTACTTGGTAAATCTCAAACGTCTGAAGACCACCCGAAGACGGTGCCAAGTCACATGCTTTGAGAATCTTATCTAGTATGGAATTATTTACCGCGTTTTTCTTGAAGGATCTAATCGATCTTCGTTTTTTGAGAAGCTCAAAGAACATCTTTTCATTCATATCCTTGGAAGACATTGCGATCTTTTTTATGGCAACATTACCTACGACCAAGAACACCCAGCAAGGATACTGTCTCACCATCAGTGTCTAGTACAACTGGATGACCAGATTCTTCTTTTGGATCAAGTGAATAGATGGCTTTGGCTGTAAACATGAGAACATCAGGAGTTTTGTTCTGACTCATTCTTTCAAATATCTTTGATGATGTCTTGCCAGTGACTGAGCGAATAATTATGTCTGTAATTTTTAATTTTTGTTTTTCATCGGTTACAAAACTGACTTTGCCTTTTAGTTGGAATCCCCTCAATTCTTTTTTATCAAAGACTGTTACACTCACCCATGGAATTGTTCTAAAATTCGCTTGGGATTTGTGTTTGAAAAAGTCAAGCCAGTAAATTGCGTCTTTTGAATAATAAAATGATGTTCGTGGAGACAGATTACATATGCCATTTGCATCGACAGAGCCAACGACAATGAATTTTTGGTTACGCAGCATCTCTTGAACTGCAGTCGTTAATGTTACCACAATGAATCTATCTTCTTGTTACTATTAAAGGGAAAATATGATTATCTAAAATGGGAATGTTACCCGTCGTCACCTTTAATCAAATCCATAAATTCTTCATTATAAGAATCAGAGATAGTAATTAACAATCAAATATTATACTACAAAATACAAAAGTTGTCATGACAAATTATCTAGATTAGGCATAAAGTTATTTCAAACCGTTTTCCATTTTTGCAATTATCTTCTCAAGCTTGTCTGCATCAACCTCAACCTCTTGGCTAATACTACCTAGAGGACAGGCAGCTATTGAAAATTGCATTATTGATATGAGTATCTTAATCTCTTCTTCGGTGAGATCTATTGCAGTCATGATTAGTTTAGGGAATCATTTGATATAAACGGTAGACATCTTTTTCATGTTCTGATTCTCTTCACGAATAAAAAATTTCTATAATTTGACAGAATTATAATTATCAACAAACAATTATCATAACTGATAATTTATGACGTCATTATATACGCCGTAGACGTTTTACCATCAAGTTGAAGATCTTTCTTCTAATAATCGGACTTTTTTTAGGCAGTATAGTTTTTAGTGCTGCATATGCATCTTCATCACTATTAGAGATAAAGGGTACTGGCGGTGCTGTGCTAAATGGACAGGATCCAAAACTATACACTGCCACTTTTCGAATGATATTAGCTGATAAATCTACAATTTTAATGGGCTCTGTAATGATGAGGGGAAATGATGCACATATTTATGCAAAATTCGTGACTGACAAATGGGCATTTTCATATGCAGAAGACGGTTCGTTCCACGGTGAAGGTCCAGTGCAAACACAGCAAGGAGAGATTTACAATGTTGTTTTGGATGGAAACAGGGTATTTGCTACAAACTTTGGCTCTATGTGGAAGATTAGTGCAATAATGCAAGGAAATGACAAAAATTTTGTTATAAATTATCTTGTGACAGGAAAAGATCCATATCCAACAGTTAATGTTTCAACAAGTTCCAAGGTATTGATCCCAAACGGAAACTCGGCTCTTGCAAATACTGGCTTTTTTATCCCATTAAACTTGGAAGCAATTAGGGGTACAACAGTAGTATGGCAAAATGAAGACAACATAGGTCACACTGTTCAAAGCCAGGACGACAAAGGCAACATCATTTCTTTGTTTAACAGCAACGTGCTAAAGACTGGTGATACTTTTAGCTACAAATTCGATAAACCAGGGGTGTATCATTATTTCTGTACAATACATCCTTGGAGAATAGGCATTGTTACAGTATCATAGATTTTTCTAAAAAACTGATTTTTATGAAATTCTGATTATCAATTTTGATAATTCGCTTTTCGCTTTAAATAATATAATTATACCTAAAATATCATGCCCCAGACAATCGAAGCTCAGTATGATAATTTTATTTCAGAGATAAGCAATGAGTTGGAAAAAGTCGATCCGCAACTGGCAATGCAGGTAATGTATTATGAAAGACGATTAACAGATGTTGAACCTCAAGTGGAATTGCACATCCATTACAAAGAGGGAACAAATTTGGATAAAAAGAAAGACGAACTTGATGCAAGGTATGGACTTCTCCTTGGAAAGGAAGGAAACCATGGTATGAGAGCTGTTGGCGTAATGAATTTGAATAGGATTTACGAGATTTCAACAGACGATGACATAGAAGAAGTCAGTGGTTTTGCTTCCTGCGCATCATATTAGGTTCGTGACATAAAATGGAAGAACCAAAATTGCCAAAATTTTCATGGGGTAAGACTTTTGAGTACAATTCTGGACACAACAAGAACGAATGGGGAATATCTAATGAGGATGACAAAGAATCTAATATCAAATTCGTTGTTGCATATACGATCAAGGGAGACTTGGCAAACGTAGATACTCATGGGTTTTTAACTTCTCATTGACGAAAAAAATTTCTGCTGAGTAGATAATTAGCTGGTGTTGATATGTTCTCACGAAAGAAAAAATGATTTTTTGTATTTATTCTAATTTTTCATTCGCAGTAAAATCTGGTCACATAATCTGCTCATTTCCGAATCCGATCCAATACTACACAATCTAGTTAAATCAGCTGTTGATGCCATTCCTACCAATCGCCCTTTGTCCACCACAGGTACTCTGTGAATCCGTCTTATCTTCATAAGTTGAGCAAGCTCCCAAACAGTTTCATCAGGACTGATTACAATTAATGGAGAAGACATTATTTCCTTTATTTTAGTAGATAACGACTTTCCTTGTGCGACAATTTTTCTAACAAAATCTCTTTCTGTTAGGATTCCAACTACGGTATTTTTTTCAGTCACAATTATTGAGCCTATTTTTGCATCTTCCATCATTTTTGCTGCATCCTTTACAGTCAGGGATGAGTCAATTGACAAAACGGGTTTTTTCATAATGTCTTTTACAAAACTTCCGACCATGCAAATGGTTGTGGTCTTATACTTAAAAACTTGAAATTAGATTATCAAGTGTGATAATTAAATGAGAGATTATCCTTATATGACATTAATAATCATGTTCGCTAAACTCAGATCCTAAGGCTATGGTTGCTATTGTAGTGTTTGGTGTAGTACGTGATTTCATTGTAAGATTAGGCAAAAATTGGTAAAAAATTTGTTTTAGCAACATTTCTGTAAAAAGGGACCACTTCATGCCAAGATTGTGTTGTATAATAAAATGGTGAATCCCTCCTTCTATTCTATGGTCTGACGTCATCCCAGATGCTCTCATATAATCTTCTAACGCTTCGATTACTCTTTTAAGATCGTAATTGCCTTTCATGAACAGAACCCAATCTTTTATCAATGGTAACATGACATCAATTACTTTGTTTATTACGTCTCCTTCCATTTCATCACCTAGTGTTTTAAGAATGTCTTTTGGAACAGGTATCATTCCGATTTTGTCTGCAAACCTATCCCATTTGACGTATTTTTCTAAAATTTGTTTTACAAGAACATTTTGTGATATTTCTCTTTGTATGGCTTCTGTCTCAAGCTCATCTACAATAAAACTTGGTAATCTGTAACTGATACTCCTAGTCTGTTCGTGCTTTGGAAGGTGTGGTTGCCTTTTTACTACCATCGATGACTCTAAATGATTTAAACTATTAAAGCTATGTTGAAATTTTCTTTTTATATTATTTTTTATTTTTGTGGGCTATATGGACCCTGTCTATGTGATCACAAAGTGATTTGTTATTCTTGAATTTTGCCGAACAGTAAGGACAAAATGTCTTATCTGCAATTTCTAATTCTGGCAGCAAAATATTATTTTGTTTTAAATTTCCACATACTTGTTTTTGTGTAATTAGTCCAATCGGGCGCTTGTCCATGACAACCAATCTACGTATGTCGTTTTTCTTCATGATCTCAAGTGCTTTTCTAACTGGTGCACTTTTGTTTATCGATATGATGGGACTTTTTGTTATCTCTTTAAGCGTAGTCTTTGAAGGATCAAGTCCTTTTGCTACGACGTCATAAAGAATGTCTTTTTCTGTAACCATTCCAATTATCTTATTTTTTTTAAAAACCAGAATACTGTCTATTTTTGACTCTACCATTGCTTTGGCTGCATCTTGGATTGTAAGATTGCTTGAAATGGTAGTCATTTTGGGGTTTGTAAATTTTGAGACAGGCTCATTGAGAAGATCTAATGCCATGTATGTTATTTCCCTGTATAGTGAATTTAACTGAAGGGTTGTTTCTCATCTATGGTAATAATGTGTAAACCAGATCCTTACAAATTAAAGCATATCCGGTTCTGTCAAATTATAGGAAGATATGAACAATAACAAAATGGAACGAATGAACGGAGAGTTTAGAGACAGAGAGAAGGTTATGAGAGGAATCAAGAAAGATGATTCAGTAATGTTTGATGGGTATCAAATGTACCATAACTATTAGACCGCATATGGGATTAGATGGTAAGACTCCAGCAGAAAAATGTGGAATAAAAATTCATGGTGATAACAAATGGTTGACATTGATACAAAATGCAAAGTTTAGGAGATAAACTTCTGTTTTACAATATTCTAATTGTGATTATCATTAATGGTAATTGAAATTAAGATTTTAATAGTCTGATTAATTATGTTTCATCAAATATGGTTACAAAGAAAGGTTTCATTTTTGTTGCTATGATATTATCATTAGGAACAATTTCAGCCCATGGTCAAACGCCTTCTGCTCATATGGATACCATTAAGGTGCATGGAACAGACTACTCCATGTCGTATGTTATAACTAATGGACAAATTACCCAAGCTATTGCATATACTCAAGCCAATTCGTTAATTATTCTAGCTAGTGGAACAGGAAATAGCGTTCTCACTGTTACTTTACCTAGGGATCTAATAGATGCAAAAATTGGAGATAAAGACTCTGCATTTATGATAACAGATGACGGATTACCAATTGAATTTCAAGAATCAAAAACTGATACGAGTAGAACATTGACAATTTCGTTTAATTATTCAACAAATCCTGAAATAATTATGATAACTGGAACACATGTAGTACCAGAATTTGGTACCATTGCATCTTTGGTATTAATAATAGCTATAATATCAATAATTTTAGTATCTACAAGAACTAAACTACGATTTATGCAAAGATACTAGGCCATTATTACTAACTTGCAGTTCAAGGGTGTTGATAAACCGTTAAACTTCAGTTAATTATCTCCTGACACTTTATAGAGATAAAAATTTAATTCATCTCCCTATAATTTGACAGTGCCCATTATCCATACAAAGTAGATCAAAACCTGTTAAAATTATCAGACATGATTATCATTCTTGGTATTTTTAAAAGACCTCTTATTTACTTGGAACAGCATATAAAAAATGCGATTGAAAAATGCTAGTCTTAATCAGGTAATCAAGAAAACAATCACAATTTCACCAAAAACAACACTTCTTGATGCAAGGCAAATATTGTTGAGGCACAGAATTAGTAGACTGATAGTCTTACAAAATGAGAAACCAGTTGGGATAATAACGGAAAAGGATGTTGTTCGTGCAATTTACCAATTGGGAGGTAAACCAATTGAAGCTATTCGTGTAGATGAATTCATGTCAAAAAAACTAATTTCGATAACCGAAAAAGATACAATTTATGATTGTGCAAAACTGATGTTATCTCACAGAATTAGTTCCATCATAGTATTAAAAAAAGATGGCAGTTTAGCTGGAATAATAACAAAAACCGATTTAGCGTCGATATTTTTGACGCAAGCATCATCCCCATTACAAATATCAAAAGTCATGACAAAAAATGTTATCACAGTAAAACCAGCTGATTCGCTTCTTTATGTAGAAAGCGTACTTGTGAATAATAGAATTTCAAGAGTGATAGTTGAAAGAAAAAAAACACCAGTAGGAATTATTACTCATCGAGATTTTATACCTGCAAAAATGCCGTTATGGATAAAACAATACGCAGATCCAAAAGAAACTGAAGAATTTACTTTAGGTGCACATCCTCACGAGTACAAATCTAATCAACTAAGCTATCTTCTTACATTCATAGCAGCAGATATCATGACCCCCAACCCTGTCGTTGTGGATGTAAGGGAGGACGTTTCTACTGTCGCCTTGCTTATGATTAGGCATGGAATAAGTGGGTTACCTGTAGTAAGAAACTCGTTGCTAGTAGGAATAATAACAAAGACTGACATTGTGAAAGCAATTGCGTTTGAGAATAATCTAAAATAGATTAAAAACCTGCATTCTATAAATAAGAACCAGAGATATACAATAAACCAAAACTGATTTTAATTATCCCAATATTCGTAATCTTCCAATAAATTCTGATAAAGTTCAGCTTTGTAGTTTTCAGAACCTGATAATATCGTATTGAGATGTTTTACAAAATCTGTAACTGTAATGATTCCAAGTGGCTGATTGTTGTCTGTAACAACTACTCTTCTTATCTTCTTATCAAGCATTTTTTTAGCTATCTCATCTACAGGGGTACGCGATGATACCATTGTAATAGGAGAAGTCATGATTTCTATTGCCGCAAGTTCAGAAGGTCTTTTGTTTAGTACAATAACTTTGGATAACAGATCTCTTTCTGTTACTATGCCTTGAGGTATTTCATTTTTTGTCAGTACTACGCAACTGACATTATTTTTGTCCATTATTTTTGCAATCTCAAATGCAGATACAGTTGAATCAAGAGTAACGAGCTTCTTACTCATTATGTCACGCGCAGTACTCATAGAGTTTATGCTCTCTTTTGATATAAATCACCCAAGTAAAATTATCAGGGATGATAATGAGGAAAAATCATTTTTGATAATTAACGAAGAGTCTTTAATATAACAAGTTCAAATCTTAATTGATAAAAATTTGAAAAATGAATTTCTCTTTCAAGATCTGTATCTTCAAAATAATAAAAGCATAATCAAGTCTATTGTTATTCCGCTTTCATGTTATGTGTGCAAAAAAGAACTAAATGGAATTTCACTGACTGCAAAAAAAGTCAATGGAAAAACGGTCTTTCTTTGTTCACGCCATTATCAGGCAGAACCTTATAAAATCGCCTTTAGGAAGTAATGAATAATGACAATACAGCCTGAGATAAAAGAAATTATAGAAAATCAGATGGAATTGATGATAAAACAGACAAAAGCCTATCTACCATTTATCAAACTGGCCTTTCCTAGAGTAAAAGACATGTCAGAAATGTGCTTTAATTTGATTGTAGGAAACGTCCTCACTACATTTGTATCTCAGTATGCCATGAGAATGAAGTATCCTAAAGAACAAGACTTTGTAGAATTTGGCACAATTACACAAAACTACAAAGAAAAAATCAAGGAAATGTTCTAAATGATGATCAGAAACATTCTGGTTCCATACGAGGGCTCTTCAATGTCAAAAAAAGCGCTAGAACTTGGAAAAGAAATTGCACGGAATTTTAACGCAAACCTTAATCTCCTGATGGTTGTTCCGCTCTATTATCCTATTAATGATTCAATATACGTAGGTGCAATGGCGACTAGTTATCAAAAAATTGTAAAAGAGCTAACAACTCAAGGGGAAGAAGATCTTAGCAAGGTGACAGAAAAATGCCGAGAAGAGGGAGTAAAAGCATCCTACAAAATTGTTCATGATGATGTTTCTAATGCAATTTTAAAACATGCAAAGAAAAACAAAATCGATCTCATCGTAATGGGTAGCCGCCGCATGAAAGGTCTTGCAGCAATAAAAAGAATCGGTAGCACTGCAAGACATGTTTCTGAACATGCTACATGTCCAGTAACTATCGTTCATTAGAAAATCTTGTACTGTAACTAACTAGTCTATTCGTAATTCTTTCCCAGTGATTATTTTTAGTTTTACTTTTATCCATTATGTAAATTGCTGTTCAAGATGTATATGCTGTTAGAAAACAACTGCCATCATTACCATCGATGATAATCATCTCTGGAATTGAGATGCATGCTATAATAAGAAATATTCAGAATTACAAACAAATGGCTTCCGTCCAGACTACTTCAGAGGGAATACCTGTAATTGTTTTAAAAGAAGGCTCTAAACAATCACGAGGTCGTGAGGCACAACGAAATAATATCGCTGCCGCTAAACTAGTAGCTGAGATAATTACTTCCAGCCTTGGCCCACGGGGAATGGATAAGATGCTTGTTGATTCATTAGGAGATATCACTATTACAAACGATGGCGCAACAATTCTAAAAGAAATGGATGTTCAACATCCTGCTGCAAAGATGATGGTAGAAGTTGCAAAGGCAACTGATAGCGAGGTCGGAGATGGAACCACCTCTGCAGTTGTATTTGCAGGCGCATTGTTAGAAAAAGCAGAGGGCCTTATTGAGAATGATATTCATCCTGTAATAATTGCAGACGGCTACAAGAAAGCTTCCATGAAAGCTATATCTTTTCTAAGTGATATCGCACAAAAAGTTGATCCAAAGGATAGGAAAATGCTCGAAAAAATCGCAACAACATCAATGTCTACAAAACTTGTCTCAATAGAGGCATCAGATCTTGCAACGTTAGTTGTTGATGCCGCACTAGCGGTTATAACACAAAAAGATGGTGGTTATAGTGTTGATCTAAATAACATCAAAGTCGAAAAAAAGACGGGCGGATCTATTATGGATAGCAAGATGATAAATGGAATTGTTTTGGACAAGGAAATTGTTCATAGTGGAATGCCTAAAAAGATTGAAAATGCAAAGATAGCTCTGATTAGTGCACCTCTTGAAATAGAAAAAACTGAATTTGAAGCAAAAATAAACATCTCCAGCCCAGAGCAAATAAAATCATTCATGGAAGAAGAAGACAGCATTATCAAAGGTATGATTGATAAAATAAAATCATCCAATGCAAATGTCATTTTATGTCAGAAAGGTATTGATGATATTGCACAACATTACCTTTCCAAAGTAGGAATAGTTGCTGTGAGGCGAATCAAAGAAAGTGATATGGCCAAACTTGCAAAAGCAACAGGAGGTAGAATCGTGGGCAGTGTTAATGATTTAACTGAAAAAGATTTAGGTCAGGCACAAAACGTTGAAGAAAAAACAATAGAAAACGATAACTGGATTTTCATCGAAGGCTGCAAAAATCCAAAGGCCGTTACTTTACTTCTTCGCAGTGGCACTCAAAGAGTAATTGATGAAGCAGAGAGATCAATTCATGATGCATTGATGGTTGTAAAAGATGTGATTGAAAGGCCTTTGATAGCATATGGCGGTGGTGCCCCTGAAATCTATGTTGCCACAAAATTAAGAGTGTGGGCACAGTCATTATCAGGAAGAGCACAACTTGCAGTTGAAAAGTTCGCAGAAGCTTTAGAATCTATACCTATTGCACTAGCAAGAAATGCAGGAATGAATTCAATAGATGCCATAACTCAACTTCATGCAAAGCATAATGCAGGAGAGAAATGGACAGGAATTGCAGTTATCAATGGTGGTGCGGTCACTGACATGCAAAAATTAGAAATTATTGAACCAATAAAGGTAAAAGAACAAGTTATCAAATCAGCGACTGAAACTGCTAACATGATACTTAGAATTGATAATGTCGTGGCTTCATCCAAAACTACATCAAGTCCTCCACCTGGACAGATGCCAAACATGGGAATGTAAATTAGTTATCTCTTATTTTTACAAGCTTTTATTCAGGAGCAAGAGGTTGCTATCTTTTACACCTTCGAAGAGGTCTGATTTTACAATTTAATGCAGGGGGTTGTAACTAGAAAATTTTACTCTTATCTATTTTTCTAATAGACATTTTCCAACGCTTTTTACTTCGTTTTGAAAGCGTTCGAATTACTCTTTGTCCTAATATGTCAAATATTTTAGAAAGATCTCGGCCCATTTCTGTATAGTTGTGAGTTTCATATGGTGTTAATACCCTAACCGCAACTTCATAGTTCTTTCTTTCTGAGGCTGTCTTATGAATTATCTTTATTGAAGATCTTGCCTCTTCAACTTCAGGATAGACTTTGGTAAGGTTTTTGATTATTTTTTGAAATTTAGTTTTCACAATCTCCGCATTATTTAGATCCTCAGGTAGTCCCATTATGTAGAGAGGAACTTCGCTTGAGATTTTTTTCTCAAGTAGATTAAGAAGATCACCATATGTTATTATTCCATGAAGATTTCCCCAAAGCGTTAGTAAACAACAACTGGTATTGGCTTTTAATATAGATCCCATTACCGTATCAAGCGAATCGTTTGTATTGCACTGAGGAATGCGTGCACTTCCAATATTGCCTATCTGTGAATCCAACCTTCTTGATGGATTAAGACCCTTTTCGTCACTTCCTTTTCTTTCTGACGGGATTAATAATGGAAGTAGATGCATAGTTGTAATAACATTGGAGATTTTACCATTATTAATCACAGGAATGTGATCTATTCTATTTGACATGATTATCTTTCTAGCTTTGCTTAACAATTCCTTACTGTCAATTGTAATTGGATTTGATGTTAGGATGGTATTAGCTGTAATCCAATTCAAACTGTGTTGTGCCAATAATTCAATTATGTTTTTTGCTTTGACCGTACCTATTATCTGATTTTTGTCTACTACTGGAACTGAACGCATTCGGTAATGTGTAAGCATCGCGGCGGTCTCTTCTAAGGTACTACTTTTTGATAATGGTTGGATCCTACGTAATAATGAATCTACTTTCATCTTTAGTATGTCTCTTGCTGCTAAAAGATCCCGCGCGTTTATTGTGAAACAAGAATTGCCCTTCATACAAAAGACATCATAAGCATCATTTTCATTTATAATGCTAATGACCTTGGAAATTGTAAATGAGGGATCAATTGTTACAGCTTTACTTAATAGCTGTTCTGCTCTCTTTTCACGAACTACCTTTAGATGATCATAAGTTACTCTTGCATTCATTTAGTATGCAACCTTGGAAATTTGTTTTAATATGTTTATCATTTTGTTCTACCTGAATGGCTTTTGTCTACTATAAAAGAGGTTAAACTGATTTTCAAGAATAATAATTAAGTTCAATGTTTGCATTTTGTTGGGTTTAGAAAGTTATTTGCAATAAACGGTGCATAATTATCAATGGTGATATTGTTAGAAAGATGTTAAATCTATCAATTGAATTAATACTTTATTATTAAGAGAAAAATTAAGAAGATACTTGTACCAATGGATGGCTCAAAAAGCTCTTTCAAGGGACTTAATGAAGCAATTTATCTTGCAAGACAATGTGGCTCCACAATAACTGGATTTTATGTAGTTCCAATTTACCCCTCCAGATTTGGTGACATAATGAATACTTTCAAAAAGGAGGCATTTAAACAGGCAAGAAAATTTTTAAATGAGGCAAAAATGATTTCAGCGCAAAACGGTATTGTTTTTAACGAAAAAATTGTATACGGTGAGGCAAAATTGGATATAGTTGATTTTGCACAGAGTAAAAAATTTGATCTTATAGTTATTGGCTCACGTGGATTTGGACCGGTAAAGGAGATGTTTCTTGGTAGTGTGGCAAACTATGTTGCTCATAAATCTAAGGTACCTGTACTTGTAGTCAAATAGAAAAAATATGGTCCATAAAATCTTCATAAGTTACGCAACAGGGGACGAAGATCATATAAAAGAACTTCATGATGAACTTTTCAAATTAGGAAACATTGAGGTTTATATTCCTGAATGGGATCGTGTTGCAGATGTAAACCTCAAGTCCAAAATTAAAGAGGGAATTAATTCTTGTAGTGTTTTAATTGTTCTTTTAACTTTTAATAGTACGAACACAATATGGCTAAACCAAGAAATTGGGTATGCCACAGCTATGAATATTCCAATAATTCCCATAATAGAACAAGGACTTGATGTTAGAGGATTTTTAGAGGGAAAGGATTATTTTATTTTCAAGCGTGGTGATTTTAGTTATAATATACAACAAGTAATTGCAAGACTACAATCAATATTATATCAATGAATTTATTCCCTGTTGAAAGATAGTTTCATTGAAGAAAAAATGAAAATTAGATATTATCAATAATGATATTATGAGAAATATATTAAATGAACAACTCTCTTGTTTGATCATATGATTAAACCAATTAAAAAAATATTAGTACCAATGGATGGTTCAAAAAACTCATTCAAAGTACTAAATGAAGCAATTTATCTTGCAAGACAATGTGGAGCTACAATAACTGGGTTATGTGTAATTCCTCTTTACACAATAAACTTGGGCAGACTACTTACCTCACTTAAAAATCAGTCAATTAAAGAAGCAAAAAAATTTATGACTGAGGCAAAAACCATTTCCGCACAAAACGGTGTTGTTTTCAATGGAAAAATAATCTATGGCAATGAAGCATGGGAGATAACTGAATTTGCCAGTTACAAAAAATTTGATCTTATAGTTATTGGTTCTCGTGGATTTGGTCCAGTAAAAGAGATGTTTCTTGGCAGCGTAGCAAATGCCGTCGTCCATAAATCAAAGGTGCCAATACTAGTAGTCAAGTAGCGTGAATTGATATTCTATCTATAATAGGAACAGGACGAGTTGGTTCAGCCATAGGATTCCTTGCTGCATCAACATCGCTTGATGATATTGTTCTGGTAAATAGGACCAAAAATAAGGCAATAGGAGAGGCACTTGATATTGTTAATACGATTCGGGACTCATCAATATCGGTAACCGCTACGGATGACTTTGAATCCATTACGGGATCTGAAGTAATAATAGTTACTGCAAGTGCTGGCAAAATGGTTTCTGATAGAACCGATTTACTGCCATATAATATTCCAATTGCAAAAGAAATTTCAAAGAAGATTAAACAATATGCCAAGGATGCTAAAGTTATAGTAGTAACAAACCCAGTTGACATAATTACTTATTGTATCCTAAAAGAGAGTGGATTGCCAAGAGAAAATGTCATTGGCATTGGTTCAAGTCTTGACTCTAGCAGATTTAGGTATTTGCTTGCCAAACTGCTACGAACTAATCAATCAAAGATAGACGGAATAGTACTAGGTGAACATGGAAATTCAATGGTTCCAATATTCTCAACTGCAAAATTTGCTGGCAAATTAATTAATCTTAATGAAAACCAAATAGAACAAACCACATCTGAATTAAGAAATTATGCTGCATCTCTGAGGGAATTCAAAGGCGCGTCTGTTTTTGGAGCTGCAAAACATTCCTATGATATTGCAAAGGCAATAATAAACAATGAAAAATTAAAAATTTCATCTTCAGTATTAGTGAATGGGGAATTTGGTGTGTCAGATGTTTGTATGGGAGTACCTGTAATCATTGATAAGAATGGCGCATCAAAAATTGAGGAAATAAATCTCGATAAATCAGAATCAGGATCACTTAATACATCATCTGAAATAATCAAAAACAATATTAAAAAAATTTGAGGAGTTATTGTACTGGTATTGATGTACTTTTAGGTTTGGAGGTTGGGGTCGTTTTTGGAATTTCTATATTTAAAATTCCGTTGTTCATCTTTGCTTTTGTCTTTAAGGAGTCTACTTTCTCAGGTATGTGTAGTGTTCTGTAATAGGTGACTTCCTTTCGTTCCTTTCTTACATAGTTTTTCTTCTTTTCTTCTTCTTCCTCTTTGTGCTGTGCAGAAATTTCTACCGCATTATCAGTTACATTCAACTTGATATCTTCTTTCTGAACTCCCGGCATGTCTGCATTTATGACATACTTGTCTCCTTCATCCAAGATGTCACATGACATTGCGGATGTTGGAAGAGACGGGATACTTATGGCTGGAAATAAGGACAGAGAACGTTCAAAATCTCTTCTAAAATTGTCGAACACTCTGTCTAGATCTGACCAACCAGTTTTCCAAAAAGGAGTTATCTCGTGTGATGCCTCTGATTTTTTTTGAGGTTTGTCCATGATTTTCCTTACACTGAGATCTATTTGAGTATCTAAGAAGATTCTCTTCCATGATAATCATCTTGGAATATTCTAATTATCTTTCTAGTTTTGATAGATGGCCGTTTGCATTGATTATCAGATCTGAAATTTACAAGCCAATTTAAGTATGTTTTATTCATAAACAGAGTATGGCTAATATTTTCAAACCTGATATTTTCAAAAAGATACTAGTACCTTATGATGGTTCAAAGTACTCAAGGCACGCCTTAATACATGCTATTCATATAGCAAAGAAATTTGGTTCAAAAATATTTCTAGTTACAGAAGTTGATACATCAGATTTTCCACCAGGTATGTTACTTGCTTTATTAAAAAAAGATAAGAGGTTAGAGCAATCAATTAGCGAATTTATGGTTGCTATAAAATCACAGGCTAGGAAAGAACTACTTGCTGAAGTTGCAGTTTGTAAGGCAAACGGTGTCGATGCATATTATGATATCATAGCTGGAACAAGCCCGGTTGAGGCACTTCTCAAGTTTACACGCGGAAGAAAGGTGGATCTTATCATAATAGGAAGTCGGGGATTGCATGGAATTGGTAAAATAAGGGCACTTGGTAGTGTCAGTAGGAGGGTTTCCGAGTTAGCCCCGTGTCCAGTTTTAATTGTTCATGAATGAATTGTATGCACTGCACGGCAATGCAGTCCTGCTCGTTATATCAAATTAAGAAAATACTGTGTACATGCAAGTATTACTACAAGGAAAACAGGTTCAAGAACAGACCTCAAAAGATGTCATACTTAGAATCCTTGCAGACAAGTATTCAAGAGCAATACTTGAAGCAACAATGGATTCACCAAAATCTGCAATAGAGCTTAGTGCTGATTGTCAAATACCTATCAGCACAGCATACCGAAGAGTGCAAGAATTACACGACAACAAACTCTTGGGAATCTCTGGCTCTATCAATGACGATGGTAAAAAGTACTTTTTGTACAAGTCAAAGGTCAAGGCCATCATGACCTGTTTTAAAGGAAATTCACTTGAAGTAGAAATTGTTCCTAATTTGACGATTCCAGGGAATTAGGAACTTTCACAAATTTTTCTTAAAAAAATCAGTGAGAATCAGACTTGAAAATCAAACTCCCCTTTTAAATTCCGTATTGAAGGCTAAGTTTTATGAGAGTTCAAATGCACCTATTTACATCTCCTGTAATTACACTAGAGCCAGAAAATACGATACACGATGCGTTATTTCTAATGCAAAAAAACGATATAAAACGAATCGTGATTGTTAAAGATAATTTTCCTGTAGGAATTGTAACTGAACGTGATGTAGGCAAATTTTTAGAAAAGGACAAGACTGTTAGAGCTTTGGATAAGATCTCACTTAATGAAATTATGAGCAGAAACCCTGTTAATATTACAATTGGACAACATGATCACTTAGAACAATGTGCAATTCGTATGGAAACATTTCAGATAAGCTCCATTGTAGTAGTAGATAATGAAGGAAGATTGGTAGGTATCACTACAAAATCTGATCTTGTAAAAAATTTTTCTAATCTGTATACAGGTGTTTACAAAGTAAAAGATTACATGAGTAGAAAAATGGTCACCTGCAGAAAATCTGATTCACTAATGTATGCTCTAAGCATGTTAAACCTAAACAAAATTTCAAGATTAGTTGTAACTGATAGTGAAGGAAAACCTATTGGAGTAATAACATATGATACATTTTTGCGAAACAGTGAATACTTTAAACTTGGAAAACATGATACGCGGCAATATCTTTTGCCAAAAGTGTCTGCAAAAGAATTACAAGTTGGCGATTTAATTGCAAATGAGCTTTTGACAATTGAATCTGAGGATGATCTTTCAAAAGCGGCAAAATTGATGACAGATTATAAAATAAGCGGAATACCTACAGTTGACAAAGATGGAAACTTGGAAGGCATAATTAGCTCAACAGACATTGTTCGTGCATACAGTGAAGTAGAAATCCATTTTCGACTAATAAAAAAAGACCCGCATTTCTCATAAAGAGTTTTTCAAATGAGTTTCAAACATAACAACAAATCCCGCGATGTTGATCTGAAAAATCAACTATCTGTCATCAAAAATAGTGTAGCGGTAATTTTGGACAGAGCGAGATATGGCTCATATGAAAAATTTCTAGAACATATATCTAGAATTGATAATGCGGTGTCAAAAATGATTGGCGAATTGGAAGGTGAACAATTTTCACCTGCGGTGACAAAATACAAGAGAATTCTTGTACCTTATGACGGTTCTAAATACTCAAAAAAAGCTTTGAATGAAGCTATAGAAATATCAAAAAAATTCTTCTCTACAATTTACATTGTTAATGTAGTTGATATTGCTTTGGATACTCCTACTAATATTTCGCAGGGCATTGTAAACAAGAAATTAAAAAAGCTAACAAGGGTGTTTTTAGAATCTGAAAATAAGAACGCCAATACTATGCTCCAAAACAAGATGAAATCTTGTGTGAATATGGGCATTGAGGTACGATGTGAAGCAATGGTTGGCAATCCAGTAGATTCGCTATTACGGTTTTCAAAAAATCACAAAATTGATCTGATTGTAATTGGAAGTAGGGATCTTACAAAAGTTAGAAAAATAATGGCACTTGGCAGTGTTAGTAGAAAAATTTCGGAAGAGTCAGAGTGTCCCGTACTGATGGTACACTAGTTAAACTAACACATTTCCGATTTCCAACATTGATAATCGGCTAGATGTTTTATTTATTATTTTTAATTCCTATCTGATGTTGGTATTAAAAACAATAGAATTGAAAGTGGCTGACTATATGACGCCTGCCCCCATAACGGTAGGACCTGAATTTGCATTCCAAGATGCGATATCTCTTATGGCAGAAAAAGGAATTGGTAATCTTATAGTAAAAGAAGATCATAGCGTTAGAGGTCTTTTTACAGAAAGAGAGATTTTACAATACATTGTATATGATAAAAAAATTCCAGATATTTCCATAAAAGATGTTGTTGTTAGACCTTTTACTAGAATATCATTAGATTTGAATTTAATTGACGCAGCAAAAATCATGATTTCAGAAAAAGCGAGGTTATTGGTATTTGACAAAAAGCACTTGAAAGGAATACTTACTGCATCAGATATTGTTAGAGGGTTTAGAAGAAGCGGGGGAAATCCTCCCTTAGATAAGGTAATGAGCAAAAAGATCTATAAAATATCTTACAGTGATACAATTATGGATGCATGCAAACTAATGCATAAAAAAAGAATTGGAAGTGTTGTTGTTGAGAAAAACAAAAACCCATTTGGAATATTTACTGAAAGAGATCTTTTGGTAAATGTTTTGAATAATGAAGTTGAGTTGAAAGGAAAAGTTGGAGGCTATTGCTCTACTCCCTTGATAACAACCAAAGTTGGAATAGCTGGTGGTGATGCAGCAAAGATGATGGCTGCAAATAAAATAAAGCGACTTGTTTTAACTAAAGATAACAAGATATCTGCGATTGTAACTGCAAGAGATATTGTAGATGCATTTCAGTGGAGCTTTACTGGTGAGAATAATTGAAAGCAGCAAGATTACATCAATACAACCAACCATTACAGATAGATGAAGTTGGAAAAGCTATTGGGAATCTAGAATCTGACAAAATACACGGAAGAGCAGTTCTGGTCCCTTGAAATAAAGAAAGACATGATTATCAGGATTGAAATTCGAAATACCTATTTTAAGTGAAATAAACTAGTAACACTACATGGTCAAACATATCCTTGTTCCATATGATGGCTCAGAACCTGCTAATCGAGCCTTTGAATTTGCCACAGAATTGGCAAAACTATACAAAGCAAGTATCACGGTCATCACTTGCATAGTCATACATGCCCACGTAGCTCCGGTTTTAAATGTAGCATTTCTGGAGACTATAAAATTACAAAAAGAAGACGCCAAGAAAGACCTATCAAAGTTGGAGTCAAAATTAAAGGAATTCGGCATACCATTTCAAACTGAGGTGTTAGAGGCAATTTCAATTACCGATGTTCTAGTATCATATGCTGAATCTCACAATATTGACCTCATAATTATGGGCTCACGAGGATTGGGGGGATTTAAAAAATTACTTCTTGGTAGTGTGGCTTCTGGAGTAACTGAACATTCAAAATGTCCGGTTTTGATTGTAAAGTAATAGCTTTTCTTGTAGAAATTTAGATTTATTTAAAGCTCGAGGGAGGTGTGCAATTGAATTGTCTTACAGAACTTGAGGATCTCTTGCTAAAATTTTGAACTTGTATGGTTTACTGACAAAAAGCATTACAGCATACAGAAACGGCAATTAATTATCTATTTTTGCCAAAAGCACCCAAGTGGTCTGGTAGACAGCACTTGCATTCTTTGCTAAAGCATTCTTCCACAGTTTCATGTCCACAAGATCCACATTCACAATTTTTTGCCATTTTTCTTACGGTTATAAAACATTCGTCATAGATAAATTCAATTATCCTTATCGATCATGATTTCCAATAGATCTTCCATTGCAAGATGAACACGCCATGGGTTCATTAACATTCTTCAAACCCCGAAAGTTAGTGCCAAGAACTTCGTGTCCAAACCCCGAGATCTGAACAGAAGTAGATTCCAGAATGTTTATTACTTGAACGCTAATTTTCCGGGTTGAGATCAGTAAAAGTCTGACATTTGTTCTGACTACTGAGATTCTTCAAATTTTTCGTCTTGCTCATAACCTCTCTCTAATTCTGCTTGATGAATCGCTTCTTTTGCTTCTTCATGTTCCAACTCCTTTTTTTCTTCATCGATCTTCTTTGACTTTTTACTTTTCATGATATCATATTAATATTCATTTAATATTAGGAGGATCTAGATTATCAGACCTGAAAATCGAGTTGTGGATTTTAAGACATGACTGATTACTTTTCGTTATGACCAATCGTTATGTTTGGATTGGAATAGCAGTTGGGCTATTCTTTGCTGGACTAGGAATCGGTTACATAGTTTTTACAAATACGTACGTCTCTAATTATATGATGATGCAAAATCCACAAACGGTTAGCCAAACCATGCAAAACAATCCTCAGTTTATGAATCAGTGGATGAATTACCTGACGCTTAATCCTCAAGCAAGGAATGAGTGGACTAGTGCAATGGTGAATAATCCTCAGTTTATGAATCAGTGGATGAGTACTATCATGCAAAATTCACAGTTTCAGCAGCAATACATGGGTTCATGGATTATGGTACAAAATCCAAGTTTAATGCAAGGAATGATGAAACAACTGTCGGTACCGCCATCACAAACAGGGGAATACACTCATCTAATAGTTAAAACCGACCAAGTTTCAATAGTAAGTGGAGCATGGCAAATCAATACGACAGAATCTTATTCTCCTACGATAATCCAGATAATCACAGGGACAACCGTTACTTGGACAAACAATGATAGCGTTGTACATACCGTAACTGATCTTAATGGAACATTTGATTCGCATTTGATCTTACCAAACACTATCTGGAAACATGATTTCTTTAACCAAGGAAAATACAACTACTTCTGTACATTACATCCGTGGATGAAAGGACTTGTTATTGTTACCGAATAAATAGAAGGTCCAGATGAGAATATTCAACGATACAATGGAACAGAATTCCAATCCTTATTACGATTATGTCTTCAACTGGTTTGATTTTGCAATAAAATACAATTCGGCACTTTTGGATGCAAGCTCAAATGCATTTGAAACTTTTCTAAGTACTAGGGAAAGAACAGCCCATAGCATAGAGAAAACCATTAGATCCTCTTTTGACACAACTCTGCGAGATAATCTAAATGATGATGCATTGTCATCAAGCATGGCAGATTATATCGATTCATGGCTCAAGCTAGTCAGTCTTTCTAATTACAAGGAAGCTACTAAAAATTTTCACAATTTTTTATCTTATGCAAATCAAATGTTAGAACCCTTGAGAGATAGCATAAACCGAACTCCATCGGAGGTCATCGAGATGAAAGGTAGATTCAATCTGCTTCACTACAAATCAGATCTTCCCTCTAAACACAAGACCCCTCTTCTTGTAGTATATTCGCTTATCAATAGACATTACATTTTGGATCTTTTGCCAAAGTCTAGTGTTATAAAAAATCTCCAGAGTCAAGGTTTTGATATTTATGCAACGGACTGGGGAACTCCAGCATCATATGACAAAGACCTAACCCTTGCAAGCTACGCTGAAGAGTACGTTGAAAATGCAGTAGAAAAAATTAAGGAAATTACTGGTTCTCAAAAAGTATCCTTATTTGGTTATTGCTGGGGCGGACTTTTTGCTCTTATCTATTCTGCTAAAAATCAGGATAGTGTTAAGAACTTGATATTGCATGCTACCCCAGTAGATATTGAAAAGCAAAAAACAATAATAGAAAACTGGGCTGCGCATCTAAATGCTGATGAACTCGTCGATACATTTGGAAACGTTCCAGGATGGCTCTTGAATTTTGCATTCTTTTTAAGAAATCCTATAGAGACCATGCTAAAATATCCCAAGTATTTTAGTGAGCCTCGAACTCTTGATGAAATCATGCAGTTTTTTGCAATTGAAACTTGGCTTTACGACAGCACGCCCATAATAGGAGAAGTTTATCGCGAGATAGTTGATCAAATCTATAGACAGAATCTGTTGATAAAAAACAAGATGAAAGTGGGTTCTGATATCATCAACCTAAAAAATATTACAATACCAGTCTTGAATATAGTAGGTACAACAGATGACCTTGTTCCTCCGTCCTCAAGCAAGTCGATAATGGACGCTATTAGTAGTACAGACAAAAAACTAATAGAGTTTCCAACAGGACATGTTGGGCTTTGCATTAGTTCGATAGCTCATGAGAAATTATGGCCGGAGGTTGGCAGCTGGCTTGCCCAAAGGTCGTAATGATTTCAAAATATATCAAGATACTGTGTCTTTAACATCTAAAATAGAACCCGTTTTCATTATCGTCTGTTTTAGTTCTAATCCACAACAGGGGGTTTGTCATTCTATTTTACCACAAGTACTGGAATTTTTGATTTATGAACGGTAGAGTTTGCAACACTTCCAAGAAACAGCTCTCTTAGAATATTCCGAACCATAAAATGGAACAAGTATGCTTTTCTTTTCCATAAACCGAAGATGTGACAGTTTGATTATTATAGAATACTTAGAATATCATTGTTGATAACAGACAGTATGACTAATGTTCACTTGCGTTTTGAATCAATCGTGATTTTTAATCCTTGCAAGCTTGTAATCAGGCAGATTCGAAAATGTTGAGTCTTTCTAGACAACAGCGGTCAGTACTTCTAGGTTCCTTTCTTGGATGGTCTCTTGACGGTTACGATCTTGTGTTGATGTTGCTTGTAATCCCTCTGATAAGCAAACTCTTTTTTCCTACAAGCAATCTAACTCTGTCTCTTCTTGCTACTTTTGTTGCGTACGTTGTAACACTGGTAATGCGTCCAGTTGGAGGAGCAATTTTTGGAAACTTTGGCGATAAGATAGGAAGAAAAAAAACAATGATGATTACCATAATAGGATTTTCTGCTGCGACATTTTCAACCGGCTTGTTACCCACTTGGGATATGGTTGGCGTACTCGCTCCTGTATTGTTAGTGGCATTAAGATTTACACAGGGCTTTTTTGCTGGTGGCGAGTGGGGAAGTGGTGCTGTAATTACAATGGAGACTGCCCCCAAGTCTTCAAGAGGATTACTTTCTGGCATTCTTCAAAGTGGCTATAACTTTGGGTTTATGATGGCATCAATTGTGTATTTTTTTGTATACGCTGCCCTTCCAGAATCTCAATTCATAGATATAGGATGGAGAATAATGTTTTTTACAGGAATAATTCCAGGTCTGATAGCACTTTTTGTAAGATACAGAATGGAAGAATCTGAGGCTTGGCTTGAAAAGGTCCGTCAAAAGAAAATAGAACGTGCCCCTCTTAGAAAAATATTTTCTGACAATGAAGTAAGAAAGCGTTTCTTCTTAGCACTAGTAATTACTACTGGATTGATGTATGCTTACTATACCACAATGGGATTCTACCCAACGTTTCTTCAGAATTATGTAAACGTAGCAAAGTCAGAAGTACCTACTCTGATGATTGTTGCAACGATAACTTCGTTTTTTGGTCAGATATTTGCGGGATATGTAAGTCAGATAATTGGTAGAAAAAAGACACTTATGGTCTTTGCAATATCTGCCATCATTATTGCGATACCTGCTCTTTATGGATTGTATCACGCTACCTCGTTTTACTCTAGATCTTTATACACTGTAATTTTGATCTTTGCTGCAACATCGGGGTTTGGTCCAATACCTGCATTTTTATCAGAAAGATTTTCAACTGAGGTAAGAAACAGTGCAAGCGGATTTGTTTACAATGGGGGTTTGCTAATTGGTTCTTGGGCTCCCCTGATAGCCGTTACTATCTTGCCTCACGGAGAAAATTTAGTGCCAGTACTTTTGGGAATCAATGTGATTATAGGTTCTGCCATACTATTGATTGGTGCTAAGATCAATCCAGAAACAAAAGACGCAGAGATAAAATAAAAAATTGTGAAGATCTAATTTTTCAAGATTGCAGAATTCCTAATTATGTGGTATCCTAGAATTTTTCTTGTGTCCTTATCTACAAGAAATTTAACAAAACTATCTCTGTCCTAGAATGAAGGATTTTTTCTATCCTATTAATTCTTGTAGCAATATTCATAATTACTAGAACCATCTTTTAGAAAATAAATATAACAAGTCTTTTTTCCTTCAATCTCTTGTTGTTTTTCTGATGATTTTATTTTTAGATCTAATGTGATATTAGAACAGGGCAACTAGCTAGCTCTGAAACCCTTCTACTGACACTTCCTAATGCCTTTATTTTACTGAATCCTGAAAGACCGTGACTTCCTAGAACAACAAGATCCACGTCCCATTTTTTGATTAATTTTAGTATTACACCAGAGGGTACTCCATCTAGAACCTCATAATGCACATCAACATCATTTTTTTTACAAATTAATGCCTTTTCTGATAACATCTTTTCAGCTTCGTATTTTGCAGCAGATTTGATTATATCAAGTGATTTTATCATCATTTTCTTTTGAGAACCAAGAAGGGCACCGGGTGGACTGACACTGCTAATATTTATTATTGTAATGAGATAAAGTAAGGCACCGAATTTTTTAGATATCTCAATTGCAATTTCTAATGCTTGTTGAGAGAATTTGGAACCATCAAAGGGAACCATTATTTTCTTATAATCTGCTTTTGTTACCATTTTGTAAAATTACAAAACAATACAATTAAATCAACTCCTGAATATCGATTTTGATAATTATAACGGATAACAGCCATCTAGGAGCAGCTTCTGATCCTAAGACCTCGTCAGTCAATTCAGTTACCCGTTTTAACGTTCCTGCCTATCTGACTGCTATCCGCAATACGGTTCGCATCTGTGAAATAAAAAGATGATCATGCTTATCAAACTTGGGAAAATTCTGTTTAGTTATAAAACAAAATCAACTAATCGTTAACCATTCATGAAAATCAAGTTTATCATTAAATATTATTTTGGTGAACCTATGCTATGCAAGGACTATGCCTTAACGATAATTGTTACAACATAACCAAACAATTATCAAAAAAGCTTGAATTTCTGTCTCATGTGAACAGATACATCGAGGATGCTCACAAAAGTGGAGATGAACAAGCAGAAAGTACTTGGAAAGCAATAAGGGCCGACGAAGAAAAACATACAGATATGCTACGTAATTTGTTGATTTCTGAAGTCAAAAACAACAGGCTCTGAACTCTTTTTTATGATATCTTTCAAACCCGATGTTATTCCAAGTGATTTTCAAGTTTGAATTTCTAAAAACCAGTTTTAAATGATGACCGCAGATCTAGCATATGAACAAACAATCAGACGTTGAAATTAACCAAACCCCAAGAGATGGTGTATGTACATGTAAAGACTGCGATCACGGTCTTGTTCGTGACTGTTTGAAAACAAATTGCAAGTGCTGCAAAACTGAAAGTCATTTGATGATCTTGGATGGCATGGTGGGCATGGGACCAGTAACTAAAAGACATGGCCGTTATACCGAAGTACGTTCCGTACTAGTATCTACTGATTCCGTCAAATTAAACGCGGATTTAACCATACCAAAAGGTGCAGAAGGAATTGTATTATTTGCTCATGGAAGCGGCAGCAGTAGACACAGTCCAAGAAATAAGTATGTTGCTCAAGTGCTCAACAAAGCTGGTCTTGCTACTCTCTTAATTGATCTATTAACACAAAAAGAAGAAAAAATTGACGATAAAACGGCTCATCTTAGATTTGATATTGATTTTTTATCTCAAAGGCTAATAGGAGCTACTGATTGGCTCTTGAAAAACAATGAAACAAAAAGTCTCAATATAGGATATTTTGGTGCTAGCACTGGTGCAGCGGCAGCTCTTGTTGCAGCCACTCATTATCCAAACGTGGTCAGAGCAATTGTCTCAAGAGGAGGAAGACCTGATCTTGCTGATCCAGTTTTGCATAAGGTAAAAGCTCCAACTCTTCTCATAGTAGGAGGAAATGATTATCCTGTAATAGACATGAATAAAGAGGCATTTGATAAACTAAAAACAGAGAAAAAAGTGGTGATTGTACCTGGCGCCACTCATCTTTTTGAAGAACAAGGAACCCTTGAAGTGGTAGCGCGGCTTGCAGCTGACTGGTTTGTAATTCATTTAGCAAAACAGAGTGGAAAATAATGAGCATGATTTTCAAAGATAGAACGGACGCAGCAAAAAAACTTGCAGAGAAATTGTTATGGTTAAAAAAAGAAAACCCGATAATTCTTGCAATACCTAGAGGCGGAGCAGTTACTGGTGATGTAATTTCTTCTATTTTAGGTTGTAAATTGGATATTATAGTTTCAAGAAAGGTAGGCGCTCCAGATAATCCCGAACTTGCAATAGGTGCAGTAATGCATGATGGAAGTTATTTTCCTAATATCGAAATTACTAGAATGCTAAATGTTCCAGAAAGTTTTGTTGAAGAAGAGATTGCAAGACAGAGAAAGGAAATAGAGCGCAGATTAATAAAATTTAGAGGAAGTAAGGAATATGATTTATCTGGAAAGACTGTTGTTATAGTTGATGATGGAATTGCTACAGGTGCAACTATGTTTGTAGCTGCTAGATGGGTAAAAAAACAAAAGCCAAAGAAACTCATCATAGCAATACCTGTTGGACCTTCAGAAACCATCGCTAAACTAAATCAAATCGCAGACGAAGTGGTGGTTTTACAATCTCCGTATATCTTCAATGCGGTAGGTGAATTTTATCAAGTATTTGATCAAGTCAGTGACGACGAAGTACAAGAAATCATGAGCAAACACTCCTTTGTTACAGAAAATAGAAATCCTGGATAAGGATAGAACACATGGCTTTTGAAACTATTTTACATGATCTGAATTTTGAGATTATCCTACGTTTACTTGTTGCAATAGGGTTGGGTGCAGTCATTGGTTTTGAACGTGAGTTAAAGAATAGACCGGCTGGTCTTCGTACTCATATGTTAGTCTGTCTAGGATCTGCAATATTTACCACTATAGGGCTTGGTCTTGAACCTAATACTTCCAGAATTGCTGAGGCAATTGTAACAGGCATCGGCTTCTTAGGTGCAGGTGCAATAATTGCAAATGGTGGCCAAGTCAGGGGAATAACAAGTGCGGCTACTCTTTGGGTGGTTGCATCTGTTGGACTTGTTGTAGGTGTTGGACAGTACCCAATTGCCATAATAATTACTGGGTTAATTTTCGGTATATTACAGATTGATCGAATAAAGCGATTCTCTCAAAGAGGTATGTATGATCAATAGTGTTATCATGTACATCAAATGTATAAAATTTGTAGAACTAGTATCTGACTTAATACACAGTAGATATTGAAATTAAGATTATTGAAAATCAAATCATTTTTCAAATTTCTAGGCCCTGGGCTGATAACAGGATCAGCGGATGATGATCCATCTGGTATCGCAACATATTCTCAAGCAGGAGCACAGTTTGGTCTTGGAACTCTATGGCTCGCATTGTTTCAATTGCCTATGATGATAGCAATTCAGGAGATGTGTGCACGTATCGGGCTTGTTACAGGAAGCGGTCTGGCTGGAATCATAAAGAAAAGATATTCTAAAAAAACAGTTTATCCAATCATCAGTCTTCTTCTTATTGCAAATACAATAAACATTGGTGCAGATATTGGCGCAATGTCAGCATCAGTAAAACTTGTTTTGCCTCAATTACCGATAGGTGTTGTAACTATTCTCTTTACTGCACTCATTATTTGCACAGAAATTTTTGTCCCGTATAGAAAATATGTGACCATACTCAAGTACCTGACTTTGAGCTTACTTGCTTATGTGATTACGGCATTTATTGTCGGAGAAAATTGGACTACTGTATTGGTTGCAAGCGTAGTTCCACATTTCGAATTTACTCCGGCATTTGTGATGATATTTGTTGCAATTTTTGGCACAACCATATCACCATACTTGTTTTTTTGGCAAGCCTCTGAAGAAGCTGAAGAAGATGTTGCAAAAAATAAGATAAAAGAAATTGGAGAAGGAAAACCAAAAGTTCGAAAAAAGGAAATCATGATAATGAGAAAAGATGTTGCAGTTGGGATGGCATTTTCTCAAGCAATCATGTGGTTTATAATAATGACTACAGCTGGAACGCTTCACGTTAATGGTTTAACTGATATAGCTACGGCAGATGAAGCTGCAAAAGCACTGGAGCCTCTTGTGAAAACATTTCCTCATGCAGGGGAATTGGCAAAAACCATCTTTGCATTGGGAATAATTGGTACTGGATTGCTTGCAATACCTGTACTAGCCGGTTCATCGGCATATGCATTATCGGAAGAGTTTGGGTGGAAACAAGGCTTGAGTAAAAAACTAAAACAAGCAAAGGGATTTTACTTGATTATAGCGGCATCCACTGTAATAGGACTTTGGATAAATTTTGCTGATGTTGATCCAATTAAAGCTCTCATCTATGCAGCTGTAATTAATGGAATTATTGCTGTTCCACTTCTTATCGCAATTATGAAAATTGGTAATGATAAAAAAATTCTTGAGGGCAGAACTAATGGAAAAATATCTAACATTATGGGTTGGATTACTGTTTTAGTTATGGGATTCTCAGTTGTAGTCATGTTTTTGACTTGGATAAAATGAATTTGTGGAAACAAAGATGACAAACATTACCTTGCACGTAATGCGTTTAAAATGACGCCTACATCAAGTGCTTCTTGTAGCAATGCTCCTATTGCTGGCGGTATATACCCAAGACTTGCTATTGCCATAAAAACAAAACTTACTCCTAACCCAATAAAGATACTCTGTTTTGCAACACGTAATGTTTTTTGACCAATCTCTATTATGGTAGACACCTTTGAAATATCATCAACTAACAATACGACATCTGCAGCTTCTGCTGATATTGCAGTACCATGAGCACCCATGGCAACTCCTACTGTAGATGCGGCTAAGGCAGGGGCATCGTTAATACCATCTCCGACCATTACCACATTCTCAAACTCCTGTTTCAGTTTTTTTACAGCCATTACTTTTTGTTCAGGCAGTAGATTAGCTTCAAGATTTGTTATACCAACTTGCTGAGCAACACTTTTTGCATTATCCAGATTGTCACCTGTTAACATGATGGTCTGTTTAACTCCAAGTTCTTTGAGATGTTTGATCATGGTATTAACATCGGGACGTATCTTGTCTTCAAATACAATTACACCTGCAGGTTTGTTGTTAATGCCTACAAACGCCAACATCTTTCCTTCTGAGTTGATTTGCCTTTTTACTTCCTGAATATATGTGGCAAATCCTGAATCTGTGAAATTTTCAAAAACACTCTGGGAACCAACTACTATATGTTCGCCTTCAACATCTCCCCTTACTCCAGCTCCTGGTAATTCGTGAAAGTTTGTTGGAATTGACAGTTTTCCAAACATCTCTTGCCCTTTTTTTACTAATACACTAGCTGCTGGGTGTGAGGATAACTGCTCTACGCTTGCAGCCTTACGCAAAAGATCATCAGAACTGATATTATTTGCTGGAATGATTTTCTCCACTGTTGGAATCCCAAATGTGATGGTTCCTGTTTTATCAAAAACCACCGCCTGAGTTTTTCCAACTTGCTCAATTGCTGCACCTGTTTTGATGATTATGTTAGATTTTGCGGCTTTATTTATTCCACTTATGATGGCAACAGGGGTTGCAAATATTAGTGGACAAGGAGTTGCAACAACAAGTACTGCAAGAATAGTCTCCACATTGTTTGTTAATAGCCATCCAAGCAAGCTGATACAAATTGTTATGGGAGTAAACCACACCGCATAACGGTCAGCAAGTCTTTGAATTGGTGCTTTTTCTTGTTGAGCCTTCCTGACAAGTTGCACTATTTTTGCATATTGGCTTTCGCCACTAATTTTACTGGCTCTCATTTCAAATGCATCTCCAACGTTTATTGTTCCACTGAATACCTGTTCGCCCATTTTTTTTATTTTGGGCAAGGGTTCTCCTGTAAGAGATGATTCATCTACTTCAGCTTGTTCATAAATTATTTCACCATCTACTGGAATAAGATCCCCAGGTCGTACCAAAAGTAAATCTCCGACTCTAACATCTGCCACATTGATTTCTTCCAAGTCATGATCTTTTTTTCTATGTGCCAATCGCGGTGAATGTGCAAGAAGCGCATCAAGGGAGGAAGATGCTTTTTTGAATGCATGATCCTCTAAAGCTTTCCCACCAGACTGCATAAGAACAATTACTAAACCTGGAAAGGCGTTATTCATCAATATTGCAGCAACTATAGCTAAAAGTGCCACAATATCTGATGCAAAATGACGATGAAGCATATCTCGTATGGTCTGCCAAATAATTGGTGCCCCGCCAACAACTAATGTAACAAACCAAATCCAGTGGCCTAATTCTTGTTGATTTGGAGTCCAGTGAAATATTCCACCAATAAGTAAACCAACTATAGCAAAAACAGGTATTGGATAATTTTTTACAAATGTTGTGATTCTATGAGGCGTATGAATATCATGATTGTTTATCATCACTTTATTTGTCTTTTTTCAAAAATTTATTACAATATGTCTAGTATCAGAATTGATAACTGCTATTGAGAAATATCATCTGTATTATCATAGTTAGTAATCATCCCTAGTTTTATCTATAAAACGGAAATTCTATGATTTATGACTGGATTATCAATCACGTTGTTTACAGATCTATTTGAGGCTAGAAAATGGTAAACGATGTAAAATCTGAAAAAAACTTACCAATCTCTAATTATTCACTTTGCGAACTTTTGAGTAGAACACTGACAACTGTACCAGCAGTAAGTACTACGATCTATGACAGAGTGTGGGAAACAACTGGGATGTTAGTACACCATCTTGAATCCTTTACAGATTCACTTGTTGTTACAGATGAAGCACGTCCTGTAGGACTTGTAGGTGGAGTTGAGGTAATATATGGAACTTTGAAAAACCCCGCCTTTGATTTTTTTAATAACACTCTTGTTGGAAAAATTAAAAATGATGGCCTTGTTATAACTACACCGGAAACTAAACTTTCAGATTTACTAAAACAATGGAAACAGACAGGAAGAGCGTTTGCGATCATTCAGAATCAATATCATGGTTATTCCGCCATTTCTGCACGAAAATTACTAGAAATAGGAGTGTTGTGTAATACTGATATCAAAGTTGATGATATTCAGAAAAAAAGACTGGTGACTTTCAAGCAAAATCAAACAGTTAGAGAGATCATAAATGCCATGTTTGAAAATAAAACTAGAAGATTGATTCTCGAAAACACGACGCAGTTTCTTAGTGATAGAATTATAATAGAAAAAATTGCTACAGATTTAAATTATCTACGTGACGTGGATAATTTTCTAGATATGAAAGCAAGCATTTTCAAACTAGAAAGTGCAAAAACGATTTCTCCAGATATGAAGATTCCAGAAATATGTAAAATAATGTATGGCATGTTGCATCCTTATGTGATTACAACTGATCAAGTGATTAGCCCATGGGACCTCATAATGGTTTTAACCTCAAAAGAATTAACAAGCTACAACTGGCAAAAAAACTAATTAGTTTCTGAATTTCTTGTATTACAAGAGACAAAAATATTCCTACATCAAGGCTGGGATGCATATCATGAGCAACAAAAGCTTTGATGATTTTTCACATACAAAATTATTCGTCGTATTATAAGTCAAATTTTCACTTTTGATAATATGCAGTTTGGTTTAAAATTATGTTATGATATAAAAAGTCATTACAAACAAGAAAATCTACGTAATAAAAGCACATGGAAAGAGAGTGCCTTTTGACCAAAACAAAGTAAAAGCAACCTGTATCAGGGCAGGTGCAAGTAACGAGTTGGCCAAGCAAGTAGTAGATACAATTTTAGCGCAAATACATGATGGGATAAGAACCAAAGAAATTTACAAGATGGTTCTAAATGCTCTTGCCGCACAAACCAACGGTCAAGTAATAAAACACCGATATCGTTTGAAAGAATCTATAATGCTTATGGGTCCTGCCGGATTTCCTTTTGAAATCTATGTAGGAGCAATACTTGAACACTATGGATATGATATAAAATCAACAAGGTCACAAGTAAATGGAAAATGTGTGATGCATGAGATTGATCTTATTGTTGATTCAAGTCTAACAAACGAAAGATATATGATTGAATGCAAATATCATAATTCTTCTGGGATATACACTGGTCTAAAAGAATCATTATACACACATGCTAGGTTCTTGGATTTGAATAATATTTTTGATGGTGAGATGCTTGCATGCAATACAAAGGCATCAGATGATGCCATTACTTATGCAAACTGCATAGGTCAAAAATTATTGTGTTGGAGATATCCTCCTAACAAAGGACTTGAAAGAATGATTGAAGACAAGGGATTGTATCCAATAACAATTCTGGGATTGAGTAGAAAAGAATTGGACGCCCTATCTAAAAACAAAATTATGCTTGCAAAAGAATTGCTTTCATTTGATGTCAGTAAATTAACCCAAAAAACAGGGATTTCCTATAACAGATTACAAAGACTGCAGGACCTTGTACGACAAATTCTTGGTTAGTGTTTCATGGTTCGAAATCTATCAGAATGATAATATCATGCTTGAAAATTGTAATGTATCATATATTACACTAGAGATAAAAAATCGCTAATGCAACTAAAAGCAGAAATCTTGGGCATAGATTCAGGTGGAAAACCTATGGTATTTCTCAACACCCTAGATGCAGATGAAATTGGTGTTACTGCATCAGGAAGAATAAGGATCACATCAAAGGCAAACACTATTACTGCTTTGGTTGGAATTGCTACAACTGTAAAAAAGGGCTTTGTTGGAATAAACGAAGAAGTTCTAAAAATACTAAAATTAAAACAACATGCAATAGTTGACATTGAAGTCGCACCATTTCCAAAATCGCTTCAATTTATCCACAACAAATTAACTGGCAAAAGATTGCTATACGATGAAATTCATGAAATTGTAAAAGACGTTGTTCAGGGCAATCTAAATGAAAGTGAGATAGCTGCATTTGTAACAACGTTACACCTACAAGGTTTGGATCTTGATGAGGCTACAAGTTTAGCTATCTCTATGGTAAATACTGGTAAACAACTAAAACTTGGCAATAAAATTATTGTCGATAAACACAGTATTGGTGGAGTCCCGGGAGACAAAACTACCCTTTTGGTGGTGCCAATTGTTGCTGCCGCAGGACTAATAATTCCAAAGGCATCATCACGTGCAATAACTTCTGCGGCTGGCACAGCTGATAGAGCTGAGGCAATAATGCCAGTAAATCTTGAGATTGAAGAGATGAAGAAAGTTGTAAAAAAATCCAATGGCTGTATCGTGTGGGGAGGTTCATTGGAGCTTGCACCTGCAGATGATATTTTTGTTAGAACCGAGTATTCATTATACATTGATCCGCTACTTTTGCCCTCTATTATGAGTAAAAAGAAAGCTGTTGGTGCCACACATCTTGTTGTAGATATCCCTACAGGACGTGGCGCAAAGATGAAGACCATAGGAGAATCAGACCTTCTAGCTAAAGACATAATAGAACTTGGCAGAAGACTTGGTATACACACACAATGTATAATAACGCACGGTGAACAACCCATAGGTCATTCTTTAGGCGCATCGCTTGAAGCAAGAGAAGCTTTGGGGGTGTTGATGAATAAAACTAACGTGCCAGATTTGGTAGACAAGGCATGTCATCTTGCCGGTTCTATTTTTGAAATGGTAGGAAAGAAGAATGGTTATTATCTTGCAAAAGAAATTTTACAAACAGGCAAGGCAGAAAAAAAATTACGAGAAATTATCTCACTTCAAGGTGGAAATTCAAAAATAGACCTTGATGATTTTGAAATAGGACAAGATTTTATTCATGTTAGGGCCAAAAACGTCGGTCAAGTCTTATGGATAGATAATAACGCACTAGTTGAAATTGCAAGAGCGGCAGGATCTCCAAAAGACAAAGGATCTGGCATTGTATTAAATAAAAAACTAGGGGACAAGATAAGAATAGGTGAAATTTTATTTACGATTTATGCTGAAAAATCGCGTAAACTTTCAAGAGCTGAACAAGTGCTTAGGACACAGGAACCAATTGGCATAGGGGCAAGAACGGAAATGTTCATACACAAAATCAAAGAATCTCCAGTGGTGAGAAGATCATTTGCGTTAGATAGGTGATATTTTTGCAAAAGTGGATCCAAAATAAGACACCAATACCTGGCAACATGTGCAGACAGATTATCAATGCTCTTGGTATGGGATCTTTGAACTCGTTTACACTTGGCTTGATTTCTAGCCGTGGAAAAACAAGATAAATCTACTATGGAAACTTCAGCCTTGCAGTTGCTTCAAAGTCTACAAACAAGTCCAGATGGACTAACAACTGATCAAGCTAAAGCAAGACTAGAAAAATTTGGCCCAAATCTGCTAAAGAAACAAAAAAAGTCAGATGCGTTAACGCTTTTCCTTTTGCAATTCAAAAGTCCAATAATTATCATTCTTCTTTTTGCTGCAGCGTTGTCTTTATTCCTGCAGGATTCTACTGATGCTGTAATCATATTTGTTATTATTTTTGTAAGCAGTATGCTTGGTTTCTTTCAAGAACACCGAGCAACAAATGCAGTAAAGAAGTTGCTTGCAATGGTTAGAATAACACCTACCGTTATTCGAGATGGTTCCGATAAGAAGATTCCTTCAGAAGAAATTGTGCCAGGGGACATGGTCATGCTTTCGGCTGGAAGTAAGATACCTGCAGACTGCATCATACTTGAATCAAGGGATCTTTTTGTTAACGAGGCAGTTCTGACTGGTGAGACGTTTCCTGTTGAAAAGAATTCAAGTTTGATCTCCGATGAAGTTCCAATTTCCAAAAGAACTAATTCATTATTTATGGGAACAAATGTGATCAGTGGCAATTCAAAAGCTGTTGTTGTAAAAACTGGACTTCAGACAGAATTTGGTAAAGTAGCTGATCGCCTAAGATTCCGGCCCCCTGAGACAGAATTTGAGCATGGAGTAAGAAGATTTGGTTATTTTCTTACTCAAGTGACGTTGATTCTTGTAATTGCAATCTTTGCAATCAATGTATATTTGTCAAGACCAGTTCTTGAATCCTTTTTATTTTCACTTGCTCTCGCGGTTGGTTTGACTCCTCAACTTTTGCCAGCTATAATCAGTATAAATTTAGCACATGGGGCAAAAAAAATGGCAAGCTACAAAGTCATAGTAAAACGTCTATCTTCTATTGAAAACTTGGGTAGCATGAATGTATTGTGCTCTGATAAAACAGGAACACTAACTGAGGGAGTTGTTCATATCAAATCAAGCTTAGATGTAAAGGGGAATGAAAATGATGAGGTATTTCTTTATGCATATCTTAATGCCATTTACGAAACTGGTTTTTTCAATCCAATTGATGAAGCAATCCGTTCCTATAAGATCCTAGATGTGTCTAGCTACAAAAAATTAGATGAGATTCCATATGATTTCTCAAGAAAAAGGCTTACAGTACTAGTATCAAAAGACGATGAGCAAGTCATGATAACAAAGGGTGCACTATCAAATGTATTACCAATATGCTCACATGCAAAATTTCAAGCAGAGACAGTTGAGATAGAAAACGTAAGAGCGCAGATCCTACAAAAGTTTACAGAACTAAGTCAGCAAGGGTTTCGGGTCTTGGGCATATCATACAAGAATTTCGATACTACAATCTTAAGAAATGAGGATGAGGTCAACATGACGTTTCTTGGATTTCTAGTTCTATTTGATCCACCAAAGGCTGGTATAATTAAAACAATAAATCAACTAAAGAGTCTTGGAATATCACTGAAAATAATAACAGGTGACAACAAGCTTGTGGCTGAAAATGTTGCCAAACAGATCGGACTAACCGATCCAAAAATCTTGACTGGACAAGAGCTAAGACAGATGACAAATGAGGCGTTTTTAAATAATGTAAACAAGGTTGATATTTTTTCAGAGGTGGAACCAAACCAAAAAGAGCGAATAATTGTTGCCCTAAAAAAGAGTGGAAATGTTGTGGGTTTTATCGGAGATGGGATAAATGATGCAACTGCACTTTATGCAGCTGACCTTGGTATATCTGTAGACACCGCAGTGGATGTTGCAAAGGAAGCCTCAGATATTGTACTTTTAGAAAAGAATTTTGAAGTATTAATCCAAGGAGTAGAAGAAGGAAGGAGAACTTTTGCCAATACTATCAAGTATGTGTTTATGGCAACTAGTGCCAATTTTGGCAACATGTTTAGCATGGCCGGGGTATCAATGTTTCTTTCCTTCCTTCCAATGTTGCCAAAGCAGATACTTCTGACTAATTTGATAACAGACTTTCCTGAGATGACCATATCAACTGACAACGTAGACAAAGAGATGGTAACATTACCCCACAAATTCGACCTCAAATTCATTAGAAAATTTATGATGGTCTTTGGTCTTTTAAGCTCGATAGCAGACTATTCAACTTTTGGCGTTCTGCTTTATTTTGGCAGTACCATCGATCAGTTTAGGACTGGTTGGTTTATTGAAAGTGTGGCGTCTGCTTCCCTTATAGTACTAGCCATCCGTAGTCGCAAACCTTTGATAAAGGCCAAACCAAGCAAGTACCTACTTATTTCCACAATTACCGCAGTCTGTATTGTAATTGTGATACCATTTACCTTTTTGGGCAAGGAGTTTGGATTTGTTCCAATTCCTTTTTCGGTTCTTGTAATGATTGCAATTATTGTGGCTATCTACCTCACCTCTGTTGAAATTGCAAAGAGGGGATTCTACAAAAAAGTCACGATGTAAAATGGGTCCAAAACTGTCCCCATTCTGGTGGTATATTCCCACTAGACCCACCTTCATTGCATGTTCGGAAAACATCTTTATCATTTGGTGGCAATTATCAAAACTAAATTATGTATTATGAAGCATAACACTGTAATAAACAATATTAACTACTTGTTCATTATGAGCTTGCAGTGATGCTAATCTCAGTGACTCCGACTAGCTCAAGTAATATTTTGTTAAAACATTAACTTCTAGTTGAGATTAAAAATAAATTTTATTCATTGTGAGATTCCGAAATGGTTATATGCACTCCCGGCGCCTTTCACACAATCAATTAAAAGAAACGCATCTGTTTTGATGTCATTGGTAAAATGTGATGTGGCTATCATTGGAGGTGGGTTGCTTGGAACCTGCATCTCATACTGGCTTTCTAGCCTTTATGATATTGAAGTTGTAGTAATTGAGAAAGAACCGGAAGTTGCAATGCATACAAGTAGCCGAAACACAGGTGTAGTACACTCTCCTTTTTATCTAAATCCTGAAAAAAAGGGTAAGCTTGCTAAAGCAGCCTTTGTATCTCATGATCTGTGGAAGAGGTTTGCAGAAAAAAATGGATTAGCGTGGAAGACTGTTGGGACACTAGAAATTGCATTAGATGACACACAACACAAGATACTAGAAAAATATCTAAAGTGGGGTGTACAAAATGGAATTTCAGAAAAAGACCTAGAGCTGCTTGACAGAAACGAAGTTGTAAAAAAAGAACCTAATGTATCTTGTCACTCTGCAGTATTTTGTAAAACAGATGTTGCTGTTGATTATGGCAAATTAACGCAAGAATTAAAAAATGAATCACAAAAAAATGGAACAAAATTTTTGCTAAACCACAAAGTAGAATTAATTGAAAATAAAAAAGAACCAATCATAAATTTTGAAAATAAAACACAATTGTCATGTGATTTTGTGATAAACTGTGCAGGAGGATACTCACTTGATATTGCAAAAAAGTTTGGCGTAGCTGTACAATATTCTAATTTGCATTTTAGAGGAGAGTACTGGATTGCACAAAAAGAATATACAGATCTTGTGAAAACAAATATCTATTCTGTTCCAAACTATCCTGACTTTCCATTTTTAGATCCGCACTGGATTTTACGAGCTGATGGAAGAAGCGAAGTGGGACCAAATGCAGTACCTGTACCAAGTCCTGAAACCTATTCTGGATATGTAGGAAACGTGGAGACATTTATCTCAAAATTAATTGACGTGGTCACTGGAAATGCAAGAAATCTGCTCCTAAATGCTGATTTTATGAATCTAGTTGCAAAAGAATGGCTAAGTTCTATCTCAAAGGTAGTCATGATTGAGAGAATACAAAAATTCATACCCAAAGTAAAACCTGAGTATTTCTTAGAGCGTGGAACAGCTGGAATTCGTACCCCTATTATAACACCAGAAGGAAAGTTTTTGCCAGATGTTATGGAGATTGAAGGTCCAAACTCATATCATATTTTGAACTATAATTCTCCTGGGGCAACTGGGGCTCCAGCTTATTCTGCATATGTTGTAAAATCGTTACAGGAAAAAGGACTATTAGATTACACTACACATACAAAAGAATCAATTTGGAATTTCGAAAAAATTACGTAACTCTATAGATTTGCCAATTCTTAGAATAGCTTCTATTTTGCGTGAAATCTCTATGATTTTGTTGTTGTCAACATGACCTTCACAGGTGCAGTAAACTATCAAATCATCATGATACCAAACCAGTTGATGCACCTTTGTTCTTGATACATGGGTAAAAGCAACCTTGCCTAAGGTTTTGTTGAATTTTTTCTCTATCTGTTTTGTATTATACAGGTCTAAAGATAGTAATTCTTCTTTTCTTTGTGCCTTGACACTATGCTTTCCTTGTTTCATTTTGTTTAGGAGTAATTCCCCATCTTCTCCAAGGATTTCTACATATCGCATTGAATCATCCATTGCTAAAATTTCATAGGATAGCTTTGTAATATCCATCATTAAACAATTCTAAAAATACATCTTTATTTTTTGTGTGTAATTACAATTACAAACACTAGGGGTTTTTGGATCGCCTGAAAATTGGAACCAAACTTAATATTTTGTGGCACTCAAACAAGATCGTGCTTCCAGAACACTGCTCTATTAGAGAAAAGGGTGTAGACTGCCCAATGCCTCCTGAATTTATCATATCTGTCAAGGTAAAAGATGATGAATACATGGTTGGTGTGACATGTGATGGGCACAAAAAGTCATTTGTGGATAAATTAGAGGTACTACAAAAAGAGGGCAAAGTTCCAAATGGCACAATTTCCTTTACTGGGTTAAAGGCAGTTGGCACAGACTGTATTAGAATGGATCCAAACGACTTGATTCAACTTTAGGTACATAAGTACAGATAACTATCCAGAAAACAATTGTCAAAATTAGAATCTGCAGAGCTATTTGCTAAAGAAAGACACTCTGGCATGACAATTTATGATAATGTTCCATACTGGAAACATTTGGAAGGAGTTGTAAACAGACTCAAAAACCTAGGAATTACTGATGAAGATCTCTTATGTGCAGCTTGGTTACATGATAGTATCGAGAACACTATTACGACTTTTGATGATATTGAACAAAGATTTGGCAGCAAAGTTGCAGTATTGGTTTTGGCATTATCAAAAGACAAGAATCTGTCAAAGGGGGAAAGAGAGCAACAATACGTAAAGCAACTAAAAGATGCATCATGGGAGGCAAAACTCATCAAACTTTGTGACATATCTGCAAATCTTAAAGATCTAAAAAACATACCTTGGTCAAAGACAAAAAAGTCAAAAGAGGTAAAAAAGAAACTGTATTATTTGAATTTAATAAAACCAGAATTAATCAAAACAAATACCAAATTCTTGGCATTCAAGGTATGATATCTGGAATAAACGAAGTGTTGGTTTCATTTAAACAAAGACCTATAGTTTTATGAGGAACTTTTTAGAACTTGGTAAACTGGTTTTTTACCAGATAATGAAAGTATTAGATTTTTGACGCAAATTTCAGCCATTTTACTTCGTGTTTCTACTGTAGAGCTACCACTATGAGGCGTTATTACAACATTTTCTATTTTGGAAAGAGGATGATTGGAACCAATAGGTTCTTTTGAAAAGACATCAAGGCCAGCTCCTGCAATCATCTTTTTTTGTAATGCAAAAATCAAATCTTTTTCATTAATTATTTTTCCACGTGCAGTATTTATCAAAAACGCAGTATTTTTCATTTTTTTAAATAATTTCAAATTTACAATCTCATTTGTTTCTCTAGTATGTGGTACATGAATACTAACAACATCACTTTTTCTAAACAATTCATAGAATCCACAATATTGTATACCTAGTCTTTTTTCTTCTTTTCCAGAAAGCCTAGTTCTGTTGTGATACAAAACATTCATCTCAAAACCTTTGGCTCTTCTTACCACTGCTTTTCCAATTCTTCCCATGCCAAAAATTCCCAGAGTTTTTCCATAAAGATCAGTTCCCAAAAACTCGTTTGGCCCAAATATTACCTTCCACTTTCCTTTACGAATCAACCTATCTCCCTCTCCAATCTTTCTAAAAACAGCAAGCAATAATGCTATAGTGAGGTCAGCCGTAGCCCTAGTCAATATCTCAGGAGTATAGCTTACAACGATTCCCTTTTTTTCAGCATATTTCACATCAATATGATCATATCCTACACTATAGGTGGTAATTACTGCAAGTCGGGGTGCAGCATCAATCACCTTTCTATCTATTCTATCATATGGATAGCAAACAAGCCCGTCCTTGTCTTTTATTTTTGATAGCAACAAATCTTTTGGCATTGGAATTTTACCAGTGTGAATTTCGACATCGTATAGTTTTCGTAATTCCTTTACAGCAAAGTCATGTAATGGTCTAGTGAGTAAAACTTTCACAACTATTTCCCTCACAAAAAGACAGATTTTAAGCTTTGATTCATTAAAAGATAACCGTTTTAACACACGAAGTCATATCATGGTATCATGGAGATAATGGGAAGAGGTTTTCGTCAGATAATGCAAGAATCACCAGGATATTTTCACATTGGCCTAAAATATTTTGGCTACAAATTTTTCAATAAAAAAAGCCCAATTTATGGCTCTGCAGATATAATCAACATATGTAATTTACACTGTACACATTGCTACTGGTGGCTAAACAGAAAAGAAAACGAAGAGCTAACAGTTGAACAATGGAAAAAAATCATTGATGAAAAATTCAAGAAAAAACACATTTTCATTGTTACTTTGGTAGGAGGCGAGCCAACAATGAGAATGGATGTCATAAAATTATTTGTAAAAGAATTTCCAAAACGAGCGTGCGTTGTATCAAACGGTACATTTCCACTCGAAAAAATCAAGAACCTATACTTTTACTGGATATCAATAGATGGAACACAACAAGTCCATGATAGTATCCGTGGAAAAGACGCATATGAAAAAACAAAGAAAAACATCATGGATTACATAGAAAAAAATGGAGAAAAGGCATGGAAGGACATTTGGATCTCTATGACAATTAACTCACAAAACTACAAGACAGTCAATGATGTAATAGAAGAATGGCAACCAATTGTAAATAAAATAGGATTCCAATTCCACACACCATTTACAAAAGGCGATCCCCTGTGGCTTCCATTTGGACCAGAAAGAACCAAAGTAGTAGATAATATCATTGAAATGAGAGCAAAATATCCTAATTCCATCATAAATCCAGTAAAACAATTAGAATTGATGAAGAAAAACTGGGGTGGAAAAGGAACCACACCTGTTGACTGTCCAACTTGGGCTATTTTATCAGTAGACCACATGGGAAGAGAAAAGATGCCATGTTGTATTGGAAGTGCAGAAAAAAATTCTATGAAACCAATCTGTGAAGAATGCGGCCTTGGATGCTATTCTGTAATGCTTGCAAACGGAATGAAAGGCTAGATTTTAATCACAATTAGATTATGGGCTATAAAACACGCATCTCTATGCCGTGTTTCGTCTTTTTGTTCCACCCAAATTTTTCTACCATAGTGTCTATCTAAGATCATTTCCATAACAACTCATTTATAATAAAATGTTGTAATGATACCAATTTGAAACACAAGGACGAGTTTGCAATTTGTGTTCAATGTGCAAACCCAATAGAGAAATGTGTTTGTGTTTGTCCTTTTTGTGGAGAACGCGACAAGTGTGAGTGTGCACTTGGCGATGCAGCTACTGGTGGATAATCATAGCATTGTTAATATTTGATCAATGTCTAGGTTTGATATGTACTCTATAGATCTAACATGGGTTATAGGTGGTCCTCAAGGAGGCGGTGTAGAAACTGCAGCTAATATTTTTGCAGGTGCATGTGCAACATCTGGTTTGAAAATATTTGGAAAACGTGAATATTATTCAAACATTAAAGGAGAACATAGTTATTTCGGAGTTCGAGTTTCAGATAAAACAATTCGCTCTAATGTAACCGGTGTAACAATGCTTGCAGCATTTGATGCTGAAACAATATTTAGACACGCAGACGATGTTTTCAATGATGGTGCCATAGTTTACGAGTCTGATCTTGTACCAATGAAAATAGAAGAAGTTCCTACACTAGATCACGAGTTCAAGGAAAGACTCGTAAAATACCTGACATCAAAAAACATGCCATTAACTATACAGGGAGCACTGGATGCAGCAAAAGAGCGAGGAGTCCAACTATACCCTATCTCATTTAAGACAATTTTATCCAATCTGGCAGACGAAACGCAAAATCCAAAGCTTAGGAGCATGTTTAGAATGCTGAATGTTCTTGCTGTTTCAGTATCGCTTGGAATTTTGAGTCTACCTTCTAACACTTTACTCAAATCAGTAGAGTCTGTTTTTTCAAAAAAGTCTCAGATTGCAGAGATGAACAAGCACGCAGCAAACTATGCGTATAATTTTGCAACTGCAAAATATCCAAAGTACAAGTATCAACTTTCACCAATCCCAAAGGAACCCGATACAATCATGCTTCAGGGTTTTCAATCAACAGGTCTTGGCAAAATAGCAAGCGGTTGCAGATTCCAATCATACTATCCTATTACTCCTGCTTCAGATGAAAGTGTATTTTTGGAATCAAATGAAACCTTTGATGTAGAAAACAACAGACCGGGTTCTATGATGATTGTACAAACAGAAGATGAAATTTCTGCAATTGGAATGACAATAGGTGCAGCACTTACTGGAACGCGTTCTGCTACTTGTACATCAGGTCCTGGATTTTCCTTGATGTCTGAAGCTCTTGGATGGGCAGGAATAAACGAAGTGCCAATTGTAGTGACACTATACCAAAGAAGCGGGCCATCAACAGGTCTTCCAACAAGACATGGTCAGGATGATTTACAATCTGCAATACATTCAGGTCATGGAGATTTTCCAAGAATTGTTTATGCTTCGGGGGATATGGAAGAAGGATTCTATGATACCGCAAAATGTTTCAACTTTGCAGAAATTTTCCAGATGCCAGTTATACACATGATGGACAAATTCATTGCAAGTACAGTTGCAACCGTAAAAAGATTTGATCCAAAAAAGATTACAATTGAGCGGGGCAAGCTTTTAGAAAAAATTGAATCAGAAGATTACAAAAGATTTGATCGCTCTCCTGACGGGCTATCGCCACGCTCAAGGCTTGGACTGGAAAAGGGAATATTTTGGAACACTGGAGATGAGAGCGATGAATATGGTCATATATCAGAAGATTCAGAAAATAGAATTTTCAAGATGGACAAGCGTGCTACAAAGCTAGAGACTGCCCTAAAGACAATATCAAAGGAAGACCAGGCTACAAACTACGGTATTTCAGAATTCTGTATAATAAGCTGGGGTTCCACCAAAGGACCTATCTTAGATGCAATTGAAATGCTAAAAAAAGAAGGACTTGCAATCGGCTTTATCCAGATCAAGTTATTACAGCCATTTCCAACTGATTATATCAAATCTTTGGTAAATGGAACAAAGACAATCATAGACATAGAGGCAAACCACACTGCACAACTTGGTTCTTTACTAAACGAACACTTGGATCACAAAGTCGATTATTATATAGTAAAATATACTGGAAGGTCAATGACTTGCACTGAAATTTATGACTCACTAAAAAAAATACTACAAAACAAGGCAGAAAAAAAACAGGTGTTAACATATGGTGTCTAATTTATCAGATTACAAGACAGAGGTCCACAATGACTGGTGTCCTGGATGTGGCGACTTTGGAATTGTAAATGCAATACAAATGGCACTAGCAGAAATGGAAGTCCCTAGAGACAAAGCTGCTATCTTTTCAGGAGTTGGCTGTTCAGGAAAGACATCTCATTTTGTAAACGTTTATGGAATACATACTTTGCATGGACGAGTTTTGACATTTGCACAGGGTGCAAAGCTTGCAAATCCTGAGATGACAATTATTGCGGCAGGAGGAGATGGGGATGGATTGGGAATTGGCGCTGGACATTTTGTTGCAGCTGGTAGAAGAAACGTTGACATGACATACATCATTTTCAATAATGGGGTGTATGGCTTGACAAAAGGACAAGCTTCTCCAACTTTGAAGCTAGGATTGAAAACAAAATCACTTCCAGAACCAAATGTTAACCAAGCCGTAAATCCAATCGCACTTGCAATTGCAAGTGGTTTTACATTTGTTGCAAGAGGATATGCTTATGATGTAAGGCAACTAAAAGATTTGATTGTTGCTGCAGTAAAACATAGAGGACTAGCATTTTTGGATGTCCTTCAACCATGTCCAACATACAACGACATCAACACAAGAGATTGGTTTTCAGGAATGGATAACATCAACGAAATGACAAAAAAACCACAACCAAGAATATACAAGCTTGAAGACACAAATTATGATCCTACGGTGCATATTGATTCACAAGAAGAAGAAAATGAAAAGCTGACACAAGCTTTAATCAAATCAAATGAATGGGATGAAAAAATACCAACAGGCATATTCTATCAAAATGAGCTTATTGCTCCATATGATCAAAGAATTGCAGACAGAATTCCGAACTATCTTGAGAATCCTCCGGCTGCTCAGGAAATTACATCTAACAGAAAACCAATCACGGATATTTCAAAGATGTTGGACTCACTCCAAGTCTAAAAATTATTAAATCTAGACAAAAAAATCAAAGACCTGATTACTTCAGGAAAATTTTTCTAGAAACCATCAGTAAATTTTTATTTTTTTATATTTTATTATGAATGGTACTAGAGACAATCTAGGCACGGTATAGTAGTACCACACAAGGGAGATGGTAGGCATAAAGAACGAAATAAGTTATTAGCATGTTGAGTTTGAGAGTATTTTATCGTTGAATATATCAGAAGTAAACAAAGTGTTTCGAAAATCTATAATCAAGGGCTACTTTGAGCCAAGCCTTCTGAATCTTGATTTCAAAAAATCAAACATCAAACATCCAACAATTCATGACGAAGGTCTCATGCAATCACACTTGTTACATCTTTTTTTTGACATTGATACAGGTGGTGACTATCCTGATGGAGACGAGTGGTTCATGGCAGAATATCTGTTCCCTTATAATATAAAAATTCCAGACACAATGAAAGGAACAGATTATTTTAGCACAATGTCAGTTGGAGAAGGAAAAAACTTTTGGCGTCATAGGGAAATGATCCGTTACAAATACGGCAAATCAAAAAAACTAGAAGAGGCCCTTGAATTTTTGGAAAAAAAATACCAAGAACTACAATCAATGTTAGAACCACTAGAAAAAGAAATCAAGTAAGTTTCCATTCATTTTTTGAAAAAACATATGTTGTATCATTAGAATCTGAAGTATGTACATTCCACTTTCCTAATATCTCATCAAATTCATAAATTACATCACTGATATTTTGAGGAATTTTTCTTGGATCAAGCTGGAACGGAAGAAGCTCTAAAACAAAATCTATTTTATCAATTGCAGTGTTAAACCATGCGTTTTCTTGTAAATCCACAACAAAATTTATGTTTGGATTACCAGCAAATCTGATGAAAATTTGTAATGTCGTTCCATTTCCCCTGCGCCTTTTCAGCTCTTTTAGCAGTCCTTTTGTTTTGTCCCATCTTGCATTTCCAAACCATTTGAAAAATGCTTCATTGAATGCCAATGGAAAAGCGATATCTAACATTGTAGTATAGTCTTCATATTGTTGAGGAACAGGATGTTCTTCTACTTTGAACATGCCATTTAACAATCCATAAAGTACCTCGAATTCCCAAGGTGAAATTCCGTAATGTTTTAGTGATGCCACAAGCTTGGAACTCATTATTTTTATTAGTGAAAAAATCTAATTAAAGGTTCTAGATTGTAAGCAGGTATTTTATAAGATAAAGAGATCCGATTGTTCCAATTACAAATACCATTGGCTTCCAAGCAAAGACTGGGAAACTAGGTGTCTTGAGCTGGATTTTATAATTATCAAAGACAGTCTGTACGTATTTCTTTATTCGTTCATTCCATATTTTGTATTCTATTTGGTGTTTTTTTAGCAGCATCTCTACCTCATAAAAGACAGGAGTTCTTTGACAAAACAAATGTTGTAAATAGTCTCTTGAAACCTCTACTTCAGCCTGGATGGCAACCAATCCCTTTTTCATCTCGAGCAATCTTACATGCATCTCCCATGGTTTTTTCAATTTTAGTGAAAGGCCATGTCCTATCTGCAATGGCTGTTTGTGTTCAAATTTGACATGGGTAAAGCCCTCATGTGAAAATATCCTCAACAACTCATCAACACTATTTTTGACAACGATAGTTAACTGTTCTACACCCTTCTTGTCTACTGATATCTTTTCTCTCTTACCGTCTAGGGATACCGTCTTTGGATATCTAGTTAGGAATTCCACCATCATAGCTCAACCTCCATTTGACCTCTATTAAAAGTATGACTGTTCTAGTTTTTCGTTCCTAGTCCACGAACATAGACACACTGGTCATGCGAGATAGCCATCTCATGCTGACTTATCTTTCTATCTGTTATCTGTGCCTCCGAGTTTTTTATTACACAAAATGGAGTTGCATCAGAGCCTTCCCCCATCTTGAGATTTGCTATTGATGCAAGATTATCAGCTACTGCCTGAAACGTAACTTTAAGTGGATTCCCAAAAAGATCTTTTTGACCCCGTATGTCAGATAGTGGTTCTATTCCTGCACATGCAATAGCAACGCCAACAGTGCCAACTCTTGCAGGCATTAATCTGCTGTCTATAACTATGACTCCAACATGTATCATGTGTTTTAAGAAAATTTTTCGCCGAAGTTGTTCTGAAACACGATATGCATCTATGGGATACAAAATTATCCTTCCCTTCTGTGCATTTGATTTGTCAATTCCTGCGTTTGGAGCCATAATATTATCCGATGATGTGATTACAAATCCTGGTACTCCGCCAAAAATAGTGTCGGACTCTCTCAATATGATTTCTGCAATCTTGGGATTGATTTGAAATTTTTTACCAAGTGATTTGGATTCTTTAGATGGAATAACATGTTCATAATCAATAACTCTGCCTTGAGAATTTGCAACAAACTTGCTTGAAATAATGATTACATCTCCATTTTCTAGGGTTATCTTAGTTCTTTCCAATGAACTAATCAAGGATTCAAAGAGATCAAACTCTTCTATTTTTACCTCTGATTTTATAGGATAAACAGAAAGAGACATGATATGATTTTATTCTCTTTACTTTTTAGCGTTCTGGCATACATAAGACTTCAAATATGGATTCAAATCATCATCTTTTTTTAACATAGAATCAGTTTATTGTTGTGGGATTATTCGCCAAAAAAGAAGAATTTTGTACTATTTGCAACAAGGGTATTTTTCATAAACATAAACCAAAGCGTGACTGGAATGTTGAGGGTCCATTATGTGCAGATTGTTATGTGGATGTAATGAAAAAACACTATGAAAAAAATAATGAAAATGAATGTGTTGTGTGTGGGAAAGAACCAGGATCGTTTAGCTTGTGGAAGTCAAAAAAGGAATGGGATGTAAAAGGCTGGCTTTGTAAGACTTGTTTTGATGAAAAGGAAAAATTAGACAACGAATCAAAAAAATTCTGTAGCATATGTGGTACTAAACTTGGTTTTATTAGTTATAGCCCAAAAAAAGAATGGGGTATCATGGGATATATGTGCAAAATTTGTTGGAATTCAAAAAATTAAGATTATAATATAATGATTGTATTCTAAACTAATTAAATTTCAAGTGGTTCTTTACGAATTCAGCTGCTATATTCATCAATATATCGTCTACAACAAAATTTGATTCATTTTCGTCTGCAAACCTTTTAATTTCAAAAAAGTTCAGTTCAATCAAATGGGAATGAACATAACAGAAAAGATACTTGCCAGAGCATCTGGACATGCCAGTTTAGCTCCTGATGATGTCGTTTTTGTCAACGTAGACAAGGTAATGATTCATGATGTTTCTGGACCTGGAGTGATAGCAGTATTTGAAAAATTGAAAAAACAGGGCATGAAGATAGAGAAGCTATGTGATCCATCCAAAGTCTGGGTTGCAGAGGATCATTTTGTTCCTTCTGCTGATAAGATATCTGCTCAGAACATAATACTTCTTACCAATTTCACAAAAGAATTTGGAATTTCAAAACACTTCAAGTATGGAATGGGTCAGTACGGAATATGCCATACGTTATCGCATGAAGAGGCTATGGTTTTACCAGGTGAGGTATATGTCGGAGGAGATTCGCATACTAATACTACAGGTGCACTTGGTGCATTTGCAGCAGGTCTTGGTCATACCGATGTCGCATATGTTTTGTTAAATGGAAAGATCTGGTTCAAAGTACCTCCAACAATTTATTTTAAGCTAAACGGCAAATTACCAAGTCATGTAATGGCAAAAGATTTCATATTAAAAATTATTGGTGATATTGGTAATGATGGTGCTGCATACAAGACAATGCAGTTTGGAGGTAGCGGAGTTTCTGAAATGTCAATTGAAGAACGTCTTACTTTGACAAACATGACTACAGAAGCTGGAGCAAAAAGTGGAATCATAGAGCCAGATCAAAAGCTTAGAGATTATCTATCTGCTAGAGGTGCAACAAAATACAGTGAAGTTCACGGAGACCAAGAAGCACAATATGAAAAGTTATATGAATACGAAGCATCTGAACTTGAACCGATCGTTGCAAAACCATTCTCGCCAGAAAATATTTCTGTAGCACGAGATTTGTCCTCTATTGAATTAGATAAGGCATACATTGGTTCTTGTACTGGTGCCAAACTTGAGGATTTGAGAGCGGTAGCAAAGATTCTCAAAGGAAGGCATGTGAAAATTAGAACGGAGATCTTGCCAGCAGCAATTTCAATTTTCAAAAAGGCAATGGATGAGGGGCTACTTAAAATTTTTATGGATGCTGGAGTAGTTGTTGGTCCGCCAACATGCGGTGCATGTTGTGGAGCGCACATGGGGGTATTGGCAAAAGATGAGGTCTGTGTTAGTACCACAAATCGTAACTTTCCAGGAAGAATGGGACATTTAGAATCAAAAACATATCTTGCATCGCCACTTGTTGCAGCAGCATCTGCTGTAACTGGAAAGATAACTGATCCGAGGGATTTGAAATGAAAGGTTCTGTAATAAAATACGAGAAAGACAACATAGATACGGATGTAATCCTCCCAGGTCCTTATCTTAAGATTCATGATTACAAGGAACTTGCAAAACATGCAATGGAAGGCTTGGACAAGGATTTTCATTCAAAAGTAAGGGAAGGCGATTTTATAGTTGCAGGCCGTAACTTTGGGTGTGGTTCATCAAGAGAACACGCTCCGATTGCACTTTCATATTCAGGAATCAAAGCAGTTTTGGCTTTGTCATTTGCAAGAATATTTTACAGAAATTCAGTAGACGGTGCATTTTTGTTGCCAATAGAAATTGACGAAAATACATACAAGGATATTTCACAAGGTGAGACTCTTGAGATCGACATTACAAAAAATGAAATAAAAAATCTAACCAGAAACAAAACTTATCTAATGAAGCCTTTTCCTGAATTAATTGGAAAGATTGTCGCTGCAGGCGGACTGTTCAATTACAAGCCGTAAAAAATACAGTTTCAAATTTTTCTGTGCTATTCTAGATTCAAAAGATCAAGAAATGATATTTATTAAGGATTTCTGCATGCAGAAAGTAATTGACTCAAAATTACATTAATACAGATACTGTCAAATTAACAGAAATTTTAAAGCTAGATAATTCTATTAGGTTTGTAGGAAAAATAAAAAATCGTAAACTGCATTCATTTGTGAGACATGAAAACAAAACGCCCTTGCTTGACGAAGAGCTGGATAACATGGCTCACTACCAAGCCTCTGTGAAGGCAAACATGGAAAATATGTTTGATAGTACTCTTGGAAAGACAAATTGGATGATCACCTCAAAAGAAAAAGTAAAACTAATTACACTTTTTTTAGATGACGGTTTGCTTATCTTGTCTACAGAATCTGAGGCAAATCACAACGAAATAATAAGAAAAATACAAAGTCTGAATCTGAATTTCAGTTAATTTGTCTTACGACTTTTTATACCATTATATCTCGCATCTATAGAGAATTTTTGTATATGTCAAAAACACTATTTGAGAAGATTTGGAATTCTCATGTTGTGGTACAACAAGACGATGGGCCTCCCTTACTTTATGTAGACAGGCATCTTGTTCACGAGGTAACATCGCCACAGGCTTTTGATGGGTTAAGAATGAATAAAAGAATGGTACGAAGAACTGATCTTACATTTGCTACAATGGATCACAATGTTCCAACAACTGATAGGTCATTGCCAATTGTAGATCAAATCTCTTCAAGACAAATCCAAGTGTTGGAAAAAAATTGTAAAGATTTTGGAATTGAATTATTTGATATTCACAGCCCAAATCAGGGAATAGTGCATGTTATTGGTCCAGAGCTTGGTATAACATTGCCTGGCACCACAATTGTTTGTGGCGATAGTCATACCTCTACACATGGAGCCTTTGGTGCATTAGCGTTTGGAATAGGAACAAGTGATGTAGAACATGTCTTGGCTACTCAATGTATCTGGATGGAAAAGCCAGCAACTTTTGAGATCAAAATAGAAGGCAAGAGAAAAAACCCACATGCTATTACTGCAAAAGACATCATACTTTCTATCATACGACAGATAGGAACCACAGGTGGAACTGGCACAGTAATAGAGTATAGAGGAGAAACAATATCTGATCTTACCATGGAACAAAGAATGACAATTTGTAACATGTCTATTGAAGCAGGTGCAAGAGCTGGTCTTATTGCTCCTGACGAAAAAACATTCGAGTTCTTACGAGGAAAGAAATATACTCCAAAAAATTACGATGAACTTGTAAATTATTGGCGTGAAAATCTAAAAAGTGATGTAGGAGCACATTTTGATAAAAGCTTTACACTACATGCTGACAAGATATCGCCACAAGTATCATGGGGAACAAATCCTGCGATGACTACTGACGTGACAGGAACTGTTCCGTTTCCAGAAGAATATTCTAAAGGAAATCCTGATGAAGAAAAGGCAGCACTCAAAGCATTACAATACATGGGTCTCAAGCCAGGAACACAAATCACAGACATTTCACTTGATCGAATCTTCATTGGTTCTTGTACAAATTCAAGATTAGAAGATTTGATCGAAGCATCCAAAATCATCAAGGGTAATAAGATTTCATCCAACGTGCGTGCAATGGTTGTACCAGGATCACAGCTTGTAAAAAAACAAGCAGAGCAATTGGGGCTGGACAAAATTTTCAAGGATGCAGGATTTGAATGGAGAGAATCAGGTTGTAGTATGTGTCTTGGAATGAATCCTGATATCTTGGCCTCTGGCGAGAGATGTGCTAGCACATCAAATAGAAATTTTGAGGGAAGACAAGGTGCAGGTGGAAGAACTCATCTTGTTAGTCCTATTATGGCAGCAGCTGCTGCGCTAGCAGGACATTTTGTTGATGTAAGAGAATTGGATTTGAATTAGTATGGAACCATTTAAAAAAATTAAAAGCATTGTTACACCTCTTGATAAGATAAATGTAGATACTGATCAGATTATTCCAAAACAATTTCTAAAACTAGTGCAAAAAACAGGATTTGGTCAGTATTTATTTTATGATTGGAGGTTTGAAAACGGAAATAAACCAAGAGAAGATTTTGTCTTAAATAATCCAAAATACTATGATTCAAAGATATTGCTTACAAGAGACAACTTTGGATGCGGTTCTAGCAGAGAACACGCTGCATGGGCTTTGCTTGATTATGGATTTAGAGTAGTCATATCTACGTCTTTTGCAGATATATTTTACAATAACTGTTTTAAAAATGGAATTTTACCAATAAGACTTGACTCTCAGAATGTAGAAAAATTATTTAAAAATTTATCCGAGATTGAAGTTGATTTACAAAACCAAATAATAACTACTGGTGATATTATCATTCCTTTTGAAATAGAAAGTCACAGAAAAAAGACTCTACTTGAAGGACTAGATGATATTGCTATCACTCTACAATATGAAAATAAAATAACTATGTATGAAAAATCTAAATCCAAACTTTAGGTCTTCATTTTTTTAATTATACTTTTTATTAATTCTTGATTCCTTTCTATTTTTGTTGGTGACTCTACATCTATCCAAGAAGTTTTTTCTATGTCAAATGCGCTAATTGATTGATTTTTTGATAACCCCTGTAAAATATCATATGATAAATTGATCTGTTTTTGTTTTCTTTGTTTAGATTTAATTAACTTTAAAATTTTTGTAGCAAGTATGTATATACCAAGACATTCTGCCATAGATAACTTGATAATTGGTTTCTCTTTGAATTCTAAAATCAGACCATCTTTTACATAAGCATATCCTGTTTCCTCTTTTCTATACCCCCTTGTAGCAACACAAGCGATGCTTTTCTTTTTCTTGTAGAATTTTAACATCTTTCCAAGATCAATAGGAGTAAGGTTGTCTACAAACCATAATAGAAATTCAGAATTTTTTCCCAAAAGACTAGATAGGTGAACAAGATCACCACCGGTACCACTTTGAGAATCTTGAACAAATCTTATTTTTTTCTTGGTTGCTCTATTTTCAAAATAGCTCTGTATTTGACTGCCAATTCCGTGATAGTCTGCAAGAATAATTATTTCATCGATAAAACCAAAAGAAGAAACATACTGTACTATGTGATCTATGAGAGGTTTTCCCTCTATTGGGATCATTGCCTTTGGAAAATAATCTGTAAATGGTTTACCCCTTGTACCCCGTCCACCGGCCAAAATTACAGCTTTCAAATCTTATCTGTATGATTTCTGCTTTCTTCTTCTGGCACTAGGCCCACCAAACTTTTTGGGTTCCTTTCGCCTATCGTCTCCGCTTAGAAGATGTTTATCAAAATCAGTAAGGCGCTTTTTAAGATCCTCACGAATTGTTTTTGTAAATGGATGATCTTTTGGTTCTTTCTTTGATTTTGTCCAACCTGTCATTGCTCTTGATATAGCTACAGAAGATGCATAGGCCTGTCCCATGAAACCACCGCCGCTTACTCTAACGAAAAGATCAATTTTATCTCTTAAATCTCCAGCAACCTCTAGTGGTGCAAGCATTATCTCTCGTGCGGTTTCTTGTTGAACCATCTCTACTGGAGTGTTGTTTACTCTAACCATGCCTACTCCTTTTGAAATGTGAACATGTGCTCTTGCAGATTTTCTTGATGCAAAATAACTTTCTACTCTAGTAACCATTATTCGTGCCACCCTACCATTCTCCCAAGATCTCCCATACTGGTATAGTATGGAGAAGCTTTTCTAATCTTTGCATCCTCAAATTGTGTAGTTGTCATTGATTTAAGCTCGTTTGGTACACCCAAGTACGCTCTTAGTCTTTTGAATGCAGTTATTCCAGATGGTTTTTTTGGTAACATACCTCTTACCATCTTGGTTATCATGGTATCTGGTCTTCTTGGGTGAAATGGACCAAACTTTGGATTGTTGATACTTGCAATCTCTAAAAATTTTCTGTACGATTTTATGATGGCATCTCTGTCACCACTTAACATGACATTCTCAGTGTTTACAATTGATACTCTATTTCCATTAATCAAGAGTTTTGCTACATGTGAACATAGTCTTCCTGCAATCATGTTTGTTCCATCCACTATGATATTCTGAACTTGTTTGACTTCGGTCTTTGTTTGGATTTGTTGTTTAGCCAATTATTATCACTCCTTTTCCTGTTGGATGACTTTTTATTAGATCAGTAAAGTTGAGAATCTTTCCACCAGAGTCTAGAATCTTTTTTGCACCAGAAGTAGAAATAGAAAATGAACAAAGTGTTATTTTATGTGAAAGGTAACCGGTTCCAAGTACTTTTCCTGGAACAACAATTATGTCATTGTCTTTTACAAATTTATCTATCTGACCAATATTGACCGTTCTTCTAGCACTAGATGGTTTGAGTGCAAGTTCTGCTAATCTTGACCATATTGGAGCATTGTTTTTCTTTGATGCCCCTTTGAGTTCCTTTACCATTTGTATAACAACTTGGTTGGTCATTTGTAATATTGCCTTTTTTAACCCAAATATAATGCATGCTCAGCCAAGGGTAGAAATTACTTGCTTGAAGCCATCTAGTCTTTTTGCAAGCTCTTCTACTCCAACTGATACTATTTGAGCTGGCGTTAGTGCACCTGTTGTTTCTATAGTTAGGATGTGATCTTCAGGGTTTCCAGTTTCTGTTAACACTGAAACTGTTGCAGAATTCCATTTTGCATGCTCAGTACCCCTTCCTAATCTTGCATATGCTTCAAGCTTTAACTTTTGATTTGGTGCAAGTTCAATGATTGGAATCTTATCGCTAACTGGTTTTACAACTTCGTCCTCTGAGGTAAGTTCAGCTGATGTAACGGTTCTAGTAGTATCTGCAGAGCCTGCATCGATCATTAACATTACTCTGCAACGAGAACAACCAACTTCACTGTGGCAATCGCAATTTGATGCTTCAACAAACCTTGTTAAGTCTGTCTTTATTGGAATCATTGCAAGTCTATGGGCTACACCCTCATCTGCAAGGACAGAAGAATTTTCAATTATCACTACGTCATCGATGGCAAAAACAGGCACTCCAGTAAGGCAAATCCTTCTTAATGCATTTGCATATTGTAATGGTACATTCTTTAATTTAACAACAATCTTCCGTTCATTTTGCTCAATAATCTCTAAAGAAGTCAAACCTTAGAGAAAACAATCGATAGTCCAAATAAAAATCTAGCGAGTTTTTCCGTATAGATAAATACCAAAGTTGAATATCACAATTATGGACAAGCCATCTATAGTCAGATTTGCAGTTGAAGGAGAAAAATTTGAGATTCTTGTAAAGCCAGACCCAGCACTTGATTTCAAGTTGGGAAAAAAGAAAGACATTTCATCTATAATGATCTCTGAGGAGATTTATTCAGATTCTAACAAGGGCACACGGGCATCGACTGAAAAACTGATGAAAGCATTCAAAACAACAGATCAAACTACAATTGCGACTATAATTCTTCAAAAAGGTGATCTTAACCTAACAACAGATCAAAGACGAAAGATGGTTTCAGAAAAACGTAAACAAATTGTAGAATTCATTGCCAAAAACTTCGTCGATCCCAGATCTCATCTTCCACATCCGCCACTTAGAATAGAACAGGCTATGGATGATGCACGAATCTCAGTTGATCCATTCAAAAATGTAGACGAGCAAACAAAAGATATTGTTGAACAACTACGTTCCATCATACCGTTAAAATCAGAAAATATGCTTCTTGAAATTCTGGTACCAGCACAATTTGCTGCACAATCTTATTCAGTTTTAAAATCTGTAGGGTCTTTAAAAAAAGAAGAATGGCAAGCTAATGGCTCTCTTAAAGTAATACTAGATATACCGGCTGCAGCAAGAGCAAATGTGATAGATAGATTGGGATCAATAACAAAAGGTTCTGCTTCTGTTGAGGTCGCGAAATGATGGAAACAAAAAGAAGATACGTAATTCCTGGCGACGTTATAACAACTGGACCATTTAGACCAGAACAAAATGTCTACCAAGAAGGAGATCGAATTATTTCTACAAGTGTAGGTATTTCTGAAATTTTTGATAACGCTGTACGAGTCATTCCACTTACAGGAATATACATGCCAAAAACAAATGACTTGATTATAGGCAAAGTAATAGGACATTCATCGTTATCATGGGAATTTGATATTAACTCGTGTTTTGTAGGATTTTTACCAGCTCAAGATGTTTTTGGCAGAGACTATTCTCCAACCAAAGATGAGCTTAAAGAAAGACTTGACAAAGGGGACTTGGTTGCAGCACGAGTTGCTAATTTTGATAGATCGCGTGATCCGTTGCTTACTGTACAGGACAGAGATCTTGGAAAAATCGAATCAGGAGAGCTAATAGAGATTTCTCCTAGTAAAGTTCCAAGACTCATTGGAAAACGGGGCTCTATGATCCAAACAATTGAGATGGCCACAAAAGCAATGATTACAATTGGACAAAATGGTTGGGTGGTAGTTTCATCTGAAGATCCAGATGGATTATTAAAGGCGATAGAAGCAATCAGAGTGGTTGATGCCCAAGCACACATGCCGAACTTGACTGAAAGAGTCAAATCCATGCTTGGGGTAGAACTTGGTGATAATAATGACACAATTAATGAATGAAAATGGAATTAGATGTGATGGAAGAAGGGTAGATCAATTAAGAAATATATCTATCAAAGTGGGAGTTTTAAAAAATGCAGATGGTTCTGCATACATAGAATTTGGTAAAAACAAAATTCTTGCTGGCATTTTTGGACCACGTGATGTTCATCCAAAACACATGGCAAATCAAGATTCTGGAATTTTGCGTTGTCGATATCATATGTCTCCCTTTTCTGTTACAGAAAGAAAAAATCCGGCCCCTTCAAGAAGAGAAATAGAGATCTCCAAAGTAATCAAAGAGGCATTATTGCCTGCTGTAATACTAAAGGACTTTCCTAGAACAGTAGTAGATGTTTTTATTGAAGTGCTTCAGGCTGATGGAGGTACTAGATGTGCTGCACTGGATGCAGCATCTGTTGCTTTAGCAGATGCGGGAATACCCATGCGTGATCTGGTTTCTGCATGTGCGGCAGGAAAAGTAGCTGATCAAATAGTTTTGGATATTAATAATGAAGAAGACCAGGAAGGACAGGCCGATATGCCAATTGCATATATGCCAAATCTTGGAAAAATTACTCTAATGCAACTTGATGGAATCTTATCTCCGTCTGAGTATCAAAAATGTGTTCAAACTGGAATAAATGGCTGTAAACTAGTTTATGAAATGCAAAGAAAAGCACTAATGGACAAGTACTTTACAAATGGGATACAATAGGCATGGCTAATTCAGTTATACTTGCACAACTAAAAAGAGAACAAATCTTAGAACTCCTAAAAGAAGGAAAAAGACTAGATGGTAGAGGTCTTGAAGATCAACGGCCTCTCTCAATTGATGTAGGAGTAATTCCAAAAGCAAACGGTTCTGCAAGAGTAAGGCTTGGAGATACCGAGATTGTCACAGGAGTAAAGATTCAACCAGATAAACCATTTCCAGATCTTGGTGATAAAGGAATACTGATTTGCACTGCAGAAATTCTTCCGCTTGCAGATCCCAATGCAGAGCCAGGTCCTCCTTCTGAAGAAGTAATAGAACTAGCAAGAGTTGTTGATCGAGGAATCAGGGAAACTGAGATGCTTGACTTACACCAACTGGTTCTTATCGAGAATAAATCAGTAATTGGAATTTTTATCGATAGCAGTGTAACTGATGCAGGCGGAAATCTCTTTGATGCATGTTCATATGCGTCTGTTGCAGCCCTTCTGTCATGTACTGTTCCAAAATATGAAATCAAAGATGAGGCTCCAGTTCTAATAGAAGGTGTAACTTCAAAGCCTCCTGTAAAAACAATTCCGGTATCTGTTACAATGGCAAGAATTGGAGATCATATTATCGTAGACCCATCATCAGAAGAAGAAGCTTGCATGGATGCAAGATTGACAATTACAACAAATACTGAGGGAAATATCTGTGCAATTCAAAAGGGAGGAATTGATGGCTTTACCTTGGAGCAAGTGGTAAGATGCTCAGAAATTGCACTTTCTGTGGGAACAAAAATAAGGAAGCAACTTGAGAAACTGATGTAAAATGGTTAAAAGTAAAAGCTCTTCATTAAAGGGACTTGGTGCAAAGTATGGTTTAAAACCACGCAAAAAATTTACTGCAGTTCATAGACTTTTGAAAGCAAAGCGAAGATGTGTTGAATGCGGTTCCACCAAGTTTGGGCGCGTTGCAGTAGGGATATGGGCATGCAAAAAATGTGGCTTTAAAATAGCTGGAATGGCATATGATGTCAAGGTATAATGCCAAGATAGAAATTTTTGCTAAAGAAAAAACAAAATCCATTTTTGACTCAATTCAAACAGACAACAAATTCTCAGCTGAAACTCCCACAAAAACAATAATGTCTTTTGATAAAAAAATTACAATCTTAATTGATGCACAAGAGCTTTCACATTTGCGTGCAAATCTGAATTCTACGTTGCGTCTTGTACAGGCAAGCAACGATTCTATCGAATCGGTAAAAATATAAGCAAATCAAATCGTGAATCTAACATGTCTTCTGGTGAGCAACAAATTCCACCGTGGTTACAAGAACAAGTTGGAAGATTACAACAACTACAACAAAACCTCCAATCCATCATGGGACAAAAACAACACTTGGAGATGGAGCAACTTGAGACAGAAAGAGCACTTGAAATTCTCAAAAAAGCAGATGATAATGACGCTGTTTTCAAAAACGCAGGTTCCATACTAATAAAATCAACAAAAGCAACTCTTATTGCAGAACTGGAAGAAAAAAAAGAACTTGCTAACACTCGCATTACGGTATTATCAAAACAAGAAACACGTGTTAAAGAAAATCTCAAGGAAGCAGAGACCAAGATAAAGGAAATGTTGCGTGGGCCATCTGACGGTCAACCAAAAACAGATACTCCCAAATAAAATATTAACAAACCCTGTAAATGTTATATGATGAAGATAAATGATCTGCGGATGATAATTGATGAGAGGGAGAAGAAAAGTGGAATTCCTGATCTTCTTCGAGCAGTTGGGGTGAACATTGAACTCAAAAATCTATCAGTGGGTGATTATATTGTGGCTCCTGAAACCATAGTAGAAAGAAAAAGTATTCAAGATTTTATCTCATCTGTTTTTGATGGAAGATTATTTGATCAATGTAACAGACTAAAAGAACACTTTGAACATCCAATTATCTTGATGGAAGGTAATGTGGATCAAATTGAAGAACTTACTGAGAATCCCCTTGTTTTCTATGGTGCAATCTCATCAGTTGTTTTAGATTTTAAGATTCCAATCATTCCAACACCAAGTGCATCACATACAGCAAAGCTTTTGATAGCTATGTGCACAAGACAGGAAAATAAAAAAGGCCCATTTTTGAAAAAAATAAAAAAATCAGATGATTTACAAAAACAGCAACTATCTGTTCTTTGTAGTCTGCCTGGAGTAGGAGAAAAATTAGCAACTCGCATGCTAGAAAGATTCGGATCTCCAACTAACACACTAAAGGCATCATATACCGAGCTTTCAAAAATTAAAGGCATGGGAGAATCAAGAGCTCTTAGGATAAGAAAAATGCTTGATGCAGAAAACAAATCAAAGAAAAAAGTGGACCAAAAAACATTACATGATATCTAATACACATTCAAATATCTAACTTTGTAAACGAATGAAATGATTGTTTCACACACGTGGCTTGTTGAACACCTCGATGATCCTAATATTGTGATCCTTGATTCTCGCTGTAGTGTGGCGTATTCCTATGCACACATACCAAATTCTCAACCACTTGGTGTTGAAAAAGTAATAATATCAAATCAGTATGGTGCCAATTTGGTTTTTGATGCAACCAAAACTGCAAACCTTTTTGGCTCTATTGGAATTGATGATGCCAAGACTGTTATAATTTATGGTGATTATATGGATCCCTCATCAGCAAGAATTGCATGGACGCTGCTTTATTTTGATCATGATAAAACAAAAATTTTGGATATTGGTATTAGAGGATGGCATAAAAAAGGACTAGCTGTTACTCGTGACATACCTACAATAAAATCAACCACATTTGTTCCAAAAATAAATACAAATCTGAGAATCGAAACTGAAGAATTAGTAAAAAAATTGATACTAATGTAATCATAGATGCACGCACTGCAAGAATTTATGGCAGGAAGGATTCCTAATTCTATTTTAATTCCATTTACAGATGGTATGGGACAACAAGGATTTCTTTTCAAAGAAAAAGGAGAAATGGAAAAATTTTTTGAAGAACAGAAAATTCCAAAGGACAAGGAAGTGGTTTGTTATTGTGCACTTGGGCATAGAGCCGCATATGTTTTTACACAACTAAAGATTGCAGGATATGAAAATGTTCGATTATACGATGGTTCATTTGCTGATTGGGCTGGAAGAAGACTTCCTCTTGGTTGATCTACGACTAAGATTACTTCCACAAATAGGACACTGTGATGTCTTTGAAAAGATTTTTTCACATCCGGGACAAAAATAAACCCAATCCTTTATCTCTGTAATACCTTTAGTCATGATAGGAATGACTTTGAGGTTGAGCTGTTTGGCGGTATTTGATATTGCATAATCATCAGTAATTAGTTCTCCGTTTATCTGTAAACACAGTGCAATCACAGAAATATCTCCTTTGGAAAGATTTTGAAAATCTCCAACTTCCCTTGCTTTTGCCGATACTTTAGTAATGTATTCCTTTTCAGGATCGATAATCTCTAATCTTTTTGTTTCAACAAGTATATTTAATGCATCATGATTTTTCTTGATGTGTTTTATCTCATCAAAAACAACAGGCGTCGTATAGCTTTTCTCTTGTGAGGCAAAAGGAATACCAGCATAAAAAGCACTTGCATCTAAAATTCTAGAAACCAAGCTTGCTCATCTGTCTTAGACCGCGCTTTTTGATTCTTACAAATACTGCTTGTTTTTTGTATTTTTTTATGGTTATTACATCATCGTATCTTGCTGGTTTTATCACTTGGGCATCCATGATGATGTTAGAATCGTGAGAACTAAGTATCTCTATTTTTTCATCTGGGACAACTAGTGATGGTAATTTGTTTACTGGTGCAACTGGTGTAATTATCAATACATCCAAACTTTCGTGCAATATTGGACCGCCAAGAGAATAAGAATGTCCAGTAGAACCGCTAGGTGTTGCAATTATCACACCATCCATTTTTTGTGTAACTGTATCGTTCTGAAATCTAATTTCAAAAAGGGAAGTCTTTGTAAGATTTTGCCTGTTTATGAAGATCTCATTTAGGGCAGGTGGAAAGTCTTGGCCATTACATGAAGCAACAACTCTGATTCGCTTGTCAAGAAAAATATTATCTGAAAGTATTTGGTTTATGGCAGCATCAATCTCTGACATTGTAATTTCAGATAATATGCCTCTGTTTCCACCTACGTTTATAGCCAAATTTGGAACCTCGTTTTCTAAATATCTGAAGGTACGTAAAGTTGTACCATCGCCACCAAGAGTTATGGTCAAGTCAAGCTTTGCATCCTTTAATTCTTCTAAATCGCCTACTTTTTTTGCGCCTTCTACCTCTACTGGAGAAATGGTAAAAACTTGAGATTTTTTTGCAAGCAGTTTCTTTGCCACTTTTTTGGCAGCATCCTCTGATTCTTTTGAACCAACCTTGCTTACTACAGCTACTCTATTAAGATTCAAGCGGAAAGTGGTATTCTATTTTCACATAAAAAGCATCTGATGAGGATAAAATATAAGGACCTCTCATGGTAACTCATTCTGGAAGAAAATGAGTTATGCAAATCCAAATGTTTTAACAGATACTGAATGGGTATCAAAAAATATCTCAAATAAATCGATTAACATTGTAGAAGTTGACTATGATCCAGAAAATGGATATAAACAAGGCCATATCAAAGGTGCCAGTCTGATCTGGTGGAAACGTGACATAAATGATCCAATAAGAAGAGACATCATAAGTAAAATCCAATTTGAAGACCTTATGGCAAGAAACGGCATTACTCCAGAATCTGAAGTTATCTTATATGGTGATTTTAACAATTGGTTTGCCGCCTTTGTGTTTTGGATTTTCAAGTATTATGGACACAAAAATGTCAAACTAATGAATGGTGGTAGAAAAAAATGGGAACTAGAAAAGAAACCATATACAAAAGATGAACCACAAATTCAAAAAACAAAATATGTATCACTTCCACCTGATGAGGGACTAAGAGCATATCTATTTGATGTTAGAAGAGCAATTGATAGACAGGATACCGTACTAGTTGATGTACGATCTCCAAAAGAATTTACAGGTGAAATAACAGCTCCACCGGAATATCCAATAGAGCATGCACAAAGAGGCGGCCACATTCCTAAAGCAAATAATATTCCTTGGGCTACTGCAGTAAACGATGCAGATGGCACTTTCAAATCCGTAAACGATCTAAAACAGATCTACGAATCAAAAGGTGTAATGCCAGACAAGGATGTAATATGCTATTGTAGAATTGGAGAAAGATCTTCTCATTCGTGGTTTGTCCTCAAATATCTACTAGGATATCCACAAGTAAGAAACTATGATGGTTCATGGACTGAATGGGGTAACATGATCGGGAATCCAGTTGAAAAGTAAGAATTGAGCCAAGAACTTCCATTGTTAAAGAAAGGGATTTTCTATTTCATACGAGATGGTACTGATTCCATTATATTGGAGGATAAAACAAAAAGTGGTCTTACAGTGCAGGAGCGATCAATTGATGAAAAATACAATGTAGAGGCAGAAAAAGGCATGATATATGATATGGATGGTATTGGTCACAAAGTAGGAATCCGTTGGTTCTTTCCAAAAAAAGATTATGCTTTTGACAAGGTATTTTCATTTGCACAAGAAATGGAGCAGCGATACAGAAAGATAAGGGAAGAAACCTGTCCTGACTAAGAAGCATTTTTAAAGACTTTTGAAAATAACACCAGTAGATGTCTCTTCTGCTAAAAGACAAAGTCTACACCGTGCAATCTACTACCGCTAAACGAGGTATCTATCCATTACACAGCTACAAACTAGGTATTTACAGACTACCAATAAAACTAGAAGATCAGTATGAAATTGATTCTATTGTTACCGGTTTAAAGAAAACCTTTGTGATGGATGCATTTGCTGACAGGATATATGCAACATACTATTGGAAGGAAGAGAACATGCCAGATCCAGATGCACCAAGTTACAAACAGATCGAACTTCAGATCCAAGTAGAAGTTGTTACAGGAGAAGTTGTAGATATGATCTATCAAATTTATCCAGTTGAAAAGTATGGCGATGCTCTTTGGGTCAAAGATTATAGAAAAAAAGCAGACACTAATGCAAAAATGATTATTGATACTATACTACGTAATACTGTTCTTGCAGATAAAATGACAGAATACTTGGTCAAGACAAAAAAGCTTTCTCAAGAAGAGGCCTTGAAAGAATTGGAAGCGATGACTCCTCTTGCACAAATTGTGCCAAACGCAAAGCCAAAACCAAAACCAGCTTCGCCACCATCAGGACAAGCTGTACAAACAGAAGCAGAGCCAGAGGTTAGTAGTGGGGCAAAACCCGGTCCAATTGATGTGGGATTCAAGACAAAGCTAAAGGTAAGTGAAACATTTACTGCAACTTCTAGTGGAAATAAAATTAAGATTTTCGGTCCAAGAAAGGGTAATGAGGTATTAGGTATTTGGGGTGAGTATGTTTCTGTTGATTTTGATATTTGTATTGGCGACGGAGCTTGTATTGATGCATGTCCAGTAAAGGTATACGAATGGGCTGAATTCCCTGGAAATCCATCTTCTGAGAAGAAACCCTTGATGGCACGAGAATCAGATTGCATATTCTGTCTTGCTTGTGAAAACGTATGTCCTGTACAAGCTATAAAAATATCAAATAAAGGATAGTGCCTTCCTATCCATACAACTATAAATACAATTTTTAGTTTCTAAGGGTAGAGGGTTTATGTTAATACATACCTTCCCAAACCCATTAACAGAATTTCTGTTCAGTGTGTTTATAGGGATTGCCATTTTGATTACGTTCTACACATGCAATTTCTATTATCTTGTTTTTCTTTCAAAACAAAAACACAAATCACAAAAAACTAATCTAACTGATACACCGACAGTTACAATCCAACTACCAATTTACAATGAAAGATATGTTGCGGCAAGACTTGTTAATGCAGTATGTGCTATGGATTACCCAAAAGAAAAAATGAATATCCAAGTACTGGATGATTCTGATGATGATACTTATGACATTTTAGAAGATCTTGTTGTAGGTTATCAAAAGAAAGGATTTGATATTTCACATATACGAAGGGAAAAAAGAAATGGTTACAAAGCTGGTGCACTTCGAAACGCAATGAAGTATGTCAAAGGAAGTTTTGTAGCAATATTTGATGCTGATTTTATTCCGCCTTCCTGGTTTTTGAAAAAAGCAATACCTTATTTTTGTGAGCCTGAAATAGGCTTTGTCCAATGCAGATGGGGGCATGTAAATGAAGCATACTCTGCACTTACAAAAGCGCAGGCCCTAAGCTTAGACTTTCATTTTCTCATAGAACAAAAAGCAAAGAGTAACTCACATCTTTTCATGAATTTCAATGGTACTGCAGGAATTTGGAGAAAAGAATGCATTGATGATTCTGGTGGGTGGCACACTGCAACACTTGTTGAGGATTTAGATCTGAGCTACCGTGCTCAAATGAAGGGATGGAAGTGTGTCTTTTTGCCTGAAATTGTTGTAGATGCCGAGCTTCCAGTACAGATGAATGCGGCAAAAAGACAGCAGTTTAGGTGGGCAAAAGGCTCCATGCAATGTGCAGTTAAATTACTTGGAGATATTGCAATTAAAAAAATTCCAATTGATACAAAAATTCAAGCGTTTGTTCAACTGACAAGACACATTGTTCATCCTCTAATGCTTATACAATTTCTTATAATGCCTATACTTTTGGCAGCAAAAATTAACATCTACATTGTCAGTACACTCCCATTACTTACAATTGCGGCATATTTTGCCATTGGACCTCTAGGATACCTAATGATAATACGTGACTTGTGGGGAAAAAGCTGGAAATCAAAAGCACTAGCATATCTTTATCTCGTAATTTATTCTGCTGGCATGTCAGTAAACAATACTGTAGCTGTATTTGATGCATTATTTGGAAAGAAAAATGAATTTCTACGAACTCCAAAATATGGTATTGTAAACAAGACAGATGACTGGAGAGACAAGGCCTACAACCTGCCTTTTACAAAAACTACTTTACTTGAGATATTTTTTGGCATTTATGGAATAATTGCCATCTTTGTAGCAATTTTTTCAAATAATCCTGTATTCGTACCTATACTTGGTATTCAAGCATTAGGATTCTTCTACATTTCTTATCTTAGCGTATCTCATTCAACATTTAAAAAGAGTAAATCGCAAAAACTACACAAGGTAACAAAGGCAGAGAAAATGGCAAATGGATACTACAAACTTGCATTGGTTGGGATTATGGGATTTATCATATTTGGAGTTGTAGCTGCATTTGAAGGATACCAGAACTCTGTTTATCCTTTGGAGGAATCAAGAGGACTTTTAGTTAGAATTCAAGCAACATCTGATCCGCAGCAAGTGATGACGGATCTAAGAACTATCGAAGTATTATTGCCAAAACAAGGTAATCCTGTTTGGATATTTCCAACAGACTCAACTGACTTTGGTTTGATTCAAAAAGACCTGAGTACTATGGTAAATACTGTAGATAAGATTTCTACTTCATCACAAAATACTGCTGATTTCAATACTGGCATGCAAAATGTACATCTTATGACTCAAGCAATAGATGCTAACTTGCTGGATGCAATTCCATACATGTACGTAAGCTTCTCTAATGTTGTGTTTAGCTCTGTATGGATTGCTGCAATCATAGGAATTTTTGCCATAATAAAACGAAAGAAAGAACGTCTAAAATCATATGAAATGGCTGATGAAGTTTAGGATTATTGGATATTGAGCTCATGCCTTACTTCGTCGACTGCACGAATTCCAAACAAATCTCTAACCTGTTCAAGTCTCAAAGATTCTTTTACAAGATCTGAGCCTAGCTGATTTATTAAAAGTCTAAACACATCGGTAAATCTAATTTCCCATCTATCTGCACAATCAAGTATTTTTGCTACAGACCACTGCTTTACTTCTTGTGGAAGCGGCATTTTCTTTTCAGACTCGATAGAAAGCCTATCGAATAGATTTGCCATGTCTACTGTTTGATTAATCATTTTTTCAAGATCATCTAAAGTTCCATATTTTGACTCTGAATGCATACGTACGTTTGACTGGAACTCTGATAGCCGCAATAGTCCTATTACTTCACGTGACGTATTCTGGGATGTCTTATGAGTAATGTTACGAATATCTTGTAGTTCTTTGTAGATTTCATTCGTCTTTTTATGAAATTCTGATGTCGAGGCTACATTACTGTTTAACATTTCTGCCAAGTCGGTCATTTTTTCATCTATTTGTTTTGTTTTTCCAAGTATGTTTTCCCTAAAATTGACAAATTCCATTCCTACATTTTTAATGTCTCCTCCCAGAGCAGCAAGAGAATCTGTCTTTCTAACTAATGAACCAAGTTCTATTCCTACATCTCTTATATCAGAATTTAAATTGAGGAGAGGCTCTGTTTTTGAGACCACCGAATCTATGTTTACTTTCAAGTTTGCAATGTTTTCTTCTAGACGTGATACGTTTTCTGTTTTTACTGCTACCTGTTTAATTTCATCTCTTATTTTTTCTGTTTTTTCAGCTACATTCATTATCATTTTTGTATTGTTACGAATTGAATCAAGGCTGTCAGCAACACTTTGCATTAATTTGTTAGCATCAGGCATGGATTCTTGTTTTTCACGTATCTTGTTGACTTGGTCTTGAAGTTTGTTTGTCTGCTCGTTTACTTTGGATATTAAATTAGAATGCGCTTTTACTTGGCTTAATCCAGTAAACAATTTTTGTGTATCTTCTTCTAAGATATTTACTTGCCTTGAATATCGTTGAATTTGTTCTAACGATGATCCAATTGTATCTATCATGGTTTTTAGCGAAATGAGTATCTTCTGATTCTCCGCAAAAATTTTTGACATTGATTTTACTTCTGTAGCTAAAGTCTTTGTCGCATCAGAAATAGAACTCATTTTTTTCAAAACATCAGAATTTGAATTTTTTTTTCCAACATTCGATGGTACTTTGCGGCTAGAATGTTTTGTCACTTTACATTAGAACAAGACCAGCCGATAAAAAAGTTCGTTTTTAATGATGGCTTTTGAAGAAAAAAGAACCAGAATTAGTTGTTTACTAGTTCTGGATCATGAAGTACTTCATGGAATGTTTTTTGAACTAAACCAGTTGCGGTTTCGATAAACTGCTTGGGGCAGTATTCACAGGTTAACATACTATACCGTACTGTACGGTACTATTAATAGTCGGGTAACTTTGGAATGACCTTGGAAAACAACCTAACTCTTCTCAAGTTTGAGCGAAGCCGAGTTGATACAATACCTCTGGTTTGTAGGTGCTGGGCCATCATCAAAGACATGACCTAGATGAGCACCACAATTCTTGCATATTACCTCTATTCTTAACATGCCATAGCTAGTATCCATCTCACTTTTCACATTGCTTTTAATGGATTCCCAAAAACTAGGCCATCCTGTACCTGAATCAAACTTTGTATCAGAACTAAACAGATCTACCCCACAACAAACGCATTTGTAAATTCCTTTTTCCTTACAATCGTTGTATTTTCCAGAAAATGGATGTTCTGTACCCTTGTTTCTACATATTTCAAATTGTTCTGGTGTGAGTATTTTTTTCCAATTCTTGTCTGATTTTTCCATTCTATACTAAGAATGTAAATTTGGATATTAATCTTTGATCTTATAAAATTCGCCTGCAGAAAATTGAATCGGACGAATTATAAATCGATAAAATCTCCATTTCATCATGCACAAAACTGATATTCAGTTAACGTTAAGAATGACATTTAGTTTTCTAGTTCTGGCAATAATTTATCTTGCATTTCTTAGCTTCATATCACTATATTTTGGATTAGGAATATTACCAATGGCAGTAATTGCTGGTTTGATGATCGGAGCTCAGTGGTATTTTTCAGATAGGATAGTTCTTTGGAGCACTGGTACTAAACTAGTCACAAAAGAGGAATATCCTATTTTGCATGAAATTGTTGAAAGACTTGCTGCAAAAGCGAATATCCCAAAACCACGAATAGGAGTAGTAAATATGGAAGTGGCAAACTCATTTGCCACAGGAAAGGGACCAAAAAGTTCAGTGGTTGTGGTAACTACAGGTCTTATGAAAATTTTAGAAAAAGACGAACTAGAGGGAGTACTATCACACGAGCTTACTCACATCAAACATCGAGACGTTACAGTTATCACTCTGGCAAGTCTGTTTTCTACTATTGCATGGTTTGTCATGCAATCCTCTATGTTTGGTGCAATGTGGGGTGGATATGGGTATGGTTCTGGAGGAAGACAACAACAAGGTGGAGGAATATTTTTGGTTTTGATTGTAGCTGCAATTGTATGGTTTCTAAGTTTTATAATAATACGTGCCATATCCAGATACCGAGAATTTGCTGCAGATAGCGGTGGTGCCTATATGACAGGCCAGCCTTTGTTTCTCTCAAGGGCACTAATGAAAATAAGCGGTGAGGTAAAAGTAGCTCCAAAACCAGAACTAAAACGAATTGAAGGAATGAATGCATTTTTCATAATTCCAGCCATGTCGGGTCAAACTATAGCGCGATTTTTTGCGACACATCCTCCAGTTGAAGAAAGAGTAAAACGTTTAATGGAAATTGAGGCTGAACTTCGTAGATCTGATCAGGTTGATTCATGACTCATACATAAAAATTTTTATAAAAAAGAATTTTTTAAATATAAAATCTGTAAATTAATATTTAACAAGCTAATTTTCATATTAAATTCACACAAAACAGCTAATTATTATATAGGCATATCTTATGTAAGGCATGTCAGAAGCTGGTTGGCAGACATATGCAGCAGCGGCTGGTGCACTTGCAATAACTATTGCAATCTACTTTGCAGAACGTGCCTATAGGTACAAACGAATGAAAGAGAACAAACATGTTGGTACCTATGGATTCAACTTCGAAAAAGAGTAACATAAAACTATCATTTAACTTCGGATTCAAAACAAGAATAAACTATATTCAAAATATTAAACCCTGATTTTTGGATAAAAAATATTGTTATTTACAGCAGTCAGATACCCCAGGTATAATTCTTCATGTGTCTCAGACTACCCAATCATCATTCTGCTTTGTTTAATTATCAAAATTCCTTTATAATATACATGATCTCAAATCTTGACAATTTTATACTCTTATTATTTAGAAATCTCCATTGTTATTTTTGCTATATCTATATAGGTAAGAATTTTTCACTAAATTGTTGGGCGAGACTATGTTAGGTATTAAATAAAATTTCAAGAAATTAATGGTATGAGTGAGGAGATTCTTGAGAGAATAGTTTCTGCAGGTTTAAATGGAATCAAAAAGGCAGAATTAAAAAAAACCTTTGGAAAGAACTGTGATTATATTTTACAAAATTTAATAGATGCAGAACAAATTTTTGTTGAGAAAAAAGGTGTAGCATATTTTGTATGGACGCGAGATAACTATATTTCATATTTATCTCAAAATGATCCCAAATGCAAGATTGTTCTTAGTATGGCTATGGGGAAAAGTCACTCGGCGGCTAAAGTTAAAGAATATACCAACAACATAGGAGAAACAGCAAACAAAACACCACAACAAAATGTTGCAGGTCAAGAAAGTGATTTTAAGGCTGAATTTGACAGACGTTTGACAGAATCTTCAACTTCTATAGGATGGGCACCTTTCTCAGATATAAGGAAAAAGATATGTGACTCTAAAAAGATCTCACCAGAAAACTTTTACTCTATGGCAGCTGAACTTGTGGAAAGACACAAGGAAAGATACGAAATATCATCAGGTGGCCAGGAAGGAATCATCATGCGTGGACTAGTTCATGGTTATGTGAGGAATGTCTGATGTACGCATATCAATTAGAAAATAACCCGTACCCAAGTAGCCCAACTCCGACAGAAAAGGATGCAAGAATTCTTGGAGGAAAAAGACACAAAGAAGCCAAATCCGCTATTTTAGAATGTATTAAAGAATTATGCAACAAAGTTGGTGGACGAGATTCAAACGATGGTGACTTTAGAGTAATTACATTGATCCAAGATGTTGGATCTGGTAAGACACATTTAGCGTTACATATCAAAAACCTTCAAAGCAGACATAATACTGTCTGTACGTTTCTTGATTTATCCACAATATCTCCAAAGACCATACCAAGTCTCTACAATGCAATTATCAAAGGATTTGAAAATGAATTTTTTATACATCTTCGAACAAAACTTGTAGAGTATATGCGTGATAGGGCAGAACAGGGAGACAATTCTGCTAAAAAAGCACTTGATTATTCCTTTATGAATAAACTATCTGGGTTGACAATAAAACAAAAAGTAGAAGAGATAATCTCAGGTAAGGCATCTGTTTCTGTAGAAAATATTAAAAAGTTTCTTGTACAGTGGTTTAATTATTATGAATCAAATTTAATCAAAAATATAATCACAAATTCGTTTGATACTGTTACAAATCTTGAAGAATTGCTTGGTATGATGGCAGCCATTTCAAAACTAGCTCATAGATTCTTGAGTAAAATTGTTCTTTATGAAATTGATGAATTTGATGGAAACCAAGATTCTATAGAGTTTGTTAAGGGCATCATAAACGCACATCTTCCAGCATCTGTTGTGTTGCTTATCTCAACACCTTCAGGCTATGCTGAAATTCAAGGCAAAAACCCATCTGTTTTTGACAGATTAGAGAAGGCAAACTACAAGATAGACCTTGTAGGTTCGAACTCTCAGGAAGAACTTTTGGAAATAGTCTTGGAATACATTAAACACAATGACAAAAAGGGTAAATTTACACAAAAAATACAAGACGAGCTAGATGAGAAAATTCGAGTACTATATGATGAATTTCCAGAATTTCGTAGCGTGCGTTCAATCATAAACATACTGTATCATGCCATGGAAAAATCAGCAGAGCTTGATTTAGAAAAAATCGATGAAACTGCTATAGATGAAACAATAAAGCACACATATCCTGGTCTAAAAGTTCGTGGAAGCATAATGGCAATGCCAATATCTGATTTTATATCGATAAGAAGGACTTGTGAGGATGAATCAACTGGGACACAGTTAAAAAATGCAGTTACAAATCTTGTTAATTTTGCGCACGAAATGGGAAACATTGGAAAATTGGAAAAACAGAACCATCCACTTGACGTGGTTTATCAAGATCCGTATGGCTCAAAAATAGGAATAGCCGTTGTGATAAATGAAAATCACGCCAAAAACTTTGAAGAGATCTCAAACATTTCAAAATCTTCAGCACTTGTGGACAAGCTTGTAATACTTACAAACTCTAATCTTCCAAGCTCGGAATCTGCAATCATAATTAATGTTGACAAATCTAAGATGGTAGACCTTCTTTATTTTAACAACAGGTATGTTAATCACAAGATTGGCTCCTCTGACAACGAAAAAGTACAGATGCTTGCAAGAACAGTAAATATCATTTAATCAAGTGCAATATTTTTTTATAGGAAGATACAACAAAAATAATGTCAAACGACGAATTTGAACGCCTTTTAACAAGAACCCACAAAGATGTAACTCTGTTTGATTACAATGGAATCAAGGTGCCTTGCATCATTCTTGAAGAAAAAAGGTTTGATAATATCATGCAAATAATTGCTGGCAAACCAGTTTCTGTGGAAACAAATTTGAACATACTTCAAGATGGCTTGGGACATGTGTTTGTAGATATGTCCTTGAATTTTTCACAAGGCAATATGGTTGAAAAACTATTGTTATATGCTAATGACTTCTTTGAATTCTTCGAAGCTCTTGCAGCATCATCTTTACTTGCCCTTTCTTCGCCGCGTTCTGAATATGGCAAATCAAATGTCTTTATGATCCAACTTCCAAAACCAGAAAGAGTAGTAAACGCACTAGAAATTATAAAAAAAGGTTTAAAGAAATAATTGAATGCGGTTGCCGGGATTTGAACCCGGGTCGCGGAATTGGCAATCCCGCATATTAACCAAGCTGTACTACAACCGCTCAATCGATTTAGAAAATTCTAGTCTATTAAAGCGTACTGTTTGGTAATACTATTTTTTAACTTCATATCTCTAAGATAAAATGTGGACCCTAAGGTAGAAGAAAAAATAAATCAAAAGATCAAAGAGGTTGCAGAAAAATCTGACGAAATTTCACAAATAATTAATTCGCTAAAAGAATTAGGAACACACTCTGATTCGTTTGGTTACGGAATTGCAATAGGACGATTATACAACTCGTTTTATTATCAGTGTAGACGAATTCTGAAACGAAATCCTACCCCTGAAGAATTTTCTGAATTTGTGGATATTCTTGACAAACGACAAAAAGATATTCTTAATGCACTAAAGTTAAGCTGATACAGGTTTGATTGGTGTTATCTTTATTACTTTAATTGTTGGTGTTATAGGTAACTTTACACATGCTCCATGCAGTGCTTTTTTTGCGAATTCTAGATGTTCCTTTTTCACAAATGCTTCCATGATGACTTGACCCTTGTCAACTCGTGCAGCTAGACTGACTGCTTTACCAAAGGCCCCTCTCATACCTTCTTGCAATCTATCAGCACCTGCAGTTGCAATCATCTTATTTTCTCTTAACAATATGTGTGGGTAAACCCGTAATTGTGAAAAATAACCTGTTTCTCCTGCTACTTGTTCAATTTTTTTATTTGCTGATAGTCTTGCTGATTCTATTGCCATGTGTCTTATCTGCATTTTCTCATTTGAACAAAGTTGCACACAATAATCATAATCATCTCTTTTTCCACCAGAGAACTTTGCTATTTTTATCTGAGGTTTACCCTTGATGTACTCTTTCCTAGTATATGGCTGACCATTACCTGTTCTATAATTTGCGCCGTGCATAACTACACTTTTGATTGATTATTGGACGCCCATATTTTAACCGTGAGATTGCATTTGAGTTGGAAATCACACAATAACAAAATTTGAGATTAGGTTATAGAATTGAAATAAGAAAGTGCCTGTTCTATATTACTAACTTCGATGACTTTCATTCCATATTGCTTTTCGGTTATTGGGGAAAGCGATTTTTCTTGCGAAGTACAGGATCTATAGGTGAATATCCCTTCTGTTTTTTCATTGCATGATTGGATCTCTACCATTGCCTGTCCTTGTGGAACAAGAAATATTTTAGCTCCGTATTTACCTGCCGCATCAGCTTTTTCTGCAACCCCACCAATTTTTCCAATGGTACCATCATCTTTTATTGTTCCAGTCATTAACACTTTATCATTTAGTGGCTTTCCCAAAATCTCGGACGAAAGTAATACTGTCATTGCGCCACCAGCACTTCCTCCGTCAACTGCTTGTAGTTCTTGATTGTTTTCAGAAGATATGGAAAAAATCACATCTTTCTTTGACAGATCTACATTGGTGATTTTTTGGGCCACCATGACGGCTGTTTTAGCCGAGGTCTGAAAATCCACTCCAGTGGGAATGGCGGTGTTAACCAATACTAGACCAGAACCACCACGAATTTCTACAGTGATTTTCATTACAGTACCCTGATACGTAGTAATTTCAAAAACACCATTGCTTTCTAACACTGGTCTTACTGCAACAGCTTCTATGGATTCACTAGAAGTGTAATTACTTGTATGTGATACTGTTTGAGTTATGGTTTGGTTATTAGATAATGGAGCTATTGATACCTGTTTAGGAGCAAGAGTGATTTTTGCAAGTTTTTCTAAATTTTCATTATTTTGATTTTTGCAATAGTCTGTTGTCTGTTCTAATTGCTGCGTCTTTTGATATAAAATATAATTGCTAAAAATTGAAATCATGATTATTCCTATTAGCGCATAAATTATTTTATGATTTGACATATATGGTAAATTAAATCAAAAGTAGTTAATAGTTTTCCGTAATTTGATAATCGCTTAATTTTATAGATTATTTTGATTTATACTTTGTTTTAGAAAACTATTGTACGTAATGTTATATTGCCAATGTTTTCTATTGTGAAATAGATGTCTGATATCGAGTCCAAAGTTGAAGGAATATTGGTCAAGGATCATACTGTGATTATTGATAAAAACATGCAACATAGTTTAGAACAGAAAGGCTTTGGAGAAGTAATAAAAAAGAAGTTTTTTCTCAAACCATTTGAATCTCTCTATCTTTTGTATACTGGTAATCTCAAACTACTAAAAGGAAAACTTCAAGTTAATTTTGACTCTATGATGCAAGAATGTGTAAAATATGACGTTGATGCACTTACAAAATTTCTGATCTATCGTGATTTGAGGTCTAGAGGTTATGTCGCAAAAGACGGATTTGGATTTGGTTCTGATTTTAGGGTCTATGAGAGAGGTCAATTTGGTGAAAAGGCAGCAAAATATGTAGTATTTGGACTAAATGAGGGAAGACGCCAAAAAATGGGTTTGCTACAAAAACAAATAGAACAAATAACTACAATGGGCAAAGAACCAGTCCTTGCTGTAATAGAAAGGCGTGGGGAAGTAATTTACTACAAAATCTCAAAAATACAATTTCATGAAAACAAAGATCAGCAAGGCATTTCACCCATAGAATTTTGACTTTATCTTAAAATATGTGAAATCTTAATGCTCTGTGTGGAGTTTAAAGAGATATACTGTTTTAATTGCAAGAAAACTTTGGGTAGATATAATGAAAAATACTTCTCAGACTTGAAGATGGGGGAAATGATAAAAGTAAATCATTCTTCCCACGTACATGAAGGACATGAGATTGTCATAAGAAAAATAACTGTCTGAATTGATTTTTATCTATTCGAATGAATGTATAGCAAATATTTTATAGTAAACAAAACACGGTAGCGTTAATGAAGCCAATTTATCTAGCCATTGCATTATTTCCATTAATCGTATCCATTGTACCAAATGCTCTTGGTTCATTTGGTGATATCACATTAACATCTCCTAAAATGGTGAATACTTTTGGGCAACAACTGACTAGCTTTCAGGTTGGTCAACAAATTGGAGTTGAATCAACACTCACAAATCATGCTGCATCTGAGCAAAAATTCACATATGTTGTACAAGTATTGAACAAAGACGGAGGAGCAGTATTTCTTGGACAGTTTTCAGCATCCATGCTTTCTAATCAATCATTTACTGTATCAGAGGTTTGGGTCCCAAATGCATCAGGACAATATACTGTACAGGTATTTGTATGGAATAGTTTGGCATCTGCAATTCCTCTCACAAACGCACTACAAACTCAAGTTACTGTAAATCCATAGTTTTTCTGGAATTTACGGACAAAAATTTCATCTTGCTTTACAATTATTGAATTTAAATTTTTAGTATGAATCATTAGTACCAATTCTCAGCATTGCTTAATTATCATTACAAATTTTGGTTGCTAATGCCAGATGAATCATGTAGAACTTGTGGTGGAACGCTTGTAAACTGTTCATTGTGCCCAAGCTGTAGGAAGATGACACAACGAATTTGCAATATTTGCGGTTTTAAAACAAAGGAACAAATCCATTCTAACTGCCTGCATGTGGAGTCATCTCAGGCAAGAAATGGAATGAAGATTAATGTCATTGTTCCTATGCCTAGCAAGAAAAAAGAAATCAATCAAAAATCAGAAAAAGTACATCCTTTGCGAAATGCACTTTTAGTATTTGGAATTGTTGGCTTTTTTGTCTTAGGATTTGCAACCGCTAATTATTTTGATCTTTTTCAAAGTCATACAAGTGAAGCTCAGACAATGAAAACTAGCGTTCCACAACCATTACCACAAAACCATGATAATTTATCACGTGGTTCTTTTGACAATTGTCTTGCATATGGAAGCGGTCAATCCATGACAGTTACATGCCCAACTGAATATGGTTATGTATACAAGGCCATATTGGATATGCCACAAAAACTTGCATCTGAATTTTCAGGTGAGGTTTTCTCTATAAGGGGACTCTCAGTTGTAGAATATTCTGACGGTTCGGTTGTTTTACAATATCATAAAAATTTGTATACTACAAGTTTCTTTGCAAATTAATCAAGCAGACATCGTTCACAGTCACATGTTGCACTAGAATCGTTCTTAGCAATACATTTGGCATGTTGACCTGCTTGGCACTGAACGCATATGGCACTAGAATTTTCTAAAGTAGAATATTTTTTTGCACCATCAAAACCAAAACCGCCATCCTGGGGGCCAACCATCGAAATAATATGGCAATTGCCAGTATTTTAGACTGTATTTGCTGTACAAAATGCCAATTGGGGCTTTGGATGATAACTATTAGTTATTATGTGGATAAAAATCCCAAAAAGTCATGGACGCAGACAGAAAAATGTATCCTGCCACTTGTGCGGATTGCAAAAAAGAAACCCAAGTCCCATTCCAACCAAAAGAAGGAAGACCGGTATATTGTCGCGAATGTTTACCAAAACACCGTGGCGAACGTAGATTTTAAGCTGAAATATGCTTATTTTACTTTTTTTAACTTAGAATTATTTTCAAATAAAAAATTTTGAACTGTTTTAAAATAATAAAATGCTCCCGCCGGGATTTGAACCCGGGATCACCGCCTTGAGAGGGCGGTATGCTTAGCCGGACTACACCACAGGAGCTTGCTAAAAACCATAAAGAATAGCAATTTAAAGGAATGTTTTGTCATTGAATAAATTTGTAAACTTTAACAGCTTAGATCCTTTATAGCAAAAAATTAAAATGAAATTTACATGGATTTGAAAATTCTACCAGAAAAACTTTCACTTTTCAATTTTCCAGTAGGATTGGGTGGATGTAGAAATGACGGCACTAATTTTCAGTGCTGTGAGTATAATATCACAGTGTTTGATGACAAACAAGAAGAACCATCCATACATGAAATAGATGGAAATATGATAAAATTACATCACGGGTCACTCTCTGAAACTAATGTTGGTGTTTTGAAACAGTTAGAAGACATGCAAGTTTTGATAGATGAACAATGGAATCTTAGAATGTTTCTAACAAAGATAAAAACAAAGAGTAAACAAATTTCAAATTCATATATACAAAATTGTCTTGTAGATGCAGGTGTCTATGCAACAAAAGCAAAAGAACTTGTTAAATCTTCTGATCCTCTGGCAGATGTTTGGATAAAATGTGCCGCCTATTTTCTTGTAGATGCTATATTCTTAATAAATTCAAAGCGGCCTAGTCCAACCCATATGTTGGAAACAATTCGTGGATTTGATAAAAATAAGATAAATCAAAGCTTTTCAGTTGTGCATCAATGTCTTGGAATAGAAAGAGCATCAACATCACTTCTTTCAAGGATGGTAAAGTCTACTATTGGTTTTTCTGATATGGTCGAAAAAAATAATCATTCAAAAATAATTCAACAAAAATATGATTATCTGGTACAAAACTCACTTCTTTCTGATTGTTACTTTTACCTTGGTTACATAAATCGAAATAATGTAATCAAAACAAAGGATACATTGCACCGTAACTTAGAATACGCTCATTTGCTCAAAGTTGCTCTTGATATGGAAAGTGATCCATTGGTAGTTGAGCGCCAAGCGACAATTCTCTTAAAAACAACAAACGATCTTCTGACTATAATAAAAAATTGAAGATCATAACACTGTTTTCTAATTCATTGATTTTTTGACAACCTTTAAAACCCTGTAGGAGAAATCCCAGTTATGACAGATGCAGCATGCGGATGCGAATCTTCCGCAGAAAATAAAGTAGAATGCGATTGCCAACTGCAAGGAGAATGCTATTGTGATGCTAATTGTACCTGCAAACAATCAACCTGTAAGACTCAGGTAGCTACATTCCGATAGATATAGAACTCCTTTTTCTTTTATTTTTAAGATACTAGTGTTATTTTTCGTCTTCTTCCTGAAAGCCCCATGTTTTTACCAATTCTTTTTGGAATTTGTCTACTTGTTTTTCATTTAGGGCAACTCCACAATTTTTGTGTGTTGGTACAACAACCATTCCATCTAACTTGAAATCAACTTCATACATGTGTACCTTCTCGCATTCGCACATATCCAAAATAATATTATGCCATTATATTTGCCTATTTGAAAGATTTAACTATAGGATTTTTTCTTATACAGCCAATGCAAAAGTATTTTCTTTTAGCATTTTCTGCTAGTTTATTTTTAATCCCGCTTGGATTGCATTCTGCATTTGCTGAGACTTGGTATCCTGGTGAGGGACTCAAAGTAGGTGATTATTACAGATACAGTGTTTGCTTTACCGACTGGCATAACTGTACTCCTATAGAGCTTGATTTTTGGGTTCAGAATAAAACCAGTGATAGTAGTGGTTATAATGTACAGTTTCTTGCTATTGATGGAAGTAATGTACAAAAAGGCCATACTGTGTTTGGAATGGTAACTCCAGATCCTACATACTCTGATCCAAATATTGCAGATTATACTAATGTTTACAGAAATACAATAATTTGGCTTGATGCATTTGCAACATCTCAAAATCCAAAGGACTTTAGTTATCCAGCATGGGGTAGAACAGGATCAGTTGGTGGTCAATCAGTAGGACCAATTGATCAAGAACAAGTGACTGTTCAGGGTGGTACATACAAAGCTTGGGTGGTTGGTTGGCACAAAGGTGTAGACAATAAAATTTGGATAGTCCCTAACATGCCATTCCCAGTAAAGGGAGTAGTCTATACAGACGTTACACAAGGAACACCTCCGCCACAATTTAACATTGAATTATTACAAACTGGAAATAGTCAAACTCCGCCTCCGTTTCTAAATAGAGGTTCTTCCGCCATAGCTGGAGCTGGAATTTGTCCTACCGATGATACCTCTGCAGTTCACAATTCTGTAAATGCTGACACAAGTTCAATGATTATTGAATATAGGTATACTCCAGCAGTTCCACATCAAGGATGTCCAGTTCAATGGTCATTGTACTTTGAACAAAACTATGATCCAAACCAGAAAATTGGAAATATTCAATATGATATCTATACTGTAGATGATAAAGGAAAAAAAATTGGTTCAGTTGCAGAAGACCTTGGTAAGAGTACTCTATTTGCACCAGTGGGAACCGACTTTAGAACTATTATAATCAACCAACCTCCCCCAACTACTCATTATATCATATATGTTGCTGGTACCGGACCAGAAAATACAGTTCCCAATCCTACATTATATGGATTAATCAAAGTTGATGTTACAACGGCACCTCCACTCGCTGTTCCGGAATTTCCAGTCAGCGCTATAATGATTATGGCTCTAGTTGTATCGATGGTTATTCTATTTACAAAATTTAAGACAAACTTTTCTAATTTTAAATTTTAGAATGAGTAATACTGGTTGATAGTAAATGGCAATCAAGCTACTGCTTGGGATATGTGTTATAGCTGCAAGTGTAATAGGGATACTTTGGTTTACATATTTTGCAGGAACACAAAATGGAGAGGTTGTTCCACGTGAAGCTAGCCAGTGGCATATAGGAAAAGGTGCTCAATACAATCCAGTGATGCAATATGATGTATCAACTAACACGACGAAATTTTCTGCAAAGATAGAATTTTTACCTACCAAAAGCTCAGGAAATCAAACACTTCTTGTTCAGATAAATCCAAACACAAACAAGGGAATAAACCAAACAGTTCCAGTAAACATAGTTTATCATTTCAATCAAGTTTCAGATAACGCAAAACCATTTTTTACTGTCTTGGACTCGACAGTTTTTTCAGTAAGAGATCTTGCTGTTGAAAACAAATATCTAGTAAAAGGAGCAATCTGGGGGGATATGTACATCCATGATATACAGGAAGAAATTAAAGTGACAGATCATAGCAAAGTCTCACTCAAGTTTGGTTCTCTTGATTCATACATTATTTCATATAAAGAAGGTGAAAAGGAAAACAAACTCTGGATAGTAGACAATTTACCTCTTCCAGTAAAAGCCGAAGTATACGATCTTTCTGGAAATCTTCAGTATTCTTATGAACTTACTTCACTTTCTGCGCCTTTGACACCAGGTCTAAGTTGATAACAGTTTGCCAAAAGCCAATCACAAAATTCTATAACCTTTCTATCAAACTTGCCCCATACGTGTAATGACGCTGGTAAGACATCTAATCTCCCAGAATCTAAAACAACTCTTACACCTTCTTTTCCTTCATACATGTATGCATCTTGAATTTGTGTATTACCAAAAATTTCAGAGGCCTTTGATTTTATCAATGCCCTTTGAATTGGAAATGTCTTTCTAAATCTGTCAATTACCATGCCTATGTTTTCTGTTCCATAAGATTCAAAATCTTCTATCTTTCCACGTTCTGGGAAATTTATAGAAAGTACTAGATTGTACTTTTTTCCTACTTTTGTTGAGATCTCATTTATTGTGGTAAATGCCAGTGCTGGAGATTTTTTTAAAAGAAATCTTATTTGCGGCATGTTTGAGCGTAATTCATTTTGAAGATCTTGGGTGATTGCTGAAAAGCTCATGATTTAAAATTTTAAATTTTTGTCATATATTTATTGGGTTTATTTACAAGGCGTTTTAATAAAAAACATGCTCCCATTAGATAAAGAAGGCCTTCCTTATGATGAAGGCTCAGAAAGGGCATCTAGTGTAGAAGATTACAAAGTAACATGCATCCAGTTTATCAAAGATATCAGCAATGATTACATTGCATGGGTGGATTACTACAAACTTCCACCTGAAGAGGACAAAAAAAGACGCGATAGGATATTTGCTACTGTAGAACGAACAAACGAATGGATTGCCAAAGTAGCTACGACAATAAAAGGTGTAGACGTAGCAATGAATGATGGAATTCAGAAAATGGCAGAAAGCACAGCGGGTACTCCTTTTCAAATTGGTGTCTTTGTAAATAATTCGTCTGGTTATACTTTAGCAAAACCGGGAATAATAGACATTAATGTTAAAGCCGTTGGTCGTGAAGGTTACAAAGTCAAACTTGGTTGGCACCAAAAGGACAGACGTTTTTTGATTAGCTCAACCGCTAATGTTTCAATTGATGAATCAGATATTGTAGAAGGACAGGAATTTGATTTGCTTGATCTACATCTGAAGATGAATTTACAAGGGTGTAAACCACGCGACATAATCTCATTTACAGTTATTGTATCTGAAATGAGTGAAGGTCAGGAGCATGAACGACGTGGTGTAACTACAATTGTTCATGTAACATGACCTCTAAAACAACCCTTGATTCTTCAGATCTCTTATCAGAATACTTTAGGCGCGAAATTTTTTTTGCCAAGTTTTCATCATTTACCAATGATGCAATCCCCGGAAATATCATATCATTATATTGTATCTTTACCTGAGGATTGACAAGTGAGTTTTTTAGCCAATCACTTTGAGAATTTCTCCTTGAAAAATAGAATTTGTTATCATAAAAGACTGCCTTTAATTCTACAGCATGTTCCTTACCTGTCCTTCTCCCAACTGTGATTAGTACTGCCTTAAAAGTTGTCTCTTGCGGTTTCATAGGATTTGTTTTGTTCTAAAGAATTTAACCACTTGGATTGAAAACTCTGATACTTTATTCAATAAATCAAAATAATTGATCTTAGGCATGATCACAGAACTACAAGGAAGAAACGATAACCAACTAAACGCAGATGAATTCAGAGGAAGAAAAGTTATAGATAGAGAAGGAATTGAATATGGAAAAGTTAAACACGTGCAAATTGACTGTGATACATTACAGGTAACTGGAATTACAGTTCATGAGGGATTCCACAAAGACTACTTTTTACCGCGTAATCATATAGACAGATTCACAAATGAATCTGTTTTACTTGGAACAGCACCATTGAGAAAGGATACGCCTGTAGTTGATATTGACGGTCACAAAATAGGTAAGATAAAAAAAATAAATAAAAACCAAAACACTAACGAAATTGAATCAATCGAGGTCTCTGAAGGATTGACTGGTTCACGAATTTTCTCAAAATCTGAAATATGGGGAATCGGTGAAAAAGTAATTCTTAAACTTGCAAAAGACGAATACAAGAAATCTCATTAATTTTTTAATAATTTCACAAACAAATCATTAAATTATTTTTCTATTCTAGTGTAATTTGAGTTTGAATGACTTTGGTTTCTGATGTAAAAATTAACAGGACAGTTCTAACAAATGTTTGTACAGTGTACTGCCCAGATTTGTGTGGTACCAATTTATAATCCAAAAATTATTTGTTTATTGTTGTATGCTGTAGAAACAAGATCACTTTCAAAGATTTATAGAAATGATCTGAAGGCAGTTGACGAGATTTCCATCAAAATAGAAGAGGGTGAAATCTTTGGATTTCTAGGACCAAATGGTGCTGGAAAGAGCACTACTATTATGATTCTTACTACATTGCTAAAACCAACATCTGGAATTGCATATGTTGCTGGTTTTGATGTAGTAACACAGGCAAAAAAAGTACGACAAAACATTGGTTATGTGCAACAAGATTCTACGGTAGATGAGTATTTGACAGGAAGGGAAAATCTTCAACTTCAAGCACGATTAAACCACATACCAAAAAGCTTTGTCAATGAAAGAATTGATGAGATCCTAGACCTTGTAGAACTATCAGATAGGCAACATGATGCTGTGGTAACATATTCGGGCGGTATGAGAAAAAGACTTGACATTGTAGGAGGATTGTTACACAGACCCAAAGTTCTTTTCCTAGATGAGCCCACTTTGGGACTGGATATACAAACAAGATACAAGATTTGGGATTACATAAGGAAAATTCACAAAGAATTTGGCATATCTATTTTTCTTACTACTCATTACATGGAGGAAGCTGACAAACTCTGTGACAATATTTCCATAATTGACCATGGAAAAATTAAGGTGACAGACTCTCCAAAATCGCTCAAAAATGCACTTGGAAACGAAGTTGTGGTTTTTGAAGTCGATTCTGATCTTAAACTTGGGGATTTACTTTCTGAATTAAAAAAAATACCTCTTGTAAAAGATATTGCTGCTGATGGATATCAAGTTACACTTTTTTCTCCAAGTGGTGATCAAATAATGCCAAAAATATTTGAGATTGCTGGAAAACTTGGAATAAAAATAGAATCCATTACACTTACCAAACCTACTCTTGATGATGTATTTTTATCATACACTGGAAGGGAACTTAGGGAAGAAAGTAATGGATACAACAAAAAAAAAGAACGAGAAAAAATGAGGAGATTACGAGCTTGATTTTTTCAGATACTTATACAATTTTTTGGAGAGAGATGAAACGATACCGCAAGTCTAGAAGCGGTATACTGATAAGATTGATCCAGCCTGCCATCTGGATCATAGTGATTGGAAATACTTTTGCAGGAACTAGACCACTGATACAATCTGTAGGATTCAACGGTTCTTACATCGAATTCATGGCACCTGGTGTGATAATGCTTACAGCGATTTTTACCAGCATTTTCGGAGGAGTCAACACGTTATGGGATAGAAGATATGGTTTTATGAATAAAGCATTAACATCTCCAATTTCTAGATCATCTATTGCTGTTGGAAAGATGCTTGCGATATCTTTGGTTTCAGCATTGCAATCCAGTCTTATTTTAGGAATTGCACTTGCACTTGGTGTCGGAATTGCAAGCTATTTGATGATTATTCCAATACTGTTAATTGTTATTGCATTTTCGCTTGGGTTCTCGGGAATTTCTGTTATTGTTGCAGCTACTGCAAAATCACAAGAAACCTTTTGGGGGGTGATCAATTTTCTTGGAATGCCTCTTTTTATGCTAAGTCCTGCTCTTTTTCCCTTGGAACTTTTACCACATTGGCTTGCCTTTGTAGCAAAGCTAAACCCAGTGACTTATTCTGTTCTGTTAATTAGGGAAATGATGACAGGAAAGGCCCAAATCTTTTCCATTGCTGTTGATGTGGCTGTAATTTGTGGCTTTGTGGCAATAATGATTGCTATAGCAAGCTATGCCTTCACAAGGGAAGTCAACAAACCCTTCTAATTGACCTTAATTGACAAAAACTGCAATAATTTCTCACTTTAGAGAACTTTTTGGTATTTTGCAATTTATGCCAGTTGAAAACTTTCCCACTTCTACTAATAGGGATTATAGCTATAGTACTTTCTAGTACATTTATTCCATATTCTAGTGCAACTACTGCTCCTCAATATGCAACCCAATGGGGTTCATACGGACTTGGGAAACTAGGCCAGTTTGCTTTTCCACAGGGAATATCCATGGACTCGGCTGGTAATGTCTATGTTACAGACTTGGGTAATAGACGAGTTGAAAAGTTTGATTTTAATGGGAATTTCTTAGATACATGGGGAACTAAAGGTAATGGAAATGGACAATTTCAGGCCCCATCTGGAATTGCAGTTCACGGAAATTCTGTTTATGTTGTTGATAATGAACAAAACACAATTCAAAAATTTGATACCACAGGCAAATTTGTAACTCAATGGGGAAGTAAAGGCAGTAACAATGGACAATTTTTATTGCCACAGGGAATTGCCACGGATCCCAGTGGAGATGTCTACGTTGCTGACACCGGAAATAGCAGAATAGCAAAATTTTCACCTGATGGTAAATTCATAACATCAATTGGACAGAGCGGACTTGGTAATGGTCAATTTCTTTCCCCACGTGGTGTGACCGCAGATTCGCAGGGAAGTATCTATGTAGCAGATTCTGGAAATAACAGAATTGAAAAGTTTACCCAAGATGGTGTTTTCTTGAAAACTTTTTCCGCATCTTCTGGTTCAAACTTTAAGACACCACTTGGATTAAGTGTTGATTCATCTGGAAATATCTACATCACCGATACTGGCAATAATCAAATTGTCGAAATTAATAAGGATGGAAATCTGCTCACTTCATGGGGAAATCAGGGAACTGGACCTGATTTCTTTAACAATCCAAGAGATGTTACCGTTGATTCTGCTGGAAATGTCTATGTGGTAGACAGTAGTAACAACAGAATCCAGAAATTCGGCTCCTTATCTTCACCAACCCCACAAAACCCAACTCCTACTAATCAGACACAACAAAACAGTATCCCAAAAATAAATCCTAATGATAAAACACCTCCTACGATTACCGCGCCAGCAGACATGACAGTTCAAGCATCTGGGATGTTAACTTCAGTTTCAATTGGTCAGGCAACAGCAACAGACGATACCACAATTAGCTCAATTACTAACGATGCACCATCCAAATTCCCGCTTGGTACTACCATAGTAACTTGGACTGCAACAGATTCCGGAGGAAATATCGCAAAGGCAGTACAAAAAATTACAGTAATTGATACAACAGCACCTACACTAACAGCACCGCCAAATGTAACTGTAGAGGCAAAAAGCCCTGATCATAATTCTATTGATCTTGGATTGCCATCAGCTTATGATGCAGTTGGAGTGTTATCCGTGACAAACGATGCACCTGCATACTTTCCACTAGGCCAGACAATCGTAACTTGGAATGCTAAAGATGCATCAGGAAATGCAGCCACTGCAAAACAGATAGTTACTGTTCAAGATACCACACCACCAATAATTCATGCTCCATCTGACATCACATTGGAAGCAACAAGTGCTACAAACAACATAGTCAATTTAGGTAATGCTACTGTAACAGATAATGGCATAATACAATCTGTAACCAATAATGCACCAAAGACATTTCCAATAGGTACAACCACAATTACATGGACTGCAAAAGATGCTGCAGGTAATGGTGCTACTGCCACTCAGACAGTAAAGATAGTTGATACAACTCCTCCAAAATTGACTCCACCGCCAAATGTTGTATTTGAAGCCACATCCATGACCGATAATCACGTACCTCTGGGTAATGCTACTGTGACAGATAACGGTATAATACAATCTGTAAACAACAACGCTCCCAAATTATTCCCACTTGGAAAAACTTCTGTACTATGGACAGCAAAAGACGCAGCTGGTAACATATCAAATGCTACTCAGACAGTAGCTGTTGTTGATACAACTCCTCCAAAATTGACTACACCAAAGGATGTAACGTTTGAAGCAACATCTCTTAACAATAACACTGTATCACTAGGTACTCCAACAGCAACCGATATTGATCCAGTTACCATAACAAACAACGCTCCCAAAGTATTCCATATTGGATTAACTACAGTCACATGGATTGCAGTAGATGCAGCAGGTAATTCTGCTAATGCCACTCAGACAATACAAGTTAGAGATACAACTCCTCCAAAATTGACTACACCAAAAGATATCAAAGTAGAGGCAACATCACTTACTGATAATATCGTATCACTAGGTAACGCAACAGCAACCGATATTGATCCAGTTACCATAACAAACAATGCTCCCAAATTATTCCCACTTGGAAAAACTTCTGTACTATGGACAGCAAAAGACGCAGCTGGTAACATATCAAATGCTACTCAGACAGTAGCTGTTGTTGATACAACTGCACCCGCTATAGTTGTACCAAAAGATGTTGTTGTTAATGCAACAAGTTCAACAAGTAATCATGTAGAGATTGGTAATGCAACAGCAACCGATATTGATCCAGTTACCATAACAAACAATGCTCCCAAAGTATTCCCATTTGGACAAACCATTGTAACATGGAAAGCTACTGATACATCTGGAAACTCTGCTACTGCAACTCAAAAGATAACTGTAGCTGATAGATCTCCTCCACAACTAAACATTCCAACTGATATAGTTGTGAATGCTACTGCATTTGAAACTCCAATACAAGTTGGACAGGCAACAGCTACTGGAATTATTGATACATCTCCAAAAATAACTAACAATGCTACTGCATCGTTCCTACTTGGTAAAACAATAGTAAAATGGAATGCCTCTGACAAGTTTGGTAATTCCAAATCACTTACACAATCAGTTACAGTATTAGCATGTGGTAAATCTGTATCATCTTACAATTTGGTAATAGGTACATCCAATGACGATATTCTAGTTGGAAAAAGTAACATTCCTAATTTGATAATAGGTCTTGGTGGTAATGATATTATTCGTGCTGGTACAGCTGGTGATTGTATTATTGCAGGAAATGGTGATAATGTAATATTTGGAGGTACAGGAGATGACACAATTATAGCAGGTAATGGTAACAACATCATAAAGGGTGGCTCAGGAAATGAGAGAATCACAGTAGGTACTGGTTCAGATATTATTTATGGTGGAAATGGACATAACACCTGTACTGTGGGCAACGCAAGTCATGACACTGTAGTTAATTGTGAAATACACTAAATTGCATTTTTAGCCTTCACAACCAATACAACGAACAAATTTACAATTCCTTAAATTTGATTGTTAAGGAAAAATACGATTAAAAACAATAGCCTGTCACGATTTTCATATAGATTATAATAATAATCGTTTTACCTTTATCTGATGTCAAACTCAAAAAAATTATTTTTACGGGCAAAAAAGGTTATTCCGTCAGGAATAAACAGCCCAGTCCGATTCTATGACCCATATCCGTTCTTTGTAAAAAAAGCGAACGGTAGTGTGATCTGGGATGTGGACGGCAACAGGTATCTTGACTTTTGTAACGGATACGGTGCACTGCTTTTAGGACATCGAAGAAAAGAAATACTTTCTGCAGTTTTGTCACAATTAAAAAATGGAACACTTTACTGTGCACCAACCGATATTGAAGTTGAACTATCGGAATTAATTGTAAGAAATTATCCATCAATGGAAAAAATACGATTAATAAACACTGGAAGCGAAGCAACCATGACTGCAATAAGACTTGCCAGAGGTTTTACAAAGAAGAAAAAAATAATAAAATTTGAAGGATGCTACCATGGTGCACACGACTCTGTTCTTGTAAAGGCAGGTTCTGGTGCAGCTCATAACGGAATATCAATTTCAGAAGGAGGTCTTGACGAAGTCTCTAAAAATACACTTGTTGTACAATATAACAATTCACAAGAGCTTGACTCTGTACTTGAAAAACAAAAAGATGTTGCGGGAGTAATAATAGAACCAGTTCTAGCAAACATGGGTCTGGTTTTACCTGGAAAAACATTCCTTGCCGAAGTTAGAAAAATCACAAAAGATCATGATGTGTCATTGATATTTGATGAAGTGGTAACAGGATTTAGGATGTCCCCAGGAGGTGCACAACAATACTTTGGAATAAAACCAGATCTGACAACACTTGGCAAGGCTTTGGGAAATGGATTTGTCATTGCAGCTGTGGGAGGAAAAAACGAAATAATGAATATGTTATCCCCACAAGGAAAGGTATACCAAGCAAGTACCTATGCTGGCAACCCAGTTTCTGTATCTGCAGCAATAGAATCCATAAAGACAATAAACAAGGAAAAAAACAAAATCTATCCTAAACTTGAGTTAAGTTGTACCATACTGGCAAAAGCCATCAAAGACTTGGCAACGGATCTGAAGATTCCTCACCAAATCAATTTTATTAGTTCCATGTTTCAGATCTTTTTTACTGACAAACCTGTAAAGGATTATGGTTCTGCAAAAAAAGCTGATGCCAAAAAATTCAACAGATTATTTACCACACTTTTAAAAAATGGAGTATTTGTAGCACCGTCACAATTTGAAACTGTGTTTTTATCCTATGCGCATACTACTGATGATTTGCACAAGACATTAGAAGCATATGAAAAATCCCTCAAAGCGGTGAAAACATGAAGTATACAATAGGAACCAGAGGAAGCCCACTTTCACTTGCCCAGACAAAATGGGTTATATCAGAACTGAAAAAAAAATCACAAGAAACAGAGTTTGAAATAATTCCAATAAAAACTAAAGGTGATACCGATGCAAGACCTCTTTTTAACATAAATCAAAAGGGAATATTTGAAAAAGAAATTGATAGAGCAGTGGCTGAAAAAAAAGTTGACTTTGCAGTACATAGCTTAAAGGACGTACCAGCAGAACTTCCAGACGATCTAATCTTGGCATGCATTCCAAAAAGAGAAGCTGCAAACGACGTATTCATTTCTAATGGCAATTATACGCTAGAAAAAATCAAAAAGGGTGCAATAATTGGCACAAGCAGTCTTCGCAGAGCAGTCCAAGTTTCACGTATAAGGCCTGATCTAGTCGTTAAACCAATTCGAGGTAATATTGAATCAAGAATCAAAAAGATTGGCGATGGAAATTTTGATGGAGTTATTCTTGCTGAAGCAGGAATTGGAAGATTGGGATTGGATGTAAAATTTGAAAGGCTCTCTCCAGTTGATTTTCCACCCTCTCCAGGACAAGGTGCACTTGCAATAGTGTCAAGAAAAGATAATCACGAACTAATCAAATTATTAAAAACAATTGAAGATCCTGATTCGCGAAACGCAATAGAAGCTGAAAGATCTCTTTCTATTTTTGTTGATTCTGGATGCAGATTCCCTGTTGGTGCATTAGCACAAAAGACTGGGGACAAGCTAAAACTACATGTCATAGTATATTCGGTAGATGGCAGAAAATCAATTAATGTGGAAAAAACTGGAGACCCTTTGCAAGCAAAAGAGCTTGGAAAGCAAATTGCAACAGAACTTGCTAAAAAAGGAATAGCAGAGCTTGCTAAAAATTGGAGAGAAAAAGTAGAGGAATGGAATAAAAAATGACAGGCAAAGTCTACATAGTTGGAGCAGGACCAGGTGACCATAATCTAATCACACTAAAAGCTGTTGAAGTGATAAAATCTGCCGATGTGGTTCTTTATGATAGACTGGTAAGCAAAGGAATCATATCCATGATACCAAAAAGCGCAGAAAAAGTCTATGTCGGACGTGACGTTGGAGATGATTACAAACATCAAGATTCTACAAACGACTTGATGCTAAAGTTTGCAAGGACAAAGAAAAATGTAGTCAGGCTAAAGGGAGGGGATCCTTTTATTTTTGGAAGAGGAGGAGAAGAAGCAGAATTTCTTAGATCTCACAAGATAAAATATGAAATAATTCCTGGAATCACATCTGGGATTGGCTCCGCAGTATATTCTGGAATACCGCTTACACATAGGGATTACGCCTCATCAGTTGTTTTTGTTACGGGACATGAAGATGCTAAAAAGACAAAAGAGACTGTCAAATGGAAAAAACTTGCAAAATCTGTAGATACCATTGTAATAATGATGGGGCTTTCAAGATTAGAAAAAATTTCTAAAAACCTGATAGAGGGTGGACTAGACAAAAAAACTCCGGTAGCAGTAATACAAAATGGAACCACACCAAAACATAGAATGATAAAAGGAGATCTCTCAAATATCTCGCAAAAGGTAGTTCAGGCCAAAATAAGACCGCCGTCTATAATTATAATAGGTAAGGTAGTTAACCTGTCTGAAATAATAGGGTGGAGAAAATGATTACAGGTAAAACAATAGCAATCACACGTTCCAAAGAAGATTCTGAAGAATTTATACAGTTAATTACAAATGCAAATGCAAAACCAATCTCTCTTCCAACAATCGAACTTGTAAGTAAGGGTGAAAAAATTGTTGACGAATTTCTTAATGCAATAAAAGAAGAGGATCCAGATTTTTCTGTTTTTATGAGCTCAAAAGCAGTCAAACTTTTATTTGATACAGCACGAAAAGTTTCAAAATATGAAAAACTCCAACTTGCAGTGGCAAATACTACTGTGATAGCTGTTGGACCAAAAACAAAGGCAGCACTAGAGTCTGAAGGAATCAGAGTTGCACACATGCCAAGCAGGTTTTCTTCCGTCGGTGTTGGTGAAGTCTTTACAAGATTAAATGCTGAGGGAAAAAAAGTCATTATTCCACGAAGTGGTGCTTCTACCCCATTTCTTGCACAGCTTCTTGAAAAAATTGGGTTACTTGTAAAGGAGATTTATCTATACGATGTGTGCTCTTTTCGTGATACATCACAATGGAATGAATTCAGAGAATTGTTTGCAAATAACAAGGTGGATGGTATTGTCTTTACTAGTGCATCATCAGTAAATGCATTTTTTGATATCATGTTAATGGATGCAGATAAAGAAACGCTATTACAAAATCTTAGAACGTCCAAAGTTGTTGCAATTGGACCGTTTACTGCAGATGAATTGAAAAAATTTGGAACAACACCAATAGTTGCAGATGTGCATACCGTACCTGGGGCTTTTGAAACAATAAAAAATTGTTTTTGTTAGCTTGGACTATTTAGCTTAGCCTACTCCGCTATACAAGTAGTAAGAGTTGTAGAAGTTTTTTATAATATAACGGTGTTATTTACGTGTATGACGACTGAGAACCTCAATATGGATTATAGTAAATATGATTTCAAAGACTCTACCGAAATGTATGTCTATACAAGCAAGAGGGGTCTTACAAGAGATACTGTTATAGAGATTAGCAAATTAAAAGACGAACCACAATGGATGCTTGACTTTAGACTACGTTCTTATGATATTTTCATGAAAAAGCCAATGCCAAATTGGGGTGGCGATCTAGCTAAAATCGATTTTAACAATATTTACTATTATGCAAGGGCATCTGAAAAGACAGAAAAAGATTGGGACAACGTTCCAGCTGATGTAAAAGCGACCTTTGACAAGCTTGGAATTCCAGAGGCGGAGAAAAAATTTCTTGCGGGCGTAGGTGCTCAATATGAATCTGAAGTTGTTTATCATAGTCTAAGAGAGGACCTGGCAAAAAAGGGCGTAGTTTTCCTTGATACTGATACTGCACTAAAAGAGCAGCCTGAAATATTCAAGAAATATTTTGGTAAAGTAATTCCTCCAGAGGATAACAAGTTTGCAGCACTTAACAGTGCAGTTTGGAGCGGTGGATCTTTTATTTATGTTCCAAAAGGTGTCAAAGTAGATCTTCCATTGCAAGCATACTTTAGAATTAACAAAGAAAACATTGGACAGTTTGAAAGAACATTAATTATTGCAGATGAAGGTGCAGAAGTACATTACATCGAAGGATGTACTGCACCAGTGTATTCTTCAGAATCATTACATTCTGCAGTTGTAGAATTAATTGCATTCAAAGATGCCAAACTAAGATACACCACAATTCAGAACTGGAGTAATGATGTTTACAATTTAGTTACAAAGCGAGCTTATGCATATGAAGGTGCTAGAGTGGACTGGGTTGATGGAAACATTGGAAGCAAACTTACAATGAAATATCCAGGAATCTATCTACTAGGACAGCGAGCACATGGCGAGACATTGTCTGTTGCATTTGCAGGAAAAAACCAGCACCAAGATACTGGAGCAAAGATGGTGCACTTGGCACCAAACACCACTTCTAGAGTGACATCAAAATCTGTTAGCAAAAGTAATGGAAGAACCACATATCGAGGATTGCTTCATGTTGCAAAGGGAGCTACAAACGTAAAAGCTTCTGTTAGATGTGATGCATTGCTTTTAGATGATGAATCAAAAACTGATACTTACCCATACATGGAAATTAATCAAGAAGATGCCACTATTACACATGAAGCAACTGTAGGAAAGATAGGGGACGAGCAGATCTTCTACCTTATGACAAGGGGCTTTTCAGAAGAAGAAGCACTGACCCTCATTGTAAACGGATTCATCGAGCCGTTTACCAAAGAGCTCCCAATGGAGTATGCAGTGGAGCTTAACAGACTAGTAAAAATGGAAATGGATGGCTCTGTCGGTTAGACTGTAGCCTGTCAAATTTTAAGAAATGTCATCATTTGTTCTATCAAAGCTTGGTCAGAATCACATAGATGAAATCTCTGACGCAAATAATGAACCAGCTTGGCTTAAAGAATACAGGAAAAATTCTTTTGCAATATACCAACAATTGCCTTCAGAGATATCACCACTGTACAACAAGTACAGCGATGCAAACAAGATGAACACAGACGAGGTAACATTCTCACTTAGCTCAGATAGTACCGTTCCAGATTTTGTTAAGGACAGAATGAACGAGCTTGCAGACAATCCACACGTGGTACAAATTGGAACAAACATTCACAAAATAAATTTACCATCAGAACTAAAATCAAAGGGACTGGTAATATGTTCAATACAAGATGCGATAAAAGATCATTCTGATAAAATAAAAAAATCACTAGAATCAACTGATCCAAAAACAGACAAGTATACAGCACTAAACAACGCATTTTTTAATTCAGGAATTTTCATTTACATTCCCAAAAACATGGTCTTAGAAAAGACAATTCACCTGATTTCGTCACTATCAATGGACCAAACTTCCACAATATCTCGCAATGTGATAATAGGAGAAGAAAGCTCCAAAGCTTCTATTGTACAAGAGCTTTACGCACCAAAGAGCACAAAACAACAGGCATATCTTGAACTACTCGATGTTAATGTGAACCAGAATACAGAACTTGATTTGATTACATTACAGGCAATGGACCAAAACGCAGTAAACTTTTCCACAAGAAAAGCAGACATTGGACGAGACGGTAGAATGAATTGGTATCTTGGATTGTTTGGTTCGCTTCTTTCTAGATATAAAATTGATAACTGTCTATCCGGAATTGGTGCAAATGCAACAGACACAGAGGTTGTATTTGGAAACAAGAATCAATCATTTGATATTACATCCAACTTGACACATATAGCACAATCAACTACTGGACGAGTTCTTGAAAAATCTGTATTAAAAGATACTTCAAAGTCATTGTTTAAGGGAATGATTAGAATTGAAAAAGAGGCACACCATACAGAATCCTATCTTGCTGGTCACTCTATCTTACTTGATAAAGGCGCAAAATCTGATTCGATACCAGGCCTTGAAATATTTACAAACGATGTCAAGGCAACACATGCGGCTTCTGTTGCCCAGATTGATGATGAACAGCTCTTTTACTTGGGTACACGATGCCTTTCAAAATCAGATGCACAAAAAATTATAGTTGAAGGATTCCTTGAACCACTTTCACGAAAGATGTCATACCAGATAAGAGCTTGGATTACATATCTTATAGACTCAAAATGGCTTGGCCGTGAACTTTCAATAAAATCAGATGAACAGCTAAAGGAGCTCTTAGAAGTTGAGGAGACAAGATATCGTGAAACAGACATCTTTGGAAGTCATTACAAATACAGGTGAGAATTTTTTGTCAAAATGGATAAAGGCGTGTAGTACAAAAGAACTGGAAAAGGGTGAGATGCTTGATTTTGATCATGATGATAAAAAAATTCTTTTAGCAAATCTCAACGGCAAAATATATGCCACTGACAGAATATGCACACATGCAGAAGCTGATCTCTCAGGTGGAATTTTAAGTGATGAGGGAGTGACATGTCCCTTGCATCTTTCAACTTTTAATCTTGAGACAGGAGTACCGCAAAACCTTCCTGCCGAAGTACCTCTTAAAACCTACAATGTTAAAATAGAACAAAATGAGATCTATGTTGAGGTTGGATAAATTTGCAAACTAGTGTAATCAATATAGAAAGCATCAGAAACGACTTTCCTATTCTAAAACGCAAGATTCACAAAGATAAACCTCTTGTTTATTTTGACAATGCGGCAACAACACAAAAACCAATTCAAGTAATAGATGCTATTAGCAATTATTATCTTAATTATAATTCTAACATACACAGAGCAGTGCATGAGCTTGCAGAAGAAGCAACTGCGGCATACGAACTTACAAGAGACAAGGTTGCAAAATTCATCAACGTAAAAAACCGTGAAGAACTGATCTTTGTTAGGGGAACAACAGAAGCAATCAACCTTGTTGCATATTCTTGGGGAAGACAAAATGTACAAAAAGATGACATTGTTGTAACAACTGAATATGAGCATCACAGCAACATTGTACCATGGCAACTCTTGACAAAAGAAAAAGGAGCCAAACTTGAATATATTGGAGTAGATGACAATGGTGAGCTCATACTTGACCAACTAGATACATATCTGGATACTGGAAAGGTAAAGCTTGTAACATTTAGTCAAATGTCAAATGTTTTAGGAACAATAAGCAAGACTGAAGAGATAATCAAAAAATGCCATCAAAAGGGAGTACGGGTACTAGTTGATGGAGCTCAATCTGTTCCACATCTAAAAGTAGACATACAAAAACTAGACTGTGACTTTTTTGCATTCTCAGCTCACAAGATGCTTGGCCCAACAGGTGTCGGAGTATTGTGGGCAAGAAGGGAACTGCTAGAAAACATGGTTCCATTTAACGCAGGAGGAGATATGATAAGAGAGGTACACAAGTATGAGACAACTTGGAATGACTTACCATACAAGTTTGAGGCTGGAACTCCAAACATTGCAGATGTAATTGGATTTTCTGCTGCTTTAGACTATCTTGATAAGATAGGTATGGACAAAGTGCGTGAACATGAAGTTGAATTAACCAAATATGCTCTTGACAAAATTTCTGCAGTAAAAGGAATGATTCTATACGGACCACCAGATGTTACAAAACGAGGAGGAGTCATTTCATTTAATCTTGGAGATATACACCCGCATGATCTTGCTACAATAATAGATGAAGATGGTATTGCTATACGATCTGGTCATCACTGTGCACAAGTTTTGATGGAAAGATTAGATGTTTCTGCAACATCTCGCGCAAGCTTTTATATCTATAACACAAAAGAGGAAGTGGATGTTTTTATCAGGTCACTTAATAGAGCTAGGGAGCTGTTTAGACTTTGAGTAGTGCAGATATTTATCGAGAGATCATTTTAGATTATTACAGGAATCCAAGAAATTATGGGAAAATAGAAAACCCCGACATTTCACAAAAAGATAGCAATCCATTATGTGGCGATGAGCTTGAAATGCACATCAATCTTAGAGACAACCAGGTTTCTGATGTGAAATTTACAGGAAAAGGCTGTGCAATAAGTCAGGCTAGTGCTTCAATGTTAACAGAACTTATCATGGGTAAAGATTTTGACTTTGTAAAAAAACTAACAAAAGAAGACATACTTGAAAACCTTGGCTTGCATGACCTTGGGCCTGCAAGAATAAAATGTGCTTTGTTATCTCTTAAGGTTCTAAAGTATGGCATCTACTCATATGTCTCTGACAAGCTAAAAGATACAGTTTCTGCCGATAAGATAAAAGAAGAAGCATCAGGTCTCTTCTAAATTGGTTAATAGCTCTGTAGTTATTCCATTACAAATTAGAAAAATAATTTATGAAAAGTTCAATGATACTAATCTGAGATTTACAAACGACGAGATCTTTGAGATGCTAAAGGGTAGCATTGACCAGTCCTTGACAATCGATGATATGCCGCCATTTTTTAAACAACTACACAATGACAGCCTTTTAAGACCAATCGCGCAGGATTTTACCACCCAGTGGTACAAACTTTTTGCAGAAGTCGAGAAATTTAAGTGTAATTCGTGTAATTTAGAAATACATTTGGGAAAATTGGAACCAAGAGTATGTCCAAACTCAGAATGTAAAGCTACTTTTTAGATCTATATCTTTCTGCGGCCTCTTCTAGAGACTGAATCATTGGCAGCTTGACTCCTGCCAAGTATAACACCAATGCACCACCAGCAGTACTGATGTGGTTTATCTTATCTGTCAAGCCGTATCTTTTGAGCGCTGCAGTAAGATGCCCACCGCTTACAATGGTGGTAGCAAAAGAATCTGCAACTCCCCTGAGTAAGCTCTCAGTACCAAACTTGAATTTCTCATTTTCAAAAAATCCTGCAGGACCACTCATAAAAACAGTTCCTGCACCATGTATTGATTTAATGTAATAGTCTACTGATTTTGGTCCAAGATCAAGTATCTGGTCACCTTTTCCTAATTCCCGTACATCCATCTCTACTCTGGAACCATCCCTTTCTATTGCAATATCTACTGGCAGTGAAAAAACATCTGGATATTCTCCAATAAGAGAATGAGCTTTTGAAACTACTTCCTCTTCTTGTTTTATACCAAGAGGGAACTTTATTCGTCCCTGTGCCCGCATGAACACGTTTGCAATAACTCCAGTAAGCAAGACCTGATCCGCTCGTCCATTTTGAATTAATGTCTCTATTGCCTCAAGTCTATCGTTGACTTTGGAACCTCCTAATACCACAACATGTGGGGATTTGGCTACAGTCATTATCTCATCTAATCTTCTGACCTCTCTTTCAACAAGCCTTCCGGCACATGCAGGAAGTATATGGGAAAATCCTATGATTGAAGGATGTGCTCTATGAGAGCTTGGAAAAGAATCAATCACACAAAGATCAAAAAGCTTTGAAAGCCTGCTGACCATGATTGTCTTAGAAGCATTATCTGGAGTAAATTCATAGTTTTCCTCCGCACAAAGTCTCAGATTGTCAAGCAAAATTATGTCACCATTTTTCATATTTTTTATTTCCTTTTGTGCTTCTGAACCAATAATATCTTCAACATATTTTATATCCCGACCTAAAACTTGTGAAAGAACTTTGGCATGGTTTTCCATTCCGGTATAATCTTTATTTCCAACTCTTCCTTGATGGGAAGCAATAACAACTTTTGAATCCTCTAGATCTTTTAATGACTCAGTTGATTCTCGTATCCTGCTTGTTTCCAAGATCTGCATAGTTTTAGGATCCATCGGGCTATTCATATCGACACGCAAAAAGACAGTCTTCCCTTTGGTGTCAAGCTCATCAAGGGTTAGGATCCTCACGGCGATCCTATCTTTTTGAGTGGTTAAAATCTTTTACAATCAATCCAAAAAATAATCATTAGAACTTTTTCCTAGAAAATTTTTACTACACATATATGTAATGTTGGATCTACAGATAAGCGATCTGATTTTTAATTTCAGTTTTGACTATTTTAATGGATTACTTGGGCACAATTTGAAGGTAAAACTTTCCATCTCATTTTAATATGGAATAATTGGCGTTTAGGTAAGCATGCCAGAAAGAACTGTTAGGAGTGGGTTAGATGCAACAGTGGCTTTTTGATCTAAGATCTAGAAAATTCATCTTACTTCTTGTATTTTTTTTAACCCTTACATGTCTTGCCTACACAAAAATTATTTTTCCACTAGATAATGGTATGGAAAATTATGTTCATTCACTAGGACATAATGCTGCTGTGGATCTAGCAATGCAGATCTTCACAGAAACTGGCTGGATTTTGTATCTTGTCATTACCAGCTTTATCTTATTAATTAAAAAAGAGACTAGAAGGTTAGGACTTGTCTTACTGCTTTCTATAATAGTAGGAAGTATGCTTTCGGCATATCTGCGATGTTACATAGGATATGAAGCGCCTACTTTGAAATTTGAGGGAGCCCATCTGGGTATAACATCAGCAGCTGACATTGGGGTCCCTTGTACTATTGATGGATCTTTTCCAGCAGGCCATACGGTAAGGACTACAATTTTTGCATTTGTCTTAGGATTTGCTTTATCAAAGCGATTTCCAAGGGGATGTTACCTTTTGTGGATATATCCAATACTGGTATCAATGAGTCGAGTATACCTGATGCAGCAATTTCCACTGGATCTCGTTGGGGGGGCTCTTCTTGGGTTGCTTGTTGCAAATATAGTGTCAAGAATTCTTAAACTGGAATTGATATTTGTAAATCAAAAACCTAATTCTTGAAAAACCTTTGAGCTTATCAAAACCATTGCAAAATGTTCTTTGTCATAAGTATAAATCCAATATCTGACATCGCGTTCCTGTTTTGTTTTACGTAATCCAAAGTTTAGTTCATTCATAATTGTAAAACCTATTTTTTTTGCTGTCTTCTTATCGTTTGTCATTAGTAATAAAAAAGCCCCCCTCTGAGTGGTAAACCCCAATTTTACCATCTCGGATGCAATGTCTGCTGATTGATTTTCATCAGTAATATGAAATGTTTTAGATACTGGAATTTGGGATGGATGAAATTCCATATGTTTTTTTTATATTTGCCAAATAAAATCTACTTGGTTGTATTAACTCGTATTTTAAAAATTTACTAAAAAGCCACAAAACATGTTAAAAATATTAACTTTTATGTCAACTACTGATCATAACACAAACTTAATCTGCTTTAAAATCTCTAAACCCCTATGACATCCCTTTCGGACCTTGTTAAATCATACAAAAACAAGAAAATTGAGGCTACAAAACGCAGAAGACAAGCAGAAAATAAACTAAAATCGGTTATTTCGCTCAAAAGAAGATCGTCATCAGGACTTGGTTCCCTAGAAAAAAGAAAAGAAAACACCACTAGCAAAAAGGGGGATATCGCACAGCTACTTAACCAATATTTGGCCCAAAGAGACAGTATTCAAAGGCTGAAAATATCAGCAGAAGAAAGACTAAGACAAGAGCAGGAAGCAAGGGACCAATCTCAACAACAAGGTGAGTATGCTGAACCAGAGGAAAGGGCACGTGCTCTTGAGAGACTAAAAATTGCAGACGATAAAATAGCAGAATTAGAATCTGAAATTAAACAAAGAAATCATGGAGAAGAACGACTCGTCAAGATTATTGCTGATTTAGAAAAACAAAAAGCCAAAAATGATATGGAACTCAGAAATCAATCTCATTCAAAACCGTCACTTTTGGAACAATTAAAATCAAGTGCCAAGGAAGAGGAACGTCTTCGTCCACATGTTCAATCATTGATAAAACAAGAAGCAAAGGCAAAAAGTGACCTAGCTAAAATTATACAAAGACTAGAGCTTGCAAAAGCAGCAAAAAGAAAAGCAGACGCAAAAAGAAGAGCTGAAGCAAAAAGAAGAGCGGCAGCAAAAAGAAAAGCGCAAAGAAAGGCAGCTGCAAAAAGAAGAAAGGCAACAAAAAGATTAAAGACTAGAACAAAAAAAGCAGCAAAAAGAAAAATGCAAAAACGAAAGGCGCCAAAAAGGAAAGCTCCTAAAAGAAAAGCAAAACGCAAACCAGGTAAAAAATCTAAAAGAGCAAGAAGATAGCAAATCTACGCTTCATTAATATTGTATTACTCCATATTTTAGCCCATGTCACTTCCTCAAAAGATAACTGTAGAGGTGTCCGAAATGCCAAAATTAAAAAATCCAAAACTTGTTTGCGGTTTACCTGGAAGTGGTTTTGTGGGAAAACTAGCAGTAGATTATCTAATTGAAGAGCTTAAAGGAGTCCAATTTGCAAACATATTTTCATCATCATTTCCGCCACAAGTTCTGATTCAACCAGACGGCACAACAGACCTCATGAAAAATACTCTATACTATTGCAAATCTAAAACAAATGATATAGTACTATTAGCAGGCGATGCTCAACCAGTGTCTCCTGAAAGCGAATATGCCATGGCAGAAGAAATTGCAAAAATTTGTGAAAAACTTGGAATTGAAACAATCTATACACTAGCTGCTTACATAACAGGAACCTTTTCAAAAATACCAAAGGTTTACGGAACAAGTACCTCACTAAAAGTTGTCAATGAATTTTCAAAACAAGGTGTCTTTACTATGAACAATGGAAGCATAACTGGTATGAATGGATTGATTATCGGAGTTGGAAAAACAAAAGGAATTACAGGAATATGTTTGCTGGGTGAAACCTCTGGATATGTTGTTGATGCAGTGGCATCAAAGGCAGTTTTAGAAATTCTTTCCAAGATGTTAGGAATAAAACTTGACATGACAAGTCTTAACAAAAAGGCACAGGATACTGAAAAACTGATAAAAACAATTGAGGATCAGATGGGACAAAGACCATCTGGCGAACCACTACCACTGTCCCAGCAAGACAAAAAATTGGGATACATTAGTTGACATGATAAGACGGGGACCAATTGTCATGATAATTGGTGTAATAATGATAATTGTAGCATTTGCAATTGTGTATTCTATCATTCCGCCAACTTCTAGTATGGGCGAAAATTTTTTCCCTGCACCAGAAAACATGTTTGACTCTGTAACAGAAAACCAAAAAATTGAACCTGGTACATCTTTTGCATTTTCCCATACTACAAGAACATCTCAGGTACCCCTAATGTGGGGATTGCACATCCTAGACTATCAGCAAGATGACCGTGTTTCTATTACTGTATCAAACATTTTTGGTGACAAATTTGGCTCATTTGACGAGGGAGATCCAATTTTCATAAAGTCATTTGTGATACCAAAGGTAGGTACCTACAGCTTTGATGTGGAAAATAAAGGCAAAAATCCTGTAACTGTAGCCATGATGTTTACTGAAAATCCCGAAAAATCAAAAGCACTAACTGATCCGAATTCAACATTTCACAAAAGCATAGTGCCATTAGCTATTGCTGGTCTTCTTGTGATTGTAGGAATTATTGTATTAATTTCTGGAATAATTCTTAGCGTAGTGGACTGGAAAAAAGGAAAGAATCAATCACGATATATCTAAAATTCTACTACATTTAGTTTGCCGTATTTTCCTACGTTCAGAGAATTTTCGCCTTTGAAGCTATTGATGTAACCATTTTCAACTGTGACTTTGGAGCCTGCCTTTACCATTTTGATTTGTGCATCCCACAAAGTTAGTTTGATCTGACCTGTTTCATCTTTTAGAATGGCATCTGCAACTTGAGCTTGTCCGCCTGCTTTCAGATTTACAGTTCTTGGTTCGCCAATGCTTTCGATTGTACCTTCTACGGTATCAAGTTTTGTCATTCCGCTTCTGAGCTGGTTTATACTAGTCATCAGACAAATTTTTCATGTTCAAATAATAAGTGTTTTGATATCAAGTTCTGTTCAGAAGCTGGGGGTTAGACAACTATTTTTCTCGCTGTTCAGTTTCGGGTGATAATCTAATATCCGCTTCCATAACTTGTTGTCTCTGTCTTTGGAATCATCAACCAAATCCAGAAAAGAATAAACAAGATTACAATAATAGCAACAAAAACACCTAAGATGTCATTTTGAACTGCATTAACCCAATTTACTAACTGAATGTAGAAAGAATTAGCAGTTTCAGTTGCTGTATTCTCTGCTTGTTTTCCTGTAAATCCAATCACAAATAATGTACCAAAAATTAAAGCGAATCCAATCGTGATACCTAATAATATTTTCATCTGTCGTCTATGTCTACGCATTTTCCTCTTTTCTTGGAAAAATCTTCTTTTCCAATAATTTCCCATTTTACTATCGAGATCTTTTGGATGCCAACTTGATTAAAGTTTCTATTTTGTTTTGTCCTAAATCTAGCTTGATCCCAGCCTGCTCAGCAGGAGTTTTCTTAATTGAACTATGATCTCTGATGAAATTATAATGTATTCTCATGGCATCGATTAGCTTCTGTGCTGATTCCTTGTGATCCATTCCACGCATTACTTTCTCTCTATCTCTAAAGACTCCGTTCAAGCGTTCTACCTTTTGATTTAATCCCATTGGGTTTAGTGTAGCTTTACTAAGTTATGTCCTGATGTAAGGAATCCATATAGAAATACGCAGAAAACTCCGAATACGGCAACTGCTATGATTAATCTCAAATTCACATTGTAGCTATATGATAATGGAGATTTATGGATTTTATCACAAACTTGAATCGTTGCTGAGGTTTATTGGCTTAGAACTAAAAGAAACCTTGCAATATGTTTGTGATTAGAAAACTCGTCTAGTTGTTTTTTTATTGATTTTACAATAACATCGTATGCATTGCTGTATAATTGTTTGAGTATTTCATTAAGGTATTCAGGATGATCATAACAATCAGGCAGATAACAATGATATTCTTTGTATAGTGATTCTATTACCTTTTCATAGACTGGTTTTCCAATCTCAAAAAGGGCTTTTTCAACGGCCAAACTTACCAGTGCCTTTCTTACTATATCATAATCGTATTCCAACTAAACCCCATCTTACGTCAAATCTTTTAAAATGAAAATAATTGTAGCATGTAATGTAATATTACAACAACTACTTATTTCTGAGATTGTAGTCTCTTTAATGCCACACTAAAGTCATTCATGGGTACAATTTTCACTGTACTTATGGATGAAATCCCTACAGTGATACAAAGCTGTTCTATGTCATGTGCGCTTTTGGCATCCAAGATTATAATCCATTCATGTTCAAGCACAGACATGTAAAAGCCAATGATTTTGGTTATGTTGAATTTCTTTCCATTTGCTTTTAGTTTGTTTTGAATTTCTAGGAAAATTCTCCTGCTTTTTTGATTGTTTAGGGGACATGATTCGGGACTGTGTACTGCAAAGACACCAAATAGCATTATTTTCGTAATAAATACCAGTTTAATTAAACTTTCAATTTGCATGGTTTTGTAATATCAGAAAAAGACATACTAGTATTAATTGATAGATTAAAAACAAAAGATTACAAGGAAAATGAATCTAGGAAGACTGGCCGGAATTGTAATTTTTGTATTGCTATTTAGCATTGCAAGTCATTCATTAACAAATCCTGCCTTTGCAATTAATACGTCTCACGAGAAACCAATGAAGCAAGGTGATTTTTTTTATAAAACTAATACGAGCGTTCCAAAAGACCCATCCATAGTAAAAAAGACAAATGAAGCCAAAGCGAAAGCAGAAGCAAAGATAAAGCAAATTAAAGAGATGACAAAGAATAAACTTAAAGGGTATTCAAAGTAGTTTGACTTTATCTTTATTTTCTATTCTTTTCTAGACAGCACCAAATGCCCTTATTGTATATTATTAAATAAGGTTGTAATGGATAACCATTATTGGAAGAAGAAAAGCGGCGTTTTTTCAATTTTTCATTTTTTAAAGTGGATCCAAAATGGAGATGGATGACAGACATGGCAAAGGAAGAATCTGCAAAGGAGGTAGAAAACATAATCAATCACTCTGGTATCCAATTCCGATCTTACTCGACTTTGGGTCTAAGAGATGATGCAGAATTTTTGTTCTGGTTTGCTTCTGAATCTGTAGAACAAATCCAAGACGTTGTCTCAAAATTATATCTAACTGTATTTGGGAAATACATCAACCCAACACATGTGTATCTTTCAAGTACTAGGCCGTCTCTTTATGCAAAGACATCAGGTACACGAGGCTGGCTTGGTGGTGAAGAACAAAAAAAGTATGTAATAGTATACCCATTTGTTAAAACACGGGAATGGTATCTCTTACCTCTTGAAAAAAGAAAGGATCTGATGGCCGAACACATCCAAGTCGGGCAAAAGTATCCCCAAGTCACTCTAAACACTACATACTCTTTTGGAATTCACGATGAAGATTTTATGCTAGCTTTTGAAACTGATGACTTGCATGCATTTCAGGATCTAATAATGGACCTAAGAGAAACACGAGTTAGTGCATACATCAAAGTTGATACGCCTATGATTGTTTGTGTAAAAAAAGATGTAATTCCGCTGATAAAGAGTCTTGGATGATGAAGGCACTAAAAGAATGGGCAACTGTTGTCAAAGCTTTAGAAAATGGCAACCAAATAATTCTTCTACGAAAAGGCGGTATACTTGAGACTGCTTCCAGTTTTAATGTAGAATCAAAAAAATTTCTTCTCTTTCCTACATATGAACATCAAGATAACGCCTCACTCAAATCACAATATTATGGGTATCTGTCAGATGCAAGAGAAAACAAACCAAAAGAGGGAACCAACCAAATCACATCTTTTGCCGAAGTTGTAGAAGAGAAAGACTTGGGTTCAATGGAAAAAATTGAAGAACTGTCCTCATTTCATATATTGAGTGATTCCTATGTTGTTGAAAGGATGAATTGGATGCCAGAAAAACCCATGAAAGTTATGTTTCTTAAAGTATCCAAAATAAATCCAATTGAGGTACCTATTCTTCCAGATTATCACGGTTGCAAATCTTGGATAGAATTAAATGTAAATACGGAACCTGGATCAGCTGTTTTAAATGAAGCAGAGCTTCAACAAAAATTATCAGAGTTTAGGAGTATAGTGAATTGAAATATAGAAAACTAGGAAAGAGTGGAATTTCAGTATCTGAAATTGGATTTGGCGCATGGACACTTGGACTAGATTGGTGGGGCAAAAAAATTGAAGACGATGAAGCCAAGAGGATGCTCAAGCGTGCATTTGATCTAGGAATTAATTATTTTGAGACAGGAGATATCTATGGAAGAGGAAAAAGTGAGAAGCTAATAGGTGAGGTCTTCTCTGGAATGAGAGACCAAGTTGTGTTATCTACAAAATATGGCTATGACATTTATTCAAACGAGCAAATAGGCCACAAGGAACTTCCACAAAAGTTCACAACTGAATTTACGGATTTTGCACTAAAACAAAGTCTTGAACGATTACAAACAGATTACGTTGATGTATACGGATTGCACAATCCAAAAATACATACCATACGGGATAAGAAAATTTTTGAATTCCTTGACGAAAAGACAAAGCAAGGAATAATCAAAAGTTACCAAATAGCTCTTGGTCCTGCCATCGGATGGACCCAAGAGGGGCTTGAATCAATGAAGGTGACAAACACTGCAGCAGTCCAGACTGTCTATAACATTCTTGAGCAAAATCCTGGAAATACACTAATTGACGAAGCAGAAAAGAACAACGTTGGAATCTTGGTCCG
>DASYXK010000003.1:0-23879 GCA_035935115.1 Nitrosopumilaceae archaeon
AATTACTGCAAATACACAAAATAATCTTAAACTGACATTTTTTGATGCTTTTACAGAGCAACAAGTAACTGGAGATGTAAACTATGACCTCAAAATATTAGATAAAGATGGTAATACAGCAATTTCTGAGACAGGTCTTAAAGCAAAAGGAGGAATTGATACTCAATTGATAAACTTGCCAAGTAATGGAATTTACAGAATAGAAATTAACATCAAATCCATAGTTAACAACGGTATTCCTGATACAAGTAGAATAGGAATAGGCAGGGGAGATCTTGTCATCCCATCTACTGTAAAAGTTCCAGAATTTGGTCCAGTTACATCATTAGTTCTTGTAATTGCAATAGTTAGTGTGGTAACAGTTACTGCAAAGACTAGGTTACGATAGAAATAATTTCTGTATAAATTTTGAAATTCCATAAATACTATTATACAAAATAAAAGTTAGCTTATCATTCCATGATTCCACTGCGTGATGAAAACCCGAAACCTGTAGGCTACAAACCTTATGTTACTTATGCATTAATTGCAATAAACGTAATCATATTTTTTTGGGAGATTTCAGTTACAGGACAATTCTACGAGTTTACAAATCAGAGAGCTGAAGAAATTTTTCTTAGCTATGGTACAGTACCATCAGAAGTAACGCATGGGTTAATTGATAGAAATTATGGCGTAATATCATCAATTTTTAGTTCAATGTTTTTGCATGCGGGAATAATGCACATTGGAGGAAATATGTTATTTTTGTATATCTTTGGTGATAACATTGAATATAGATTTGGAAGAGGAAAATATCTTGCACTGTATCTATTCTGGGGAATAGTTGCAGATTTTGTACACATATTATCAGATCCCTCAAGTGCTGCTCCTGCATTAGGTGCATCAGGAGCAATTTCTGGTGTACTTGGAGCATATCTTGTGATATTTCCTAATGCAAAAGTAATGACTTTGATGTTCTTTGGATTTTTCATTAGAATTATTCGTATTTCAGCAAAGTGGTATCTTCCGTTTTGGTTTATATTTCAAAATGTCTTGCCAGTACTTTTTGGTTCAAGTGGTTCTGGTGTTGCCTTTTTTGCCCATATAGGTGGATTTCTGGTAGGTATGCTGACAGGTTTTCTCTACAAAAAAACACACAGCTCAGAATTCATGTATGGAACAAGATACGGATGGAAAGATTACAAATAATATATCTTATTTTTTGATTCTATCTTTGAAGAAAATAATTCCTCCCAATACCAGGACTGCTATTCCTAATTTACTCATTATTAAGAGTGAATTACTTAGAGATAACAGATCTTGATTTACATCACTGATTAGATGTGAGTGATTTGGATTATTTGTAAATATAGAGTTTAAGAGTGCATTTCCAAGAAAATTGCCAACAAGCAACATCACTGCACCAACTATCAGAACAATGTAACTGGATCTCACAGGATCACTATTCTATATTATGGTATATCAAGAAATAAATTCTCCTGACTTACCCGAGAAACACATGCCATTAATTACAATCTCAATGTATCCTGGCAGAACACAAAAACAAAAAGAGGATTTTGCTAAAGCAATAACAAAATCTGCAGTAGAAATTCTCAAGACCAAAGAAAATCATATCATTGTAGTCTTTGAGGAAAATCCTAAAGAAAACTGGTACATGGCAGGCAATTCTCTTTAAACTACATTTTTATTTTAACTCTGTCTACAAAATTTATGACAAAAGTTGCAATTGTACAATTAAAAGCAGATGTTGATAAGAAAAAAAACCTAAAAAAAATTCTTAATTACATAAACAAAGCTGCAAAACGAGGCGCAAAACTATGTGCATTTCCAGAATTTATGATGTTCTATACCCCCTCTTCTCAATCTACAAAAGAACTTGCAAGTTTAGCTGAAACAATAAATGGAGAATTTGTTCATTCAATTTCAAAATCCGCAAGACAAAACGTTATTCAAGTAGTAGGAACTTTTTATGAAAAAAGTCCAAAAACTGATCGAGTATACGATACATCTTTTCTTATTGATAAAAACGGTAAAGTATTATCGAAATACAGAAAAATTCACCTTTATGATGCACTTGGTTTTAAAGAATCAAACAAGCTTTATGCTGGATCTAAAATTGTAAAACCAACTAGAACAACAATAGGAAAGATGGGAATGATGATTTGCTATGATTTAAGATTTCCTGAAATGTCTAGAACGCTTGTATCTGCTGGCTCAGAAATTATTGTAGTACCCTCTGCATGGGTAAAAGGTGAGATGAAAGAGGAACATTGGATAATTATCAACAAAACACGCGCAATTGAAAACGGCTGTTATCTTATTTCGCCAGATCAAGTTGGTAACATATACTGTGGTCGAAGTGTAGTAGTTGATCCGTATGGAAAAATACTATTAGATATGAAAAAAAGAGAAGGAATTGGTATTGTTGACATTTCACTTGCCAGAGTACATCAGATAAGAAAAAATTTGCCACTCTTAAAAAATAGAAGAACAGACATCTATAGTGATTTTAAGATTTAATTTCTCTAGTTTTGCATTTTATATTTGCACACTGTCTTGTCCATTTTTGTTTTCTAGAATATCTAAAAAGAACAATTGGCCATGAACAAAACTTACAAGAAATTTTAGTTACACAAAGCATTCCTCTTTGTATTAGTGGCGATGATGCTCTACATCCATTATAATAATTTGAACATCCGATGAATCTTTTTTTTGTTGTACGAGAACGTATCACCATAAGCTTTCCAATATTGCATTGAGGACATTCAACTAATCCATTTACTGGCGAATTTGTTCCAAGTATGACATATTTCTTTTTTCGTTCAGACCAAGAAAGATATCCATTTTTATCATAGTATTGTTTAATCTCGTTTTTCATCTTTACAATTTTTCTTTCATTAATTTTGACAGAGTTTCTTGAATCCACTGTTTTCTTCTTTACTGAGATCTGAATCTGCGGAATTTTTTTTCCTTGCATCCCTGTCATATCATCATCTTGTAATTGAACATTAGTGAAGAATTTTTATAGGGAATCGAGTCAGCGAAATTTGTGGAAAAAGTTTGTGTTATTGGTGCAGGCAGCACAAAATATGGTAAATTACAAGATAGCATTACAGACATAGCAATTCAGGCATCAGTTGACGCTATTGAGAGCGCAGGAATAGAGCCAAAAGAAATTCAGGCAGGCTACATCTCTAACGTATTTGGTATAGCCGATAAACAGGTTCACTTGGGACCAGTTATTATGAGTGATCTTGGCATTCCAGAGGTTCCATCTTTATCAATTGAATCAGCATGTGGAAGTGGTTCTGTTTCATTTCGAGAGGCTTATGCAAATGTTGCAGCTGGATTTTATGATGCAGTTTTAGCAACAGGAGTAGAAAAAGTAACTCACACAGGTACAGAATGGACTACAACATATTTTTCATATTGTTCTGATTTTTTTTATGAAGGAGGAGCAGGTGCATCGTTTCCAGGACTCTTTGCATCAATGGCAAGAAAATATTTAGCTGAATTCAAAGCGACAGAAGAAGATCTTGCAATGGTTGCAGTAAAAAATCATGATAACGGTTTGTTAAACCCAAAAGCACATCTAAGAAAAAAAATTACAATTGATGATGTTATGAAATCCGCAGTTGTTGCAAGCCCACTTAAATTATATGATTGCTGTCCATTTTCAGACGGAGCTAGTGCAGTAATTATATGCAGTGAAAAATTTGCAAAAAAACATACAAAAAACTACATTCATGTAATAGGATCAGGGAGGGGAGGATCTCCTGCTGCATTACAAGGAAGAGAACACATTACAACAATTCCAAGTACAAAGATTGCTGCTCAAGCTGCATACAATATGGCAGGAATAACACCAAAGGATATTGATTTTGCTGAAGTACATGATTGTTTTACAATTGCTGAGCTAGTTGATACTGAAGATTTAGGATTTTTTGAAAAAGGAAAAGCAGTTGAAGCCGTACGACAAGGAATGACTAGACTAAATGGAGCTATACCAATTAATCCATCAGGAGGACTAAAATCTAAAGGACATCCAATTGGTGCTACTGGAATTGGACAGGTAGTTGAAGTCTTTGATCAGTTAACAGGAAAAGCTGGAGAAAGAACAGTAAAAGATGCTAAAATCGGTTTAACACATAACTTTGGCGCAACAGGTGCAAGCTGCGCAGTTCACATATTCAAAAGTGTATAAATTGTTAACAAAAGAGGAATTCATCAATAGTGCCAAAGAAGGTAAGGTTCTTACCCGAAAATGCACAAAATGTGGACATTTACACCTAGTTACCACCTATTTCTGCCAAAATTGTGGAAATAAGGGATTTGAAAATGTGTTCATTGAGGGAAAAGGCTCAGTTGTCACATATACCATAATAACGGTTCCACCAGACGGATTTGAAAAATACGTTCCATATGCTTGGGTGGTAATGAATCTAGATGCTATAGATCTTCGAATTTCGGGATTTATGCCAAATATACAGTCTCCAGCAGATCTTCCACTTGGGACAAGAATAAAAATTGCTGGATATGACGAACGTGGAATGTTGATTGAAAAACTGTAAATCAAATTTATTAAACTGATTAAAAAAAACATAAAATAGTTCTTTTATAATTTTATACAAAACTGATCGCATGTCAGTTGATGTTGTATGCGGAAAATGCGGTGCTAAAATTGCGAATATGCGCATGTTAAAATCTGTTAAAGAAGTTATCAGACCATACAACAACAAATGTCCTTCTTGCGGACAAACACTTTCGTCTTCTGAGTTTACTGTAGATGTACAGAAAAACTGATCAAAAGTACTAGTTTAAGGATCAATTTAGTCACAAATCTTATTTACCGATACTATCTAGACATGCCATGGAACTGAGTGAAGACTTTGGTGAGCAAAAGCGAGGAGGCATTTTACAATCAGCATCAAAACGTGTAAGAATGATCTTTTCTGTAATGGCAAGTCCAAACAGGATCGATATTTTACGTATTTTAAATTCAAAAGGTCCTCTTACTTATTCAGAGCTAAAATCTCTTGCGGGATTTAAATCAAAAAAAGAAAGCGGTAAATTTGCATATCACTTAAGAAAACTACTAAGACAATCTCTAGTAGCTCTGAATAAATCAGAAAGGCGTTACACTATTACAAATTTAGGAAAGCTAGTTCTAAGTCTTGCTAGACAAATTGAAGAACGCTCTATAATAGAAAGCGGCAAGATGTATGTTCGAACCTCACATGAATCAATAGAGGAGTTTAACTCACATAAGATAATTCAATCCCTTGTACGTGAGGGTAGTCTTCCACTTGAACTTGCCCAAAAAATAACTGAAGAGGTAGAAAACCGCATATACAAATTCCAAACCTCATACCTTACTGCCTCATTGATACGTGAAATGGTAAATTCTGTCCTTTTAGAGCAAGGACACGAGGATTATAGGCACAAACTTGCTAGGTTTGGGCTTCCTGCCTACGACATTCATGAAATGATAACAAATGTGGATGGTATTCATAATGGTGTAGAAGGCCTACTCTTTAAGACTGGTCAAACTGTCTTTGGTGAACATCTAGTTCTAAATACACTGCCCAAGGATGTTGCTGATTCCCATCTTTCAGGAGATATTCATATAACAAATACTGGCATATGGTCACTTTTACCAGATACAATATTTGTAAACATCAAGGAGCTCTTAGAAGACGGTATAGATCTTAGAGGAAAATTCCTTGGAGTAACTAGGATGCCTCCAATAAATACATTAGATGAACTTGCTACATCATTATCGTTACTCACTTCATTATTGTTCAGAGAAGCATCACAAGAAGTGATAATGGATGGATTAGTAACAATTTTGCAAAAATATTCAAAAAATCTTGGTGAAGTAGAAGAAAAGATTACAAGTGCATTTGCAGCAACATCAACTGCTCCAAGATACAGTAAAAATGGTACACTTACTTCCTTTAAAATCTCGCTTGGAAGTGATTCAAAATTAATAGGTGTAATATTTGATAGTTACAAAAAATATGTAAAATCAACACCTATTCCTTCAGTTGGTATCATAATAGACTATGAAAAAGGCAAAGTCAGCGAGTTTTCCGATATACTTTCTGAAATTATTGCATTAGGTGGGCGTGTAAGCTTTTCAAAGGGCATTATATCCAATAAAGGAATCTTACGGGGAGATACAAAAATTACCGGGACTACAATTAATCTTCAGTCACTTTCAATTAACATGCCTAGGCTTGCATTTGAATCCAATAAAGATGAAACATACTTTAGAGCGCGTCTTGCACTATTAATGAAGCCTGCACTTGCAGCAATGTCACTTAGGAAGAAGGAAATATCAGATCTAACTAGACGTGGACTTAATCCAATTCTTGCAAATAATACTCAATACATGCAAAAGGGCTCAGTTACCTTAGTAGTTAATCTGATCGGCTTAAAGGAAGCAGTATTTGGAATACTTGGATATGAAAACAACAAGGCTGGGCAAGAAATATTCTCTAAAGTCATAGCGACAGCAATGGAAGTAGCAACCAAGAAAGGAAAAGAGATGGGCGATAATGTTACCATATCTATGACTGAAAGTGATGCTGCCGCACGATTTTCAGCCTTGGATGGGGAAAAATATGGCAAGATGTCTGTTCTCCAGTACGTAGAAGGCGAATCGTATTCTGAAGGAATAGTATTAAATGCTTCAGAAATAGAGGGAATGAATCTAAAAACAGATAAAATTGTTGAGGCTAATCACATGTCAAAGGCGCTTAATGGTGGATTGTTAGTACAACTAAAAATCCCAGATAACGCAGATGTGACAGGAATAAAGAAGGCTATAGAAAAAACAAGCGAACTTGTAAGTTCGTTCAGACCAATACGAAAGGTGCATATTTGTAGTAACTGTGGCTTAAAGGAAGAAAAGATTACTGACAAATGTCCTACTTGCAAGTCACCCTACATACTAGCCTAAAATTCCCTTAAGCATTGAATAGATCTTTTAATATTTATGAATAAAATTTTTTAAAAAAAAATCGTAAAATATAATCTTATTTATCTAAAATTTAGATTAATTTTTTTGAAGATTTATTTGGGATCTACGACGATCTAAAACTATGAAAATCGTAGTGGTGTCAACAAAGTTGATCCAAAGTCAATCTTTGGAAAAATATTTTTTGCCTCAATCTTTATTTAACTCTCTTTTCTTAGGTCTGCGGGGAGTCATTTGACAGATTTTTCACAAATAGAGAACTCGATCATTGAAGTAAAAAAACGCGACGGTCGAGTGTTAAATTTCCAGAAGGACAAAATTTCAAACGCAGTATACAAGGCTTTAGTTGCTTGTGGTAGGCCAGAACACAGCTTGGCTGACAAATTGGCAGATCGAGTAATGGAGAAACTTGTTAACCAAGGTTATTCTGCTTCTGGTACACCAAGCGTTGAAGATGTACAAGATATGGTTGAATCTACTCTGATAGATGAAGGACTTGGTGAAATTGCCAAAGCCTATATCCTTTACAGACATGAACGAAGAAAACTTCGAGAAGAAAAAATGAAGGTTCTTGATTCCAAATCTCTTGATAGCGTAGCAAAGAAGTTTGATCTTAACTGCCTAAGAGTTTTAGCATCACGATACCTGATGCGCAACAACAAGGGAACAATAATTGAAAGTCCAGGCGAGATGTTTGAACGAGTTGCAATTTTGGTTGGAATTGGAGATCTACTAAAGGACTCTGCCATATTTGCTATAGAAGGAGAAAATACACAAAACATGGAGGAAGCTTCACGATATCTTGACAAACTTGATGACTTTGATTACAAATTCAAGATTGGCAAGTATCTTCTTAATAAATGGCATTTCAGGTCATTAATCATTCACTACATGGACTTGGCCAAGCGTGGTCAGATGAAAGTAGGCATGAAAGAATTTCTTACCATGCTTGCAGCAAGAAAATTTGATCAATATGCAGAGAGGATATCAGAATATTATGATCTGATGGTCTCACAAGACTTTCTACCAAACTCTCCTACTATGATGAATGCGGGTGGTAGACTAGGTCAGCTCTCAGCCTGTTTTGTGCTTGCTATGCCTGATGATATGGAAAAAATAATGAAATCGTCTTCAGACGCAGCATTAATTTTCAAATCTGGTGGGGGAGTAGGCATCAACTATTCTGATCTTAGAGAAGAAGGGGATATGGTAGCATCCACATCAGGCGTTGCATCCGGTCCTGTGTCATTTATGAATATCATAAACACAGTAACTGAGGTTGTCAAACAAGGTGGAAAGCGAAGAGGTGCAAACATGGGAATTATTGAATCATGGCATCCTGATATTGAAAAATTTGTTACTGCAAAAACAAAACCAGGTATTTTAGAAAACTTTAACGTAAGTGTTGGAGTTTGGGAAGATTTCTGGGATGCACTTGTAAATTCAAAAGATGGAAAATATACTCTTCGAAGTCCACGTGATAACTCACCAGTGCGAGAAATAAATGCACACCAACTGATTGATCTAATTGCACTTTCAGCTTGGAAAAGTGCTGAACCCGGTCTGATCTTCTTTGATCTTATTAACAAATACAATGTATTTGCAAAAGCTAGAGGTGGACCATTACGAGCTACAAATCCTTGTGGAGAGCAAAGTTTGTATCCATATGAATCATGTAATCTAGGATCTATTAACCTAGCAAACTATGTCAAACGAAAAGCTGATGGACAGTATGAATTTGATTGGCAAAGATATGAAGAGACAATTCGAAAGACAACAAGATTCTTGGATAATGTTATAGACGTTAACAATTATCCAATTCCTGAGATCGATAAGGCATCAAAGGATTCGCGTAGAATTGGACTTGGTGTAATGGGAGTTGCAGATCTTCTCTTCAAGCTACGAATTCCGTATAATTCACAAGAAGGTTATGAATTCCAAGAAAAACTTGCTGAAGCATTAACGTACTATTCCATGGAAGAAAGTGTAGCCTTGGCAAAAACACGAGGTGCCTTTCCATTATGTGCAAAAACAGAATTTCCTGAAGGAAAAATACCTGTGGCTGGATATTACGAAAAACCAAAGAATGGTCGTTCATATGATTGGGATGCATTAATTAGTAAGATCCAAAAGCACGGCATTAGAAACGTACTGACAACTACAGTAGCTCCTACAGGTACTCTATCAATGATTGGTGATTGTTCAAACGGAATGGAGCCAATGTTTGCTTTGGCATTTGAAAAACGCGTAACTGTTGGAAGATTCTTCTACACAAACAAAATCTTTGAAGAAGTTCTCAAAGAACACGGACTGTACAACGATCAAATCCTAGAAAAAATTGCAAATAACTATGGTTCACTGAAAGGAATTCCAGAAATTCCAGAATGGATGCAGAAAATATTTGTTACAGCAATGGACATACACTGGGCTGACCACCTTATGGCACAAGCTGTGTGGCAAAAATGGATTGGAAATGCAATCGCAAAGACAATTAACATGCCATATGATGTGACTGCTGAAGATATCAAAGCGGCATATCTGATAGCACATGAGCTTGGACTCAAAGGAATCACGATATATAGAGATGGTTCAAGACATGAACAAGTCTTACACATGACTGGTGACAACGTACAAAAAACATTCCAAGTTACTCCAAGTCAGTATGTGACAGATTACGTTGCAAAAAATGTCACAAACCCATACCTAAAAACACAAACCGAAAAAGCGTTGCAGATAAAGATCCCAGAAACATCAGTACAATTCCCACAAGTTCTACTTACTCAAGAAGAGATGGAAGAAAGACTATGTCCTACATGCAAGAATAACCTGATCTTTGCAGAAGGATGTAATGTCTGCATAGAATGTGGATATAGCGGCTGTACATCAGGTTAATTTTCTGTAAATATTTAGATCAACACTTGATCACAACTTTTTTAGTATCATAACATCTTGAAATTGTTATTGAATAAAAAAATCATGCGTGGTGCAGTAGCTGGAGGAACTGCTGCTGTAATTATTGCGATAGCATTGCTGTGGATAGTGCCACAATCACAACCATTGATAACACTGCCACCAATTCAACCAGCTATATCGCATAACATCAAACTTGGTCTGGCTATAATGCCTCCAACACAAACTCCAACTCTTGCAGAAATAAAAAATGCATATCAACAAGCTACATCAACAGGAATTGGAAGAAGTAACGTCTATCTTACTTGGCCAAATATAGAACCAAAAGAAGGACAATACAACTGGAAATCCTCAGATATTCTAATGGGTTTAAACAGAGAACAAAATCTCAATGTTACACTTTACTTTTCCGTAATTAATGATCGCATCTTAGGTCCATTTCCAGATTGGATGGGTAAACCACAATTTGATCAAAAACTTCAAGGCGAAACCGTAAAAACTATTGATGCGGTAATATCTCGATATTACATAGTAGATCACGTCATCATAGGTGGTGATATTGATGGATACTTTAGAGATCATCCAAACGATATTCCTAATTATGTAAACTTTTTTGATGGAGTGTATTCCAAGCTTAAAGCAAAACATCCCGATGTCAAGTTTGGTAACTGGTTTTCACTTAATTCCATATTAAATCAATATCAAACGGATCTAGTTGGTAAACTTAACCAAGGAGATTTTGTTGCCTATTCATACTATCCAATAGATTCAACAGGATATGAATCTCAAAGTCCTGAAGAAAAAGGTAAAAACTTACAAAAAATGTTAGACCTTGCAGATGGTAAAAAAATTGCCCTCGTTGAGGTTGGCTGGAGTACAGCAAAGTCCATTAACGGAACAAAAGATGATCAAGTAAAATTCATGAAAATAGTGTATGATTTTTACAGAAAAAATAATTCTCAATTTGAGTTTCTAACTTGGTATAGGCAATATGACAGACCTGTCGAGACATGTTACAACTCATTAAACAAATCTCCAGTGGGTTTTGGTAATGATATAGTGTTAAACAATACTGCAGCATTACTCTGTAATATGGGATTAATTGATGTAGACAAAAATCTAAAACCGGCTTGGACTGAATTAAAAGACCAAATTCAACTCAGTCCTAATTCTTAATTAATAATAAGGAACTCGAATGTTTAGTTGAGATACATAACCTTTGTTATTATGGGATTTTTACTTGTAAATTTGGTACCTGTATTTGGAATATATGAATCTCCAACAAAAAAAGAACAGGATTTATACAATCAGCTACTTGCCAAGTTTACAAAACTGGACATTCAAAAAAAGAATGTGAGTGATGTGATACACACATTTGATAAACCTCTCGTTATCACATTTCCGTGTAACTCTACTGATATCAATAATCTTGTTGTAAATGTGGTTAAGACTAGACTTGCAAGATTTGATGAGACTCAAGTTCACCAAGGTGAACTAATTACAGGTGGGACATACACTTGGCAGTGTCAAATCACAACACATGAGGGAAAAATCACTAATGAATGCAACAATGAATTGAGACTAAATCCTGATCTTCTTACTAATGGTACCGGCATAGATCCACGAGTACATCAAGTAGAAAACTTGGTTATACTTTATCACGAGTTTTTACATGGTCAGCTTATGATTGATGCAATAAAATCATCTAACAAATGGAAGCAAGACGTCTGTAACAAATCACCTGATGGAAATATTGATTATTCATATGCTGATGGATCTCACAAAATAATTAATCCACTTCAATCTCATTTTGCATCTAAACTTGTAGAAAATGAAGGAGGACAACTAATCATCAAAGAAATTTTACCGCCAGAGACAATTAACGGCACCTTTTCTATAGGTGTATTTACCAAACAAGATTATTCTCAATATGCTAATGGAATCCGAGTAACTTTACGTGGCACAAACATTGCCGATACAATATTTTCCTCTACAGGTACTGATGTCACATTAACAGGTCATCTAGTAAACAAGACAACATCAGGAATTGCATGGTTTTACATTTTTGAAAACCAAAACCAGACATCTAATACTGAAATAAAAATAATACCATCGTGGATTAAAAGAACAGCTGGTTTATGGTCAAACGGAAGCATTACAAATTCTGATTTTCATAAAATTATAGAATATTTCATTCACGAAGGCATGGTTTCATATTCTATTGGCAATGACGGTTCTAGCAAAATTCCTGAATGGTTTAAAAAGAATGCTGGTTGGTGGTACGAAGGATTGATAGATGATAACACATTTACAAACGAGATTCAATATCTTGTTTCAGTTAGAATTATTTCTTGATAAATAACAAAAAATGCGGTCGCCGGGATTTGAACCCGGGTAACGGGCTTGGAAGGCCAGTGTACTAACCAAACTATACTACGACCGCTTAACACTGCCAATCTTTTAGCTACATAATAATTCTTTTTCATATTCATATAATACACGAGAAATGATTACATGAGCTTCAAGAGGATTTTTATCTACTGAAACAAGATTATCGATCTTTTTTACTATTTGATCTGAAAAGTGGCCTTTAGGGAATCCACCAACTACAATACATGAATCTTTACTAATCGTTTTCGCAAGTTTTTCATAGGAACTTGTAGCTCCTTTTACAGAAAGACCGATTATTTCTTTTGGTGCAATCTTGTCAATTAACTTGCAAAAATTCATCTTTTTTATTTCTAAAAGTTTTTTCCCACCTTCTTCTATTATCCCAGTAGAGTATAGCTTTTCAATTAATCCGATAAATCTATGATAAGATTTTGGTAGACGTACATTTTCTCCCAACAAAATTACTTTGTCATCTATTGTATGTACATAGATTCTAAGCTTATTTTCAAAATATAATGGAATGCTACACGCCTCTAATAGACAAAAATGAACTAAATCTGGCCTACCACGTTTTATCTCATTTTTGATCCCTTTCATTGCTGCAAAGTGCCAAGATACATCTAAAATTACTTCGGACGGTTTTTTGTTTACTCTCTTACTATATGCTAGTACAGAATTATCATTTTGTAGTTCCTTTGGAACTATTTCCAAAGCCGACTCTGCTAGTATGAGCGAAAGCAAGATGTATTTTAAGAGAACTGATATTTATTTAACTAACATGAAACCAGCATTAAGACAAATAGCCTTAGAAAGGATGCAAATTCTAATTAAAAATGCTATTTCAAACGCACGAACAAATCCTAAACTAGCTCAAAGACAAGCTAGTCTTGCAAAAAAACTAAGCACAAAATACCGAATTAGAATGCTATATGATATACGAATTAATTTTTGTAAAAAATGTAAAAAATTCATCGCTCCTGGAGTAAATGCAAGAATTAGGATGGGAAGGTCATCTGTGAAATCAATTCGTATTACATGTGGATTTTGTAATCACACCTATAGAAAGATCATTCAAAAATCAATTACAAAAGGTCAATGATTTATAAGACGAACTTGAAATTTTCAATTTTATGGCAAAGGTATACGATGTACCAGCAGATGTATTGATCAACAAATTATCGGAGATTCTAAAAGGAGAAGATATTGCTATCCCAACTTGGGTTCCATTTGTAAAAACAGGAGCACATGCAGAAAAGCCTCCACAAAAAAACGATTGGTGGTATACTAGATGTGCATCACTTCTTAGAAAAATATATCTTCATGGTCCAGTAGGTGTAAAAGATTTGAGAGGAATGTATGGTGGAGCTAAAGCAGTAGGATACGGAGGAGCTCATCACAGAGATGCAGGCGGAGCAATAATTCGAACAGCCATTCACAATTTAGAAAAATTGGGTTACCTTGACAAGGTGGAAGGAAAAGGTAGGACAGTTTCACATGAAGGAATGAAAAAAATCGATCGAGTATCTACAGAAATCTTAAATGAATTAATTACAAAGAATCCAAGCTTAAAGAAATATTCCTAGTGGTCTTATGAGCGAGCCAAATCCAAGTGATGAGAGAAGGCCTAATGATGCAGAAGTTGCATCAATGAAGGATCAAGCACTTAGAACTATTCTCTCGTCACAGGCAAGATTGCGTTTAACTAATGTAAGAATGGTAAAACCAGAACTTGCTTCTATGGTTGAAAACTATCTTATTGGCATGGCATCACAAGGAAAATTAAATACACAAATTACAGACGATCAATTAAAACAAATTTTACAATCAATTCAACAACCAAAACGTGATTTCAAAATAAATCGTCTATAGATATTAGGGAAAATATATTAGGGGTAAATTAGTCGAAACCATCTATGAAAGCAGTAGTTTATGAAAAATATGCTCCAAATGATGATTACAAATCAATTTTACAAGTTAAAGATGTAGCTGATCCAAAACCAAAATCAAACGAAGTAGTTTTCAAAGTAAAAGCTGCAGCGTTAAATTATAATGATATTTGGGGAATGAGAGGAGTACCTATTCCAGTACCATTGCCTCACATTTCAGGTTCTGATGCTGCTGGTGAAGTAATTGCAGTTGGAGAAGACGTAAAGAATTTCAAAGTTGGAGATAGAGTTGTTTCACACTCTAACATGTCGTGTAGAGTATGTGAAGCGTGTACTGATGGTCGTGAATTTGATTGCCTTCAAAGAACGATTTGGGGATTTCAAACAGGTCCGTTATGGGGAGCTTTTTCAGAAATAACTCATCTTCCAGAAGTAAACATTGCAAAAATTCCTGATGGTGTAAGTTTTGATGAAGCAGCAGCTGCATCGATGACATTACTAACAGCATGGCACATGCTGGTCGGAAGAGCAAAGATACGACCAGGACAAACGGTCTTAATCATGGGTGGTGGTTCTGGTGTTGGCAGCTTTGGAATACAAATTGCAAAACTTTACAATTGTACGGTAATTTCTACAGCAAGCGGAGACAAATTAGACAAGCTAAAACAGATTGGCGCTGATTTTGCAGTAGATCACAGAAAAGAGGATTGGAGTAAAGAGGTCAGACAAATTGCAAAACCATTTGGTGGCATAGATATCTCATTTGATCACATTGGTCAAACTCATTGGAACTCACAACTTACCTTGCTAAAATATGGTGGAACGTTAGTAACATGTGGTGCAACCACAGGTTATGACGCAAAGACAGATTTACGACACATCTTCTTTAAGGGAACTAATATCCTTGGTTCAACACAAGGAACCAAAGCGGAATTAGAACAGGGTCTGTACTGGATGGGTAAAAAGAGAATTAAGGCTACTATAGACTCTGTATTTAGCTTTGAAAATGCTGCTGAGGCCCATACGAAAATGGTAACAGGTAAAGGCCTTGTTGGCAAAATCTTAATGAAACCATAAATCTACTCTCTGTATGGCAAGACTCTTACGCAGTCTTATTTTTGTACCTGGTAATAATTCTAGATTTTTAGAAAAGGCTAAAACACTTTCGGCTGATATAGTTTGTTTTGATCTAGAAGACTCTGTCCCTAAAGAAGAAAAGGAGTCTGCTAGAAACCTAATCAAAGAAGCTCTCAGCAAACGTTTTGAATACAAAGCTGAAGTTTATGTAAGGACAAACTCACCTGCTTCTGGAATTATTCCACAAGATTTGTCAAAGATAGTTCAAAAAGGAATCGACGGTATAGTTATTCCCAAAACAAACAACGTAGCTGAATTAAAAAAAATCATAAAAACACTTGCTAGTTTAGAAAAAAAACGTAAACTAAAACCAATTGAAATCATTCCATCAATAGAATCTGCAGAAGGAGTTGTAAATACACACTCTATAGCATCATCAAGCAATAGAGTATCTACTCTTGTCTTTGGTGTGTTTGATTTGCTAAACGATCTTGGTATTGAATATACAAAACAATCAGAAGGTGCAAAATATGCAAGAGCAAAAATTCCCGTAGATGCAAGAGCTGCAGGAAAACATGTGATAGATGCAATTTGGCAAGATCTCAATGATGAGAATGGTCTAGAAGAAGACTGTATAATTGGGCGAAATCTTGGTTATGTGGGAAAAAGCATTATTCATCCTAATCAAATTCCTACAGCACATAAAATATTCTATCCAACCCAAGCCGAAATAGAGTGGGCAAAAAAGGTATGTCAAACATATATCGAATCTATAAAGAAAAACAAGGGCGCAACTAAAGTAGAAGGAAAAATGATTGATGAAGTTCACTTCAAAAGAGCAAAAGCATTACTTGATTCTGTAAAAAATGTTAAGTAGAAACCACTTTAGACTTGGCATAATTTTTTCAAAAAAGCAGTTTCTCTTTCCATCTCTTTTTCATATAGCATGAATAATTCATTGTTTGAGATAAAGCGGAAAATACATCATACATGTTTCATGCCAGATGTGCTCTCTCACTTCCGAATAGGTAGCAGAACTTTTATTACTTAAAAAGGATATAGAACGGTCGGTCTAAATTGTCAGGGAAAGAGAAGAACTTAGCTATTTTTGATTCAGAGCCAGGATCACATCTGTACGAACATAAGATTCGTCTAGAGAAAATAAGAAATGAACTTTTTAAATTTGGTCTTACACCTACTCAAGCCAAAATCTACATCTACTTGGCTAAATTTGGATCAAAATCAGCTCCGGATATTATCAAAGCGTTGAGTCTTCCTCGCACAGAAACATACTACGTACTAAATGCTTTGCAAAGTCGTGGAATAATAACTGCAGAACTTAGTTCGCCGATGAAATATACAGCGTTACCTTTAGAACAAACAATGTCAGTGTTGATAAACACTGAGAAAGAAAAAATTAACATTTTATCAAAACAACAAGAAGAGGTTTTGCAAATATGGAATGAGATTCCGCCATTCACAATTGAGACAAACGAGATAGAGAATGAAAAAGTGCAAATGATGCATGGAAATCCTCCGATCTTAAATAAGATAACCAATATGATAAATACGGCAAAAGAAGGAATAGCCATCTTTGGTTCCGTAAAGGACCTATCACGATTTCATCATTCTGCTGTATTTGACACTTTACCAAATTCAATTTTAGATGTAAGGATAGTTGTTTCGCCAGCCCAAACCTTGCCACAGTTTGCAGAAAAAATTGACAAAAAAAGGATCAAGCTTATGCCTAGTAGCGAGAAAGACAACCAATGTTTTGTAATAAAGGATCATGATGAAATTCTTGTATTCTTGAGAAATGCTACCCATCCTTCAAGCGATATGTTTGCTGTGTGGTCAGACTCAAAGCCGTTGATAGATAGCATGCATAACCTCTTTGATTATTCGTGGGATGATGCGGAGGTATGCTATTGAATAAGATTTCATCTGCAAAGAGAGTATTAACCCTAATAGATTGGATGGTCAGAAAGGAATGAATGAAAAAGATCTCCTAACAGACAGCAAAGCGTTATTTGCCACAGCAGTAGAAGATGCATTAAACGAGATGGGATCTCCTACGCTTGAAATAATCAACAACATGTTATTTCAAGAATATCGCAGCACTATACCAGATTGCCTTGAGCACCCAGAATATTTGAAGAATGTCCTCAAGCAGGTGTTTGGTTATGCTGACATTGTAATAATTGCAAAGATAAAGAGAAATCTTGGTGAGTTTACCCTTGAAGCGCCCGTAGGCGAATTTGTCAAAGTATTGTCAAAATAATAGTTGCAGACAAACCTAGAAAAGATCAAAACCAACCGAACTCTTCTTTTATGCTTACTTGTAGTTGGTTTTGCCGTATTAATTGCTAATATGTTTAGTAAGGAAGCCGCAAAGGTAACTACGGACCTACTTTATGTTCCAGTCCCAGGAGGAGTATTGATAGCATCCATACTAATTGCTGCTAGATTTAGAGGTAAGGGGGATCACGGAAAGGCCTATCTTTTCTTTGTGGGATTTGTGGCATCGTGGTTTATTGCGGAAACTATCTGGGCAATCTCAGAGGTATTCTATAATCTGTCTCCATTTCCATCTGAAGCAGAATGGTTTTATCTTGCAGGATATCCCTTACTGATTTTATTTTCCGTTTACTATTTGAAGCCAGTAGAGATGGCAATCTCAGGGAGGATTCTCTCGTATGGATTTTTGGCATCTGTCATGTTTCTAATCCCTACAATATACACTACGTATTCATACAATTCAAATGCCGGACTTGCTCAGCTAATTTGGGCTTCGATTTATCCTCTGCTAGATGCAATAGTTTTGTTTCCTGCTGTATTAGGTCTGACTCTATATTTCAAGGGGCAAGTAAGTTTTCTCTGGTCGCTTACATGTATTGCTATCATACTAAACATCATTGCAGATTCTGGATTTCTTTTCTTGCACGTAGACAAATCTTACTACACGGGAAGTCCGATAGATATTCTGTATTTGTGGGCATACATACTGTTTGCATTTGGAATTTACAGCCATGTCAAGTTGTACAAAAAGCCTAAGATGAAATCTTATGGTGACGTAAAGGATCTTAAATGAGATTTTAACACAGCTGGTGATTTTACTAATTTGTTGACTCGTATCTGATTTTAAGAAATGCTTGTTGCATAGCAGAAAGATCGAGAGTCCCTCTATTCTGTGAATCAATCTCTACTTTCCATTGTCCAACTATTGGGTTTGCCGATGAAATAGAGAACCTCTCAAGCGGGTCATCTGGACCTAAATATCGAATTTTGTATTCTTGTCCTCCAACGGTTACATTCTTGACATGTTCTGGCATCAGTTGCGTTGACTGGGTTACAAGGCAGTTTTCAAAAGTGCCAATAACACAGGTTCCATCAGGAGCTGTCACTTTATACATCAGCTTGTCATTATGCTTAAACGAAGAATAGAGAAGGAATGGATCTGCAATGGTTCTGCCATTTTGATCATTGATAACCTCAATTCTTATTAGATCCTTAATTGGCATGGTCTTGATTAATGGGAACGGGCTTGCAGTACTTGTGTCACTAAACAAATATTTACCACTAGTTCCAAAAGTTAGAGTTTCTTGACATCCAGTCATCTCGATTCTTTTTCCTGAAGAATAGACGTTATTACCTATTTTTATTAAAGCAATGATCTCAAATGATTTGTAATTTGGTTCTATCGGTGTATCAAATACATATCTGCTCATGTTTGAATTAGAACTCTGTGTGTTTAATGATTGATCAGCAGATAACTTTGCCCAGCCTTGGTTAGAAGAGGATGTACGTAAAACCACCTTTGGAGTTTCTTGCCCATTTGCATCCACAACTATTCTTACCATCTTCTTGTTGCAGACATCATAAGAAACCTCATAGATTTTTAACTTGGAATTCTGACCTAGAACGCCTGTCTGAGTAATGGGTCCGGTCTGTGCAGAAGCCTCTTGAGCTGTTCCACTGCCCCCACCTAAGGTTCCAGCTGATACTGCCCCTTGACCTGAAAGACCAACACTGGAACTTAGAGAACTAAGATGAGCCAGAGAAAACGCAAACTTGGATAGATGTTGAGATTGTATTTTTACTTGGCACTTACTTGCACTAATTGATGTCGAAGATATTTCACTTAATCCGTTGGTAGTCCATGTACCAGAACTTAGGGTATATGCCTGAACTACTGGACAACCTGAAGAGTCCTTCTGTATGGAGATATCGCTTGTTTTATTGACAACTAGTGTTAGTGTTGGTGATACTGCAAAGGTAGCGGGATCGGCCCAGTTAAATCCAATTCCTGTTTGTTCAAATGGATGCTGTAAGTTGATGAATAGAACCAGAGATCCTTGGATCCCACTTGATGGGATCGAAGAAGGGAGTTTGTTGTCAACTTGTGCTACGAACCATTCATCTGGAGCAGTTCCGCCCGTAGACGTTGCTGTTGGAGACGATCGCAAATCTATTTTCTTTAATCCACCGAAGCTTGGAATCGATGAATCTGCAGCTGGAATTATCATTTGCTGTCCTGGAATTATTCTGACAAGTGGCGGAGTGGCTACAATCTGACCAGACGTTGAATTGACTGTTGTGATTGTAGTTGGTATCACAGCTACAACGGCAGTTGAATTTGGAAGAGTATAGTTTGGCAGACCAATTGTACTAATTACTGTCAAGCCACTTGTTAATGGAGGAAATGAGGTGCTCAGCAGTACTGAGGATTGTGAGTTTACAGCAGTACTGATTGCTGTGGCATTTGATTTTCCAGCTATGATAATTTGTGGTAACTGGTTAACGTTGGTTACGGTAGTTGAAGTACTACCATTTACTATAGTTGCTGAAAACGACGTAATCCAAGTATTGAGTGTTGCAGAGCTAAGGGAGGGAGCAGTGATGGAAGTTGGTGGAAGTTGGGACAAGTTTGTTGCCGACGAAGTCACTTGGAATATAATAGTAGGATCCATTTGTGTTGGGGCAACAGTTGCTATAGTAGATTTGAGAAGAGAAGTGAAGCCGGCGGGTGTAACAGTCTGAGTAATGTTATAAGTGCCCGTTGGAACATTGGCTACTTTTACGATTCCATTGTTTACCCCATCCAAGTCACCTAGTCCTCCATCAACTATTGTCAGAGTTCCACTACCAGTCAAGGGGTTTGGAGATATGCGGTATGTTGCACCAGGAACAAGCGAACTGGATTTAGTTTGGATTGTAATGGTACCGTTGCCAACAAACGTGGGCGAAGAGAGGCTAATGGCCCATGTGTCAGCTGCTAACGCTTGGTGGAAGGAATGTGGAATGAAAAGTGAAGAGATGGTAGGAGCTACAGTATCAGAGGTAGTTATCTGATGAAATGTATTTTTGCTAACTGATGGTGACATACTGATTGCAACCGAGTCTGAGGGACTCGCCGTATAGGCTATTAGAGCAAATACCTGAATTAGCTGAACTACAACGAAAATAAGACTGATGGATAGAGCTTGTTTGAACATTTAATCATGTTGTTACTGTCCAAGTAACACTTACTGTGTCAAGAGGTGCTAGGACAATTGGTGTTAACAGTACACTTTCAGCAATAATCAATGGACCAGCCGTTGAAGTACTGGCTGTGCCACTTGCTAGTGCGAGGCCATTGATGGTCAAGGTACCGCCACTTAGATTTGTAAATACCGGACTGGTTTCGGTAAATGCACAGGTACTTGACAGTGTGGGTGTGTTTGTAATTGTACAAACCGTACTTGGAGTAGTTTGTGCGAAATTGTTGGTAGTATCAATAATTCCACTGCTGTTTTTAAGTTGACCAGCTGTCTTACTGAGCGTTATAATGGATCCAGTAGAATATTGATTTGGCAGTGAACCAAAAGCAGTTATGCATCTTACACTAGGTGCAACTCCAGTAGTTACTCCAATAGTTGCGCCATTAACACCAGTAGTACAATCTGCTCCTGTTGGTTCACCTACATTTGCAGTACCAGAAATAAATTGTACCCACCAAGTTGGAGCTGCAACATTGGGTAGAGGAGTAGGGGTTGTACCGTTTATCTGTTTAAGACATCCATTTTGTTCTATGCAAAACCAGATTGCACCAGCTGCCGTGACAATGTTGTGAGTTGTTTCCTGATATTTTAGATGACCAGATTTATCATGTACTGTAACCGTAACTAAATCATAAGGAATTGGAGCATCACTTGGTTTCATTATTGGAGATTGATTACCAAGACTATTACCAAGACTATTATGAATACTAAAAAGATAAACAGCAAGTCCGCTTGCTATTGTACACAACACAATTGCTACAACTAGCAATGTAGTTTTCAATTAGAGTATTATTACAAGAAAAATTACCTTTAAAGTTTGCTATCTTTTATAATTCAATTAAACTGATTTCCAAAGTTGGAAATTGATTATATGATGATCAATTCTGTTGGTTTGAGATGATCATTATTATTTGTTTTAATTCCATATAACTAGGATTATGCAGAATTTTAATTCCATCTAAATCATTTTATATCTAATAACCACAATCTATGAAGTGTTTACTGGTATAATTGAAGGACAGGGAATTGTTAAAAAATTTAATATTAAAACACAAAATCGTAGTGCAGCAAAAATGGGAATAGATTTAGGAAATCTTGCAAAAGGTCTTCAGATAGGTGATAGTGTTGCAATAAATGGAGTCTGTCTTACATCTACACATATTTCAAAAAATCAAGCTGAATTTGAAATGATTGATGAAACTTTGAAAAAAACAAATCTAGGAATGATAAAACCAGGAGACAAAGTAAACATTGAACGTAGCCTAAAAGTTGGCGAAAGAATGGAAGGCCATTTTGTACTTGGACATATAGATGGTACTGGTAAAATTATAAAAATAGAAAAACTAGCAAAAGAAATCAAACTCTGGATTGAACTTCCTAAAGATTTAGCTAGATTTGTAGTAAAAAAAGGATCAATTACAGTTGACGGAATAAGCTTGACACTTGTTGATGTACTCAAAAATAAAATTTCTATTTGTATAATTCCACATACAATGAAAATTACAAATCTTGGTTCAAAAAAAATTGGCGATAAAGTTAATATTGAAACTGACATACTGGGAAAATACGCAATTTCTAAAGATTAGTTATTTACTACTTTTGTGGTAATAACCACTTTTGTAGTAAGATTTATAATCATTACAACAAGCTTCTTAATTATGTCCTTTGAAGAGGCAATTTCTTCCCTACGTAAAGGTGGGTTCGTTTTACTTCACGATGCAAACAAGCGTGAAAATGAGGTAGATATGGTAGTTGCAGCAGAATTTGTGACACCAGAACATATCTCAAGAATGCGTCAAGATGCTGGTGGTCTGATATGCCTATCCATAGATCATTCTTTTGCAAAAACTCTGGGACTAAATTATATGCATGATATACTTTCTAATGCGCATAATATTGATAACCAATCAAAAAAAATGATTATGGGAACAGCACCATATGGTGATAAACCGTCTTTTTCTATTTCTATAAATCATGCACAAACATATACTGGTATAACAGATCGTGATAGGGCGCTAACCATAAATGAAATGGCACATCTGTACAAAAATACAAACGGAAATAAAAAAGAAATTTTTGTTTCTTCATTTAAGACACCAGGACATGTACCTCTTTTGATTGCATCCGAAAGGTTGTTATCAGATAGGTTAGGTCATACTGAAATGTCCGTCTATATGACTAATCTTGCCGGTTTATGTCCTACTGCAGCAATATGTGAAATGCTTGATTCTGAAACACATACAGCTCTTTCAATTGAAAAAGCCAAAAAATATGCAAAAGAGAATGCAATTCCTTATTTTGATGGTAATGAGCTTGTAAAATTCGCCAAGGAGCACTAACTTTGAACATTGCAATTGTTGTTTCAGAATTTAATGATGAAATTACTTCCAAAATGCTTGATGTAGCAATTGAAAAAGCAAAAGATCTCAAAATAAACATAAAATTCACTTGCAGAGTTCCAGGTGTATTTGATATGCCAATTGTGATTGATTCCTTGTTGAAAAAAAAGGAAATAGATGCAGTAGTCACCCTTGGAGCTGTAATAAAGGGACAAACAAAACATGATGAACTTATTACAAATGCTACAGTTAGAGCCATAACAGAACTTTCTATAAAATACCAAAAACCAGTAACCTTAGGTATAACAGGTCCAGGCATGTCAGATAGGCAAGCACAGGCACGAATAAGACCTGTCGCAGAGAGAGCAGTAGAAGCTGCAGAAAAGATAGCTGAACAGTTAAGGAAGATATGATATGATCCAACTTACCATAATCAAAATCACAGGATATGGACCATGGACACTTACTTTGGGTAGTGACCGAGAACACAAATTACAGATGCTTCAAGCTTCAATTTATAACGAAATACAAAATCTTTTTTCCGAAAAAAATTGTCTTGTATTTTCTAATAGATTTGATGAGTTTTTTGCCGTTACAAATGGTTTGTCCCTGGAGGATCACATTGAAATTCAAAAAAAATTAGCAAAATCATTTGATTTACAGCTTTCTATGACAATAGGATATGGTAATTCTCCATTTGAAGCTAATCTTAATGCAGACAAGGCAAGAAAATCCAAAATAATTTTAGAGA
>DASYXK010000004.1:0-7618 GCA_035935115.1 Nitrosopumilaceae archaeon
TAGAACATTCTCAACCAAGTGTGAACCAATGAAACCGCATCCACCAGTGATTAGAACTTTCATCGAAATACAATTAGCACCACACTTTAAGTAAATACGGATTCATTTTTACAGTTGATTCTATCTTAAAATTCTTCTATACTTTCTCCTTTTACTTTTATATTCTAGGGAGAAAGATCTGTTGTTCCAAAAACAAATTCACTGTATTGACTACATTCTCAGGCAGATCCATGCTGGGTTGTGTTGGAACTGAGGTTTTTATGTTGGATTTCAAAATGGTAGGCTTTGATTCTTTAACGGATGGTTGAATCTTCGTTGCCAACCCCATATATTCCTCAAGAACAGTCTCAGCTATTGAGGTTTCTCCTGCCAACACAAAATTTTCATAGGCTTTCTGCAATGACCACAACCATTCCTGTATTGATCTATGAGTAGCAAATTTTGTGAGTTCCATGTAAATGGTTGCAGCTCTAAAGTAAAGCTTTTTCGGAAGAACTTCGACTCTAAACTTTACGAGACAATCTGCAGCACATGAACAGCTTAATCCAGCTCTGACTAGAGAACCTATTTTGAGTGACTCAGTAGCATCATTTAAGTACAGTATAATTGCATCGGCGTAATTGCCAACATCTTCCAATCTGCAAGCATTAAGCCAAGTGTTAGACTCGTTGGTAAGCTTATCAATCAATGTCGGTTCTGGCAATACAAACTAATTCTTTTCAACTAATCTTTAAATGTAAAGTATCTTTGTATAAGAAAAATCTTATAGTAAATTGTGTTACGCTAATATTTATGAGTATCAACACACATTAAGATTTGTTGTAATAATAAAAAGATCTTCAATTTCTATTTGATTCTTAAATGATACTTTTTATTCAATCACTACTAGCACGTTAATTTTTTGGAATCTTTCATAATGTTTCTTTAATAGATCTTGTTTGATTGTAATTGGTGTTTTCTGATAGAATAATTTTCATGTATTTTTAAAACGTTAGAAATAATCTGGAATAAAAGAATCTGCATTTTCTATTTTGCCTGTACTATGTGTTTTCTCATACGTAGAATACGGAATGTAGACTTCATTCCAATATCTCATACATACAAGCTTTCTATAGGTTGGTATTTTGATTTCTTCATCTAAAACGAAATTACGAAAAACTATATCAGGCTCATTAATTCCTGACACAGCGCGTATAGGACAAGTAGCTGAAAAACGTGGATTGATTTCAAATACTTTGGGTTCATTTTCAATCAACTTTGCCTGAATATTAATTGAACCTCTACAACCAAATTTCATTGCAATCTGTTCAGCAGACTTGCGTATATCGTCAAAATTATCTATGAAGGCTTTGTATGTTTGTCCATGTTTGAGTATTTTTCTCATTGAGATTGAAGACATTATGTTTTTTCCTGTTTTGTTAACAGTAACACCAGAAGTAAATTCTATATTTTCTCCATGAAGGTATTCCTGTATTATTGGATGCCAGCCTACTCTCTGAATTGCATAAATAGCTTGTCTGATCTCATCTCTATTATTAACAATGTAGAAGTGTAATGAGCCATGACCTTCTCGTGGTTTTACAACCAGAGGAAAACCAAATTCTTCGATAAATTTTTCCTGATTTTCGGGTAATGACGATTCTGCACATGGTAGATTGTTGTTCTTGAGAAACTCGAAAGTTTTCCATTTATCCATTGCTGTCGATATAACATTAGTTGGGTTAATGAGTACCACAGAGCCAGTTTCTTTTTCTATTTTTTCTCTTGCAAATGCAACAGGCAATAACTCTTCATCTGAACCCACAAAAATGGCTTTAACATTTTGTTCTTTACAGATTTTAATTAGAGAGTCAACGTAATCATGTAAGGAAGGAGAAGGTACAAGAATACCGATATCACTTCGGTACAAACCTGCCGCCTGTGCATTAAGATCAGTTGCAATAATCTTATACGCTGCAGTACGATCTTTTTTTGTGTTAGACAGTTTTAGAGATTTTATTATGCCTTGTGCAACAATGCCTCCAGCAGCAGTCACTAGTACGGTTGCGTCGTTTACCATGTTTTATAATTAATTTCTTAGTTTATCTGTTTTAGCTAAAAATATAGTGGTGTTTTTATCTATGAGGTTTTGACGTAGAAGATTGTTCTATTTTAATTTTAAACCATTATGATAATAGTTAATTGTTGAAAAGAAAAATTCTATATATGATAATTATTATTTTGGTAATTGGAATAATATCGTCAAGTGAAACAAATTTTCGAATACAAAACGTAATAGGAAATTTGTTTGATGGAACAAAAATTCTTCTGATGAATACAAGTCAGACGAATGTTATGAATACAAATCAGACTATGGGAATAATCATAGTGCCATATTTTGAACCAGAAAATCCTCAATGGAAGGTCATTTATCAATTAGCAGATAGTTATCCTGGTACAATCAAGTATGCAATTATAAATCCATGTAGTGGTCCATGCGCTGTTCCATTATCAGATGATTGGCAACAAGTAATATCAAAACTAAAAAGTAAAGACATCAAAACATTAGGATATATTTTTAATGATTCCGAAAGTATTTCAAACATTGATTATTACATGAAACAACCTAATATTCCGACAGATGGTATATTCTTTGACAATGAGGGCGGTACGAATAATTTAGCTAACTTCAAACAGTATGCTGATCATGTACATCATTTTGGAGGAATAGTCTACATTAATCCGGGCTATAATTATCCACAGGTAATCGATTATGTAAAAAGCGGTTTGGCAGATATGACTAACATACATGAATTTAGAATTGGTGACTCTGACTACATGACAGGAAATTATGATGCATCGCCTTCCAAAATCAGTGTAATAGTTGGTAACGTTTACAGTATATCAGATATGCAAACCGAATTAACAAAGATTTCATCAAAAGGAGCAGGCATTGTTTACATTTACGCAAAGTCTTACTATACTCTTCCGTCATATTTGAACGAAGAAATTCAAAAAGCTACTAACACATCAATTCTCAAAAATTAAGTTATTTTAGAATCAATCTGATCATTTGTTATTCAGTTCTGTGTTAATATGTATGATTAAATCGCTTATTGTAATCGGTTTGCGAATAAAGCACTTTACATCAAGTGTTGGAAAGACTTTTTTAAATTCCTCATAATACACTTCAAATGCAGTAAAAAAACAAATTTTGGCACGATCATTTTTCTTTTTTATTTCACGGTACAATTCAAAACCATTTAATTTTGGCATTCTTATATCAACAAGCAAAAGATCGTATATATCTGGTTTAAATTCTGTTAAAGCCTTCTCAGGATCAACATATGCGTCAACTTGAAATCCATTACGCTCTAACCCCCTTTTTATAGATGATGAAATATCCGGTTCATCGTCAACAACAAGGATTCTTTTCAATGCGATCAAAATCCCTATTAATGCTTAAAACATTTACTATGTTTTTTTATATTTTTATACAATCTTCGTATTTTCCTGAGCTAGTATAGGAATGGCAAATATGAATGAGGCGCCTTTTCCACCAGAATTATTTTTGGCCCATATCTTCCCACCATGTGTTTCTATGATGTTTTTAGAGATAAATAATCCTAACCCAGTACCCTTCACTGAAATTGTAATAAATTTTGAAAATAAACCAGACAAAATATGCGGATCTATACCACTACCTGAATCCTTTACAGTTATAACAGCTATTTCTTCATCTTTTTTTTCTACAGTTATTTCAATACTGCCTCCTTCAGTAAATTTAAACGCGTTATCTATTAGATTAGTGATAACTTGATAAAGCCTATCTTTATCAGCTTCTACCAAGATTTTTTTCGTAGATTCGAATAATACTTTTATGTTTTTTGCATTATAAAGAGAATTTTCAATTGAACATTTAAAATCCTCTATAACGCACGATATAAGTTCTGTTAAATCAAATTTTTCTTTTTTGAGTTTTAATGTTTGATGTTCAATTCTATTTACGTCTAATAAATTGTTACATAGTGATTGAAGTCGCATAGCGTTTCTAAATATTGTCTGTGCATATTCTTTGGTATTTTTTTCAGGTCTATTATACAAGAACTCTGCATGTGTTAGGAGGGATTGAATGGGTGTTCTCATCTCATGACTAGCTATGCTGATAAACTCTGTAAGTTCAGATAATTCATTTTTATTTTTGCATTGTATCATCAAATTAGTTACTAAACAAAGTTATAGAATATAAAATCATATGATAAAATGTTCTATTATAAACGTCCGTTATAGAGGGATATAAAATAAATTTTGAAAATAAGCAGCTTAAACTATTGGTTCCAAGTCAATATTTGGATATCCAAAGGTTCTATCAATTACTATTGCATAAAAATGTGACCATGGGATTTTTGATTTTAAAAGCAAAGTACTATTTATTTCAGACACTCCTAGATACATATCTGATATTTTAGATAGTTTTTCTTGTATGTTATCTTGTGAATGTCGGGTTATTAAGATAAAAAGATCAGTTTTTAATTTTATACTTTCTATGTGTTGTTTTATTTGTTTTCTCATGTCGCCAGTATGAGATTCGTGAGACAGGTCTAATCCTATAATGGCAAGTAAAATCTTCTTTGCGTGTTTTTTCTGTATTTTTAGAATATTTTTTTGGATAGATTCTAGTTGTTTTGTACTGTCAGGATATTTTGTAACAGATACAGAACGTGATGATGTAATTTTTGATTTACTTGTAAATTGTAAAATTTCTAGCATTTTCATAGCATCTTTGGATAAACATGAATTCAGATATCTTGAAAGATATTCAGAGTTAATACCTTCAAAAGGTTGTAATAAAACAGGATTGCCTGTGCTAGCAAAATTTGAAATAATTTTGCCTAGAAATGCCAAGATTACCTTTGCATTTATGTTAGAATCAAGTTCAATATTTACAAAACTTTTCTTATGAAGTCCTTCACCAAGTATTCTATCGAGTTCTAGATACCCTGTTTTGATATGGTTATTGCTAAATGTTTGTGATATATTTTCAGATTTTTTATCCTGAGAGTTAGTAATCGCATAGTCAGCTGAACTGTACGGTTCATAACTACGAAAAACATTCTTGTTAAGTGTGAAAATATAAGATGGCCTACTTATCCTAACTCCACGTAATTTTAAAAGGAAAATTTCTCTTACTCTTCTATCATCATAATATTTTTGTTGCAATTCCACTATACCATCTACAAGAAAATCAAGTGTTGCATCTTTTTGTTCTTCTGCAACAAAAATTATTTTTGCTCTAGATCTTTCTCTCCAAGTTTGAAGCACTCTTGCATTATTCATGAGCGCCTCTTTGTCCATAAAATACCCTATGGCATCCCAACTATCTATTATTATAATTGGAGATTTAACATCCATCAATTGATTTGTAATTCTTTCAAACAACGAACCTGGTTCATCAAGTCTAGCATCAACAAAAACAGGTGCATCTGTCTCAAATTCTGAGATTTCTCCTAGTTCTGTTTTCATTGACTTGCCAAAAAATGATTCAAGCCAAGGATAGTATATAAAAAGTTGTTCTGGAGAAATTCTAGTTGAAATATACAGGCAGTTTTTATTAATATTTAAAGCGCGTAAGATAGTCAGTGCAAGGGTAGTTTTTCCTGTACCCGCGTCTCCTTTGATAAGTAACGAATAGGTTTCACGTTTAAGAAAATCTATTAATTCGCTTGGAATATGCATTGAATTATTCATAGTAATGATAGATCCCTTTGTATTTATTTTCATATGTAATTTTACTAATTTACTCAATACCTTAAAAAGAAATTATAATTAATGTTCAAGTATTCCAAATCTAGAATTACTTTTTAGAAACACTATACACTGTATTGTTTTGTTCTACTAAACCCCAACAAGAGTTATGGTACCATTTATTTCCGTATATCATATCACCTTCCGATAACAACATTTTCTTTTTACATAATGAACATGTTTGTGTTAGAAAATTATGTTGGGACACCGCAACTCGTATTTGTTCATCATTTATTATTTGAATAAATATCGCCTCCAAATAGTTGTTATATGATGTTTTTTCATATGTATACTCAATAAAATCTGAAGATTATCTGAGTATGCATAAAAATTACTAGAACAATTATCCTAAAAAATGAGTCATGCTATCTAGTATGTGTTAATTCCTTTTTAGACAGAAAAACTTGTTTGCAGATTATTGTTAGGATAAAAAAGTATAGAAGAATATTACTTCATGTATAAATAAATTCAAAATGATATTTTAATATGAAAATATTAGCAATTGGTGCGCACCCAGATGATATTGAGCTTGGATGTGGTGGACTCTTAATTAAGGCAGCAAGACAAGGGCATGAGGTTAGTATGTATTCTCTGACAAGAGGCGCCGCCTCTGGAGATCCAAATCAAAGAGCCAATGAGCTTATGCAATCAGCCAAGTTTATTGGTGCTAAAAATTTATGGATTGATAACTTTGATGATACCAAACTGGCTGTTAGTAACGATCTAATTAATCACATAGAATTCTTCATAAACAAAGTGGATCCAGAACTTATAATTACACACTCTCATGGTGACATACATCATGATCATCGTGCAATTGCATTATCAACGGTAGAAGCTGGAAGGTTTGTTTCGAATATTTTATCATATGAGATTCCATTAACAAAGAGTTTTGCACCACAGGTTTTTTTTGATATTACAGATGTTGTGGATGATAAAGTGGAACTGGTAAAGATCTTTTGGTCCCAACAAAGTAAACTTTACCTAAAAGCAAATGGAATTAAAGGACTTGCAGAATATCGTGCCCTACAAAGCCGATTGAATTCAACAGTAAATTATGTTGAGGCGTTTGAAGTATTGAAATTATGTTTAGATAAGGAATTCAAATTGCTCAAAATCCCACATCAAAATCCTGAAAAGGAAAGTGAGATAGCTAATTTAAGCGAAATTCTGGAACATGTATAGGAAATCAGAATGAGTTATGATTAGATGGATAATCCAATCGAATATGTTGAAACAAATGTAATGGGATGGGGAAATCGTGGTTGGCTTGAAATTATTTACTTTATTTTAGTAGTTTGTAAGAAGGAATCTCTGAAGACTCACATAATGTACAAATGCAATCTTAACTCCAAACAAATTGATCAATACCTGCAATTTCTAATAGATAAACAGCTACTTGAAAGAGAAACTGAATCTCCGAATTCAAAGAGACATGTATACAAGGTAACCGAGATGGGTAGAAGGTATATTAACGCATATAATCAATTAGCAGAAATCTTCGATTAACAAAGATAATGGCTATTTGAGATTTTGTCTTATGTATCATTCGATGTTCAATTTCTGATTTTACTAATTTATTTCCTCTAAGAATTTTGTAATAGATTCATGTTCATTAAATGAACTTCTCTAATTTTTATTAATTCTACCAATGTTGTGTATGTCGACAAAAAATTTCTAAGTATTTTTGAAATATAGAAGAATTTTAAGATAGAATCAACTGTAAAAATGAATCCGTATTTACTTAAAGTGTGGTGCTAATTGTATTTCGATGAAAGTTCTAATCACTGGTGGATGCGGTTTCATTGGTTCACACTTGGTTGAGAATGTTCTA
>DASYXK010000005.1:0-188108 GCA_035935115.1 Nitrosopumilaceae archaeon
TCAAGTTTACTACACGTGCTTTTGAAGTTTTATGAGCCTTAATTTTATAAAAGGATAAAAAATTTCGTAAATGGTATGAATACGTCTGCGTCACTTTCAATTTTACCATGCCTTCAAAAAGGACTATGCTTCGTTGAATCACAGCATCATATATTACACCAGATAATCAAAATTACGTGGTACGTAATATGAAAACGGTTTATTTTTTCAACGAAGGCGATGGCCACAATAAAAAATTGTTTGGCGGAAAAGGTGCGGGCTTGGCAGAGATGACAAAGCTTGGCCTACCAGTTCCTCCAGGTTTTACAATTACTACCGAAGTTTGCAATTGGTATTATGCTAATGGCAAAAAATTGCCACGCACCCTAATGCACGATGTCAAGAAAAACATTACAAAAATTGAAAAGAAAACGGGCAAAAGATTTGGGTCTATTGAAAATCCACTTTTGGTGTCGGTAAGATCAGGCGCTGCCATTTCCATGCCAGGCATGATGGATACCATCCTAAACTTGGGATTAAACGATAAAACAGTAATCGGCCTTGCAAAAAAAAGTAGCAATCCGCGATTTGCGTGGGATTCGTATCGCAGGTTTCTACAGCTGTTTGGAAAGGTAGTTTTTGGAGTTAATGATGAAAAATTCAACGAAGTATTAGAGAGGGCAAAACATACTCAAGGAGTACAAATAGACAGTGACCTTAACGAGGATTCTCTTAAAAAAATAGTCACAGAATACAAATCAATATGTGAAAATCAGATTGGAAAACCGTTTCCAGAGGATCCTTACAAACAATTAGAATTAGCAATTGAAGCGGTCTTTAGAAGCTGGATGGGAGAACGGGCAGTAGTATACCGGGAAAAATACAAGATTACAAAGGATATTGCAAATGGAACTGCGGTAAATGTGGTTACCATGGTCTTCGGCAACATGGGAAATGACAGTGCCACAGGAGTCGTGTTTACACGAAACCCAGGCGATGGAACAAAAAAAGTATTTGGAGAATATCTTGTAAATGCTCAAGGAGAAGATGTAGTAGCAGGAATACGAACTGGGCAGCCAATTGACAATTTAGCAAAAGAATTGCCAAAAACTTATGCACAGCTCATAAAAACATGTGAGAAACTAGAACGACACTACAAAGAACCACAGGATCTAGAGTTTACAATGGAACAAGGCAGGTTCTACATGTTACAAACACGTTCTGCAAAAATGAATGCAGTAGGTATGATTAAAACATCGGTTGACATGGTAAAAGAAAAATTAATTTCAAAAGACAGAGCTATACTCAGGCTGCAACCAGAACAACTAGATCAGCTCTTGCACAAAACTATTGATTCTGTAGCGGCAAAAAATTATCCATCAATAGTCAAAGGAATTGCAGCATCACCTGGTGCAGCAACTGGAATAGTGGTGTTTGACGTAAAAAAAGCTGTAATTATGGGAGAAAGTGGAGTCAAGGTAATACTAGTAAGAGAAGAGACAAAACCGGAAGATGTTCCTGCGTTTTTTGCATCGGTTGGGATTCTCACTAGCAGAGGCGGAAAGACGTCTCATGCTGCAGTTGTAGCACGCGGAATGGGCAAGCCATGCATTGTTGGATGCTCTGATATGAAGATAGATTACATATCAAAAAAATTCCAGGTAGAAAATAAAACGGTACTTGAAGGCGATGTAATCACAATAGATGGCAGTGATGGACATGTGTTCATGGGCGAGGTGCCAACAATTGAACCCAAAATTACAGATGATTTTAGAACCATACTAGGTTGGTCAGAAAAGATAAAAAGATTGGGAATTAGAGCAAATGCCGATACTCCTGATGGGGCAAAGCTTGCAAGAGAGTATGGCGCAAAAGGAATAGGCCTGTGTAGAACAGAAAGGATGTTCAATGCTCAAGATAGACTTGGTCTTTTTGTTGATATGATAATGACACAAACAGTTGACGAAAGAAAGGCAGTGCTAGAAAAATTAATGATTCTACAAAAAAGCGACTTTAAAGCAATTCTAAAAGCAATGAAAGGATATCATGTCACCATACGACTATTAGATCCACCGTTACATGAATTTCTTCCAAACATTGAAGAGTTGATCAACAAGATGCATTCACTTGAAAAGCAAAACAATTCTAATGAAGTTGAAATTACCAAAAAAATCTTTAATCGTGCAAGAGAACTTTCTGAAATCAACCCCATGATGGGTCACCGTGGTGTCAGACTAGGCATTACATTTCCTGAGATTTATGAGATGCAAATCAGAGCAATTTGTGAGGCAGCTGCCGAGCTTGTAAAAGAAAAAGTAGATGTGTATGCACAAATAATGGTCCCGCAGGTTGGAATCGTTACAGAACTAGAACGAATTAAGAAAATCTATGATGGGATAAAATCTGATGTGGAATCAAGATACAAAATAAAATTAAAGATAAACTTTGGAACAATGCTTGAAGTCGTAAGAGGATGTCTTACTGCAGATGAGATGGCCAAAACTGCGGAATTCTTTAGTTTTGGTACAAACGACTTGTCACAGGCAGTTTTTAGCTTTAGTAGGGAAGATGCAGAAGGCAAATTCCTTCCAGAATACCTTGAAAAAGAGATTCTTGTTGAAAACCCCTTCCAATCCCTTGATGTAAATGGAGTAGGAAGTTTAATGCAAATTGCCATAGCAAAGGGAAGAAGCATCAAGCCAAATCTTGAGATTGGGATTTGTGGTGAGCATGGTGGAGACCCAAACTCAATCAAGTTCTGCCACAAGGCCGGACTTAGCTATGTTAGTGCCTCTTCACATAGAATTCCAATTGCAATTCTTGCAGCAGCACAAGCTGTACTTTTAGAAAAATCAGAAAAAAATAAATCAAAAACTAAGAGATCAAAAAAGAAGCGATAATACACTAGTGCTGATTTGTTTTTTATTTATGCCATGCTTGTGCAATAGATCGCACTTGTTCAATTGATTTTTTCAGATTGGCTGACTTGATATCATCTCCTGCATTCATGCCCTCTGCCAGTATTCCTTGAACGTCAGAATATCCCATGAATTGAAATTCAAGCTTTGTTAGCGACAATGCATGTTCCCATGCTGTCATTGGCTCTTTGCTATAAATTCCTCCACTTGTCACTAGCACCAGTGCTTTTCTGCCATTCATCAGACCAATATAGCTACCATTTTTTACATCCCATGTTTGGCCTTTTAGCATTACAGAATCAAACCATGCTTTGACAGGTGCAGGCATTGAAAAATTATTCATTGGAAAGACAACTACCACAATATCAGCAGATTTTAGCTGTTCTGTCATACGATCCATTTTTGACACTAGTTTTTTCTGTTCAGGTGTGAGATTTTGTCCAAGATAATTACGCTGAATATAGGCAAGCACGTTCTCTTCCAAAAACATATCAGGCACATCGCTACAAAGATCAAGCTCTTCAATTTCCGAATTTTTTATCTTTTCTCTATATGCATCCAATAACTTTTTGGTATTAGATCTTTCATTACGTGGGGTATATTTTACCAGAAGTGTTTTCATTAATTTATCATACCAAGATTTTTTCTAATTAACTTTCCTACATTTCTTATTGTTACGCTACTAATTCCAGACGCGTCAGCTATTTTTTTCTGAGTTGCGCTCTCTTCATTAATTATAGAGGACAGGTATAGTGCAGAAGCTGCCAGTGACATTGGGTTTTTCCCATCAGTTATTCCTTTTTCTTTTGCTTTGAACAATATATCCAGTGCGCCTCTTTTTGTTTTTTCATTTAGGCCTACAGTACTTGATATCCTAGTTACAAAATCAGTTGAATCATAAGACTCCAATTGTAGATCTAGTGTGTTAAACAATATTCTATAATGTCTTGAAAGATCTTTTACCGTTATGTTTCCAGCACTTGCAATATCCTGTAGAGTTCTTGGTGCATTTGTTTCCCTGCATGCCGCGTAAAGTGATGCCAGTATTATTCCTGCAATGGTTCTTCCCTGAGTAATTTTTTTTGTCAATGCTTTTCTGTATAGATAAGCGGCTCTTTCTACAATTGTATCAGAAAGGTCAAGTTTTGATTTTAGTGTATTAAGAATCACAAACGCCGATCGTAAACTTCGTTCAGTAGAATCAGTTTTGCTTCTGCTGTCCCATGTTCGTAGTCTATTGAAAGTATACTTCATGGATGACGATATTGAATTACCTGCCGCGTCTTTGTCTTGAGATCCAATTACTGTAGACAAACCCTTGTCATCTATTGATAGAGCTGATCCTATGCCAGTTCTGCTCCTCTCATTGTACTGTTCTAAACTAAACGAATGCTGTTCAGGACCTGAATCTTCAACTTTGTCTACTAGGACCAATCCACAACTGCCACAAAAGATCTCACCACGAATACTGTCAGTGATCAATGGTCCGTGGATCCCGTTATTTTGAGTACAAATTTTTGGAAACTTGCTTGACTCCTCGTGTACTAGTACTTGCTTGTTGGGTTTGTTGTTCACTATCATTTGTATAGTTACTATATACATGTAACTATTTAAACAGTCAAGTGAGTTTGCCGAAATCAGATTAACTTATAGTAAGTTTCTATCATGATATAATAATACATGAACTAAATTATTTTAGAATCTCTGGTGGTTTTTCAAAGACTTGCTTGAATGTTCGCGGCTTGCCATCCTTGAATACTTCTTTTGAACAGTATTGCATAGAAAAGGCGGCCATCTGTTCAAGTATTGGTTTTAGTGCTTTTCCTTTTTTTGTTATGGTGTATTCAATTTTTACTGGTGTTCCAGGAAAAACACTTCTTTCTATTATGCCATTTTTTTCCATTTCGCGCAATCTTGCAGAAAGTGTTTTTGGGTTTATTCCTTCAATTGAATCCAGAAATTCGTTAAATCTACTCTGATCAAGCTGTGTCATATTGCGCAAAATGTGCACAGTGAATTTTTTTCCAATTATTTTAAAAGTATTATCAATTGGACAGGCTTTCATACTATCCAGCAACACATTGCATTCTTCTTCTTTCAACTTACCATATCCTCACTTGATTTCATTATTATCACTTTCCAATTTATATAGTTACCTTTGTATAGTTAATATAGAAAATAGAGGTGATAAGAAGATAGAAAACCAAGTACAAAACAAAGATGCTCATACAAAAGAGATCTCATCGAGCCAATGGGAAGACGAGATAGTAAAATCCAAGATTCCTGTCTTTGTTGATTTCTGGGCACCATGGTGCGGACCATGCAGAGCAGTAGCTCCAATAGTTGAAGAGATCGCAAGCGAATATTCAGACAAGGTAAGTTTTGTCAAGGTAAACGTAGACCAGAACAATGAGCTTGCCTCAAAGTACAACATCTTTAGCATACCTACATTAGCGGTATTTAGTGCTGGAAACCTTGTCTCACAGCAAGTAGGAGTAAGCTCAAACGCAAAAGCGTCTCTTAAAAACATGATAGAAAATGCCTTAAAGAAAATTTAGACATTTTATCTATTTTTTATTCTAAAACAACCTTCGCAAATCCAGATCTGTCTACCATTTTGATTTGAATCAGTCAATACAAGATTTCTGTGTAATTTGCAGAGCAGACACAGTCCAAAGATCATAGATTCTTAATGTGTCCTTTTCTAATTAAATTTAGTTATGATAATTTGGCTTTTGCCAAGTGTATGAAATTGTAAACTTTGTGTCTAGTATTCCTTCTTCGTCCTGTCTATGTTGCCTTTTTGCTAACGAGTTTAACGATAAAGAGTAAAGCATCACTTTAAGAAAAAAAGTTGGAGAAGAAATTTAATCAATCCATCATGTGGGCTTCAAACTAGATTAAGGCAACGGGAGAGTGATCTTGTGAATTAGTTTACCCTATCTTTAAAACTAGAATAGGTGTGAATTTCCTAAAATTAATTAATACTGTCACCCAAATTACCAGTTTGTGTATGATTATTACACGCAAATCGTATTAATTGGTTCTTGCCATTAATAATAGAGAAGATACGACTGTAGATACAAATATGTCAAGTAAAGTTGGTAGATGGAGAAGGCCCAACATTTATTCTACAATTGTAGGTATTTACTTGATAGTTTTTAGTGGGTTGGCACTAACAGTGGTTGGTTACCTTACAACTGTCTCAGGCTTGGCATTCTTTATGTTTGCCGCGTTATTCTTTATTCTGCTTTGTGTAGCAACACTATCGGTAGGTGGCGCAAATCGATTGATACGAAAAAAAGAAAAATCATTTTCCATTTCATTGATTTCTTTGATCATATGGTCATTTTTCTTATGTCTTAGAGCTTTTGGATACTTGTGGGCTCCAGCAACATTTCCAGGGTCCTTGCCTAATGAAGCAAGTTTAGTCTTTTTGGGAGTGAATGGTATAATGTTTTTCTTTTTAATTAGAGTAAAACAGATTCAATGGAAATCTAAATTCGATCATTCTCAGTGATTCGTAGAAACAGACTTTGAATCAAAGTTGCAGAAGATCTTTCTGAAACAGATAGGATTCACCTTTTTCCTCTTTTGCTAATCAATCGAAATAAAATAGTAATAACATAATGTATTTAAAAATTTCTTTGTTATGAAATCATTAATTTGTTAAGCTCATTGAACCCTAACAAATAATGGAATGAACCGAGAGGCACCATCAGGTTCCGCTATATTGACTCCAACATGATAGTTTCCAGACGGTGTGCTTGATGGAACTTTGAGGTTCACATTGAATAACTGTGAGCTAGTTGTATTGATTATGCTTGTTACGGACGGAATAACGCTTGTTGTGTTGCCCATGAATGTGGCACTCACTGGCTGTGCGGTGTATCCTGTATTCCAAACTACCTTGAGAGGAACCACAGTTGTATTACTGCGGGTTGCGTTCACTGACGTCTGATTTACCTGGAGACTAAAGTATGGAGGTCCTGATGGCGGATTCTGTGGCATACTGGTACTCCGTGCCAAAAGTGGTGAAGATGTGGCTCCCGTAATTAGTGATACAGTATTTGAGTAGTAATTAGCTACATATTCCTTGTTTGTTGACGGATTGACTCCGATGCCATAAGCATACAAGCCGGCTGGAAGAACCGCAGTTACCGTATTTGTTGCTCCATCAATTACAGACATCTCGTTGGCCAGCCCGTTAGATACAAAGATCTTGTTTGTTGATGGGTTTATCTGTACATCGGTAGGAGTCGAACCAACTATTATGGTACCAGTCAATGTACCTGTTGCTCCGTTAATTACAGATACATAATTAGCAATATAATTTGTAAAATAGACCATATTTGTGGTGGGATTTACTGCTACAATGTAAGGGTAATTACCAACTGGAATGGTAGCAGTTACCGTATTTGTTGCACCGTTAATTACGGATACAGTGTTAGCAACATAATTTGTAACATAAACCATATTTGTGGTAGGATTTACTGCTACACCTATAGGGTAATTACCAACTGGAATGGTAGCAGTTACCGTATTTGTTGCACCGTTAATTACGGATACAGTGTTAGCAGCATAATTTGTAACATAAACCATATTTGTGGTAGGATTTACTGCGATTGCAGCTGGTGCGCTCAAACCAATGGTGGCTGTGACAGTATTTGTTGCGCCGTTAATTACGGATACAGTGCTGCCGATAATATTTGTAACATAGATCATATTTGTGGTAGGATTTACTGCGATATCATATGGATAGTTAAAGCCAGCAATGGTGGCGGTGACAGTATCTGTTGCTCCATCAATTACAGATACAGTATTCCCTATTCCGAAGAATGCACCAGTGTTTGTCACATAGACCTTATTTGTATTGGGATTTACGGCCGCAAAGATGGGACCTTGGCCAACTGTAATGGTAGTCGGTTGTGTAGGTAGTGGCGGAGGTGGTGGTGGAGGTGGTGGAGTCCCTGCAACTAATTGTACATTGTCATACCAGTTGTTTGCGGCATAGGTGGAATACCAGCAGTCACCATGATATAGCTGGAGTTTGATTGCGCTTTTACCAGATACAAAACTAGAAATGTCTGTTGAGAAATATTGCCAATCCGAGTCAGTAACTGTTCCATGGTTCAAAAAGTATGTGAAGAGGTCTGCTCCAGTGTTAGGATCAACCACACTGACTATTGCATGTGTCACCTTAAAATAGGGACTAGAAAAAGTAGACATGACTCTATAGTTAAACGCTAGGGTTAATGGTCCGCCCCTATAGCTTGAAATGTCTACTACTTTTTGCATACCTTCTTTAGAGCACCCTCCCCTAGCGACTTCTCCATCGATATTTGCAGATGGTGGTGGTCTACCAGTTGCCGTATCTAGATTCAGTTTATAATAACCAATATCACCAAAAAAGGTCCACCCATTAAGACCATTATCGAAACCGTCGTTTAGGAGTACAAAGGTATTGGTTATTGTGCAAATTTTATGTTGCCCTAATGAGGTAATACTTCCCATCTTACAATCAGGGCCGAAACTCTGTATGTAACCAGAAACTGCATCTTCTGTAACATCATAACCTCCTGGAAGAACTCTGACTACAGTACCTGCTAAATTAGCTCGGAAATCTGGAGGGGTTGCCTGTGGAGTAGCCCTAACATGTATCATAAAGTCACTTGCAGAGCGATTTCCTCCATTGACTACTTTAACAACAGTAACGGTAGGAGTGGTTTGTTGCAAATTCGTTGCAAATATGTGTGCAAGTTCATCCTGTAATTTTTCTAATAATGGTCCACAAATATCAAATGCGAAACATGCGCTTATTACGGTACCTATGATTGGACTAGCAACACTACCACCAATTTGAAATCTTGCTAGAGGACTAGTGGGATTTGCAAATCCAAACTGGCATTCTTGTGTGGTAAAAATGGGATGACAAGCTATCCCAACTGCTAGCTTAATATCAGCTGAGACATCAGGAGAATTTAGTAAATTATTTACCATAAGTGGTGTGACGTTCATAGTGGCAGCAAACTCGGCATTACTAAGTGAGTTGCCTACTGATGCGGTCTCATCCGAAATTCCCAACACAGCATACATGGATAGTATATTAGCAGGTATTATTACATCAAAGGATTGTAAAGTAGCTGCATTAGAAAATAAAATATCTGTCACAGTTGGACTGTGGTGTACTGCATTAAGTGTTACCTTAAATCCCAGAGAAATTAAGGAATTGGTTATCTGGCGCAAATTTGTACCGTCAGTTTTGGCTTTATTAATTATTAAACTTGTTACTGTGAGAGGATTATTTTTAACTAGACCTACAATAGCTGTGCCTTGCTTGTGAGTATCAGTAAGAATTTGTTGTGCTTCAGAAACCAAGATATTTGCTGTTGTTGTTGGAATTGACGTGCCGCTGAACGAAGAAACTTGGTTAATGTAATTTGTGATAGAAGTTCTAGCATTGTTGATGGACATGTTCGCATTTGCCTTGTCCAATGCTGAGACCGAGTTACCGGCACTTTGGACATTTTGGAGTGCATTGTCTAATATAGATGTGAGGGTAGATCTTGCATTAGGGTCTGATACCAATGATGTTGTATTAGCCTTTAGTGAGATTATTGTTTTGTTTAGATAATCAGTAACAACCGATTCATCTGCAATGCTACTTATTGTTCCCAGTTCGGTCATGATATCTGTGAACTTTTTAATCAAATTCGAATTCATTGAGACCAGAACCCAGCCATTATTTACAGTTACAAGGTTGCCTGATCCTTTGAGTTGTGTGATGTATTCGTCAGCTGTTTGCGAAAGAGTAACGTTTTCAGCTCTTACTCTTGTAGAAACTGTACTGCTAGCAGTAACCGTGGAGCCACTGGTGACCGAATTCTTTGTTAAATCAAAGAGATTTACAGATACAGGCAGGCTAGAATTGGTTGTGAAGAGATCAGCCTCAAATGAGAATCGAGGGCTTGTAAAAGCAGAGGCATTGATTGAAGAAATAGAGGTTGTTGCATTGACTAGATTGGTATTGACACTCGCATAGATATTTCCAACACGTATTGGTATCTCTGTTGATGTAAAGTTGTTCTGTGTTATAATTATCCTTGATGCAAATGATAGAGCAGTAGCATCAGTAGAGCTTGAGCTGATAGCAAAGGTGTAATCGTGTCCGCTTGCAAGTGTAAGGTTTCCGCTTCTTACTTTGGTTGGAATAAAGTTTGATGTTGAGACTTGGGAGCCTGCAACGGTATTATTTGCTGTAAGGTCAAACAAATACGCAGATGCAGTTCGCTGGAACTTGGTAGTTGATACCACAGACTCGAAGAAGACATTTAGCTTTCCATCAAACTTTGTCTGGTTAAAATGGTAGATCTTTGCTATCTGGCGTACCAGTGTGAGACTGGTGCTAGAGGTGGACATTGGATTGTTACCATCGGGCTGACCAGAAAGTGATAGAGCTACATTTCCTATTGGTATTACAACGCTTGTGTTTGTAGCACCATTTTGCGAGACTATCATTCTTCCAGAAAGCAGCAAGCCGGAATTTGATGATGCAGAGACTTGAATAGCATATTCATCTGCTGATGATGGGAGAGCCAGCGCAGGGCTTCGCAATCTGACAGGAGATGTGGAACTTGTAGATAGAATTGAATTAGACACAACAGTATTGCTTGTCTTATCAAATAGCTTTGCTGTTACTGTATTAGATGAGGATTGGGACTGCATAACAACTTCAAAGAAAAAAGTTACTTGACCATCGTAGAGAGATGGGTTGAGGTTGAACTGTGTTCCTGGCACTTCCACAAACGATGTAGATAAAATTGGAAAATAGTAATCAAGTAACTCGATCTGGTTGACCAAATTGGTGCCTGGTATGGATGATAACGCGTACGCCCTGTGGGCATTATTCTGTTCTGCTAAATCTTTAGAAATAGTATGATTCAGAAAATCATCAAGGCCAATCTGAAAAGATGAAAAGAACAGTATTGTGATGATGCAAACAGTAAGTACCTTGACATTCCTTTTCCCCCAGACCAAGAGCTGCTTGGAGATCTTGAAACTATTTAACATTATTCATTAAATATGACAAAATCATGCATAAATTTCTCGTTTAATGGCCGTGCACAAAAAATTAACATAAAAAAATGCTAAATTCAGCAAATTTTACATTATGAAAGTACGAGAAGATCCAAACAATATCAACAAAACATTTTGGCACAATTACTAAGATAGTAAAATACAAATTACTATTTTGATTGTGAAATAAAAATAGGATGGTACCCACAAACAATCATGTCATTCCGCTACCCGTAGGAGCCACTGGTTTTTTCCATGGTCTCCAGTTCTCAGACTGCAAACTACCAAGTTCTTTTCTTCCTGATATAATCAGAACTCCCACAATGACAAAAAGAATTCTAACTCCAATGCCACCTGCTGAAAATACTTCTTGTGGAGTAATCGCTATGAAAAATACTGTTTCATAGACTACTACAGCTATCCCTGCAACTGCACCTATTTTCTTTCCTTTTGCAAGCAGATATCCTGCCACAATATGAGATACATGCACAAACAGATAGTAAATTAACATCATTACAATATAGCTGTTTGAAAACCATGATTCTGGATATTGGAATAATGTATGATGTAACAGGTATTCGTGTATTGACCCAAGGAGCATGATACTTTCTACAATAACTCCAGACCAAAATAATATCAGAGCTGCAACTTTGAGCTGTAAGACTTTATTCAAGTGTGATATAAGGAGATGTCCTATTTATTAAAGAAAAAGATGTGATTTTAGATTATTTTTGCTCATATTTTGAATCGAATTATATGAATTATAATAAACTATTAAAAAAGAAATATTTTCTAAAAACATGAATAAAAAATCTAAATAATTTCTAAGAGATATTTTTTAAAAAAATTCAGCAACCCGATGGGACTAGGATCATTATTGTCTTATTTTAGATCCATATCAATACCTTTGATGTGTACAATACAAGTTCAGAACCCACTAAGGGGTTTGAAAAATTAGTTTAACACTCCGTTTTACTTTGCATAATCTTATATAGGACTGCGAAAATTCCATATGTTTGTCTTATTATGACACGCCCAGAGTATTAACTGTATAATTTGATAAACAACTTTATGAGCAAATTTTCACACAAAATGCGCCAGTTACTTCTATGTTCTGGAATTTTGGTTATTTTCTCATTATCCTTAATCCTGTTACCATCTCTAATTGACGTTTATGCATTTACCACAGATACAATAGTTGTTGGGCACTACCCTTTTGGCGTTGTCGTAAATACTGACACAAACAAAATATATGTTACAAACTCAGGTTCTATTTCTGTTTCAGTAATTGATGGTTCTACAAATGGAGTAATTGCCAACATTGGTGTTGGCGCTGGTCCGTGGGGAATAGCTATCAATACAAATACAAACAAAATTTATGTCACCGGTTCAAACGGAATTTCAGGCGGTAATTCAGTTTCAGTCATAGATGGACATACAAATCAAATAACTACAACAATTCCACTACCAGCTGCACCCAGCAGACTAGCTGTGAATCAAATCACTAACAAAATATACGTTACAGGTCAATATGCTAATTCTCTTTTTGTGATAGACGGTTCTAATAACAAATATCTGAGAACACTGTCTTTCGAAACCCAGCCAATGAGTGTGACAAGTGATCCTGTCAATAGTTATGTATATGCATTACACTGGGCTCCGTATGGTGAACTTGGTCGGATAGATGTCATAGATAGTTCTACAGATAAAGTAGTTGACACTATCAAAGTAGGAAATAGACCAATGGGTCTTGCAATTGATCAAAATTCTGGAAAAATGTATGTCCCTGATATCGTTGAAGATCAGATTTTTGTCATAGACAAAACATCGCACAAAATAATCAATACCATAAAGACAGTCCATGCCGAGGGAATCGATCTTAATCCTAAAACAGGAATGGTCTATCTTGTGGATTTTAACCATTCACTTCAAGTAATAGATGAAACACAAGAAAAGGTTATTGATACAATCACAGTAGGCAACGGTCCTTGGCAGGTAGCAGTAAATCCATCTACAAATATGGTCTACGTTCCTAGTTCTCATGATACAATATCTGTCGTAGATGGTTCAACTAACAAGGTGGTAGTATCGCCTGCCAGCTATGCAAGTGAGATCAGGATGACCATATTATCTGTATCAGTTGCGTCTGGAGTCGTTTCGGTTTATTTCATTACAAAAATTCCAGTCAGAATTGAATCCAGACAAGAACTCGCACATGCCAAATGGCAAAGACCACGTATCTTCTTAACAATCGTTGGAATATACTTGTTAACATTGGCTGTAATTACAGTTTCAATATCTGCCTTTCTTGACATTTATGCTCTTACCTATTCTGGTCCTGCTTGTGGTGCTGGGTGTATACCTGTTGGTCTTTTTCCTTTTATTATTACAATTATTTCCATACCATTGGTTATTTGCTCTATTCCAGCAGGAGTGACTCTTCTTAAAAATAGAAAAGGAACAATTCCCTCACTGATAGCTCTGATACTCTGGTCAATAGTTTTTTCAATCCTCTTTCAGTACCTAGGTCAAGAACAATTCACGTATCCCTCTGCATCTTATTTGGTTGAGGTGCTGCTTTTAGTGTTAAATGCATCAATGTATCCACTCCTATTAAATGGAAGAAAAGAAATGAATAAACTAATGCTAAAGTTTCCTGACACTGCGTCATCTTCTATATGATTACGAAAATCCTTTGTAATCTTCCATAGGATCAAAAATATGCAGAGCCAATGAAATGTTATAGAATGTGATGTTATAAAACAAGTTTTTGTATGTTAATCAATAGCTGTATCAATTTAGAGCCCTTGTCTGTTAGCTTGTATTTGCTTTGGATCACATCTGCAGTATTAACTGTCCGGTCAACTAGTTTTCGCTTTCTTAAATCTTGTAACGATGTGGACAGTACGCTTCTAGTGGAAATTACATTTCTTAATAATTCTGAATATCTAACCTCATGATTATCATTCAAATACATCAGTATTCTAATATCGCTAATTTGAAAAAACTTTTTCTAATCCATAAAATAGAATAAAATAGGCTCTATTCATAAGACAGTAGCATGGTTAGAGCGATACTAGCTTGTTCTAACAGTACTACTTAATAATTCTAAGAATTAACTCACTTGCAAGACCAGTAATGAGAAAGAAAGTTGTGGCAATTGGAGCTGTTCTTGGGATAATCGCGTTAATAATCACCTAGCTGCATTTGGTAACTTTGCGAACATGCAAAATGAAAGACAGCGTGAATCGAATCAAAAGGCAGTCGAGGAGCAACCGCAAAGTCCACAGAATACTCAACCACAAAATACACAAGTATCAACAACCCAAGAAGATCCAAATGGTCTATCAAAAGCAGATATTGAGCTACGGGCAAAGACCAACCCACTAATAAAAGGCTTTGATTAGTGGTCAAATCAACTTCTATATCGAGCCTCTTCCTTCCTTTGCAGATCCGGAAGCTGCTAATATTGTTGAAAAATTTGCAAATTATCTTGATGGTTATGGGATAACAGGAATGAAATTCAATAGAGTTTACGATACTAACGATGCCGATATCGATATCTCGTGGATTAAAGATTGGGGCGGTCATACACAGGGTTTGACGATTTTCAAATCCGTCATTCAGGTGGGACTGGGAAAGGAAAGTTGTTATGGAGAGTGGCAACCCTTTGACTCAAAATCCGTTATGGAGGTCTTATTCCACGAATTTGGTCACTCTATGGGATTCAAACACAGCAGCGATCCTAACAACATAATGTATCCCATCACTGACACTAGACTATATGTAGATTATGACAAATCCATAACATTCAACAAGGGATATGTCTGGCACACTCAGTTTTGTGGCCCAGGTTCATACTACTATGAAGTATCAAGTGACGACCAATACAACGGCTTTGACGTGTACGTTGCACCATCAAATTCCGATTATAATGGAATTATCAGTGGCAAAGATCTCTATTACCGTTCTTGTAGCACAAATAACAAAATTTCATACAGTCATACATGCATAGTTGAAGCAGGTTCAAGTCTGTGGATATATAATCACAATGATAATCCTACTAATTCCGCTGCTAATCAGATTCATGTGAAGATTATTGACATGAATCAGAGGAAGATTCCAGACCTGACTTTCAACATGGCGGATTCAGTCTATGACAAAAAGACATTGGAATATGTGTGGAATAAGTTTCATTAACTATGCTAATTTAATAGCAAAAATAGAGGCGTATCGAAAACAATCACTTCTTGCACTATTACTCTCTACTGCGGTCTTCTATATGATTACGAAGATTATCTTAAATCTACTACAATATGTCAGGCAAACAGGTTCACATGATGTAAGGTAGGACCCAGACAAGAGATCATCCCGTTTGCCTGTTGTAATGATATGCTTTACAGACTAAAAAGGAACACGCGCAATTCAACAGTGTAAATCCTATCACTATCATTGTTTCGTAATCTCTCTACAGATTACGCAATTAATTCAGCTAAATGTAGGCACGAATCTTTAACAGTTGTATAAATTATAATTTTAGCTAATTTTCACTAAATGACACTATGTAGGCATTAATTTTTGATGAAACCACATAATTTAGCTAAATTCTAAAAAAACAGGCATACAGCTTATAGATAATGATGAATCCTGTATGCCTGAAAAAAGAGTGCCATTAGCTAATTTAGCTAATTATGCGAGGAATTAATTAGAGACTGTCTTGGTTCCGTAATTAATTTCGTAATCCTATATCAGACTAGGTTGATGAAACGGCTGATTTCCTATTCTGCCAAAATAAGCTCTAACATGAGGTCTGTAAAGATAATAAATAATTGCTGAATAAAGAACCAAGAAAAAAATCGTCATTGCTAACTCAAATATGCTTAGATCTTTTGTGTTGTATATTGTAAGAGGTATACTTATGATATTTGAAATTATCAGAGGCTTCCAAGCCCATGCCTTTCCTTTCAAAGTTCCACACCCTATGATAAATAATGTAACACCTACAGCTATTAGCGCCACACCAAATACGTTCTCTAGATTGGTAGGAAGGAGTTGGCGAAAATATGCCAATTCCATTTGTTTTCCCATATTAATTGAGTGGCTTGTAATCTGTGATCCTTGAAATAATAATTGAATGCCAGTGTAACTAATTATACCTCCTATAATGTAGAGTATTCCTAATGCTGTAACACCTCTTGGCCTTTTGATCCTAGGTTTAGACGGAGAATAGTAATAGGGTCGGTTTTTCGATCGTATTCCCTCTTGTACACCTCCGACAATCAGCCCGATTAATCCAGCAAGGAAGATGAAAGCTCCTGCGGTCCTAATTTGTGGTAGGTGAGTTTCAAACATTGTTAACCCTGATACGAACAGACTTGCAGATATTATGATAACTAGGTGCTTTCTTATCCTACTTGGTTGATGTGTCCTTACTGCCATATGTGATAAAACAGATTTGGAACTAATAATCTGAGTATGTATTAAGATAGTACGAATTTCAATCTCTTATCCAGTAAATCGTAACGTGCGAAATTGCGTAATCATATAGAAGACTACGCAATTCGCATGTGATGAATAAAGCCAGAACAAAGGTAATATTGGAAACTAGAAGAATACTACGCCAATTTTTTAAACTGACAATTTATACCACAAGTAACTTTTGAAAACTCTAAACATTACAATTATTGCAGTTTTGTCAATTATGGTAATTGCAAACGCAGACATTACTTATGCGTCGGAAGGCTCAGCAACAGGTCCGACATCCATTGGTCCGCCGCCGGTGCAAAACTCTAGCAAGCGATTTGATATCAAAGTAGAATTTGCTCCAATCAATATTGCAGTAAATCCTGTTACCAACATGATATATGTCGCTCACACTCCTGGTTCTGATTCTATATCAGTAATATCTGGAAAAACAAACAAGACAGTTTCTGTCATAAAAGTAGGAACAGATCCAGTGCATGTAGCAATCAATCCGGATACAAACATGATATACGCAACCAATTCAAACTCACAGTCGGTATCAGTCATATCTGGTCTGACAAACAATGTTGTAGCTACAGTGCAGGTAGGAGAGGATCCACGTGAAATACTGATCAATACTGAAACTAATACAGTTTACATTGCAAATGAGGTTTCAAGAACAATCTCTGTAATAGATGGCCAAACAAACAATGTTGTAGCTACAATACCAGTCTGTAACATCTCTGGAGCAGCATCTACTTTTACCATCGACCAGATTGAAAATATAATTTACGTAACCTGTACTGGACCTGACGGCGCAATAGATGTGATATCAGGCACGACAAACAAGGTGGTTGATACCATACATGTAGGACTTGATCCTACCAATGTAGTTTTCAATCCTAATACGCGCATGCTATACACTGCAAATAATGGTGACTATACGGTTTCCGTAGTATCTGCCAAGACAGACAAGGTAGTAGCTACCATACCCGTAGCGATTTTTCCAAACGTTATAGCGATAAATCCTGTTACAAACATGGTATATGTTGTTAGCACCGGCAATGGTTCTGGCAAGAATTTATCCATAATATCAGGTGACACAAACAAGGTAATAGCTACAGCCAGTGTGAGTTCCAGTGCTTACAACATTGCAATTGATTCATCAAATAACATAATCTATGTAGTAAACTATGCTTCAAACTCGATAACTGTAATCTCAGGCAAAACAAACACAGTAATTGATACAATACCAGTCGGTGCCCTTCCAACTTCTATTGCAATCAATAATGTTACAAAGATAGTGTATGTAGCAAATTGGAGGTCGGATTTTGTATCCATGATGCCCATAACATCCCTGAATTTACAAGCAGTTCCTGAATTTCCTTTTGCAGTTCCAATCATGTTAACTGGAATGGTATCAGCAATAGCATTTTACAGAATGAAACTTAGAAAATGACAGCTCTGCACTTCGTAGTCCTATACAAGATCACGCAATGTTTTTTATGCCTTCCAAGTTTTCCCATTTGAATTTTGAAGACTTTCCAAACCACGATATGTCGAATTTTTCTCCGTTCTCCTTTGCTTGTTTAAACCTCTTCAAAATTTGTCGCTTTTCTTCTTCTGTTGCCCTAGTCTCAAACCACAGATAATATAAAATTGAAATTATTTTTTTGGCAGAGTTGTCTGTTACCGTCGCATCTAACATATTTTCAGCTAAAGTATCGTATCTTGCGCGTGGTCCCAATTCTATGTCTTCAAGTCTTTTCGTCAGTTGCTCTACCCTGACTTTTAATTCTGCTTGAGTTCTGATTATTTCATCAGAATCAAATATCAATAATTCAGGTTCTATTTTTAGATAAAATTCTAGCAATTCCTTATCGCTATATCGCTCATAGACCTTCATGTACCTGTCATGGCCTGCCAAGGCATGTCCCAGTCCCTCGTTTATCTTCTCACAATGGGATATGAAATAAGACCTAAAGGAATGGAGTGTTATCTCATGCCTTCCTGTCTCATGCCTTGCAACTAGATCAAGTTTTTCCCTCAACCTGTGGAAATACACATCCTCGTTTATTCTGGCTTTTATCGGATCAGGGTTTTCAGTAAATACAAGGTCATCATCTTTTAATCTCTTTAAAAGTGGTTCAAGATACTTTTGTGCTTCTTTGCTAATGAAGGTGGTTCTTGGCATGCCAGTTTTGGTATAGCTTCCACGCAAGTTTATCTTGTATCTGCCGTTGAAAAGTTCAAAATCTCGTTTCCTCAAGCTACATGCTTCTTCACCTCTGACACCTGAACTAAGCAGGAAGAAATAGAGTGGTTTTCTCTGCAAAGAAGCGTTTTCAATTATTTTTTGTACTTCTTCTTTTGAAAGCCTGTGTGGAGCTGTCTTTAGTTGTTTTGGAAACTTGACGTTTGCATGTAGATCCTCTGCATGAATTGGAATCATCAATCTATATGACAGATAGCCCTTGATTATCTTGGTATATTCCCTGACTGAACGTGGAGTAAGATCTTGTTTGGCCAAGTAATTTACAAAATTTTGAATTACATCATATACCTTGTGAACGTTTAGTTTTTGTAACTGTTTGATTATCTCCTCGCTGTCTACTGAATATTTTATTCCACAAAAAACATCAAAATGGTTTATGGCAGATTTTGATACGCCTTTTTGACCTTCTGAAAGCGTGTCCATACTTTCCTTGTAAGAATTATGGTCTCTTTCTTTGTCAAGTATTGACATGATATAATAATTCGTTTTTATCTATTTAACTAATCGCAAAGTATACGTTTATGACAATTTGGCTTTTGCAAAGTAAACATGAAATGGTTGGCTGTAGATTACCACCGTATCATATGTTTTGGTGTCAACTCCATGCAGGTCATAGTTTTGATCACCAATGCTGCCCTTTAGTTTGCCCAAATCAATTCCTGTAGTAGCATCACCGTTAATTGTCATGTAAACATGTAGATCAGGCCCATTTGTTATTTGAAAATTTTCAAACCTAAGAAATGCAATATTCCCAACAGAAAGTATTTCAGCTTTGCCTTTTGCATCGTGGTCTAGTCCTACAAACTCACCCTGTTTTGAAAACACTATGCTTTGCGAGGTAGACGAAATCTTTGAAATCATGTCTTGCATACTCTCAGAAACTGTAGTTGGAAACTTTTTTGCGTCATCCATTATGAGAGAAATTGTTTGTTGTGGCATTTTCTGTACAAGTGCATCTCTTTGTGAATTAGTCATGTTCACAAATTTATCATATGTCAAGCCAGTCTGTACTTGATCTAATGCATGTTGCAGAGGATCACCCATTTTTTGTGAAAACATTTGAGGCCCAAAATAGTATACGCCAATTGCAGCTACACCAAGAATTGCTGCAATCCCAATCCCCCTTAACACGGCTAAATTTAGTAAATGAAACTATTAAGTATTGAAGAAAGCTGAAATATCTATCTTAGATAATTATCGTAATGCTACCTAGGCTTGATTCCATAAAACCAGCTAGACTAAAGATTGGCCTTACCCAACAAAAACTAGCCTCTCTTACTGGTGTCAGTACCTCAATGATTAATCAGATAGAATCCGGAAGGTGCCAGCCAAGCTATTCTACTGCAAGAAAGATATTCGAAGTATTATGGTCACTTGAAAGCCACGCTTCAATGAAAGCAGGAGATATTTGCAGCAAAGACATTGCAAAGTTAAAGACTACAGACACGTTGCATGATGCAATAAAGAAAATGCAGGATTTTTCAATTAGCCAAGTGCCTGTCTTTGACGGAACTGATGTAGTAGGTTTGATAACAGAAGACGGTCTTGTCAAACATTTGTTAGATAGTGATGAAACTCAGCGTAAAAAGATCAGACTGTCCGAAGTCATGGAACCAAGACCACCAATAGTTGACTATGCAGTTCCTGTGAAAACGCTAGTCACTCTTATCAGATTTTCAAAATGTATACTGGTATCAAAGCAAAGCAAGATAATTGGCATAATCACCGCGTCTGATACTCTAAAGTTGATGGAATAATTCATTTTATCAAAATAAAAATGCGTGAACTGAGTTCTATATAGATTACAACATACATTTCCAATTAGATCTTTGATTTCCAACTTTGGCAGACGAGACTTTTATAATTTAAAAAATGTATAAAAACATGAGTAAAAGTACCTGTGTCTACTGTAAAAAAGAAAATGTTTTACACGTATTGTTCTAGCGGTGTCAAATAATTGAATTCATATCATACAAACAAGTTTCAAAAAAACAAAAAAATCTCTGTTGGCCAAATGTGGTCTGTGATTGAAGAAGTTTTAACACCTTGGGACAGTGTACCAGATAAAACAAAGATGAATGATGAACAAGTCTTGAAATTATATTATATCATAAAAGAAGCTGATGAGATGTTTAGAATGCTTGCCCAAATTGCAGAATTAAGAAAAGCAATTGATGAATTAGCTAAAAAGCAAACCTAGGTTATTTAATAAAATGAATTATTTCCAATCACTTTGGATGAGAGCAAAGTTCTGCTAAAACTCCACGCAGTGATTTTGGGTGTATAAAAGCGATCTTAGTACCTCGTGAACCAGGCCTTATTTCTCCAAGAAATCTCACACCGCATCCTTTCATTCTGGTCACCTCACCTTCAATGCTATCTGTTTCAAATGCAATATGATGCAAACCTTCGCCTCGGCTTATGAGAAATTTCTTAATAGGACTATCTTCACGTGTTGGTTCCATAAGTTCAATTCTGGAATCTTTTAGATGCAAAATTGCAACTCTGACACCTTCTGACTCTACAGTTTCAAATTCAACTTCTTTTATTCCCAACGCCTGCTGGTATTCTTTTACAGCTTCATCTACGTTATTTACTGCAATTGCAATATGGTCTATTTTCATTTTAGAAGGTTTCCTTTGGTTGATAGATTCCAAAAACTTCTCTAAAGGTATTGCTTATCTCTCCAAGTGTCGCATAACTTTTTACAGCATTTATGATATGAGGCATCAGGTTCTCCTCTGATTCAGAAGCACTTTTCATTTTGGAGAGAAGGCTTTCAACTTTTTTGTTATCTCTAGTGCTTCTCAATTCTTTAAGACTCTTAATTTGTTTTACTTCAATGCTGTTATCAATTCTTAGCAGATCTTGTTTTGCTTCTACTGCATCTGCAAATTTATTAACACCAACAATAATTCTTTCACCTTTGTCAATTTCTTGTTTTAAGCGATATGCGTTTTGTCTAATTTCTGATTGGAAGAATCCTCGCTCTATTCCTACAAGAGAGCCACCCATCCTATCAATTTTTTTCAAATACTTGTTTACTTCGTCCTCAATTTTGTCAGTAAGCGATTCTACATAATAAGATCCGGCAAGAGGATCCACTGTTTTTGTAATTCCGCTCTCATGGGCAACAATTTGTTGGGTTCGCAGCGCTATTTTGACAGCTGCCTCTGTAGGAAGTGCGAGAGCTTCATCTTTTGAATTGGTGTGCAAGGATTGTGCACCGCCAAGTACTGCAGCCATTGATTGTATTGCAACTCGGACAATATTATTATCTGGTTGTTGTGCTGTTAGTGATTCCCCGCTAGTTTGTACGTGGAATCTTAGGTGCATTGATTTTGGGTCACGGGCGTGGAATCTTTCTTTTAGTATCTTTGCATAGATTCTTCTTGCAACTCTGAATTTAGCAACCTCTTCAAGAAACTCGTTTGTACAACAAAAAAAGAATGATAGTCTAGGTGCAAAATCATCAATTTTTAATCCTCTTTCAACACATGTCTCGATGTATTGTATGGCATTTGCAATTGTAAATGCAACTTCTTGTATAGCATTACATCCAGCTTCCCTCATGTGGTATCCGGAAATAGAAATAGGATACCATTGTTGAACTTTTTTTGAACAATACTCTATCATATCACCAATCAATCTCATCGACGGTCGTGGAGGATAAATGTAGGTATTTCTTGCAATGTATTCTTTGAGAATATCGTTTTGGGTGGTTCCTCTCAAGGCAGAGCTTGCAACACCTTGTGATTCTCCCGTAGCAATGTATAGTGAAAGTAAAGTAGAGGCCGTTGCGTTAATTGTCATAGATGTACTTACTTTATCCAAAGGTATACCTCCAAAGCAAGTCATCATATCTTTAAGCGAAGTTATAGAAACACCAACTTTTCCAACTTCACCCTCTGCATGAGGATCATCTGCGTCATAACCAATTTGGGTAGGAAGATCAAATGCCATACTTAATCCAGTCTGGCCACGTTCAAGTAAATACTTGAATCTTTGATTTGTCTGATCAGCAGTTCCAAATCCAGTATATTGTCTCATGGTCCACAGTCTATCACGATACATTCCTTTGTGAATAGCTCGTGTGTAAGGAAATTTCCCTGGTTGTTCATTCTTGCTTCGCGGTTTTACTTTGGAATTATAAACAGGTTTTACTGGAATGTTCGAATCTGTTTTTACTTGTTTTGGCAGAGTGGATTTCTTGTCTTTCATAAAATCACTTGAATAGTTTTGAAATTTTATCGGCAGCTTCGTATGGATCTAGAGTCTTTGATTGTACTTTTTTTAGATATTTAGTATATTCTTTACTGGAATCAAGCATGGTGCTCACTTTATTTTTGACATTATTTAAAACAATATCCCGTAGCTCTGTTTCAAGTCGTGATTGTTCCTGTATTTTTTTAGTTTTTTTCTTTGATATGATAAGTGCTTCTAGTTTTTTTGCAAATTCTGATATTCCTTTGCTTGATTTTGCCGAAGTCAGTAATATGATGGGATTTTTTTCTGACATGCCAATAAAATCTCTAACTGCATTAAATAACTGACTTGCTCCTGCCAAGTCACTTTTGTTTATCAGATAAATGTCGCCAATTTCAGTCAATCCTGCTTTTATTGTCTGTATGCTGTCACCGGTATTTGGATTAAAAACTACTACTGTAATGTCTACAATTTTTGAAATATCAACTTCTGTTTGGCCTGCACCAACACTTTCAATTATGATTACATTATATCCAGCATATTCAAGAATCCGTATGCTGTTTCGTAGTGATGAGGAAATGGCTCCTGTAGCACCTCTTGATGCCATGCTTCTGATATAAGTTCCAGAATCAGTAGAATCAGACATCCTAACTCTATCACCTAGTATGGCACCTCCTGTGATGTGACTTGTCGGATCTATGGCTAGAACTGCGGCCTTGTAACCGAGTTTTTTTAATTCAAGAACACTCTTGTCTATTAGGGTACTTTTTCCAGCACCGGCCGGACCTGTTATTCCTATAGTAATAGATTTTCCAGAATTTTTGTAGATTTTTTTTATTAATGCTTTTGCAGTCTTGTCATCATTTTCAATAATTGAAATAGCCTTGGCTATGGCCCTACGTTTACCATGTTTTAATTCTGATACAATATCCATGTAGAACTGAATACGGGTTGTTACCACAATAAAATCTTCTTGTTTCAAATTAAAAATAAACAGAAACTGACTTGTTTTTGTCTAAGATCTACTGTATATCATTTTTTGAAGTACTTGATTTATACTAAAAACGTACAGTAATGTTAGAATAATTATGATTGAAATTATGATATGATTTTTTTATTCATCTAATTTCAATGCCTTAGCGTAGGTTTATTTTGCCATATTCTAAAATAAACTTACTTGGCATTAGATGAGCAGTTTCGGAAATTGATGAAAGAGACCATAGAATCAGAACTAGAAGCCATAAGCAAATATCCAAAGGATCCAGCATCCAAAACATTTTGGGAGTATGACAACCAGTTTGATTTTGAATATGGCTGGCACATAGGCTATCTAGAAGCCATGTTTTTTACCTCATATTTACAAATGCGTAAAAAAGTACCAGACAGGAGCGAAGAGTTGGAAATCAAACAAACTATAGCATCACATTCTAGAGAAATTAAGAAGTTGTTATCTAAAAGAAAAACATTAGGACAATGATATATCATTTTTCTGAAAATATTTGAGCGTATTTTTGCCAAATAAAGATTTTAAAACCCAGATGTATCCTCAAAATTATGGCACAAAAGGCAACTACTAGAAGAATCAGGATACTTGTTGCCAAATTAGGTTTGGACGGTCATGACAGAGGTGCATTAGTTTTATGCCGTGCCTTTAGAGATGCAGGAATGGAGGTAATCTATTCTGGTCTTTTTGCAACCCCTGAAAGAATTGCCAAAATTGTTGAAGACGAAGATGTTGATGTAGTAGCCCTTAGCCTTCTAAACGGTGCACATCTTACATTGTTTCCAAGAGTAGTCAAAGCACTAAAAGAAAAAGGAATCAAGGACGTTCTTGTAATTGGCGGCGGAGTCATACCAGAAGATGACAAGCAGGATCTTGAGAAAGCTGGAGTTTTAGGAAACTTTGGTCCTGGGACACCGCTTGCTACTGTAATAGACTACATTAACTCTAGTGTTGCAAAGATGAGAAAAATTTAGTTATTCTGTTGAATCAGGCCACATCATCTGACGCATTTTCTTACCCACTTGTTCTATTTGGTGAGCATCTACTTGCTTCATGTACCTGTCAAATGAGTTTTTGCCATTTTTCTGATAATCACTTATCCATTCTTGATTGAATGTTCCATCTTGTATCATTTTGAGAACTTTTTTCATGTTTTCTTTTACATCTTTATTCATAACCATAGGGCCTCTTGTCAGACCGCCATATCTTGCAGTCTCACTTACTCTTCGCCACATTCCGTTGATTCCATATCTTTGAATAAGATCAACAATTAGCTTTAACTCATGTAAGACTTCAAAGTATGCAATTTCTGGCTGATAACCTGCCTCAACTAGAGTTTCAAAAGCATTTGTTACCATTGACGCACATCCTCCACAAAGATCAGCTTGTTCACCAAACCAATCTGTCTCTACCTCTTCTTGGAATGTTGTTTCTATTATTCCAGCCCGAGTGCTACCAATTCCTTTTGCCAAGGCCAGAGTTCTGTCCCAAGCCATTTTGGTATAATCTTGATAAACTGCAACTATAGAAGGAGTACCAAATCCTTCAAGATATGTCTCTCTAACTTTGGAGCCAGGACCTTTTGGCGCAACCATAATTATATCAATATCTCCGGGTGCCTTTATCCACTCCCAATGAATTGCAGCCCCATGTGAAAATGACAATGCGTTTCCTACATTCAGATTAGGTTCAATTTGTTCACGAAAGACTTTGGCTTGGATCATGTCAGGAATTAATACGTGTACAATGTCAGCCTTTTCGCATGCTTTTGGAATAGATAATACTTCGTGACCATCATCTTTTGCCTTTTTCCAGCTAGAACCACCTTCTTGTAGTCCAACTATAACATTTAGACCAGAATCTTTTAGGTTGTTTGCCTGTGCGTTTCCCTGAATGCCATAACCAATTACCGCAATGATTTGATTCTTTATAGGATCTAAACTTACGTCTGCGTCTTTCCAAGTTTTTGCCATTTCCTGACGGTTGAATTATTGCAAATATAATCGTACAAATTGAATACAATAATGTAAGACAGTAAGAAGTGAAAATGAACTGATTCCTGTAATGTAAATACCTCCATGTAAAACATATGGAAGTTGGACAATAACTGTAAAACTTGTGGACATTTGAGGGAGGACCATAAAGGAACTGCCACCATATGTATAAAACAGGTAGGAAAAGATTTGAATCAAATTTGTGATTGTTGTTGGTTCGATGACGGTAAAACACATCAGTTACCAATAAAACCATTTTAGGTAAAATGTGCCCAAAAATTAGACCCAGAAAAAATATATCATATTATTAATTCTTTACCACATTTTGTACATCTTACAACTGTATCTTTTGCTTTTAATCGATCAAATTTTTTTGAACCGCATACAGGACAAATGGGGCAAGATCTTATTTTTTCCATGATATCTCACAGGGTAACGGATTCATTGTTCTCAAATTATAAATTCTACAGACTTGCCAAGAAATAGAGTTTATCAAATAGAAGTCTAGTAGAATATCATGACAAAGATCGCATTTTCGTCAGACGAGGAATTAAACTTGGAATATTTGTATAACATAGGCGTATCACATGCCAAACGTGGAAATCCGCGTGATGCAATATTTTATTTTGACAAAGTGCTATCTGTAGAACCAGAACACATGAACGCTCTAGTATACAAAGGAAATGCACTAGGCAAACTTGGAAAATATGATGATTCTATTACATGTTATGACAAAGTTTTAAAAAACAATCCCAATCACCAAATAGCCTTAATCAACAAAGGTCTAGCACTCCATTATCTAAAAAAATATGATCAAGCAATCTCATTTTATGATAAAATTCTAGAAAAAGACCCTCAAAATGCCAGTGTGCTTTACCACAAATCTTGCAGTAAGGCACTGCAAAAAAACTCTGAAGAAGCATTAACCATTTTAGAACAAGCTATCATGATAGATTCAGAGTATGGAATTAAAGCAGCAGGTGATCTTGATTTTGAGAGTCTACGTTCAGATCAAAGATTCAAAGCTTTAACGTCTTAGATCAATTCAATAAGAAAAAATAGCATTACAATAGAGATAATTTGTTGAAAATAGGAATCATCGGAACTGGTTTTCTTGGAAAAGCTGTAGCCAAAAGGTTACTTGACACTAGATACAAGGTAATTGTTTATAATAGGACAAGAGACAAAACAGAATCTCTAAAAAACCTTGGCGCAATTGTTGCAAACACACCCAAGGATCTGGCACAAGAATGTGAACTTGTCATAACTATTGTAAAAGATGCTGATGCGGTAGAATCTGTCTCATTTGATAAAAATGGCATCATTTATGGAAAGCATGACGGACTAACAGTTGCTGACATGAGTACAATAAATCCAATTTCTTCAAAAAAAATAGCAAAAAAATTTTTAGAAAACGAAATATCAATGATTGATACCCCAGTAATGGGCGGACCAAATCTTGCAGAAAAAGGCGAACTTGTAGTCATGGTAGGAGGAAAAAAAGAAATCTATGAAAAACACAAACAGGTTTTTGATCACATTGGAAACAAGACATACTATTTGGGTGAAAACGGTTCAGGGCATGCAATGAAGCTTGCTATGAATTTGCAGATAGCAATGCTGGCCTTGGCATTATCGGAGGGAATTACACTGACAAAAAGAGCTGGATTAGATCCTAAATTGTTTCTAGATATTTTAAACTCAACTTATTTTAAAACTGGCATGAGCGTATTAAAAGGCCCCAAGATGATAAATGGAAATTTTGAACCTAGTTTTAGTTTGAAAATGATGAAAAAGGATCTTGATACAATAAACACTACTGCAAAAGAACTCGGCATGTCTCTCCCAATGGCAACATTAGCAAATGAGATTTATCAAAACGCAATTGCCAATGGTTTGGGTGAACTTGATTATACTGGAATTCTTGCATTTATAGAAAGAATAAGCAAGTTATAAAAATAAAAATCAACTTTCTTCTGGAGGTTTTATTTTTCTAAAATTAACATAAACACCAATATCATAAACAATTTTTAATAAACCTCCCACAACAAACGGTGCAGAAAGTGACAACGATTGTATTATTGCACCTGCAAGAGATGGACTAACTGCTTGTGCTATGTTTCTTGAAGTATTAGTTATACCAGCAGCAGCTATTCTTTCATCCTCATTGACTACAGCCACAATGTATGACTGTCTGGCTGGAACATCCATTTGAGATAGACTCATTCTTGCAAGGAATATCCCAATTGCTATTGGAAACGTAGGAGCAAACGCTAGTAATATCAACAAAACATTGGACGGGATGTGGGTAAAGACCATCGTATTTATCAAACCAATCCTAGATGCAATTTTTGTTGCAAATAGAAATGAAAAAGCAGTTAGTGCCCCAGCAATAGAAAAAATATAAGATAGCATAGTCAAGTCTGCACCAAATGTTGAAAAGAACCAAAATGACACTATGCTTTGAATTACAAATCCTCCAGCAAAGGAATCGACTGCAAAAAGTGATGATAGTTTAGCGACAATTCCCTTAGATTTTGGAGAGATGGTGCGAACTGATGCAGTTTTAGCAATGCTTGGATCAAGTTCAATTTTCTTGGAGAGAAAAAGGTAGATTCCTATTACGGCAACAGCACAAATGCTATAAAAAAGAAAAAGTGTTCTGATTGATTCTACTTGATTTAGTCCGTATAGTTTTTGCGCATATTGAGGAAATCCTGAAAGTAAAACTCCTGCAGACATTGCAAATGTGCCAACCATGTTATAAATGGCAAAAATTGAATTTCTTTTTTTTATATCATTAACTGTTTGTGGAAGTATTGCTTGTTCTATGGACAAAAATGCACCAACCTCAGTTCCAGTTACGTTAATTGTTCCAATAAGAGCAGATGCAATTAATGCGACATAATTATTTGTCACAAGAAAGATTGCACCAGAAATAGCCATCAAGACAGCATAAATAATTAGAATTTTTTTTCTACCAATCTTGTCAGCATAAAAACTTGCAAATAGGTTAAAGATTACGCTGTTTACTAGTGTTGCAGTTAAAACTATGCCAATGAAGATTTCGTTAAATCCCATTAATTTCAAGTAAATTGCAAGAATTATACTAAGAAACCCATAGGAGAAAGTTCGGACTATTCTTGCAGTTAGGAGTAATTTACCGTCTCGTGAGACCCAATTAAGAAATGCCATTACGCACCAAGTTTAGCTTTATGTTTTTCAATATCGGTCATCTCTACTTTTTTGAAAAGAGGAGACGATACCCCAATTTTATGATTAGTAGATACTGCCAAGTCTGACATGGAATTCCATTTTTGTTCAGAGACTTTGCCAGTAAGATTGAGTTGCGTCCATATTTTTTCCGATGATTCTGGTAAAAATGGAAAAAGTGCAATTGCAATACTACAAACCGCGTTTACTGAAAGGTAAATGCAGTTGTTTGTCCCCTTTGCACCTTTCCACGGCTCTTTTTGTTGGAAATATTGGTTAAAGTGGGCAGAAAATTCCAATATTCTTTTTAGCGCCTTATCCAGGTTGTTTTGTTCCATCAGTGAAGTCATATCATTTACTAGGTTTTCGATTTTGTTTTGTGCTTCTGTATCAGCAGAGTCAAATTCTTCTGTTTGTGGAACTATACCATTAACACTTTTTTGAGCAAAACCTAATGCACGGTTAACAAAATTACCAAGGTTTCCAATTAGCTCAGAATTTATTCTTGCAGAAAATTCTTCCCAATCAAAATTAAGATCATCTTGACTGTGTGGTGTAATCAATGTCAAGTAAAATCTCAGATAATCAGCAGGATAAAAACTAAGAAAGTCTTTAAGCCCAATATACCAATTTCTGCTCTTTGATATTTTTTTTGCCTGCAACATCAGATGCCCTCTTGTTGGGATGTAATCTGGCAACTTGTACTCATTTTTTATTCCAATTCTCATTGCAGGTAAAAACAGGTAATGATGATATACAATGTCTTTTCCAATAAAATGATAGATGTCTGCAGAGTTCCAAAATTGTTTTCCGTCAATTCCCTTATCAGTAAGGAATTTCATTGTAGAAGAAATGTATGCAAGGTGATTATCAAACCAGCCATAAAACACCTTACCTTCTGCTTCAGGAAGTGGAATTGGCACCCCCCAGTGTATATCACGTGTGATATCCCAGTCTGCAAGTCCATCTTTAATCCAATTTTGAACGTATTTTTTGACATCTTTTTGAAGATAGGAATCTTCCTCTAACCATTGATTTAGTTCTTTTACAAAATTTGTCAGCTTGAAAAAATAATGTTTTGTTTTTTCTTTGGTTGGTGGGTTTTTACATATTGAACAACGTGGATTTTCTATCTCTTCTGGAACTCTACCGCATTTTTCACAAAGATCAGAATATTGATCCTCAGCTTTACAATATGGACATGTTCCAATCACATATCTATCTGGTAGGAATTTTTTATCGAATTTACAATAAAACTGAATGATTTCTTTTTCATAAATGTGCCCGTTTGCAAGTAGTTTTTTAAAGACATCCTGAACAAACACTATATTTTCAGGAGAACTTGTCCTGTAAAAAAAATCAAAATTTATTCCAAGCGCAGTAAAATCTTCATAATCACGCTTGTTCCAAAACTTGACATATTCTTGAGGATCTTTTTGTTCTCTTTCTGACTGGATTAGAATTGGTGTACCATAATCATCAGATGCACAGATATAGTAAGCTTCAACTCCCTTGAGTTTTAGAAATCGTGTTGTAATGTCAGCAGGCAAGTACGTAGAAGCAACATGTCCAAGATGAATCTCGCCATTTGCATATGGAAGTGCGCTAGTAATAATTGCCTTATTGCTCATTAGGTGTGTAAAGTGTGAGGCGAATTTAAGCTATCCCCAACTCTTGGCATATTTTATCTGAGCTGGTGTTGGCTTGTCAGTTTTGACATCCATCGCATTTAGAGCATCAACTGCAATTTGCGTATCTATCTCTTGTGGAACCGTTATTACCTTCTTTCCAATTTTTTTGTGATTTTTTGCTATGTGTATCATGGAAAGAAGTTGATTTGAAAATGATTGTGCCATTACTTCTGGAGGATGTCCTTCTGCTGCAACTAAATTTGCAATTCTGCCTTTCCCTATAAGATAAACGCGTTTTCCATTTTTCAAAAGACATTCATCAAGATTAGGTCTAACTTGTTTAACGGATTTGGATTCATTAAGTAAAAAGTGTGCGTCTACTTCAACATCAAAGTGACCAACGTTTCCCATTATTGCACCTTCTTTCATTTTCAAAATGTGTTCTTTTCTTATCACTCCAGTTTGTCCTGTAGCAGTGATAAAAATATCACCAATCTTTGCAGCTTCAGACATTGGAAGTACTTCGTAACCATCCATGTGAGCTTCTAAGGCTCTAACTGGGTCTACTTCTGTAACAAAAACTTTGGAGCCCATTCCATTTGCTCTTGATGCTACACCTCTTCCTACCCATCCGTATCCAGCTACAACAACACGTTTTCCTGCAAAAAGCAAATTCATAGATCTAAGGTAGCCATCAATTGTGCTCTGACCAGTTCCATATCTATTATCAAACATGTGTTTTGTGTATGCATCATTTACTGCAATAACTGGATATCGGAGTTTTTTCTGATTTGCCAGGGCTTTTAGTCTGATAACACCAGTAGTGGTTTCTTCAGTTCCACCCATTATTTTTAGAGATGAAAACTTTGAGCTGCCATGAACTTTGCTGTGACAATCAGAACCATCATCAGTTAGAATTTGAGGTTTGTGACTGAGCATTTGTTCAATGCACCAATCATATTCTTCGGTAGTTTGGCCTTCCCAAGCATAAATATTAATTCCATTTTCATCAAGAAAAGCTGCAATATCATCTTGTGTAGAAAGTGGGTTTGCACCACATACACTTACTTCAGCTCCAAGTTCTTTTGCACCCATAATCAATACCGAAGTCTCTTTTGTAATGTGTAAACAAATCCCAAGTCTAATACCTCGTAATGGTTGTGATCGCTTGAGACGATTAACAGTATTTGTAAGAATTTTCATGTGGTTTTTAGCCCATTCGTATGATGTCTTACCTTGTTCTGCGAGGCTTGGATCCTTTACTTTACCCATATTGAAGAGTCAAATATGAGGGCTATAAAATAGTATCACAATAACAATCTAAATATTGATCAAAATTTTGTTTTAGATTAATGCCATGGAAAAAAGTCGCAGAAAAAAATGACATTGCACTAGGAAAAGGCAAAGAGTTTTTAGTTGATGGAAAACGTATAGCGATCTTTAACCAAGATGGATTTCATGCACTAGATTCTATATGTGTTCATCAAGATGGTTCACTTGCACCTGGAAAGTTAGAAGGAGATATCGTTGAATGTCCATTACATTTTTGGCATTATAACATCAAAACAGGAGAATTACAGGACTACATCAAAGGAGTCAAGTTAAAAACTTACAACGTACAAGCAAAAAGCGACGGCATTTACATCGATGTATGATAAGTTTAATTCCATAATCTCAGTTTAAAAATTATTGAATCAGGGTATCTTAGAAGAAATTACAAAGCAAGACTATGATTCCATACAAAATAAAATCGGGAAATTTCTTGTAGAAGAAGTATCTCAAAGACAGGCATTTGGAGTAATTTTTGGCTTGAGTGGCGGAATAGATTCAGCTGTTATTGCAGCATTATGTTCAAAATTTCTCAAAGACAAATCACTTGCACTCATAATGCCAGATTCAAAGGCCACGCCTAAAATTGATACAGAAGACGCAATAAAACTTGTGGACAAGACAGGTATTGAATACAAGTTAATTGATATTGGTCTTATCAATAATGAATATTCAAAGTATCTAGAACCAAATCCATTCTCGTTTGGAAATCTCAGTGCAAGAATTAGAGCAAACATTTTGTACTATTATGCAAATGCTAGAAAATATCTAGTACTAGGTTCTAGTGATAAAAGCGAATTTCTCATAGGATATTTTACAAAATTTGGGGATGGTGCATCTGATTTGTTACCTATCGCATCACTTTACAAAACTCAGATTAGACAATTTGCAAAATTTCTTGGAATTTCTGATTCCATAATATCAAAGAAAAGCAGCCCCGGTCTCTGGGAAGGACACGTTGCAGAAGCTGAAATCGGTCTAAATTATGAAGAGATTGATGTAATCCTCCATTGTATATTTGATAAAAATTTTTCAATTCAGGAGACAGTCAAACTTACTGGAATTGATAATTTAGCTGTTGATAAAATCTACAAAATGTACAAAAATAACGAACACAAGAGAATAACACCCAAGATTTGTCAGATATAAAATACAAGTGATTTGATTTGAAAATTTTTGATACCCTGACAGCAAGAGAAGAAGAGCTTGATGCATCAGGAATTGTTAGAATTTATGTTTGTGGTGTCACTGTGTATGATGAAAGTCACATAGGCCATGCAAGAACCATCATAGTGTTTGATACACTAAGAAGATTCCTGGAATCATGTGAAATCAAAGTCAAATTCATTCAAAATTTTACAGATGTAGATGATAAAATAATAAATCGTGCAAAACAAGAAAATATTCCACCATTAGAACTTAGCTCAAAGTTCATTATGCGTTATTTTGAGGATTTTGATAGACTAAATATCAAAAGAGCAGACAATTATCCTAAAGCAACAGATCACATACAAGAAATGATAGAGTTAATCAAGAGTCTCATAGAGAAAAATTTTGCATATGTATCAAAAAATGGCGCATATTTTTCGGTATCAAAGTTCAAAGAATATGGAAAACTTTCAAAAAAGAAGATAGAAGATCTAGTGTCAGGAGCAAGAATTGAAGTTGATGAAACAAAAAATGATCCCTTAGATTTTGCATTGTGGAAGTTTGCAAATGACGAGCCAAAATGGCAAAGCCCGTGGGGAGATGGAAGACCTGGTTGGCACATCGAGTGCTCTGCTATGAGTCTCAAATATCTTGGTGAGAATTTTGAAATTCACGGTGGAGGAAGAGATCTCATTTTCCCTCATCATGAAAATGAGATTGCACAGTCTGAATCGTATACTGGGAAAAATTTTGCTAAAATCTGGATGCATGCAGGCATGGTAACAATAAACGGTGAAAAAATGTCAAAGTCACTAGGTAACACAAAGTCAATTGAACACGTCTTAAAAAACTGGGGGCCAAACATAATCAGGTTATTTTGTCTTTCAGGACATTATTCCAAACCAATCGATTACTCAGAGGATGCCCTTAAAGAGACGATAATAAAATGGCGTCAGGCTGAAAACTGTTATTTTGAATTAGTTGATGCACCAGAAAAACCAGATACACAAAATAGGCTTAAATTTTTTGAGGAAATGTCAATTAACATCAAAAAAGAATTTGACGATGCGTTAAAGTCTAATTTTAATACACCATTAGCACTTGGGGTATTTTTCAAATTCGTAAAAGAGTTAAACAATCTTGCTGCATCAGAAAGCCTTACTAGAACCATTTCTAATATTGTTCTTCCTACTCTTAAAATGATGTTAGAAGTTTTAGGATTAAAAATTATAGAAATTACTGATAAAGAAAAAACCATTGTAGAAGACCTAATTAAAAAAAGAAATTTGTTCAGAGAACAAAAACAATATCAAAAAGCTGACGAGGTTAGAAAACAGATATCTGATATGGGCATAGTGTTAATTGATCATAAGACCAGAACTCTTTTGTTAAAACAAGAAAAAATAGGTGTAGAAATTTAGGATTTTTTTGTCATTGCGCTAACTAGAGATACCACATCCCTGTCACGCAATTGATAACCAGTAGGCAATCTCACTCCATATCTTACATCTTTTGCATACAATAATCCCTTTGTTAAATCAGAATGTATCTCCTTTGCCAAATCCTCTACTGTGGAACCATCTTTCATTAAGATAAGATCTGGCAATATTCTTCCTTTTTTGTCTGATAGTTTTTCAGGATTTGCTACAGGATATATTGAATTCATTTTTAACAACTTGAAGACAGTTACATTAATTGCAAACTGAACACCTGTCCTCATGTACTCACCTAGTATACCTTGTGTAATGAAATTCAATGCTTCTAGTTGTTTTTCGTTTAATTCATTTTTGTGTAGAATTTCAAATTGCTCTGAACCGGGAATGTACTTTATGAGGCCTTTTTGTTCTGCCCTTCGTAAAGAAAGCTCACTATCTGCACTTGCAGGAATAATTATAGTATCAACGTATTTTTCCCGTAATCTATCAAAGTTTTTGTCTGCACTAGGCAAGTCAATCTTGTTTGCAACTATCAAAGTGGGTTTAGAAATATGGCGTAAGCGTGCGGCAAATTTTTTACTATCATGCATATCAAAATTATCAAAATCTTTGTTTTCTAGACCAGTTATCTTTAGTGCCTCTTTTACATGACTTTCTTTTACTCCAATTCCCCGAAATACATCTGCCAAGGCAGTCAATGGTTCTGTTTCTGAATGAATTAGTTTTGAAATTTTATCTCTGTTACCCTCAAGAAGTTTAAGATACCACATTATCAATTCTTCTTCAATGTCTGAAACATCAGCAATAGGATCACCATTTCCTACATCTGTAATCTTTCCAGAAGCATCAACACTTCCTGAAACATCAACAATGTGCAATAATGCATCAGATTGAGTTGCAACTGACAGGAATTGATTACCTAATCCTTTTCCAGCCCAAGCATCTTTTATCAAACCTGGAAGGTCGATTAGTTCAACGGGAATAAAGCGCCAGCCATCTAGACATTTTGAATTTTGAGGTTCGTCTTGAACATTAAATTCGGTGTGAACGCATGGAGTTATTGCATTACCCATAGCCCTTTCTGGTTTTTTTGTTGTAAATGGATAAGTAGAGATTTCAGAATGGGAAAGAGTGGCAGCATTAAAAAATGTAGTCTTACCGGTATTGGTCTTACCAATAAGGCCAATTCTAATTGGCATGACTTGATCACAGAAATTTGAATATTTATCTCTGCCGAAGAAAACCTAAGTTAGAAAATATTTATTTTTCTTCAAGTTTTCTAGCAGTATTCTTAATTTCATCTACATTCCATGAAATTTCGTCAAGTTCTTCCTTTGTTAAATTATCATTCCATTTTTCAAGCACAATTTTCAATATCTGTGATGAATTGAATATTATATTCCAATACGGGTGATGTTCAGCAGTAGTATAGGCAAGTTCAGAAATTCCTTCCAATCCTGTCTTGGCAAGCACGAGAGAATCAGTTTTTTCACCATATATTCGGATTATGTTTGCTTCCAAATCAGGTTGAATTTTTACTAGCAAATCTTTTTGTTCAAATGATTTTGCCAATTTAAGAAGAGATTCATAAAATTCAGCAAAAGGAATTTCAGACATATCTTAAAAGAGTCTCTGATGTTCTGCTAGCATGCATCTATTAAAAATAACTTCAATGCCAGCTTTTTGTGCTAGAGATTCAGCCTCAACGTTGTGTATTCCTTCCTGCAACCATATTACTTTGGGCTTTAGTTTTATGGCTTCATTAATTACAGGCGTGACTTGTTCTGATGGTCTAAACACATCAACAATGTCAATGTGAACAGGTATATCAGAAAGTTCAGAATAACATTTCTTGCCTAAAATTTCATTAGTGGTTGGATTTACTGGGATTATGTTGTATCCTTTTTCAGCAAGATATTTTGGCACGTAATGTGCTGCTTTTTCAGGGTTTTTTGACATTCCAACCACTGCAATATTTTTTAGTTCGTAGAATTTTTTTATCTGTTCATCAGTATGATTATCTTTTTCCATGCTATGCTTACAATTAATTGGTTTAATATCTTGTCGAAGAACAATTTATAGGTAGATTTTATTTAAAATAAACGTGGAACAAGAACCAAACGATGTCATAGTTCTGAGCGCCATATCAAAAGGTGCTAAAAAATTTGATAAAATTATCAAAGTCACCAAAATTTCCAGTAACGAACTTAATGATACACTTCAACGATTAGAAAATAGAGAACTGATTGTTCTTGCTGAAAAAAAAGGATTCTTTGGTCCTAAAAAAGAGTTGAGTCTAACTGAAAAGGGCAGCAAAGAATTGGAAATAAGAAAATTTGAACTTGAAAAAAATTGGGACAACATGGTCACTGTTTGGAAGAGTGAAGATAAGCAAAAATTACAACAATGCATGGAGGATAATCGTTCAATTATTCCTTCAATGATGTTTTTAGGAATAATGGATATGATGATGTTTAGTACTATGATGGGTTTTATGGGCATGGCCATGTCAAGCTTTATTCCTGATACTCAAGTGTATGGAGATTCACACATGTCAGACACTGGACATGATATCGGAAGTTCTGATCATAGCGGAGGCGATATGGGTCACGGTGATGGAGGCCCAGGCGATATGGGCGGCTTTGATGTTAATTTCTAAATGAAAAATATAAACTTCTTAACAAGCAAATATCAAACCAAAGAATACGAATCTAAAAGGTTCCTTAACCTAACTCATGAATAAAAATAAAAAAGGTTTCTTTTAACTACAGCTAAGATCAGCCATTACTTTTGCTATTACAGTGGATGATACCCCTGCAGTAGTAAGAGTTGCTTTCACACTATCACAAACAGACATTGCTGGCGTTGTTGTTGTTGAAGTGCTGTTCATTGGTGGTGTGGGTGTAGTTGTTGGTGGTGTTGGTGTAGTTGTTGGTGGTGTGCTAGGAGCTGTAGAACCAGTCTTCTTACCTTTCATCTGTGCTTGAGCAATAGCTTTTTGCATTTTGTCATACTCACCTGGTGCACACATATGATCGCCACAAATGTTTGGACCTCCAGGATAGTGTGCAGTATAGTGGTTATCGTTGAAGTTGCTTCGGCTCGTAAGAGCACTTGCGGCAGGAATTGTAACTGCTGCAATTGATGTCATAAGTACTGATGTAACAAACAGTGCTAACATTAACTTAGACGACATTAACCTGACTATTGTCAGGCCATATAAAAGAATTGCGTAATTTTTGGTACTTTGATTAGTCATTTTCAAAACAAATAGATACTTTTTAAAATGATATCAGATCTAAGAATTACTTCATGGTTGCAAAAATAGGTGAAAAAGCCCCTAATCTTAAAATTTCTAATTGGATACAAGGACTGCCAACAAACATAGATAAGGAAAAAGATAATGTCATACTTGTAGAAGTTTTCCAAGTCAACTGTCCAGGTTGTTTTCTTTATGGAATTCCTCAAGCTATTGACATCTACAACAAGTACCGTAAAGAAGGATTGATTGTACTTGGAATGGCAACAGCCTTTGAGGATTATGATAAAAATACATTGCAGAACTTGGAACTTTTACTTTCAAAAGGAGAAGTGATCGGAGAAACTCTTAAAGCTCTTGGGCAATATGGTCACCTGATACAGGAGAATAAATTGCCATACAAAATTCCATTTCCAGTAGGAATGGATTCACTAGTAAAAGAAACAGGAACAATAAATCAAGAACGAATATCCAGTTTCATAGATGCAAATGTTCCTGATTTTAATGCATATGATGAACACTCCAAAGCGGAGATAATTGAGAAAGTCAAGCAATATCTAAAAAGTAAAGAGTATTCAGCTGAAACTTTTGAAGAATATGCATTGAGGGGAACCCCATCTTCCATCCTCATTGATAAAAAAGGAATATTACGAGATGTTGCCTTTGGCCAGAATGAATTTCTTGAAGAAAAGATACAGAATTTATTAAAAGAATAACAAGAATATAACAATAATTACCCTAACTGTCTTGGGTTTTGTGTGTATACCTCGTTTGACAATACGTCTCTTGTCAAGATAGTTACTCTACTCAAGTCTCACAAATCCGAATACTTATCAGGTCAAGACTTGAGTGATTCTCTAAAGCTAAGTCGTGCTGCAGTTTGGAAACATATCAAAAAACTGCAATCATTAAGATATGAAATAGATTCAAAACCAAAGTCAGGATACAAACTAATCAAAACAACAGATTTGCTTCTACCTTGGGAAATAAGTGATGGTCTTGAAACAAAATTCTTGGGTAAAAGAATTTACTATTTTGACATCCTTGATTCTACACAAAATTTTGCAGTTGAACTTGCTTCAAAAAAAATACAAAGTGGGACATTAGTAATTTCAGAAAAACAGACCCATGGAAGAGGAAGACTGGACAGGAAGTGGGTTTCTCCAAGTGGCGGTATTTGGTTATCATTGATTTTACACCCAGAGTTTGAGATTTCAGTGTCTATGCTATTTCCTCTGATTACCTCTCTTGCCCTTGCAATTGCAATTGAAAAAATTTTAAAAATTAAACCAAAATTGAAATGGCCTAATGATGTAACTGTTAACGATAAAAAAGTTGCTGGCATATTGGTTGATGCTTCTATAGAATCTGGCAAGATTGATTATTTGGTACTTGGTATTGGAATTAACTTCAAAATCAATCCTATTGAAATTGAAAAAATGATCAAGCATACAGCCAATTATTATGGTGTTACAACTCTTCTTAAGAAAAATGAAAATGTGAATCCTATAAAATTAGTTCAAAGATTTCTTTTAGAACTCGAAAAACTTTATCAGATTTCACTAAAAAAGGAACCAGCGTTTTTTATACGAGAATGGACAAAGCGATCTTCAACAATAGGAAAATCAATTGCTATCACATTACCAAATGAAACGTTGAGGGGAAAAGTACTCAGAATAGACGATGATGGTGCACTAGTCATATCAAATAAAGGCAAAACCCGAAGGGTCATCGTTGGTGATGTAAGATAAGAAATATCTCAAAATTTTTTATAATTACTAATTCAGAGTATACAGATGAAGATTTGTTGGGCAAACACGGATAATTTTGATGATGCAGATGTTGTCATAATAGGAATTCCAGATGAATCAAAATCACATGCACTAAGAAAAGGATCATCTGAAGCGCCAGACAAGATTCGTGAAATTTCTTGTATCAGAGACACATACACCAGAGATGGCCAAACATCTTTAGGGTTACCAATTTTAGGAATAAAAAAGAAAATTTATGACTATGGGAATGTGAAAAAAACAGAAATAGGAAATGTAATCAATAATATAATTTCAAAATCTAAAATTCCAATATCAATAGGTGGCGATCATTCTATTTCTTTAGAAATAATAAAATCAATTTCAAAAAAATTAGGTCCAATTTCTTTGGTTTATTTTGATGCCCATCCTGATTTTATTGGTTCTACTCAAAATTATTATGGTTCTGTCTTTTATGATTCATTATCTTACATTGATCTAAAATCCAGCCTACAAATTGGGATTAGAACCCCAGAGCAAGAAGAAATTGAAAATCTAAAAAAATATGATGTCACTGTAATTACTCCTCTAGATATAGTAAAAAACGGAATAGCGGAAGCAGAAAAAACCATAATGAATAAGATTGGAAAAAATGTGTATGTATCTTTTGACATGGATGCAGTAGATCCAGCTTATGCGCCTGGAGTATCAGTTCCGGTTCCAATGGGCCTGCGTAATACTGAAGCAATTTACTTACTCAAATCACTAGCAAAAAGAGCAATTGGTGTAGATATAATGGAGGTGTGTCCAGGGTACGATGTCAAAGATAGAACATCCCACTTGGCATCAAGAATGATTGCAGAAATAATATCGTCAATTTAATCAAAAAATAATTATGAAACGGCATATACTTTTAACTAGGGTCATTTCGTAATTTACTAATGTTTTCATATTTTACTATAAAAGATGCAAATGAGATTCTTCCAGTTGTTATTAAAAAATTTAAAAATATTCTCAATATAAAAAACGAAGTTTTCAAAATTCAAAGCGAGATGGAAAACAATCCAAAATACATGTCAAGCTTTCAAGATTATGTAATAAAAAAACAGGAACTTAATTCAGCATTATCCAACTTTTACAAATCCATTGAAGATTTAGAGAAAATGGGTGTGATGCTTAAAAGTGTAGATGAAGGACTGTTAGACTTTCCATCACAGAGGTTTGAAGAAGAAGTGTGGCTTTGTTGGAAAGAGGGAGAAACTGAAATCAAATTTTGGCATGGAAAAGATGAAGGATTCATGGGAAGAAAACCACTCAGTGTAAGTGACGAGTCTTTAGTGTAAATGCTATCTAGTTGGTTTAGAGTAATCAGAATAAAATTTCTTCTTGCCTCAGTGATTGCAGTTTGTCTTGGTCTTGCCATAAATTGGTGGCAAAACCAAACCATCGATATTACATATGGCATCTTGACATTTGTTGGAGTTATGGCGTTGCATGCAAGCGTAGATTTGCTTAATGATTATTGGGATTTCAAGCGTCACATAGATACAAAGACTCGGAGAACCAAATTCAGCGGAGGCACTGGCGTATTGCCAGAAGGTTTACTGAAACCAAATGATGTTTACAAAGCTGGCATAATTTTTCTAATCATAGGCTCTGCAGTAGGTGGCTATTTTATTTTTGAAAAAGGAATAACCATTGCAATCATTCTTGCCTTTGCCATAATTTCCATTTACTTTTATTCCACAAGAATTGTTGATTCTGGATTAGGCGAAATTTTTGTGGCCATAAAGGGGGCCATGATTGTACTTGGTACATTTTTTGTACAAACTTCGCATATTACTGCAGAACCAGTACTTGGCGGAATTGTTGTCGGGGTTTTATCTTCCCTAGTATTATTTGTCAATTCATTTCCAGATTTTGATGCTGACAAAGCCGGTGGTAGAAAAACTCTAGTTATAATGCTAGGTAAAAAAAAGGCAGCTAATGCAGTATGGGTTTTCCCAATTGTTGTATATAGCATCATAATATCAGGAATACTCATACATGTACTTCCAATTCTTTCTCTGATAACCTTGCTTACAATTCCATTATTAATGAAATCAGGATTGAGCTTGAAACAAAATTTTGATGATCTTGATAAAATCGTTCCAACAATGGGCTCGTTTGTATCATATAGCAGAATAACGGGATTGTTGCTAGTCCTAAGTTTTCTTTTTTTATCAAAATAAAACACATTACAATTAAATCAACCATGAGAAAAGCCAAGTTATGATTACAGGTTATGCAACGCCAGAAGGTACTTTGAATTTTGCAAAAAGGAGTCAACTTGTCGCAAAGAACCATTTTAGACCATTTAATGGATTGACTCTTTCGTCAATAGGTATTGGGACCTATCTTGGAAATGTTGACAATGTCACAGACAATCTCGTAAAGGAAGCTATCAAAAAATCAGTTCTTTCTGCAATAAATGTAGTCGATACTGCAATAAATTATCGTTCCCAGAAAGCAGAAAGATCTGTAGGCAGAGCAGTATCAGAATTATTAGAAGAAGACAAAGCCAAGCGAGAGGAGTTGTTTATCAGTACAAAAAATGGCTATGTAACAAACGATGGTGATGTCAATGAAGAATTTTGGCAATACATTCACAATACACTAGTCAAACCAGGCATAATCAAATCCAACGATATTTCTTCTGGATACCATTGTATGACAATACCATATCTAGAGCAGCAACTCAACCAAAGTTTGAAGAATCTAGGACTTGGGTGCGTTGATCTAATTTATCTTCACAATGCAGCAGAAGGTCAGCTCCAAGACATTTCAAAAGAAGAATTTATGAAGAAATTAAAAGATGTATTCGAATTTTATGAAAAGCAAAGAAAAAGCGGCACTATCAGATATTACGGCATGGCAACCTGGGACTGCTTTAGAGTACCAAATGAACATCCACAACATATCTTACTATCAGATGTAATTAGACTTGCAAAAGAGGCGGGAGGAAATGAACATGGGTTTAGATTTATTCAACTTCCTTACAACATGTATCTTGATCAAGCTTTAATTTTGAAAAATCAAATTGTAAATGGTTTTGAAGCATCAATATTAGAAACTGCAATAAATTTAGGAATAGGAGTTTTTGCAAGCGTTCCCTTAATGCAAGCAAAACTTCTCAAACCAAACACAATACCAGAATTTGGAAATCTGCAGAAACCATCACACAGAGCATTGCAATTTGTAAGATCTACACCTGGAATAATAGCTCCACTTGTAGGACAGAAAACAGCAGATCATGTTAATGAGAATCTTGAATTAGTTAAAACAGAACCATTGTCAAATATAGAATTTACTGAGCTAATCAAGAAGTTATCTTCATAATCATTACAGCTAATTTCACATCATAATATCAACTGTAAGTTTTAAATAGAAAAGATAATCGAGGTGACATATGCCAGTAGACCCTGTTTGCGGAATTGAGCTTGACGAGAGCTTGGCGTTAGTACATGAACACAAAGGGAAAAAGTACTATTTTTGTTGCCATGGATGCAAGCGTATTTTTGTTAAAAAGCCAAACAAGTGGAAAAAAGACTAGATAGGAAAACTTCCACACATACGACAAAAATGCGAACCTATCGGAATAGCACCATTACATTCAGGACATCTGGATTTTGATACTCCTAAGAAGGCAGGAGGTTCGTAATACTTGCGATATATCTCATAATAATAAAGAGATTCTTTTGTTCCTAGTCTTACTTTTTCAGTTTCAAGATAAAGTAAAAGTTTGTCTTTAAACACAGAGTCAGAAATATTACTACCAAAAAATGACGTCAGACCTGCAGTTCCAGAACCGTCCTGCATAGCTGATTTTTCTCTCCAAACTATTTCCTCAGGAATTATTCCTTCGAAAGATTTTCTTAGAATCCATTTTCCAAATTTTTTACCTTTTTCTTCACGTACTTTGAGATCTGCCGGTATTGACTTTGCATATTCAACAACAGAATCATTAAGAAATGGCATTTCAACATCAACCCCAATAGACTCGCTAATTATTTTGGTGGGAAAGTGCATTACCTGCCATATTCTTTCTAAATCCTTTTGTAGTTCTACAGGTGTCATTTTTTGAAAGAAATGATAACCTGCAAAAAGTTCGTCTGCTCCATCGCCTGTAATTATACTAGAATATCCCTTTTCCTTTACCATGCTAATTGTCAAAAACATGACAATAGCATTACGAATTTCTATAGGATTAAAGACTTTGAGAATTTTTATTGTTTTATCAATAGCAGATAACAATTGTTCGATTGATGCAGTTTGTACCTCCAATGGCAATCCAATTTTTTTTGCCACCAGTTGCGAATATACCAAATCAGTAGAAGTAAAATTCTTGGCAATAGTAGTAAACGCATTAACTTTTTTATCATTTAGACAGAAAGCCAAAATTGAGCTATCCAATCCTCCAGATAATGCGATACTTTCTGACCTGCAATCGCTTACTACAGTAGAGAGCAGTTTGTGAAGATTTGAACAAATTTCTTGCAACATTCAAGATTTGAATTTCTCACTAAAATAAGGTATCTTGGCAAATAAGATTAGCTTTAAATATTTTACAGAAGCAAAATTATCATGCTACTTCCGGCAGAAATTGAAACAAAAACACTGATACCGGCCATACGTGCCATACTTGCAAAAAAACTCATTGAAGAGCACAACATACGTGAGGAAGAGGTGTCTAAGCTACTTGGTGTAACACAGGCAGCAATAAGCAACTACGTGAGAGGAACCAGAGGAGATCCAGTTCTCATAAACAAGCTCCTTGAAGTAAAAGAAGTAGCAGAGATGATTAATGATATTTGTAGTAATCTTTCATCAAACATGGCATATACGCCAGCAAGTCTTTCAAAATTCATTGGTCTTTGCAATTACATAAAATCTAGTTTGCTAATATGTGACATTCACCATAATTTGGAGACAAACATTGATGAAGCAATATGCAAAGAATGTGAAAATATGTTGCTAAAGGGACCTGGAACTTCGTTTTAGTTTGTTTTAGCAATTATTATTTTTATAGTAGAAATCAAAGTCATTCCGTATTTACCTGAACCATTTTCACTATCAACAGAAATGTCAACAATTTTTGAATTTCCTTTCATCATGTTTTCTGTTACAATATTAGCTACTGCAACTGCGGTAGGAATCGCATTACCTTTGGCTACTAGTGTGATTTGGCCAGAATTTCCAAGATACATCAATACGTCAAGTGCACATTCCATTACCGGCTCTTCTCTTATTACAAATACCTTTCCTTCGTTTGAAAAGGAAGGTTTACCAATAAGTTGAGTTTCTTCTTTTATTTCACTCAATAAGCTCAATCACATCACCAAAAATTATACATTTCATTTAAGTCTTATCGATGATTCATTCATTAGTTAAAAAGATCGATTGATATGTTCTGGAAATCCCCATTTGGTAGTACCCTTCTTATGGTGATTGGGATAACACGCTTTTCAAGTTCGGTATAGGCTAGATCAAGCGAAGTTGCAACTTCTTTTGGAATTGATATGAATGGTGGTGCTCCAAGCGATAGTTGTAAAGCTCTTGCACCCAAAATTCTGGCTTTTTCAAAACGAGTTAGTGTAGGCGGACCTATCATTATCTTGCCTTTGGTAGTAGTTTCATATTCTACAGGTACGTGAATTGGGTCTATCTCAATTATCTCTCTTGCGTCAATAATTTTTTGTAATCTTTCTTGCTCTGCTAGCTCTTCTGGAGAAAGATCACCCTTTTTTGCTCTTTTTTCTTTCTTTGCTACTACCTTTTCTCCATCTTCCTCAGTAACCTCAGCTTCAACAGTCTCTACAACTTCTACTACTGGTTCTACTTCTTCTGGCTCTGCTGGAACTTCCTCAGTATCTGGAATAATCTCCTCAGGTTCATCGGACATTAATCAACTGTCTAAACAAACGTTATATAATTCATAATCCTCCTCTTGAAAAATGAGCTCAGGATCAGTTTCAAAGATAGAGGCAGTTTTGAAGATAAAGGGCGGGTCGGAATTGAAATTTGAGTTAAAACGTCATCTGGCACCAAAAACAGTTGGCAATCTCACCAGATCGATACCATTAGAGGGAAATGCGCACATGATGGGGAACAGTTTTGCATACATGGAAACTAGAGTAAACACTGGTGGAGAAAAACTGCGAACCCAATTCAAAAAGGGTGATGTTGCTTTTATGGCTGCAAATGGATCCATCTGTTTTTTTGTAAATGATTTTGAATCTGCAAAATCAATGACGCTCATAGGAAAAATAACATCAAACATTGATGCACTTAATGAAGTAAAACCTGGAGATGTGTTTTTGATAACTCAGACAGGCTGATAGATATGATGTCCGCTATGACCACTTATTCTTTTAACTGATCCTTTTTGTAACAGATTCAGTAAAAAGGCGTTTGCAGTAGAGATCTTCACTCCTGTTTGTCTTGATACTTCTTGTACAGTGAAAACTTTGGAGCTTTTAATGAAATTCATTGCTTGATTTTCATCAATTATTACAGAGATGTTAGTTTTTGATTTTTGATCTTTCTTCTCTCCTTTCTTTGGCCCTTCCTTCTTTGCAGCTTCAGCTGTTTGTGATTTTTCAGCTTGTGCCGGAGATTTTTTCTTTGCTCCACCCATATGGATTTTTTTGTAAGGACCTATTTATAAACGAACAAAGCATGCAGAAATCCTAAATATTTGCTAGTCTCGGTCTTGATATGGGATTAGATGTAATTGAGGAAAAAAATCTTAACGATGCCATAGTGTATGCGCTTGATTATCCCAAGGTAGTTTTAGCAGAATCTCATGGGTTTGCTGCGGAAGTAACAACACTAGGAGACTTTGCATTTGGTCTGTATATCGGATATATCTCAGGAGTTTTCTTTGACGGATTTTTGGCAAGAAACAAAAGATATCTGGATTCTGAAGAATTATCGGATTTTCACGCAATCCTTGTTAAGAGGTCACCTGAAATTAGGCTCAAGATAAAAGCACATCTTCATTTAAAATAACTCAACCTTTTATTCCACAATTGGTAAAAATCCGCAGATGAAATTTTCACTTGTAGTAGAGACACTAAAATTCATGGAGGGTACAACAAAACGACTAGAATTAACAAAATATCTAGTAGATTTATTCAAGATTACTCCCCCAGAAATTATTTCACAGGTGGTTTATCTTTTGCAGGGCAAGTTAAGACCTGATCATGAAGGAGTAGAAATGGGCATTGCCGAAAAAATTGCAATAAAAGCAATATCAAAATCTGCCGGCATACCAGCAAAAAAAATCCAGCAAGAATATAACAAGATAGGAGATTTTGGTCAAGCTGCTTCAAAAATATTAGAACAAAAAACACAAACAACATTTCTTACGCAAGATATTACGGTTGAAAGAGTTTATGATACACTATACAAGATTGCCGAATTAAAAGGAGCTCGCTCTCAAGACATGAAAATGAAATACATTTCTAGCCTTCTAAACGATGCAACTCCAATTGAGGCAGGATTTATCATCAAAATAATTACAAATTCTTTACGATTAGGTATTGCTGATTTTACTATCCTAGATTCTCTTGCAATTGCATTTACGGGAACAAAAGAAAATCGTGCAATGTTAGAACACGCATACAATGTGTCAAGTGATTTGGGCAAGGTTGCAGCAGCTGTTGCAAAGGATGGAATAGATGCGATAAAAAATTTTCAAGTTGCAGTATTTAGTCCTGTGCGACCAATGCTTGCAGAGAGAGTCAAGAGCCCACAAGAAGCACATGAAAAAATGGGTGCAGAGTTTGCAGCAGAATACAAACTAGATGGAGAACGTGTGCAAGTACATCTCAAAGGTGAGAAAATAATTCTTTATTCCAGGAGTTTGGAAAACATTACAAACTATTATCCAGATATTGTTGAAAAAATTAGCAGTGCCATTAATGCAAAAGAAGTGATCTTAGAGGCCGAAGCTGTTGCAATCAATGAAGATTCTGGAGAATTTCTTGCGTTTCAGGAACTTATGCACCGTAGAAGAAAATATGGCGTAGCTAAAGCGGTATCACAGTATCCTATTACTGTGAATTTTTTTGATGTCATGTTTGTTGACGGTAAAAGCTGTCTTGATTTACCCTATAAAGAAAGACGAAAAATACTAGAAAAATTAGTAAAAGAAGATACGTTTGCAAAACTTGTGCCCATGGCAATTGTAAAAAACGATAACGATGTGGAAGATTTCCTAGAAAATGCAATTAATGCAGGTTGTGAAGGATTGATGCTAAAACAACCCGATGGCACTTACAAGGCTGGTGCAAGAGGAAGTAACTGGCTCAAGCTCAAACGAGAATATAGAAATGAGTTAGGAGATAGTTTGGATCTTGTTGTAATTGGTGCATTTTATGGAAGAGGTAGGAGGACAGGCAAATATGGCGCACTATTACTTGCAACGTATAACAATGAAACAGATACTTTTCCCAGCATATGCAAAGTTGGAACTGGATTTACTGATGAAAGTTTGGATCAGTTCTATCAGATTCTCTCTGACAAGATAACCATAAAGAAAAATCCAAGAATTGAAAGTGGTCTTGAAGCAGATGTCTGGTTTGAGCCCGAAATTGTAATTGAAGTAGTAGCTTCAGAAATTACACTTAGTCCAATACACAAGACAGCTATGGATGCAATTAGAAAGGGCAGTGGCCTTGCACTTCGTTTTCCAAAGTTCACCGGCAAGATACGATTAGAGAAAACTCCTGAGAATGCCACAACTGATCAAGAGATAATTTCTTTGTATAATGGACAAAAAAGAGTGGTTCAGGAAGAGAAACAGAACTACCTTTAACATGAGGAATTTACGTAAGGATTATTAGCCGCTACCATCACAAACAACGTCTGGATGTATAGTGGGGAATTAGAGGTTCAAGCGAAGCGAAAAGCGCTTGCCGTTTTACAAGATGAAATCAACCGAATCTTAAACGCAGTAAGAGATCTTTCCACATTACCAAGCCTCATAATAAAGCCAGACAAGGCAGAAATTAAACAGGTCCTTGAAAGAATAAAAAATACAGAAGACGAGGTTGAATCGTTACGTCGAAAGATAACAAGAGAGATTGCAGATGTAGGCGGTTTAATGATGAACAGAGAGAACCTTTTACATACAGCTTACGTCACAGATGAAATTGCAGGATTTATCACAGGAATTGCTTTCAAACTATCAAACATCAAAGCTGTCACTTTGAAAAAGGAAAAACTTGACAAAGACATTTCAGATTTAATTGCACTTGCTGTAGACCAAATATACAAGCTAAATGAAATTGTGCGAGCTCTAAGTGGAAATTCTACGGTAGCAATTGACCTTGCTCACGAATCACAAAAAATAGAACGCAGTGTTGATGAAAAATACCGTGAACTTACCATCAAAGTTCTAGATGAAATTGCAAACACACGAGAACTTTTACTACTAAAAGATGTTGTCGAGGCAATTGAAGAGATGTCTGACAAATGTCTTGAGGTTTCAGATTCGTGTATTGTATTAGCTTTGAGCTTATAGATTAAAATCAAGTCTAGAATATCTTCAATTAATTTTTTATTGTGTTTTATACAAATGATACCTATCAGAAAGTAATATTTTCTTCATTTCATAACTTTCGTTAGGAGTTTTCAAAAAAAGAAAAAAATGTTTGTTTCTAGTATGCGCTTTAAGGCCACACTAGTTGACCATTGAACTTTATCTTATGAAGTCCTTGTTCATCAATCTTCACTACACCGTCAGGCAAAGGTACATACAATAACTTTGTTGATCTTTGTTGTCCGTCTGTTACAAACCAGTCAAGCATGTGGACTAGATCTTTTGCTTTTTGCATATCCATACCATTTATCTGATCCAAATTCTTATTGACCAATAGATACGTATAGGTTGCAATTGGGTATGCATTAGCTCCCGGTGCATTGTTTATTGATACATGACTCCAGTCACCATCAGATGGTGGCATTGATTTCACAGCTCCTTTACCTGCAGCTAAAGTGGTGTCCACAGTAGCATCCAAAAATGCAGTTTTGTCATGGTTTTGCACATATGCGTATGTCATAGGTATGTCAGTTCCAGTCAACTTGTTTGTTTTGGCATAGGCCAATTCTACATAACCCATAGACCAAGGTACTTGCTTTACTATAGCAGCTACTCCTGCATTTCCTGAACCTCCTACTCCTGCAACCCATGGTACTGACTTGCCTTGTCCAACTTTACCTGCCCATTCTGGACTTACTTTAGAGAGATAGTCCGTGAATGCAAAAGTTGTACCTGAACCATCAGAACGATGTACGAGAACTATTGTGTTTGGAGAAAGTGCAATTCCTGGGTTTAGCTTTGCAATTCTTTTGTCATTCCATGTTGTAATCTTTCCCAAAAAGATATCAGCAATAACAGGACCTGTTAGCTTTAATCCATTTTTTTGGAATTCGGGAAGATTATATACAATTACAATTGCACCCATTGTTTCAGGAATGTGTAGTGTGTTTGGTGCTTTTGCAGATTCACTTGGTTGTAATGGTGCATCAGATGCTCCAAAATCAACTACCTTTTTAGTGAAGAGGTTTACTCCAGCTCCACTTCCAACTGCTTCATAGTTTAAACTGATTCCAAGATATTGAGCATTGTAATCAACTCTCCATTTATCAATTAGAGGAAATGGAAAAGTTGCGCCTGCTGCACTTATCGTGTATGCGTCGCTATCAAGTGGTGGTGGTGCTGTGTATGCATGTGCTGTAAGTGATGTTGTTGGTACGATTAGGATAAGCATTAAAGCTACACCTAAAATGATTTTTTTCGTCATTGAGCTTATGAAATAATATTGTTATTTACATATGACTTCCATAGATTACGTAAACGTCTATAACGTATCATATCTATATAGAAATTAAAATTACATTTAGATAGAAAAATTTTCAATAAAAAATTTTGATCAATGAAAAAATATGAAAATGACTGATAAAATAATAAAATGATCAATCGTATTTTCAAAAAAATCATTTTAGATTTTGAATCAAATTACAATTTGAAAAATAATAACTAAAAAATGAAAAAGTGGAATGTTCTAGTATTTTGGCATGAATCTTAGTCCAGTCTTTGCAGAAACAGCAATTATTGATATAATTGCAATTGCAAGTACTAGAGCTGTTATTGGGCCAAACTCTGGAACAGGTCCGCCATTGTACTGTATTTGTGAAAGTGCTTGCTCGTCTAATTTTACCACTGCATCAGGCAATGGGACATAAAGCAATGATGATGAAAATTGTTGCCCATCATGAATTGCCCAATTGAGAAAGTCAACTACTGCTTTTGCTTTAGCCTGAGTCATTCCATTTACTTGTGCTAAATCTTTGTATACCAAAAGGTAAGTAAATGAGGAAATAGGATACGAATTATTTCCTGGTTCATTAACTATGGATACTTTGCTCCAATCACCATCTGCAGAAGGCAGATTTGTTGTCGCAGATGCTGCATCAGCTGCTATAGTATCAAGAGTCGGTTCTACGAATGCCGTTCCATCTGCATTTTGAACAAATGCATATGTCATGTTATTTTGCATCACGTAGGCTAGTTCTACATATCCAATGCTATACGGAGTACTCTTAACTATCCCTGCAACTCCTGCGTTTCCTTGAGCTCCAACTCCCAATGGCCATGGAACACTCTTTCCTTGTCCAACTTTAGTTTGCCAATTAGGACTAACTTTGGAAAGATAGCTTGTGAATACAAAAGTTGTACCAGACCCATCAGAACGATGTGCTATAACAATTTGTTGATTTGGCAAAGTTATATTTGGGTTTAGAGTTGATATCATTTTATCATTCCAGTTAGTTATGTTACCGCTAAAAATATTCGCTATAACAGGACCAGTCAATTTTAAACCTTTAGCAATTCCTGGAATATTATATGAAATGGTAACTGCACCAATTGTTTCTGGTATGTGTAAGGTTCCAGGCGCTGCAGAAGCATCTGATGGTTGTAACGGTGCGTCAGATGCAGCAAAATCAACTGCTTTGGTTATATGTAGCTTAATTCCTGCACCACTACCAATTGATTGATAATTTAATGTGACATCTGGATGAATCTTGTTGTATTCAACTCTCCATTTATCAATCAAAGGAAATGGGAACGTTGCACCTGCAGCATTAAGAGTTATTGCAGATTGAGCGAGTACGTTAAGTGATGTTGTTGGTACGATTAGGATAAGCATTAAAGCTACACCTAAAATGATTTTTTTTGTCAATGAATTTAGGAGATATTGTATGGTATTTACATCTAAACTCCATAGATTACATAGTGAACCAATATTATTGTAATCTATATAGTTCTGATTAACAGAAATGCAGATTAATTTTTTCTACATCATTTGAAAATTCAACTAATGATTTGTACGCTTTCCTGTCACTATATAACTGACAGATTCACCTATGAATGATGCATGATCAGCAATTCTTTCCAGATATCTAAGAACCAGCGCATCAGCAAGCGCACATTTTGTATTCTTTGAGTTAATCAGTGTTGGAAGGTGTTTGTTATAATATTTATCAACAAGATCTTCATCTGTTAAAAGTTGTTTTACTTTGTCTAAATCAAGTGTGGCAAAACTTTGTACTGCAAGATTAATCATTTGTTTTATTTCACCAGAAAGAGTGTATATTACTTCATTTTTACATTCTGAAAGATCTCCAAATGTATCCCTCACTACTGTAATATCATATGCATATCTTCCAAATCGAGTAAATCCATATGAAATTTCAATTGATGATCTAATCAGCCTAAAATCACTTGCCACTGGTTGATACCGTAGGATCATTTCAAAGGTCAAATCTCCTACTTGGTTATACAAATTCAATATTTGATTAGAAATTTCATGAACTTCGTTTCGTGCATTTTGTCCACCAAGATATGAATCAATGGCCAAGTTTATGCTTTTGATGGATAAATCACACATTTGTTGCATCAATTCATATAAATGAGTAAGATGTGGATCAATAAGACGCGTCATTATTTACCCAAACTGGCCTTGTACATATCTCGCCGTTGTTTCATTCCTAGGATTCTCAAATATTTGTTTTGTTTCCCCAAACTCCATCAAATCTCCTAGATACATAAAGCCAGTATAGTCTGAAACTCTTGTTGCCTGTTGCATATTATGAGTTACTATAATTATCGTATATTCTTTTTTTAATTCATTAATCATTTCTTCAATTTTTTGAGTTGCTATTGGATCAAGTGCTGAAGCAGGTTCGTCCATCAAGAGCACTTCGGGTTGAATAGCAAGTGCTCTTGCAATACAGAGACGTTGTTGTTGACCACCAGAAAGACTCATTCCAGGTTTTTTCAAATCGCTCTTCACTTCATCCCACAAGTAGACCATCTTAAGACACCCTTCAACTATATCATCAATCACGGATTTATTTCTAAGACCGTTTAATTTCAAACCGGCTGCAACATTATCATAAATTGACATTGTTGGGAAAGGATTTGGTTTTTGAAAAACCATGCCAATCTTTCTTCTATTAATAATTGGATCCTGCTTGTTTGTGTAGAGATCTTCACCATCAAGTAAAACCTTGCCAGTGATTTTAGCATTTTTTGTCAATTCATGCATTCTGTTCAAACATCTTAAAAATGTCGTTTTACCACAACCTGATGGTCCAATTAAAGCAGTGACTGCTTTGTCTTTGAATTTCATTGTTACATTTTTTACTGCTACAACATCATCATAGCTTGCAACAATATTTTCTGCAATGAGTTTGTATTTTACATCTTCTGTAGTACTAGTTTTATTGGGAGACTTTGTTAGTGTTTCCATTATTGTGCACCTCTTAACATTCTGAATTTGGACCCACCTTTCTTTCTCAACAAGAAATATCGAACCCCGATATTTATTGAAAGTACTATCAATATTAAAACTAACGCGGCCCCCCAACCTTGTGCCACAGAACTATCGTAAGGAAGTGATGACAATCTCCAAATTCTAAGAGGTAGTGCATCAATCGGACCATCAAAACCAGACATGAATTGACTGCTGCCAAGAATTGTAAATATCAACGGTGCCGTTTCACCTGCAATTCTTGCAACTGCAAGTAAAATCCCTGTTACCAAGCCATTTTTTGCCTGAGAAAGAATTATTTTTGTAATAATAGCCCATCTTTTTATCCCTAGTGCATATCCTGCTTCCCTGTATGTAATTGGAACTAGTTTAAGCGATTCTTCAGTAGTCCTTGTGATAATAGGTAACATTATTATTGAAAGTGCAAAAGTTCCAGCCCAAATTGAAAAATTTCCAAGCGTAAGAACAATCATGACGAATGCAAAAATACCAATTACAATAGTTGGAAATTCTGCCAACACGTCATTAAAGAATCTGACTGTTCGTCCATACCTGTTTTCACCATATTCTGAAAGGAAAATTCCACCCATTACTCCTACTGGAACACCAATCAGACTAGACATGCCAATTAATACAATAGTTCCCTGAATTGCAGGACCTATACCACCAGCATCTTCACTTCCTACAGCTCCTGGGATCTGTGTAAGAAATTTTATACTTAGAGCAGCAGAACCATTTGTAAAGACTTCAACCAAAATGCTCCCCAGTGGAATGATAGCCATGATGACACATCCAAAAACAACACCTTTTACAATCTTGTCTATTACTAATCTTCTACCCACGTTATACCTGAAGTGTTTTCTAAATTCCGCTCTCTGTTCCACAGTAATCATGCCTGTACAGCTCCTTCATGCGATTTGAGTACTCTAGCAACTAGAAGATGCGCTACGACATTAATTCCAAATGCTACAATGAACAAAACTAACCCTATTCCAATCAAAGCAGACATGTGAAGTCCTGCTTGCGATGCCTCAGCGAATTCATTTGCCATAATACTTGACATAGTTTGTCCTGGTTGGAAAAGGGATGAAGGAAACGCAGCTGCACCGGTAGAATTTCCAATTAGCATCGTAACAGCCATTGTTTCACCAACAGCTCTGCCAAGACCAAGTATAGCAGCGCCAATTAGGCCTGATTTTGAATATGGTATCACAGCCAATCTGAATACTTCCCACTTTGTAGCACCAAGCATGTAAGCAGCTTCGCGCTGAGCGTTTGGAACTGCAAGCATTATTTCTCTTGAAATCGCAGAAATTGTAGGGATTATCATAATAGCTAGAACTACACTCGCTGTAAAAATATCCAATCCAAAAGGAGCCCCCGCAAAAATTACAGAATTATTTCCAAACATATTATGCAGTGGGGTCTCAACCCAATCTTTTAGATATAATCTAAAAACAAAAAGACCCCACAAACCGTATATCACACTTGGAACTGCAGCAAGTAATTCAATTATTAATGAAAGTGGAGTCCTCATAATTTTAGGAGCAAGTTCTGACAAAAACATTGCAATACCTATGCTTATTGGTACCCCGATCGCCATCGCAATCCCAGCAGTGACAAATGTGCCAAGTATGTATGGTGCTGCACCATAACTCTCTCTTCCTTCTATAGAATTCCAATCAGAACCTGTCAGAAAGCTAATGCCTTCCTTTTGCCACACAGGAGCAGAACCAGATATCAAATTAACTACAATCAATAAAATGATTGCCAGAATGTATGTAGCTGCCATAGCTGCACCAATTTTGAAAAATTTATCTACAAAGCGTGAACCAGATTTTAATGGAATTCTCATCATGGATACAATTTTTCCATCCAACGGCAAATATCAGATGTTCGACCATATTCTCTTAGTTTTCATAGTTGAATATAGATCTATATAGTATACCATATAACATTGTCAGAAGTTCTTTAATCTATATGATTATAGTTTAGACACTTGGCAGAATTATTGGATGAGAAAGAGGTAAGAAAGCTACAGTTAGTAGGAGGCTCAACCTACGTATTATCATTACCAAAAAAATGGGTTGATGATATGCATTTGAAGACAGGAGATCCTGTTTCAATAATCAGAACTGCAAATAATTCATTATCGCTATTACCATCTAGAAATTCACAATCTACACAGACAATGAAATCAAACACGACAATCAACCAGAAAGATTCTGTAGAATCCATCAAGAGAAAAGTCATTGCTATGTATCTTGCAGGATATCAGTTAATTGAGATAAAAAGCAAGGGAGGAAGAATTCAGCTCAATCAAAAACAAGCCATACGTGATTTAGTAAGAACAAACATGATCGGAACCGAGATAGTAGAGTCAACACCAGAATCCATAACTATCCAGATTTTAACGAGTTTGCCTGAACTTTCAATCGCTGATGCATTAAAGCGAATGTTCTTGCTCACATCCACTATGCACCGACAAGCCATTGACGCATTAAAAGAGATGGATTCTGAGCTTGGTGAAGAAATAATTCATTCAGATGATGAAGTTGATCGTTTTAGTTTGTACATATTAAGAAACCTTACACTTGCAGTTCAACATGAAAGAATTTTACGCGACATAGGACTGCAAAAGCCTTCTGATTGCATAAGTTATAGGATCGTAGTCAAATCTGTTGAAAGAATTGCAGACCATGCTGTTTCAATAGCAAGTAGGATAAAATTTCTTAAATCCACATTAGAACCATCATTGTTACAAAAGATTACAAAATTAAGCGAGGAATCATTAAAAGTGTTTGAGGATTCCATTACAGCATTAAATAAACGCGACTATCTTCTTGCAGATTCTGTTGCTACAAACGCGTGTAGAATAGCAGAAAAGGAAAAAGAGTTTACTGATAGTTTAGAGGAATCAAAAAAATATTCAAGTGTTATAAAATTTGTTTTGGAAGACATACGTAGAACTGCCGAATATTCAAGCGATATTGCAGAAGCCGTAATAAATGAGACAGTCCAAGACGTAATTTCTGAAAACGACAATAAATAGTAACTAACAATTTAAGAAGGATTTGTAAAAATTTTTAGTTTAATTTGCTATTTCGTTGTTTGATTCAATAGGTGAGTTGATTATTTCAACAACTTGTGCTGCAAGTAATAATGGATTTTCACTAGGTTCACTTAGTACAATTACAGCGTAGCCATCTAATGAAAATGTGAAAAATGAGATCTTTTCCCTTGTTGAATATGTGTATTTCATTGCCCCAAAGTCATCATCAAAGTCTCGGATCATAGACAACTGTAACGCGCTTTCCATAAACAACATCTCTTTTTTTTGATCTGTGAGATTTTTTATTACCCTATCATCACGCATGCTATTTTCTATAACTCTACCTTTTTGGTCTATAATGGCTACAAGTGTGATTCTTTCATTGCTATCAAGAATCAAACTACACATGACATCTAACTGCGTACTTCGTTCAAGGGTAAGAAGGGCCGTCATGTGATTATAAGATATTTAGAAGATGATAAGTTTGGAGTGTATAGAGTATGTGGCACTATGAGATTATGTAGACCTATGAAGCATGATTTGAAATATTAGAACGTAACAATTACAAAGATAGATGGTTGAGTTCCAAATTTTAACAAACAAAGTATACATAAAAAATTTCCAAAAAATTGTTAAAAAAATTATTGATAAATTAGAGGATTATCTTGATGATCCTAATGAGGAAAATATTCACGATAGTAGAATTACGATAAGAAGGTTAGAGACTGCCTATAGAATACTACCAAAAAAGATTCGAAAACAACAGAAATTTCAAAATTACATAGATAAGTCAAGTATGCTCTTTAAGCTAAATACAGAGATTAGAGATTTTGATATCATAACTAGCAAGTTAGATCAACAACATTTTGCAAATCCCTCTTCGTCTAAACTAGTATCATCATTAATGATTAAACGAAAAACAAAGATTAGAGATGCACATATCATTGCAGCAAAATTAAGAGCATTTCCGGTACCTAAAATCATTGAAAAACAATTATCCGAATCAAAATTGAAAAAAAGATTTCGCAAGACTATAAGGAAATTAAATGCCAAAATAAAACAAAATATGCCTATTGTGATAAGTGATGATAAGAAAATTGATGAACTTCATAAATTGAGGAAGGATTTTAAGAAATTACGTTACACCGTAGAACTATCTCTTAGGAATAAAAAAATACCAGTACATATTGAAAACTTGAAAAAAATACAAGACATATTGGGAGAAATTCATGATAGTGACATTATGCTAGACTATCTCAAGAATCAAAAATTAACAAATGAAATTACAGAAATAATTAAACAAGAGAGTATAGAAAGAAACCTAAAATACAAATTATTTGTAAAAACCATTTCAGAGCAGAGAGTTGGCTTTGAAAAGTTAATGTGTTAAATTAATTATTCTGTAAACCGTTTTCATGTTATGTTGATATTTCTATAAGGATTATTTAGTAGCTGTCTATAATTCTAGGATGGAATCTTCATCTCTTCCCATTTCAGAGCGTATTGAACAGACAAGGTAAACATCAAACGCATTTTCAAAATTTCTTAATATGTTTTGTAGTAGGGTTTTAGGAAGTGGCTTAACTTGAATGATGACTAGTTCAATTTTTCCAAATTCAGATTTTTTTATTTCTATTTTTGCCTTGGTTTTTTCTAAGAATTTCAATAGGTTGACAAGAGAGGATATTTTTCTTATTGCTACTTTGTCTTGTTGTGTCAGAATAGATTTGTATCGTGAAAATAGCCAATCTGCCGTTTTTTCATGTCTAGTATGAACGAGAGACAATCCGAGAATTAGTTGGTCAGAATGATTGATTGACATATCTTCGTCAGCGATTGCGTAAAACCAACTCTGAGGATTATTATATGACGATTTTTCTAACGTCAGCTTTAATGCATATGAAAGAAGATCGTGTTCACGTTCACTAATTAATTTAGCAATAATAAGTCCTTTTAAAAATCCTTCAGCATTTTGATTTATTGATCTATCTCTAGTAACGTTAACAGTTTGTCGAATTTGCTCAGCTGTAATATTATTAGAATGATATGTCCTTTGATTCTCAAGAAATATTGAGAGCGCACCTTCACGAAGACCATGATTACTCACGTGAAGGTTTCTAAGCCCGAGTTTCTCCATCAATGTATAGATAACACATGAACCAGCAACAATTGTTTCAGCGCGGCTTGAACCTATAACTGAGATTTTGGCAATATCATTTGATTTCATTTCAGATAGTCTTCTGCTAATAGTACTAACTGACTTGAAATCCGTTTTATAATTATGAATTTTGTCAAATGGGTATTTGTTAATTTTTTGGTCGTATCTTGCTAAAGCTCGTAACGCACCCCCAACCCCTACAAGGACAGTGTTTTGATCTAGATCAAATTCTTTCTTTCCAGGTAGAAGGTGCCATATGTGTCGTCTCATGTTTTTATAATTTTTTTCTGTAAATGTAGCATTCTTTCCTTCAAATTGCTGTGTCAATCTCAAAGCACCAAGCGGTAATGATATGACCTTTTTGATCCGGAATTTTTCAGCGTGAACAATTTCTAGACTTCCTCCACCTAAATCAAAAAACAGCGTATTTGGTAGTTGAAGTGATTTTATAGCGCCCACGTAGGAATATAGCGCCTCTTCTCTTTCAGATAAAACCTTGAATCTGAATCCTGTTTCTTGATATACCTCGTCTAAAAATTCTTCTTTATTACTGGCTTCTCTTACTGCGCTAGTTGCTATTGGTAGTACTGATTTAATTGGTTGAAGTTGAATAGTGTCTCTAAATAACTTTAAGACTTCAATTGTTCGCCAAATTGGTTTTTTGCTGAGTCTGCCTTTATCATCCAATCCTTCACCAAGTTTTGCCTTAATCCCTTCTTGTTCATATACTTCAAAAGAATCATCATCTTTTACGTTATAATTAACTAATTTAGCAGAATTAAATCCAAGATCAATTACTGATATTTTCAGTTATTATTACCCCTTTTTGATGGCATCGTATTACTATTAATCTAGATCAGATTTACATTTTTTTACTAAATGAAAAACATAAGGAACTAATCACTTCGATATTTTTTTCATATGTTTTGGTGTAAGTAACCATCTCAATTCCCCCTTGATTTTTGGTTGCAAAGAAGTTGTTCTAATTCTTACCAATCCGCCTTTTTTAAGATCAATTCTGCAGTCTGATTCTCCAATAGCTTCTCCTACCAAATCGCTCAGGTATGGTTCATGTCCAACAAGAAGTGTTAGTGACCCCGGCTTTAATTTTGAAAGTTTATTGTAAAGTTCTAGTTTATTGCCTTCCGGTCTTAATTCATTTAATTCTGCGACATTATTCCTACTTTTGATGTACTTCATTACAATTTCTGTAGTCTGTTTGCATCTTACTAATGGACTAGTAAATACATAATCAAATTCTAGTCCTAGTTTGACAAGTGCCTTTGCGATCTCCTCCATTTCTTGTCTTCCTGTGAGAGAAAGTGATCTTTGGGAGTCATTTCTTGCAGCTGAGCGTTTACCAGCTTCACCATGTCGCAAAATGTATAAGTCCATTTTAAAATCCGACAAAATTTTCTGTCATAGTGTAAGATAAACCGCGGTTTAATACTATCATTAACAGTATTGCATTTCAATGCAAATATCTATGATTCGACTATAATTTCTTATTCTTCATATTAAAATATAGTTCTATATAGAACATTATCATCATCGCTTTAGATAATGATGGAAGACTACCCATAAATGCATATAATAAAATACAAAAAAAATGCTTACAATATAGAAGAATTAAATGTCTATTTACGTCCAGTGTCCCTGGAGATTTAAATTAAATGGAAAATAGCGGCAGGCTTATTGTAGTTGAAGGTATAGACGGTTCAGGTAAATCAACTCAAGTCCATCTTCTAGAAAAATGGCTTGCTTACAAAGGAATTAGTGTTTTTAAAACTGAGTGGAATTCTTCTGAGATGGTAAAAGAAATCACATCTAAAGGAAAGAAAAAAGGCCAGCTTACACCAACTACTTTTAGTCTTCTACATGCTACTGATTTTGCAGACAGATATGAAAGAAACATTTTTCCGTTGTTACGTGCTGGTTATTTTGTTCTAGCAGACAGATACATCTATACTGCATTTGTGCGAGATGTTGTAAGAGGGTGTAATCCAAAATGGGTAAGAAATGTTTACGATTTTGCTATCAAACCCCATATCACATTTTATTTCAGAGTACCAGTTGACATTGCAGTTGACAGGATTCTTGTTGGTAGACCTAAGCTAAAATATTATGAAGCTGGAATGGATTTGAATTTAAGTAATGACCCATATGAAAGTTATAGAATTTTTCAAGGAAGAATAATAGAACAATATGATTCAATGGCAGAGTCTGAAGGCTTTACCGTTATAGATGGTACACTAAATATTGAAGAGCAACAGAAATTGGTTAGAGAGAAAATTTCTGCCATTTTACCAAAAACACTTCACAAAACACCGGCCAGAGCTTTGATTAAAAATGAAACAAAATACAAAAAAACAATTTGAAAAAAGAACCGTGGAATTTTACGGTCACGGTATAAAAAACTTGGATGATGTTGAAATCAAAGGTAGATTAATTGTTATTGAGGGACCTGATGCTTCTGGAAGGAGTACAGAAATTGAGCTGATCACAGCAAAATTGGAGGCAGATGGCCATGCAGTTTTGAATACTGGCTTGAAGCGCTCAGAATTAGTAAGTAGAGGAATATTAGAAGCAAAGAGAGATTACAACCTAGGAAGGAAAACATTAGCACTGTTTTATGCTGCAGATTTTGCTGACCAATTTGAATATAAAATAATACCGGCTTTACAAGCAGGCTACATTGTACTTGCAGACAGATACATCTACACACTCATAGCTAGAAACGTAGTAAGAGGATTAAACCGAAAATGGTCTCATAACCTGTATGGTTTTGCAATAAAACCGGACCTTGTTTTTTATCTGGATGTAGATCCCAATATACTAATACATCGGGTATTCCAGAAAAATTCCTCACTTGACTATTATGAGTCAGGTGCAGATCTAGGACTTTCAGATGATATGTTCGAATCATTTTTAATATATCAAAGAATGATTTCCAAGGAATTTTACATAATGCAAAAAAAATATGGGCTTATACAAATAAATGGAAACAGACCAGTACCTGAAATTAATGCTGATCTACAAAAAAGAATAAACCTGTTTCTTGAAAAAAATCTATAATTTTTTTCTTTTTAGACAAAACAATTTTCTGTAACCAACATATCACATCGAAATAAGGTTAGGAGTTGAGTGACATGTACAGATGCATTTCAACTCATTGTCATCCTCAAGTCGCTGGCCATCTTCTGCACTCAAGTCATCTTTTTGACCATGCTCTACTATAATTTTGTGTTCACAAAGATAACATATCCACATTTCTATTCACCATATGTGCTGTAAAATATTTGATAAGCGTATGCCACATGAAAAACATATCTTATGTGCAATTCATAGAAAATTTATCATTAATCTATTGAATATGAAAAATAAAGAAAAGGGAGAAGAGTTATTCTTCTTATTTGTTTCCAGTTGTCGGATCTAAGATAAGCTTGTCCGTATTACCATGTTCAAAGTTGAACATGTTGTTAAGCGAACCTGCTTTTCTATCAAACGATTGCGGATCTGGTATCTGTCCAATATTCCAGTTGTCCTCAATGAATTTGAGTATCGAGGATTGATCTGTTACTGAATGGTCTACAAAGTTCTCCTTTGCATATGGAGATATCACCATCAATGGCAATCTTGGACCATAACCACATCTGTCTTGATAGGCACCTGCTTTTGCAGTTCCACAACCAACATCCTGAGAAGGATCATTTGACTGATTGAGAATTGGAGGCATCACATGATCATACCAACCGTCTGAATCATCATACGAGATGATTATTGCAGTATTCTTCCACTCATCCGTTTTTTGGAGTTTGTTGATTGTATCAACAATGAAGTGTTGCTCATCTATAGGATCAGAGTAACCTGGATGTCCATCTTGATACTTTGCTGCCTTAAGGAAGCTTACTGCTGGCATTTTTCCAGCGTCTACTGCTGCCCAAAAGTCGGTAATATCATACTGGTGGTTTGCTTGGCCATTGTGTCCTATCTCGTCAACTGATGCTGGAGCAAGGTGGTGTTGATTTGCCGTTGAGGCATAATACTCAAATGGCTCGTGGTGTGCGCTGTAATCATTTACAGTTGCACCAGCAATGTTCACATGAGTTGTGTGGCATACTGCTTTGTGTGCAGGATTACCATCCCATGGTGTACTTGGTTTAAAGCCACCTTGGAACCATCCCCAAGTAACTCCTTTAGCATTAAGAAGATCACCTACATTCTTTCCACCCATAGCTGTTGGTGCAAAACTTGAGCAATCATCATATGCTCCATCAGGATCTCCAATTATGGTATGATGTTCAACTGCGTCTGGAACATCAGATGTTGTAACATTGCCAGTTTCACCTGAGACCAAGTTCAACATTCCTGGAGTGGATGGACCAAATGTAGTGCCAAAGGAATTGTCACTCATAACAAAGTGTTGTGCATAATTCCACATTGCTGTGACTGTGTTTCCATCATAGTATCCCATCACAGTGCTTCCATCTGGATTACATCCGGGACCAATGTTAGAAACTGTTTCTACAAATTTGTCAAGCAAACCGCCATCATAAGCCATTTGCTCTGGTTTGTAGTCATGATTCTCATCACATGTTATTGCTTGAGTCCTGTCTAACCTAAATGGTGTCTTGGAGTTGGGGTTGTTGTCTATTAGCGCCTTTGTCAAACCATTAGCAGATGGTGTATTTTCTGATGCCTTGAATTTAGGCTCACCATCTAGATTTGCTGCATTTGGATATGTAGCAAAATAGTGATCATATGAAACATTTTCTTGGAATATGACCACTACATGTTTGATCGGTGTCTTGGTATTTTGTCCACCATTTTGATCACCTTGGTTTTCATTTTCAGCATTTCCGATTGCCCAACCTGAGCTACTCAGGAAGAGAGATGTTATAAGAAGTCCAACGATTGTTGTTGTTAGAATTTTCGTCATTGAGATGATATCATGAGTTCATGCATTTTTTGATTCTGCAAATAGATCACGTTACACTATTTATCAAATATTGTCAGATCGTAAAAATAAGTTTTTTATGCAGCGTACTCGATCAATTTTACAACTACATATGATCACAAAAAGATATAGTAAATCTTTAGATAAAATAAAACGATCGTTAAACTGCGGTCTACTAGGTCTTTAAGTATCGTCTTTCCTCAGATCAAGTAGACCGTTCCCCGCAATTAAACAGTTTATCATGTTTAATTGACAATATAAAAAAGAGATTTAGATCACAGTTTTGGTTTCGTTATTTTCTGTTATTTTATTTGATTTTACTGACCTCAAATTAGTAAATTCAGGTTCTTGTTTACAATTTGGGTACAATATGTCAACCCATTTTTTGAGGTATTTACTATTAGTATGGGTTTTTTCCGCATTTTTGTCCTTAAATGACATTACATGAATAAATGAGGCAGGATTGTCCTTTTCTTGAAATACTTCATAAACAAGAGTATTAGGTTCGTTTTCTCTTACAGAGTCAATAAATTCTAATAGTGCTTGTCTCACTAGGCGTAGTTTTTTCTTTTTTACTCTGTATCTTACAATTTTATTTACAGATGTCTCCATCATACATCTTTAGTTTTGTTCAATAAAAAATCTATTGTTATGTCACTAGCAGAATATATTCACATCATATGGCAACACTGACTTTGACATGTATGAGATCGATATTCTTTTTTATACCTATAATCGATAGATCGGCGTGGCCATAGAAAAGACTGTTGAAGAGAAAATATGTAAATCCATTATGAATATAGACCAAAATGTACGTTCTGCTGTAGTTATGGACAAAAAGGGAAACGTGCTTCATAAAACAGCACATCGTACATTCCCTGAACCAAGATTAGAAAAATGGAATGACATTCATTTCATGGAATGTACATTTGAAATTTACACGGGAGGAAAGTTTGATGATCTTTACGGTACCATCAGATATCATCATTCAGAAAAAGACAATTTTATAATGTTTAGCTTCCCTTTTGATAAAAATGTCATTCTTGTTACATGTACAAAGAAAATTAGCCCAATTTCCTTTGCAACCAAAGTTGCCCAGTTGATAAACAGAGATACTGTTGAGATTCTTCAAAAATAACTAATGCGGTCTACATGACTAAAGAGACTCGTAGGATTCGCAGGCACAATCAAAAATTGTAGACCGCATGATTAAGACATTGTTTACATTATCTAAGGATTTACTATAATTTTTCTATAGAATATGAGAAAATTTGTTTTTCATATTCTGCCATCATGACTTTGTTGGATTTACAAACATTATGTAGAGATCGCTACTCATCCATACTGCTGTGGGCAAGCCAAGAAATGGTCGTCGGTTGTCATGTCTTTTGGTTTTATTTTCACTATCTTGTTTCTTTTCCATATTAATTCACTACACATAATGACTTTCTTACGCACATCAATGTAGTAATAGATTCGATGTAATCATTTTTGAAGATCTTCCAACGAATTATCTTCCTTAGAGATTCATGATCTGTCGCTTCTACTTTAGCCAGCATATCAAATTCACCAATGGTTCTATGAATATTTTTAACACCCTCGATTTTCTCAAGATTTTCAATGACTTGTTTTTCAAAACCTGGTTTACATCTTATAATTATATGGGCAGTAGCCATTTCGTGAGAATTTTGCATTTCACAAGTATCGCGCATGACGATATTTTTGATATTTGATATCTAAGAGTTGTCTATGGTTTCTACAACTACTCCATAAGGACTCATAGATTATGATTTTGAAGTTTAATTTTCTCTAGTGAATTAATTCTATTTTGTTGAAGCATTGGTCATGGATTTGCGGCTCTGTCTTTAAATTACAATTGTTACATATTTTTTGCATCGTTCCTCTACACCCAGCACATACACAATATTTCATCAATAAACCTCCACAACCTCTACAAGATTCATCTGGCATTGTTACTTTCATCAACTCCACCATTTCTGATTTAATTTAAAAATGATAAAAGTATTCAATATAGAATTATAGTACCAATGAGATGTATGTAGAATCTAGTTCTCTACGTGTTTGTAAGTACAATAACAAACAGTTTAGGGTTTTTGATTCCTCTCATTATCTTCTCTCTATCGATATAAGATTAATACTGGTGTAAATGAAAACAATCCTAACTTGAAAGGCGAACTAATAGAAAATAGAATAGTAATCTGGAACATCCAAGATTCACGCACTCTATTTATGAATGGATATTATGGCAAGCCTGTAGGTATCGCCAAACCAAAACCAGATGAAATAACAGTACCGTTAATTTTAGATCTTATAGAAGGATTATACCTAGTCCAAAAATCAAAGATAAAGGTATTCAAGGCAAAAAAACTTCTAACAGAAAACAATCTACTTGAAATTTGCAGAGGAGAATACCATAACTTTGACAAAAAATATCTAGTCTACAAAGATTTTAGAGACAAGGGCTACATCGTCAATCCTGGAATTAAATTTGGTTGTGATTTTGCAGTATATCAAAAAGGTCCAGGCATTGACCACGCTCCATATCTAGTTCAGGTATACAATACAGGGGACACTGTCTCTGCTACAAGTGTAGTTTTAGCAGGAAGGCTAGCAACAACAGTAAAGAAACAATTCATCTTGGCAATCCCAAGAGGGGAGAAGAAAGTAGATTGTTTAGCTTTAGATTGGTGGAGAGCTTAATGCAGATTGTTTTTAATGTGTGATGCTATCTTGTCATAAACTGCAAACTGTTCTTTTGAAATTCCAAGTTCATAATTGCTTTTCCACCTGCCATGTATTCTAACGCCATTTTTTGTTGGATCTACCCAGATGAATGCATCATGGTAAGATAATTTTGTAATCATACCAGCAAGTTCGTTATCAGCATTTAGAATATCAGCCATTCTTCCTCCAACCCATTCTACACCTACCACTTTTTTAGAGCCAAAATGACCCTGAGTTTTTGGTTTTGATTCAGCAAGAAAACTATCGTCGCTTTGGCTTACATTTGCTTTAACTATAAAGTGAGCCTGAAAACGGTCTTGTGCGCCCCATGGTAAAGGAAGTATGTTTTGCGTCAAATCCACTAACCTTTTTGAATTACCTGCACAATGTCAATGTTAGAGTTTTTTATTTTAACGCAACCGTGGTTTGTAGTCATAATTGGAGAATGGGTAAAACTTCCGCTATAATAATCGCCTTTTTCAACATCGTCAGTGCCAATTTCTTTTGTCTCAGCTTCTATTCCTATGTGTTCTAAAAGATCGCAGAACTCTTCATTTTTGTTTTTTTGTACAAAAGTGTCTTGCTCAGAATCGTGCATGCGTCAAGGTAAATTTCACCCTCAAATAAATATTAGTCTTAGAACTACATTAGCACAAAACAGAGCAATCGGAATAAATAATCGAAAAATATAGCCAACTTCTGTTAATGCTAAAATTTCAAGGAAAAGTTGCAGTTATCACTGGTAGCGGCACTGGAATTGGAAAGGCCATAGCAATAAAATTTGCTGAAAATGGTGCAAGCATTGTCATACTTGGCAGAAGAAAAGAGCCCCTTGAAGAAACTGCAAAGAGTTTGAAAGAAATTATTGACAAAGTAAAGAGTAGCGCATTTATTAAAATTTTTGCAGGAGTTGATGTCAGTGATGAAGAGGGGGTATCACGTATGTTTGATGAACTAAAATCATCAGGGAATGTAGACATTCTAGTCAACAATGCAGGAGTTTCTGGACCAGTAACATGTTTTGCAAACTCACCAATTACAGAATTTAAAAGCACAGTTGCCATTCACCTTACAGGAACTTTTTGGACATCAGTTCAAGCACTAAAAGCAATGAAGAGAGGTTGCAAAATCATTACAATTTCAACATTTTTCACAGAAGAGCGTCCCCTAGAGCAAAGACCATACAGGTTTAGGAGTCCATACACTGCATCACAGGGAGCAAAAAATAGACTAGCTGAGGCAATGTCATGGGAACTAACAGAGAAGGGAATTATTTCAATAGCAACAAATCCAGGACCTGTCCATTCTGACAGAATTTACAAAACAGTATATCCAAAAGCAGCTGCTGAATTTATGAGAGTCAGTGGCTTTGAAAGCTTGACTCCGCAGGAAGTAGAAGAAGTCAACAACGACATACTACCTTTGATGGGAGAAGAAGAACAAACAGTAAAAGATGGAATTAAAAACGCTACTGCAAAATTAGCAAAACTAAAAAACATAACATCTGAATCAGAGATAGAAAAACTTGGTAAAACAATCTCTTCCTTGCTTGCAAAGATTCAACAAATTGCAGAAAAAATTCAGAACAATACAAGCAAAATGATAGCTGATGAGCAATTTTTGTCCCAATCCCAAGTAGCAGAAACAGTACTGTCTTTGTGTGATGAAGAAATATCAAAAATTCTCAATGGCAAAGTCATACCAGGAGACAGGGTGTTTTACCCAGTCAAGCCACACATTTCATCCTCTATTCCTGAATCACAAATTGACTTTAATGGCAAGGTTGTTGTGTTTACTGCAGATATTACGGAGAGCTCTGACATATCACGCATAGAATTTCTTGCCCAAAATATTGAAAAAAATGATGGCAAAGCAGTTATTCTCTTATCAAAAAACAGTCCGCAACAAGCACAAGAACAACTATCTAAATTTCATTCACACCCAATTGACTTGTCAAATCAAGAACAAGTGAGAAGATTTTTTAAAACTGCGTCAGAAAAAATAGGGACAATTTCAACCATAATTCATGTAACAGGCAAAGTTCCTTCTTTTGCAAAACTGACAGAAATTACCAGATCACAGTGGGACGGATTGGTTGACAAATTCATAAACATCCCAGCCATAGTAGGACAGGAAGCTCTCAATATTTTCGTACCTGGCGGCTCCAAGAACCCACCGCTTTTCAAAGGAAAGTCAGGCACCATAGTAATCATAGGTCCTGACTTGCCATCAGGTCCAAAAGTATCTGGTCTAGACAGAGCTAGAGTAGAAGTTTTCCGAGGAGCACTACGACCATTTGCTACAACTGTCAACCAGGAGCTAAGTGATGTCCTCAAGTCAAATCTAAGAGCATTCCTAGTTTTGCCAGGAAGCATAGACGGAACAGAGCCAAGCAATGAAAGAATTTTCAGCGCAATTAAATATTTCAGTTCTGGAAAGGCCACACAGAGCTCTGAAGTTATTTACTGTCCTGATGAAACAAGATCCTGATGAAGAAGTTTTCTGAACTCAAAGTAGGTGACGAATTTTTTTCAGAATGCAAAATTTCATTATCTGAACTTGAAAGTTATCTTGCCTTTTCTAAGATAAAAAATGTAATATACGAAAATAATGAAAACATGAAAAAAGAAACCAGTACAATGATTTCTGGCAGAGCTATTCTAGGAAGAATGGAAGGAGAATTTACAAGACTAAAAGAAATGTATGGGAATTTGTTGATTTTTTACGGCATGGATGGCGATCCCGGATGGAAAAACAGGCACGCCAGATTTCTAAAACCTCTTTACACCAACGAAAATCTGAAGATCAAATTTAAAATATCTGAGAAAACAGATCTTAACGAAAATTACGGGCTTTTAGCAATAGATTTTGAAGGCTCAAAAGACAATGGCGAACTTGTTGTGGTGTCAAAACGTAACTTGTATCAGATCAAAAAGGAACCCTCAGAGAATCAGCAAAAAGCTTGATGGCAGTAATTACAAGTACCACCGTAACAAGAATTCTCAGTTTTTTCTCTTCTACTTGTAGTGAAAGTTTGCTACCAACTAAGCCTCCTGCAAATGCGCCAATTGAGAGAAAAAGGGCCTGGTAAAAATCAGGATGACCCAAAAGTGCGTGTGCAATCATGCCAGAAGCTGATGCAAATAACAAAATAAACTGAGAAGTAGGAGCTGCCATTTTCATTGAAAGGCCAATTGCTATCACCATTAAAGGAACAAACACTACGCCCCCTCCTATACCAAACAGACTTGAAATTATTCCAGCAAAAAAACTAGCACCAACTGCTAAGACCATTATTTGTTTTGAAAGATTGTAGTCTTTGGATTCCATCTTTCGTTTTAAAAAAATGTATATGCTTGATGCTAAAAGTACGATACCAAACAATATCTTAAACGATGATGGAGTAATTCCGTCTGAAATGTATGCCCCAAGTATTGTGCCAGGTATTGAAAGTAATCCAAGCTTCAAACCTAGCGAGTATTCTATGCGTTTTTGTTTTGCATAGGACGCTGTAGACGCAACAGCATTACTAAATGCAGCAAAAAGACTATTGCTTGCTGCAAGTTGAGGCGAAAATCCAAAAAATGTCAAAATCGGTACAACGACAAACCCACCTCCCAGTCCAACCATTGAACCAATAATTCCTGCAGCAAATCCAAGTAATATCAATCCCAAATATTCAAACATTACAAACACCAACGGCTACTGCAGATTAAACGAGTACGTCAACCTTAATGAACCAAGAAATATAGCAAAGCTCCAGATTCATCATCTAGCAACAAGTAATTTCCACAAATATCCATTTTGGTTAGTTGTAAGTTCCAATTCAAAATGTTCTGAGCCTAATGGAACAGATTTTGATGTGCTATTAGGTTTTTTACCAGCAATATGAAAATCGCGAAAAGCATCAATCATATCAGAAAGTGTGGCATATCCTCGTGGTTTTTCTTTATCCCAGCAATTACATGTTGTTTCATTAATTACAGCGCCAAAAATAGTTTTTACGTAATTTAGATTACTTTGTGCTGGGTCTGTTTGTACAGCAGATATAACTAAACCGGGTGCTCTAGTTGAGCCTACCATGTTAATATTTCCAAGAAAATTGCCATTTTTATCTTTGAGCTCAGTTGATGTGCAGAATTTTACAAGTGCTTGTCTTTTGTCATCTGAGAAAAAGTGACAGTATTGATTGATATCAGTCTGGCTAAAAAACTGTAATGGCCTTGACATGTTAATTTCATGCGAAAGTAGACTTGTTTTTAAATTAGAATTTGCTTCCTCATATGAAAAAGAAAGATCAAGTGGAGAAATTTGTGATTGATCAGTATTATCAGTTGATTGGTTAGAGATGTTTGGCAATAATACTATTACTATAATTATTGCAGCAATAACAACAGCTCCGCCTATACCTGCATAGAGAAGTTTTTTCTGCCTCATGAAATCTTGGATTTTGTATGCTCTAATAAAGCAATCTCACGGTTAACTGATATTTCATGAACATAATTAATGCCAAAAGAAATGAAACGTTTATTGAATTATTTTAAAAAAATAAAATGTAGTCAGTTACTAGTCGTATCTGGTGTATCAGTAGCCTTTGTCGCATCTGGTTTATCAGTAGTCTTTGTTGCATCTGGTTTGTTCGTAGATTTGTTTCTTTTACTTTTTATATAAACTACAATAACACCTATTGCTGCAATGGCGATTGCGCCAACTATTAGTTTTGTAGACATGCTCAAATGCCAGTTTGCTGTTTAATAAATCTGTGCAATCTCAAATACAGCAAATCATAGAGATATTGTCTAGTTGTAAAAGTTTTTGTTGGATAAGGCAGTTCTTCTATTTTATTCGTTAATGAGGGAAATATACTAATTAATACCGAATTATGTTTGTTGAATATTGCGTATAATATTATGTGGTTTTGGAGTTGTAGGTCAAAACTTTGCAAAACTTCTACTTTCAAGATCAGAAGATCTGTATGCACTTCATGGTCTAAAGCCTAGAATAGTAGGCGTTTTTGACAGTAAGGGATCTGCCGCATCCTCTGCAGGTCTTGATCTAAACAGACTTTTAGAGGTCAAAAAAAAATACGGCGACATAAGAAAATATCACAATAAAGAAAAAAACGCAAACGGACTTGAGATGATCAAGGGAATGGATGCCGAAGTATTGATAGAAACAACTCCAAGCAATTACAAAGATGCCGAACCAGGAATGTCACATATTGTAAATGCCATGAAAAATGGTCTTCATGTAATTACTGTAAACAAGGGACCACTTGCTCTTGCATTTCCTTCATTAATCGAACTTGCAACATATAATCAAGTACTGCTAAAGTTTAGCGGAACAGTTGGCGGAGGCACACCAATTTTAGATTATGCAAAAAATAGTCTACGAGGTGAAAGAATTGTTTCCTTTCAAGGAATTCTAAATGGTACGACAAATTACATACTGACTAACATGGCTAATGGAATGACTTTCAAGACAGCATTAGCAGATGCAAAAAAAAGAGGATATGTAGAAGCAGACGAATCGTTAGATATTGATGGTTTTGACGCTGCAGCCAAACTTGTCATACTAGCTAATTGGATAATGGATATGAAAGTGACCATAAAGGACATCAAACGCATAGGGATTAGAGATGTCACTACCTCTGACATCAAAAAGGCTGCTACCAATAATTCTGCTGTAAAACTAATTGCATCATGTAACAAGGAATTACTAGTAGCACCTCAACAAATTTCTCTAGATGATCCGTTATGTGTAAACGGTACTCTAAATGCAATAACGTTTAACTCGGAACATTCTGGTCAACAAACAATAATTGGTCGCGGTGCTGGAGGAATGGAAACTGCCAGCTCCATACTGAGAGATTTGTTAGATATAAGACAGGAAATGTCAAGACGTTGAAATCAAATTTATTATCAAAATCTGAAACTGCAGAAACATTGGAAAGTATTACAGCACAGTGGAAGATAGAAGTACCTAAGACAAAAAATCTCACTATTCATGAAATTTCAGATAGTGCAAGATTAATCACTGGAGATAACTTTGCTGCAATCAAGATAGATAAAACGTTCATTCCCTTTCTTTCTGAAACCTCAATGCTTGAAAAATTTCCTAAAGTTGTAGTAGACATGGGTGCGGTAAAGTTTGTATGCAACGGGGCAACAGTCATGAGACCTGGCATAAAAAAATATTCAGATTTTGATAAAGAACAAATCATATGCATTGTAGAAGAGTCACGTAACAAGTTTTTGGCAGTAGGAAGAGCGCTAGTGTCAAGTAAAGAACTGGAAACTATGACAAAAGGCGAGGTAGTGAAAAATTTGCACTACATATCAGATGAGTTTTGGGAAACTGCAAAAGGGATTAAAAAATAACTAGTTTTCAGTGAATTCTCGAGATCCAGTTTTGTCAACTACCAGCACGTCAATTCCATCCCCGCTTGCTGCGTCTCTCAGGATAGCAGAACGAATGGATTTTACTGCTAGTGTTACTGCGTCTTTTTCTTTCATGCCTTGTTTGAATTCCTGATCAAGAACTCCAAGTGCCATTTCTGCACCAGTTCCTACTGCAGCATAATCGTCCGGCAATACAGAACCTAATGGGTCTAGCGTGTAAATTGCTGGTGCACCATCAACTCCGCCTACAATAACCTGTGTAAGTAAAGGATAGTATCTTCGTTCATACATTAATGAGGACATCATTTTTGCAACAGAATTTGGTGGAATCTCTCTTTTTAATTCCATTTTCCTAATCTTTGTAAGAGCACGCATCTGCATTGCTAAAACCTGCATATCAGCTACCAAGCCTGCACAACAAGCTCCAACATAGTCAGTTATTGTAAATGTCTTTTTTGTGTTCTTACTAACAAGAAAATTGCCATAAGCAACTCTTCTTTCACTTGCCAGAACTACACCACCATCATAAGTTATTCCAACAGCTGTGGCGCCCGGCATATACACATAAGCCATAAATTCTGTGCAAAACGAGGACAATAAAGCCCTTTCTCTAAATGAAAGGCACTAATATGATCGACGGTGCGCAAAAATGAATCATATCTAAAGTAATGAATCTCTAGAAACCAGATGTTAAGATTTAATCGAATTTACTCATTATTTTACAAATACATTTTGTAGTTTTGTTCAGCAGATCTATTCTTGCAAATTCGTTAGGAGAGTGAATTCTAGAAAATATGTATGTGCTTCCAATTGAGATACAGGGGGCAGAAAGAACTTTTGCAAAAGAGTACATCGGCCCAGTACCAGCAGAGGACACACTTATTATGGATTTTCCAAATGATTCGCTTGCAGCTTTTTTTACTTTAGATACAAACGGATCTAGAATATTGGTTTTAGATGCAGCTTCACCATGAATCATGTTTACTTTGATGTCCCCAAATCCATTTGATCTAAGATGTTGTTTTAGTCTTGCAAGTTGCTTTAACGGATCCATTTTTGGTACAAGTCTAAAGTCAATTTTTACTAGTGCTTGTGAAGGAAGAACAGTCTTTGCTCCAGGACCAGTGTAACCTGAAACAAAGCCTGCAATGTTACATGTTGGTTCTCCTACCAGTGCTTTTCTTGCTGCAATTTCTGTCTTGTTTGCAACAAACCGTTTAATTCCATATTCTTTTTTGAATTCTTTTTCGTCAAATGGTTCAGCTTGAATTAGTTTAAGTTCTTCTTTTGTAAAGCTGTTCACTTCCTTATACCAGTCTTTGATGAGTATTTTCCCATTAGCATCACGAAGTGTTTTTAATGCCTCCAAAAGTCTCCATGCGGGATTTTCAATCAGAACAGCAAGGCTAGAATGAGCATCGCGTATTGATTCTGTTACTGAGAGTTCAACATAAAGCAAGCCTTTCATCCCAAGGCTGATTATTGGTCTATCTTTGGCATCAACATATCCAAATTCCCAAATCACTCCATCACATGAAAATTTTTTCTTGAATTTTTTCAGATATTTTTCAACATGCATGCTTCCAATTTCTTCTTCGCCTTCAACTAGGAATTTCACATTGCATGGAACATCGCCTTCGGTTTTTAGATAAGATTCAACAGCTTTTATTCGGGTTATTAATTCGCCCTTGTCATCAGCAGAACCGCGCCCAAAGATTTTGTTACCTATAATTTTCCCACTAAACGGTTTGTCTTTCCAAAGATCAAATGGTTCAGCAGGCTGTACATCATAATGATTGTAAAATAGCAAAGTTTTCTTTGGGTTTTGTTTAGATTTTACCTCACCATATACCACTGGCGGAACTCCTTTTCCAAGATAAAGTAGTTCTGAACGAATTCCTGAATTTCTCATTATTTTTGCCACAAGTCTTGCACATTCTTCAAGACCTTCATTTTTTGCAGAGACACTAGGTTGTCTAATCAAAGTTTGAAGATCTGATATTAGTCCTTTCATGTTGTTGTCTACGTGTCGAAGTACTTGCATCAGAATCACTTTATCCTGTCAAATGGTTTCATTGCATCAGAAATAAATTCTAAGAGATCAGTTGCAACAATGTGTAAGCCGTGTTTTTTTTGTGCAAGCATTCCTGCCTTTCCGTTTATAAAAACAGCCGCTGCGGCAGCCTCTACAGGATTACGATTTTTTGACAACATTCCTGCCACTACGCCTGAAAGTATATCGCCTGTTCCACCAACAGTCATTGCAGGAGTATTTTTCACATTCAGATACGTCTTTTGCCCATCACTGACAATGTCAGTTGGTCCCTTTAGCAATATTGTAAGAGCGTTTTCTTTTGCATATTTTTCTACAATTGAGATTCGTTCCCTTTTAGAATCAGATGGTAGTTCTCCAAACAATCTTTTGAATTCACCGGCATGTGGAGTAACTACAACTTTTTTATTTTTAATTAGAGGCAGTATATCTGATACCAGCGCACTTGCATCAAGAGAAAGTCTTACATCTCGATTCAAAAGTGATGTTACAAGCAACTTTAATGCTTCAATATCTTGTATTGCCAACCCCATACCTATTGTTGCAGAATCTAGTTCTTTTGGTATGACACCAAGAAGTTTGTGTACCGCTCCTCTTGTTAGCTTGGCATCAACCAAAGGTAGTACGATAAGATTTGGAGAGATTGCCCTTGTTGCCTGTACATTTATTTTTGGCACACAAGTGTACACCAAATCCGTTCCACACCGTAGCGCAGCAAGAGATGAAAGTATTGGTGCGCCGTGATAAAAATAACTACCACCAAGAACCAGAACCTTTCCGTTATCACCTTTTCGTGATGCAAATTTTCTGGGAGGAATAAAATTTTTCACCATAGTAGCTTGTAGAATATTACTTGTCAATACCGGTAATCTTCTTTTTGGGTGAATAAACTTTCCTTGTTAGAAACCATTACTCTTTTCTGAGTTGCAATCTATTCTGTAGACTCTTCTACTACAATCTCTTCTTTTGGCAATCTATTCTTAAATGCCCTTGGACTGGAGACTTTTCTTGCAAAGGCAACATAGGTGGTATGACCAATGCTACGAAATGAATGCCTTGTTTTTCCCTCTCGTGCCTCAATAGTTCTGACAATTTGTTCGGTACATTCTATATCATAAAAGTCATTTTCGTTAAGCGCAGTTGCAAGTTTTTCAAGCTGATTCATTGTAGGACAGATTGCAACAAATGCCCCACTTCCTTTTAGCATCTTTCTTGCTTGAGGCACTACAGTCCAAGGATCACCAAGATCAACTACTACAATATCAACATCAGTAATTGGAACTTTCTTGACAGATTTTATGTCAAGCTTTTCCATTGTTACATATTTTGCAACACCTGCTTTTTCTATATTTTTTCTAGCAATCTCCATAAAATTTGGATCAACATCAAATGTGTATACATGTCCACGCGGGTTTACAATGCTTGCAAGAAACGTAGTAAGAGAACCACTCCCAGTTCCAATCTCTACAACTTTTTGTCCACTCTGAAGTCCGGTTCTTGCGGCAATATACCCAAGATCTTTTGGGTACACTATCTGCGTACTACGCTGACTTTTCATGATATAGTCGTGGATTGTGGGCTCTAACAGATAGATGTATTTGCCTTTGTTTGTTTTAATTGTAGAGCCATATTCTTTTCCTACAACATCTTTGTGATTAATTACACCAACATGTGTGTGAAATTGTTGTTTTTTTGATACCTTCATCAGCCATTTTTTTGAATCATTATAAAAAAACAAGACGTAAGAATTTTGTTTTATTTTCTTCACAGAAATAAAGCCAATATCATACGGATAAGAATTTACCTGTTACATCCTTGATGGTGAACTAATTCCAAGCAAATCAAGTGCCTTGACAAGTGTTTCTTTAAAACAATACACGATACAAAGTCGTGCATTTATCAAAGACTTGTTCTCAGCAGTCAGGACCTTTACATGTTCATAAAAGGCGTTAAATGTAACTGCAAGTTCATAGCAGTACCTTGCAATTATTTTTGGAGACAGGTTTTTTGCAGCATCTTCTATCTGGATATCAAACTTTCCAATTGCCTTAACCAGATTCAACTCATATTCTGTTGTAAGGCCATCAAATGATACATCAAAGTTTGGTTCTGTCTCTGCTTTTTCTAAAATTCTTGAGGCCCGTGCATACGAGTATTGTATGTATGGGCCAGTATCACCTTCTAAGCTAAGTGATTCAGTCAAATCAAATGTAATTATTTTATCAAGATCTTGTTTTATCATTGTATATCTTAGTGCTCCCACAGCAACTTGCTCTGATATCTTTACAAGTGAAAGCTCGTCAAGATCTGGATTTCTCTTTTTTGCTTCTTCATATGTTTTTTTGCCAAGAATATCTAAAACATCATCTGCGTTGACATAGATTCCTTTTCGTCCTGACATTTGCGCTTCCTTACCAGATATATCCACACCAAGTGTCTTTGCAGTGTCTGCACTTAGAGTCACAGATTCATATCCTAAATGAAAGTATGCACCTTCCTGAGATTTGAAATCAGTCATTATTTTTGTAATTATTTTTTGTAAACGAGATTGTCGTGAATCAATTACAGTTATCACTTTTTCACCTACAAAGTCGAGCTTGTTTTCAGTCTTTTCAAGAGTTGTCTCCCACAAAACTCGTCCGTTTGCTTGCTCTGCATATTTTTTATAATAAAATGGATCATCAAGCATTCCAAGCTTCCACGCTGCATATGGAATGTCTTTTGCAATGTATGTTGCTATTCCATTGCTTCTCACAAGAACCTTATCTTCATCATCTACAGACTTTATGACCCAACATCCTTCATTCTTGCCTTCCTTCTCAAGTTCAATAATTCCCAATGATTTCATCTTTTCAAACACTATTTTCCAGAGATTTGACTTAAAAATCTGTGATTCAAAATTCAGGCAATCATATGTCACCCCAAGACGCCAGCAAGTCTTTAGTTGTTCATCAAGAACTTTTCTTGTAATTTCATTAGCAAATTTTGCAGTCTCAGATATGCCTTCTTCTAATTCCTTGAGAACCAGAGTTCTTTTTTCTGCCAGATTTGAATCAGTCTCATATTTTTCTGTTATATTTACATAAACAACATCTCCGCAGTAATGATCAAATTTTTGACCCTTGGGCTGCTCTACAGAATATCCGCCATATTTGAAACCTACAATGATATCTGCTACTTGCAATCCGGAATCATCAACATAGTTTAGTACCCTTACATCATATTGTGATTTGTGTAATATTTTTGAAACTGTGTCACCTATGATTATGTTTCTCACATGACCAATGTGTAGCGCCTTGTTTGGATTTACACTAGTGTGCTCTACTACAATTTTCAAATTTTTTCCAACATTAATATCACCATATTTTTTTTGCATTGCAGCTGTTATTGTAGAATTATTTAATTCAGAAAAATTTGCAACAAAGTTCACATATCCTGATTGGTGTGCAGTGATTTCCTTTACGAATTTGCCTTTGTTTTTTTGGTACTGTTTTAAAATAATATCTGCAATTTCAAATGGTCTTTTCTTGAGACTCTTGGCAAGCAAGAATGCGATATTGCAGCTTACATCACCAAATTCTGGTCTTGCAGCCTCAGATACTTCAAACTCTACTTGAGGATAATGTAGTTCGTCAGAAATTTGCCTGAGTCTTGATCGTATTTCATCAAAGAGCAGTCGAAGTGTCATATCTTACTCCCGTGATAGTTTAAGCTCAACATACTCCAATGCCTCAATAACTCCATCGCCAGCATTTCCTGTTACAGTCATGGATGCCTGTGATTTTACATCTTCTGATGCATTGCCTATTGCTATACTCAGTCCTGTTGCCTTGAATAGGGGAACATCATTTTCACTATCACCTATTGATATGACATCATCTTTTGTAGCCGAAAACATGCTCATTACCTCTTCTAGTCCCCTAGCTTTGTTTATGCCCTTTGAATTAATATGAAATGCATACTGGCTATCAGAAAGTTCTACCGGTAAATTATTTTGTGCAACAATTTTTTTTGCCAAATCTATATCAAAATTTCGTTCAAGAACAACTTCGGTCAGCCTTGGAAATACATTTTTTATTTCTATTTGAGGAATTTTTGTCTTTAAAAATTCAAATGCTTTTATGCAATCCTCTTTTTTTCCCAATAGCTTATGTTCAGATGGACCATACATTACTGCTCCACCATTTTCACCTACTGCAATCCTAGTTGTGCCTCCAAACACCGATAACACGTATGCTTCAACAGATGATCTCCCAGTAACAAAAATCACTTTGTGTCCTAGTTTTTCCATGTATCGCAGTGCTGCAAGTGCATCAAGATCAACTCTACCGCCCTTTGTATCGGTAATTGTTCCATCAATATCTATGGCAAAGATTTTTGGGCGCACCAAGTCAGATATGATATTGGGCATAATAACTCCTATCTAAAATACTATTTTGCAATAAACACAACATGCCACGAAAAGGCAAACTTGCTGAAATTCTCAGTAAAGCAATGTATGCAGACAGCCCCAATTCATACACAGTAGGGTATCAGGACTATGATACCATCATCGAAGTCACACTACCAGAATTCATAAAATTATCAGATAATTTTGAAACTATTCCAATAACAAGAATACATCATATCAAGAAAGGAGACAAGACTTTGTACTCTAAAATTGTTAATAAAAAAGATTCTCAGATCATCTGATTGTTTTTTATCATTTAAAGAGCTCTAAATATACGTAAAAAAATACCCAAACAGTGTTAATTGATTTCTTAAAACCCATACTTGAGAATCCTTTCTTTGTAAAGTATGGTCTACTTGGTCTTTTTCTTAATTCTGTATTTGCTTCATTTATTCCATTTCCAATTGCAATAACATCAACTGCACTACTTTTAGATGGTCAAAATCCGGTAATGGTATTCGCAGTCATGGCTACCGGTTCTGTAGGAGGCGGAATTTTGACATATGTTGTAGGATATGATGGTAAAAAAATTTACAGATTCCTTCGTAAAACACAAAGAAGCAAGGATTATGACAAGAGCTTTAACTGGTTGAACAAATATGGTTGGATCATAATTTTTGCATTAAGTTTGGTACCCATATTGACCGAAATTGTGACAATTATTGCAGGAGTAAAGAAATATGATTTTAAAAAATTTGCAATCTCCATGAGTATAGCAAGGACACTTAGCTCATTTGCCTCTGTTTATTTTGGCAGCATGTTTCTCCATTATTTTAATAACCTCAAATTTTAACCATGAATACAATATAACATAATTTGATAGCAAATTAGAAGGGTTTTATTCAGTAAAACCAAACATATTGTGAGTTAAGATGGGAGTTCCAGAAAAAATTCAAGCCATAAAAGATGAGATGGCAAAGACGCAGGTTAACAAGGCAACTGAACATCACGTAGGACTGCTCAAGGCAAAACTTGCAAAGCTAAAACGCGAGCAAGAAGAATCAAAATCTAAATCCTCTGGAAGCTCAGCTGGTTTTGATATCAAACGAACTGGTGACGCCACTGTTGTTTTTATTGGATTACCAAGTGTTGGAAAATCTACTTTGTTAAACAGACTTACTGGTGCAAAATCAGCTGTCGCCGCATTTCAATTTACCACTACTACTGTAGTTCCAGGGATGATGGAACTTCGAGGTGCAAAAATTCAGGTGTTGGACTTGCCTGGAATTATCAAAGGTGCATCCACTGGAAAAGGATTGGGAAAAAGAGTACTAGCGGTTGCAAAAAGTGCAGACCTTGTTTTGATTATTCTTGACGTCTTTCAGCCATATCATGATGGAGTAATTAGAACAGAGCTTCAAAATATTGGCATACGGCTAGATCAAAAACCACCAAACATTGTAGTAGAAAAAACATCAGATGGAGGACTATCCGTTAATCAGCAAGTGCCTTTAACTAAAATGTCAATTAGTCTACTAAAAGATATTTTACGAGTTTATGGAATGAACAATGGAAGGGTGCTGATAAGAGAAGATGTTGATTCAGAACAACTTGTAGATTTTATTTCAGGTAACAAGACATATGTACAATCCCTTACAGTAATGAACAAAATAGATCTTGTGAATCAAGGATTTTTAAATGAACTACAATCTAACATAAAAGCAAAAATCATACCAATTTCTGCAGATTCCGATATCAACATAACTGCACTTAAAGATGCAATTTATGAGAAATTAGACTTTATCAGAATTTACATGAGACCCAAGGGAGGCGAAACGGATTACAAAGAACCTCTCATTACAAGAAACGGCTCTACTGTTTTAGATATTTGCAACAAACTACACAGAGACATGAGAAGAGATTTCAAACATGCCCTTGTATGGGGTAAAAGCGTCAAGTTTGGCGGACAAAGAGTAGGTTTGAGTCACATCTTACTAGACGAAGATGTTTTAACAATATTAAAGAACAGAGGCACATAAGCAAATACTTTATTCTGTGAATTAGTTTTCTAAAACATGGATGCAGAATATGAAGATCGTTGGTGCAAATATTGTATGATAAAAACAAAACAAGAAATTATTTTCATGCCAGAAATTCCAACATACAAACGAAGACGACAATACAAATGTACACAGTGTGGAAAAAAATCATGGTTGCAAGGTAGAAGACCATCTGCAGAATCAGTTTATTGATCATAATTGCGATCAAAAATATTATTTTCTAAAAAAAAGTATGTATTGAATGTACATCAGTTAGTGTAAATTATTTTAGTTTAACTATAGAAATGCAAGTAAATTATATATTTTTTCAATGGCAACAAAAAAGCGAGCTAGAAAAGCTGCAAAGCGAAGATCAGCTCCAAAAAGATCTGCTGCTAAAAGAAGATCAGCTCCAAAGCGATCAGCCTCAAGGCGAAGATCAGCTCCAAAGCGATCAAGATCAGGCAAAAAGAGAGCAGCAAAACGACGAAGATAGTTCTGATCTAAAACAAGTTATCGCTTCTTCGAGGCGATAATTTGATTATTTTTAGAATAATTCTCAACTAAACATCTGACCAGGCGGGCCAGATGATTTTCCTTTTATTGAATCAGGCTCCATTGAAAATTTTCTTTCGTTTGGAATCACGGTGATTTTTACCGATGTGTTAATGGCATAGTGTGGTGTGCCATCAGGATTTTTGTAATTTGTTGCAATTCCTACCCTGTCCAAATCCACTTTGACTTTAACAATAGTTCCATCTTCTAGCTTAAATGAGACATATTCAGTCCCTGTTCTCTCATGATCTAAGAGTTTGAAATCTATCTTTTCTTTTGGCTGGCTCATTAAACAGAAATCCTCTTGCAGTTATTTGAAGTAAACGCTATATGAAATTTGTAGTTACATGCGAGACGAAGATAAGACACCTGCCGAAGCCTATGGGGTCACAATTGAAGGCGATAACAAGTGGATTACTTTGATTCAGAATGTAGTAGAAAGCCATGACATTACATCTTTGTCCTTTATGTAGAAACGAATTGGATTGCCTTGATCCTGATTGTATTGGTTTAAGATACGAATGGTGTAGCGATCGTAGAATTAAGGTGACACGATATTTGATATGTTAAACCCAAATTTAATCAAAGGCTAAATCAATGTTAGACCATTTGTAGTTAATGTCTAATTCTTGGTATGCGTTGTTTTTTATTGCATTTTTGTTATTTTCGAGCATTTTTGTAAATGGTGTAACCTTAACTCCTGTGCTGGCTCTACCTAACCCACAACTGTCACAAATTTGTGACAGTTGTGGGGTTATGATGGAATCTCAGTTTAAGCCATCACCATTGTATCAATTCAAGTTAGGTATTCCTGTTTCAAAAGTAACATGCAGAGTAGGATTTGATCTTGTCATAAAAAAATCAGATAACTCTCCTGCTTGTGTAAAACCTGATACAGCACAGAAACTTGTTGAACGTGGATGGGGAATGTGGAATATTAAAACTGCATGGTTTGAGTTCAAAGGTGGTATTGATTGTCAAAAAATACCTTGGATAAGGGAATTGGTGAAATCGAATGATACCTCTACTCTGATCCAAAGTATGGAAAATGGTACGTTAGTCAGGGAATATTTCCAAAGTCACGGTATCACATTATTGCAAATGAAATCCTTTGTAAGTGCTGTGAGTAATCCAAATTCCGTATGTGGCTATGGAACTTTCTTTTTCCTTGTTCCTCAAAATGATACATCCAAGATGGTTGAATTAAGTTACCAAGTTCCTACCGACGCACAGCAATATGATATTCGCTAACCGACGATTTTTGACACGAATAAAAACCGACGGAGAGTTGACAGAACCCAAAATAATAATCGATAATAAGATGCGGTACTGTACCAAAATTTTTTTCTAATACAAGTAGCTTAGCAATTTTATCTGCTGTTCTGTTGTTATCATGTTCTTTGACGTAAGAATTTCAAGCAAGTTTGTTAGCATTGCCCTTTCTTGTTCAGAAAATCCTGTTGGACCCTTGTCACCTGGTGGGCCTGGCGGACCTCTTGGACCTTGTTCGCCTGGAGCACCTTGTGGACCTCGTGGACCTTGTTCACCTGGTATACCCTCTGGTCCTCTAGGGCCTTGATCACCTTGTAATCCTTGAATTCCTTGCGGGCCTTTTTCACCTTGTGGGCCTTGTGCGCCTTGTGCACCTTTATCGCCTTGCGGACCTTGTGGACCTTGTGGACCCTTGTCACCTGGTGGACCCTGAAGACCTCTAGAACCTTGTTCGCCTGGTGGACCTGGCAAACCGCGCGGTCCTCTATCACCTTGTTGACCAGGAACTCCTGTCAATCCTTTTTCTCCAGCTGGACCTTGCGGACCTTGTGGACCCTTGTCACCAGGAGTACCTTGTGGACCTGTTAGACCCTTGTCACCTTGCGTACCTTGTGGACCGTTTGGACCCTTGTCACCAAGTGGACCGGGTGGACCTTTGGGACCATGTTCTCCTGGTGGACCAATAATTCCTTTATCACCAAGCGGACCTTGATTCCCAGTAGGTCCTTTTTCTCCAATTGGACCAATGTCTCCGGTAAGACCCTTGTCGCCTTTATCTCCTTTATCGCCTTTATCGCCTTTATCGCCACTTAGACCAGTTTCACCTCTAAGACCTTTGTCACCTGAAGGACCCTTGTCACCAGTTAATCCTTTATCGCCACGTGGTCCTTGTTCGCCTTTGTCACCCTTGTCACCTTTGTCTCCTGGAAGACCTCTTGGACCTTGTTCGCCTTTGTCTCCTGATGGACCTGTAGGACCTTTGTCTCCCGGTGAACCTGTAGGACCTTGATCTCCTCTAGTACCAGGCGGGCCTGGTGGACCTTTGTCACCTGGTGGACCAGGCGGACCAGTAGTTCCTCGAAAGCCTCTTTCCCCAGTTCGTTCAGTTTCTATTCTTATTTGAGGACGTGAGGCAGGTTCACTTGTTACAGGTTTTACATGTTCTTTAGTTTCAGTTTTTTTGAAGCCAGATGAAATTTCAGTTTCAAAAACAGTATGAATAGAAGAGAATTGATCACTAACTACAATCCATACCGAACTTCGTTGAAAAACAGATTCAGGTAATGGATTTTTTTCACTTCCTAAAACTTGGTCAAATTTTCTATCTTTTACTCTAAGATGAAAACTGTCTTTCCAAAGTGAAGAAAAACTTTTTCTTGCAATTTCATCAGCTGGTGGCGGACTGTCACAAATTGCAATTTGAACTTCAAAGACACCGGATGAAAGTCTAAATGGAGAAACCCCTGTGATTTCTAGCGTTCTTCCTGCGTCTGACATATCCTAGGTGTAATCATTGAGTATTTTTGTATTTTCCATGCGATATAAAGACGGTTTACGAATAAAATCAAGAAAAATCAACAGCAAGACACCCCGGAATAGTATTTATCTGGCAAAAACGCCTATTTACATTATCCTTGAGGAAGTTATTCAAAGACAAGCCGAAGGAACCAAAAACAGATTCTACGGAAAAATATAATATTGAACCTAGTGAGAGCCCTAAAGAATCCAAGTTAGCTGATCCAGATTATTCTAGAAACAAGCTTTTCAAAAAAGGAGTTTCCCTTATGGCCGATGAAAGAATGGAGGATGCTGTACTTGCTTTTGAGGACGCGCTCAGAATTGATCCAGGTCATGTTGATTCCCTACTAAAATTAGGATATGCCAGATTTCACATGGATGATTATTCCAGAGCAATGGAAGCATACAACAAAGTGCATCAAATTGATGTCACAAATGCAGATGCTTGGAACCTAAAGGGGTTGATTTTTTACAAACAAAAAAACTATGAAAAGGCTTTAGAATGTGTTGAAAAGGCAATTGACTCAGATCCCACAGACGGCATGGCATGGTATAACAAGGGATGTTATCAATCTCTTTTAAATCACATACCCGAATCACTTGATGCACTCAAGCGTTCTGTTGAAATTGATGTAAAAAATGCAAAGAAGGCCGTCAGGGATAAAGATTTTGAAAATGTCAACGCAGATGAAGGATTTAGACGAATAGTCGAGGTTGTTGTTTTAGAATCTATAAGACAAGGTTATCACAAAGTAGGCCAAATTGTCTGGACCACAATGATGGGCAAGGCAGAGATAGAAGATGCTGCAAGAAAATTAATGGAAAAGGGATTAATTGTAAAAAATGAAAAAAACATGGGATTCCAAAAAATAGACGAGTATGAAATTGTTCCAGAGTTGGCAGAAAAAATAGGAGCAGAAAAGAAAGGACTTCTCAGTACAAAGAAAAAGAGCCCCATACTAATTCAACAACTCAAAGAAATGAGCGAAGCAATCCAAGCTGTCAAAGTATCAATAGAAAAAGGCGATGTAAAAGAATTAATTGCAAATCTCGAAGTGTTCATTGATCCTGCAAAGAAAGGTCCTCAGATGATTGAACATTTTTTTGAGGAACACAGAGAAATACGATTATATAAAATAAGATTAAGCGATAAGGGTTATGAATTTCTTGAAGCTAACAAAAAGAAGATGCTAGATCTTTTTGACAGTATCGAAACAGCTGTTACAAAAAAACTTCGAAGTGAAGTTGCACAAAATTAGATTTATTCAGCAGAAAGGTCCCAGTAATTTGCGTCATTTTGTCGTTCTATTGGCTTTTCCAGAGATTTCCATTCCTTAAATGAACGAACGTAGAGCTTTACATTTTCCATACCTATTGATTTGAGTGCGTAATATCCAAGTCCAGAAAGAGTTCCTACGCTTCCACAATATGTAATGACTTCGGCATCAGGTGCAATATTCCTATTTTGAATTAGTCGTTTCAACTCTTCTTTTGGTCGCAGTATGTTATCAGGAGAGGCAAGCATTCTGTATGGTATGTTTATGGCTCCAGGAATGTGGTTTTCAAGAAAATTCAATCTTTCGCGGTTATCAATTAGAATTGCGCCCTTTTCCTTTGCAGGTACCAAATAATCTACTGTTGCTAGAATTTCAGGTCTAAGTTTTAGTGAATGGTTTTTTTTGTCAAATGATATTTTTTCTGTGTTTGTCTCAAGTCCCATCTTCTTCCAAGTACCAAAAGTGATATCCAAAAGGGAGACATCTTCATGTCCAATGTACTGCAAAGTCCAAGCAACTCTTGATGCAAGTGCTCCAAATGTATCATCATAAACTACAACTGGTGTTTCATCAGAGATTCCAAAGGATTGCGCGTATTGCAAGACCTTTTCAGGACTGTCGTCTGCAAGAAGATTTGCCAAAGGAAGATTTACTGCATCAGGGATGTGATCTTGTTTGTAATCTTCTTCTTTTCTAATATCAAGGACTCGAACACTCTTGTCCCTAATTTCAGATCTTAGTGCATCTGCATCAATTGTGGGGCGCATGATCTTTTCTTTACTCAAGCAGCACATTCGCCCTTTCCAGTTCTTGCATGATAGCTTACGTCGTTTCCATAATCGACGTAGAAGTCCTTATCTTGTTCAATGGTCGGGGCAACCACAACAGGTTTTAAAATTTCCTTGATGTCATTAAAAGATTTCACGCCATTATTACCATCATTGTCTATGACTCTGTGTATCCAAGAGTCTAGTGTTTCACCATTTTTTTTATCGGATTTGAAAATCTCAATTATTTTTAGAATTGCTGGAATTACTCTTTTTGCAGGAATTTTTATGCATGTCAAGCCCAACATTGCTTGTTCATCTGATCTACCGCCAAGAGACATGGAATACAATGGATACATCTCTTTACCCATCCTTCCACCTCCACCATAAAATCCAATTGTAGCAATTTCATGTTGTCCACAAGAGTTGGGGCAGCCACTTATCTTGATTGTGGCATCACGTAAATCATCATCAACATCTAATTTTAGTTCAAGGAATTTTCTTTGAATTTCTTTTGCAATTCTGTGTGAATTTGTTAATGCCAGATTACATGATGTGGTTCCAGAGCATCCAATTACAGATGCCATTGTTAATGCACCTGGATTTGCAAGACCGACTTCTAATAATTTTGAATAAAGTTTTGGAAGATCCTCGTCTTTTACCCATCTAAACACCATATCTTGTAAGAATCCAGTTCGTGCCCTTCCCTCTGCAGAAAATTCTCTTGCAATTTCTGCCATTGCTCTTAGTTGGTTAGAAGTTACATCTCCAGATTCTAAAGTTAGAAATACTGAACTGTATCCATTTTGTTTTTGACTTATCACATTACTTTTCACCCATCTTGAAAATCCTTCAGGTTTAGCTGGAGTATCTGAACTTATGCTCAATTTACCAAGAACTTCTGGAATCTTGTCTAGTTCAAGTTTTACCACAACTGATTGTGTTGCTCTTACCATCGCCCTTTCTTTTAGTACAATGTTTTGGAATTTTTCCCAACCCAATTCATTAACAAGATATCTCATTCTGTTTCTCGCCATGTTTTCCCGGTTTCCCATCCTGTCATAAACTCTGATAACTGAGATAATTGTATACAACAAATCTTCCTCAGAAGTAAATTCCTCAAGCTGATGGCCTACAAATGATTGTGCCCCTAATCCTCCGCCAAGAAATATTTTAAATCCATTGTGCGTTTTGCCGTCAGCATCAATTTTTTGAGGAATCAAACCAATATCTACTATCCTTGCCATTCCATGTTTTTCACAACATGTGAAATTAAGCTTAAACTTTCGTGGAAGGGATTGATTCATTGGATTTCGCAAAAGAAATCTTGCAGTAGCAAGCGCATAAGGAGTAGGATCAAAAACTTCTTGTGTGCAAACACCAGCAAGAGGACTGCACATTACATTTCTTACCGAATTTCCACATGCTTCTCTTGATGTCATTCCAACTTCGGCAAGACCGCGCATTACTTCTGATACATCTTCTAATGCAATCCAGTGAAGTTGAAAGTTTTGTCTTGTGGAAACATGTGCACTACCTATTGAAAATCCCTCACTTAACTGAGCAAGTCTTTCTAATTGTTCAGGATAAACTTCTCCTGCAGGTACTTTTACTCTCACCATGCTGTAATCATCAGTCATTCGGCTACCATATGCACCGTGTTGTAATCTAAAACGTCTAAAATCATCACGGTTAATTTTTCCACGTCTGAAGAGCTTTACCATTTCTGCAAATTTTTCAGCCTCCTCTAGCTTACCCCAGTTTATCTTTGGTTTGGGCAAATTATCTCCTCTAGATTGGCTCAGGCTAGTCTTACTCAAGTATACATAATTTCGCGGCGGATTGAATATAAATTTTATAATATGGGAATTTTAGCCTGACATTGTAATTTTGTGACACAAAATTGCACATTTCAGACATGGGTTTTGGAGTTTATTTGAATTCAAAAATATTCGTTCATTCAAAGATAGATCAAATGTGTAGAAAAGAGTTAAATGTTCACCGGCAAGAAAAAGTCACGTGCCTGACCAAATCAAAATAGCAATAGCAGGGTTTGGAAGTGTTGCTTCAACTCTTATCAAAGGATTACAATTTTACAAAAATTCAACTGAAGGTCTTTGGCATCCAAAGCTTGCAGGCTTTGGCATAACTGATGTGATAGTCACAGGCATTTACGATATTGATCCCTCCAAAGTAGGGAAAAAAGTTAGTAGTGTTATATCAGATTACAAAGTTGATTCAGATTTAATAATACAGCCAGGAATTTCAGAAGATGCGATATCACATAGTTTTGCTCAAATGGGTGGAGCAAAAACTGCAAGCTATTATGAATTAGTCAGTTCCTTAAAGAAAATGAATCCAGATTTCTTAATTAATTTAATTTCTTCAGGTATGGATAAAAGTGGAGAAAAGTATGCAAAGGCAGCTTTGGAAGCAGGGTGTTCCTTTTTTAATGCTACTGCCTCAAAGACCGTAACTGAACAGACACACTCTGCATTTACATCAAAGGGATTAATGATACTTGGCGATGATTTGATGAGTCAATTTGGTGGTACCGCATTTCACCGAGGTATGATGGAGTTCATCACACATCGTGGAATCAAGATAGAAAAGGCGTATCAGCTTGATGTAGGAGGGAATAAAGACACACAAAATACAATGGCCGAGGAATTACGTGAGAAAAAAAGAAAAATAAAAACAGAATCCATCTCAGTTGAAGTTCCATATCCATTCAGATCCACAGCAGGAACTACTGAATATGCAGAACAGCTTGGAAATTCTCGAGTGAGCTACTATTGGATGGAAGCCAAAGGATTTTTGGGTTCAACAATCGAGATGGATTTGTCTCTTAAAACCAACGATAGTACAAACGGTTGTAATGTCATACTTGATTCAATTAGGGCAGCAAAGATGTCAATTTCTAAAAAGAATCTAGGTAAATCTGAAATAATTTCTGCATATGCATTTAAGAATCCACTAAAAAAAGTCAAAATTAGAGAATCAATAAAAGCATTTGAAGATGCATTTACCAACTGAGCAAACTCCTTTGTTAGTATTTTTACACATTAAGTAGAGTTTTCATATTTTTCATCATACAATTATGGATATGGAATGTACTTGACACCAATCCCACTCATGCTATAAATCTCAGGAGATAGTATACCAGCAGGACATGAAACTGTTACACCAACGAATGGAAAGTCACTTGCAACGATTTTAGAATTATTGTCGTATCCTACTGCAAAAGGCGTCCATATGCAGGATGAAACTGTCAGTCCATAAAACCCAGTTTGATTTCCAGTTTTTATCCAATAAACTGCAGTGAAATTTCCTTTTGAAATTGTATTATTTACCAAATCACTCCAAATTGTAATGTTTGTGGCATTTTGATTATTGTTATTTGGATCAGGAATTCTAAGTTGGGATATAGGTAAGGAAAAATCATTACCATTGTAATATCTTACGCAGATTTTCCCAATAGAATTCACAGGCATGTACAGCACTGCAACTCCCGTATTTGATTTTGGATAAGGAGTGTCACATGTTGTATAGTAATCGTTTGTTGAGATTCCAGTGCCGAATGTTTTTGCCCAGCCACGTTTAACAAGATCCTTTCCCGTTTCTATTGTCACACAGGCAGGAAAACCATCTTCTACTTTGAAAATTAATTGCAATCCTCGATTACATTTTACATCTGCCGCTATAATTCTAGATTCCAGTTGCTTTAGTGGAGACTCCATCACATTTTTTGGTTCAACTAATGGTTTTGTACTGTTAAGCGCTACTAGAAAACAACCATGACATGTGTCAGAGTAATACCCAGACAGAGGATTTTCGGCATCATACTCAAAGATACTTTTTATCTTTAGTTGAGGATCTAAATTAAATGCTACACCCTTTACAGTTCCATTAGCAAAACAACAAACAGTGAAAGTTACTCTTGCCCCTCCAAGATCATAATAGTTATTTGCTTTTGGAATCCAGTTGTAATCTATTCCTGCAAGTGTATAGTTGTAACCTGTAATTCTTTCCTTGAACTCTGTGCTATTCATCACCAGTAATTCTAATTTAGTATCGTTTGTTGGAGGATAATGTGTTTCAGGTATTCCGACTGAACTGTATGCATATGATGCACCAATTCCAGCCGAAGAAATTCCAGCCAGTACGCAGATTACAATTATCGAAAGATGTAGAGTTTTCAAAATATACTATTTTTTACCAATCAAACTTTAAAAAATTGGTGTAGCTTTCTTCTAGATAAGCAAACTCCTTTGTTAACAAAAATACACATTAAGTAGAGTTTTTCATTTTTCTAAGAACTTCTTATTATTTCTGACTTGCCAAGATCAACCCAGACATTTGGAGTATGAGATGGATCAAAATATAGAGTATTATCAATTACGGAAGAATTTGGCACTTTAACTTGAATATTAACAGAATCTCCATCTTTCCAAGGTAGATTATCTGGTAACGGTAATTCTCGATAGTCAGGATGTAGAATATCCAACACTGGTAACGAAATTGCTATTCCATCTTTCTTTACACAAGAGTCTCTATCACAAATATTGTACCCTACAAGAAATGTCTTTGACTTCGAATTTATCTTTAGATAATAATCAGGAAAGTGACAGTCTGCAGTTGGACAACCAAGACCTATAGGACGATGAATAACTACGGCAGATACTCCAAAATTATTTTCTTTTGTAATAGGAGTAGGATCATAACTTGTGAAATACCATGTTACAAATACTCCAACTATACATCCAACTGTAATTATAGAAAGATACAGAGTTTTTCACTTTATTCTTGCCTCCTTTTTGTTTTCTTCATTAATGATATGAGAATGTATACACCTACACAAATCAATACAATTCCTAATACAATCAAAAGTGGATCAACAATTGGAAATCCACCACATGAGCTTCCAGATTTACAAATTCCACCATAACGTATCAAGTAAATTCTGTATTGTGTTTCTGCCTCAGTATAGATTATACTCATAGATCCTAAAACGATGAAAGTTATTGAAAGATGTAGAGTTTTCAAAATATGGCATTCTTCGATCTTCAAACCTTAAAAAATTGGTGTAGCTTTCTTCTAGATGAGCAAACTATTAATGTACTTAGTAAGGGATAATTTTCTATGCAGCAGGTTACTCATTCTGACGAAGCGCCAAAAATTTTTGCAGATGTTAAAGAAATGGAAATTACAAGAGCCATTGCAAATGAATTTCATTCAGTATTAATTGACAGGGCAGACTCTGATGTAATAATAATCGGTGCAGGACCTGCCGGCCTTACAGCAAGCAAAGAGCTTGCAACCATGGGATTCAGAGTATTAGTCATTGAACAAAACAATTACCTAGGAGGAGGATACTGGCTTGGCGGATACATGATGAATCCAGTTACGGTTAGAGCCCCAGCCCAAAAAATATGGGACGAGCTTGGAATTCCTTACAAAAAAGTATCAGAAGGACTGTATCTCACACCTGGTCCTCACGCTGTTTCAAAACTTATTGCAGCTGCATGTGATGCAGGAGTCAAATTCTTAAATTTAACAAAATTCGATGATCTAGTTTTAAAGAACGGTCGAGTCGGAGGAGTAGTAGTAAATTGGATGCCTGTTTCTGCACTTCCAAGAAACATCACATGTGTAGATCCAATTGCGCTAGAATCAAAAATGGTAATCGATGCTTCTGGTCATGATTCTGTAGCTGTAAAAAGACTAGTTGATAGAAAGCTTGTAGAATGGAAAGGCATGGATCCTATGTGGGTCGATGACGGCGAAAACAGAGTAGTACACAAAACAGGTGAGGTTTTTCCTGGTCTTGTTGTTGCAGGCATGTCAGTAACTGAAACTTATGGCATACCAAGAATGGGACCAACTTATGGCTCTATGTTATTGTCAGGCAAGAAAGCTGCTGAAGTAACAGCTGCAAAAATGAAAGAATTAGGAAGATAAACTATATTCAAGTAATTCTAAATTCATTTGTTGAAACTATCCAAAGTATTCTTGTACGATGAACCATCCGTACCTGAAATAAAGATAGATGAGCTTGGTGAATTTATCAAAGAGAAATTTTGCGTCAAAATAGAAATCAGAGAGAAATTTTTTGAGTTCTTTAAAGATCCAACTAGAAAAATTGCATACAGTCTAGCTGCATCAAGAATTTTTAATCCATTAACTCCTTTTGAAAAACACAATCCAACACCAGAGGAAGTAACCTTTGAAGAGAACTCATTTACAAATCTTACAAACACAAGCAACATCATAATGTATGATGGATTTGAATTCAAACAGATTATTGCAAATACAGTACCGCAATCCGAATCACAATCAGACATGTTTCATCTTATTTGCACAGACAAGCTTACTTGTACCTACGACTACGATGATTACAGATACCACGGAAGGGCAGTAATTTGTTCAAATCCTGCAATCATATCTACCACAGGAATGATTGAAGCCCCAGCAAAACCTCGTGAATATTATCTAAAAATGTTTGAAAAGGTTTCACAAGGACTTAACTTGGATGTTTTGAAAAACCAATTCAAGGGAAGATATCTAGAGTATCACGATATGAAATTAAACGAGATAATCAAGGGATATGCAATGCAAGCATTATTTTATTATTTAACTGGTCAGCCGTTTTGCGAATCAAAGGATTGTAGGCTGTACAATGCCCACTGGCAAGAAGATCTGTTACATTCACAGATAGCATCTAACAAGCTTTGTGATCAACATCAAAAAATTCTGGATGAAGCCATCCAAATACTGTGAATAATTTAAATATGAACTTCAAATCAATTTGATCAATGCAAGCTGAGATCAAAGCAGAGTCCAAAAAACCTGAAACAAAGAGAAAATTCGATGTAATCATAATAGGTGCAGGTCCAGCAGGATACACTGCATCGATTTACACATCACGCGCAAAACGTGATACGTTGATAATATCAGGAGTATTACCAGGCGGTCAGTTAATGCTTACAACAGAAGTTGAAAATTACCCCGGATTTTCAGATGGAATATTTGGTCCAGAGCTTATGATGGCAATGAAAAAACAAGCTGAAAGAATGGGGACTACCATTATAGATGACGAAGTAGTCAACGTAGATTTCAGACACAAACCCTTCAAGGTTCTCACTTATTCAGAAGAGTACGAAGCTGATGCTGTAATAATCTGCACAGGTGCAAGTCCAAGAAAAATTGGTGTAAAAGGTGAACAAGAATTTAGTGCAAAAGGTGTTTCATATTGTGCTACTTGCGATGGACCATTCTTTAAAAATCAAGACATAGTAGTTGTCGGCGGAGGAGATTCAGCAGTGGAAGAAGCCACATTTTTAACCAAATTTGGCAAATTGGTTCATCTAGTTCATAGGAAAGACAGCCTTAGAGCAAGCAAGATCATGCAGGAACGTGCGTTTAACAATCCGAAGATAAAGTTCTACTGGAACAAAGTAATAGACGAGATTTCTGGAAATGAAAAAGTAAATCAGATAACTATCAAGGATGTAGTAACTAATGAAAAACAGACATTAAGTGCTGGCGCACTCTTTGTTGCAATAGGGCATGATCCAAATACCAAGTTGTTCAAAGGTCAAATTGATCTTGATGATAATGGATACATAATTCTAAAAGATCATACCAAAACTAGTGTAAATGGAGTCTTTGCAGCTGGAGATGTACATGATCACATATACAGACAGGCAGTTACTGCAGCAGGATTTGGTTGCATGGCTGCAATAGATGTAGACAAGTATCTTTCTGAAAATAAAAAATAATAATTATATGTAAGATGCAGTAGACAATTGTACTGCTTCTTTTAGATATTTATCGAATTGTTCTTCTGTAAACACCTTTTGTTGTACATACAAGCTTTTGAATTTGCTACCATCATCTGCAAATATGCCAATTACACAGCCCTTATCTAAAGAAAGTTTTTCCATTGCAGCATAAACAGCACCAGAAGAGGGACCAACTAGAAGTTTTTCCTTTTCAAATAGCTTTACCACTGCCGCAAAAGCTTCTTCGTTAGTTATTGTCATCCATTCATCCACTAGGTTTTCACGCTTTTTGAACAAAACTGGTTTGTCTGATTCTACAAAGTTACGTAGTCCTTGAATCAAGTGATTTTGTTGAGGTTGTACTGCAATTGTCTTAATTTCTGGATTTTGTTCCTTCAGATAAGCAGAAATTCCAGTTATAGTACCTCCAGTGCCAACACCTGTCAAAAAGTGAGTTACCTTTCCTTCGGTTTGCTTCCAAATTTCAGGTCCAGTACCTTTGTAATGACCCATGAAGTTTGCTTCATTTTCATATTGATTAGGCATGTAATAGATATCTGGTCTTGCAGAAGATATTGCTCTGGCAAGTGCTATACTTTGATCGGTACCTGTACCAACCTTTGGACACAAATCATCACTTGTTTGGAACAACTTTGCACCAAGGGATTCAATTATTTTCTTTGTTTCCTCACTTGCTTTTTCAGGAATTACTATTTCGACTTTGTAGCCTAACAGATTAGCTATTCCGGTTAGTGCAATTCCAGTGTTGCCAGACGTAGGCTCTATAATGATACTTTCATTCTTTTTTAATATTCCACGTTCTTCCCCATCTTTTATCATCCAATATGCAGCCCTGTCTTTTACAGAACCAAATGGATTATGTGATTCTAATTTTGCATAAGAAACTACATTACCTGAAGAAAGAAAATTTAATTTTACAAGAGGAGTATTCCCAATTTTCTTTAAGATTTCAGAATCATTTACAACTTTTGTTGCCAAGTATTACTTCACCTTTTTTATTGTGAACTCTAGATCCTTTTCATTCTTTTTTAATTCCAAAAGCTGATGACCATTTCGATTTACCCATCTGGATATATCTTCTTCAGATGCAGGATCATCTGCAATCACTTTTAGAATGTTTCCTACTGTCATTCTTTCAATTTCTATTTTTGTTCTAAATACAGGTTCTGGGCAGAACAATCCACGTACATCAATTGTCTTAGCTGGTCCTAATTCTGACATTCAATTCACCTTATAATTGAAAATGGCTTCAGCGTGATATTAAAATCTATTCTTGTGGACAGAGAATGTTTTGTCAAGTGAGGATCATAGGCAGTATTGCCCTCAAGTTACGTTCATACAAAATTGTATGATCATGATTTTTGAAATTTATTTTGTTAGAAAGTTTTGTTGTCATATGTACCGCGATTTTATAAACAGCTGTCCACATCACACTATTTGGATTGGATTCAAAAATTCTAATTAAAAATGTACAAAGTCCTGTCAGATGCGGATGAGTCTGCTGAAAATATTTTATAATGTCATCTTTTGAATTTTCAATTTTATATTTTGCATGCTCAATCATTTCTTTACTTGTAACATAGCCAGCCTTACCAATAGAGATTTTTCTTTTACGCATTGCATACAATACATCGTCTAACGTATTTTCAGAATCAATTAGATTGATGCATCTTCCTAGTGTAGATACAACATGAGAATCACTACCTACCGTCACTATCATGTTGTTACTTTTTGCAAAATATGATGCGCGTAAATTGGAATACCTATCAACATTATTACTGTTAAAGACCTCAATTAGATCACAAAATATTGCTTGCTCACGCATGCCATTACTTAGGGCAAATGGATGCGGTGCGCATGAGATAGCTCCCTGTGATTTAATCTCATCAAGAATTTCATCCAGAGTCTGGTTTGGTTTTATTGTTTTAGAAAGTCCATATGCAATAACATGTATTCCAGTGTCAGTCGTAATCTCTTCTGCCGGATAGACTTTGAGATTCTTGAACTTTTCATGGTTTTCTTTGTATTCAAGCAATGCCGAAAAGCCATCCAAAGTATTATGATTTGTGATAAAAAAGGCATCCAATCCAATCTTGTGAGCTTGTTCTAGTTGTTCAGATATACCTATCCCACAATCATATGGTGTTTCTTTCAGACCAAGTTGAAAATTAGAAAATTCGTTATGACAATGCAATTCTACTTTTAAAATACTCAACGTTTATTCGTACTGCTTGGTTTAGAATATATTCTTTATTTCAATGATTGCACGTATAGTTACCTAAAGAGATCTTCATCTTTTGGTCTAAGCAGATCATTCATGTCACTTTTGGAATCACTAAATTTGTAATTTCTTACAATAGTAATAGGAGTATTGAGAGATTTACCCATCACTAGTTCTGATGCAGAACATATCTCATCTACAATTGCAATTTCAGTAACATGAAGAACTCGACCAAAAGTATCTTTTGTTCCAACATAATCAGCAATTGCTGAAATACCAGCCAATCCAATGGCACAGTTTGTTTGACCCATTCTAAATGGCCTACCAAATGTATCTGATATTATCACGGCAACATTCTTTCCTGTTTTTTTCTTTATTGATTCTCTTAGTTTTTGTGCGGACATGTTTGCATCTTTTGGCAATAGTGTAACATACCCATGTTTGATGTTACTTTCGTCAACTCCAGCGTTAGCACACACAAATCCATGAATGGTTTCAGATATTATGATGCCGTCACTTAATCTCACAATACGCTTTGATTCATCAAGTATTTTTTGAACAACTTGAGGATCTTTTCCATATTCACTCCCGATACCCATCGCAACAAGAGATGGGGTTATTGTGGATAATTGTACAGTGCGTCCTTCCTGTTTAGATATTATTTTTTGTGTTACAATTAGAATATCGTTGTCTTTTATTTCTGGTTTTGATGTAGATGATAAAATCAATTCAGAAATGTCATCATTTTGTTCTATTTCTTTATCTATCTTAACTGGGATTATTTCTAGCGGCATTTGTAAATTCTATTGTCTTTGGATTTAAAATAATATCTAATTATGCTACTGTTTGTAATCCAAGATTCATTCCATAATGTTTGTTTATGATATCAATTAACAATGAGAGATCCTTTTCTTCAAGAGTTACGGTAGCCAAGTCTTTCACAACATCTTGCGCCCTAAATGCCACCCCAAGGCCACATATATTGAAAAGTTTGATGTCATTTGCACCATCTACTACAACAACAATGTTTTCCTTTTTTTCCTTCCATTCGTTTACTTTTATTATGGCAGATTTTGCCTTGTCAGAATCCACGTGAATTACAACATCATCTAATTTTCCATCTTTGAAAATAAGTTCATTTGAAAAAACATGGTCAAGTCCTAATTCTTTTTTGAGTCTGTCTGTCATTATTGTAAATCCTCCTGAGACTGCAAGTAACTTCCATCCAGCCGCCTTTAGTGCACGACATATTTCTTTTGCGCCAGTCATGATTTGTAGAGAATCAGCAATCTCTTTGCATGTTTTATAGTCTATACCTTTTAGTGTGTTAATTCTTGTTTTGAGACCTTCTTCCCAGTCTATGACACCCTCAATGCCCTTTCGTGTAATCTCCCAAATTTCATCTTGCTTGTTTATTTTTTCAGCAAGTATTGGAAGAAATTCTGCATCAAGCAAAACACCCTCAACGTCAAAAATTGCTAGCAACTAGTTTCAGTTTGACAACACAAATCTAGATTATATTAAGTTTTGATAGATCGGATTTTGATAAAACCACTAGCAATATATTTCGCAATTCCTGAGGAACATCATGGGCGAGCTTCCACACAAATATGAAGTTACTATCAAGGTAGCCACTGCACCATACAAGCTTTCAGATAAGATCAAAGACGAGTTAAAAGCTTCAGGTATGATGGATGATAAGGGCAAATTAAAATTAAAAGGTGTTAGCCCAAAAATGCTCAAACGAATGAAAGAGGAAGCTGTAGATTGCCCAGTTCTTAAATCAGAGATAGGATTCGTCCAATGCTTTGTTTGCCCAAACTTTCAAAGTAGAATAATAGGAAAAGTACTTTGTAAGGGCGACCCACTCTAAAGACCAGAAAGCTCATTAGTACATATCCCAAATTGATGTAAATTGAGTAAAGAGATAGGCATAACAGTCAAGAAAAATGAAAATTTTAGTGAGTGGTACACACAGGTTGTAATCAAGGCAGAGCTGGCAGATTATGCTCCTGTAAAGGGATTCATAGTACTCAGACCATATGGATACTCAATTTGGGAATCATTAAAAAACTCACTTGATGAAAAACTAAAAAACACAGGTCATCAGAATGGTTTTTTGCCAATCTTAATTCCAGAGTCACTTCTTAGTAAAGAATCAAAACATTTTGCCGGATTTAATCCCGAGGTTTTTTGGGTAACTCACTCTGGAAATTCTGAAATTGGAGACAGGCTTGCATTAAGACCAACTTCTGAAACGCTTGCATATTCCATGTATTCTAAATGGATAAAAAGTTGGAGAGATTTGCCATTAAAGATTAATTTTTGGAATACCGCACTACGTGCAGAAATAAAATCAACAAAACCATTTCTTAGAACATCGGAATTCTTATGGCAAGAAGGACATACTGTGCATGCAACAAAAGAAGAAGCTGAGCAAGAGGTCATGTCAATACTTGAAATATATAAAAAAACAGTTGAGGAAGAATTGGCTATACCAGTAATTACTGGTAAAAAAACAGAAAAAGAAAAATTCGTAGGGGCGGTATATACCACAACTATGGAAGCAATAATGCCTGATGGCAAGGCTCTCCAAATGGGAACGTCGCATTTTCTTGGACAGAATTTTTCAAAACCGTTTGATGTCAAGTTCCTAGATAAAGAAAATGTAGAAAAATTTGCATGGCAGACATCATGGGGTGTTTCTTGGCGATTGATAGGAGCACTGATAATGGTTCATGGAGATGACAAAGGTTTAGTTCTGCCTCCTCGAGTGGCACCAATTCAAGTAGTAATTGTTCCAATTTATTATTCCGAATCAGACAAAGAACAGATTATTACAAAATCAAAAGAAATAGAACAGATTATATCAAAAAAGAAAATCAGAGTTCACATAGATACAAGAGATGAATTTACACCTGGTTACAAATTTCATGATTGGGAGATGAAAGGAGTTCCTTTAAGGATAGAGTTAGGACCAAAAGACCTAGCAAAAGGCAAGATGGTATTAGTAAGACGCGATAGTCAAAAAAAGACGGACCTTTCTTTTGACAATATTGAAATCGGTATTGAATCAATGTTAAATGAGATACAACAAAGTCTTTTTGAAAAAGCAAAGAATCTCCTAGCTGAAAAAACAAAGGATGTGTTAGATTTTGAGAAATTTAAATCAGAGTTAGAAAAGGGTTTGTTTTTAAATTCTCCTTGGTGTGGTGACCAAAAATGTGAAGAAACAATAGAAGAAACAACCGGTGCAGATATACGGGTGCTTCCTTTTGATAATAAAAAATCAAATGCACCATGCATCATATGTAAGAAACCTAGTAAAGAAATGGCAATATTTGGTCGCGGCTATTAATTGCTAGAATTCGTTTTATTGTAAAGCTATCCTGAGTCTACTATAATATTGCTTTTCATTTCAGGATGGATTGTAGAATAATACTTGAACGTACCAGCTTTATCAGCAATGAAATTGATTGTCTGTGCTTCAAAATAATTCAATTTTTTGGTATGCACGTTGAATTCGTTTATGTTTAGATCATGTTGTGATGAAGTTTCTTTATCCTCATTGATTACGTGAAGAGACACTAATTGTCCCTTAATTACATGAATAGAAGCGTCTATTGCACCTGATGCCAGAGTTTTTTTGCCTTGTCTAGTTGATTGTTCTTCATAAAAATAACCATTTTGACTATCATGTGTAGCCAGGATGTAAATATTAGTCGGAGGTGCAAAAACCGGAGTTGTTCCATTAACTGGAATCATAGCACCCAAGGCAAAATATCCACCAATTGATGCCGCTGCCGCAATAACTGCAATGCCAATAATCGTACCCCTAGTAAAGAATTTATTTTTATTATTGTTTTTTTGATGTTTTCGCAATGATGAATAACCGATGGCTGCGTATATTTAGGTAACTAAGGTAATGATAAAGAACAATGATTCGTAAAGGATATTTATTACTTCAAAACATTTCAGCTGGCGATAAGAAACGAAAAAAACTGAGATTGTTCTTATAGCTGCAGTAATAATTCTTGCAGCCATAGTTACAATTCAAGCTACTAATAGTAATCACATTACGAATAATTCTCTTGCCATAACACAGGGTCCCCAAGGTCCACCTGGTTTACAAGGCATACAAGGTCCACAGGGCCCTCCTGGTCCTCCCGGTCCATCAGGCCAGACATCAACTGGACAATCGGATCTTACATCAATATTTAAAAAAGTAGAAAATTCTGTTGTTCAGATAACAAGCAAAGTCTCAACTGTAAATAACAATATCATTGTAAATGGCATGCCACTTCAAAGTCAATCTACTAGACTTGGTTCCGGATTTGTTTATGATAAAGAAGGGCGCATTATTACGAACAATCATGTAGTTGAAGGATCAAAAACAGTTAATGTCACCTTTGTTGACGGAAATACATATACTGCCAAAGTAGTAGGAACTGATCCTGATAACGACATTGCAGTTATACAAATAATTGATAATTTTCCAGATGAAAATCTTATGCCTCTAACATTTGGAGATTCATCACAGCTTCAGGTGGGCCAGGAAGTAATTGCAATAGGTAATCCCTTTGGATTGAGTGACACAATGACACATGGAATAATTAGTCAGGTTGGTCGTCTCTTACCAAATGAAAACTTGGGATTTTCTATACCTGATGTAATTCAAGTGGATGCACCAATCAATCCTGGTAATTCAGGAGGGCCATTGTTAAACACACAGGGTGAAGTCATTGGCATGAATACCGCCATCAATACAAATACAGGCGAATTTTCTGGAGTAGGATTTGCCATTCCATCTAATTCAATTCAGAGAATAGTTCCACAATTAATTAAAAATGGAGTCTATACCCACCCATGGCTTGGCATAGCTGGAACTAGTATGAATCCAGATGTTGCATTAGCAAACGGATTAGCAAGAAATTACAAAGGTGTAATTGTTGATCAAGTTGTAAAAGATGGACCTGCATACAAAGCAGGATTAGTGCCAGCTACTTTGGATAACAACAACATTCCTCATGGCGGAGACATAATCACTGCAGTTGATGGCCATCCAATTAAAACAATCTATGACATTATTGCCTACGTGGATGAACAGAAATCTGTTGGTGATAAAGTAGTATTAGCAATAAATAGAATGGGCAAAACAATGGACTTGACTTTGGTACTGCAACCAAGACCTGCAGCAAAGTAATTTCTTCTGAATTGAAAAACTAGTTTAATAAACTAAAATTCCAAAGTTTGTCAGTTGCTTTTTTAATTCCAATTCTTGATCTTGCATTAATTTCAGATTTTTTCATTTCCTTGCCTTCAATAACAAATAGACTAGAAGGTTTTGTGAGATCCTCGCCGTATTGCTTTTTTGTTATCTGTAATGCCTGTGTAAGTTTTGCAGGTCCATTGGTAAGGTTTGAGATCAGCGTGGTTTTTCGTTGCTTTATCATAAAATCAACTCCTTCTATTGGCTCGAGTGCACGAAAAAGAACTGCTCCTGCTTCAAAATCATTATTTTTTGCAACCACATTTACACAATAATGCATACCATATGTGAAATAGACATATGCTTTTCCTACTTGCCCAAACATTGCTTTGTTCCTCTCCGTCATTCCTACAAAAGAATGACTAGCCGCATCGTCTTTGTACCTATATGCTTCTGTCTCAATTATCATACCAGAGATTATCTTTTTGCCAATTCTTCGTACAAGTAGTTTGCCTATCAAGTCCTGAGCAACATCAACTGTATCCCTATCATAAAACGAACGTGGTATGACTCTCATGATAAAGTCTCTACTTGAATTCCTTTTTTTATTTTCTCAAGTGTTTTGACTAGTGTTTTAATGTCATCCTTTAAAACTTGTTTAAGATCTGGAGTGTATATTACTGCAGCTGGATGTATAGTAAGAAAATACAAGTGATCATTTTTTTTAATTATTTTACCTCTGTTCTTTGTAATGGAACCACCACCTAAGATAGAACCATATGCAGTATTTCCGAGGATGCAGATAATTTTGGGTTTGATAATATCAAGCTCATCAATCAAAAATTGCTGGCAAGAATTTTTTTCTTCTTCAAGTGGAATCCTATTGTTTGGCGGTCTACATTTTACAACATTTGTTATAAAAACATCATCTCTTGACAGACCAGCATATTCTAGTGCTTCTGTTAGAATTTTTCCTGCCATACCTACAAATGGTTCACCCTTCAAATCTTCGTTTCGTCCAGGCGCTTCTCCTATGAACATTATTTCTGCATTGTAGTTTCCTTTGCCTGCAACAGCATTAGTTCTTGATTTTGAAAGATTGCATTTTGTACAAGATATTACCTGTAGCCTTAATGTATCCATCAAATCTGACATTTATACTCCCACACTTTTTACTGTAGCAATTCCTCGCACATGTGGTCCGCCATTACCCATTCGCATAATTTGCATTGGATCGCCTTTACCACAATTTGTAATTGGTCTTACGGTGAAATCTTTTCCACACGCATCAATTGAATTGAAAAAATCAGGTGCAATTCCCATAACAATTACATCCCTAAGTAATTCTTTTAATTCACCGTTTTCTATCTTCTGTGAAAACTGACACGATATATTCCAGTTGTATCTCATCATGTCAATAGACGGGACTTTCATGTTAGAAATAAGATAGCCATTTTTTACTTCTTTTATCATTTCCTGAGGATCCCAATCTCCCTTTTGTATGCACGTGCACGCCATTCTAATTAATGGCATAAATCCATACCCTGTAGCTCGCATTCCAGAATTTGGAGCTGTATTAAAAATTGATGCAGTTTCTCTGCTTTGCATGTGATTTACTAGAACACCATTTTCTATCAGTAATTTTGATTTTGCAAAAACTCCTTCATCATCATATTTGTAATATCCAAGACTTGGCATCGTGGGATCATCTATTACATTTAATTCCTGAGAGCCAATTTTTTGTCCTAATTTTCCTGTCCACCAAGCACCTCCGGCCCAAGCCATTTCCTTTCCAAGTACTCTATCTGCCTCTGATGGATGACCAAGAATTTCATGTGAAAGAAGAGCAACAAAATCAGGATTCATTACAACTGTTGCTTTTTCTTCTTTGGTAGTTTTTGCATCTAAAAGTTCTGAAGCTTTCTGTGATACAAATTCAGATGTTTGCATAATATCATTTTTATCAAGTATCATCTCCAATCCTCCCCTACCTCCTTCCGTAGCATTAACAGATTCCGTCAAACCTGATTCATGTGCGGTTGCAGTAACATTAGCTATTGTGTCTTCAAATCTTTGAGTTATTTTTGAACCGTCACTGTTTACAAAATATTTTGAAAAGGTGTCATGCTCTATAGATATTGAAGATTTGTGAATTCTTTTTTTGCTTCGTATTATGCTATCACATTCAAACCCAATTTTTACCAGCTCTTCCAATGTGGGTTTCTTGGATACAGAAAAATTTATCTCATCTATATATACATGACTTTCTGCAAGTTTTACTTTATGTTTTTTATTTGTAGAATAATGTAATGCACTTTTTACTGCATCCATTGTCGCATTTTTTACTTGGTCTAGTGATTTTGGATTAGAAATGGAAAAAAATCCCCATGCCCCATTAACGAGTACTCTAATCCCAAGGCCAGAGTCTCTTGAAGAAGTGAAATGCTCAATTTCGCTATTTTCTAGAAGAAATCCATCACTTTCTACTGTTTCAGCTCTAACATCACAATATTGAGCACCACATTCCATGGCAAACTGCATTGACTTTTCAGCAAAATCCTCTAATTCCATTATAAGGCAATTTGGTTGTTCTCAACTATTTATTTATACTAGAGAGGAGATTTGGGTTTTTCAATTTTTGCAAGCATAAAGGAAAATGTAGCACCTTTACCCAATTCACTTTCTACCCACATTTTACCACCATGGGCTTCAATAATGCCTTTACAAATTGAAAGTCCAAGACCACTACCGCCTTTTTCTCTAGTAGAAGACGTGTCTACCTGATAAAATTTTCTAAATATTTTATCAAGAGCGTCATTTGGTAATCCAATGCCGTTATCTTTAACTGATACTTTGACTTCATCCTGCATGTCTTCAACAAAAATCTCCACCTTACCTTTTTTTGGTGTAGCCTTGAACGAATTTTTAATTAAATTAGTGAACACCTGATTTATACGATCTTCATCATAATATGCATAGACATCAGTCTTAACATGGTTCACAAGTTCTATTTCATCTAAGGCTGCTTGTGGAGTCATCAAGGTGATTACTCTTGAAATGGTGTCTTTTAGATTGTCATTTTGTTTTACAATCTTAAGTTGACCTAATTCTAATTTTTGTGCATCAAGTAGATCTGATATCAATTGTAATAGTGTTGCAGAACTTGATTTTATTACCTCCAATCTTTCTTTTTGATTTTTATTAAGATGGCCCAAGTGCTCTCCAAGTAAAATATCAGCATATCCTTGAATTGGTACCAACGGTGTTTTCAATTCATGAGTAATCATTGCCAAAAATTCATCTTTTGCAATCTCAACTTTTTTTGCTTCTTCTTCCTTTTTTTGTATAGTTTCTGACATGAGATTAAATGTGTGTGCCAAAGTGCCAATTTCATCACTTGTGGTATAATCTATTTTTTCACCGTAGAAACCTTCCTTTACACGAGAGAGTGCACTAGTAAGCATAGCTAGTGGGTTAAGTGATTTTCTAATTGTAAGCATTACTATAATAAAAACTGCAATGTCTGCTACAAGCAATGCTAATACAACGTTGACTTTTGCCTGTAGTTTATCATCAATTAATTTATTCCAGCCATCTACAAAAAGCCCAGTTGTAGAAAGCATTACATCTCTTTGTGTCTCTAGACCTTGTAATGACTTTCCAAATTCTGCAGAAAGTAGAGGTGTCGATTCAACAAATTTTATTTTTGCTACTACAGATTCCCACAACGGATCAAGAGCACGTAGTGATGCAGCGTTTTCTCTAGGAATAGCTTGAAGTATTTCTGGTGTTGTCTGTACTCCATAACCAGAATCAGAAGCATCTATTGGAAGCCCTTCTAGTTTCTTCAGATCAGCATTAAACATAATTCTATCTTTTTTAAGTATGTCAGAACTGTTTCCTCTTTCCCCAATTGAAATAAGAAGTGTATTTTCGCCAATTGATTTTGTAATTGTTACAAGTTCTGTCGCAATTTCTTTATGCCTATTATAATTTCTGTCAAGTGGTAACAGATCATTGTATACACCATTTGTCAGTGTTATCAAATCTCCATCTTTTTCTAAAATGTATTTTAATGCATTTTTGACATCAGGGTTAAAGACAGATTCTTGCCTGATTTCTTCTGCCCTTTGTTTGTAAGTATTCCATTCATTACCAACATTAGCATATTTATCTCGCAGCTCATCTGGTACAGCGACTATTGTAATTCCATTTAATTGTCCGCCACTACCAAGCATATTGAAAGTATTTTCAAAGTCGGTAATTTGTCTAGTAAGAGTTTGCCTATCTACATCATTTCCACTAGCTATAGAGTTTGCAGTTCCTGCAATTCTCTCAACTGTAACCTTAAGATTGCTTGCACTACTAATTGAATGCAATACTGCCTCATTTTCCTGTGATGTTTGTAAAAGAACGAATAGATTTATCAAGGAAACTCCTATTATAACGGCTAGCAAAACATACGTCTTAGAAACGATTTTCATTTTATAGTAAGTTTGGACTAAGAGCCTATAAAAGTTGGCATGAAAATAGTATATCCATTAGTTAAAATGTCTAATAACTTTCACAAGATTGCAAGACAAGAGATCCAAGAAGAATTAGATAGTCTAAAACAAATATTATTACAATGCAATAATGATAACGATATTTCCAGAAATGGGAATAAAATTGAAAAACATTTACATAAAATAAAAGGACTCGCACCCATGATGGAGCAAAATAATGTCGGTGAAATTGCCAAGTTGAATGATATCATATTAAGACATATTATTGAAAACGGAATGTTAAGCGGAACATACCAAATTATCAACGAATCAATACATATGATGCAAGAAATTTTTAATGATACTAATAAAAAAAATATAGATGAATTCAAAATAAAAATTCAGAATACTTTTCCTCATATTTTCAATCAATAATGTACATAACTGCACTTAAATACAATCGAACCTAATTTTTGTTAAAGTATGGCACGTATAATGATTACTGATGATTCAGATTCAATAAGAATGGTATTAAGAGATATTTTAGATATAGGACATCATGAACTTGTAGCAGAGGCAACGAATGGATTTGAAGCTGTTGAAAAATTTAATGCAACAAATCCAGACATATTATTACTTGATATGGCTATGCCAAAAAAAGATGGCATCTCTGCCTTAAAAGAGATACTTGCTACAAATCCCAACGCCAAAATTATCATGATAACTGCTAGCGACAATATCAGTACAATGAAAGAGTGTATTGAGTATGGCGCAGAGGCATATCTACTAAAGCCATTTAATTTTGAAGATGTATTAACTGCAATTACAATGGCACTTAATTAAAATTACAGATTAGTTGATCTAAAACCTTCACTTGTAATCCATTTTGCCTGCTCAAGTTTGAATTTATTACTACATCTAATACACACATATTCAATCACAGGTTCTGGAAACTTTTCACTGCAGTCAGAACAAATATAGTAATTGTCAATTATCTTGTAATCAACCCCAATTATTTTGATTTCTTTATGACATTTTGGACAAATATTGCTTTTGTAAGAATCTTCAACAGATACATTTCCGCATTTAAAATGTTCAATAAGTTTGCCTTGTTTAAAATTTGTTTTGTTGCATGACGGACAAGAAAAATTTTGCCCAATTTTTACAGAATCGCACATATTACATGAAATTTCTTTTATACTTTCAATTGGTACAACTTTTCCCTCATCTTTTAGCTTTTTGAAATATTCTAAAACTTCTTCTCTCTTTTTTCCAGTATATTCAGAAACTCTTGCAAGGCTAATTCTTGTTGATGAGGTTAACAAAGAATCCATTTCTTTATTATCATCAGCAGGTACGTTCTCAAGAATTTTATCTTCCTCCTCAAGTATTTCCATAGTACTTTTTATGTTCTCAAACCGTATTGGTTTTTCAATATATTGATAAGCACCATGTCTGAAAACATTTTTTATAGATTCATCTGTCCTTTCACTAGCGGTCTCTATTATTATCTTAGTATCAGTATTAATTCTAAATATCTCCGACATTATATCATCGGCATTCATATCAGGAAGACTGTAATCTAGTATGACAACTGGTATTTTGTTTGATTTTACAAGTTCTTCAAATACTTGGATCCCAGATCTGCCGTTATTACAAATTTCTATATTTTGATAATTAAGCTTCTTAAGAAAATCCTGAATAAGTGCCGCAATAGCTAAACTATCTTCTATTATTAGAATATTCTTTTTTTGTAAAGACATCGTATTACGTTATGAATTACAAACCGAATATATAGGATTTGTATAGCTATGATTAAAAAGCGCAAAAGAACCTCAATAATCGATGGAAAAAATTGTAGTAGATACCAGCATAATCATAGATGGTGAGATTACAAAATTAATTGAATCGGGTATTCTAAATAATTGTGAGATAGTAATTCCAGTTGCTGTACTTGATGAACTTCAATCTCAAGCATCACAAAGTAAAGAATACGGATTTGTCGGGTTGGGAGAAATAAAAAAAATTCGTGAGCTGTCTGAAAAAAATAACATTACTTTGAAATTTGAAGGAGAAAGGCCAAGCATGGATGACATTAAACTTGCAAGTCATGGAAGAATTGATGCAATAATAAAAGACATTGCAAAGAAAAACAACGCTACATTTTATACTGCAGATTATGTTCAAGCACTTGTCGCTCAAGCCGAAGGCATTAAAACCAGATATTCAAAGCCAGACATTAAAATCACAGGTTTAGAGTTTGAGAAGTTTTTTGATGCTCAAACAATGAGCATCCACCTAAAAGAGGGAACAAAACCTATGGCAAAACGAGGAAAACCTGGAGCATTTGCACTTGTAGAACTTGAGGATAAAATTCTCACAAAAGACTATCTTAGCGGCATAACAACTGAGATCCTAGAAGCATCAAGAATTAACCAGTCAGGTCAGGTCGAGATTTCAAAGCCGGGAGCGTTAGTAATTCAGTTTAAAGACTATAGAACAACAATAACACACCCTCCTTTTTCAAATAGTTATGAAATAACCATAACACACCCAATAGTAAAATTATCACTAGAACAGTATACCATATCTGAAAAATTAATGGCTAGATTTTCAGAAAAAGCAGAAGGTATTCTTATTTCTGGATCCCCCGGCTCTGGAAAAAGTACATTTGCTTCTAGTCTTGCTGATTTTTATTCCAAAAAAGGCAAAATAGTCAAAACTCTCGAGTCACCAAGAGACTTGCAGGTTAATGAAAAGATAACTCAGTATACTCATCTTGATGGTAGTTTTGAAAATTCAGCAGATATTTTGCTCCTAGTAAGACCCGACTACACAATCTTTGATGAAGTTAGAAGATTTCAAGACTTTAGAGTATTTGCAGATTTGAGGTTAGCAGGTGTGGGTATGGTCGGAGTCGTACATGCAAGTGCACCATTAGATGCAATTCAGCGATTTATTGGAAAAATTGAGCTTGGCATGATTCCTCACATATTAGATACGGTGGTATTTGTAAAAGCTGGAAACATTGCTCAAGTTTATGAATTAGAATTCAAAGTCAAAGTTCCTACTGGCATGACCGAACAAGATTTGGCAAGACCAGTAATTGAGGTACGAAACTTTGAGAATCACAATTTAGAGTACGAAATCTATACCTATGGTGAGGAAAACATCGTCATACCAATCTCAAAAGAAGCAAAAAGTGGAGGCATAGAAAAACTAGCAGAATCAAAAATAAGAGAGACAATACACAGATTTGATCCAGACGCAGAAATTGAGATCCTATCAAATAATAGCATAAGAGTACGAGTAGACAAAGAAATCATGCCGTCAATAATTGGACGCGGTGGTGCTACAATAAACGATCTTGAAAAAACTCTGGGAGTACATATCGACGTAGAGTCAAAAGAAGAAACTTCTTTTGTAAAAGGAGAATGGTTTGAAATGTCTGAATCAGGAAATAATCTTATACTTGAAGTAGATCCTAGCAAAACAGGAATGTCTGCTGACATCTATGTAAAAGATAAACTTGTAACGTCATCGTATGTTGGAAAAAATGGCAGGATAATTATTTCGAAAAAATCTGACAGTGGAAAGCGAATAATGAAGGCAGTAATGTCAAAACAAGATCTCAGAATAGTTATATGAAATTAATCACTCAAAATTACTAAGAACTTTTGGATTTGCTTTCAAATACGTGATAAATTTCCGTAATTGTTTTATTGTTTTTGGATTAAGATGATGTTCTATTCCTTCTGCATCTTTATTTGCTGCAGTGTGGTCTATTCCAAGCAGCTTAAAGAACTCTAATAGTATTCCATGTTTTTGTCGTATTGTAGCTGCAATCGCATTACCTTTTGAAGTCAGATTAATTCCACGGTATTTTTCGTATTCCAAGTATCCATTTTCATCAAGTCTTTGCAACATCTTTGTCACCGAAGGTGCACTGACATTCATGTATCTAGAAATATCGAGCGTGTTTGCATATCCTTTTAGCTCTACTAGTTCGGATATTACCTCTAGATAATCTTCCATTCGTGAACTAGAATCTGCCTTGGCTGACTTGTGAGCTTCCTTTATAGACTCTAGTCTTTCAGCGCGTTTTTCCTTCATATTTTGTCGAGATATACCTTGAATGATATAATCTGTTCTCTTTGTATAAGAAATCTTTACCTCGTTGTGATTGATCTTTACCATGGAATTTTAACTATCAAATAATAGAGTTCCCAGAATGGATGAACATTATAAGAAGCATATTGCTAGAATTAAAAAAATTGGAGAATCCACCAAAAGAAGAACTGAGATTTATTCAGGGCTTGCCAGTCTAGATGACAGGGGAACTGCGCGTTCTCTAGGATCTTTACAGCGTGCATCTGCACCTGGAAAAAAACTACAAAAGATAGGATTTATCTTCCTTCTTTCACCGGATCCAATTACTACCCCTTTTGGCATTCCCATGATAATTGCTGGAAAATATCTAGAAAAAGTCTACAACGGTGCTACCATCAAAGATGTTGGCCATGAAACAAAGAATTTTTTCAGTGATTATTCCCATTTAAAAAACAAGATGAGTTAATTCAAAAACTCCATTATTTTTGCATTAGTTTTTAACTAGACATTGGAGATAGTTTTTTGTGGCATCAAGAGCCCAAGTTCTAATCCCTATAGCAATTGCTGCAGTCATAATAGGAGTTGTCGGGGTGTTAACAATACCGTCTGATTCCAAACTTGCTGAAACCAAGTTTCCAATTGGAACAGTAAAGCTTGATGATGTCACACTTGATGTGCAGATAGCTGAAACGGATTCACAAAAGACCCGTGGTTTGATGTTTCAAAAACAACTACCGTATGATCAAGGAATGATCTTTGTGTTCAACAACGAGCAGTTAGTGCCCATATGGATGCTAAACATGCAGTTTCCATTAGACATAATTTGGTTTGATTCATCTGGAAATGTAGTACACATAGTAAAAAATGTAGCTCCTTGCAAATCTGCAATTGAGACAGCAACTTGTACGGTTGACAATGGCGGTGGAAAGAACGCCAAATACGTTTTAGAGGTCACGGCAGGCTTTGTTGACAAATTCAACATTACCAAAAACTCTAAACTTCAGATAATTTCTATTTAGTATTTTTTTTAATGGACTGTTTTACTTCCTCAAAGGCCGTTTGTACTTCGCTTACTGCAGCTTCATTTTCTAATGTACTAATATCTCCAATCTCATCTCCCTTTGCAATTGCTTTTAGTAGCCTTCGCATTATTTTCCCACTACGCGTTTTTGGCAGTCTTGCAACAAAATATAGTTGTTCAGGTGAAGCTATTGGACCTATAACATTTCTTATGTGAGTAATGATTTCATTTTTCAGAGTATCACTACTGGAATAACCATCTCGTAGGACCACAAATGCAATTATTGCTTCTCCTTTGACATCATGTGGAATGCCACACACTGCAGATTCTGCAACAGATTTATGCGATACAAATCCACTTTCAAGCTCTGCAGTTCCAAGTCTATGACCAGCAACTTTTAAAACATCATCTGCTCTGCCTAACATCCACAGGTATCCGTCTTTGTCTTTGATGGAATAATCACCAGAATAGTAACTTGTTTTGTATTTAGACCAGTAGACTAGTTTGTATTTTTCATCATCATTCCACAATGTCAAAAGCATACCAGGCCAGGGTTTTCTAACTACAAGATATCCCTTGGTTTCTGTAGCAACCTCATTTCCTGCTTCATCAACTACTGCAATGTCAACTCCTGGAATTGGTCGTGTGGCAGAGCCAGGTTTGAGTGAAATTGTCTCCAATCCTGGTACAGGAGTTATCATGGCACCGCCAGTTTCTGTCTGCCACCAAGTATCAACAATAGGACATTTCTTTTTACCTATAACGCCATAGTACCATTTCCAAACCTCTGGATTGATTGGCTCCCCAACTGTTCCAAGCAGACGTAATGACGAAAGATCATATGAATTTGGAATACTATCACCAAATTTCATGAACATGCGGAGTGCTGTTGGGGTTGTGTAAAATATTGTTACTTTGTATTTTTGAATTATCTCCCACATTCTTTCAGGCGTTGGAAAATCTGGAGATCCTTCATACATCACTTGGGTTGCACCATGTAATAATGGACCATATACAACATAGCTGTGTCCTGTAACCCATCCAATGTCAGCTGTACAAAAATAGACATCAGAGTCTTTGATATCAAAAATCCATTTGAAAGTAGAATACAAATGTGTAAGATATCCTCCAGTACCATGTAGTACACCTTTTGGTTTTCCTGTTGTACCAGAAGTATATAGTATGTATAACGGATGTGTACTTTCCAGTTTTTCTGGTTCACAGTTAGCTGATGCATATTTCATAAGCTCAGACCATTTTTTGTCCTTTAATGATATAGTTATTGGAATTTTTGCATGCTCCAATACAACTACATTTTGTACAAAATTAAGATCTGAAATTGCTTCATCTATTGTCTCTTTTAGTTTTATAACATTACCACGTCTGAAACCACCATCTGCAGTAATCACAATTTTTGATCCAGAATCTTCTACTCTATCTTTAATGGATTTAGCACTAAATCCAGAAAAAATTACAGAGTGAATTGCACCAATTCGTGCACATGCAAGCATGGATACTAACAATTCTGGAACCATTGGAAGATAGATTGTTATCCTATCTCCTTTTCGTACTCCAAGTGATTTTAGTACATTTGAAAACTTGTTTACTTCAATCCATAAATCACGATATGTAACGACACGACTCTTGCCATCCTCACCTTCCCACAAAAGTGCTATTTTTTCAGGATTTTTTTGTATGATTAAATCAAGGGCGTTGTATGAGGCGTTGAGTTTACCGCCAACAAACCACCTTCCAAATGGAGGATCCCATTGCAAAGTATCATGCCATTTCTCAAACCAGTGAAGGTTTTTGGCCTGCTCTGCCCAGAATGTTATAAAATCTTCATCTGCTCTTTTTCTTGTCTTTGAATCGCTATTTCCAAGACCTATCAAATAATCAGCCAATATTATATCTGTCTTTGTCTCTTAAAAAAAAGATTTGTCCAAAAGGAGGTCTGGAGCGAACCCTACATCCTATTCTTTTGACTTATTGGGATGACATCCTACTAAGCCAATCTGAATCTTGAGAATCTTCTGCACCGTCGGCTCCAATAGCAACAGGCTTTTGCGATGACGTGGTGGGAGTTGTATTAGTAATCGCTGGACCAGGTATTATTGGTGCTACAGTTTTAGTTGGCTCTGTAATCGGGTTGCTTTCTACTTTTCCCAAATACGAAACGGCGGCTGAATGAAGTTGTTCCTTTGGGTTTTCTGTCCGCTCCACATTTTCCACGGAAAGGTCTGATATTCTATGTTGAATATTTACAATTTCTGCCTTTTCATGCTCTATGTGCTCTATTATTTCTACAGTCTGTGTCTTTACAGATTCATACTTTGCATCTGAAATCTCATTGCTCTTGTATTGCAACTTGGCATCAAATACAAGCATTCTGATTGACTTGAGTTGGCTATCCAACTCTGCCAGTCTGTGATCTAATTTTTCTTTGATCTGTTTTTCAGATTCGTCTAGAGTTAGCAGTTTCATTTTATATTTTTCGTGGATGAGCTCTGCATCCTCCTTCATGTCGTCGTTATCAGATACGATGTCTATCAAAGCTCGTATTCGGCGCAATGTAAGACCCTTTTCGCGTAACAATCTTTGAGCTTCTAATCTCCACCTAGGAATGAAAATTACAAAGGCTCCTTGTACGACCAGTTGTTCAAATGGTATCTGCCTAAGTCCTTCAGAACCACAATCAACACCTACGGTTTGTACACTTCCGTCGATATCAGTTATAGTGCCGACAACTTTGCCGATAAAAGTGCCGTACATGTCCTTAACTTGCTTTCCGATAAACTCGATCTCTTCTTTGCTCATTGTGTACAGTTTTGAAATCAATATAATCAACAAAGTGTTAACAAGCTTTCGAGTTTTGGTAAGATCATTTTAGCTAAGTCTACGAGAGGATTTTTGGAAAATTTCGCAATTTTAAAATGTCTTTCTTCAATATCAAAATCATGATTCAAAAAGAGGACCTAGACGAAATTCTGCATTTTGTATCAAAAAGATGGGTAGACCTAAGCCGCGATGAGCAAAACAAATCCTTTGAAAATTTACCGACCAACTTTTGGATGAACTCCATCGGAGGAAAAGCTGGTACTGGTAGGTGGGTAACGACTTTGATGTATACTGAAGATGAATCAGAAGCTGAATCATTTAAAGAAGTTTTGCTTCGCTGGCAATCAAAACATAATTCTACAATGCATAGTTCGCCTGATCTAATTCAAATTGGAAAAAAGTAGATTATTTATAATTGAATAGCTGTTCGAACATAATGTCGGAATTTTCTAGTTCTGAAAAAGAAATTTTATCAAAGCATTTTTCAAATGTAGAAGACTCTGTCTTTGCAATCATTACACCAAGACAAGTTGATCGCGGAGCACTAATGTCAAGATACAGTAGATCTGACAAGAGCATGCGAAAAATTTTTCTTGATGAATTTATACAAAACGAAAATCGTGGTGAAGAATTTTACAATAGAGTTTTGCTTGAATATGGAGATGATTCGGTAGCTGAGCTTGGTGAAGCACAAATTGCCATTGAAGGACTGTCAAACATAGCAGTAAAAAAAATTGAAGATCGCAGAATTGGTTTATCATATCTTGAAAAATCTTCACGCTATGTAACATGGGATAAAAAAATTAATGGAGAATACAAATTTTTTAGAGAACCCGACATAATGAATTCCACATATGCAGACACGTATTTGGAATCATGTAATTTTGATTTTGAAATATATTCAAAAAACATACAACCGATGATTTCTTATATTCAAGAAAGAGAACCTATCAATAATCAAAAATTTAAAAATAATGCAGGAGATGAGGTATCCTTCTCACGCCTCTCAAATGAAGAGGATATCAAATCAGCCACAAGAATTTACAATGCAACAATAAAGGCAAAGGCACTTGACATACTACGTGGCATTTTACCTGCATCTACTCTTACAAATGTAGGAATAACTGGAAATGGCAGAGCATTTGAGTATTTACTTACAATACTGCATAGCTCAGGACTACAAGAAGAAAGAATACTTGCGTCAAAGATGCACCGGGAGCTTGATACCACCATCAAGTCTTTTGTGAAAAGAGCCGATGACAAGTACGGTAAGGCATTACAAAAATATCTAAATGAGTTAAAAACAACCGCTATTAATTTAAATAAAAAGCACATTAAACCCAAAAAAAGTCGTGATTTTCTTGTTAACCTTGTTGATTTTGAATCAACAAAAAAGGCAGAAGAGAACATAATTTCTGCCACACTATACGAACAAGCACAAGGAATTTCATACAATGACATACTTGCTCAAGTAAAGAAGATAGGTCCTACAACTAGAAAAAAAATCATACAGTCATTTACCAATCTTCGTCAAAATAGGCGACATAGACCACCCCGTGCCTTTGAAATGACAGAATATACTTTTGATTTTTTAACAAACTTTGGAATGTTCCGTGATTTTCACAGACATCGAGTCTTAACATTAGAAAGACAATTGCTTACAACAAATCACGGATTTTGTGTTCCAGATGAAATAGTGTCGATTGGAATCAAAAAGGATTTTGAAGATTGCATGTACAAGTCAAAAGAAGTCTTTGATGTAATACACCAGAAGATGCCAGAGCAAGCACAATACGTGGTAAACTTTGCTTACAATTATCCATTTTTCATGCGATTAAATTTAAGAGAAGCAACTCATTTGATTGAGCTTAGAACTGTGCCGCAAGGTCATCCAGACTACAGAAAGGTTGCCCAAAACATGTTCAAATTTATAAAAAAAGCACATCCAAATCTTGGCAGTATAATCAAGTTTGTAGACCTAAACGAATACAAGCTTGAACGTTTAGAGGCTGAGAAAAGAATAGAAGAAAAACGCAAAAAGCTTGAAAACTAGATTTGAAATAAGATCTTGTGCTATTTATTTGAACCATTGCTCTAGAGTATGACTTTTTTTCTCAATTGATTTTTTTAACCTGTTAATTGATGTTTCCACTCTTTCGCGAGAAAAACTTCGCTCAGAAGATAGATAGTTAACAATTCCTGTAAAATCAGTTTCCCCAAATTTTATTTCTGTTACATTAGCAATTTTAGGTTTCAAAAATATTTGCCTGATTTGGTTGTAATCAATCTCTTCTAATTTTTCTTGGATTTGTGGAATTGATTCAAGCTTACCGTGTTCTTTTATTGCTTTGAGTGCAGTTTTTGGGCCGATTCGTTCAAAACCATTTGGATTAAAATCAGTACCGATTAAAATTCCCACATCAACTAGTTGTTCTCTTGTAATACCAAGATCCACAAGTGTTTTTTGCAGATCAATTATTTCAGGTTCAATTTCAATTGTAGTATTTCGATTTGGTAACTTCCTTTTACCACTATTTGTAAAGTTTCTAACTAGTTTTTTTGCCCCAAATAGCAATGAGTCAAAGTCTTGGCTTGCAGAAGCATATGCTTGTCCTGTGATTGTAAGATGAGCAGCAGTAGCTTCACCTTCAGAAGGTGCCTGCATATACGGAATACCAAAAAGTCCTAAAAGATGTTTAGAGTCTTCTACCATGTCATCTTTTAGTATGGATGTTTGCTGAGCGTATTTTTTTGCCTCATCATACTTTCCTTCGGTGAGTGCCTTTTCAAACTTGATTGTAGCGTCTTTTTTGATCTGTTTTCTTCTTTCTATCTCGGCAGATTTTAGTGAGGGTGGTTTTCCATCAAAAACATAAACTGGCTTTATGCCAAGTGATAAAAAATTGATATTTCTATAAAATAGACCAGTTATGTGACTGGTAATTCTTCCTCTTGAATCTGTTAAAGGCAGTCCTTCAGGACCACGTATTATGGATAAAAACTGGTAAATTGCATTATACGCGTCTATGGCTACAATCTTGGAAGAAAAGGATTCCAAGTTTGTTTTTTCTCTGTTGCAAAGCGCCTTTAGATCTAAACCCACAAAATGATATTAAAACTAGTGAATTTTTGCTTTTCCTATTTCTTACGAGTGCCAGATTTTGCTTCCCAACCGCGTTCTATGATTTCTTCATAAATGTTTGAAAGTTTTGGGATAGCTTCTCCTTTTTCAGCTGCAGTCTTTACTTTTTCCCTGTAATAGTTTTCAATTGCCTTGGCGACCTTACCATCAATTGTTATAGAAATTCTGGACTTTGGCATCTAACCATCAGACCTTAGATTATTATATTAAAGAAGAAGATATCAATAATAAACTATCTATTATCAATTTTTACACTCAACCAGCACAAAGCCATCTTTTGTTGTTTTTAGAGTGATCGTTTTGTTTTTTGGTAGCCCCAAATCTATCAAAAACTCTTCAACGGTCATATCATCTGAGAGCGCATATTTTTTGCCCTCAAACTCGATGGAGACTGTCTTTTTGGTTAGGGCTTTCAATTGTTTTATAATAAATAGTCTACTTTATATCCTTTATTATATATTTGATCATTTTAATTCTAACTGTATTTATTTACCAAAGTAAGAGAGCAGACAGGCTGCCAGGTTAACCAAGTGGTACGGTGACCGCCTCGAGATCAAATACAAGGTAGCGGTTGTGCTTCTGCACTCAGGGGTTCGAATCCCTTACCTGGCGCCTTGATTTTTTCTTTCATTATGAATCATAGTTTTATTATAAGAACATGTTACTCTAGGAATCATCAATGGAATCTGTATTAGTTAAAGAATTAAAAGAAAAAATACGTAAAGAAGAAACAAAGTTACAGAAATTGATAAGCGATATTGATAAGATTTGTGAAGATACTGGTTTAGATCCCAAGGAAGCATCTTATCTTATCGAAAAAACAATGCGTTTTGAGTTGGCACAAAAAAATATTAAAACAACAGTACTAGGTTTCAAAGAAATTATAGAAAATTATAAAAAACTTTGTCTAGAATTGGAAAAATCTAATCTAGAGTAATACGAAAAAATATCTAAATGCTAGCATATTACTTGTATGGTGTGTGTTTTCTGACAAGAGATTATTTTACTACCTCATTGATATATCTGTATTATGTCTAAAGTTAAAACGACAAAACTAGATCATGTACAGATAATTCTTGTCTGCGCAATATTTTCTGTGTTGTTTTATACGGTATACCTAATGAGTACAAACTTGACTATGATCTCACTTGTTTTTGCGGCTTTTATCATGTTTTATCAATTATTTAGTGCAAGAGGAAAACTCTCGTCAAAATTCAAGTATGCAAAAAAAATACCAGCACCATTTGCCATAATCATGATTGCACTTCCCATAGTTTTAGCATCGGTTGCATCATACGAAGGTTATTCCATTTGGCAATCTCCAAACAGGGTCATAATTTTGTGGGGAATGACAATCACATTTTGGAGTACAATGATGTTTGTGCCACTTGCAGTATACAGCAAGTACAAAGAAGATATTATACCAGATCCTGTAGTTTATCCATCGATAAGTATTCTAGTTCCGGCATACAATGAGGAAAAAGTCATTGCACATACAATAGAAGGTTTGTTAGAATCAGATTATCCAAACAAGGAAATAATAGTTATTGATGATGGAAGTAAAGATAAAACTCTAGAAGTTACAAATAGATACAAAAACAAAGTTAAGGTACTACACAAAGAAAATGGTGGTAAGGCTTCTGCCATGAATTATGGTCTTGCATATGCAAAGGGCGAAATAATCATAATAGTTGATGCGGACACAATAATTGGCAGACAAGCATTAAAGCAAATGGTAAAAGGATTTGGAAACGATAAAGATGTTGCAGCGGTTGCAGGAAATATTAAAATTAGAAATAGAGTAAACTGGCTTACTTGGACACAGGCGCTAGAATATGTAGCAGGAATCGAGATAATCAGAAGAGCTTTTGATTATTTTGGTTCTATTACTATTGTTCCTGGTGCCTTGGGCGCATTTAGAAAATCCGTACTTGAGGGAGTAGGTTCTTATCATAAAGATACTCTAGTTGAAGATTTTGATGCAACGATAAAGGTCTTAAAATCTGGATTTGTAATTCAAGGAACTACTCAAGCAACCGCATATACAGAAGCTCCTCAGAGTTTGCATGATTTTTACAAACAAAGAAAAAGATGGTATAGGGGAAATGTGCAAGTACTTTCAAGACATTTTGAAACAATAGTAAATCCACGCTATGCATTCTTGTATAGAATCGCATTCCCTTTTATGATAATTTCAATGATAGTGTTACCATTTGCAGGACTTGCTGTAATTGTTACTTCAATAATAGAAATTATCAATGGTGATGGTTTTTTTGTACTGCAAATGTTCACATTATTTGTCATATTACAATGTTTTATGTCAGCATTAGCAGTACGAATTGATAGAGATGACCCCAAGTTGATTCTATTTTCTCCATTTCTAGTATTAGGATACAAACAATTAGTAGATATTCTTCTAATAAAAGCTGCATTAGGAGCATTGTTTAAAACAAAGACAAAGTGGACCAGTGCTAAAAGGATTGGTGTTTGATAAAATGAAAAACCTATTTAAAAAACAAATTACAAAATACATTACATCATTTTTTCTTGTATTGATAATTTTACAACCCATTCTTGTTTATGCTGATCAGAGCACCGGTTCTATTGAAATTGATGTAAAATACACAAATCATGACAGAGCAGATTACTCTTCCATGACACTAAAAGTGTATCAAGATTTTAACACTATACCTTACAAAGAGATTTCATCACTTTCTGCCAATCCTTACAACATAGTTTCTCTTCCAATTGGACACAAGTACAAAGTAGATGTATATGCAAACGGAATGTATGCAAGTACAGGGTATGTGGATTTAGAGAGCATGCATGAAGTGCTAGATCTTACAATGCCTTTGCCCGGAGGAATGCGTTTTAATGTTTTCTATAATGACGGACTTACTCCAATAGATGGTGCAAACATATCAATAAAATCTCAAGATGGAAGACAGTGGACTCGGGGTATAACAGACAACAATGGTCAAACAATACGTTTTTGGGTACAATCAACTAACCTACAAAACAACTATTACATTGCAGATGTTTCAATTGGAGAAAATCTTTTGTATTCATATTATCCTGTATTCATCCTTTCTGAAATTCCACAAGAAGCCAAGATAGTAACACTGTGGCCACCCATAGTAAATAGTTTATTGACAGCAGAGGTTTTCAAGGATTCATTTAAAAAAGTCAGTACTTCAGATGGAAATTTTCTGGTGGAATTATATGATGCCAACGGGAAAAAAATTAGAGATTCTCCAGTAAATGCAAAAGGACAAGCTTACTTTTCTAATCTAAAAGTTGGGAATTATGTGTTTCATGCAATAAACTTGAATAATAATAATGAGTGGGGTAATTCCAAAATAACAATCAATGGAAGTCAAAATATCATACAAATTTTCAAAAACCAATCTGTAATAAAAATTGGTGGACAGACACCCAATGCTACAAAAAATCATATACCACAAACATTCAATATAACAAAAAATACTACCTTAACTAATATCCCAAATTGTCATTGTGTAACGTTCAGACTTGATAACATTCAAGATTATTGGTTAAACAGTGTACAAACAAAGATAGTCGATACATTCCAGCAGAAAAACGCCAGTCTAACAATTGGGATAATTGGAAATTCCTTTGGCAGTGATGTTAAACTAACAGGATATCTACAAAAAGAAATCAAAATTAATCCATCAATAGAAGTAGCAAACAACGGCTGGAAGTTTGAAGATTTTACTACGTATAACAAGAACGAACAGTCTTCATTTATCAAACAATCAAATAACAAAATATTTTCACTATTAGGAATAAAACCATCAGTCTTTATTCCACCTTATGGGAAAATTAATAATGATACATTTAGCGCAATGTATGAAAATAACATTACATTTCTTAGCACAAACACCCTAACCTATAACACAGTTTATCCCACATCCAATACAATTCATAGATTTCCAGCAACTGTCTCAACTGGCTATATCAATTCTGGCAATGGCGCATTACACAAATTAACTAATGATGAGGTATTTACTAATATTCAGAATAGCTTACATGATTATGGTTTTGCAGTAGTTACCATTTCCTTCCAAGATTATGCAGCAAATAATGGAACTGTAACGCAAAATGAACCAGACCTTCAACAAATTCAGCAACTTGAAACATTAATTGACAAAGTTAGAAGTAACGGTCTAAAGATTGTTGATGTAAGTAAAATCACTAATGAACAAACACCAATCATAATTCCATCATGGATTAAAAATAATGCAGGATGGTGGGCAAACGGGCAAACATCTGATTCTGATTTTATCAGTGGCATCCAGTATATGTTACAAAATAATATCATAATAATTCAAAATCTTCCAAAATCTGGAGAATCAAGTGGTCAGGTCATTCCCTCATGGATAAAGGATAATGCTAGATGGTGGGCAGAAAATAAAATTTCAGACAACGATTTTGTCAAAGGAATAGAATTTCTAGTATGGCATGGAATAATCAGAACTTAAAATTCATGTCAAACAGTTCTATTTGTTTGGTCCAATCATTTCATCACTTTTGACATTCTGATCCCATTTTCCACGAATGCCTTTTACCAGTACAAATACGCCCCCACCAATCAGGCCTAATGATGATGCTAGAGCGAAAAACATGTCTTGTATTTTTTCATCACACTTTACTTTGATAGCATTGCCATCAGGTGCATAATCATAGCAAACATCAAACTGTCTAGATTGAATAACATATTGTTGATATTGTGCGCCAGTTATTCCCCCTAAAAGAAAACCAGCAAACGCAATAACAGAGCCTAATATTATAAGCCTAGTATCGCTCACATGGGTAATTTGTATCGTGTAATATTTAATGTTGTAAGCCTTTAATGTTATAGGGATATTTCTATGGTTTTTGGATGGGGAAAGAAAAAATCGACAAATGAGACAGTTGAATCAACAAAACATGAAAGGCAAATTTCCTTTTCAGATATCAATCCAATTTTAAAGGAAAACGAAACTCGGTTACTTGGAAAAATAATTGAGCAAGCAAAATCGATAAGAGCGCAAATAGACATTGAACAAAAAAACATCATACAAACAATGTCACTGTTTGAAAACGATGATCTTAATGCAGAAGACGTTGACAAATCCCTCAAAGTACTCATAGAACGTGGAAAAAAAGCAGTGGTTTTGGGACTCAAAAGAGAAACTGCAGTAAATCTATCAAGTCCAGAAACTTTTCCAAACTTGGCAAATTTAAATTTGCAGACAGGTCAGATGCTAAAAAGAATTGGAGATACTTTGGGAGTAAATTCCCGGGTAATGCATGTTTTTGCTAGAAAATATGCAGACAAACTCAAAGAAGACCTTGCAGATATGGCCAAAAACAAAAGACACCTACAGGCTTTAGTTGATGAATACACTAATTTTGAAGCAACATCTAAAAACATTTTAGAATCAATTGAAGAAATTAAAAAATTAAAAAAAGATATTGAAGATAAAAATCACAGATTAATTGAGTTACAAAAAGAAATCGAAGATCATAAAAATACAATTATTAATTTGGAACAAAACATACGAAACCTCAAATCAACAAAGGAATATCAGGAATTCCTAAATGTAAAAAAAGACATAGAATCTTTAATGCCAGAAAAAAATGCCATCAAAAATGAAATCGACTTGCAATTTTCAAAAATATCAAGACCTCTTGGAAAATATAGCTATATTTCCTCTCTCGAAAAGCCTCTTAAAATCATCATGGAATGTTTAGTTGCAGAACCATCTGAGGTAATCACAAGTGAAAATAAGAATGCCATCATAGAAATATTACAGGCAACTGTAAAATCTGTTGTAGCAGGCAATGTCTCTGTCAAAGATTCACAAAAGGCATCAAAACAAATCGAGGAGACAATAAGTAGGCTAGATGAATTCATCAATCTAAAACACAATCTAGCAAAAAAAATGAATGAATTTGAAAGTAAATTTGCTATTTTTAATATTAGAGATTTAGAGGAGAAGGAAAAAAAAGTTACACGAATAAAAGAGAATATAATACAGTCCGAATCATCTCTTAAAACTCTAGAAAAAGAGATTTCTGATGAATTAAAACGCCCACCACAGATTATTCATGACGTTGAGACAAAGCTAAGTGAAATTTCCCGAACCAGAATAATTTTGAAAATGTAAGGCATGGAATTTTATATTCTTCGAAGATTAATTAATTTGGATACCAAGATAATCATATGATCTTCTTCAAAAAAGAAAAACTGCAACGAACCGTCACCATAACAAAAGATACTCGCGATGGCATCCTGACTTATTGTAAGCTCAATCATCCCAATGAGGGAATTCTTATCTTACGTGGAAAATCTAAAAAAGGTATCATATCCATAGATGGTTTGGTAATTCCACCTTTTTCCCATCATGGGCCTACCTTTGCAGGATTTCCACATTCGTTTTTGCCATTTGATCCAAGCTATGTTGGTACTGTTCATTCTCACCCATCCGGTGCTGCAAAACCATCAGTTACAGATCTGCACAATTTCTTTGGATTTGTTTCATTGATTGTCCAATCACCATATGAAGATGATGACATTTTTGCATATGATCGAGATGGAAACATACTAGAAATCACAATAAGTCTAGACCAATTATGACAAAAACTTATAAGCTTTTTGCAACAAGATGAAGTGTTGATTAATTACAAATCATATTTAATTTTCCTTTTCGGTTCTTTGGCTGTTAGTATAGGACTACAAATGATCCTACCGTGGCCATTTGGATTAATGGCTGCTTTAGCTATTTTCATTGTATTTCCATTGTTCTTAAGAAATAGAGCATTAAAGAGAATGGGCGGCGGATTTGGTGGTGACCCTGGTGGCAGTGGCGGATTCTTTGGACAGAGTCAAGGTGTAAAATACATTTGCCTTACATGCAACAACAGGTACAAGGGCGGTTCTTGTCCAAGATGTGGTTCTAAGATGAAAAGAGCTGACTTTTAGAAGCATCATTACCATGACACTTGAAGAACTGCGAAAAAAGGCATTATTCCAAAATACAATAGACACTTGGATAATGTTGTGTGAAGAAGCTAAATCAGATTGGTACTCGCCAGAAAATTACAAAAAATTTATTGCACATCTTACAAAAAGCGGTTTGAAGATGCAAAAATTTCCTCTTTGTATAAAAGAAACCGGCGGTATGTATCAACGAGGAAAGGACAAGACACAGTTTGCTGAATCTCTGGCTCAGGAAACAGATCCCAATGCAGCTGCTTATACAATAAAGCTAAATGATGAAATAATAAAAATAATCAGGCAGTTCAATCCTACCGCTTTAGCCTAGGATTAACTATCACATCCATTGCATGTCCAATAAAGACAAATGCCAAGCCTGTCACTGCAATCATAATTCCTGGTGGTAGAATCCACCACCAAAGACCTCTTGCCGCAGCACCATAAGTATTGGCGTCATGTAGAATTTGCCCCCATGTTGGAAATGTGGGATCACCCAATCCCAAAAAGCTAAGACCTGCCTCGGTAGTGATTGCTGCAGGTACTGATATTGCAATACTAGCAAATGCGTATGGTAAAAGCTGAGGAAGTATGTGTTTGAATATGATTTTGTAGTCTTTTTGTCCCATTATCTTTGAAGCTTCTACATATTGTAATGTTTTAATCTGTAAAGCCATACTACGTGAAACCTTTGCAATTCCTACCCATCCAAAGAGAACTAAAAATCCCACAATTAAGAAAATACTGTTACCAATTGTTACTGCCAAGATTATCAAAAGTGGCAGGACAGGCATGGCATAAATAACATCATTAAGACGCATTAATGACTCGTCAGTTTTTTTGCCTTTGTAGCCTGCAAATACACCATATACTAATCCAATAACTACAGAGCCAATTGCTACTGTTATGCCAATAAACAATGCAAGTGGAGTACCCCATAACAATCCAATAGTCAGGTTTCGCCTAAGCTCGTCAGTTCCCATCAAACCATATACTTTTCCTCCCAAAATGAATTTAGAAGTCTGAAGGCTTGATTTTGAATTAATGCTATACAGATTTACTTTGAAAAAATAATGTCCGCTTAATACACTATTCTGTCCAGTCTTAGAAAAAACAATATTCTGTGCAAGCAAAGAATCAATTGGAAACATAAAACTGTCTTGAGTCTTTCTGATATTTTTCATCATGGAATCATCTGTTGAAAAAATAAACCCGTGATATGATGTCTCAGTTTTTGATTGTGGGAGCGATATGGATATCAATTCTAGTTCTTTTCCATCCGGTCTTGTTACCCAAATTTGTAACAATGGTGATCCTGTATATTTTGCAGTATACTCGTAGATGAAATCACTTGGAAATTTATCATAATTATAATCAACACCAAAAATATTACTAGTCAAAAATATGTTCCCAACATTTTGTGATGCAACTTGCGGGTTTTGTAAAATCATATGCTCTGGCATTTTTTCTGAAAGAAAATAATTTGTCCATGCAGGAAGAGCAGATTTTGGAAAAGTTAGCCAGCTTGACGGATCATTCCACTCCTTGAAACTCTCTATTGGGATGGTGAGAGCAGCTATTGCTGACATTGTAAAAAGGACTACAAGTATCCCTATTCCAGCCAGACCGATTTTATTTTTTGAAAATTCACGCCAGATTTCTTTTGAAGAAAAACTCATCCTTTTCTCACCCTTGGATCAAAGTAACCATACAAAACATCTGCCAAGAATATGCTTACAAGGAAAAACGCGGTCAAGACATAGGTTTCACCAATTATCACAGGCAAATCAAGAACGTTGATTGCCTCATAGTACAACCTTCCCATTCCTGGCCAATCAAATACTGCCTCTGTAATTATAGCACCGCCAAGCGAACCTGAGAGACTCAATGCTAGAACAGTAATAATTGGCGGTGCTGCGTTTTTGAGTGCGTGTGAATAGATTATTTTTCTCTCACTAATGCCAGCTGCTCTTTTTGCTGTCACAAAATCTTCTTGCATAATTCCAACAATGAAATTCCTTACCAGATATGCCCATGAACCAAACCCAATCAGTACTAGTGTGATTAGTGGAAGTGTCATATGATACAAGAGTGAACCAATGTATCCGGGATCTGTTACAGGAATTAATGGCGTTGCCCGTGCTGGAAAAATCTGATACACAAACGCAAATACAAAGATCATAAGCATGCCTATCCACCAGACTGGAAAGCTACTACTAATGATAGCAAAAGTAGATGTTGTCTTGTCTAGCTTTGAGTTTATCTTGCTTCCGGAAAACGCACCAAGAAATATTCCAATTAATGAACTTATCAAAGTAGCAGTTGTAAAAAGTAAAATTGTTCTAGGCATCTTCTCAAGTATGATACCCTTTACATCAGATGAACCAGTATCACTAGTAAGAAATTTTGCATGTCCAAAATCAAGTGTCAGTATCTTGTACATTGAAAGTCCTAGTCTTGGTGGGTAGTACCAAGGTTTGTCAAGTCCTAATGCGTCTGTTCTCTGTTTAATTTGGTTTTCTACAAACGCATCAAGTTCTTGCGGATTTTTGAAACTTGCGACAAGATGTTTGTTATCAGTAACTTGCTGCCTTATCTCAAGTGCAACACTTTGTTTTAAAATGGCATCCATGTTTGAACCGACAAGTGCGATAGTAATGAGCAGTGTGACCATGAGCACACCAAACATTGTTACTGCTCTTTTTATGATGAATTGTGTGAAGCTCATCTTTATCTGATAACTATTGTAGAGTTAATAACATCTAGGGTTTCTTTCTTTTCTTTAACACCATTACAATTCCAATAGCAATCGCTGCCAAGACAATACCAACTGCAATATAGTCAGAACCAACAATTGAGATCCCAGGGGTAGGTACAATATTCTGAGGAATTGTTAGATTTTCACCCTGTATTCCTAAAAAGCTGGTATAGAACATATCAGGTTTGAGAGCAGATTCTGATACTGCAAATATCTTCAAGTCATTTGCACCCATACTCAAAAGTGATGTTTTTTCTTTTGGTAAAACAATAGTAGTGTTTCCAGTCTCAGATTGCAAAATATCAGAATCTACCATTTTACCATCGGCATTTAAGAAATAATAGTAAATCGTACAATTAGATGTGACCGAAATTGGAATCGTCAATTCTTTACCTAATGAAACAGTTGTAGGAACATCAACCCCATTTATCTTGGCAACATTAATGTTCTCAAATTTTTTCCAGTAACCTGTCCCAAATGGATATGTGGGATCATCAAATGCCTTTATTGTTATGATTCTAGCCTCTGGAGAATAGCTATCCAGATAAAACGGTCCATTGCTTATTATCGCATGGTTATGCTTTTCAATCCATGATACAGATGCGGAATACCTATCAGAATAGTATTGGGAATTTTTATCAAATCCTGCTAAAGCAACTGGAATAGAATTTGATTTTGAAAAATCTTCGAGAGATGACTTGATCATATTTGCGTCATTTGGAACAAGCAACGAAAGCCAGTCAACATTTTTGCTAACAGTTTCTGATCTTGAAAACGCAACCTTACCATCAGTCACAGATTTTTCCATTGCATAAAATATCTCCCAAGGCATAGAAGGAAACACGCCTGCGGAATCAGCAATCTCGCCTTCATCAAAATGCCAATAATCCTGGTAAACTTCGATTGTGTTTTTATCAATAACTCTAATTCCAATTAGCGTCTTTGCTGCTTGATTTGCCTTTGGCGAATATTCCGAATCAAATGTTTTGCTATTTTCTGAATGTTCTGCCCCCCACTGATATAGGAAATAAATCGAATACAAGACATCATTCATATCCATAGGTTGGCCATTATGCCAGTTTCCAAATGTTAGAAGAAATGTTACTTTGCTTGTAGATTTCATACCATTGCCAACTTGAATCCATTTTTGCTTAGTGGGATCCCATTTTATCACATCAGATGGCACATCTAGCTTGCCAGTTGGCCCTGCAGTTTCCACTTTCCAACTAGAGCGAACAGGAATGGTTACTCCAGTGTATGGATTTTTGAAGCTTCCCGGGTCAGATATAGCGCCCAAAATTTGCTGGCTTGCAGAATCACTAAAACCTGCAACAGGATTCCAAGCACCTTGGTAAATCTTTTTGACCCCAATTGTCAGAGAATCAGAATTATCCCTTGCATTAATTGGAGTAAACCTGCTTGTAATTCCTGCACCAAAATCATTTATTATTCCAGCTACTTTTTTGTTTGACACATACTGATCAATTTTACTTACAAGAAAAATCCTAACAGATTCTTTTATGCCTTCATCTACTGCTTTTTTTAATAATTCTGTTCTTTGATCTGTTGATGTAAAATTTCCTGTAAAGATATTTTGTGAAATAGAATTCATGTAATCATCTTTGTAATTCCAATATGATGGATTGTTAAATCCAGGCATGTTAGAAAACCATGGCGAATACATCTGTGCAGTAAGAACTGAATCATATCTTACAAAGCCACTTGATGCCCACCCCTCAGTGTAGATATTCCATTTTACATCAGACGGGTTTGAACCATATACAATTGTAAATGCCTTGTTTAAATCACCATAATCTTTTTTTACAGAAAATCCAATTTTTTCCAGCTGTGAAGAAATTATCTCACCAATTGATTTTCGTATTTGATCATCACTTCTAATAAAAATTGTAATTTTTATCGGTTTTGAATCATAGTACCATTTGTTGTCAATCTTTTGCGCTCCAGCCTTTGTAAGAGAATCTGAGATCATTTGTTCTGCCAATGCAGGATTATATCTAATGTTAAGTGATTCAAGCTCACCCAGAATCAAAAGATAATCAGGATCAAATGGTCTGTATGCTGAAACCATTGGTACGCCATAGCCGCCAAGAAGCTCATCAATGATTAGGTTTCTGTCTACCAAATAATTTAGTGCAAATCTAACATCTTTTATTGAGAAAGGATTGAATTTTTCAGATGGAGCTGGATTTACAAGAAGACTGTACGATTGACCCGTTGATTGAAATATTTTCAGGCCTTCTCGTGATTGAGGATCAGCAATTCTGTCAAAAGGGATCGGAGAATAATAAATATCCAGATTTCCATGTTTTACTTCTTCAAGTGCCGTATTATCATCAGAATATTGGATGAATTGTATCTTGTTTACATAAGTTCCCTTGTCAGCAAAAGCAAGAGTAAAACTGAAAACAAAAACAATACCACATAGTATTAAAAGTGGATTCATGCACTGTTTTGCTTAAAACTGTATATAAGAATAAGAAATAGGCTAAAAACACAAGGTGTCTTTTTGATAAACAGGTTCAAAATTATTCCTAGTATAACATTTGCTGGTTATCTTCTAATCAGGTTTTATGAATAATATTTTATAAATGCAAAATAAACCAACGATTGTTGAATATTCAGACGTTAGTCAAGGGCATCAGGGGAATAATTCCAGGAGGACTATCTGTAAAAGACTTTAGTGTTGTAACGCAGACCAGTGATGAAACTGCAAGACAAATACTAGACAACTTTATTCAAAATGGTATCGGAACTTTTCATGACAATCAAATACATTTTCAAGATAATGACAAACTAAAAACCAGTTTACTTGCATTAAGAATGGGTGCTCCAATTGACGAAATTTCACAGATTTTAGACTGGAAGGATTTTGAGGCACTTGTTTCAGAAATTTTAGAATTACGAGAATTTGATGTCACGCGAAATCTAACTTTAACAAAACCAAGAATGCAGATAGATGTCATCGGGATAAAAACAGGCGTAGCAATTCTCATAGACTGTAAACATTGGAAAAGGCTAAGTTACTCTGCATTAGAGACCGCAGTCAAAAAACAGATTGAAAGAACAAAACACTATGTTACAAAAGAAAGGGTACGGGCAGCACTTCCTGCCATTGTAACGCTATACCAAGAAGAAGTCAAATTCATCAACAAGGTTCCTATAATACCCATATTTCAGCTAGATTCTTTTTGCGATGAATTTTATGGTAATTTAGAAGAGATGGACACTTTAGAGCAAAGTGAATAAAAAGAAAGCAGTAGTTCCTATCAAAAATCCTTGTGTAATTCTCATTGCCCTATCAAGCGATTTTGAATAGTTCTCAAGCTGTTTTGGTCCCATTACTTTGACATCTGTTTCCTGTTGTAGAGTTTCAAACATTGCAGGGGCGAGATTCTGCTCTGCCTTTTTTGCCAGATTTAGATACCAAGAGGCAACTTCTTGAGATTCAGACAAGCTTCCAAAATAGAAATAACCATACTTGTTTCTTGCCTCTCTTGCCTTGTAGTGAGAGTCAGAGGTGCAGATATCAAGTAAATTATATCCAGATTTTGAAAGCGATGCTACAATTTCTTCACGCAAACCATTTTTCATGTTGTTAGAATCTGCCCAACCAAGGAAAAATTTTTCATTATTGATTTTCATACACATTATTCCTACTTTGCCAGGACCAAGATCGTCTGCCTGAATTTTCAAATTTTCCGAGTTTGCATATCCAGTTTCTAATTGATATGCTTCTTTTGTTATCAACGTATCAAGATTTGATTTTGCCGCCTTAAGGAGATCATCTGAATCTTGTTTTAGAATTTCTTCTCCCATTGCGTTGTGGCTATCAACAATTAAGATTTTTTCAAATCCACGATTTTTTCCATATTGTTCAAGCTCACTTTTAACATAAAGCGGCACGTCCTCCATCCCATGTGGCGATAATGATAAAATCAAAACTGCAGTTTTACCAAAGAGCATTCCAACTGCACGGGCTTTGTTTACTTGAACTATAACAGGTTTTGTGCAATCATAGCCTTTGTGAATTATAGAACTCTTGGTAAGACTCGAAAGATACGCGTCAACTTGAGATTTTGATGGCAAGTTAAGAGAATGGTCAGAGACGCTATGCATAACCATTGCAGAGTAATTCAGATTTTTGTATATCAAATATGGAATGTTGCTTCCCCCAATTGGATGAAATGGTCCTGGATGTACATCGGGTACAACTAGTCTACATTCATTGTTTTTTGTTTTAAATAAAATTTGAAATGTCGATACTTTGGTGGGTTGTGAGCGTTCTTCCATCAAAGTTTCCATTTCGGAAGGATCGTTTCTTGTCCAAGCTGCCACGTAAGCCTGTAATACTTTGTGGGTTCTTGGAACTTTGATGCCAGCGGCTCTATCTGATAATAACGTCCAAGCTGTTGCAAGAAATAAAAACACAAGACCATATCCTATAACTTTTAAATTTGAAAGCATAGGAATCCAAGATTCCAATGGTACGAATGCAAAAAACATTGCCAATGGTTGAATAAGACAAACTGCCCATGCAGTTTTTAATTTTGCTCCCATGACAGATGTAAAAAGTCCAATTCTAAAGCTTGCAAACAAAAACATTCCTTCTGTGATATAGATTGGCAATAGTTCAGGTTTTGAAAAAACATGTGCAGATACAAACCCTCCAAGGAGTGTTACAAACCACAATAGATTTCCAAATGCAGACAGATGGACAATTTTGGAAAATTCTGTTTTTAGCAAACGCGCGTCTAGAAGCTGTGTTCCATAAAGTACTGCAATTGACAAGGGCAAACTGAAAAATATTTTGTCACTTGTTTTAAAATATGCAAATAATGCAAGTGTTACAGTTGCAGATGTTACTACTATAGAAATTAGAAGAGAAAGATAATGTGATGAGGGAGTTAGAGTTGTTAATGAGTATCTCTTATGTATACGAGATACATTATCAGCATTTTCGGTCATGGTAGGAAAAATATTTTTAATATCCACGAGATGGCAATCAATGCACTTGGAATAGCCACGACAACTTCTGGCCTTAGTTTATATCCTTTTGTTTCGTCCTCAAAGAATCTCAACAGACCCGCACTAGATGCTGGAAGCGGTGCCGATTTCTTGCTACTCATGTTACTATAACTCGCATGATTTTTACATAAATACTTTTGTGCTAGATCTTTTTGATCTTCTCTTTAATATTTATGATATCATTGATTGATTTTAGGATCTGTTGCTGTTTTTGATGATCTTTTTCATGTTCAAGTTCTTTAGTTAATTCCTTTAGTTTTTGCTCAAGGCCTGCAAGTAGGGGATCGCCACTAGATTTTTCTTCTATTTTTTCTGGTATTTTTTCTTCATTATCTTCTCTTCCACAGTTTACACATAATGCACTACCATTTTTCATTATACGTACTCCCTTACAATATGGACAAGGATCACTTACAAGAGTTGCACCTTTTAGAAGCATTTCAACCGCTTTTTTAGTAAGATCTGTAGACACAAACTAATTTGGGAATTTCCAAGTAAAAAATGTAATCGAACAAGGCTTAATAGTAGGAAACCAAGTTTTTATTTTGAATGGCAGTAATCTGCAATACATGCGGACTTCCTGACGATTTATGTGCCTGCGGAGAACTTGAAAAAGACGCTACTCAAATTGTAGTTCGTCTTGAAGAGAGACGTTTTAAGAAAAAAGGGACAATGATTGAGGGAATTAATCCAAAGATGAATGATCTAGCTAAAGTCGTTAGAGAATTAAAAGCAAAATATGCATGTGGTGGCACAGTAAAAGACGGATATATTTTACTTCAAGGTGACCACAGAGATACAATCAAAACTACTCTAGTCAAACTTGGATTTCCAGAAGCAAGTATTGAAGTTCATTAAATGAGACTTGTTAAAAATAGATAAATTCCAACGCGTTATAGCTATTCCATATTCTGCACTAGCATCAGTTATCTTTGGTATGATGATCATTTCTTTTCCCATCGGTGCATATGTTGTTTTTAATTCAAATCTAGGAAAAGAAATTAACTTTCAGTACCCCCTTGAAGGAGTAGATATTTTTCTTGGAGGCATAGGATTCAAGCTGCCAATTCATTTTGAGATTGGCGATGGTTTTATTGTTATGTGGTGCATCTATCTTGTTTTGTTCGCCATTTCATTGTCTGGCCCTCAGCGAAGCTTGATGAAAGCACTTTCCTTGGTAATGATAGAAGGCTGGCAGAATATCAAAAACAACACACTTTTGAGCATGATAACTTGGTTTTCTATTTTAATTGTCTTTTCTCTAATTATTGACTTTATTCAACACAGTTTTGGTATCAATATAGAACCGCCCTCATCCCAAAATAGATTAATCCAATTCTTTCAAATCTCAACATCACCATTAAGTGAAGAAGTTGGTTTTAGAGTTCTACTTATTGGTCTTCCACTTTTTGCCATGTTTTCCCATAAAGCATCGTTAAAACATTTTTTCAAGTCACTTTGGCATCCATCAAAAAATTTGGAAGTTACAAATTACAAAAAAGTAATAGCACTGATTATAACAGTTGCCATATTTTTTGGAGCTGCACATATTATTTCAGGTACACCATGGAGTGCAGGTAAGTTTGTTCAAGCAACTGTGGCAGGAATAATAATTGGTTGGGTTTACTTTAGATATGGTTTTGCATCTGCCATCTTAATTCATTGGGCAACAAACTACTTCATATTTTCATATGCTTATTTTATATCTGAAATGACCCAGTCTCCAATTACAGGCGAGTTTTCAGATCCATTTTCAAATACATTAGAGGCGTTACTTTTGATTGCAGGCGGAATTGCCATTGTTGGCATGACATTAAACTACATAAAATCAAAAAAAGAATCAACCATAACTCAAGTCTGAATGTGCTAATACCAATTATAATCTAGAATTTAGTTTTGAAAATTAAACATTAGATTAACAAGTCCTCAAGCATTTTTGAAATTGACGGTTTTGAATATTTTAAAATAGTTTGAAGATCTTCTGGCTCATCTACATCAAGCATTATCCGTCTAATCAAAACTAACGCAGATTTTGTAGATTTATTATTTGCAGTAGTTAGATGTATTTTGTAGCTGTCCTCATCATAATGAGTTTCCATGACATCTACTGGGCTTCTAAATAGCGCATTTGTCCCATCAAATCGTCGAGATGGCACTACAAGAACACACTTTTCAGGCATTCGAAAATCGTACAACGTCTGTATATCCTCGGTTTGCATGAGAGGAACATCTTGAGGAAACACGATTGTAGCGCCAAATCCCTCATCTAAAAAATACTTGTCTGCTATTGCAACTGCACTGTTTACACCTTGTTCTTTTTCATCATAGATTTCAACAACATCAAATTTTTTTCCAATCTTAAAGGCAGATTCATCTTTACTTACAATCGTAATTTTTTCTATGATGTCAGATTGTGAAATTGTTTGTAAGACCTCTTCTAGCATTATCTTACAAAGATCTTCTGTTTTTTCGTATGACAAGTTTAGTCGCGTTTTAGCTTTTGAAAAAGTTTTTACTGGAACAATTGCGCCTGTACGTAATTTAGACATGCACTTGTTTTAAAATAAAAGACGCAAGAGAATCCTCGTCTTTTTTGTCTTTCATTTTTATTTTAGTTTCATATACTTTCATGTCCAAATTTTCTATTTTTCTTGTTAAAAGTCTATCAGAAGAATCAATCACTATATGAGAAGCTACATCAGAATACATTTTTGCAAGCCCATATACTGATACCTCCATGCCGGCTGCCTCCATATATTTAGCAGCAGGTCCACTAACGGAGCTATTTCCAATCAGCGGGCTTACTACAACAACTTTCTTTTTTGATTTGGATAGTTCTTTTTTTATCCCTTTAATTGAAAGAATAGGTCCTATGCTTGTCAGCGGATTTCCTGGTGCAATTATAACCAGTTTAGCGTCATGTATTGCATTAACAGCTGCAGGATTTGCTCTAGCCTTGTCTGCCCCAAGATATTTTATTCCCTCTACATTGTCTTGTCCTTTGTGTTTTACCCAGAATTCTTGAAGGTGAAGATCACCTTTGTTTGTCACAATTCTTGTCTCCACAGTATTATCTGTGACAGGAATTATTTTTATATCAATAGCAAATTTTTGACATAGCCATGTGGTAATGTCAGATAGGTTTTTGCCGTTTTTGAGCATGTTTGTTCGTAAAAGATGAATTGCTGCATCTCTGTCACCAATCTTAAACCAAGTTTCTTCTCCTAACATTTCCATTTGACGTAAGAAATTATAGGTGTCTTTTTTTATTCCCCATCCTTTTTCTCCATCAAGCAAGTCAGCAAGTCCATAAAGAATTGTATCAATGTCAGGACAAATATACATACCATAAAGCCAGTAGTTATCACCAACGTTTGATATCACGTTGATATCTCTTGTTTGTGAGGATATTCCTCTGACGAGTTTAACGGAGCCAGTGCCCCCTGCAAGTATTGTTATCATTTTTTCAATTTCCTACGAAGATTGGTAATGTTAGTATGCACAATATTACTTTTGCCACAAAAACAGATTTTCAATTTTATTGATAGTATTTACGATAAGATTTATTACTGACCCTAAAAGTAGTCTGAACGTGACTATGGATAGGTATTTTGCATTAGGATTAATTGGTTTATTAGTTTTTGGCGGCATTTCTCCAATTTGGGCAACTTCTGATCTTTCTGTAAATCTCAGTGCATCTGGTACTCCTGCACCAGCAACCTTCAAGTTTTTGGAATCAGCATTTATCGAATATCCAAATGGTGGTAAACTAAAGGATCTCTTGGCAGGCAAGAATTATGCCATAAGTTTTACTGAAAACTCTAACAACACAAGTGTTCAAGATTTGATACATCAACTAAATACAGCACTAACACGTGATCAGAAAAGCCCGGTAATCATAACAGACTTGACCGTACAGTATAGTGCAGCTATTGTGGGTGATGCCAAGTCAGCATCAATTGATTACAATCTTCAATTAATTCCAACTTTGACAAGTTATGTCATAAAAAAAGGAGCTAGTGATACTGACCCGACAATAATTGACGCGGTATGGATGGGAATTACAATAAAAGATCCAGTTATCATAAAAACCGCAAAATATGGTGATGTGGAAATTAATACTCCAATCAGCTTTATGAAAAAGGTAGTACCAGATGTTTATTCTAATATCCAAGGAACAAAGGCAGAAGATGCCTTGAAAAATAATTTGATTGATGCAAGTAGCATATTACAAGTACCAATTGATCAATGGAATCATCTTTTTGATCCGGCATTTATAATATCTGAGACTAGCAGCTATGGGTATAAAGGACAAAAAGTGGCAATAACAACCTACGCCATGGGACAAAGTGGCCTTGACACGGGATCTCAAAAACCAACACAAAATACTATTGATTTTTCCACAGATACTAATTACAAACTTACAACAATCCAACATGCAAGTTCTGCTACAGTCAACATAGAGGGTCATGCAGTTACAACTAGTGTAGGCGGTACACCGGCATTTGGTACTACTCCACGATCTACAGGAGGGGACACATCAAGTGGAGGATTTCCAGTTGGAATAATCTATGGAATGGCAATCTTTGGTGCTGTTGTTGCAGCTGGAGTTTTAGTTTGGAGTAACAAAAAACTAAAGGATAATGCCAACAGACCAAAAGATACAGGTCCAGCTAGAACACTAGAGTACGAGGACAGAAAACACTGGGCTGACAAGTTCGATAAAAAATAAGCACAATAACCAAATTTTCCAATTAAAATAAAATGGTGCGTGCTAGACGTAACCCTCCTTCTGTTTTCACGAGATTCAGCTATGCGGCCTACCTAAACCAAGTGCAGCGCTTTTAGTTTTGTTTGGCCTTGCTCCCTGCGGGTCAGCTTTTTCACTCCTTACCGGAAACCTCAGGTTTTGCCATCACAGTACGCCGGGTCGGATTCTTTTCTGTTCTGTTGCCAGCCATCTCTGACTATCCATCTCTGGATCACATTTACTGCATGGAGGGAGGAGTTTCCTCTGCCTTAGCAGTAGCTCGTTCACCAGCTCGCACCTTGGCAATCATAACAAGAAATTTCTATTTTAACATTGTTAGAACAGAAGAGAAAGATGCAAAGGATTACATTTTTGGTTCAAAATAATCCTCGTGTGAGATAGGTTTCTTCTTTGTTCTCACAAAAGCCATCAATTTCATGGTCTCGATATACATATTGTAGATGAATTTATTTTCTCTAAGTCTAGGGGCAACCATATGCCAAAAATATCTAGCTCTCATGTTTGAGAACCTAGAGTCACGCACAACAAATACACTATAAGCTGATTTTTCTATAATCGCCAATGTTTTTGGACTAAAAGCTTGGTCTGATTGATTTCCTGCTCCTACTATGACAATCTCCGGATCTTTGTTTAGGTTTTGCAACAAATCTTTAGTAATATCTTCTGTTGTTGGATAGATTCTTTCAACTGGAATTTTTTTTAGATCTAAATCAAACATCTTTTCATTAATTTTTGCCAATATGTCACGCTCTTCTTCAGGTGATTCAACTACGCCTCTTACAATTCGTATACTACTTCCCAAAGTATTAGAAAATGCACTAGCTATTTCAAGTCCTAGGTCTGAGTGTCTTCCCTTATCATATGATACCACAACATGGGAGAGTTCTTTTTCAAATTCTTTTTTGATATGTACTCCAAGTATATTACACGTAGTAAGTGATAGCAATTTTCTATTGTTTCTAAGATCATAGAAGTCCATCACAAGCAAGTTAATTCCTTGTTCTTCAACAGTAGCTAGGATGGCTTCTGTTGTGTCATGTGTTAATCTTACCAGATATCTGTAATCTAAGGAGTCAGGTAAAGATCTTTTCATGTCTCCAACTGAACGCATGGCAGGCTCCGCAAATCCCTGTCCCATAAAAAGAGGAATCTGGATAGGTATCGTTACTATACTTAGAAGAGAGATTTCTCCATCTTTATTTTTTGCAATTGCTGATGCTATTTTTATTAGTTTTTCAACAGTTTTCTTGTTAGAGACAATCATTATACGATAATCCTTTCTATGAAGTGGGCCTTCATTTGCAACTAATGGTGCATAGTGTTCAATCTCCCTTTTTGCAATATACAATTTGTAAATCGAAAATCCAATCAGTATCCAGACAATAGCAATTGCCCAGCTTAATGGATTATATATTAAAAGAAATACTGCAAGTCCCACTTTACAAAATATGCCTATAATTGGCATAAGAGGAAAGAATGGGATTTTGAATCCATAGTCAAGTTTGTGACCATAGAGTCTTCTGATTTGGATTCCTGCCCAATTTACTTGTGTAAATAAAAATAGGAACATCACACCAGCTGCAAGTGCTAGCTGTTCAATTGGAAGCCATACTGCCATTACAAGCATGATAAAACCTGATGCAATTATTGCAAAATGCGGAGTATGATATTTTGGATGAACAGAGCTGAAAATGGAAGGAAGGTTGTACTGTCTTCCCATGGCAAACGAAACTCTACTTGAGGAAAATGTAGTTGCACTTAGTGCAGCAATAGTTGAGACTAGACCTCCAACTAGTACCGCGATCATCCCATAAGGTAGCAGAATTTTTGCGGCTTGTGCTATTCCCAGCTCTTGATAATCACCAATGAAATTCCATGCATCTTTACCAGTTTTTGCCGGATCCAATCCACCAAGGAAAGCAAATGTAAAAACTACGTAAAGAACCGTAACAACTCCAAGTGTAATGAAAACTGCTTTTGGAATATTCTTTTTTGGATTTTTGACTTCTTCACCGGTTTGTACAATTATTTCATAGCCTTCAAAAGCAATGTAGGTAATTCCCATTCCTAAAACTAATCCTGTTATTCCCTTTGGCAAAAAATTCTGAAAGTTTGCTGTCCAGTTAGGGTTGGTAAAACTCAGTGCATAAATACCTGCAATGATCAGAACCACAATGATTGCAAGCTGCATAATTGTTAGTCCATTTCCAACTTTGCCTGTAAGTGAAGCCCCTCTGTAATTTACATATGTGAAAATTATTATTGAAATTGTGGCAATAATTTTCTCAAGTGATATTCCACCATATTCCGATGAAACTCCTATGTTTGTAAGCAGGCTTCCAAAAAATGATCCAAAGGAAACCGCATACAAGCTTCCTGCAATCATGTGAGCAAACCACGCTGTCCATCCGCTGATAAACGCATTTGGCCTTGGCAGCCCTTCTTTTACCCATCTATAACCGCCACCCGCTTCTGGAAAGGCAGAACCAAGTTCAGCATAGGTTAATGCAGTAAAGAAGCTAATGACTCCACTAAATACAAAGGCTACAATTAATGCAGGACCAGCTTCATGTATGGCAGGTCCTACCAGATTGAATATTGAACCACCTATCATTGCAGCAATTCCTACCATTGTAATATCAAGTAATGATAAACTACGTACAAGACCAGGTGATTGTTTTTCGGTAGACATTGTTACCTATCCGTGTGGAAAAAATGGTTGAATAAATCTCTACTTGTCTCTTTATACATTAAAAGACCTCCTAATGACGCTCTACAGCAATATCGTAAATATCATATTCTTTTAGGATAGAATTAATCTCTTCCTCTGAATGTGCTTTAGAATAGTCTTCAAGGAGATTTTTATTGAGATCATAAAAAGTATGTCCCCATTTGAATTTGTTTAACATTTCATGTGCAAGATCATTGAACTCCATAATAAACAAAGAGCCAGCTATTGCTTCCACTGTTGTAAGCTTGTTTAGTTTTGAATAATTAACTGGATTACCAGCAAAAAGTGGTGGAAGTTTTCTATGTATACCAGAAAATGTTTTTACAAATGTTTCCTGTGCAAATTCCCATGAACAATCAATTCCAGTTATAGAATTAGCAACAAGCCTATCATTTTTTAAAATCATTCTATCTGCAAATGGATCTAAAATCAAAGTGTTTGATAAAGTGCTTCTTACGTTTTTTGCAATCCCAAATTTTACAAGCTTTGCAGCAGTGCATTTTTTTGGATCGTCTTGCTTGAACATTAAAACCTGAATTTGCATTATATCATTTTTTATCTTGTATAAGATGTATAATAAACTAGCAGAAGTGTTGACGTTTGTAATTATGCCTATTTAGACACGTAGGTAATCTGGTAGTAGAATCTAGATTGCTGGTCTTTCTTTAGAATTTGTACATTAAATTGCCCATCCTGAATTACTCCATTTGCATCTGCTGGCAAGATTGTAAATTTCTCCAACTTAGCGCCAGAACCGGTGTACCCAAACAAAAAGTTTTGGTTGCCTATTTGGATTGTTTGATATAATGAGCCAGAGTTTTGTGTAGAGCCTGTAATCTTACAATTAGAGTCTTGACCAATCAAACAGGTTCCATCTTCCAAACTCACCTTAAGATTAACATTTGATTCATCACCAGAATTTACACGTAGCAGTCCATCAATCATTCTTGGATAAAATGTACTGTTTCCAATAGTTTTTTCCTTAATGGTTATTGGAATAAACGAATCTGTTATTCTATTTACTTTGTCAATTGTTTTCGTATTGGAAAGAATTGTTTTCTGAGTAGGTCCAATTGTACTTGGTTTTATAGATGGAGTGATTACTTGTGGTATTCCTTGTGTTGCATTTCCTTGTGAAATTGTTTGTGTTGTGTTTCCTTGAGTTGCATTTACTTGAGGAGGTGTTACTACATTTGGTAATTGACTTACAACTTGGAATGAAGTACTAAACACACCAAAGGGAACTTTAGCCATTACAGTATAGTTTCCAAGTTTGGCATTATCAGGAATTTTATAATTATAACTAAAAGAACTTGTTTGATCAAAAGGTACCTTAGCTCTTGGCAATACATTACCTGCCTTTGATACCACTTGTCCTTCACTTATGATGGTATCATTTGCAAGACCAACAGAAATATCAACAGAGTTAATTGATATTATGAAACTTGTTCTTCCAGTAATTAAAACAGTCTGACCTGGAAGATACTTGTCATTATCAGTTGTCAACAACAATGAAAGCTTATTTGATGATGTAGTAAACGGATTAGTCACGTTGAAGGTTGTCTGTGTAACTGCTCCAAGATAGTTTCCGTATATCTTGTATGTTCCAGTTTCAAAGATTCCAGGACGCAATTCTATTGAAGTTTGGAATTGACCTCCTGCGTTTACTTGTACTGTTTCTCTGGAGGCCACCTGTCCAGCTTTGGTATATACAATAATGTTAACCATGGTATTTTGTGCAAGTGTTGCAGTGTTAACTTGAGGTATTACTTGACCAAAGACGTGTACTATCTGAGTAGTGGTATAATCGGTCTTGTCTGTCTCTAGGAAAAATGGTGACAATGTAGTTTCTGATTGTGGATTTTTAGAAACACCGAAGAACAAGTCTGTTTTAGCATGATTTGAGCTAATTGTTATTCTGTAGATTCCAAATGTGTTTGGATAATTATCTATAGTTATGACATTTTGCCTGCCAGAGTTGATTATAGTTGCAAGAGTTCCTTGATTAGTTGAAGAATTCGGTATGGTCCAATCCCAAGAAAAGAATCCATTATCTATCTTTAATGGATTTATGATTATACTACCATCAGGTAGTGTTAACATAACTGTATATGAAGATGGATCTACCAAACTAGACAGCTTACCAGTCAGATGTACTGTTTCTCCAATGCCATAGACTTGTTTATCTGTACTTGCAACTATGGCTTTATTTCCTGCTAATGGATCATAAACTGAAAATGATGTAGAAGTTGTCAATTTATTATATGTGGCTTTTAATGTATACGTACCTGATCCAAAGACGCTACGGTACAATGTTTCTTGTATTTTGTAGTTACCATTGCTATCAGGATATGCATAAAATGTCAGTGGTGTATTTACCACACCTGTTCCTATTCCTCCTGAAAGGTTTGGAGATGGGTTAGCTTTTGATATTAAAGCTGTGCCATTTCCATTTAATACTGTAATAACAAGACTAGTAGCTGTTGTGACTTGGTTTGATGCGATGCTACCTGAAATAGTAAACGAGTCTCCCACTGCATAAGAAGATTGATCTGTTGTAATGGACAAAGGCCCTGAATTTTTTGCAACAAATATACTTGGATTTTGTACTACGTTAAAGTCTACTTCTGTTTTATATGATTTTTCCGATATTATTGCCCTGTAGCTTCCAAACCTATCTGTTGTACTTGAGATTGAGAATGTGTATGTAAATGTGCCATCTGATGAAATATTTAATGGACTTTTTGTTTGAAATGTTTGTGGAACAACACCTGATGTGTAGGATTGCACGATCTCGATTTGAAAATCATTTACTCCAATCAAATTTGTACGACCTGAAATTGTTACAGTGTCACCTAATCCATATGCCTGTTTGTCTGCAGTTACTACTATTGGAGCACTCAGAGTTGGCGGTCGTATTAGATTAAACGAAGTAGTTGTTGTGGCTGTATCATATTTTGCAATAATAGTATATGTTCCATAAACAGGATTTACCGAATTTATAACAACACCTGATGAAGCAGATGTATGATGAAAGTAATTATAAGAAGTAATTCTACCTTGGGTATCAGGAAACAAGTTTCCACTGTAGACTTTAACATTATTAGGATCATATACTATGTAGGTTACGGGAGTAAGCGGAATAATTTTTGAAACATTTCCTAAAACAGTTATATGATCCCCCAAAATGTAAAATGGTTTATCAGTACTAAATGTAAGAGCAGTTTGTGCTTGTTGTGAAGGCGGAACATATGCTTTTTCATTCAAGGTAAATTGCGTATTTGCTGACGCATCCGAATAAATCACAGATATTTTGTAGTTACCTTCTTTAAATCCCAAGATAGAATCAGTTTTCAGATCTGTTTCAAATTGAAGGTTAGTATCAGGATATACTGTAATTGTTTTTTGAAATCCAGGTCCTGTAACAAGTATGCGGATTTGTTCTGGAATATAGCTGAGATTTGGTATGTTAACTTGTTTTGAAACTTGACCGCTTATTTTTACTACATCGCCAAAAACATAGTTTGTTTTATCAGTCGCAACTGTAATACCAAGTACGGAAGAAGTTCCAGTTGAAGTTAATTTTCCATTTGGTGTATTAGGAGTTCCTGTTTTGAAGACCCAATCGCTAGTAGAGTTTGTATTAAATCCATCTGCAATTCTCTGCCAGGTGTTAAAGTCATTTTTCTGATCATCTAGCGGCGGGGTTTGGTCTATGACCATACCATTTGCATTTTTTAGTTGAACAACTGCACCAATATGTGGAAACCATGAGGGTCCATAGGTATATGTCAAAAATTGACCGCTTTGAATATTTGTACCAGCAGAAATTGTGTATGTATTTCGTAAGCCAGTTGTAGCTCCAATTGTCCAACCACCAATGTTAACCGGGTTGGATGTTGGATTGTACAGCTCTACCCATTGTAATATTGATTTAGAATCATCACCTGACGGATTTGTTTCAACTTCGTTTAACACAACATGATTAGCAATGGAACTCACTTGGCCCATCACAGGATTTACTTGAACACATAGTATAATCACTACCAAAAATCCTAATACAAGATACAATCTAGGGTCTCTCATATGCACTATCATTTCATCACAAATATTGCAATTTTAGGTATTGATAGAGTAAAAGTTGAGCTAGTTGTTAATGCCCAATATGCACAAACAGGCATGAATAATGTATTACTTTATACATTATAAGCCGTACGTAGGATTTATTCTAATCTAGAGTGAGACAATCTTTTGCCTCAACGAATTAAACTGATCACATTCTAGTATGACATGTTTATGATAGAAATATTGTATTCTAAGTTTGGTTTTGAGTATCACATTGTGGACAATTATTATTTACAATTCTTTGCCCACAAACTGCACACATTCCCTCTCCCATAGCTTTTTGTATTTGCTTTTTTCTTCTTCCAACAAATACGCGGACGCCAAAATAAATTGCAACCGATATTACAACTGCATAAACAGGAGCGATAAATGGCAACATACCTATCATTAAAAACAAAACTCCTACAATCAGGACTATCTCTCGTTTTTCAAAACCCAATTATGTTAACATCAAGAAATTTTAATAAGAATCTATGCCAGGACTCAGAGTCACTGAGATTAGCATCACTGCAAGCTCATAATGAACAACTTCTATATTACTTTTTATCGGTACTGAGATCTTTTGATTATAATATCCTATGACAAAAACGATGGAAAATAAGTCAGGTTCAATTTTACCCGATCCCATATGTGGGTGGGGGTATAGACAAGGTCATGCCATTTGACTATGTACTAAAGCTAGAATGAAAGTGGGAATTAAAGTATGAACAAAATTTTTAAGGTAAAGTCGAGATAGTATTCTGTTGGATCTCTTTACTCCTTTCTTAATGAGCTTCTTGATAATGATTTTTGTAGACCAAATTGTTCCTAAGATAGTAAGCAAGAAGCCAATTCTGGCAAGATCAATATCTCTTATTACCTTAGCAGTTGGATTTACCTTTATTCTTAGCAGCTCAATCAATGATGCATATCATAAACAAATAACAGCACAAGATTTTGGCATCGAGATGGTGATGTTGATAGGGTATTTTCTTTTTAGGGGCTTGCAAAACAGAGAGAAGATTCACAAGACAATGCGATTTTCATATTATTACACACTGCTGACTTTCACTTTTGTTTTCATTATTTTGAGTGGTATGGCATACTTGTTCCTTCCATATTCAAAATTTGCTAGTTGATTTGACTATGAATGAAAGTATCAATCAAAGTAAGAATTGATGTATGACCAATTGGGATAATCTTTGTACTTATGGATGAGTCAGAACCATATCTTTGAGTTTCATTTTGCGTATTGCACGTTTTCCGCTCATAACAATAATCGTAGGATTTGTGCTTTCGGCATCTTGTGGTAACAATACATTTCCTCCGCCACCAGCTTGAATATGTCTTGGAAGTATGCTGTTGTCATCCCACCATTTGCAAGGTTTCTTGTTACATAAGATTAGGCATGCTTCTACGGTTTTACTAGGATGCAATATTCTTACGTATTCTTTTCCATTTTCAAAAAATTTTTCTAAAGTAAAACTGATCTTATTATCTCCCTGTCTTATTTTTCTTATTGAAAATGCTATTACTGATAATATTGCACCACCAACTACAGCAGAAATAATACCTTGAACAACTGGATTTCCAAACCACGTTGTTAGTTCTGATTTTGTTAAAATGTCTACATTATTCAATAGAATGGATTTGGCAAATCCCATAGAATTCGTTGTAATTTGGTAATTTTGTCCGTTTTCTATATCAATAGTTCCTTGTAATTTCTCAAATGTTAAAGTGTCAGTTGAAGCGAGTTCAATGTCTTTGTCACTACCAGCAATACCTATCTTCCCACCTATGTTGTTGATTTTAAAATTTAATGGATAATTATCAGATACAATCTCTACTTTATCCCACGTGCTTTGGATCATACTATCTCCTGTTACCGGTATTACTCTACCACCTTCAGATTGGAAATGAACCTCAATAATTTTATCATTCAACTTGATTAAAGAAGAAAACTTTTGACCATCAATTGTAAGTTGTGGGTTACCGTCAACACGAATGTCATATACAAAACTTCCTTGCGGAACATCAATTTTGTAGTCTGTAGAGTTAAGAAACACCAGATGTTGATTTGCATCTGAAATGTCAACTGTGGATGACATTATTTGAGAGTGAAAAGTATTTGGTGAATCAATCAATATTACATTGGATTTTATTGCTAAACTAGCAACATCTTGATGACTATCTAGCAGTCTATGCTCTTGATTATTATAGTAAATGTCAATTTCTGTAATTTTGAGTTGATTATCCGAATTAATTGTTAGTCCTAGTTGATTAGACTGTGATATGGTATCCAAGAAAATATTCTTACAATACAGAGATATTGAATTTGGATTATCAGTTATTTCAAAAGACGAACCGTTTCCTTCTAGTTTAAAATGTGTTAATTCTTGTGATGCATATGCATTAAAGGTTGTCAATACAGACATAAAAATCAAAAATAACACAAATCTACACATTACAATATTAATTGGAAATTTTATTTTCATTAGATATTGTTTAACAACCTGATCTAAAAATACTGTTTGTATGACTACAAAACCAAGGTCTCGTAAAGTATTTTGTTGTTATTTCAATTTCTTTATCTAGTATGTCTATATTGTCATTCTGTTGGGAAAGATAAAGAAAATTGGAATAGGTATAGGAATTGCAATACTATCATTTTTTGTTCTTGCCATTGTAGTGGCCGTAGTATCTCAAACAAATAATCCAAATTCTTCATTACCGACTTCTTTACCTGATAATGGCCCACAAATTGAAAATGCCAACAATATAATTGGAATATCAGAATTTGTAGTAGTTCAACAAGGAAGCATCTATCAGGCTCACTTTAGTTTAACTGGAACACATGCTGAACAACTTTCAAGTGATGCCCAAGTATCTTTTGTTGTAAAACGTGATGATGGTTCCACTGTATACACACAGAATTTGGATGTAAAACAGAGCGATTTTCAAACATATCAACGATTTACGGGAGCATCATTTTTAGCATACTTGTGGCAGTTTGATGGACAAAAAATTCCACATGGCCAATATGAAATTCTCAAGGCTCATCTAATGGTAACATTACCTAATGGAAAAACGTATCAGGCAGATACAAGTGTCCTTTAGACTTAGATGGTAGGAAATACTGTATGGATTGTAACGCAAACTTGTCGTAAATGATTTATCGGTTAAGATGTTTTATCTAATGATCTTTGAATGAATGATGATTACAACCCAGAAAGTGTTCTTTATAACATTAAGAGTATGGAAAAACAGAAATTTGGGGATCCAGAAATATGGAAAAGAATCCGAAACAAACTAGAAAATGGAAAATCTTTGGATGATGAAGAATACAATTACTACAAAAAAGTTGGAAATGAATACATTCGTGCTTTAGAAAATAAAAAAAATTGGGGATTAGAACAGATTGAGAAATTAGAACAAGAGCTCAAAGATTACACTCCTGAGAATATTCTTTACAACATTGATGCCATGGAAGAGCAGGAATTTGGTGATTCAAAAATATGGAAAAAGATCAGAAAAAAACTCGAAAATGGACAACCTTTGGATGTAGAGGATTATGGTTATTACAAAAAAACTGGAATTGAGTACACTAACGCTTTACAAAACAAAAGACAGTGGAGGTTAGAACAGATTGAGGAATTACAACGAGAAGGAATTGGAGAAAATGATCGATGGGAGATTCTGAAACAAAAACTCAAAAAAGCTGAGCGTCTTTCTAGCATTGATCTAGAATATTATAGTGCAAAATTTAGAGAATATGAACAAGGAGTAATAACAACAACATATGATGTTCATGGTAGAGAAATTGTGTCTTACTTGGGGATTGTTAGCGGTCAAGCAGTAATAGGACTGATGTTCTTAAAAGACATTGTAATGGGATTAACAGATACCTTTGGTGGAAGATCCGGAATACTAGAAAGAAATTTTCGTACGGCAAAAGATAGTGCTATAAAACAAATGTCAGAAGAAGCACAACAAATGGGCGCAAATGCAGTAGTTGGGGTTTCAGTTAATTTTAGTCCAATTGAAGGAAAAAACAAAGAGATGTTGATGGTAATTGCAACAGGAACCGCAGTTATTACAAGAGCAAAAAACTAATTTTGCTTTACAAATCTGATTTAAAAAATAAAGAGGGGTTTTGTAGCCACCCCTATGGCTTCTGCCATTTTGATGTTGATTTGCCTCCGCAGTACATGATGAAAGAGGATTGATTGGATTTGAACCCCCAACCTGACGCTCCGCAATCTATCGCACTATCCAAGATGTGCATGGATCAAAAGATATTTTCTGCTAACAAGTTAATAATATTTTATAGTTTTAGGCAAGTCATACTGCAAATACCAAAAATTTTAGATATCAAAACATCGTAATGAGAGTATGTCGTATGGTAGATATCCATTTTGGGAAAAAAATAGAGCAGATAGAGAAAGTGCTAGGGCTTTTGAAGCTAGTAGAGAAGCAAGTAAAAGTAGAGAAGAATTAGACGCCATTAAGATTGAAATTGCCAAATACCAAAGTCTTGGCTCTAAGAACATGACAAAAGAACAACTAGATGAGATTTTAGATAAAATATCTAAAATTCTATCAAAATAAGAATAGGTTTAGAATTTATTTTAAATAAACCCAAAACGTATTATTCCTAGTGAAGAATCCAATCGAATTAACGTCTTTGATGTTTTTTAGTATTGGATACTTTATCATCGGGATTTTAAATTTAATTTATAAAGATCCGGATGGTACGTATGGTTTTTTTAATTTTCTGATCAATTATCACATTTTTGAGATTAGTTTGGTTGTAGGATTGGTATTTTCAGTAAAGAATAATTATCGACGAGTAAGTACTAGCCCTTCAAAAATACTATCTAAAACATCCTTTCTAGTTGGATTAGATTTTGTTTTTATGTTACTAGGAGTTTTTGCAAGCCAATTAATTTTGTTATCGTTTACCTATTCTCAAGACTATAATTTACACTTGATGACTGGTGCATATGGAATGGCAGTAATAGTTGTAAATAGTTGCAGAAAGTCATTTTTGGATTTCTTGGCTTGCAGAATTTCTTAACGTTTTCTTATCTCTATTTCTAATCGTAAGTCATAATACAATAACCACAAAATTTATTTTTTAGAATTGGTATCATGATCCGTGCCATTTACTGAAGAAGAGATCAACCATGTCTATGATAAGACTGATGGATATTGCTATTATTGCGGAAAAAAATTATCATTTACAAATTATGGTAAACTTGGTAATCACGGTGCTTGGGAAATAGATCACAGTAAACCAGTTTCTAAAGGTGGAACGAATTATCTTAGAAATTTAGTTCCATCTTGTACCATATGCAACCGCGATAAGAGTGCTCGTCATGGAACTCATTACAAAAGAAATTTCGAATACAAAACTTTAGGAGGACAATTGGCTAATGCACTTGGACTGCCTGAAGGATTCCTAGGGGCATCACGTAGAAAAGAGTACAGATAGAATAATCGTATCCACTAAAAAATTACGAATAGCATAGAGGATCTATTTTTTATCTTCTGTGTCATTATTTGATATGTGAAATTCTGTCCAGAATGTGGTGGAGATTTGAGAGGAAGTGCCAAATTCTGTCCAGAATGTGGTATTAATCTGAATAATTTATCTAGAGATAACTCAAATCAAAATGATTTACCTATTGAATTGCCCGAACCTGTTTTAGAGGCTGAAGAGCAGGTGATTCAAAAGACTACGCGTGATCTAGGAACCAGACTGGAAGAATCAGTTGAAAGAATATTCAAAGATAGAGGTTATCAAACCATGAGGGGTCAAAAAATAAAAGGACAGTCTGGTCAATATAATGAAATCGATGTCATAGCCAAACGTGGTAGCATCACACTTGCAGTTGAATGTAAAAACTATACTGAAGACAGAAAAGTTGGAATCAAAGAAATCAGAGATTTTGTAGCAAAGTTAGATGATCTAAATATTAACAAAGGATTGTTTGTAACATCTTCAGATTTTTCATCAGATGCAATAGGATGGGCTACAAATAATCCTAGTTCAAAACAAGTAGATCTATGGGATGGTTCTACTTTCATGGAACAATACAAGTCAGTAATGCTTGGTCGTACTAATAGCAAGTTATCCATAATAGAAAATACGTTACAATCAAAAGGCACTTTTGAAGATTATTCTATTTTGACATTAAAAAACAAAGACAGAATCACCATAAAGAGACGAGACTTAATCTTTCATCCGTATTACATTGTAGAGTTCAATTTGCGTGAACAATTTAAAACTCCAGACAGACAAATTCATACTCAACAAAATTCGGGAAGATATTTTACGGATGGATTATCTGGGGAAATACTTTACAGTATAGATGATAAGGGCCACTCGCCATATGATTTGGACAACATGCAAAAACAAATTGTAAGAGATTTGGAAGAATTGAGTCCCACTACAATAGAAGTAACACAAGAACCAAACTCTAAAATTTTAAAATTAGATCCTAGTCTGAACAAAAAAGATATTGAATTTAAAGTTAAAACTGAGATAGTTAAAGATAACAAGGCAATCATACAATATGAAGTAAAAATATCAAGAGAAAAGACTGAAGTTAAAGAATATCATCATTCCCCAGACATTAATGCTATAACAACAAGAGCACGACTAGTTTATGTTCCAAAAATGGAAATAGAATTCGAATCTAAAGAAAATACCTACTCTCGAATTATACTTCCAGCCTCAGATGTAGTAATAAAAGATGATATTGCATTATGTCGTCATAAACTAGGTTTGCAAAAAAAACACACTTTTGCTGTCTGTGAAGTATGCGGTGTAGCAAAGTGTGAAAAGGACATACTTGTAGATGATAAAGATCTGTGTTATTGTAAAGAACACGCATCAGCAGAACTCAAGGAAAGTAACAAAGGTAGCTCCATTACGGATAAATTCAAGCGTTTTCGATTTGGCAAATGAATTAGAAATAATAAAATAAATAAATAGATAAAAAATAAAACAACAATGATAAAAATTTAGTTTTAAAATTAGGCCTATTTTTTATCTAAGTTTAACGCCATTTTAAAACAAATTAAGAACTGTTTTAAAATAAATTTAGGCACAAATTTAAAAGATTTTAAAAGTCAAGAGGAAAGAATTTTAAAAGTTTTAAAAAATATTTTAAAACAATTTAAGAAGTTAATTTAAAATCCTTTAAATCTTTTAAAATATTCTTCTTGTAGATTTTAATTCTTTTTCCAGTTTGAATGTTCTTTTTCATATACCAGAGCGTAGATTTGTTAATTCCAAGTCTTTTTCTCTCCTCAGGAGTCATTTTTAATATTTTTCCTTTAAAATCCAAGGTATCCTCATTTTGTATTTTAAATTCTGGAATTTTAAAATCAATTTTATTATTTTTATCTGCAATTAAATTTGAAAAGTCCTGTATTTTATAAAATAATACATTCTCATATGTGTAATTCTTGCCTTTAAATGGAGTTTTTAAATTAAAATTATTTTTAATTTTTAAAATCAACGCCTTGGCAGTTGATTCTTTTAATCTGATATTATAATTCTCAGTCACAATAAAATCTGATTTTTTAAATTTTGGTCTGCTATCTAGTAATTGAATAACAGAATAATCTACAATCCACCTAAATAATTCCTGAAAGTCATAGACTAGAGGAGTTTTGCTGTAGTATAGTTCGTGTAAAAAGCCAATAGTTGGGTCTAAACCAACAGAGTTTAATGACTTTCTAACTTCTGACTCTAAAATTGCATATCCATAATTTAACAATGCATTGATTTCATCAGATGCATTAGCATTCCACGAGCTGGATTTGTTCATTCTTCCTACGAATTTAAATTCTGGGGCTAATTCTGTAACTAGTTTTTTAAATTGCTCAAGGTAAATTTGGGCAATCCTGCCTTCAAAATTCATTAATTTTTTTAATTTATCTGAAATTGTGCCTGTTTTGTTTTTAAAATTTAAATTATAATTTTTAAATTCATCATTAAATTGTTTATTAAATTTATTAAAATTTAAAATATTATAAAATCTTGATAGTTCTTTAATTAAATTCAATGAACTTAATATTTTGCTATTGACGATTTCAAAGGCAATTTTGAACCTAAATTGGTCGTCAAGATACTTTTGGTACTGTTTTACGCGTACTTTTCCTATTTTTGGCTCTTGTGGAAGGGTTACACCTAGCAAGTTCCCGTTCCAATTTAACATTGTGAGATTAATATCGTGTTTTAAAAGCCACCTCATAGACTCAAATGTTATGCTGCCAGAATGTCCATCTACGATTATGCTATCATGGTCAATTTGATGTGGATAAAACTCTAGTTTTTCATTTTTTAACTTATTTTGAATGATTAATTTTCTTTTTTCTACATTAATTGATGTGCCAAAGCCTGAAATTAATAATGGATTCATTTCTTGTTCATTTCCTTTATTCTTTGTTTTGTTTTTTCTCGTATTTTCTGAAGTAATTCCATTTCTTTTTTTGTAATTGCTCCGTTTTCTATTTTATCGCGTAGATCAAGTTCCTCATTTGTAATATTTTTAATATATTCTAACGAATTTTCTTGTATTGAATTTATCAGTTCTTTGTACTCTATCATAAATGATAGAAGTATATCGCCATTGGTAAATTTGTCTATTGTGATTTTGCCTTTTTTGATAAGTTCTTTGACTTTGGTATAAAGAAGCTCCTGCATATCTGCCACCACCTCTTTTGTTATTGGATTGATTTTTTGATCAATTCGTTTGTCTACCATTAATTCATCTTCGATTCCCCATGGAAGATCGTTATAATACTTTGAATTGTAATACCCAGAATAATCCTCGTAATATCTGCCCCCTTCGTCTTGAATTTTTTTTAATGTATATCCAGCCTTTTTTAATTCCAATAATTGTTCAATGCCACTTTTACTAAGAGAGTATGATTGCTTTCCATTGTGTATAACATGTTCAATTATTTTTTCACTTACAAGTTGTTTTATAATGTTAGTCAATCCCATGGCAGAAAGCTTAGTTGAATCTAGTAAGTCTTTGAATCGCTTTGGATCACCATCTAAGGCAGCGATAATCTTGTTTCTGTTGTACGCTTTGACTAGTTTTTGAGTTTCATATGAGGTTTTTTTCATTGATTTTACTAAACTCAACTGAGTATATTAATATTATTTTGTGTATATTATGCTATGAATCAAAACATTCGTAAAATAGGAAAAATCGGCGATTACACTAGAACGCTTACATTGCCTCTATTTTGGCTAGCACTAGTCGGGCTTGATGCAGGCGATAGTGTAGAATTGTCACTTGGCAAGAACAAGGAACTTGTCATAAAACCAAGGAGGGTAAAAAATGAAAATAAATAAAAAACAAAAGTGGAGGGTTGATTTAGATCAGCTTACTCCACGGCAACTTGCAAGATATGAAAAATCTCTTGAAGTTTTGAGTTTAATGCGTCATGGCAACTCGATTAGAAAGGCATCTCATACAATTGGGATCTCTGTTATAACTGCAAAAAAGTATCTTGGAAATTCATTATATCATAAAGGCAATCGTACCACAGCCAGAAAAACTGATAGTTTGTTACGCAAGATGTTGATATATGAAAATGGTAGACAAATTTGGATACAATTAAGAGGAAAAAAGAAGGCCAGAATCATAGGCAGATACCACAGTGCAATTGCAAGACTAGTTGAAGAAGGCGATATCAGCAGACTAGAATCATTTAGTGAAATCAAGATTAGGGATTTCAAAAATAAATCTCACAGGTTTGTTACAGATACAAACAAGATACTAGAAATTCTACAAAGAATAGAAGAACCAGAATTTTTTAGAATTTATACAAAGTGAAAATTATGAAAGATTACATCAAAAAAATAAATGATTTGATTATAGAAAAGAAATGGACCGATAAATTTGTTCTAGCGCAAGGATATTGTATCATTTGTGGTCATGATGACCCATTAGACATTGAATATCATCACATAGCAGGTAGAAAAAATAGTTCTCTTGTAGTATCGTTATGTAGAATTTGTCATGGTAGAATATCAAGAAAGCAACAACTTTCATGGCCAAAAGAATGGTTAAAGAAGGGAAACTCAGATGATGTCGTACAGGCTCTCATGTTAAGGGGTATTTCCGACTTGTTGCGCCTAAAATCTGATTACATGATTTATGGTGGTACCTGATGACTGAGATAGCAATTCGTGCCTATACCGTTACAAAGGAGAGTTATTTTGCAAAAAATTACCCAAAATTAGCCAAAAAACAGGTACAAGGAACCATAAATCAAGTATTTGATAGAATACTAGTTTTTGATACAGAGACTACCACAGACCTATATCAAAATCTAAAGTTTGGTTATTTTGAAAGTTATCAATACGGTATACTAGAATTAAGAGGTATCTGTTATGATTCAGAAATTGTCAAACCAAAAGAGAAACTAGCTCTTGAGAATTATTCCAAAGAAAACAAGATTCCTCTTTGCACTATAACAGAATTTAGAGATATTTTCTTGCACGAAGTCTATAGTCTTGAAACCCTATGTGTTGGATTTAATCTACCCTTTGATTTAACTAGAATTGCAATAAAATCCGGCAATGGTAGAGAAAGAAGGAAAGATTCTTTTTCACTTGAACTTTCGACAAATCTCAATTATCCTAGATTACACATTACACATGCAACAAACACATTATCATTTATTAAATTTGGAACTACACGAAATGAATCAAAACAATTTGGTGGATATTTCGTTGATTTAAGGACCATGTGTCATGCACTAACTGACAAAAAACATTCACTTGATAGTGCATGCAAGGCATTTGGTACACAATATCAAAAAGAAAAAGCCAAAGAACATGGCAAAATAAATCACAAATACATTTCATATTGTATTAATGATGTAAAGGCAACATACTCTCTATACCAAGATACAAAAAAGGAATTTGATTCTTACAATCTTGGAATTCCTATAATAAAGGCATACACTCCTGCATCTATTGGAAAACAATTTCTCAAACAAATGGGTATAAATTCATTTATTGACAAGAATCCTAAGTTTTCTACAAAAATCATTGGTCAAATAATGACTGGTTATTTTGGGGGAAGAACTGAATGCAAGATAAGAAAGACTCCGGTTCAAGTAGATTTGCTTGACTTTCTTAGCATGTATCCTACAGTGTGTATTTTGCAGAAACTCTGGAAGTTTGTGATTGCAGACCACATTGAATACATTGACACAACAAACGAAATCATAAATTTTGTAGCCAATTTTACGATCAAAGACATTCAAAACAAGGAAAATTGGGCTAAACTACAGGCCATCGTACTTGTAGAACCTCAGGATGACATATTGCCAATAAGGGCAAGATTTGACCAAAAACACGTCTGGAATATTGGAATAAGCCATCTTACTTCAAAAACTCCACTATGGTACAGTCTTGCAGACATTATAGCATCAAAATTATACACTGGAAAAACACCAAAGATACTTCAGGCCATCAAATTCATACCAGTTGGAGAACAAAAAGGATTACAAGAAATCAATATTCATGGGGCAAAGATAAATCCATACACTCAAGACCTATTTCAGGAACTAATTGAATACAGACAGAAATTAAAAAATGAACGTAACGAGTTTTCAAAAGAAGATTCGCAGTATTGGTTACTAGACAGAAAGCAAAACATCATCAAGATAATCACTAATGCAATAAGCTATGGCATTTTTGTTGAAATTAATACTTTTGAAGAATTAGATAAATGTCGAGTCAATGTTTTTGGTTTGGAACAATTTCAACAATCAAAAAATAAAATTGAACAATTTGGATTTATGTTCAATCCAATCATTGCCATATCTATCACATCTGCATCAAGACTCTTGCTTGCAGTAACCGAAGTTTTACTTGCAAAACATGGAACCACTCATGCATATTGTGACACTGATTCTATGGCCATACCAGCACAATACACAAAAAATATTCAAGAGTTTTTCCAGCCATTAAATCCATACAATTTTAATGCAGACATATTCAAATGTGAAGAACATGAAATTTGGTTTTACGGAATATCTTCAAAGCGGTATTGTCTTTATAGATTTGAAAAAGACCAAATCAAAATTGAAAAAGAAAATTATTCATCGCATGGTCTTGGTCATCTCTTAGACCCTTTTTCAAATGAAGAAAAAACTGAGTGGCATCTTGAAATTTGGAAGGATATTCTTGGATTACATTATGGTAATATCACAAGAGAGGAATTGGTTGAAAAGTATCAAAATAAGTATGCTCTCTCAAAACTGGTCATTTCTAATCCAAGAATTCTTGATAGATTCAAGGAATTTAACAAAGGACGGGAGTACAAACACCAGATAAAACCCTCAAATTTCTCAATTCTTGGCTATTCTAATGCAATTGACGAAAACACCTTTCAGCAGATAAAACCATTAGCACCCTTCACGAATCCTGCAAAAGATGCAGTCTATGACTATTTTGTAGACTATAACGACAAAAATAGAAGGAAATTACGCGGAAAAGAATATTGGAAGACCTTCTCTGATATACTTAGAGACTATCTTTCCCATCAAGAATCCAAGTTTGATGGAGACAAGGGAATTTTAGAACGAAAACATGTTACTGTAACTAAAATCGTGCACATTGGAAAAGAAAGTAACAATCTTGATGAATCCGAAACTTTAGGAGTTGATTCTAATAGTTATGAAATGTATGAAGATGATAACATAGATTCTAAATTCAAAAAGATTGCAAAAGATGTTTTGAAATTAAATCCAAGAAATGTAAAGAAGTTTGAAATATCAAAGCAGACTTTGTGGAATGTAAAAAAGAAAATTAAAATAAATCAAATCAACAGAATATCAGATAAGATTAAAAATCATTTTCTGAGAGTTGTACAAATAGATCATATCGATTACAAATCCGGATATAATCATACAGATAATCCTACACCTTTTTCTAATATTTCTTCCACTAGATAACCATACCAAACAATTCCAACATTGAATGTTGGTTTTAGTATTATTGTCATCTCATCAGACTCTATTGGTGGTTCTTTTAGAAATGGTTCACCTGAATAAATTCCCAGAAAAGAAAACTTCTTCTCATCCGTATGCTGGAGTTTTCCATCTTTTACATAAACATCCTTGGGTTTGGTTAGAACAATACTTCCAGATGAACCCGGGAAAAGCTTTGCGTCAATAAGAAAATATGGTTTTCCATTGAAATTTGACCCCCATCTAGATGCGATTGTACCAGATTTTACAATTGGAAATACATTAACTTCATCATAAAATCCTCTGGGATATCCAATTGCAACTATGTCATCAGATACTTCAATTGTAGATCTATTATTTTGAGGCAAATCATCTTTTGAAACAGCGTGCCATCTAATGTCAACCTTGTTTTCTCCTCTTTTGTTTAGAAGATCTTGTATGTCTACAACTGCAACATCTACATTTTTGTTAGGATGAAGTTTAGCTCTTTTAAGCAATTCATCTTTATCCAAAGTTATAGGATCCCAAACTATTACCCCATTCTCAATTTTTCGAAGATTAAAGGTGAAAGATTCAGGAACAAATTCTTTACCTCCTATTCTAGGTAATAACACATGTCTGTTTGTTACTACCCAAGTACCTTCAATATCGCGTACATCTGGATGTTCTTCCCATGGCTTGCCTAACTTTTCATAAAAAAATCCACTGCCAGAAGTTTCCAAAGTTGTTGAAACAACACGAATTAGGGTAGAAAGCCCATGGAAACGGTCGTCTATGCCCATATTTTTTTAAAATCAAAGTTGAATATATGTATGCAATAACAGTTTTTTGGCAAAATACCTATAGCATACAAATTCTTTTTTCAATATGTGAACATTACAGATGCAATAAGAGCGGCCATTAAGGACAAACAAATTGTGAAATTTACATACGAAGGCAGAACCAGAATTTCGGAACCCCATGTTTTAGGAATTAAAAATGGTGTGATTGAATTATTGATGTATCAGATAGGTGGTCAAAGTTCATCTGGTGGTTTGCCTGATTGGCGCCGAGTTAAAGTTTCAAAAATACAAGATTTTCAAATCATAAATGAAACATTTGAAGGTAAGCGAGCTACTAAAACTGGTCAACACAGTGATTTTGATACACTCATAGAGATAGTTGGATAGTCTTATGAAATATTGCCCTAAATGTGGAAAACAAAATACAATGATATTTTCAGACATGGAAGGAGAACCATTTACACTAGAAAATCAACCTAGTATTCCTAGAGGTGATTATATGCATGCAGGTATAGACACATCAGTAACACCACTCTTTAGTACGTGTCTCTGTTTTGATTGTGATACTTGGTTTGGTGTTTTTGGACTGCCGCCAAAAGGTTATGAACCTAAAGACTGAAAATATTATAACTTAGAATCTCTTCAAGATTTTATGACATTTTGCACAAACTGCGGAAAGCAAAACACATCACTTTTGAAAGGTCCGGATGGAGAATTATACCAGTTAGAAGATGACCTAAATCAATGGATTAATGATCCTAAGGCTCACCCAATTGAAAAAAATATGATAACATTTACTACTTTTGTTTGTAAAGACTGTGGGAATCTGTTTGCCATCGGAGAATCAGATGTTAAACAGACCAAGAAAACTAATTAAAATTATGACCACTTTTAGGGTCCACAGTGTAAAAAGGGATAATGGCATAATCATCGGAGTGGCTGTATTTCAAGAAAATGCTGTCTATACCAATAGACTGTATTTCCCAATAGGAATTGTTTACCATACGCAGTTTATAGGCAAACCCGACAAACATTTTGTTGAATACGTTACTGACAAAAATACTATGCTAAAAGCTACTTTTGTGATGCAAGTTGAAAAGATAGGTGATACTGAATTTCGTGTTATAGAGCCAACAGATGAACTACAGCGTGAAGCCTTGCGGAATTTACCCGAATATGTGTATCATCCTACAGACGCAACATAATACTAGTAAGTAAAATGCGGTATTGGATCATATCTCAACAACATTATCAGATTTCTAAGTTTAGTAACCATGTTACTTTCTGCCTGTATTGTTTGCATTTTACGTAATTCCACAGGTGACATCCTTAGACTATCAATAACTACTTCCATCCTCTTATTTACAAAATCTATGAATCGTTTTTCATATGAAGGATTTATTGATATCAGAATATCTAGATCCAAATTAAATACATTACCAGTAGTGAAGGGTTCTGTTTTTGATTTTATTTCTATCATTGGATCTTGAATTACATCTAAAAATAATGCCCCACACTCCTGTGGTTTAAAATGAGACATACCAGATTCATGAAAAATTGTTCTTATTGTGGGATTTACATCTCCTTCCTTAAACTTACAATATATTACACATTTTATTAAGAAAATTCGTTGTCCTCTGTCACTAGCACCATTTAACATGTAGTTCATTACCAGCAAAAGAATAAAACTATTGACTTTCTTGAGTCACATTTTTCATTCATACTTTAATTCATATTTTCATTCATAGTCAAATGTTATGACAAACATCACTTTTCAGGGATTGCACTCAATGTGATTGTTAAAGGATGAGCTAAGGGACGAGGTTCTGCTAACGATTCCCAAACAAAAATTTGAATGGTATGATCACCCGAACTTCTCGGAATCCACGGTGCTAATGGTTGTAAAGATTGCCATGGTAAGATTACACCGGTGACAGAATTAAGACGTTCTGTTTCACCTTTGTTATTTTGTATTTGTATTATGTAGGCAAACGGTTGTATGATGTCTTGGTTATTTCTTATAGTTAATCCTATTCTGGTTCGTTTATTAATTTGAGGGAAAAATACTCTATCCCCATTGTCGTCTAAAAGGAGTATCTCTTCAGTTATTACTCTGTTTAACAGGCTTGGTTTCTCTTTTTCAGATTCCATTATTCCTACATGTTGATCATTTTCGCTACCATCGCTTTTGGGTATAGGGTGTCTGTCATTTAGATCAGTCCATTCTTCACTGATTAAAAACAAATTTGCCGCATGATTATAATAATAAATTACTCCGTATTCTCCTTGTATTCCACCTGTGTATGAATACAAAATTCTTACACCTACATAGAATTCTCCTCCTGAAGTAGCTTGTTTATACTGCTCATCGGTGGTGAGCATCACAAGATTCTGTTTCACTGTTGGCATAATGGTACCAAGTTCAAGTGTTTGTATAATTCCAGATACGTGTAAATGCATTCTACTAATTTTAGTACTTGAGATCAGAAATTGTGCTTTAGTATTAGTAGTTGGTAATTGCCCATAATTTGTATATGATAACACCAACTGAGAGGTTTCGAATTTGAGATTTTCATGTGAACCAATCCACGGCCTGTTCAATAGACTAAATTTGACCTCATTTAGATGGGTTTGTTTTTTCAGCTCGCCGGTTTGTTGAGCTGCAGAATGTCTTGTTAAAAGTAGGGCCGTAACAGTAGAAATTCCGATAACTGCAGAAATAATCATTCCATAAAACAGCAGAAGGTCTGAAAATGGTTGGACAACAAAAAATTGTGTCTTATCATCTACTTGAATCCCGTTTTGCGAATCTGCTTCCATTTGTATAGCCAGATACCAAGAGCCAACAGGGAGTTGTTGTGAAAAAGTTAGAACGCCTGTATCATTGGGGCCCACCAGTTTATTATCATATAGTGTTGAATTAGGGAGTGACTTGATAATTTCATGATTAGTTAGTGAGTCAATTCTTTCGATGACCCAAAACGTATGAGTCTTGTTTGTGTGATTGGTAATGACGAGATTCATGTGTACTCTATCATTCTCCAAATACATGTCATACCATGGTTTTACATCATTAATGTTTAGTTCACCTTCATGCCATTCAGGATATGCTTTGACACAATGATTTAGTGTAAATGATGTACCAAAAGAAATTACTATTACAAGCATAGACATTAAAATTATTCTTACAATCCTTGACATAAGGTTGATTCTCGGATAAAGTATTTAGGAATTCATTCGAATTTTGAAGATTATCCTTCCAACTTTCATTATTTCTTTGATTCATATCTTCATTCATAGTCAAACGGCATGACCTAACAGAAAAGTGATAAAGCATTACCTATTGCTTATGACATGCTAATTAAATACAAAAATGTTGTATGTTGTTTGATTGTTCTATTAGCAACATTAGTGATTTCAAATTTTATAATATATCAAAATGCATTTGCATATACAATTTCCTTCAACCCGCTTCCACCTCTTCTTACACGTGTACCAACATTGTGCGCAGTAGAACCAAATGATCCCAATCTATCAAACGGTCAGCTTAGTCTGATTATGGAAGAAACACAAAATCGTGTCTTAGAATGGCCACCACATCTTCAGGAAGGTATGCCGTTTCTACATAATTGGGATATAAAATATACCGATGTAACTTCGTCTATCTCGCAATCGTTCAACTACACCAACTGTGATATTGTACTTGCATTGAAAGGAGTTCCTGATAGCTATGATTCAAGTGTTCATAATGCACTAGGGTATGAATATTATGACCCATCATCTGCAAAGCACTTGATTGTAGTTTTTTATGAAAATTATTATTATTACAAAAGTTCTCCTTATGATACAAGTTATTCCTTACGTACAAATGGATATGTTCCACCCCTAGAATTAGGAAATGTAATCCTGCATGAGACGGGACACGCTTTGGGTTTGAATCATTACACTTCTGATGATAATAATGTTAATGCATTTTGGTCAAGTAACCCAAATGATGCTCCATCGATAATGATTCCATTTGTTAAATATGATCCACAAAAACAATTTATTCAAAAAGTAGATGTCGATAAACTTCATGAAATATATGGATTAGCTGGCTTCACTGCATTTTCTCCTAAAATTATTCCTAACCCATTTGATTCATTAAATGCAAGTCCATTGGTAATTCAAAATGAAGGTCAGCAGAATACGGTGGTAAACATTGTTGGATATATTTCATATCAATACTACAATAGAGGAAATCAAGTAGAAATCATAATCACAAATCAAAACGGTGTGACAGTTTTTGATCAATCATTTCTTACTACAGAACAAGTCTCACAAACTGTAATTACAGATGGATGGCCAAATGGAATCTACACGGTAAAGGCAAAATACGGATCATACGATAGTCAAGATATTCAATTCGTAAAATCTGACTCTGTGGTACAGTCAGTTCCGACTCCTGCATCCCCACCTTCTGTACCTCAACAAAGTTCCATAACTGGAGGATTCACAATAGATACAAGCATGGTTCAATTGTCTAATAACAAAGACTATGGAATTATCAACATCTCAGGAATTGTCAATTCTCAACAAAGTGGATCTGATGTAGAGGTGACAGTAAAAAAGCAGGATGGCACAATCGTGAGTGATTATTTTGTACCATTAGATAATAATAATTTAAAAAATAAACTTGTCATATCAAAAACATTCCCAACTGGATACTATAATGTTGTAGCAACATACCAGAATATTTCACTTGGTACAGCCTCGTTTGAGGTAATTAATGGAATAACTTCTACTCCAGAATTTGGTTCAATGGCATCAGTAGTACTTCCTATAGCCTTCATTTCGATAATCGTCATTTTTGCAAAGATGCGACTATTGAAGACAAGTGTAGATTAGATTACTAGATTTACAGATTTTCATTATAACTTTCATTCTAGCTTTCATTCATAGTCAAATGGCATGACCTTGTCTATACCCCCCCATATGTGGGTGTGGATATAGTAGGACTGAAGATTTTGCACATCTCTAAAATTAATCAAAAGATTCTGATTTAGATTTCAGATACTATCTTAAACAATGGGAGAGAGATCTTGTAAAATAGTTCACCCTCACCTTAAAAGAATTGGAACTTGCACTAGTACTAGGTTCGGATCCGATGGGATCCGAGCCGCTATCGGTCCAATTTTTGGACCCTTGGTTTCTTTACACGAATCAGAGCTTTAAAGTTTTCTCATGTTTGATAATAGATAATTACAGCCAGAACAGTTGTAGTGGGCACCGTCCCAGATTTTTATTTTGAGCCTTGGATGCGCCTATCAGAACTACTTAACAATAGCAAACTGAGATTCTGCTGTTTTACCTTCAAAGTATACAATCATTGTATATGTACCAGTTTCATTAATTATTGGATACCCATTTTCGTTTTCAACAGGCCAATTAGATTTAACATTATGAAGGCCTGGTGTCTCCGTATGTGTAAAGTCAGAGTTATGCCATATTGTAGCGTTGTTTGCATTCAAGATTATCACATTGATATAACCTCCCGAATTCCAATAACCGGAATATTGTGCTGCAACTTTGATCGGCTGTCCAATTTGATAGCTTTGTTTCAATCCAACAATGTCAACTCTATCAATATGCGGTTTGGGTGAATTTGTTGCCCATCCCCTCTGAATTAGTTTTGTTACAGTATCGGGTTTTACACATGCTGGAGAACTATCTTCTGCTTTGAAAATTAATTGAAGACCTCCTTTGCAAACAATATCATTTGCCGCAATTCCTGAATCGAATTGTTTTAGTGGAGATAGTACAGTCACATTGTTATTTTGACTTTGTGGAATGTTTGGGTGACAACCCTGACACGTCCCCGGTTGTGGTTCAAATATGTCAAAATCTGATTCTGCATTATATGTTCCACTTTTTCCAAGAATTTTCCATGTTCCACCTTCTGCATATTTTGGAATCTTTAGAAAAGATGAAAATTGTCCATCTCTATCACTAAATGTGAGTTTGGAGTCTTTTGTTATTCCATTTGGATCTAGTAGAACCAATGTTACGGAAGAATTTGGCAGAGAGGCTCCTTGAATTTCTATTACATCTCCAGGCAAGAAAGATGTTGTTGTTACCTTGAAGGACAAAAGACTGCCATTTCCAAGATCATTTGATGGAGATTGTGCTGATACTATGCCAGCATAAGACATTATTACACATAACAAGAATGAAATTATTGTAAGGTGAAGTGTTTTCATAATTGATGCGTACATATTGTAAAAATCATTTTTAGACATTGCGCATAAATCATATGTATTTTAAAAAATCTAATTCTAATATAAAAAAAAAGAAGGTGGAGAGTTATCAACAGGCAGGATAATTATTTGCCATAGTTGTCAGATTCCAAGTAGCAGAATGACCACTTTGAAGGTTGCCTGTAATTACTGTGTCAGTTATAGGAGGTTTGCATCCTTGATCATCTTGTTTTGTATCTGCATTCCAATTTACCCAGCTACCGCTTTGTTCCATCAGAGCTGTTGCAGATAGAGCGGTTCCTGAAAACTGAGTGTTCCAGCTACTAGTGCCATGAACAGTGTTGGCATTCTCAAAGAATACACCGCTGTTAAAATCATTGACTTTGAGAGTAAAGCTACTTTGTCCACTGACAGAGTGGATGTAAGAAGTACCAAGTGTATTGTCGAAGACTTCTACTGTCCACTTACTAGCTACAGAATCTCCAAATATGTAGAATTGATAGCTATGACTTGTGTTGTAGGTAATTGGAGTTGACAAAGCACTGCAACTTTGTTTTGTATCAGTCCAGACGGTCTTTGCACTTGACGATGGATCAAAGAAGAAGCCTGTTTGCATCCAATAGGAACTTGTAGAACCCGAGTTACAAAGTTGACTATCAGTTGAACCAGACATCACAGCATTGACTAGAAATGCTGTAAAGTTGTATGAGGAATTAGGTGTAAATGTCGGGTTAGTTGGTGTCATCTCATGACCTTGTATTGTTGATGAACCGCTGTAATAATCACTTGCCCAACTTCTCTGTGTATTGCTTATACGCTTGTCAAGATCTGGTCCTTGGTCTGCTTGTGTAACTTTTCCATTAACGAGATCTACAACTACCATTATCTGCTGCTTATCATCTATACCGATGTTAAGTGTAGGGTACCAGACTACTGGGTTTTCCTTTATGTTTCCAAAGAATCCCTGTGCAAGCACTTTTACAGATTTTCCTCCAATCATGCTCTGTACTTTACCATCAGATGTTGCTATTTGTACAGCCTTTGCTAAATCTGATGATGAAAGTTCTTTTGGCATGTTTTGTTTAGCCAGATCAATAGATGACAGAGTTTGTGTTTGTGAGTTTGTAGATGCGATAACATTTGGCAGTGCTGTGATTGGTGACAACATTATCAACCCAATTATCAGTGATGCCGTGATTGTTGTTGTGGTTTTTATTTTGTTTTGCATTTTTATTTATTTCTCCTTTATGCTTCTTTTCGTATGAAGAGAACTAGCCTTCATACCGCACGCATGATCACCTGTATCGTTCACACGAGACATCTCATAGTGGTTATGGTAAAGCATGTCATTTCCAATACTGAAAATAATTAATAAGTCGCGCTCACGATCTGATAAGCATCAGCTGCTAAGTACTGATCACTAAGTATTGACCGATAAGTATCATGTAATCAGTAACAATCATCAGTAATAATCATGTAAAATCTTTATTTCCAAATAAATAAAGAGGTAACAAAATAAAAATTCAAGTTATTGATCATTTAGCGTATTGTGAATTCTTCTGCCTGCTTCTGTTATTCTAACCATGATAACCTTGTTCTCACTTGAAGTTTCTATCCAGCCAAAGATTCTCATCAGATGCAGATATCTTTTGCATGTGTTATAGTTTATACCAGAAGACATTGCAAGGTTTGTTATCTTTACCGGGCTTTCCTCATACAACACTTTCAGTATTCTATTCAACACATATACGTTGATATTTTTTGTACTGGGCGCCATCTCCAAGACCTCCATGTTTTACAACTCGTATTGCTCGTTGAGATGGTTAACTATAAAACATTGCGCATGTATTCTATGTAAAGTATACGATCGATCTTGTTCTAATTTTGGTTTTAATTTATTTTCAAAAAATAGCAGTAATAATTTTTTAGAACTTACACCAGCAAGAATGCGATCAAATTTAATTAAAAAATTACTATGAGTCCAATGGTTTCCCATCTAGTGCTGGGCAAGTATCTGAAGATAATATGCGAAGAACATGAAAGGAAGGGTATACTGGAATCTGGTGATATCAATATGATGGTGTGCTTGATGTGTTGGATCTTGGTGCAGTGCTCAAGTAAATAACAAGTGCAAGCAGTTCAATCCTGGCATAAATTTAAGAGAATTGCACTATTGCCTGGAGTTCCTCTTTTTATGGTATCATTGTAACATAAAAAAAATTATGCTAGAATGATACTTTGTTAGAATACAATGGTCTAGACGTGACTTTTCTATCAATAAAAAAAGTTTGAGAGAATTAAAGTGGAAAAGGAACAGTCCAGTACCCTATGATATAATCAAAAGATCATAGCAAGGCAAGAACCGTAAACCTAACTGCAAAGAGGAGACTAGATTCTGTCAGACTAGAGATTGTTTTATGGATACAAAACTATCTGGATATGGTTTAATCAAATTTACAAACAAATCTGTGTCAAACTAACAAGATATAAAATTAGACAGTCTAAAAAAATTATTAAAGAAAAAAAGAAAGGAAGGAATAAAATATATGGGAAGCAAAGAACTGGAGGACCGATAGATTTTTGATATAATTTTTCATGTGTTAAGGATTTTCCTGATTACAATTACATCTTCCACAACAGAGATCTCAAGTTTTTTTCCTCCTTCTAGTTCGAGCTGTTCTACAATTTGTGTAGGTATTGTGATACGGTACTTGTAGTAGTTGATGTCTTTGTAGTTCCTAGACCTTTGCTTTTGCAGTACAATTTCCAACACGAGGTATTGTTGTGATGGATTTAAGGAGAAAGTGTACACCCTGATTCATTATGTCTGCATATTGTATTGTATCATAAACATACCAAAGAGCACCAGATGTCATAGCATATCATGACGATTCCGAACAAATCCAAGAAATTTTCTAGTTGTATAGTTTGGTACAATTGTAAACAAATCAACAATACTGTATAGTTGGTGGCGATGTTGCCAGCTTGCATATGCGTGAATTTTGTGTTTAAGTTTTAGTAACTCGCAAGTAAGATCTGGGATGTTTTTAAGGAGTTACGTACCCCAGTCAGAATTTATTGCAGAAAAAGGGTTGGCCGATGTCTGCATATGTGATGACATTTTTCCAGTATGCAATATACTTGTAGAACCAACCAGTGCGATTATTTGCTCAAGCTCTGTTTCAAGTTCTTTGAGATCAAGACCAACAAATTCATTATTCTTTATTATGAATCGTAAATCATCAAGGGACTGGTACACTCTCTTCCTGATTGTATACCGGTATTGCCTTGCATGCCTTTTTGAAAATAATGATGTATTCTGTAGAAACTTTCTTTCAGTTCTGCTTAGCATCTTTCTCTAGATGTATTTTGGGTACCATACCATGAAGCGATCTTGTACAGCCCCTGAGCGTTTGACATGACAGGGTCCTGCGGTACTATCATACCACCAAGCTTGGCTCTCATTGCTTCTTGCATCTTAGGTACAAGTATCCCACCACCCGATACAATTACTGGCAGCTTTTCAAGGTCTTGTCTGATTATAGATAATTTATTGAGAAGCGAGTCTGCAAGCATTGTTACCAGCTGACCCGTTTTTGGACTCTGGTATATGGCATCATCAAGATATGCCATCTCACCACCGAGTCTTGAGCTGATGTATCCTACCGCATGGTGTACCGATATGCCGCGAATTGCCTTGTTGTTTACAAAGGCCACAATCTCTGTTGTTCCCTGGCCTATGCTCATCACTATACCACTGGATTTTTCTGCATCTACCAGTGTCCCAAGAACCTGCGGCACAACATCACATGCCTTTGGCCTGTAAAGCCTTGCGATCATTTTTTGTATGGTACCACGATGTGCTGTAGCATCATATGGTAAACCGATCGCAAATGCCATACTCTCAGGCTCGGAACCTATTGCATCCTTGTTCTCTGCTGATAGTGACACTGCATGCCTGACAAGTTTTGCAAATGCCTCTTCATGGACTGGCCTGCCAAGCATCACTGGCTTGATCAGTATTGTATCAGGGTCCTGCGATAGTTGTACTGCCTCTTCCCCTACGCCATCTATCATCTTGCTTTTCTTGTCCCACTCGTGGACCAGCTTGTATGCGTATAGCGATGGAAATTTTACCTTCTTGGTATCAGAGACACACTTGACAAAAGCTGTTCCGATATCAAGCCCTATTGATATCATTATTCCAGGATGTTATATTCCATTTAAGGGAAGAATCTCATTTTTTATAAAGTTCTGATTCCTAATTTTACTTTATAAAGCTATTTTACTTTATTAAATAGTTTGGCTCTGGTTTGGAGTTACGATCCTATTATTTCATTTGTTTCCCAAAAAGCATGTTTACGTCCCCTGTAGTTCTATAAAAGACGGCCTTCCCTGCAGATTCCTCCCTTGTAACCAGCCCCAACTTGGAAAACTTGTTTACAAAGTATTGAAGAGCCTGTGCCGTCTTTAAATTAAAGTTTCCATAGTCCTTTGTTTGAAACCTCCCCTTTGAGGCCATCTTTGCCAATTTTTCAATCTCATTTTTTGAGATCTTGGCATCATCGATTCGTTGCTTTGCCATCTCGATGAGCATCTCCTTTGCCACCTGTAGGGGAATCTCTTTTTCTGTGGGAAATTTTGTCTTGAATCGAAATATTATGTCGCTTATTCGCTTTAGGATATACCTTGCTTCACCTTTTGACACCTCGTACAAAATGTCTACAACTTCATTTGGTACTATTGGTTTGACCTTTTTTGAAATTTTGAGGTTATCCAATCTGACATCAATCAATTCATGAATTTCATCATGGGTCAGCGGCTTTAGTATGATTGGCCCTCCTGTCACAATCTCGCTTACCCTGTGTGCTTTTGCTTCTAGTAATGAAAACAGTCCAGGTTTTCCTATCAAAATCCACCATACTGCCGGTCTATCAATCAACGTATCGCGCAATCTATTTAGAAATTCAATTATGGTATTATCCGATATTATGTCCAGATTGTCAATTGGCACAAATATTGCCGAATATCCCATTTTTCCTGTTACAAAACTTATCCAGTCATTCATCACGCTTAGAATACTTGGAAGAAGAACGGCCAGAGGCTCTGTTGTCTTTTTTTCTTTTGATAATCCGCCACCCGTTCCCATTATTGTAACCTCACCTGCCCAGGCAGTTTGTATATTCCGAGCTACAAGCGATTTTGCCTTTTGGTGTATTTCATATTTTTTTAACTTACTGCCAGCAGCACTATTCTCTTCTTCTACCTTTTCCAAGTTATGGATCATGTTTGAAAATACCGAAAGCATGAAATGTGTTGGATCTATATTTTCCTCGACCTCTACTTTTTCAAAAGATGGTAGGAATTTGCTCTTTGTCCATTTTTCATATTGAAAAACGTTAACAAAGCTTGTCTTTCCCACACCTACCTCTCCCTCTACTATTACTATTCCACCTTTTGGACTGCTGACAAGCGTATTAAGGGCAGCAATCTCCCCTTTTCTTCCCACAAACAATTTTCGATCATTTTCACTTATGACAAGTGGTCGTGAGTCATACGGGTTATCTTCCAGACCAAGATCCTTCCAGAAACTATCCATTTTATAAAGTTAGGATTCCCAATAATACTTTATAAAGTTATTTTACTTGATAAAATGGATAGTTCGTTACATCATCGCCTAACAGGAACCTTGTAAAGTTTACAAGTTGTAAAGTTTACAAGGAATCTTGATCATTGCATAGAAGTTTCTTTCGTACTGCAAGATTGTACGTGTCTAACATAAGCATCATTCTAGAGCCTACTAGCATTTGTGAATATAAGTACACGTGGGTGTACTAAGTACATGGGGGTGTACTTAACAATAATAGCCTAGATTTATTGGAGAGATATTCTGATCAATTTTGTATTGCCTTTAAAAACTAAAATTGTTTTAGAATGTACTATGAGTGAAGAAATAATAGATGTACCAAAAGAATTAATTCTCAGGCTCAGAGAAGAGAATGAAAAAATGCTTAAACAGATAACAAAGCTTGAAAAAAAGTTAAAAAGAAAAGAATATTAATTTTTATTTTTTAGCAAGACATCAAACATTTTTTGTTGTTCTTCTATAGTTTTCCGTAGACTTTTTATTTCTGAAGAGAATTTTCTTTCAAGACTAGTTACATCATCAAACTTTCTAGCTTCACGAATCTGTGCCAGTTTCTTGGAAAGAATGGTACCACAATTACTGCAATGAGATTTATCTGCACTGTTACCTTGGTGACAATGCGAACATATCTTTGAGAACAGTATTGATTCACTGTTGTCTTCTTTTTTTAGGCCATGCATCTTCAGGACGGCGTCTTCCTGGTCAGAATCTGCCAGGTGCGTGTACTTTTGCAACATTTTACTTCGCGGACTCCAGTTTCCATAAACTGCAGCTACACGGCCAAGACGCTTGACATGTTCTGTAATACTTGTATGCCTGAAAAGGTAGAGCCAGATTCTTTTCTTAATACCCGCCTTTTGAGCCGAACGTTTTACTAGACGCCATAATTGCCAGTATGACATCCTGCCTTCCTCATTGTCTTCCCATAGAAGGTAAGCTTCTGGGTTTTCGGCATCGGGATGCTCCTGTATCCATTCATTCATTGGTACAAAGCTTGTTACCAAGGTGAGTCTTTTTGGGCCTGTCTTGCCACTTGTATGAACCCTCACAAAATCAGTACCAAATTCGATGCCGCCAATGGTGATATTGAGAAGCTCTGCAGGCCTGAAGCTTCCATCAAGTAGAAGAAACAAGACAAGAATATTTCTCTTTACATATTTTCCTCCCATTTTCTTGACAGCATTTATCATGGCAAGAATTTCATTGTCTTTTATCAAGTCTTTTGACTGGATTTTTTCGTATTTGTCGTAGAAAGATCCGGGCGTAATCCAGGCAACTTCTTCGCAATAGTCTTCCCTGCCCTTTTGAATCAGTTTCATTGTCTTGCACCTGTGTACCAAACGTTTGAGGGTACGCAAGTGGCCCTCCTTTGTAGCGTTTGATATGTTTGCAATTACAAACTTTTTTACAATCTCTTCGCAATCCTCGCGAGTCCAAGAGCTTATTGGTTGATCGTCTTTGAGTTGAAGAATCTTCTGACATGAATAAGCATAAGTTGCAATTCGAATCCAGCTTCTGCCTGACAAAAGTAACGCGTCCAAAAATTTTATACAGTCAGAACCGTTCTTGAATCTCTGTAAGATATTTTTATATCGCTCAACGTCTCTAACAGAATTATGTATGTCATCGTTTGCTATTCTCTGGAATTCACTCATATGATATCATACACCAACACAATTTAAGGCGCAAATTTTGTTCAATGTGACCTATGAGATACGCCAGGCTCCGAGTCACTGAATTTGCACTCATATTGTATCATGTCTCTAACTCCTCTTCATCGTCTGGCTTTTTTAGAATGGTAAAAGTAAGATAAGAACTAATTGAAGAAGATAATTTTCATCTTGTAATCATTGTAAAAATTATCTTTACTCAGATAATTGTCATAATTTGTGCTCTTTTTACTATCTTTCTGTTACTCTCCATCCTTTTGTAGAATTTAGTCTATTTTTATCCAATGGGAAAACGAAAATTCACCATTGACCTTGGCAATGAAAAGATAGAGGTAGAAGGACATATGCACAAAAATGTAGCCATCAAATATCTCATGAAAAGACGTAGGTCACTTATTATGACTCGCGACAAAGAAAAAATTGAACGGTTGTATGAGAGTGTCCCAAAGGTAATATCCATAATAGGAGGACACTTGACAAAATCCTACCAAGTAAACTGGGAAAGAGAGGGCACTACAGAATTTGAGGGCTCTAGATTTGTCTTTACGCTAACCGATATTTCAGATCAAAAGATAATAGCGTAAAATAGATTAGTTTTTCTAAATCCTCATGATTTTATTTAGATCTGTAAATTCAGATCATACCAACTTCTTGTAAAGTAATTAGGCCGTTATCTCCAACTATTTCTTTTATCTCTGGTAGTATTTTTTCGAGTTTTGATAACTCATCAATTACTTCGATAACAAGCGGCATGTTAACTGATATTCCTTCTACACGTATGTTGGATTCTCCTCGTTTGCCATATCCGCCTGCACCTGTCCAGACTGTAGCACCAGAAATTTTCCCCTTTTTTAAAATGTCAAGTATTAGCAGGTGGACCCGTTTTCCCTTCACAGTGTCATTTTTTTTAATTCTGATAACAACTGACCACATTTTCATGGTTCTCATTTTATCTTAATGCTCCTACTATAACACTTAACAAAGTCCTGCCTCCAAATATAGAACCTAGTGACAAACCTACATTTGTGATTATGTTAATTGCCATTAAAGAATATTGTTTGTTATCAATCAAGTTAGATGTTTCCAACGCAAATGAGGACATTGTAGTTAGCCCACCACAGAATCCTATTGCAACTAACAACATATACTTGTCATCAGGATTCCATTGTTGTGAAAGAACTGAGAATCCTCCGAGAATAAAACTTCCCACTATATTCACAATTAATACATTTACAGGCAATACACCAAGAAGTAACGGAGATTTTGTTATTCCATATCGTAGAAAAGTTCCAGCCAAACCACCTATTGCTAGAAATATTATTTCAATTCCCTTCATGATGAATCATTTTCCCTGCTGAATTGATTTTCTTTTTGATTTTTGTTTGTCATTTGTCTACCTGTTTAATTCTCATCAGGTAGACATTATCAGCATCTTCTAATGCGGTTTAGGAATTTCCAAGGCTAATGTCATAGCCTGTAATCACATAACTTCGTCATATTTTTAAGCCTTTGTTGTAAGTTTCGTTATTATTTTCATTCCTACTTTGATTCATACTTCCATTCATAGTCAAATGCTAGACCCTTGTCTGTATCCCCTACAAAATAATGGGATCGGCCGGATTTGAACCGACGACCTCAGGTACCCAAAACCCGAATCATACCATGCTAGACCACGATCCCGATGTAACTGCATCTTAGAGCTCCCCAATTTAAGCTTCACAGATGATATTTTAAATAACATACAAAATCAAGACTACCCTATGCAAATCCAAGATTACATTAATGCCGGAAAGATTGCATCAGAGGTCAGAGAAAATGCAAGAAAAAAAGATCATGTCGGTTCTACACTGTTTGAGATTTGTGAATCGATAGAAAAAGAAATTATTCAAAAGGGTGGCAGGTGTGCTTTTCCCGTAAATACCAGCCTAAATGAGATAGCAGCTCACTATACCGCAGAGCCAAACGACCAGAGAGTAATCAGCGAAACAGATTTGCTAAAAATTGATCTTGGAGTGCAAATTAATGGCTACATTGCAGATACTGCAGTAACTGTATGCTATGATCCCAAGTTCGATTTTCTAGTTCAAGCTGCAGAAGCTGCACTAAAGGATGCCATGTCCATCATAAGAATAGGTACAAAATCAAGCGATGTAGGAAAAACAATAGAAAATACAGTAAAACAGATGGGATGCCAACCAATAGCAAATCTAAGCGGTCATTCCTTAGAGCGTTACACCATTCATGCTGGAAAATCAGTACCAAATATTTGGTCCATAGGATCTTTTTCATTTTTGCCTACCGAAGCTTACGCGTGTGAACCATTTGTTACAACAAAAGAAGGATTAGGATTTGTACGTGAGGGTAAAACAAGAAACATCTTTTCACTTATCACACGAAAAAGAACAAAGGAGGTAGAAGCTGACAAGCTTGCTGATCACATATGGGAAAAATTTAACATGCTGCCATTTGCACTAAGATGGCTTGTCCCAACTTGGGAAGAAAAAAATGCCAGAATTTTGTTAGAAAACCTTGTTAAAAACAAAGTAGTAAGATCGTATCCTGTATTAACTGAGGCAAATGGTGAAAGAGTAGCACAAGCAGAACATACATTCATACCTCAAGAAAGTGGACTAACAATCACTACACTCTAGGCACTAACTTCACCAAAAATTTTAGTAATAGATATCTGACCTTTACATGATGAACATGTATCAGTTTTTTTGAATACATAATCACCTTCTTTGAACTTTCGCTTTGAAATTGCATTACATGAATTGCATTGCTCTACGGTATATGGTGTAATGATCTCTACTTTTTTTCTTTTAAATTTCATTGTGAAACTCCAAGGGTGTTTCCCACTCCAATTACCAGAACAGATTCGCCTGGTTTTGCATTATCTTTAATCATTTCATGGATTTGTGATGTTACCTTTTCTGCTGAATCAGCAATCTCTTTTTTCATAAGTGTGATGGCTTCTTTGATTGATTGTTTTATCACAATAGCATAAAGTGGTATTTTGTGTTTTGTTGCAACCTCTTCAATTTGGTATCTATCAGTACCAATTCCTCCAATTGCAGCACCAAATCCTTGTGATACAGTACCAGAGTCTTCGCCTTCTAGTTTTAGCGCTGCATCAACCATTACTATTATGTCAGGTTTACTTTCAGAGATGATTCTCTCTAGCGCATCGCCTGGTCTTCCAACTGTTGCAGTTGGTCCTTCTGCCTTCATGAGATAAAGCTTTCTTCCCTCAAATTCTTTTTCACTCCACACCGTCTCAAATGCCGCAGTCTTCTTTTCTGTTTCAAGCATCATCTTTCCAACAATCATAGGACCTATTCCATCTCCTATTGGTTGACCTTGTTTGAAGGCAGAAACAGCATCCTTTAGTGCCTCCGCTTCTTCCATGATAAACGGTATCATCATTTGTAATGGCAAAATTAATGGGAAATTATTTTGTTTTTTTGCTGTAAGATAGAGATGTCGTACCATTTTGTAAAGCAAGTGCAAAGTAGTAACTGCTTCTAGAATGTTTTCTATCTTACTTGCATCCATTGAATTCATTTCTGATGAAATTGTTTTTACTTGCAATCTAGTGTAATCCTCACGCGAACGCATGACATGTCTGATTTTCTGAATAATTCCGTTGGGGTCCATGTCAACAGGCATTATCGTAAAATACTCAAGATACCTGTCGATTTTTGCAGATGGATCTGCTGTTGGTTTTATCGTAGTTTTTATATAGTCAAGTAGTTCTTTTCGTGTATCTTCTTTGAATGTCTTTAATTTTTCAAGCGATTTGTTAATTTCAGATGATGTTATTTGTAACTGAATCCTTTGGCCATAAAGCATGAAGATTATTATCGGTACAATCCACACAAGCAACATTAGAGGATTAGAATTATCATTAAAGTTGAAGAGCTTATCTACATTAATTCCTAGAAAATCCAATAATAGAAAAGCTTGTTTTTACCAAATTAAATCTTTGTTAAAAAACATGATCATTTTTAACTTCTAGAAACATAGAGTTGTAGTGAAAGCAGAAAAGATAGGTATCGAGATTCAGAGAATTGTGAAATGCCAGGTACTTTGGGATAAATATAGTCGTGATTTTTATTCTGTTGACGCCAGCTCATATCTTGTAAAACCACTGGTCGTTGTTTTCCCAAGAAATGAAAACGAGATTATCAAAATTCTAAGATTTGCATCAAAAAATAATATTCCAGTTACACCTCGTGGTGCTGGAACAGGCCTTGTTGGAAGTGCCCTAGGTAGAGGAATAATTCTTGATTTTAAACATTTTGATAAAATCAAGACATATCCAAATTATGTGCAAGTTGAATCAGGTGTACTCAAGGGAAATCTTGATAAAAAATTAGAAGAATGTGGCAAGTTTTTCGGACCAGATCCATCAGTGGGTCCATATTGCACAATTGGTGGCATGATTGCTACAAATGCAAGTGGCCGCCATTCGCTCAAGTATGGCAGTGTCATAGACAACTTGATTGGAGTTAGGATAATAACTTCAACTGGCAAGGCAGTCAATCTTCCATCAAAAGCACGATTTAGTAATAAAATATTAAAAATGATAAATCATAATATTCAAAAAAAATTTCCTCATGTATCAAAAAATTCTTGCGGTTACAGACTGGATAAAATTACAAAAAAAACAGACTTTCAAAAAATTATTGCGGGCTCTGAAGGAACCTTGGGCATCATCACTTCTGCAAAGATAAAGATTTTACCATTACCAAAAAAGAAATTTCTAATCATATTATCTTATAGAAATTTAGAACATGCTGCAATTGATTCTGCAAAAATAGTCAAACTTGCACCTTCTGCGTTGGAGTTAATAGATAAGAACATAATTGGACACATCAAGTTTGATTTTCCTGCAAATACAGGATGTCTGTTATTTGTAGAGTTTGATAGTAATATTGAAAAAAATAGGGCAAGTCTTGGTAAGATAATCATAGGTGCAAGAATCATCAAAACTCTGGCAAAAAAAGATGAAGTAAAAAAGTGGTGGAGTATAAGAAATTCAGCATTAGGGTTTAGCCTGAGAAATGTTACACCAAATCAAAGTTTGCCAACGTTAATTGAGGATGCGACAGTTTCTGTTGAGAAACTTGTTTTGCTTGTTGATATAATCAAAAAGATTTCAAAAAAATACAAACTGGATATAGTCACATATGGTCATGCTGGAAACGGTAACTTGCATATAAGACCAATAATCAGAAACAAAAACAAAAAACTAATGAAGAAAATCGCCACTGAGTTTTTTGCCAATGTAGTAGAAATTGGAGGAAGTATAACAGGCGAACATGGAGATGGTCTTGCTAGATCAGAGTTTGTAAAATTACAATATGGAAATGATGTTTATTCTGTTTTCAAGAAAATAAAACAAGAGTTTGACCCAAAAAATATTCTAAACCCAGGTAAAATAATTACTACAAAAAGCACTATGACAAAAAATCTCAAAATTTGATTAGTGCACTATTTTATTTTTGTTCCAAGCGGCACATCTTCACTTACTGTTAACCAGAATGGTTTATCGTTGACATCTGCAGCCAAAAGCATTGCGTTTGATTCAAATCCTGCAATCTTTCGTGGCTCTAAATTTGCGATAACAATCACGATCTTACCTACTAGAGATTCTGGTTGATAATACTCTGCACCGCCAATTATTACTTCACGCTTTTCTTCTCCCAAATCTATAATTCCTTTTATTATCTTCGATTTTCCAAGTATTTTTTCTGTGCCCAGTATTTTGGCTATACGAATATCGAGTTTGGCAAAATCATCATATGTAATATTTGGCACACCAAGGATAATTTTATCACATTAAAATTGATTTCGAAAATTAAGATGTATATTTTAGATCTCAAAAAACATACCAATTGCTTTCAAATTTTGTTAGTTCAACACGTGAATCATAAGTTAATTTTAATAACCATCAAAATCAAAAATAGTTAGAACATAACATGAGTATAGCACAAAAGGAACTTGTAACTGTACGCTCAAAATCTCTTTCAGTTATAGTACCCACATATAATGAATCTAAAAACATTGTTGGCATACTAGATTCTTTATGTAAACATCTACCTATTGGCACACATACCGAGATCATAGTAGTTGATGATAATTCACCGGATGGTACAGGAAACATTGTTGAAGAATATGCAAAAAATTCTAAAAAAGAAAATTCCCAGTCCGTTCAAATCATCCATAGAAAAACAGAACGCGGTTTGAGTTCTGCAATTCTTACAGGCATCAAGCATGCCAAAGGAGATTCTGTTGTTGTCATGGATAGTGATTTCTCACATCCCCCACAAACAATTCCAAAAATGATAGAGGAGCTTCAAAAATCAGAGTGCGATATTGTAGTAGCATCAAGATATGTCAATGGTGGTTCTGTAAAAGGGTGGCCATTTAAACGAAAAATAATTAGCAAAGGAGCAACCAAAATTGCACGACATGGACTAGGAATAAAAATCAAGGATCCCATGTCCGGCTTTTTTGCATTCAAACGCAATATTATTAACAATATCAAGTTTGACGCCATAGGATACAAAATACTTTTAGAAATACTTGTAAAAGCGCGTGGAGTCAAAGTTAAAGAAATTCCATACGAGTTCATAAATCGTAAAGAAGGTTCAAGTAAACTTGATACATCTGTAGCTATTGATTATGCAAAATCATTGTGGAATCTTTATCGCTATGGTAAAAACATCAGTGAAAAAGAAAAACGAATCTCAGTACGCTTTCTTTCAAAGGCTGGACGATTCTATACTGTTGGCGCTTCAGGTCTACTGGTAAACTATCTAGTTTCTTTTCTTTTTGGAGTAGTGCTATCTAATTTATGGTACATTTATGCAACTATGATAGGAATTGTATTTTCTATGACATCAAACTTTATTTTAAACAAAGTGTGGACTTTTGAAGATAGAAACTTTGATCTTAAAAAAACTCTCAGACAATATGGATTATTTTTGGGTTTTAGTGGAATAGGTGCAATATTTCAGATTTTCATGATTTACGTTCTAGTAGAATCAAGACACTTGAATTATTCTGTAGCACTCTTTGTAGCAGTCATCATAGCATCTGTAGGAAACTTCATCTTAAACAAGAAATGGACTTTCCAAGAAAAAGTTTGGAGTTAATTTTATATTAACGAAACAAGTATCGACGCATTAAAAACACCAAAGTACCACTTTTTATGAAAATTAATCTTCTATAATTGTAACATTTTCAGCTCTCAGTAGGCTGAAGCTCTGAAATAGGTTTTTTCTTCCAACTAAATGATATTCCAAGTGCAATAAAGTAAATTATAATTCCTAACATCAGTGCCCAAGATGCACCGACAAGTATAGCGATTGTAACTGATAGAACAGCACCAAGAGCCGAAAAGGCTCCATTTATTGCCCACATCCATGGCACGTATACGGGACTATGTGATTTTACTAGACGCATTCCTGTTGGCATTGGCATTCCCATCAAAAATCCAATTGGTGCAAGTAATCCCACTGCAATAACTGCTTTTAACTCAAGAGGCTGTGCTATTACAGAATAAATCATTGGTGCCAAAGAAATCGCATAAAATATACCAAGAACTGCTATGCCAGATATTACAAAGACCAAATTCTTTGAATTGTTTTTCATTATCCTTGAGCTAAATAGACTGCCGGCCCCACTTGACACGAGCAAAGTGAATAACAGTATTGCCAAAGTCGTTGTAGGATTACCAAGCAAAAGTATTAGTTTTTGCATAAGCGAAAGTTCAATCAAAATAAAACCCATTCCAAGAGAAGCAAAATATGGCACTATACTTACAAGGCGAAGTCCACTTTTTTCAGGTTTGGACTTTCTAAGCCATGCAAGTGGTACGACTAGAAACATACCAACTATTACAAGACTGCCGTACAGTAATCCTTCTAAGATTATGGGTAGTGGCTTCTCAAATGACAAGAAGAATGGATTATCGTCAGTTACCGGATATACCTTTGTGGGAAACAGATCGTAAAATTGTTTGAGACTAATTTTGTCACTTAGAAGAGCAGAATATGATTCGATGGCTGTCTGACCAGGAACCAAGATTGGTTTGTAACCTTTTTGGGCAAACGAATCAGAGAAGAACTTTATTTCATCAGCAGTAAAGGGAGCCTTTGAGAAGATCACCATCGTTACACTAGGATCCTTTTCATAAGAATTTGTTGTTACTATAATGAGATGCTGGGAGACTTCGGTTTGTGGTATACCATTTTTCTCAAGTAATTGCGTGAAAGTAGAAACAAACCTAGGAGAGTCAATTAACCATCTTACTGCCACAATTTTTCCCTTGTCTGTCAAGTGATCATAATACTGTTGAAATCCTTCCATAGTATACAGAAAATTTTCTGAAACACTCAGACCTCCTGAAGAGACCGAAGCCCAAGTGTCTACAAATGGAATGTAAATAATATCATATTTTTCTGTGGATCTGGTAACAAAACTCCTTCCTTCATCTATGTATGATCCGACATATTGATGATGGTATACATTTCCTGCTTTGTCTCCATAGCTTTCCACAGTATGATAAATTATTGGGTTGATCTCAACAGAAGTAACATCTTTGCTTCCACTTACTAGTGCGGCGACAACATCTCTTCCACCGCCGGAACCGATTACCAGTATTTTTGGATTTTCCATCATTTTAAAAGGAAGGTATTGCATCCATCCTGAGAGGTCTTGCCTGCTTTGGAGGTCACCATCCCACGACATTATATTCGTGCCGGCTCCTCCGTCAATGAAAATTTTTGCAACAAGACCACCGTCTCCACTTCCACCTTCTACAACATCAATTCTTGAAAATGAGTTCCATTGTGTTTTAACAATTTTTGAACCTGGATGCTCTCTTAGGTATATGGGAAGATCTTTTTGGACATAGGGATCTGTTTGTATAGCAAAAATTTGTGTACTATAATTAATGAAAAGTAACGAGGCTGCAAAACCGACAAAAGCTAAACTCATTATGGTCTTTTTCTTTGCCTTTGAAATGACAGAAAAGATAGTAGCAGCTATTGCTGAAATCAACCCCACTGAGAGAGTTGTTTCTTCCCCCCCAAGTGTGGTTAAAAGCAAGACAACTATTAACGCACCTAATGAAGCTCCAATCAAATCTGCAGAATACAATCTTCCAGACATGGCAGCAAATGCATTGAAAGCTGTTGATATGATAATTCCAACAAAAAAGAACGGCATGGCAAAAAGAAACATGAATAGTGGAAGATAGGTTATGTGTGAAGATAGGATATGCATTGTAAACAGTGCTATAGGAGTAAGGATAGTGATGCCTATCCCAGAAAAAACAGTCATGTCTCCTGCCCAATTCCCCTTGATCCTTTTGGTTCTAAACTGAACAAATAGTCCTGATGCTCCAAGTCCTAAGAGAGCTACAGAGACAGCAACAAAGGCAAAGTGGTACCATATTGCAGCAGAAAATATTCTTGTGATTGCTATTTCAAGTACAAGACCAGATAAGGAGGTAAGAAAGATTCCTAAAAACAACAACCGACGATTAATGGATATGGGCGAAAGTCCTTCAATAGTCATTATACAGAAAACGGCAATAATGACGTATAATATATGTTAATGAATCAAATTTTATGAGTATGAATTATTCTATGAATATGGATTATTCCATTCATGATATTTCTTGCATCAATAGATGATGTACAATATTTTTACTGGATTCTCACATTACCTGCTTTTTGTATTGCAGTATGCAAAATGACAATAGATCTAACAAGGACTGCAAAAAAAAACAATATTTGTAGTAAGTGTAATTGGATGTAATCAACAAATCAAGACTAATATGTAGACTAGCAAAAAAGTTGGATATGGTTCAGATACAAAGCTCTGTTGACATAAACGCACCACTTGATAAAGTTTGGAATATCATATCTGATCTTGATTCAGAGCCTAAATTCTGGAAAGGTACAAAGGAAGTAAGAAACATATCAAAACAAGGCAATATCATCATACGCGAAGTCACAATTGCCTTCAAAGATTCCAAGTGCATGCAGACTGTAACCCTATTTCCCAAAGAAAAAATTCAAGCAGAATTTACCAAGGGAGTCATAAATGGAACCAAGACAATAACTCTTACACCAAACGATGGCGCAGTTCACCTAGAAGCAGTTTGGGACATGAAACTCTCAGGAATGATGAGCATGTTTACAGGTATGGTAAAAAAGCACATCCAGAGCGGAACTGAGCAAGCACTACAAAGCATAAAACAAGAAGCAGAGAAGTAATCTCATGGAAATTATCGTGGATGTTTTTAATTACATTCTAGCTGCCATCTTAGTTGGAGTTGCCATAACTTGGGTTCTATTGATAAAATCAATGTGGGTGTCATTTAGAGATTCGCCTTTTTTAGACAAGTTTGATGCAAGGTCCCATCCAAAACCAAAGGTATCAGTTATCTTACCAGCAAGAAACGAGGAAGGGTTTATTGAAAAATGTCTTGCTTCACTTTTAGACCAAGACTATGAGAATTACGAGGTAATAGTAATTGATGACAGATCAGAAGACAAAACTGCAGAAATAATTAAAAAAATGACAGAAAAAAACCCCAAAATTATTTATGTATTGGCAGAACCAAAACCCGAAAATTGGATGGGAAAAAATTGGGCTTGCTTTGAAGGTTTTAAAAAATCCACCGGTGAACTCTTGTTATTTACTGATGCCGATACTAAACATTCAAAAAACATTATTTCATTATCAGTTTCACATCTTCTAAGTGATAACCTTGATGCACTCACTGTCATTCCAAAAATGATCTGTCTTGACAAGTGGACTAAAATCACACTACCAATGCTTTCAACTTTTTTGCATACTAGGTTTTCTGCAATTCGTGTAAACGATCCATCAAAAAAAACAGGTTACTTTTTTGGAAGCTTTTTCATAATAAAGAGAGAAACCTACGAAAGTGTTGGAACCCATGAAGGAGTAAAAGGAGAAATTGTCGAAGATGGCGCCCTTGGAAAAAAAGTAAAGGAATCAGGTCATAATATGAAAATGGTTCGCGGCGAACATCTCATCGAGGCAGTTTGGGCACGGGATTGGTCAACGCTTTGGCATGCCTTAAAGCGTCTCATGATCCCACTATATCTTCAAAATAAGAATATAGCAGTAGGAATTTTTGTAGCAGTTTTGTTTTTGCTCTTCATGCCATTTCCTATTTTGGCATATTCTGTAATCTTTGTAAATTTGTCTGAATCATTTTCAGTGCTTTTTGTAGTCTCAATTATTACGGTTTTGCTTCTTTATATTGCAGCAATTGTAGAGGTAAAAAAAGGACTATCACTTGGTCTCAGACATGCAATACTTGGTCCTATAGGCAGTTTCATCATCGTCATAGGATTTGCAGCTGGGATTTTACAAGCAAAAAGCAACACTGCGGTAATGTGGAGGGGAAGAACATATTCAATGGTAGATCAGATCCAAAATTCGATAAGTTTGTAGAGCAAGGATTATAGATGAACCTTCTATACTTTTAGTCTTGGATAAAACAACTGCCGTTTTGAGCGGCATTTACGGCGGAATTGTAATATTGTTGGTCTTTGTTTTTTTTATTTCGCCACAAAAAACTGATGTGATGAATGGTTCTATGAATATAGATTATTTTGATCAAATTTTATCTAAAAATTCCGAAATGTCTCTTGCTGATCTTTTTGCAAAATCTGACGATGGTGTAGTACAAGTAATTGTTCGCACGTCAAATAATACATCAAGCGGTCGTGATCTTGGATCAGGAATCGTATATGATCTAAATGGTCACATCATAACAAATAATCACGTTGTTAAAAATGCCACAAAAATTATAGTAACATTTCACCAAGGAGAATCATACCCAGCAACAATTGTAGGTACAGATCCATTTGCAGACTTGGCGGTCATCAAGGTAATTGCAGACCCGTCAGTTCTACATCCATTGACTCTAGGGGATTCATCAAAATTACGTATAGGAGAACCAGTAGCGGCTATAGGAAGTCCTTTTGGTCTTAGTGGTTCAGTTACATCTGGAATTGTTAGTCAGGTAGGAAGGCTTTTGGAAACTCCAGATACTGCCTCATTTTCAATACCAGATGTGATTCAGACAGATACTGCAATAAATCCTGGGAACTCTGGTGGACCATTACTTGATATGCAAGGACGTGTAATAGGAATTAATACTGCTATACAATCAGGTACTGGTGAGTTTTCTGGCATTGGATTTGCAATTCCATCAAATACAATTAAAAAAATTGTTCCTACACTTATTCAATATGGACATTTCAAGCACCCATGGATTGGAATATCTGGTATCAGTATTGACCCAGACTTGTCGAACCTTCTTGGATTGCCAGTATCTAGTGGATTTATGATTCAAAATGTTGTAATGCAAAGTCCTGCAGGAAGGGCAGGTCTTCATGGTTTCACCAATACAACTACTGTTGATGGTACAAAATACAAAGTTGGCGGGGACATAATCACAGGTATTGATAACAAGCCAGTACGAAAGCTTGAGGATATTTTAAATTATTTGCAGGAAGAAAAATCTGTTGGCGATAAGATAACTTTGAAGATCCTTCGCAATGACCATACAAGCAACTTTGATTTGGTTCTAGAAGAAAGGCCTAATCAAAGCCAACACTAGTACAAGAATAAATACCACTGCCATTAGCTAATTCAGCTATTGAGCAAACTTACCTTAATTTCTGACGCATTAAACAGAATTACTAATAATAAAGAAATTTCAAAAGAAGAAGCTTATCAAATTTTTGAGGAATCACAGCAAAACCCATTTGAACTTTACAAAACATCGCAGATTTTAAGAAATAAATATAAAGGAACACGTGTCACATATTCAAGAAAAGTATTTTTCAATTTAATTAATCTCTGTAGAGACACATGTTCATATTGCACTTACAAATCAGAACCAGGTCAATCAAAGGTTTCCATGATGTCAAAGCAGGATATACAAAACCTTGCAAAGCTTGGAAAAGATCATAAATGTACGGAAGCATTGTTTGTCACAGGGGAAAAACCAGAGCAAAAATACCAAGAAGCAAAAACATGGCTTAGAGAAAACGGTTTTGCAAGTACTGCCGAGTATTTGATTCATGCATCTGAGATTGCGCTCAGTGAAGGACTTTTTCCCCATACTAATGCCGGAAACCTTACAAAATCAGAAATGAATGAACTTAAAAAAACTAATGCGAGTCTTGGTCTGATGCTTGAAAATTCCAGCATACGCCTCTCAGAAAGTGGTATGCCACATGAATTCGCTCCAAGTAAACATCCCAAAGCAAGACTTCGAGTACTAAAAGATGCAGGAGAGCTTGGCATCCCAATTACTACAGGAATTTTGATTGGAATTGGTGAGACTGCCTTTGAGATAATTGATTCAATCTATGTCATAAAAGAGATTCATAAAAAATATGGCCACATTCAAGAAATTATTTTGCAAAACTTTCAACCAAAATCAGATACTATGATGAAAGATGTTCCTTCTCCAGAAGAAAAGTATTTCAAAACACTAGTTGCACTTGCCAGAGTAATTATGCCAGAAATGAACATCCAGATTCCACCAAACCTTTCTCCAAATTCCTATGCGAGTTTTCTATCTGTTGGAATCAATGATTGGGGAGGAATTTCACCACTAACTCCTGATTATGTAAATCCCGAATTCTCTTGGCCCTCTATAGATATGGTTGCAAAAAATTCACTTAAAGCAAGATTTGAGTTAAAAGCAAGACTTCCAGTTTATCCAGAGTTTTTTTCATTTGTACATCCAGATCTTAAATATAAAATATCAGAATGTACAGATTCCGAAGGATTTGTGAAAATGGAGCATCAAAAATGACTGTTAAAACATCACTGTTTGATTCTCTGTTAAGAGATGCTGATCCTCTAATAGTTGAAACTTTGAATAGATCTCTTTCTGAAAAGGAAATTTCAGTAGCAGAGTCAACAAGATTGTTTTACGCAAAGGGAATAAACTTCCATCTTGTTGGCATGGTTGCAGACGAGTTAAGGAAACGAAGGGTCGGAGATGTTGTTACTTATGTCATAAACAGAAACATCAATTTTACAAATGTCTGCATAAAACAGTGTGGATTTTGCGCATTTAGTAGGGATTTTCGTGAGGAGGAGGGCTACTTTTTACCTACAGAGGAAATCGTAAGACGTACAAGAGAAGCAAGAACACTAGGTGCAACTGAAGTTTGTGTGCAAGCAGGTCTACCCCCAGACATGGATGGAGAAACTTATGAGAACATCTGCAAGGCAATAAAAAATGAAGTCGCCGATATTCACATTCATGGATTTTCGCCAGAAGAAGTACTTTATGGTGCAACAAGGTCTAACATACCAATCAAAGAATATCTTTTGCGACTAAAAGAAGCTGGAGTAAATTCACTTCCTGGAACGGCAGCAGAAATTTTGGATCAAAAACTTCGCGACAAGATTTCTCCTGGGAGAATAAGTGTCAAAAACTGGATCGAGGTAATTAAAACTGCTCACAGACTAGGAATTCCTTCAACAGCTACCATCATGTTTGGTCATTTGGAAACTCCAGAAGACAGAGCTAGACATATTGGTCTGATTCGTGAAATTCAAAAGGAGACTGGTGGTTTTACAGAATTTGTTCCATTGAGTTTCATACACAGCGAGGCTCCAATGTACAAAAACAATCTACATGTCGGAATAAAAAATGGTGCAAATGGAAATGATGTACTTTTAATGCACGCGGTATCACGCATCATGTTAAATAATTACATAAACAACATTCAAACTTCATGGGTTAAAGAAGGCGGAAACATGTCACAGCACTTGCTCATGTGGGGAGCAAATGATTTTGGCGGAACGCTGATAAATGAAAGCATATCCACTGCGGCAGGAGCAAAACATGGACAGCTTCTTAAACCAAAAGAGATTAGAAATTTCATAAGGCAGATTGGCAGAATTCCAGCACAAAGAACTACATCTTATAAAATAATACAGACGTACGAAACTGAAGAAAAAGAGGATATTTTGGATAAAGTTGAAAACACATCCCAATTTGGTTCTTATCAAGAATTAATCAAGCTGGACAAATACAGGTACAAAAACAGGCGAAATTAGTTGTCAGCTTGTGAGAAGGTACTCTCAAAGGCTAAAAGTCTACATTTGGATGAATGTGAAGTATTCTTTGTAGAAAGAAAAATCACAACAGTAAGAATAACAGATTCAGAAATAGCTGAACTAAAACAGAATCAAGAAAGTGGCCTTGCCGTAAGAGTCATACATGGAAAAAGAATTGGTTCTGCCAGAACTACAAATTTTGAAAATGATATAGTTGAAAGGGCATTACAATCATCATCTCTTGTCAAACCAAAAAATTTCTGGAAGTCTTTACCTTCTGATACAAAATTTTCCATAATTGAAAAAACTTTTGATAAAAAGCTTGCAGAAATTTCAGAAATAGAAGTATCTGATATTGCACAGGAGATGATCAATGCCGCAAAACAACAAAAAATTACAGCAATTTCTGGATCTTTGAATATTGTTTCTGAAGATATCGAGATTGCCAACAGCAACGGATTAAATTGTACGGACAAGGCAACATACATTGCTGGAAACATTAATGCAGATTCAGATCATGGTATCACACCAGTAAGCGGTATTGGTGCAATTTCTTCTAGAACTGTTAATAATTTTTCTGCTGAAACAGTTGGAAAGGATGCCACAGAAATGTGTATAAATTCGATAAATCCAGAAAGTTGCCAATCTGAAACGTATAGTATTATCTTTGAGCCTTATGCAATCGGAGAAATGCTTGCTTTTGTATTTTCTTCAAATTTTAATCTGAAAACATATTCAGAAAAAAGAAGTTGCTTTGCAGATAAAATTGAAAAAAATATCGCAACTGAAAATTTTAACCTAATAGATGACCCACACTACCCTGAAGGAATTGGCAGCAAACCATTTGATGATGAGGGAGTTCCCACTTTACCACAACATCTCATAAAAGCAGGTGTTTTTACAAATACATTTTCTGACTCGTTTTATGCATTCAAAGAAAATATGAAATCCACAGGAAATGCAAGTAGAATGGGCTTGCCCATGGGCAGAAGTGCTCAACCAATTCCCTTTCCATTACCACACAATCTAAGAATAGACGGCAAAGGTGAAACAAAAGAAGAGATGATAAAAAATACAAAAAAAGGTCTGCTTGTAGGAAGATTGTGGTACACATATCTGGTGAATCCAGAACAAGGTGACTTTTCTTGTACTGCAAGAAGTGGAATTAGAATAATAGAAGATGGGAAAATAAAAAAACCAGGCAAATCAGTCAGAATAGTACACAATCTTCTAACATTATTACAAAATGTTTCAGCAATAGGGAGTGATACAAAAAATGTAATGCAATGGAGTTCACTTCCTTGTATTACTCCATCTATCAAAGTAGACGGAATTAAGGTAATTCCAATTTAAAGTGAAGGTAAAATAAATTGGAATGCTATACCTACTCCATATAAAATCAAAAGCATAACTCCACTTTTTAGACCAAGTTTGTTTTTAAACATAGGAATAAGTGCAATAATTGTGATTATTGTAATTAGGATCATTTGATTTTCTAAAAGTGAGGTGTTGGGGATTTTTGTTGTAAATCCTTGATAAGACATGGCTGCAAAGACAGCTACTGCAAGAAGCAGTGTGTTGTTTAGAATTTTTGATCCTAAAACATTTGCTACTGCAATGGAT
>DASYXK010000006.1:0-56147 GCA_035935115.1 Nitrosopumilaceae archaeon
AACTTCGCCAGATGATATCGATGATGTAGATGGTGCTGGAACCTCTTTTGGTTTTGGCGGAGGAGCCATGCCTGCTGGTAATGTTCCATGAGTTGAACCTGAAGCTGCCGGTCTTGGTTTTGGTGCCGGAGGTGGTGCAGAATGTGTTTGAGCTGGTTTTGCATGCTGTTCTGCAGGTTTCACCTGAGATGATAATTGGCCAAGCTTTGCTTCAAGTTCGGCTATTTTTGCTTCAAGTTCAGAAGTAGATTTTTTAGTAGAAGATCGTGGTTTTCTTGGTTTGTTTTCTTTTGACATGTGCTATTTGGTCATGCAAATGTAGTTTATTTAGATTTTGATCAGGTTTGGATGTGATTATTTATAGAAGTTTTATAAGAAGCGCACGGAATTTATTCTCTGTTGGACGATTTTGAAAGGGATTATCCCGGGTTTGACTGGAAAAACACACCTGCCTACAAGCATCCAGGAGGTAGAAACTGTCCTTGCCCTAAACATGAATACATACGAGAGCAGATCAATGTGGCAAGAACCGTAAGTCAGACAAGCAAGGAAGTTGGTAAAATCACACTCAAGTTTTGCCCTGATCACTACAGAGTATATCTAAAAGAAGTGGTTCCCGCAATGCCTTTCAAATACAGAATGCTTACCAAAATAGCTCTTAAGATCGGTGCAATACAAATTGAACAGCTCAAATACATGCAGTCAGATCAATGCTTTTACTGTAAATTTGGATCTGGTGGACACGACAAGAAAACCGAATTGCCTCCAATAGGCTAGACAGGCCCAAGCAAAATTTTTGGTTTGTTAGGAGTATCGTGATGACATTTTTTTCCACACAATGGACAAGTAATTCTATCCAAAAAGATGCACTGACAAATATGTGACTTTAGATAACTTTCAGCACTTTTTGTATATTCTCCAGTGCCGTTGCAAAACGAACATGGTGTATCTAAAAGCGCAATCTTACCCTGTCCATTACAAACGGCACATTTTTGATCAGTCACGCTTACGAATTTCCTCTTAGAGACAATTAAATTCCTTTTGTTAAATCTTTTTCCCACTTGGTGTGTAAAAATCCAGTTAAGCTTATACAATATACAAATTCAGTAGTGATGTGGCAATAGAAGAACTTGGTGAGTTTGTAGAAAAGCTGGAAAAGGCAGGAGAGTTAAAGCGGATAAAAACTCAAGTCGATGCCAATTTAGAGATTGCCGAGATTTTAAGAAGAACAATGTATTCAAACGGTCCTGCACTTTATTTTGAAAATGTAAAAAATTATGACATGCCAGTTTTGGGAAACGCGTTTGGCTCACTAAAAAGATTAGAGATTGGATTAGAGACTGACGATTTTACTCAAATTGGTCAGAGAATTGTTGACATGACAAAGATGGAAATTCCAAGTGGAATTTTTGAAAAAATAAAAAAATTGCCAGAGCTATCAAAGATGGCAGACATTGCACCCAAGTTGCAAAAAAGTGGACCTGTGACAGAAATTTTTGAAGACTCGCCTTCATTTGATAAAATTCCAATTTTAAAAACATGGCACAAAGACGCTGGAAGATTCATCACTTTTGGTCTTGTTGCTACAAAGCATCCAGATATTGACGTTAGAAATCTAGGAGTATACAGAATGCAAATACTTGATGGCACCCATGCTCTCATGCATTGGCAAAAGCACAAGAGAGGAGCACATCACTATGACATCAAAAAAGATACCGGAAATAAAATCGAAGTAGCCGTAATTATTGGCGCAGACCCAGCAACAGTATTTTCTGCTGTTGCCCCAGTTCCCGAAGGACTAGACAAATATCTTTTTGCCGGAATAACAAGAAAAACGGGAATTAAGACAGTAAAATGCAAGACAGCTGATCTTGAAGTTCCCGCAAATGCAGAGCTTGTACTAGAAGGATATGTTGATCCGGCGGATATCAGAATGGAAGGTCCGTTTGGTGATCATACAGGATACTATACCCCACCAGAGCCATATCCCGTATTTACTCTAACTGGAATAATGCGACGACAAAAGCCAATTTACCTTACTACAATAGTTGGCAAACCAATTCTAGAAGATGCGTTTATTGGCAAAGTAATAGAGCGCTCATTTCTGCCTTTGATCAAAATGTTCCAACCCGAAGTTGTTGATTTTTCCATGCCAGCTGCAGGATGGTTCCAAGGGATGGCCATCATTTCCATTAAGAAAAGATATCCAGGTCAGGCAAAAAAAGTAATGATGGGTCTATGGGGCGTGGGTCAGCTTGCACTAACAAAAATTTTTGTTGTAGTAGATGAAGACATCAACGTGCATGACATGAACGATGTCATATGGGCGATTACAACTCGAGCTGATGCGGCACGGGATGTTATCATAATAAACAACACCCCTACTGACACTTTGGATCCTGCATCGCCACTAGTAAATCTTGGATCAAAGCTTGGGATTGATGCAACACAGAAGACCAAAGAAGAAGGATATCAAAGAGAGATTCAGGAATTGGTTTCAGTTGACGAGGATACAAAAAACATAGTTGACGCCAAGTGGTCTAGTTACAGAATTTAGTGCATCTGAACTGTATTATAGAAATTGTCTCGCTCTTCTACTTGATATCCAATTTGCTTTACCGCATGTATTATTTTATTTGAGGTAAGCTCGGTAGAGCGAGAACCTGTGCATGAGACAACTTCTTCTCCAAGCAATGTTCCCCCAAAGTCATCAGCACCATATTGTAGTGCAATCTGTGCCATACCTATACCATTTGTAAGCCATGAGGATTGTATATGTGGGATTAATCCATCATACATGATTCTTGATATTGCTATCATCTTTAGTAGTTGTAAGCCACCTGCAGAATATTTTACAGTCTCTTCTTTTTGCATAAGGGTGTTGTTTGGCTCAAAGCTCCAAGGAATAAAGGCCATAAAGCCTCCTGTTTTTTCTTGAAGCTTTGCAATTTTGATGAAATGTTCTGCAATATCCCTTACAGATTCTACATGTCCATACATCATTGTTGCAGATGCAGACAGTCCCATGGTGTGAGCTTCCTCCATTATTTTCAACCATTGCTCAGATGAGATTTTTTTTGGACTAATTATATTTTTGACAGAATCTACTAAAATTTCTGCTCCAGCACCAGGCACTGATTGCAGTCCAGCTTCTTTTAATCTTGAAAGAACTTCTTTTGTGCTAATTTTTTCTACCCTAGATATCATATCAATTTCTGATGCGGATAATCCATGTATACCAACTTTGGGAAATTTTTCCCTCATCATTTTAAATGCATTCTCATAGTATTCAATTCGAAGTTTTGGATTATGTCCTCCTTGAATCAATACCTGAGTAATTCCAAACATCTCAGAAGCTGCCTTGATTCGTGATTCAATTTCTTCAAGTGAAACGGTATAGGACTCTTCGTGTTCTGGCGGTCTGTAAAATGCACAAAACTTGCAGTCAGTTATACATACGTTAGTATAGTTTAGTATCATGTTGTTTACAAATGATACTTTTTTTCCAAATTTTTTTCTGGTAAGATGCCCAGCCACGAGACCAATAAGATGAACATCGTTTGATTCTAGCAATCTCATGCAATCATCTAGTCCAGGCCTAATTCCATTTAGTGAATTTTCTAGTATGTCACCAATTTCAGAACTATAAAGCTCTTTTGTAACCTGACTCAATTTGTTTTTGGGTTTGTTTCATCTTATTTAATTCTTGACAGCAAAATCATACCCGCTATTTTTAAGTAGGGCACGACGAGGATAAACTCCAATGGTCACAGGCCACCAACTTCGAATGAATCGGATTTTACGAGCTGGAAAGATGCTTTGTATTCCAATGGATCACGGAATTTCAAGTGGTCCCCTAAAGGGAATTGAAGATCCTCATTTGTTAGTTTATGATTGCCAGCATTATGGATTAACTTCTGTTATAGTAAACAAAGGAATTCTAAAGACATTTCCAAAACCCCCCAAAGTGGGATTATTGGTACATTATTCAGGCAGCACATCGCTTTCAACTTCACCAAACAGAAAGATGCTAACTGGCTCTGTTGAAGAAGCGTTAAGACTTGGTGCAGACGGAGTTTCTCTTCACATCAACATTGGCGGAAAAGAAGAGCCGGAAATGATTGAGCAATTAGGAAGAATTGCAGATGATTGTCACAAATGGAGCATGCCTCTATTGGCAATGATGTATCCTAGAGGAGAGAACATCAAAAATCCGCACGATCCTGCAATTGTAGGCCATGTTGCAAGAATTGGGGCAGAGCTTGGAGCTGATATTGTGAAAACCTTGTACACTGGCGATGTAGATTCATTTGCAAAAATTGTAAAAAGCACTCCAGTTCCAATAGTGATAGCTGGCGGGCCAAAAGCAAAAACTGACATGGATGTATTAGAAATGACAGAAGACGCAATGAAAGCAGGAGCAAAGGGAGTAACATATGGCAGAAATATTTTCGAGCACAAAAATCCAGGCAAGATGACTCATGCGCTAGCTGGCATAATATTTAGAAAAGAGACTGCAAAGGAAGCTGCAAAACATCTTGACGAAAAATAGGGAGTTAATAATTTCCCCAAAAGTATCAAGGGGGCAGCTTGGCAAATTTCTTGCTGAAATTGGGAATGAAGGAATCAAGATCGTAAACGTAGACCCGCAGAGCATAAGAGGAATGAAGACCAAACTATCAACGCTATACCCATCTCAGAGTGCAAGCTATGTCGTAGTGGATAGACCGACCAAATCCAAGGGCAAAAAAATTGGTATGAGATTCAAGGTTCTCTCAAACCACGACATTGAAAACATACTAAAATTTGCAAAGATGGGGCTTGATTTTGTTATAGTAGATGTTATTGATTGGAAAATAATTCCACTTGAAAATATCATAGCCAAATTGCACAAACTTCACACCAAGGTATTTGCAACTGCAAGAAATCCAGACGAAGTAAGAAAGATGTTCTCCATTTTAGAAATCGGTGTAGATGGCGTAATATTTTCAACAGATTCCATTAACGAGGTAAGAGAGGTGCTCGTATATCTTGGAACAAAAAGTTTTGAGCTAAAACCTGCCAAGATACTTGAAATTAAAGAAGTTGGGAATGGCGAGAGAGTTTGTGTAGATACTGCATCTATGCTAGGACGCGGCGAAGGAATGCTAATTGGCAGCAGATCAAACTTTTTGTTTTTAGTTCACAACGAATCAGTTGGCTCGTCATTTACATCTCCAAGACCATTTAGAGTAAATGCAGGTGCAGTTCATTGCTATACACTTTCACCAGACGGCACCACAAAATACTTGTCAGAGCTAGAGACTGGTTCTGAGGTGTTAGTTTTGGATTCACATGGAAGGGCAAGAAGGGCAACTGTTGGCCGCTCCAAAATTGAAAGCAGACCAATGCTTATGATCAAAGCGCAGGTTGGAAACGAGATTGGTGGAATCATAGCACAAAACGCAGAAACAATCAGATTTGTAAAACCAAATGGACACTTGATCTCAGTGACTCATCTCAAAAAAGGAGATACTGTTTTGGCTCATGCCAAAATAGCAACTGGTAGACACTTTGGCATGGAAGTAGACGACGAATATATTGTAGAAAAATAATTACAGAAAAAGAAAAAAGAGTTATTTTATTTTCTTTTTTATTTGATTTATCTCAGCCATCTCATCTCTCAAGTGTTTCTTGAGCAGTTGTTCGTGCTGACGTTTGTGTTTCCAGTACAGATTCATTATTCCCTGTCTTGTTTTTGCTTTTCTGATAGCTTTAGTATATGTTCTGTGGCTAGCTTCGACAGTTCTGAAATAAGACTTGCTGTTTGATGTAACCATCAAACATTGTTTTCAAAACTTAGTACATAACCTTTACGAATTTATTTCAGACATCCAAAGGTTCTGGGTTTTTCCAGAATGGGACTAGCTGCATTTTCCTTAGAGATTGGGGTCCCGCAGTTCGTTTTTTTGCAATCTTTACATATTTTGCAGATTTGTCAACTCCAATGTATTTTCGTTTAAGAAATCTGGCCATCTTTGTTGTCTGACCGCTTCCAACAAATGGATCAAGTATCACATCCCCGACATTACTATAAAGCTGAATAAGCCTGTATGGGATTTCTTCTGGAAATGCCGCTGGATGAAATTTCCTGTAGCTTGGAGGCATTGGAGCTATATGCCATATAGAATTTGCAATTTCTTTTTTCATAATATCATTAATTGTTAACTTGCTTTTTTTGTCCTTGACGTTATGAAATGGAGGCTTTCTTAGAATGATTATTTGCTCATGCATGATATTTGGATAATAATATGTTGGATATGGGTGCTGTACAGTAACCCTGAATCTTTTTTTTCCGCCTGTCACCTTGTTCCAAATTATTTCTTCAAAAAACTTCCATCCAATCTCTGCTTTTGTTAATTCAGTTAGCAGTAAAGCAGGCAATGGTAGCTTGACTTTTTCCTCAATTATCTCGTTTCCTATCACTATACAGCAAAAGCCGCCGGGTTTTGTGACTTGATATACTTGAGAAAATACTGTTTTCATCTCATCAAGCCAACTTTCAAGCGTTCCACCGACTGTTCCTCTATACCATTTTTTTGAAGTGATATGTTCATTATAGTTAATCGCGTTATGATATGGTGGAGAAGTAACAGTGAGCGTGATTTTGTTTTTGCCTATTTTAGAAAGATCTTTAGAATCAGAATTGATGATAGAATTTGATTTCCACATGACAACCATAAATTACTTCTGTATATAATATTTGGAAAAGGTCACAAAAGATCGGTCAACATATGGATATAATTGAATCCAACATTTTTGTTGCAAAAACATCTTGAATCGATATATAATTTTTCTACCAAGTATGCATATGATAACAATACCATCAATCAGAGACATTGTGGAGAACTCGGTCATACTAGCAAGATGTATAGAACACGCCATTCACATCATGAAGTTCGTGGAAGGCAAAGAAGACATGTTTGTTATGGTCAAAGTCTTTCTCTGCGGTTTGTTTCTAGGGGTAGGATAAGAATGACAGATGGTGAAAAAACTAGCAAGCTAAAAGAGATAAAGGAAACTGTTTCTGACGCAGTAGAAATCATGCACCAGATCAGATCACCTGGCGTGCAAGAATCCTTTGGTAATATCATGAATACTGCAAAGATTGTCAAGGAAATCGTCGAGGTTCTCAAAACACCGGAGATGGTTAAGAACATAGAAAATGTTCGCCTGATTTCAGAAAACATGAACGATGTATCCACAAAGATGCAAAATGCACTAAAGCATCTAGAAGAGACAGGTGTCATAACCGAAGCCAGAGGATTAGCCAAATCTGCCAAAAATACAATGGATTCGTTTAGGGGCAGTGGCCAGGATCTGCACGAGATTAGTACTTCTATTAATGAAATGTTCAAATCCATCAGGGCTTTGGTGGACGAATTAAGAGTTATTGTCATATCCTAAAAATTGGCATTCTTTATTTTAAATAATTGAACAAAGACTTGATTTTGGAACCTGACATGGTTTTGCAAAAACGCCAAACGTCAGTTTCTTAAAATCATTGAGAAAAAAGATGACAAAATTTAAGTAAAAACGTGAGCGCATTTAAGATTATTGCATTTCCATTTGTGTTGTTGATTATCCGTAATTATTTGCACACCAACATCCAAACGCTTTACATCAAGTAAAAGGAATCCTTGAAAGCAAATCTGGCACAAATGTCCGCTTCTGTTATACAAGTTGGCAGATCTCGATGTCGCACACGATTTCTAGTGCTCGTTGTAACATAAGAACTAAGTGGTATGATCAGCAAGGACATTTCCAGTTTTGGCAGACCAATTTTATTAAAATCCATTTATTTGTATATTGTATGGCAAGTAGTGTAAAGTCAAAAGAACAATTCAGTACTATTCTAATGCAGGTTTTAGATTCATACCAAAACATCACACATATTGAGAAAAATGGCGGTAGTGCTGAATCTTTAAGAAAAGAAATACAGTCAATAATGAATTCGTTTGAGGGACTGCACCAAGTATATGCTTTAGGAACAAAAGAGATGCCAGATAATTCTGACTTTCTTATGGATATCATAGCTCTGATGAAAATTCCATTTTTGACTACCTTGAAGATGCAAATGAGATTGTTGTCCATTGAAGATGTTCATACAAGCCCCGAATTGATCCAGGATCAGGCAAACCTTACAATTACAACAATGAACATAAGCGATTCAATCAAAAAACTAAAAACATTTTTGACATCATACTCTATTGCATAGTCCAGCAAGACACCTTTAGCATTTTATTTTAACAAAGACCACAAAAACGTTCTTCCTGGTTAATCTAATTTCATTTAATAAGTGGACAATGTTTTATCGAATATTGACAAAAATCTTCTGTCTTGTGTTATTATTTCTTGTAATTAGTACGTCATATCTTTATACCAATGCTTTTGCTGATTCAAATTCTACCAAACAAATCCCCATGTTTTCAAAAACGCTCAGATATGATCAATCAAATACATTCCATGATAAAACAAAGAACTTTTCATTCTCACCGCCACAAAATTGGATCATACTAAATGTTCCCACAAGCATACCAAGTAAAGCGCTAGTGGTATTTTCAAATGATAACCACACCGGACTTGCAACCCTCGCAATTTTTTATAAACCAATATCACAACAAGTAGTCTCTGTGTTAGGAACATTTTCTGATAGCGATATTTTATCTGAAATTTCAAATGAATTATCTTACAATGGGGCAGATTCCAAAACTAAGGTTTTACAATCAGGCTTGCAAAGATACCAGGATGGAATCGTAATAAAAGCAGTGTCTTTATCACAATATCCAAACGATACTACCAATATTCAAAATGAGCACCTAATTTTCTTTTTAAACGATGGACGGGAATACACTTTACTTCTCACAAGCAAACCTCATGACTTTAACCAAGATCAAAAATATTTTGAGATGTCGGCCGATACGTTTTATGTTGCCCCAAATGAAAACTCGACTCAAACCAAGACGTCCAAAATAGGTCCGCCAATACCAGAGTTTGGGCCTTTTACAGGAATGATAATAGTAACATCAATAATTGGTGTTGTGATCATATCAAAAAGATTTGGATTTCATTTTTCTTAAAATAATTTGTCTACATAGCCATAGATTCGCTCATTATCTTTTATTTGAACAAAGGCTTAATTTCGCAATATAACAACCAAAAATATGGTATACAGGACATGTGTCACACTAGTAGAGTCAAGCCCTGCAAAGTTAAGCAAGTTGTTACAATCTTCACTGAAAAAATCTGATTATGTAGAGATAAGATTTGATTTTATGGAGCCAAACAAAATTCCATTAACTCTAAATTTAATAAAAAAACATCTGCCAAGATGCATCTGTACCCTAAGACCAAGATCAGAGGGAGGCAAGTTTTCTAGTAATGAAAAAAACAGAATTTCTATCCTTAAATTAATTGCAGTGTATGATCCATATCTTTTAGATGTAGAATACAACACCATACGAAAAAACAAGACATTACATCAGTATTTGAGAAAAACAAAAACAAATTTGTTAATATCGTGGCATGATTTTGCAAAAACGCCAAACGTCAGTTTCTTAAAATCATTGAGAAAAAAAATGACAAAGTTTTCAAAAAACATCAAGATAGTAACCACTGCCAAATCAATGAAAGACACGCTAGGAATATTGTCACTTTACAAATTTCAGAACAACATCAATCTCATTGCCTTTGCCATGGGGGATTATGGTCGGATGTCAAGAATTCTATGCACACAGTTAGGCAGTCCTTACACGTATGTCTCACTTGGCAAGCCAGTAGCTCCAGGCCAGTTCAGTCTAGACGAAATCAAATCAATTTTTGAGCTGAAACAATGACTAAAACTTTTGCAGTCATAGGGGATCCAATAGACCACTCACTTTCACCAGCTATTCATAATGCAGCTTTTGGATTTTTAGGAATGGATTGTACGTATATTGCATATAGAATTCCTAAAGGGGAATTGGCATCTGGAATAGAAGCATTAAAAAAAATTCAGATTTCGGGATTTAATGTAACCATACCACACAAAGTGTACATGATGAAGTTTCTTGATCAAATGGACGAGAACTGTAAAACAATTGGCGCGACAAATACTGTTGTCAACAATGATGGTTCGCTTAAAGGATACAATACTGACATGAACGGATTTTTAGATCCTATAAAAAAAAGAAAAATAGACTGCAAGAATTCTGATGTTTTACTTGTTGGTGCAGGTGGAGCAGCTAGAGCCATTGTTGTTGGATTTGCAAAAGAAAAAGTTCACAAGATTACCATTGCAAATAGAACAAAGGAAAGAGCGGATGAGCTGATCAAATTTGCAAACAGTCTAGGAATGCAATCAGATTATTCTGATTTATCCAATGCCGGAGAGATTGCAGGAAAATACAAGTTTATTGTAAATGCAACGTCAATGGGACTAAAAGGAAATGCATGTCCCATCTCAGCTAGAAACATAACAAAGGATTCGATAGTTTATGACATAGTATACATGCCAGTAGAAACTGAATTAATTGAACAGTCAAAAAAACAAGGCGCGACTATCATATATGGATGGGAAATGCTTCTTGGTCAGGCAATGCGTTCTTTTGAGATTTGGACTGGACGAGAAGCGCCATATCAGGCAATGAAGTTAACATTGTTGGGGAGATTTTAGTGCCAGCAGCAAAGGCAATCATGCACGGTGCAGTTTCGATAGTAAACGCAATAGCAACTGGCAAAGGCGCAACACTTGGGATCTCACTTAATGTAGAAGCTGACATTCATGCTACACCTGGTGTTGGACTATACTTTGAGAACAAAGAGTCCAGTCTGAGCTCGCGTCTCATAAGGGCTGTGATGGAAAGGGCCATATCAAAAGCAGATCTTGAAAAAAACAAAATTACAGTATTGGTAAAATCAGAGATTCCCTCTGGATACGGATTGAAGAGCTCTAGTGCCATTTCGTCTGTAGTTTCGCTAGCTTGTGTCAAACTATTCAAGCCAAAAATAACAGACTTGGAAATTCTCAAGTATGGAGTAGAGGCATCAATACAAACTAAGGTGAGCATTACTGGAGCATTTGATGATGCGTGTGCATGTTATTTTGGCGGCTTTGTTGTCACCGATAATACAAATCTAGAAATCATAAAATCAGAAAAAGCACCAGAAGACTTGGTAGCTGTCATATTCATTCCAAGATCACGAAAACGTGGTAATGTGAAAAAGCTGAAAATTCTTAGTGGCGTATTTTCACAGGCATGGACACTTGCAAGCAATTCAGATTATTGGAATGCAATGATGTTAAACGGCCTTGCAACATCAACTATACTAAATTCTGATCCTAGAGTTCTTACAGATCTTGTAGAAAGCGGAGCTCTTGCGGCTTCAGTTTCTGGCAACGGGCCATCTATTGCAGCAATTGCAAAAAAAGAAAATGTTTCAAATGTCAAAAAAGTATTTGCTTCTATGGAAGGCTCTACAATAATTTCTGAAATAAACAACAAAAAGGCTGAAGTCTATGAAATGTAAAATTGATAAAGTAAGACTTGACGGGAATATAGTCTGCCCTCCAAACAAGAGCTACACTCATAGAGCCATATTTTTAGCGTCCCTTGCAAAAGGGAAAAGTCAGATAAGAAATGTGTTGCTCTCAAGGGATACCATTGCAACAATTAATGCATGTAAAACATTTGGGGCAAAAATCAAAGAAGATGGTGCTAGTTTAACAATAGAAGGTTACGGGGATTTGAGATTGCAAAGTAATGAGATCGATGCATCAAATTCAGGAACAACAATCAGGATTTCTGCTGCAATAGCATCACTTTTAGATGCTAAAACAACACTGACTGGAGATTCTAGTCTTAGAAAAAGACCAATGCAGCCATTGCTTGATGCGTTAAAAGACCTTGGAGCAGAGTGCACTTCAACAGACGGCAAGCCACCGATAACTGTAAAGGGGAAAATTCACGGTGGAGAAGTCTCAATTTCAGGCTCAGTTTCAAGTCAGTTCATATCTGCATTAATGATTGCATCACCAAAAACAGAAAAAGGTGTCAAATTGAACATAGAAGGAAATCTTGTATCAAAACCATATCTTGATGCTACCATATCTACGATGAAAAAATTTGGTGCAAATGTAGATACCATAGAACCTTACAAAAAATACAACATTTCAAAACAGCAATACAAATCAACAGAGTTTACAGTGCCTTCTGATTTTTCAAGCATGTCGTTGTTACTTGCAGCTGCAGTGCTAATTGGAGATAAAATGACAATTTCTGCTTCAATCGGTGATCTTCCACAAGGTGATAGAGAGGTGATAGCACATCTTGAAAAGCTAGGTATCAAGGTAAACTTGGATGATATGATAACTGTCAAGACTCCGCCATCACTTGATGGTGGAAGATTTGATCTTTCAAACACACCTGACCTTCTTCCTGCTTTGGCAATACTTGCACTCAAGACATCAAAACCAATTGAGATTTACAATGTAAAACATGCAAGATTTAAGGAAACCGATAGGATTGCCATCTTGGCGCGTGAGCTTGCAAAGATTGGCATCAAGGTACAGGAAAAAGAAGATGGGTTGATTCTTGGCGCACCTGACATTACAAAAGGTGCTGATTTGGACTCATCTGATGATCACAGGTTGTTTATGGCATTTTGTATTGCAGGAATGTTTGTAGGCGGCTGTACTGTTTCTGATCCACAGTCAGTTGATGTATCCTATCCAACATTCATACAAGACATGAATGCGATTGGGGCAAAAATCCATACAGATTAGATATACAATTATAGATTTTTCTTTAGATCTTTTTTCATCAAGTAAAAAAGTGGCCTCTTTGTTAGTGATTCCATCTCTAGTATGTTTTTTGCCTGAGAAAAAACCTGTATTCTTTCAGAGTGTAATTCATGGCCTTTGTTTTGGATAAATCGCAAAATGTCTAGCATTCCCTCGTCGGTACCGTTGATAAAACCAAGCAGCAAAACATTTGCAAAGTTTTTGGACTCATTCCATATTCCCATTGCTAAAACTCGCCCATTTTGCACAGACAATAAAATTCTTTTTTGTCGCATTAGTTCTTCCAAGTCTGAGCTTTCCAATGGAAGCCACTTCCACGAATCAACATATGTGTATGAAGATACAAATCTTGTAACCTGATTGATATCAGATGCTAAAACCACAGATGAGGTTTCTTTTTTTGGTGTTAGAGCATACAGCCGCCACCAATCTTCAATGTTATATCCCATAGATTTTGCAAGATCAATTGAAGGAGGGTTATCACTTTCTATTATCATCCTAATTGTTTTAGAATTTGCAATTGATTCACAGTGTGAAATTATTCTTCTTCCATATCCTTTTCTTCTGTGATTGGGATGAATCCTGATTCCTTCAAGCCAAGCTTGTCTGTTGTCTATAAAAACAAGATGAGAAAGACCAATTGGGACATCATTTTCAATAGCTACAAAGAGATTTCCCTGTAAAATCCAAAAATCCCAGACATCTGAGATGTAGTCTCCCCAAGAAAATGTGTCTTTACAAAAATTCAAGACAGCCTGTTTGTCACTTGGTTTTGCATCACGAATTTGCATGGTATTGTTGTATGTTATTCCTATAAGGATTATAAGCATCTAAAGAGAAAATTTCATTATGTCATACAGTTCTATTGGTCAGCGATTTATGCTTACAAGTTTTGGTGAATCTCATGGCAGATGCATAGGAGCTGTTGTAGATGGCTGTCCTGCAGGTCTAGAATTACAAGAAAAAGACATTCAAAAAATGCTTGATCTTAGAAAGCCAGGCCAGTCCATAGTAACTACCCAACGAAAAGAGGAAGACAAGGTAGAGATCCTTTCAGGAACTTTTAGAGGATACACAACTGGTGCACCAATTGCAATGATAATTTGGAATCAAGATAAAAAATCAAAAGACTATGAAAATCTCATACTAAGACCAAGGCCTGGACATTCCGATTATCCTGCTTTTATAAAATACAAGGGATTTAACGACTATCGCGGTGGTGGAAGATTTTCTGGCAGACTGACTGCCACATTTGTAATGGCAGGAGCAATAGCACGAAAACTTCTTTCTAAAACTTTGGACATTAACACATATTCTTATACATCACAGGTAGGAAAAATAAAAATGAAAAATCAAGCCACACCAAAAATGAAAAGTGCAATTTACTCTAATGAGGTAAGATGTCCTGACACCAAAACAGCGGAGAAGATGCGTGCTGCAATACTTGCTGCAAGAAGAAGTGGGGATTCTGTAGGAGGAGTAATTGAATCCATAACGCTAAACGTTCCAGTAGGTTTGGGCGAGCCAATTTTTGGTTCTTTGGAATCAGATCTAAGCAGAGCACTATATTCAATTCCTGCAGTAAAAGGAATAGAGTTTGGTTCTGGATTTTATGGTTCTACAATCAAGGGTTCAGAAAACAATGACGAATACATCATAAAAAATGGAAAGATACTAACCAAGACAAACAATGCAGGCGGAATCTTGGGAGGATTATCAACAGGAATGCCAATTGTTCTTCGAGTAGCTTTCAAGCCGGCTTCTTCTATAGCAAAAAAGCAAAACACAATAGACATGAAGACAAAAAAACCAACCTCACTAATAGTGGAAGGAAGACACGACCCTTGTGTTGTTCCGCGTGCACCGCCTGTAGTAGATTCTCTTGTCTCTCTTGTTCTAGCAGATCATGGCATTAGAAGCGGTCTCATACCATTGGTTTTGAAATAGAAATGTCTGATATTGAAAATCTACGTGATAAGATAGACAAGATCACGTTTGATATGATAAAATTACTAAAAGAACGAAACGATGTTGCAAAAGAAATTGGCAGTCTTAAAAACAATTTGGGCCTTGGTGTAACAAATGAAGAAAGAGAGAATCAGCTTAGGACCAAAGTTCTTTCGTTGTGTAAAGAAATAGGTCTGGATGAAAAGATAGCTTCAACGTTTTTGAATTTATTGCTAAATGAATCAATAAAAGTACAATCTACCAACAAATCAACGCATCTTTCAGTATTTTTGAAAGCCAAAGCCTTGGAAAAAGAAGGGAAAAAAATCATCCACATGGAAGTTGGAGAGCCAGACTTTTACCCACCCAAGGTTGTAAAATCAGCACTCTCAGAGGTTTATGATAAAGGCTACACAAAATATGGTGACTCTAAAGGAATGCCAGAATTTCGAAATGCGTTAGCAAAAAAAGTTTCCTCATCATATGGCGTAAAAATCCAGACTCATAACATCATGGTTTCACCAGGTGCAAGATTTTCGGTCTTTCTTGCAATTTCTAGTCTATTGAATCCAGGAGATGAGATGATAGTAATAGAACCCGCATGGCCTGCATACAGAGAAAACGCGCTAAACTCTGGCATCAAGGTCAGAACAATACAAACCACACTAGACAACAAATGGGAGCCATCCATATCCCAAATTGAAAATATGGTAAATGCCAATACCAAAATGATCGTACTAAATTATCCTAACAACCCAACTGGGAAAGTTCTCCCAGAAAAGGTTCAAGATGAGATAATGAAGATTGCAATAAAAAATAATCTCTATGTGTTAAGCGATGAGATCTACTCAAACTATGCATACGGAAAATGGAAAAGCGCCCTTACCTATGGATACAATAAAAGCATCATAACGCAGTCGTTTTCAAAATCACATGCCATGACAGGCTTTAGGATAGGCTATGCGGTATCAGATCCTGATATAATAGATAAGATGACAAAGCTTCAAGCATTGTGCATTACAAATGTCGCAGAACCAATCCAATATGTGGCCCTTAGGTCACTTGATGCAGATGTTAGTGATAATAAAAAAATCATGAAAGAAAGACTAGACCTTGTGATAAAAAAAGCAAGAAACATGCAGCTTGATTTTGTAGAGCCTGATGGAGCAATGTACCTTTTTGCCAAAGTAAGAAAAGACAACTTTGATGTCGCATCTTTTATCAGCAGTCTTCTTGATTTAGGAGTAGCGATTGCACCTGGCGAAGCCTTTGGGGGCTATCAGAATTTTGTTAGAATATCTGCCTGTCAACCAGAAGATTTACTTAACGAAGGCATGCAGATAATAGATAAGACATTAAGGAAATAGTATGATAAAGAAAAAAATCGCAATCATTGGTTCAGAGGGACAGATGGGAAAATGGTTTTCAAAATATTTTCTAGATAAGGGCTTTGAGGTCATTGCCTATGACTCTGAGAAAGAGATAGAAAACAAACTGGTAACCAAAGCCAAGTCACTTGTTGGCGCTATTCTAAATGTAGATTATGTAATACTTGCCATACCAGTAAAACGCACTCCTGAAACAATCAGACTAATTGCAAAAGAAATGAAGCGGGATTCTTATCTCATAGACATTTCATCTTTAAAATTAAAAACAGTTTCCGCACTATCAAAAATTCCAGACAAGGTAAGTCCTATTTGCATCCATCCAATGTTTGGGCCTGGTACAAAAAAACTCAAAGGCCAAAATATAATCTCAATTCCAATCAGGGATGCAAAAAAAGAACTGCTAACAGCAAAATCTCTTTTTCCTGATGCGACTTTTGTCTCAATTGATGCCGCAGAGCATGACAAAAAAATGGCGATGATTCTTGGCATGACTCATCTTGTCAACCTTTCACTTGCAAATATTCTATCAAAAGAGGAAAACTTTACACTGGTAGAAAAGATGGCAGGTACAACGTTTAAAGCTCAAAAAATACTTACTGCAGGAATAATGACAGAATCTCCTGAGCTCTTGGAGACCATTATTTCAAATCCAGAAATTAGAAGATATGCGGAGGAATTGTGGAAAGACATTGGCAGGATGCTTATCTTAATTCAGGAAAATAAATCAGAGGAAATTATAAAATACATAAACGTAACCAAGGAAAGACTGGCAAAAAATATCAATCTGGAAGATGCGTATAAGAAATTAATATCGATGGTAAATGCTGTAGAAAAATAATTGTACTCTACAAAAATTGTCACATCTTTTCTTTTAAATGCAAACAAGTTTCTCATTTTAAAACGTAGTCAAAACGTAAAGAGCATGAAAGGTCTGTGGGCTGGCATAAGTGGAATAATAGAAGGAAATGAGGAACCGCTACAAAGAGCAAAGACAGAGATATTTGAAGAAACAGGATTGATTGAAGACTGTCTTGGTTTGCTCAAGACGGCACCTCAAATGCAGATAAGCTCACAGTATGCAAATCACCAATGGACAGTTTTTCCCTTTTTGTTTTCTGTAAAAGATCCAGTGATCAAACTGAATTGGGAAAATTCTGAATTCAAGTGGATCTATCCCAGTGAGATTTCAAAATATAAGACAGTTCCAAGCTTGGACAAAGTTCTAGCTAGCTTGTTGTAATTTTTCTATCTCTTCTGGAGTGTTGTACCTTTGTTGTGGCAACATGATGTACACACAAGCTCCTCCACACATTGTACATGGAACTGTATTGCCATTTATCTGGCCAACCCTTCCATGAATTCGAGCTGCCTCTTCTGGATCTATAGAAAGTGCAATTTGTTTTTCCCAGTTTAATGTGCGTCTTGCATCAGTCATCTCCATGTCCCATTTTATTGCCTTGTCACGCAACTTTACCAAATCACCCGCATGAGCCGCAATTCTATATGCGATCAATCCTGCCTTTACTTCTTCTGGAGTTGGCAATGCCAAATGCTCAGATGGTGTAAGATAACACAACAAATCTACTCCTTCACTTGCCGAAATTGCAGCACCAATTGCACTTGCAATATGATCATGGCCAGATGCAACATCAGTAACAAGAGGACCTAAGACATAGTACGGGACATCACCTATCAAAGATTTTGCCAGTCTCACGTTTGCTGCAACTTCATTTAGTGGGACATGTCCTGGGCCTTCAACCATGACTTGGACATCTTTTTCATGAGCGCGTTTTGTTAATCTAGAAACATTGATCATTTCCTGTACTTGCAATTCATCATGGGAATCCAAAATAGAGCCTGGTCTTAGTGCATCTCCCAAGCTAAATGTCACATCGTATTTTCTTGCCAATTCAATAAGATAATCAAAATACTCAAAGTATGGGTTTTCCTTGTCGTACTTTAGCATCCAGGCAGCAGTAATGGTACCGCCCTTGCTTACTATTCCAGCATGCCTTTTTACTGAAAGGATTCTTTTTGCAATATCTTTTGTAATTCCAGAGTGTATAGTGGTATAATCAACACCGTCTTTGACATTTCTTTCAAATGCTTTTAGAAAATCATCCTCAGTAATATCAAGCGGGTTTTTGCTCTTTTGCACGCCATAATTGTATGCCTCATACACTGGAACTGTGCCAAATGTTATTGGTGCAGCATCTAACAGCGTTCTTCTAAAGAGTCCTACATCACCACCATCGCTGAGGTCCATTATGGTATCAGCATGATACTTTACTGCAACCTTTGCTTTTTTTATCTCCTCTTCCAAGTTATTTGAAAGAGTGGAATTACCAATGTTTACATTTACTTTGGTTTTCATTCCTTTTCCAATACCTACTACTCTAATTTTCTGAGGTCTTTCATTATTGTGCGGAATAATTATGGAACCATTTGCTATCTTGGGCAATAACCACTCTAAGGTTACGTCTTCGTCTTTTGCAACTGCCTTCATTTCTTCTGTTGCAATTCCTCGCCGTGCAGAACCCATTTGCGTAGTCAAATCATTGTTTCTACCAAATGATTGGATTTAAACGTGAGTTTCATGTCTTAAATTTGTGATTGCATTATCCATAGCGGGATCTGATCCATCCGCAGGGGCAGGTATTCAAGCAGACGTGAAAACATTTGCTGCACTTGGAGTTTACGGTCTGACAGTTGTATCAACAATAACCAGCCAGAATACATCAAATTTTTCCAAGGTAAAGGAAGTTTCTTCTGACATGGTTCAAAGTCAGCTTCAATCAGTCTTGTCAGATTTTAATATCGATGTAATAAAAATTGGGATGGTATATAGTTCATCAACAATAAAGGCAATACATTCTGAATTAAAAAATACCAAGATACCAATAGTTTTAGATCCAGTGTTTGAATCAACAACTGGCGGAGTACTATTACAAAATGAGGCGTTGCCTCTTTTTAAAAAATTACTTGTACCGCTCTCATTTGTCATAACTCCCAATGTGCCAGAAGCTGAGAGGCTTGCAGGCATGAAGATAAAAACATCTAGAGATGTCAGAGTAGCTGCATCCAAGATTCATCGCATGGGTGCAGAAAATATAGTCATAAAAGGAGGTCATTTTGGAGGCAAAAACGTAACAGACTATGTTTTGGAGAAAACAAAATTCTACTCATTTTCTGCAAAGAGGATAAATCGTACAACTCATGGTGGCGGATGTAATTTTTCAGCTTCCCTGGCAGCAAATATTGCAAAAGGGAATAATCTCAAAGATGCGGTAAAGTTTGCAAAAGAATTTTCGTTTAAATCAATTGCAAATTCACAAAAAATTGGAAGGGGAATATTTGTAACAAAAACAAAAAGTGATGAGATGGAAAAGGAGTTATCAGATGCAATTTCTAAATTTACAAATTTGAAAAACATATCCAAATACATACCAGAGGTTCAGACAAACTTTGTTTTTTCAAGAAAAAATCCCAAATCATTAAATGATATTTTGGGAGTATCTGGCAGAATTGTTAAAGTTGAAAATAGTGCAGTAGTTGCTGGCAGTTTAAAGTATGGCGGCTCTAGACATGTTGGTTCTGCAGTTTTGGAAATGTCAAAAAAGTTTCCTGCCATTAGATCTGCTATCAACATAAAATATGACAAGGAGTTTATTAAAAAAGCAATTTCAAAAAAACTTTCTGTATCACACTATGAAAGAAAAGCAGAGCCGTCTAAAACCATAACCAAGGAAGGAAATACAATATCATGGGGAATTAGAAATGCAATCAAGTCATCAAAGCCTATAGATTTAATATTTCACAAGGGTGATCTTGGAAAGGAACCAACGATTATGATTTTTGGAGCCACTCCAAATGTAGTCCTTGGCAAGCTTGTCAAAATAATCGCGTGATACCATTTCATCCTTCAACATAAATACCAGAATTTCAAACATAGTTTCGTGAAAGCTATAATTCTTGCAGGCGGACTGGGTACAAGGCTTCAACCATATACGACTTTTCTTCCTAAAGCCATGCTCCCATTAGGTGAAAAACCGCTCCTTGAGCACCTGATTGACTGGATAAAAAAAAGCAACATAGACTCTATCGTTTTGTGTGTCAGCTATTTGAGAAGAACAATCGAGGACTATTTTGAGGACGGAAGCAGATTTGGAGTAAAAATAGAATATGCAGTAGCAAACAGGCCGTTTGCAACAGCAGGACAGCTAAAGACAGCTGAGGAGTTTATCGATAACACTTTTGTTTGCGTCTATGGAGATTCTATTTTTGATTTTAATTTAAAAAACATGATAGATTATCATAAAAGAAAAAAATCATTTGTCACCATGGCGTTATTTGAATACAAGACAAAGCTTCAATATGGATTCATAGAGACAGACAAAAACAACAAAGTAACAGCGTGGAAAGAAAAACCAGAGATAAAGGGAAATATCAATGTTGGATGTTATGTTATGGAGCCTGGTGTCCTGAAATTGATTCCCCCAAACAAACCTTATGGCATGGACGATGTTATAAAAAGTGCAATCACGCGAAAAAACAAAGTGAGTGGATTTTTAATTAAAAAAGGTTTCATGGATATTGGAGACAAAACTTCCTATAGAAAAGCGTATCAGCACTATATCGAAAAGCTTGGCCAAATCTGATACCAAACCATGACTGTAAAAATCCGTAAATTACAAGAAAAGGATCTCTTCAATGGTTTTTTGGAATCATTAGATTCCCTTAGAAAAGCAAGTGATCTGAGTCCAAAAAAAGCCAAAACGATATTTAAGAAAATGAAATCAATACCAGATCACATCATCTATGTTGCAGTACATGATTCAAAAATAATAGGTGCTGCAACCATATTTGTTGAACCAAAATTCATCCACAATGGTGGCAAGGTAGGCCACATCGAAGATGTGGTAGTAAGCAAAGAACATCAGGGAGAAGGAATCGGGCAAAAACTAATCAAAGCACTCATCACATACGCGGAAAAAAACGGCTGCTACAAAACTGTACTGGATTGTACAGATAAGGTAATGCCGTTTTATAAAAAACTAGGGTTTAAGCATTTTTCAAATTCTATGAGAATTGATCATCGATCAAAAAAGTAGTCTTTTTTTGGTCTGGGTTTGGTCTTAAACAACAGACCACCAAATATCATGACAGGTATTGATACTGCCATAAATAGTGTCGGACTAAGTGTTATTTCAGTAATAAGATATGACGCACTTATGGTAGAAAGCAAAGTGTTGGCATAATACATACCTCCCAGCAATATAGCCCCGCCAGCAACAATCATTGAACCAACAAGTCTGGAACCATATCTTCTTGATAACAAGTATGACAGACCAGCTAGAATTAATGCTGGCCCAATACCAATTGAAATGAATTCAAGCATTTCAGGTCCACCTTGCAGACTTGGTAGAAGGGCTTCAATTTCCTTTGCTGTATGATGTGCAAGAAAATTAAACATTGATAAAATTTCGCCAACAAAAAGTATAAACCAAGCAAGGCTTGCACCGCCAACCCATTTTTCAATTGCCACAGATATTATTTTTTCAATTCAATAAATAAACCAAGTGATTGATATGACAATGTTATTTTTAACTCTAGATTAGAAAAACAGATCTCATTTAGACAATACCGACAAGATTAGCAAGTTCTTTTCTGCATGAAGAGCCCAATTCTTCTGCAGCTTTTTCTGGGGTAATCTTGTTTAGAAACACCCCATATCCTCGTTCTAGTCCTGACCAAGAATCATCTTGCGGATATACTTCGATGTGCCAGTGGATTTGTCTGTTGTTTTTCTTTTCTGGGGATAGATGAAAGACCATGTTGTAAGAAGGATTTTTCATGGTACTTGCCAGTCCACCTAGTGTTGCACGCAAGATCAATGATAAATCATTAATCTCCTTTTGCGTAATTTTTGAAAAACTTGTTATGTGTTTTTTTGGATAAATCCAGAATTCATATGGATGAGACGGTGCCCATGGACAAAAGGCAAGAAATCCTTCTGTCTGCAGTATTTGCCTTGGCCCTCCTGTCTCCGTAGCTACTGCTTGACACATTGGGCATATTCCCTTTTCATTTAAGATTCTATGTGCAGCTTCAGCTTCTAGTTCTATTGTTGGAGGAATTGTGGAAAAAGTGACGACGTTTATGTGAGGATGAATCGTAAGTCCGCCTGCTTCTTTGCCATGATTAACGTAAATTGAGACATATGTTACCCCCCTTTGGGTGTAGAGCCAGCGAAGTCTATCCTGAATAACTACCAGAACGTTTGACCATTGTTCTGTGGATATAGTGGCAAGGGAATCTTTGTGTTTTTCAGTTGCAACCACGATATAGTGATATCCGTAGGCAGGTTCGCTGTACAGCGGCCTGTCACTAAAAGAATTTTCAGAGTCTGTAGAGACTACTGGGTTTTTACTTTCAAAAACTCTAACCGACCAGCCTTCAACAAAATAATCTTCGCTGTCTTGTAGCCTTTGTAGCATTCCATCTTTTGCGACAAGAGAAAGTGATGATGGGTTTGTCATGGATTCATTTCCAGGACAGAACGGACATTTTTTTGTCTCTGTAGCTACGTGGTTATTTTGGGAAACAATGACAAACTTGTCAATGACATAATCTTTACGCAAATCCCCCATATCAATACAGTCCATATCTAGTAAGTTAAAACCTTTTCAGAGATCGTAATTCGTAATTTAATGACGTCGATCACTGTTTAAGATCATTTGAAACCATGTATATAACAAAATTCTTTTAAAATCTTATTTCTGCCTTTTCCCAACAACAACCAAACAGCATATGCATTGAATCAATTAATGATTTAGAATTGGTCCAAATGGCAGTGATGTCATTTGTATTATGTGATGCGTTTTTTGTGAAAAGAAGTGCTTCAGAAGAATCTTTGATTATAAAGCAACTAGTATCATTATTTCCATTTGGCAATACTTTGATGAGAGATTTATCTACATCCTCAATAAAGTTTGGAATTTTCTTTGCTGGACAGACTATGAACCTTGCCTTTAGGATAGACGGGTCTAGCAATTCAAAAAAATCCGCATGATAAAACCTGGCAATGTCCTTTTCTGTGCCTAACATCAAGAATTCGTTTTTACAGTCATGAATCATAGATGCAATCTTGTTATTTATTGGAGCGCCACCTTGTAGTACTTGCAATTTTTCTTTCTGTTCATCGTTTGTTTCTATGATAAACGACGGTATGTCATTCCATAGGTCTATGACGTTTTTCTTTTGTTTTGAAAGGGTATTGATCTTTTCGCGCTCTATACTGAGTAGAGCAATTAGCGCTTTTTCTATTGACAAAGCAGAATACCTTGCAGGTGTGACAAATTCTACTGTAACTAATCCTCTATTTTGCAAAGAGTTGATGACATGATATGTTTCTGTTCTTGGAATTCGCAGTATCTTGGAGATTTCAGGAGCTGTTTTTGGTCCAAATTTGCCTAAGAATATGTAAATCTTTGATTGGTTATGACGTAATCCAAACTCAGCAAGTGCCTCTGTTAATCTATCTACCGAAATTTTGTCCCTGTAAGACATAGAGCCTGGTTCAGAATCAAATATAGTAATTGGATTTGTTTCTATGGGGTTATCTTTTGATTTCAAGATATCATTCATCATATGCTTTTACCCCTACTAGTTGTGAAACCCGATCACTTAGTCTGCGAAAACTATCAAGCGTTGTCCAATCCATATTCTCTTTATGTCTCCTACTTAGCTCATCAACAAAATTTTGCAGAAGAACAATTGGATCTTGATGAATATCAGATGAGTTAAAATCAGTGTATTGTATTTTTTTTGATGATGTGGAACCCTTGTATGTGTTTACATGTTGTAATGGTTCAGATGATCTTGATCCTTCTCCTATTCTCATAAATTTCAGTAATCCCAACCCAATTTTTTCATTTCTAGCAATCATAAACAAAGAAAGGAATCCAACAGCAAATAATATGGCAGTAATTGGAAAAGAAAGCTTTGTGAGATGAAGATTTATCGGAATTATTATTGTAAGTACGAAAACCAACAATGCCAAATGATACAATACATAATTATCATTTCTTGAATCATGTAAGCATGATAATGAATTCATGCAGAAATTATCTTATAATTATATATAAAGACCAATCACCATTTTTGGAAATAACATTCTTTGATTGATTAATTATACGATGTAGATTGCATCAGATGATACACATTCCTCTGGATTCAAATTTTCAGGGATTAATATACTCTAAATCTAGCCTGAATTAGGGACGAATCAATCGTTCTTATTGTCTTGATGATTATCGTTGTGTTTATTTTTGTCATCATGCTCATTATTATTTTCTTGATTTTCAATGTTAGTCTGATTTTGTCCACTAGTACCATGGTTACTGTTCTGGATCAAGTTTTCTAAGTGTGTAACACGCGATTCTAACGCAGTATTTTTTGCTTGAAGATCATTGATTTCCTGTTCTATGCCTGTAATCTTGGCAAATAAATTCTGAATTTGTTGTATTAACTGAAGTAATGGATTACTTGTCGGTGTAGAGTTTACTTGATTTACCACGACAGTTACTGTAGCCACATTACTGCTAGCAGTACCATCATTTGCTTTGTAAGTGAACGAGTCCATCCCATGAAAGTTTGAGTGTGGGGTGTATGTAAAACTGCCATTTTGATTCAATGTGAGAACACCATTTAATACATTACTAACAAGAAGAGCTGTCAAGGTGTTTCCATCTGCGTCAGTGTCATTTGCCAAAACTCCACTACCATGTATGTTCAGTGTTGCATTTTCATTTACAAAGTAGATGTCATTTTTTGCAACAGGTAAATGATTTACTGCAATGATAGTTATTGTAACATTAGCTATGTTGCTACTAAGTGTGCCATCGTTTGCAACATATCTAAAAGAATCAATACCATGAAAGTTTGAGTTGGGAACATATACGAAACCGCCATTTGAATTAAGTATTAAAGTACCATTTTTTACATTAGTTACAAGACCTGCAAATAGAGTTTTGCCAGAAGCTGCTGTATCATTTGCTAGTACTCCAGGTGCAGCAATATCTATTATCTTGTTTTCATTTCCTCGGTATGAGTCATTTGAGGCAACAGGTAAAGTTATTGCAAATGAATGACCTCCTATTGGAAAAACAAGTGTGCTAGCTAGAAGAATTAAAATGAAGGAGATTGCTTTTTTTTTCACTAAAAGTGCATGATATCATATTGCATATAATCATCAGGCAGAATTCATCAGTAAGATTTCTCAGTAAGATTAAAGTACTAAAATTTGTATTGGGCGGGTAATTGTATACAAGATCGGGTAAAAAAATATTGTAAAGTTTATGTGTAACACGCAAAACCCGAAAAGTGAGCTGATAAAAAATTACTGATAATTCTGATGTTCATATGATTTATGTTCTGTTAGATGGTGTCGGCGATCTTCCACATCCAGACCTAAAAGGTGGCACCCCTCTTAGTTTTGCAAAGACTCCAAACCTTGACAAAATAGCAAGAAATGGCTCCATAGGACAGGTCATATCAGTAGGAAAAGGAATTGCCCCCCAGTCCGATATTGCAGTTTTTAACATGCTAGGATACAAATTTCAGCATGTAGACTATGTTGGAAGGGGTGTCATAGAAGCAATAGGAATAGGCGTTGACTTTAAAGACGGCGACTTGGCGTTGCGTGGAAACTTTGCAACAGTTAATGATGATCACATCATTGTAGATAGAAGAGCTGGAAGACACATCGAGAAAGACGATGCTCTTGCTGTTTCACTTGAGATTGAAAGAAAGATAAAATTTTCAAATCCAAAGGCTTCGGTTGTTGTAGCACCAACCATAGGACACAGACTAGTTGTTAGAATAAGATGTGAAGGTGAATGTCTTTCTTCTGAAATAAGCAATACTGATCCTGCCTATGCAAGAATTGCAGGTATGGGAGTGGCAAGAGCACCTGGAGACTATCTAGAGATTGAAAAATCTCTTCCCCTTAACGAGTCCCCTAGTGCAAAGCTTTCTGCCACACTTGTAAACGAGTTTACGGAACAATCACTAGACATAATGAAAAAAAGCGAGATAAATCGTATCAGAAAAGAAAAGGGAAAGAAACTTTTGAACAGTATACTATTGCGTGATGCTGGCAACAAGTTTCCTGATGTCATTCCCATAAATGATTTACACGCAATGAAATTTTCATGCATAGTTGACATGCCAGTAGAGATTGGAATCTCAAACGTACTAAAGATGAAGACGTTTAGTGCTGGTGGATTAACAGACTATGAAGAAAAGGCAAAAGTTGCTGCAAAGGCAATGGAAACTCAAAATGCAATTTATGTTCACATCAAAGGCCCTGACGAGTTTGGTCACGATGGTGATGCAATAGGAAAGATGAAAAACATTGAAGAAATCGACAAGAGATTTTTTGGAATATTGCTTGACAATATTGATACTGGAAAGGTTTCAATTGTGATTTCAGGTGATCATTCCACACCAAGCATTAATCGAGGACATAGCGATGATCCGGTTCCTGTTTTGGTATCAGGTGATTCTGTCAAAAAAGATGGGGCCACAAGATTTACTGAAGATGAGGCAAAGAAAGGAAAAATTGGTTTGCTTACAGGTGCAGATGTGATAAAAACTGCTTTGAAATTAATTAAATCATAAAAATCATCAACCACAGGAACGTTTTATAGAACCGTTAAACCAGCAATATTTGTTGAGTTCAACTGATGATAAACCCAAGGGCAATTTTGTAATTGTAACATTGAAAATGCCAAATGGAGAAGAACACACAGTTCCACTTCCACCAAAGACATTCAAAACAGGAAGACTAGGATATTATTCTCAGATTCCGTCTTTCATATATGATAACGAAGTGTATGGTGGACAGATACAGATTTGGAAAAAAGGAAAAGAGGAATCGGAAAAAGTAGAAAATTAATCTATCTTCAAGCAAGATAATCTAACGTTGTGTCTGAAATTTTTTATTTTTTTCTATTCATTTTGTAAGTCTCAATAACAGTGACTACAAAAGCAGCAGCAAACAAACCTAATGGCATTGATAACCACATCGCATGTCTAAAGAATGCAAGATTTACTGTTTCTGCAGTAAGTATGCATGCACTTTCCGCAGTAATTAGAATGTAAATACTGGTCTTGATTATATCCTTGGCATTTGGCAACTCGATTAGGTATGGAATATTTTTGATTCCAATCCAGCAGTTTTGAAAAGTAATCTTTAGATTAGAAATAAATCCAATATTGCTTCCTTGTTCTAGTGCAGAACAGCATCCACCCAATCCATGTTTTTGATTGTATCTTCCAACTATAGTACAAAATGTAGTAAGACTTGCAAGACCATAACCTAGAGCATATGACATGATTATTCCAAATAGATCATTATAGCCAAACAGTACAAATGATATGCCTTGTCCTATCTGGGATGACAGAATACACAACATTATAATTCCAACAGCAGAAGGGTACGAGTTTTTGATTTGATTCAGAAATGATGGTGATTTTTCTAATTTAGGAATTGAAACACAGCAACACGTTCCTGTTGGACAGACTGTACACTTGGAGTCTTCCGTACATTTACAATCAGCGCAAGAACAGTTTAGCAACATGCAATATACTCACTTCTTACTTATTAAATATCTGAAATTCTAACATTAATTCTGTGCAGACTCTCACAGGTCTGAACCCAAAAACATTATTTATTGTAAATTAATTAGATGGTAAAAGTTTCTATTTTTCCAGAAGATATGATTTCTGAAACCTTGTGTCTTAGAACATCGACATCTATTTTATAGTATTTACCAGAAGAGTTGCCAAACTTTTCCATCGCTCGCTTTAGAATGGAAAGACAAATGTCATCTTCGTTTTTCTGATGGTGCACAAAGGCCGCAGCAACAAGAATGACTCCCTGAACCAAATCCTTTTCGCCTTCGTATGTCTTCTTCCATACACTTTCCAAGATTTCATGGCATTCCCAAAACCTTTCATAATTGAAATATTCCCTTCCCTTTTCTACCGCTTCCTCTTTTTCCATTTCCTCTTCAACGAGGTACCTTGCATGATCAAGTGGAGATATGGTTTCAAGTTTTTGTACCAAGACGTCCAAGTATTCTTTTGATATGGACACATCAAACTCTATGTATCTGCTTGAAACTCTCGTATCTCTTACAATTGCATGCATTCCAGCAACAAGCTTGTCAGCTTGGGACAGGAGCTTTTTTGCGTCCTGCGGAACAAAACCTGAATTTTTCAGGTGAATCATAAAACGATCCACAGGCAAACAATGGTTTAATTTCTTAAATTTGTTAGCAATTTTCGTTAAGATTATATGAACAATTAAGAGGACTTGGAATACATGTCAATGATCGAAGTCACAAGTGATGTAAAGAACAGCCTACTTGCAAGAAGGGAGATCACATGCACGTTTAAGGGACTGGCCGGCAAGCTAAAAAGACTAGAAGCAGTTGACGTGGTATCAAAACATTTCAAGATTGATGGCAAAGTCATAGTTCCAATCAAATTACAAAATGAAACCGGAAGACCAATGGTTTCAGGTACGTTTTACATTTATGATGATGAAAAATTGGCAAGACAGCATGTCAAGCCGGCAATTTTTGAGAGACTAGACAAGGCAAAGGCTGGCGGTGAAAAAGCAGGAGAGGTAAAGGAAGCACCGGCAGAGAAAGTAGAAGAGAAAAAGGAAGAAAAGCCAAAAGAAAAGGAAGTGGAGAAAAAAGAAGCTCCAAAAAAATCTGAGGAAAAAAAGGCAGCCGATGAGCCAAAAAAGGAAGAGAGTAAGTAATGGCGGGAGGAAAGAAAGCAGCTGGAGGCAAAAAAGGTTCGAGCCCCAGTGTCTACAAATATTACAAAATTAAAGGAGAAAAGGCAGAAAAACTGCGAAAGGAATGCGATAGATGTGGCAAGGGAGTGTTCATGTCAGAGCACAAAAACAGACGCACTTGCGGCAAATGCGGTCTTACTGAATTTATACAATAATTAGTAATACTTTTTCTTGCGAAGTTTTGACATTTTTTGTGCAAGCTCATCAAGCTTTGATTCTAGTTTTGGATCAATCTTGGTTTTAGCAAGGATTTCTGATGGAATTTTGGCAATGTTTGTATCCATAGTTATCTTTGTAGTTGGCAGGTTTTTTTCTATCCAGAATTTGACCACCTTGTCTTCAAGCTTGTAGTCTCTAAATCCTTCAGGAAATTTCTTTGTAATATGTAAAAGCAAGGTTTTGTCATCAAATACGGCCCTTGGATCAAAAAGTCTAGTTGCATCCGAATATGCACTTTCAAACAGGTTCCCTGAAAGCTCATCAGAGAGAATTTCCATTTTTGATATACGGCGTGCTAGTTCCAGATAGTGTAGGAATTCGTGAGCCAAAATGGCATGTATTGTTCCCTTTAGGCCAAAGGCTACAAGTGGCGCAGTGATTTGAATTATGATTTCAAGTTTTTCTGCAATAACAACAGGTGTTGTCCTGGCAAACAAGATTCCAAGATCAGTTGAGCTATGAGAGTGTGACAATACGATAGATGGTTCTACATATGCGATTGGAAAGTTGATTCCCGATGCCTTTTCTATTCTGTCTATTCCTTCTATTACTATAGGAAACCTTTCTGTTATGGTATGATAGATCTTGTCAGGCAAAAGACCGTTTTTGTGTGCCTCTTGAACTTTTAGTAGCGGATTCAATTGAAACAAACTAGTGCCAGACTATAAAAAAACGTTGAGACTATTTTCAATCACATATCAACAAGACTCAGATTAGCTTGCTAATTGAAAATTTTCAAAACGCTTAATTTGTAAGCGAGATTTCGTGAAAATCAAACACTTTGCATTTACATTGATTTTCTAGTAGACTGGTCAAGCTTGGCTCCACTTCAGAGCCATTTACAAATCGCTTAAGGGGAACTCCACCATCTGCTTCCATGAATACTGAAAAAGAGTTGTCAGACATTTTTTTGTATTTTATGTGATAGATTTTTTTCTGGTTTTTCTTTCCCGAGTTTTCATATACTGATATTGTCTGCTTTTCTAATTTATGAAGCGATTTTAATTGAGATTGCGTGATTTCCTTCTCAGTTTCTACCTCTATTTCTATTTCTGATTTGAATCGTATAATATCAGATGGAATTTTTTCAATTACCTTGAGATTGTGTATAGTAATACCATCAAGTGATATTTTCTTCTCAGGTTTGATTTTTCTTTTGTGCGGGTTGATAACTTTGGCAAAAAATGGCCTGCCTTTTCCTAAGACCAAGCTTGTCTCATCCTCGCTTCCAATCCATGTAATCTTTGTCTGCTGAGCTCCAAATTTTTCGTATAGAAATTTGGCTATCTTACCTTCTACACTTTCAAATTCAGAGATACCATGAAATTCACATACGTAGCATCCTTTTCCTCCACAATTTTCACATGGTCTTTGTTTTTGCGGAATGCCTCTTACTGTTTTTGTGTATCTGCCGGAAAGAAAAACAGGTTTTGGTTTTATCTCACACTCTTCAGTTTTAAAATCAAGCGTAAAAACAATGTCTGGGTTTTGATAATTGACAATTGTTTTTGTTCTCCTGCCAAATCTTTTTCCCATTTCTCGTGTAATGTCATTTTTTATGCTGTGTATTCCCTTTAGCTTGAATTTGGAACGAATCAGATCATCTCTGTCCAGTATGGATGGCTGGAGTATTGCTCCAATTAAAAACGATGAAAATTCATATTCTTTTGACATGTCTAGCATCTTGTTTAGCTGCAAGTCAAGCTTTGACATCAAGTTTTTACAAATGTAGCATGATTTTGGATTTTTTTGTTTTAGAATACTTCTAATTTTGTTTCCCAATCTTCCATAAGAAATCAAACCAAGTTTTGGAGCAAATATTCTTCCAAGACAATTATCACAAAGATGATGTTCTTTTAAAATTGCTCTTGTTTCTTGTATTATACCATCAATGTTTTTCATCATTTGTTGTTCATATAATCATGTAAAAAAGCAGGCTTTATGCATAATTATATTTCAAAATTCATTTACATATGCAATATAAACGACTTACCACGGATATAGTGATCTTTCTGATTCTTTATCTTTAACACTGATTGCCTTGGTAGGGCATGTCTGGGCAGCATCTAGTATCTTTTCAAGTCTAGCCCCTCTCTCATTTATCACGTGTGATTTGGGATTTACCCGGACATTTTTATCCACTGCAAATACTGATGGTGCAATAGTTTCACAGCTGCAACAGGCTATGCAGCGGCTAGGATCTACGTTTACTGAAACTAGTGTTTCCTTTTCTTGCTCTATTGGTTCTGGTTCTACTTTGGAAGACTCTGATCTTATCTTTTCATAATTCTCCCAAAAGGTCTTTTCATAGTATTTCCAAAAATCTTGATATGCATTTTCCGTTTGTCTGGCATATCTACTCCAGTCTTCCTCAGGGGAACGATCATTTGGTCTTGCACCCCAAGATTGTTTGTGTGAATCAAAATCATATTCTTTGTTGTAATTCTTGCCAGTATATTCCGAAGTGTTTCTTGAATCGTGTGTTTTGTGTGTGATTCTTTTATGTTCTGTTTTTAAAAATTGATATGCTTCTGCAACCGTTTTGAATCTTTTACCATCATCCTCTGACATGTTTTTGTCAGGATGAAATTTCAGTACCAATTGTCTATAGGCAGATTTTATTTCTTTAAACGAGGCATCATTTTTGACACCTAATATTTGATAACACTGATAACTATTCATAGATATTATTCGTGGAACTATTTTAAAAACAGTTAGATCATTTTTGATATCAATTTAGAACGTAAAATTACCCCAAACCCATTTTTCTTAGCATGCCTTGCATCTGTCTTCCCTTTGAGGCCTTCATCATGGTTTTAGAATTTTTATACGCTTTCAAAAGATCTTTTACCTCGTGTTCTGGCCATCCAGCACCTCTAGCAATTCGTTTTATTCTTGATGCATTCAAAAGATCAGGGTCTTCTTTTTCAAGTTTCGTCATGGATTGGATTATGTATCTCCATTTTTCCATCTTCTCTTCTTGTGCGTCAAGCTGGTCTTCTTTTACCATTCCAGACATGCCAGGCATGTTATCCAATATACTGCGCAGTCCCCCTGCTTTAGTTGCCTGCTCAATTTGAAAGTAAAAATCTTCCATGTTCATTTTTCCATGCGAAATACGCTTTACTCGTTCTTCATCACCTTCAGTCTCAAGTCTTTTTGCCATATCAAGTAAAGCTTGAATGTCTCCCATGCCAAGCAATCTTCCAACAAATCTAGTAGGTGAAAATTTCTCCAAATCATCAATTCTTTCCCCTGTACCAATGTACATTATCTGGGCACCAGTTGCTGATGCAGCAGCTAGTGCCCCTCCTCCTTTTGCAGAACTGTCAAGCTTTGTTATTATGATTCCCCCAACAGGTGCTGTCTTGTGAAATGCTTCTGCCTGGTTGTAGCATTGCTGGCCTATCGTGCCATCTATGACTAGTAACGTAAGATCCTGGTTTGCAACTTTACTTATCTGCTTCATCTCTTCAAGCAAGTCTTTTTCTTCCTTGTGTCTTCCAGCAGTATCAATCAGTATGACATCAAAATTAGAATTTTCAAAATGTTTCAAACCATTTTTAACAATTTGCGGCGAGTCAGAGTTTCCCTCTTCCCCATAGACTTCTACATTTGCCTTTTCACACATTGTTTTAAGCTGTGTTAGTGCACCTGGTCGAAAAGTATCTGCACCAATTACTGCGACTCTATATCCAGATTTAGTCAAATATTTGGCAAGTTTAGCTGTTATGGTGGTCTTTCCACTCCCTTGAATTCCAAGCATGAGCACCTTGTTTAGTTTGCCAGGCTGGAACACATACTGTTTTTCAGTACCAAGAAGCTTTGCCAATTCATCATACAGTATTTTTACGATGTGATCTTTTCTGGAAAGACCTGGCGGAGGAGTCTCATTTAAAGAGCGTTCCTCCAGATTTTTTGTTATCTCAAAAACCAGTTTGACATTAACATCAGACTGCAATAGTGCTCTTTGAATGTCCTTTGCCAATTCCTTGATTAGTGCCTCGTCTATTCCTGAAGAGTTTACTATTTTTTTCAGTGCCGCCCTAAGACCGTTTTTTAAATTATCAAGCATGACATTATTCCAAGATTGCCTCGGTTATTTCAAATCTTCCTCTGTATCCATCCCAAGTCTTGTTGGATTGAATGATTTTCAGTGGCGATGCAAATAGAGGACATCCCAAAACAAGACTTTCTGCTTCGCCACCTTCAAAGGACAAATTAAATCCATGTTTTAAAGAAAGTTTTTCAAGATTTTCAACATCTGCCATTGTGATTTCTCTGCCAAGCCATGAATCATCCAATCCATCTGATGAAACACTTGTGATTATAAATTTAAAACCAGATTCAATTAATTTTTTCATGTATTGTTTTTGATCTATATTCCACAATGGGGATATGATTTTCAAGTTTAATTTGTTACACACATTTTCAAAATGATTTTTTTGAAATTCTGATAATATTCCACCATGAACTATTCCTTCAATTCCAAAAGCTTGCCTTGCCTGTCCCAAAAGAAATTCCATTTCGTATAATTCTATTTTGGTGTCATCTGATATGGCATAACTAGAAAGTTGTGGTAGCTTCATGGATTGAGCTTGAAGCATTGTCATGGAAAGATTTGGGTAATGAAGAAATTGGCTTTCATCAGACAATGGAAAAATTGTCACCACACACACCACATCATGTCCTTCTTTTTTTGCCTGGTAAATTGCAAATGTGCTGTCTTTGCCGCCAGAAAATAATGCCGCTAGTTTCAAATCTCAATGGTAGAACAGTATATCAATTTAATTTTTTTCCATCTGGGATACTTGTTTTAGGCATTTTTCACACAATGTTAGATGGTCCTTTACTGTAATCTCTACGTTTGACGATAGGCAAACGTGGCAGAGACCTTTCATGTATACCAGTTTAGTCATCATGTAGTATAACTTATTCTATGAAATCATGCCTAGAAAAGCCTGGATGCCTCAATTCTCATAATCTTCATCACACTATCAGAAGGCTTTTCTCCTCATCATCAGCATCCAAAACTAGCTTTTGATTCGGACTATAATAGTTCTGTCCATTACCTTCCAGTATTCAACATCCAATCCTTGAATAACCTTGTCTTTTATCTCATCTTCAATTTGGGACACGTCAAAGACCTCAAATGATTCAGAGTCCATCACCTGTGTGATAGAATCAGTTTTTGATATGACAGAGCCTACTCGTTTGTCAATTAGCGGCACCTGCACCTGTGCGCTCACTGGAGAAACATGCGGATATTTTTTTTTGTCAAATATTCCTACTGCAACAATTCTTGCTTTTGCAGCTCCATGTTTTCCTGGCTTGCTGGTATCATATTCTACAATTTTGCATGGTTCAGCATTTGGACTGTCAACCGGAAGTAAAATGTAAGAACCAATTTTTAGCGCACCAAGCTCAGACGGTTTACTCATCACCAAAACAGAATTTGGCAGAGTATATAACTTTTCTATTTAATTTTATCAATAACGGAAAGGGAAACAAGGTTTGTTATTTTGATCCCTTTTCTTGCAACTTCACGTCTTGTCTTTTCACAATACTTGTTGTCGCTCTGGTGTGAATCATTGCTTGCTATCTCTAGTACGACCAAGTTATTTCCATATGGAAACGTAAACTTTTGATCTCGAGTTGAAGAAAGATCGAGCTGACCCGTTACTGCTCTTCTTACTTTGTTGCGTTTTCCAATAATTGTGGCAACATCAATCATGTCCTCTTTTGATTGCCCATGCTCCAAATAATATACAGATATCAAGTTCAGGTCACCTTGTGTTTCTCGCTGAAAAAATTCTCCATGTTTAGTAAAAACAAAAGAGGCTTTTTCCTGCTTGTATTTCTCAACTTCAGACATCATGGTTTTTTGATCGTTAAATTTGGCAAGAAGGTATGTGTTTGCATATGTGGGAAAATAGGCACGTCCGTCCTCAGAAAATGTAGCAGTAACAAAATACATGTCATCAATGTATGGCGAATTTTGCATAGTTTCCTTTAGCTGAACCGAATTTTCATTATGTAAGTAAGGTGCACAAATATAACCCCCATCTGAGGCAGACTTCCCAGACACAAGATCGTCATTTTTCTCATTGCATATATGTGATTTGTTTGGTCAAGAATTTTCTCGATCTATTATAAAAATGGAATTTTTTTCTATGACACCAATATTAGATATAATAAGTGCAGGTTCAATTTCACGGTAGATTTTAGCGCGTGTATCATCATTTTGTCTATAGTAAGCTAGTTTCAAGATCGTGTGACCCATCAAAGATTCCAAGGTTATTTTGAAAAATGTTTACTATCCTTTCAAAGAACCTGAAGTCTAAGAAAGGATGGTCATAAATATTCAAGACCCATGCGTTCAGTAAAATCATGTATCCTTTCATAGTCCTTTAAAAATTTTTTTCCCCTGTCTGTAAGAAATATTCCGTTTGCAATACTTATCAGATTCTTCTCTTTTAATTCTTCTAAATGTTTTAACAGACCATCGTAAGACAAATTACTAAGAAATTGAACTCTGGTAGGTCTTACAATACTCGTGCTCTTACCTTCTTGCATTATTGAATTCAATATATCAAAGTAAATCTCTAGTTTATTTCTACGTTCACGCCTTTGTGATATTTTCATTTTGTCTATCATATCTCTTGTGACGTTTTTACTCCAGTTTTTAAAGATGATTTATCTTTACCTATACAATATATCATTATAACAAAAATTGCCAGTCCTACATCTTTTGCTACATATGATGCAACTACGGCACTGAGACTTCCATCTAGTGTGAAAAATAGCAGAGAAAATGTACCCATCCACAAAATACCATATGCTATTGTAAGATACATGAAATCTTTTCTTACTTTCGAAACTGAGTATTGTAGTGACTTTATGAAAACATATCCAAGTGCACATATGTTATACACTCTAAAGTATTCATCGTAGTTAGTGAATGGGGGAAAGATTGAGCTATTGGAAAACCACGTTAACATGGCAAAAACAGGAATAACCGATAAAATACTAATTTTTAATACGAAAGAATTTGCTTTTCCTCTTTCTTTCGTAGAGCAATGATAGGATAGTGCTAAGAATGTGAACCCATATGCTGACACGAAAAGTCTCATCCAGAAAAATAGATTAAATAAAATTGGATCTTTATGTACCGGTATAGTTATAATCATAAGGATATCTGCAAGAGCCATAAATCCAAAGCCAAGAATAAGACCAAGCAAGACAAGACTGCGAAATATTTTATAAAAATTATAAGCATAAACCGTAACAAACAAAGCCAAAACAAGAGATACTATCTTACTTGCAAAGATAAAAGGCTCAAAAGAAGAATTGTCTAGAGCGTGATACTCGCTATTAGCTAACAGGTTTTCTAACATGTAATCACAGACATCCTATTTTTATTATAAATATCATTTATTAGAATAGTTAAATGAAATGATAAAAAAAGTTGTTTGACCTTTTGTTTATCCGTTATCGAATGCTGGGCCAAGACGAGCAATTTTGTTAGTATACTCTATCTGTGCTTTTAATTCAGCAGCAGCCAAGTCTGCTTTTGCTTGTTGAACTGCATGCTCGTAATTTACCACTACGTTAGGATCAGTTATAGCACCCGACAAATACGTCTCATATGCATTCTTCACGTCGGCAGAATAACTATTGTCTGCTACTGTTACTTCAGATCCATAATTAACCGCATCATTAACAACTACTGATTCACTGGTAGATGAAGTATCTGTAGATGCAGTACCTGAGGATGCACTGGTATCTGTAGATGCGCTGGTATCTGAAGAGCTGCTGGTGTCTGTAGATGCACTGGTATCACCATCGGCAAAAACATTCCATGTGGAATTGTTACCTATGACCACTAGTAACGCACAGATTGCAAATCCTGCGAGCAGTTTCAAGCCATCTTTTTGTACTAGATTAATACTCATTGTGATAAGTATTATAGACAGTATTATTAGATCTAGTTTGTAGTAAAAAGGAACATACAGATTTTCACGAGTAAATCTGTGGATACTGTTTTTACTCGCTGTCGAAAACTCGTTTACTTGTATATGATCATATAATGGATAAAAAATCTAGTTAGAATTTTAAGGGTTTACTATGCATGTGTAAAAAATTTGATTTGTCAAATGAAATTTTACTTTTTATTTGACTTTGGATGCGTTTTAACAGATTTTTCATGCTCTAGTGCTTTATCTCTATTTTCTCTTTGTTTTTCTACTTTGTTCAGTATTTTTTTGGGAGAAGGCTTTTCTGCATCTGCGGTATGCCCTAATGCAAAACTACCAATGCCCATGAGCAAGACAAAAACAGCTAACCTGCCAAGAGTTTTGTGTTCATTAATAGGTTGTACTACTGTGAATACATATCACATAGCTTGTCCTAAAAAAACAGACATTGAAAGTGAATTACTCATAAAACGAGGATATTTTTAAGCTGATGATCTTATTGATTCTCAAAGGAAAATATACTGGAAAAGAATCTAATGAAATTAACAAAAAATTACATTCTATTCTAAATCAATCTTGTATGAAGATGATGATGAAGATTAAGGGACTGCTATGTGATATCCAGCGCAGACAAAGTTTGTATCCTCTCGGATTTCCGGCGCATCTTTATGGGCTAATCGATATTGAGATGAATCATCGTTAGTATATACACTATATGATGAAGGTGTACATTTTGCGTATTGCAATGTTTCAATTATGAAACCATCCCTAGTCAGTATATCAATATTAATATCGTATGGCACGATGCTAGAACGGTGCTTAAGATAATTTGAAATAAGATTGTAGAAATCTTTGTTGTCTGCACTTGTCAACGATTCTAGTTGAAATTGTGGGCCAGAATAGGTAAAAAGCGCGTTGTTTGGATCCTGACTTGGGTTGTAAATTATTTGACTTAAATTATTAAATTTTAAAAACGTATAAAACACATATTCCTTATCCGCAACGATATGAACTATGAACGATTGGGCATTATTATTTCCAATCCCAGTATCATTAGTATCCATTCCGAGTGGAATTTTGAGAATTCCTTTAGAGATTAGATATTGTAATCCTGAGATGTATTCGTGGGTGCTAATTTTTCCTTCTGACCACCACTTTGAATTTTCTTTTATCCATGAGGGAATGTTGTAATCTTCTTGACTGAAAGCCTGTACTGGAAAAATAAAGGCACCTGTAATAGCTATGATCAATCCTACAAGGAAAAGAGAATCTTTTGTGTTCTTCATACCAATGAAGAACAATCTTATGTTACAATAGGTAGGTTTCATTAGAATATAAATCTCGTATCTAATAGTATAGTTGTGCGTATGTAATTGTGTAATACAAACAACCGAATTATGTGACAATTTTATTTCAAACACTTTACAACAAATCATAACGATAGTTATTTAATACGAAAATACGACGTCAAATCAATCCCACGCTAGCTCAGCCTGGTAGAGCTTCCGGCTGTAGTAGTTGGCTCTTGGCTAACTGATGTCAGCCTATCAGGCGTACAGAAACCGGGTTGTCGCAGGTTCAAGTCCTGCGCGTGGGACCATTAACATAAAACTCAAAAGCACACCATACTGTATGAAATCATGTCAGACGAAGGCTGGTCAAACCTAGATGAAGTTGATCAAAAAATTATTGCAATCTTAAACAAAAATGCAAGGACGCCATCAAAAGAGATTGCAACAGAACTAAAAAGATTAGGAGTCGATGTTTCTGACAGGACAATTCGAAAAAGAATTGAGCGCTTAGAAAAAAACGGAATCATAAAAGGCTACAAGGCAGTTTTAAGCGGAGTCTCAAGCTCAGACGAGTTTGAAGTACTTTTTCTTAAATTCAAAGTGACGCGTTCCGTTGAAAGTATAACAGAGTCAGTCAAAGCTTTTGTCAAAACTTTTCCAAACTATCTTTTTGTTGCAACAATAGACGGAGAGTGGAACATGATCATAGTCATGAAGGTAGAAGACATACAAAAAAACCCCACATCTAAAATAATTGAAAAATTCTCCGAGCAAATTTTAGATTATAGAACCAGTGGAATTCAAATCAAAGACATTAATCTTCTTAACATGTCTCTTTTATTGCTCACGTAATACTGCCAGATATAGTCACGTCAAGTGCATTTTTTAGTTCGTTTATGGTAAATGGTTTTTGAACAAATGCTGTTGAACCCCATCCTATGGTCTTTCTTACTCGCGGGCTAGCTTTTTCATCAGCAGTAATCAGTATGATTGAGAGGTTTGGTTTTAGTTTTAGTAACGCTTTTGCAATCTCATCACCTGTTATGTCAGGAAGGTCCATGTCAAGAAGTATTATCGGGTTTTGTGATGATTGAATTAGTTTTTTAATGGATTTTAGCGCAGATTGGCCATCTGCAAAAGTATGAATATCTTTATAGCCAAGTTTCTGCAAATAGTCATTAAGTTTTAGTGTTATAGCTGGACTGTCATCAACAACAACTATCGGCATTTTCTCTTCTATAACATGATGAATGTATTTTTTTGCTTTTTCAAAAGCATCCATTGCATCATCATACTGCCCAATTCGTAGAAAACATTTTGCTGCACAAAGATATGCATATTTAGCATCAGATGGTTTTTCTTTTTTTGCCAATTTTTGGTAAAAATTTGCTGCCTGTAATAGTTCGCTGTTTCTGTCTTTTCCCTGTTTTATTTTGCATTCTGCAGCAAGCAACAAAAGTATGCCTGCTCTAAAGTCATTTTTTTTCATTTCGTTTTCTGCAAGTGTCATTAGTATGTTATGAGCCGAAATAGGCTGGTTATTTTTCAGATAAGTACAAGCAAGATCTAGCTTTGAAGATTCCTTTGTCAACAGGAAAAATATGCCATAATCCATTTAATATTATTTTAAAACAAGATTGTTTACAAACAAGCGTAAACAGCGTCTATTATGGGCAGATTAGTTTTAAATCATTCATTGTTGACCACACCAGACAAAAAAATAGATAGTTTAGATATTATAAACACAAAATCACTTTGGCAATGGTGAGCGAAGACATCCCTAGCGGCGGCATTTCACAGCCCCCAATCAATGTATTATTCAATCCAATTGATGTATCAAAAAAAGACGTATGGACAATTGATATCATACAAATACTAGAAACTCTAGTCAAGCTTCTAAATCAAGCAGGCAAAAAAGACTATCGCGTGGCAGGAATTGCTGCTTTATCGTCTGCCATGATTCACAGAATGAAAGTGGAAAGCATATTTGCTCTGCAAAAGGCAGCCATGGAAAAAAGGCCACTCAGTCAAAGGGAAGATGTTGACATTGATTTGATAAACATGCCATACAGACATGAATCAACTTATCCTGTTACACTTGATGAGCTTCTTAACGTACTTGAAAACCTAATTGGAAGTATAGCAAATCCCCGCTCAAGCCGACGACAGATGCAGTTTGAGCCAGTCGAGGTACCTGACTTTAATGATTATTTTATTTCTCTTGAAAAAATAATTGGCCAGTATGAAGAATTAATTGTAAATAAAATTCGCCCTACTGGTTCAGGCTCATTTAGAAACATAGTTTCTGGACTAGAGTTAATAGATGTGGTACGGTGTTTTTTTGCCATTTTATTTTTGGCAAGAGATACAAAGGTTGATCTTGAGCAGACAGAAAACGACATCATGGTATCTTTAGTAAAATAGAAATTTACAACATGATCAACAGCGCATAAAGCATTCTTTTAAGTACATTTTGGCTCAAACTTGGATATAGATGGGAAAAATAGAGAACGATGACGAGGCAACAGCTAGGCTAGAGGCCGCATTATATTCGGCAGGAAGGCCGCTTGCCATAGAGGAGTTAATCAGGGCATCTGGGACAGAATCAAGGACAAAGACTCTGGCAATAATGACAAATATTGTAAAAAAGACAAAATCGGCATTCAAGGCAATCGAGGTTGCAAGCCTTCCTGACGGGTCTTATGTATTTCAGCTAAAACCAGAGTATAATGCAGTTATCAGAAAGTATGCATCAAAACCCATACTGCCAACGGCTACACTCAAAACCCTCTCCTACATTGCATACATGCAACCCATCTCGTCTAAGAGACTAGTCGAGGTACGCGGTTCTGGTGTATATCTTCATTTGAGATTTTTACAACAGCTAGACTACATTGAACACCAAAATGTTGGAAGAATGAAGATCTATACAACAACTGACAAATTCCAAAAATATTTTGGAATTCAGGGAGACAAGGATTTGCTCAAACAAAAGCTATTCTCCAAAGTTCGTAGTACCCCCCAGCAGGCAGTTCAAGAAAATCCGCAACCTACTACAGTTCAACTATAATACAGAATCTGCATTTTTTAATTATACAAACCAGATATATGGTATAAATTAGAGTTGTTTTATCGACAAGATATGAAGAAGTCTGTCGAGAACCTTGCAACAAGTAAGATAACAGGTGGAAGAAGATATCCAAACAGAACAAGAAGAAAATTCCAACTTGATAGATATCCCGTTGAAACTTTGTCAGGAGAACAAGAAACTGTTACTCGCAAAGTCCGTGGTCATGGCAGAAAATTTGCACTAAAGACTACAGACTTTGTTAATCTTGCAGTACCTGGAGCCAAAGTAAAAAGAACAAAGATTTTAAAAGTTCTAAAAAATCCATCAAACAATGATTATGAAAGACGCGGTGTGATATCAAAGGGCGCCATACTAGAAACCGAAGCTGGACAGTGCAGAGTAATATCAAGACCGGGTCAAGATGGCGCGGTTAATGCAATTTTGATAAAGTGATTACATGAAAGATTACGAACATATCGTAATCTGGCTTGATTATTTTAACAAAACGTTACCAAAAAAAATGGGCAGAAAAGTTTCCCGCGAAAAAAGTGTTTTTGATCCTTCGCTAAAAGAATTAATTGATGCGGCAAAAGCAGCTGGCCTGCAACCTAGCGAAACAAGTGATCAGGTAAGATTTCCAAGAAGGCCTTTTGTCAGGTCAGGATACATCGTACTTCCAAAAGGCCAGCCAAAATCCAAAATCATATCAATGATTTCTGAAAAACTTGTTTCAAAACGCGCAAAACAATCAAAATAATGATCTCCCTAGCTTAGAGCTAAAGTAATGTTGACAGAACTCTATTGATAACAGTAATTGATTGTGAAATCAATTGCAGGAGGTAGGCGAAGTTTTGCATTTGGCCAATAGCGGTAGAGTCATAATTAGACTGTCTAAACCACTGCGTGACGGCCAGTTGCTAGTAGACAATACTGGCACAAAAATTGCAAAAGTATCGGAAATGATAGGTCCTGTTGATGCACCATATGCATCTGCGACACCACTTACAAACAACATCCAAAAACATATAGGAAAAAAAGTTTTCATGGGTGAAGAATCTCCTGCAATAAGACCAAAGCGATTTAGAGGAAGAAAAAGATGAACATAACAGAACTACAAACACATTGTCCAGAATGTCAGTCGTCGTTAATTGATGACGTTCATAATGGAGAAAAAATTTGTTCTGGCTGCGGCCTGGTTGCAATGGAACAAATGTCAGATTATGGCCCAGAATCACGGGCAACAAACCTCGAAGACAAGATGAAGCTTGCAAGAGCAACGGGGCAAACAACTTATTCACAGCATGACTTGGGAATCAGAACAGAAATAGCATTAGGCACAAAGGACTTTAGCGGAAAGACAATCAATAGTGAAGTAGCAAATCAGATGTACAATCTGAGAAAATGGCAGACAAGAATTAGAGTATCTTCTCCAAGGGAGAGGAGGCTTGCAAACATTCTATCAAAGATTGGTGAAACATGTCAGTCACTATCGTTGTCAAGAAATGTCATAGAAAGTGCATCGATGATCTACAGAAATTTTGAAGGTCAGTTTGACGCAAAGGGCAAATCAGTATCATGCATGTCTGCAGCCACAATATACATGGCTTGCAAACAATGCGATGTAGTAAGATCCCTTGATGAAATATGCAAGGCAACTGGAAGCTCAAAAGATGAAAAAATGAATGTAAAACTGACTGCAAAATACTATAGAATGTTGGTGATGGAGCTTGGCTCCAATACTGCGCCTGTTGTGACCCTAGACAAGTACATATCAAAAATAGCAAACCTAGCAAAGCTTGAGGTAAGAGTTGAGAGACTAGCTGCTGAGATTGCCGAAAAAACCCAAGATCACAGTCTTGCAGATGGAAAGGCTCCAAACGGATTAGCTGCTGCGTATCTTTACATAGCATCTACACTGCTTGGACAAAGCATTTTGCAGAGAGACGTCTCAAGTATTGCCGGAATAACCGAGGTAACCATACGAAACAGATGCAAGGAAATTCTGACAGTATACAAGATGAAAATCACATTACGACCTTCGTTAGCCAAAAACTAACCCTTCTCTTTTTATTTTATTATATAATGATCAAGGTACCATTTGATTATCAAAACATCTGTTATTTGATTAACTTTGTAGCATGCCTATACAAGTCATGCAGTGTTTTGCCATCAAGTTTGGTTTCAGTTTTTTCTTGTTTCTAATGGTTCATCTTTTTTCTTGCTGTCTTTAGCCATATGGAATCATCTTACAAATAAAACCATATAAAAATTCACTTTGATTCCAATTTTATAATTTCAAAAATTGACAATCATGTTTTACCTTAATATATCAAATACAAGTAAAAAAAATATTGGACCTAAAGAAAAAATCAATTAACAGGTTTGCCATTCTGGTTATACTAATGATTTTGATACCAGAAATAATAGGACACCTATATTTTGACACCCAAAAACATCCAACAAACTCTTCTGTAATAGCGGCATTATTTCTGACTAGTAAGCTGCACAACACACACCCGACCAAAAACATATCATGCCAACTAGCAATACAAAATGACACATCAGGAAGTCATGTAACCAGAGCTGCTGGTTTGACAGCTCAATTTGGCAACTATACATGCAAGTAAATTTTTTTCTCATCTTAAATCAAGTCTTGTTTGACGCTCTAAGATATGCATGCATATTTTACAACGTTTGTTCTTGAAAAGCTCACTTTCATTTACAAATCTAATATTGGGCCTGTCCGAAATACTTATTGTGTGACAGCCACAGACAGTTTTCCAAGTTCCTTGTACGAGATAATGATTTTTGTGTATGCCAGATGCTCGTCCCCTTGTATAGTAAAACCATCCAAAGGTAAGCACCGAGTCCTTTGGTATTTCTAATGTCATACTAAAACAAATGTTAAAACCAGAATTGAAATACATTACGCATAATTTCTACTACAAAATCTATAGCTTGTTTTTTGTACCTTGTTTTTTCTTGATGTATGAATCAAGAAAACCAGCTATTACGGCCATAAAAAGTATGATGCATGATTCCATTATTCCTGTAATGTCTTTGCCTACTATTGACACCGTAATACCAATTACTCCTATTGCCGCAAATGCAAACTGAAATAATTGTAATCGTTTGGCCAACGGTCTACAAAATAAGCCGTTCTTAAAAAATCAATTGACCAGTTCAGAAGTTATACCAAGATTCTAACATTTTAGAGCTTTCTGGTAGCATGTAAAGGCTTCATCATATTTTTTTAATTTTGAAAGAACGTGCGCCTTGTAACCCCATGCAACCCTAGAATTTGGATTCATCTTGATTATTTTATCATAGCATTTTATGGCCTCGTCAAACCTTTGTGAACAGTACAGCTCACTTCCTTCGTAATACAGCGGATTGATTTGCTCAATTTGCATGTATTTGATAATTTTCTTCTATTACATTATAGAATGAAGTAATCAAATAAAATTGCAATTTTTGTCATTAAATTTTTTGGATTTATGTATATGATGCTTATGGCATTCCACTTGGGCTGTGAAGCATGTCTTGTTTTAACCTAAGAGCCCTGTAAATGATAGGAGCGTGATCAGCCTCGACATCGGTAGTAATGTAGAGAATATGATCTGAATCCAAGGGCATTGTAATCCGTTTTAACTTTTCATATTCTACTAGAGCATACTTTCCTTTTCCTATTTTGTTGGATACCTCGTTTCTAGATTTCCATGCGTTGATTGCAAGCTGCATTGATTTTTGGCTCTCTTCAGGTGTAAGAAGATTTTCTACACCATTGCGGTGTCCACTAAACATAACCTTTCCATTCATATCAAAAATTGTAGCAAAGCGAATCTTGGGATCTAGATTCATAACCTTTTCGTAGAGCGATTTGTAATCCGTGGTAATAACACTCATCTGTAAATGATAAAGTTTTCTAGGAAAATGAGATTTGTTGTAAAAAATCTCTTTTGACTTTTACCAATCGCGTGTGTAATCTCCAGAGAGTATGTTCTGGATTCGTTCTATAATGTCTGCTTGACCTCCATCAACCCCCCATGTCACAAGAAGCATATGACTGTCTCCCAATGGCAATGTCAATCTCCTTAGATTTTCATATACGGCCAAAACATATTTCCCCTTACCAATTTTTGGCGCAAATTTGTTGCGAGATTTCCAAGCACTTGCTGCATAATGAAGTGTTTCTCTAGTTTCATCTTCATTTAGGAGTGGAGTTACTCCATCTCTAATTCTTGTTTGTACTTCTTTTCCTTCCATGTCGCAGACAGTTGCATATCGAATGTGTTTGTCAGTATCCATTATCTGATCTAACAGTTTTTCAAAAACCATGTTATAATATGGTGATACAATTAGAAAAGGGTTAACTCAAAAATAATTCATGCAGAATTTCACAAATGTTGTTCAATTAGAGGCAGCTAATTTTTCGTTGACTTATATATAGAAAAATCATTTAGGTATTCGATGGCAATACTGGAAATAAAGGATCTGCATGTTAAACGGGAAGGAAAAGAGATCCTCAAGGGAGTAAATCTGAAGACAGGCCCTGGCGAGGTTCATGCTATAATGGGTCCAAATGGTTCTGGTAAAAGCACACTGGCATACACATTACTTGCACATCCAAAATACGAGGTTACAAGCGGTGACATTGTACTTGACGGTAAAAGTATTCTAGATCTATCTGCAGATGAAAGAGCAAAGAAGGGACTCTTCTTAGCATTCCAGTATCCAACCGAAGTATCAGGTGTGGGATATTCACATTTTCTTAGAACTTCATACAATGCATTGAGCAAAGCACTAGACAATCAAAATCGTGAAGTCTTTTTGACAGTCAGAGAATTTCAAAATTATTTAAAAAAGAATCTTGATCAAGTAGGTCTAAAGCATGACTTTTTGTCAAGATACTTAAATGAGGGATTCTCTGGTGGAGAAAAAAAGAGATCCGAAGTTTTGCAGATGGCAGTACTACAGCCAACAATTTCAATTTTAGATGAACCTGACTCTGGACTTGATATTGACTCAGTTCAAGCTGTCGCAAAGGCAATTAACCAAGTTTCAAAAAAAGACGCGACTGTTATTGTTATTACTCATTATGCAAGAATTCTAAAATTCCTTGACAAGCTTGACTATGTACATGTCATGGGACAGGGACGGATAGTCAAAGATGGACCAAAAGAGCTTGCAGACGAATTAGAACAAAAAGGATATGTCTGGTTAGGAATTGAAGACCAGCCAAATCCTACCCAGTAAGAATCCAAATCAACGTTTTGTGAATTGCAATGAAAATAGGTGACCCAGCTCCTGATTTTGAACTTCGATCAAATACAGGTGAGAAAGTAAGACTCTCTTCTTATTTTGGTAAGAAGAAGATTATTTTGTTTTTCTATGTTAAAGACAATACGCCTGGATGTACTGCAGAGGTCATTGGGTTTAGGGACAATTATGCAAAGATCTCAAAAAATTATGAGGTTCTTGGAATAAATAATGACTCAAATGATTCCCATATGAATTTCAGCCAAAAGCATAAACTTCCGTTCAAGCTGCTATCAGACCCAGGAAAGAAGATAGCAGTATTGTATGATGCAAAGGGAACTCTTGGCATGTATACAAAACGAATAACATATCTTATTGATCTTGACGGAAAAATAGAGAAAATAATTGAAGGTATGGGAGCGAGTCCACATCTTGAATTTGTTTCTAACCTTCAAGTATAGAATTATTTGTGATCTTTGCTAATTGTTACTCAAGTATTTACTATTAATACAGTTTATCTCCTACCAGATATCTTGAACATTTATGAAAGCCAAGTTTAAGACGACTTGTTCTGAATGCGATGCACCGATCAAATCAGGAAGTGAAATTTCAAAAGGCCCATCTGGAAAATGGGTACACAAGCATTGTGCTCCAGAATCAGAAGAGCTTCCATAGTTTCAATCATACAACATTGTAGGCCTAATTACTAATTCAGAGAAGACAACTGCCAAAGATTTTAGCATTTCAGTTATATAATCAGAGTTTGAATTTCTCGTTGCAGAGGTACCGAAGCCCGGCCAACCGAGAAGGACTCAAGATCATGGCAATAGGAAATCCTTTCCCTTAGGGGTTCGGGGGTTCAAATCCCCCCCTCTGCACTTTTTAGCTTTTTTTGTCTTCTTTGTCTTTGCTTGCGGTTTGGTTCATCAAACCCGCGGTGATTTTCTCCCATGATATGATTAAAGAATATTCAGTAGAAAAAATTTTTCATCTATAGATACCATACACATCAGATTATGGGATTGAAAAGTTTCTACGCTTTTACCATTTGGATCTCACGTACATTATGTCTGGAAAGATCCTCGTGAAGCATTGCATGGGATTCGTCAGTAAAGGTCAGATTACATCTATAACATTTCCATGCTTTGCTACTCATAGTTCCATTACGTGAAAATAATTAATAAGCATATTGTACGATTCATCTACTTTTTTGTATAATAGGTATCTAAATCAAATAACTTTGGAATTTTTTCCCTTTTTGTATATGGTTATTTGAGATTTTCTTTGAACAAAATCACCTAAAACGTGTACCAGATCGCAGGCAACCCAAAGAAATGGTAGAAAAACAAGCTGAAATTTATAAAAGCCAAACCATCTCTAGTCCAACTTGCGGTCACTTGAAAGACTAAAAATCAAAATCCAAAAAATAATGGAAAAAAACGATTCAGCACATGATTTCGAACACGTAATGAGGGTTTATAAAAACGCACAAAAAATTGGAAAAAAAGAGAATGCAAACATGAAATTGGTTCTTGCAGCTGTTCTGTTACATGATGTAATATCAATTCCAAAGTCAGACAAGAAATCAAAAATGTCTTCGATAAAAAGCTCTATTGCCGCACAAAGAATTTTGAAAAATCACAGATATGATAAAAAGGAGATAAAAATAATATCTGATGCAATACGAGATCACAGCTTCTCAAGAGATATGGTTCCAAGCACCATTGAAGGAAAGATACTTCAGGATGCAGATAGGCTTGACGCGATAGGAGCAATAGGCATAGCTAGGGCGTTTTCTGTAGGCGGTTCTGGAAAAAGGCCATTTTACAACAAATCAGATCCTTTTTGCCAAAGAAGAAAACCTGATGATGCTAATTGGACTTTGGATCATTTTTACAAAAAACTCTTGCTTTTAGAAAAAAAGATGAACACAAATGCAGCAAAAAAAGAGGCAATGCATAGAACAAAAATAATGAAAAAATTTCTTGATGATTTTAAAAAGGAGATCTAGCCATAGTCAACATAGCGTTTGAATCTTTTTTCAATTTCGGGGTTTTTTCCAGCAAGAATGTTTTCTATCTCTTCACTGTATCTTCGTTTTACATGTGTAGCCATAGATAGAAATTCTCCTGACTTGGGATAAGAATCAACTAAAGCATCCAGCATTTTGATATATTCAACAACCTTATTTCTAAATTCTTGTTGTGTAGGTTCTCTAATTTTGTTCATGCGAAACCAGACTGTTGCCCAGCTTGCCCCAACTACATGTGGCAGTAAATCAAAGGCACGGTCTATCTCAAAACCGTCATCGTCTCTCATAACTCATCCATTCATTGCCTTTGCAGCAATCTTGGAAAGATATGTAACTATCATGTCGGCACCAGCCCGCTTGATTGCAGTCAGAATTTCCATCGTGACCTCGGTTTCGTTTATCCATCCCTGCATGGCTGCTGCCTTTATCAGTGCATATTCACCAGAAACGCTATAGGCAGAAATAGGAATGTTGAATTTTTGTCTGGTCATTGCAATCAAATCAAGATATGCCAATGCTGGTTTTATCATCACAATATCAACTCCTTCTGCAATGTCAGTTTCAACTTCTCTCATGGCTTCTTTTGGATTTGTATAAGGCAACTGGTAAGTCTTCCTGTCTCCAAACTGCGGCGCCGAATGTGCCATGTCTTTGAATGGTGAATAAAGCGAAGAGCGATGTTTTGCAGAGTGTGACATTATTGCAACATCGGTAAATCCTGCATCATCTAGTCCCTGTCTTATGGCTTTGACCTGACCATCCATCATTGCAGAAGGCGATACTACATCAACACCAGCTTGCGCTTGACTTACAGCTACTTTTGCTAAAACATCCAAGCTAGAATCATTATCTATCATGTCTCCCTTTACCAATCCGCAATGTCCTGAGCTGGTATATTGACAAAGACAGACATCAGACATTATTGCTATTTTGTTTCCAAGGTTTTTTTTAATATCAGACACTGCCCTTTGTACAATTCCGTTTTGTGAAAATGCCGATGTTCCTTTATCGTCTTTTGTTGCAGGAATTCCAAACACCATAATTGCTGGGATCTTCAAATCAACAATGGAATTTACCTCTTCTACCACATCCTTGAGTGGAAGTCTATCAAATCCTGGCATAGATTCTCCCTGAATTTTTGATTTCAAATCTTCTTGAACAAATATTGGGCAGATAAGATCTTTTGGAGAAAGCCTGACCTCTTCTAAAAGCTCACGAATCTTGCCACTTTGTCGAAGACGTCGTAGTCTTAGATTAGGAAAGGACATGTACAAAAAACACCTTCTGCAAGCAATATAATCTGTTACTCTTTTATTTTATAATCAAAAAGTTTGCTAACTGTTTTTAGCAATTCAGAGTCACCTTGCTCTGTTGCTTTTCGTAGATTGTTCATTGGAGTAGATATTATACCTTCTACTATAGCTTGAGTGAGTTGATCAATTATTCGTATTTTTTGCTCATCGGTTTCTCCAAGCATCTGTAATGCCTTTTTGAGTTCTTTGAGTCTCACTTGATCAATGTCTTTGAAGACATTTTTTACTACTGGTTCTACCTCTAATCTCTTCATTACCGCCTCTACAATTGGGATCTCTTCGTTAATTATTTTTTCGGCTGATGAGACTATGCCTATTCTAGTTCGCATGTTTTTGTCTACCATTTCTGCAATCTGGTCAAGATTCATCATCTTTATCCTCTTTATTGTAGAAACTCTTTCATCTACCGTTCTTGGATTTGATAAATCCATGATCATCATCCCTGTCCTTTTTGAGTACATTGCTTCCTTTATCCTATCATATGTCACAAGAAAATATGGTGCTACCGTTGCCACAAATAATACGTCCACTTTGTTAAAGTTGGAAATTGCGTTTTCAAACTTGATTGGATTTCCTCCAACTGTTTCTGCAAATGCCTGTGCTCTTTCATATGTTCTGCTTGTTACAAAAAACTCAAGGTTTCTTTTTTTAAGAGATTTTGCAACAAGGCTGGCTGCTTCTCCGGTTCCAATAAGCAAGATGTATTTTGATTTTAGATCGTCAATGTTTTCTTCCGCTAGCTTGACTGCCATGGAACCTATAGATATGCTTCCACGACCAATTCCCGTAGAATGTCTTACACGCGAACCAACGCGAATTGCCTTCTCAAAAAGTGTGTTAAGATTATTTCCTGAAGCACTTAGTTCTCGTGCGGTTGTAATGGATTCTTTTATTTGTCCAAGTATCTGTTCTTCCCCAACAACAAGCGAATCAAGCCCTGATGTTAATTTTAGAAGATGCTCAAAGGCATCTGTTCCTTCACTTATTTCCAAGTTTTCCTTGAATGAGTTTTCTTCAAGGCCTGCTACAGACGCCCATGTCTTTTTTATTCTTTCAATGTCTTTTGCATTTCCTACACCAAATAATTCTACTCTGTTACATGTTTGTAGTATTACACATTCTTGTAAACCGGAATGTTCCAGAAATGAAGAATATGCGTGATCCATATCCCTAAAGGTAAACCTTTCAAGCATGTGAATTGGAGATTTACGGAACGTTATTCTGGCGTTAATTATATTACTTATTGCAGATCACCTAGCATCTTCATTACCCTCATCTTTGCATTTTTAAAATTTCCTTCTTTTATTAACTGTTTAATATGATTGTCATTCATAACGCTGTATAGAAACTTTTTTCTCTCTGGAAAAGTATCAAGTTTGGTTTTGGCAGCGTTTCGTGCAAAGTCTTGTAGTTTTATCTGATAAATGTCCTCTTTTTTAATTATTTTTTTAAACACTTTTTCTGCTTGCATTCGTATCTTTCTTGCCATAGCAGGACTTTTTCCTCCAGTTGATACTGCTATCTGCACAGTGTCTTCTATGTTTATTACAGAACCAAAGGCAAAATCACTTACTGCTGGATCGTCAGCTGCATAAGCATAGCATCGCATCTTTTTTGCTTGCTCTACAATTTTTCTGTTTAATTTTTTGTCATCAGTTGTTGCCATTACCATAAACGGTTTGTATTTTTTTAAAAAATTGGCATTTTGTAGTTTCATTTTTTTAAAAGTGATCTTTTTTTGTTTAACATATCTTTCTATTTCCTTGTTGGTTTCATCGCTTATGACCAGAATTTTGCAATCTTGGGTCAGTAAAGCATTGACCTTTTTGAGTCCCTCGTTACCTCCTCCTACAACCAGCACCAAATTTCCTTTTAGGTTCAGGTCAACTATCAACGGTTTTGGATCGACGTTGCATGTTATTTATAGATTGCATGAAAATCTCGGTAACGTTTTTAATTGAACAAGTCACCGGTTCTATTATTCATGGATAAGCTCGATAAAGAGATTTTAAATGAAATCCAGTGGACATTTCCACTAATTCCAAGACCGTATACTCAAATCGCTAAAAAATTTGAATTATCAGAGGAGCAATTAATGCAACGACTGCAAGATATGAAAAAAAGTGGGGTAATCAGACAGATGAGCGCCATATTTGATACAAGAAGACTAGGCTACAAGAGTGCCCTAGTTGCAATGGCAGTAGAGCCAGAAAAACTAGATCATGTTGCAAATCAGGTTAACAAGCATCCAGGTGTTAGTCATAATTACGAAAGAAACCACGAGTACAATCTTTGGTTCACACTTGCAGTTCCTCCAGGTTCTGATCTGAAAACAGAGATTGACAAGTTTTCAAAATTACCCGGCATAAAAAAGACCAGACTTCTTCCAACGATAAAGCTTTTCAAAATTGGTGTAAAGTTAGATATGGTAGACGAAAAAAAGGCAGAGATCAAGCCATCTGAAGAAAAGAAAAAAATTCAAGATGTAAAATTTGTTGCAACAGAAGAAGACAAAAAATACATACGTGAGTTGCAAAAAGATTTAGAACTTGTAGAAAAACCATTTTTGAAACCTGCCCAAAATTTGGGCATAACAGAAGAACAGTTGCTGGAAAAAGCAAAATACTATGAAGAGATTGGAGTCATGCGTAGATTTGCCGCCATTCTCAGACATAGAGAGGCAGGCTTTGTGGCAAACGGTATGATAGTATGGAAGGTTCCACCAGAAAGAATTGAGGAAGTTGGAGTAAAGCTGGGAGCATTTCCACAGATAAGCCATTGTTATGAAAGACCGGTATACCAAGACTGGCCGTACAACGTATTTTCTATGGTGCATTGCAAGTCATTTGATGATGCGGAAGCAGTTGCAAAAGAAATTCAAAAGCATGTAGATGTTGCCGAATACAAGATCCTTTTTAGCTCACGTGAATTCAAAAAGACTCGAGTTGAATATTTCGTAGAACACGAATTCAAGATAGAAGATCCTATCACTGTATAGATTCGGATTAAAAAGACTTTAACTCATTATTTCTATTTGCGGTGAAGGCATTGCATTTAGCGTTATTTTTATCGATTTTACCTTACTTTGATACATAAAATATTTTTTACCATATTCATTTGTTGCACCTGAAACTCGCAAAAATCCATATTTGTTTAGTTTTCGTACCCACCGGTATACTTGAGTCAGCGGTATGTTAGTAACTGAGCTAATTTCAAGTGCAGATTTTGGCAAGCCAGCTGTTGTTTCAAGTATGTCCATGGCTTGTCCATTTGCCATGGTCTTCAAAATTGTGTCTCTTACTGTTTTCTCTAAAATGTCTCTGCCAAGTAACAGTACTTGCATAGACATCACATGTTTTGGTTAAATATAATAAAATGGATTACAGTGCAAACAAATGCAAACATCCCTGGTTTGGTTTATTCAGTAAATTTGAATGAAATCATTCCAGCATTGTATTCAAAATTTATGTTCTTGTCTAAGACTTCTCTGAAAATTAATTCCAATACTGTCTTGTGGTATAATGACCAGTTCTCACCAAGATCGTGTTTTAGAATGATAGTATGAGTGTCATTTTTGATTTTGTGATTTATTTCAATAGACGAAGCTTTCATTCTTGCTTCAAGCCATGAAAGAAATGATTCTAAATCGATATCACCTTTCATAAATAACGCAATATCGCGTACAACGTTTTTTCCAATACGAACCGCCATATCTGTTACTTCGTCTTTTTTCATTTTTCCAAAAAGCTCGATAACTATAGGTTTGGCAATTGGAATCATGCCTACCTTAGATTCAAACATGTCCCATTCTACGTATCGCTTGAAAATTTGATTCACAAAAGTATTGAGGCTGGTTTCTCGATTCTCTGATTCTGCACGCAGTTTGTTGAGAATGTCTTCGTCAATCCTAAATGTCATTGTGGCAGTTTTTTTAGAAGTGACAACCATCCGTATTTACAATTAACTGCTTACAGATAATATAACATTATGGAACTATGCAGTTTGTGCTGATGCCTTTAACTCGTATGCAGGCCACTGGCTAAACAATGCAGTTATCTCATTTACATCAGATGAACTAAGATACTTTCCATTAGCCATTTGAGAGAACATCACTATCTCTTCTTCATCAACTATCGTAGGAAGTACAGATGAGACTGTATTTTGTGACAAGATAAACTTGATTGCAAGTTCAGTTATGTTAAATCCGTTTCTTTTTGCAATTGGCATTAGCTGGTCTACTTTTTTTAGTGACTCTTTTATCCAGTCTCCACTTCGAACTGATCTGTGGTCTTTTTCACTTACCTTTGTGTCTGCATTTACCTTGCCAGTAAGGATTCCTGATGCGTCAGGAACTCGAACAAGTATTCCGACATCATGTTGTTGTGCATGCTCGATTAGCTTGTTTCCAGGACTTTGTTCCAAAATGTTGTATACAGTTTGCACTGCAGTAGTGTTTCTTTTTTCCATGGCTTCGATTCCCTCTTGAGCCCATCCTATTGCAGGACCTAAAGCTACTTGATAGCTCTTTATCTTTCCCTCTCTGATTTTTTTGTCCAGGGTTTCAAAGATCACGTCATCTCGTATTGTGCTGATTTTTGGATTGTGTAAACCATAAACATCTACATAATCAGTTTGTAATCTTTCCAGACTTTTTTGTAATGCAAAATCAGTAAATTCCGGAGTAAACTTTTGAGGAAGTTCCTTGTGTCCGATTTGTTCGTTGCTGTATATATCATATCCATATTTTGTAGAAATTACTACATCATTTCTCATTCCAGAAAAGACTTCACCTATGAGTTTCTCGCTTTTCCCTCTACCGTAAATATCTCCACTTTCAAAATAATTAATTCCAACATCATATGCTTTCTTTAGCAATCTTTTTGCTTCATCATCTTCGATTTTCTTTCCCCACCAATCAAGGCCCAGAGTCCATGCTCCAAATCCTATCTCGGAAACTTTAATCCCACTTTTACCAAGGGTTCTGTATTTCAATTTACAATTCTCCTAAACTCTGAGAGTTTTTGTTGAAGCTCGTCATCACTTAAAACCGATTTTCCAGATTCTGGATTTACATTTAATTCTATCCAAGATTTGCAACCGTGATAATCTGGCAGAACTGGCACGTCAATTGGGGCTATTTTGAATACTTGAAGAAACATAACCTTCATGGGTTTTTCCGGCATCCAGTTCATTCTTTCTACAATATACGAATCACTCAGTATGTGAAATGATGACAGTTTTTCAATTTTTTCCATTGACCCCAAGTCTTTCTCTTCTATGACTTCGGCAAAAGATGTGATTTGATTGGTTCCCTCTTTTGGTTTGTTTTCTCTTGCATCTGACAGATATCCATAATATTGTGATTTGAGTGAGGAATTATCCTGATGCTCATATGTAGGAAATAAAAGAAATTTTTTTGATTCTACATTAAAACCGGAGGCAGTCTCAAGTATGCCACCTTTTCTTAGAAGAATTGTTTGGTTGCCATTTTCTAAAGCTTTGACAACAGTTGCCCATTCTTTTAGTGCCTTCATCATCCAAGACTCTTTATCAGCGGAATTACATCTTTTTTTACGCAAACAATCATCGGTGTATCCACTTTGATGTACGCACTAACTCGTGTTTCTCTTAGATCCATTATTAGATCCTGAAATGCATGCAGGTCATCAGTTTCAAAAGCTAGCATAAAATCTTCATCATGAATTCCAAAAGAGTATGTGGTATTAAGAGTGACTTGCGGATACTTTTGTCCGACTTGAATGTGTTCTGCCATAAGCTCCTTTCTTTTTTCAAGTGGTAAGAGGTACCATTCACGTGTTTTAACAAATGGATATACTATAACGTACTTTTTTTGTTCCTCACCGCCAAGCCAACCGCGTGCGCCGGATGTTTTTGCATATTGAGATGGTCTAGTGCTGGATAGATACACATGTGTTGGATTGATGTATTTTCCA
>DASYXK010000007.1:0-54596 GCA_035935115.1 Nitrosopumilaceae archaeon
AAACGGTGGAAAGGTGCTTATTCCAATTCCAGCAGTGGGTCGTGCACAGGAACTCATGATGGTAATAGATCAATACATGAAACAAGGACAACTTATGGAAGCACCAGTATTTACGGAGGGAATGATCTCTGAAGCAACTGCAATCCATGAATCATATCCCGAGTACTTGGCACGAGATCTAAGACAAAAGATTTTAGAGACTGATGACAATCCATTTGATTCTGAATATTTCACAAATATTGAACATGCTGATGCAAGAGAAGAACCATTACGTGAAGGTGCATGTATTATTATTGCAACATCTGGTATGCTTGAAGGAGGACCAGTCTTGGAATATTTCAAAAACATTGCACCTATCCAGAAAAATAAAATTTTGTTTGTTTCCTATCAGGTCAATGGAACTCTCGGAAGAAGAGTGCTTGATGGTTCAAGACAAGTTTCCGTTGTTGGAAAAGAAGGAAAAATAGAAGTAATTAACATAAATTGTTCTACAGAAAAACTTGATGGATTTAGTGGTCACAGCGATTACAACCAATTAATGTCATATGTACACAAACTACGACCAAAACTACGAAGAGTGATTGTAAATCATGGTGAAAGAAGAAAATGTGAAAATCTTTCTGCATCAATTCACAGAATGTTTAGAATCGCAACTGTTTGTCCTCAAGTTCAAGAAGGAATAAGACTACTTTAGATCGTACTCTGCTTTCCAGATCTTAACACCTGGAGGAGTGACAATAATTCTTTCTTCTCCTAATCTTGCAATGTCTGCGTCATGAGTTTTTGCAATAGCATAAATCTCTTCTACCACTTTTCTTAACTCATCTACATTTTTTTGTGCAAGTGGTGTGACCCTTAACACCAAAATCATGTTCTTTTTGATGTCCTCTTTTACAGAATGCACATCACTAGTATCCCTTAGTGTGATGGCCTTCAAGTAAGTGGGTGCCTTTTGAGTCTGCATACAAAGTAGATGCGAAGTACTCCCTCAAAAAGTCTTGCTAGTCAATTGCATTTCACAGACTAGCTTGTACGACTAAATTCTGTACTGCAGGTAAGAAGACTCGTCAACTGGCATTACTGAAATTTCAAACTTTTCGTCCTTTTTCTGTGATATCACAACACTTGGGAGATCTTTAGGGGCATCAGAATATCGTAGTGTTATAGCTGCAGCTAACTCTAAAAGATTCTGAGAAATTTTTCCTCGGATTAATGAAACAGGACCTACATGATCTTTTGTTTCAAGTAAGATATCACCATCTAATGCCAAAGCTTTTAGCATTTCATTTTCATCTTGGTTTCTTCCAACAATGAATTTTGTTTTTTGATCAAATCTGAAATGTCTTCCAATTTTTAATAGATCAATATCGTTTGTAGTTGGTGTTTGTACGTGTTTGAAAAGATCTTTTGCACGAATTGCAAATTTTGGATCGGTTAAAAGACAACCACCACCTGCATTTGGTGGATTTTCAATTCCAAATTCTTGTGCCATCCTTAACTGATCCTTTCTTGATCTACCCCTTATCTTTCCAAGATCTTCTCTTTTTATCAATCCATTTAGTTCTGGTTCTGTAGGTGGAAGCAAAGCTGCTGAAAGTGGTCTTACTATTTTTCCTTCAAGGCCAGATTCTTTTTCAATTGTTCTAAGAGCTGGACCATGTTGACTCATTGGTCTTTGACCTAAAACTTCGCCTGAAATTATAAATTCTGCACCGATCTCTTTCATGTGTTTTTTTCCAGCCTCAAACATCATTGCTCTACAATCAATACATGGATTCATTCCAGATCCAAATCCGTGCTTTGGATGCTTTAGCATCTCGATATACTCATCTCCAAGATATACTGTTTTTAGATTTACACCTAGATTATCTGCAGTCTCTCGTATTTCAAAACCACATCCTCTTCCACAATCAAAATCACAAAATGGAGTCTTGATCGCTACTGCTTCTACCTCAAATCCTTGCTTTTGCATCATTTTGATAGCTAGTCGGCTGTCAAGACCGCCTGATAATAGTGCAACAATCTTCTTTTTTTCTTCCACGAAAAATCTCTCGTTTTCGGATATCTAAACCTTCCAGCAAACATAAATTGAGAATTTGTAGATTTTGTGTATTGCAAAAACGCAGGCAAAATCTTCTAAAATTTTGTAATAAAATAGACTGTGATACCATAATAGCATTTGAGCCTGAAAACCTCTACTACATGACAGGATTTTGGGGCGAGGCAATCGGAATATTGGACAAAAATGGTACTACGATTGTATCTCCGGAACTAGAGATGGGACGTGCAAAGGAAGAATCAACTGACTGTAAGATAGTAAAATCGGAGCGTGGCAAGGGCTCACTTTCTACTCTAATTGGACTGCTAAAGGGCAAGAAGGTTTGTACCGACAGCAACAATTATGATGTAATGCAGACACTCAAAAAATCCATTTCTGGTGTAAAATCAACCACAGAGCCATTTTATCGTGCAAGGGAGGTAAAAGACTCAGGAGAAATTAGCCTCTTAAAGAAGGCATCTTCGATACTAGACGAAATGTACGAGCTTTGTGTTGATGAAATCAAAATAGGACAGTCAGAGTCTGAACTTCAAACCATCTTAATGTCATATGCAATGGAAAAAGAAGCATTTGCAACTGGATACAAGTCAACACTTAATCCTTTGATAATAGCTGGTGGGCCAAATAGTGCATTACCACATGCACAGGTGACAAAAAGAAAATTTGCAAGTGGTGACATGATTGTAGTTGATCTTACACTACGATACAAGGGATATGTCTCTGATGCAACAAGAACATTTGGATTAGGAACTATTTCAAGTGAAGCAAAAAAAATCTATGAAATTGTAAAACAATCGCAGGAAGCTGGCCTTAAAGCTGTTAAACCAAAAGCTTCTTGCAAATCAATAGATGATGTTTGCAGAAAAATAATCACAAAGAAAGGATATGGAAAATATTTCATTCATTCTACTGGTCATGGAATTGGATTAGAAGTTCATGAGCTGCCATGTTTGAGTCCACTAAGCAAGACAAATCTTGAAAAAAATATGGCAATAACTGTAGAACCAGGAATTTATCTTCCAAAAAAGTTTGGTGTAAGAATTGAAGATTCTATTATAGTAAACAACAAGGCAGATGTAATGCACAAGTTTACAAAAGATTTGATTATCATTTGATAGTTAGGTAGTATCAAGAAAATACCAGCAGAACAAGCTGGAATTAATCTAGATTTAGGGCAAAATAAAATTGAAAGTTTAATTAAAATGGCTTCCAAGAACTAATGGAATAATTTATTGATAGAACCTAAAACGTTAACCGAAATAGGATTAATATTTGGTTTTGTAGGTGCATTTTTGATTGCAATACCAGCATTCAAATCTAAACTGCAACATCTTCCAGATTTTAACGAAACTAAGGTGACTTTAATTTCTACACGAAATGGATTAATTTCTATTGGGATTGGATTTGTATTACAATTTGTAGCATTGATTATTCAACCATAAACCCCAAATCTTAACACGATAAATTTCTAACTGGCAACTCCCGACAACTTACCAGAACTTAAAATAGAAACAGTTATTATTTAAACATTGAAATTCGTTTTTCCATCTCTTTACGGACAAATTTGACAATTTCTAATTTTTTTTTCCAGCCTGATTGAACTGTTTTCTTTGAATCTACAATAATTACATTATTGTAATCTGGATTTTCTTTATATTTTTTTAATCCAATATCGTTTGCTACAATAAGATCAGCGTTTGATTCTCTTAGTTTTTTTCTTGCTTCACTGATCAATTTCTCTTTGGGTAGATTGGTTTCCGCTTTAAACCCAACAAGGAAAACATCTTTCTGAACTCTCTTAATTTCATCAATGATTTTTGTAATTCGTTTTAATTTTAGAACAATCTTATCAAGATCACTTTTGATCTTTGTCTTACTTGGTTTTTCTAAAGCATAATCAGACGCTGCAGCAGCTAAAATCACAATATCAAATTTCTGTTTCATCTCTTTTCTTACAGCATTTAGCATTTCTTGGGCTGTCTCAACTTTTATGACTTTGACACCTTTAGGTAGAGGTTCTGTTCCTGGGCCATAAATGAAAGTGACTTTGGCACCAGCAGAAACAAGCTCCGATGCCAACAAAACACCAGTCTTGCCTGAGCTTTGATTCGTAATTACTCGCACTGGGTCAATGTATTCAATTGTAGGACCGGCAGTCATTAGCACCTTTTTTCCTCTCAAAATAGGTGAGGAACCAAACTTTTTGAGCACAAACTCAAGCACTTCCTCAGGCTCGGCAGCCTTTGCCTTGCCTTCAACAAAGCTTGGAGCAATAAAATCAATTTTCTTTTTTAGAAATTCTATATTTTTTGTCACAGCAGGATTCTCATACATGGCCTCATGCATGGCAAGTGCAATAACAATTGGTATCTTGGAACCTAGTCCAACACTCAAGACTGTAGAAATTGGTGTATCATCAATTCCATTTGCCAATTTCCCAAGTGTGTTTGCAGTACAAGGATAAACCACAATCAGATCCGAACGTTTGTAATCTGCAACCTTGATGTGTTCAAGATCGCCAGTAAGTTGTGTAATTACCTTGTTTCCAGTTGCCCACTTGAAATAGCTTGGCTTGATTAGATTTGTAGCAGCTTTGCTTGCAACACAAGTGACATCTGCGCCATGTCGCATAAGCAATCTTGCCAATTCAATTGCCTTGTATGCTGCAACACTCCCAGATATGCACAAGACAATTTTTTTTCCAGTAAGCTCTGTTCCACCTGAACCAACAATATCAAGTGATGGATGTTTATGCAATTTCTTTTTTCAACCTTGCAAGCTCTGACTTGTCCATAGAAAAAGAATGCTCACTAGATGGAAATTTGCCTGACATTACATCATTTTTATACGATGTAACAGCTTTTACAATTTCGCCAGAAAGCTCAAGATATCTTTTAGCAAACTTTGGTTTTATTTTTTCATACAATCCTAATACATCATGAATAACAAGGACCTGACCATCACAATCTGATCCAGAACCAATTCCTATTGTTGGAATGTGGATAGAATTTGAAATTATTTTTGATACTTCTTTTGTTACCATTTCCAAAGCTATGCTAAAGGCTCCAGCTTCTTCAAGTGATTTTGCAGCTTCGATTAGCTTTACTGCAGCATCTTTTGTCTTTGCCTGAACCTTGTATCCTTCCTGCAGAGTGGTAGTTTGTGGCTGAAATCCGATATGGCCCATTACAGGTATGCCTACTTCTACTATGGCGTGAACAGTATCTTTTACCTCAAGACCGCCTTCTAGCTTGACAGCATCTGCTCCTGCCTTGATTAATTTACCAGCATTTTCTATTGCTTGAGATTTGCTTGCTTGGTATGACATGAATGGCAAATCAGCAACAAGCATTGCATTTTGCCTTCCTCTTGCAACAGCTTCTGTAAAAAAACACATCTGCTCCATCGTAACTGGAATTGTATTTTCATAACCAAGCATCACCATCCCGCCACTGTCTCCAACAAGTAAGATGTCTATTCCTGTCTTGTCGCAAAGCTGAGCTGTGGTATAATCATATGCAGTAAGTACAGTAATTTTTTTAGAATTTTTCATTGATAGAATATCTCTTACAGATTTAGGCATGAGACATTCTCCAGAGATTTTTTTTCACTAGACTGATTGATTCTGATAGGTTTTTCTTGTTGTCAAATTTTATTTTTGAAAAATTTTTTTTCTTTATATTTTTTTTTGAATAATAAATTAGAATTTTCATTCCACGAATAACATTATCTACAATTGTGATATCAGCTGTTTGTGCAGTTCTGGATAGAGGATTAAGATCAAACGTAATTATTTTTTTTCCAAACTTTTTTAATGCAATTGTCCTGTCGCCATCCTCAAGTGGTACCAAAACAACATCTGCAGAAAATATTCCACGTTCATCAACAATTCTTCTTTTACTGTCTAGCTTTGGAATGGTTCTGGAATATTTAGGATCTAATCCAAGAATTTCCTTTGCACCATTTTTTTTCAAAACCTTTGCAATGTTTTTCTTTCTTTTTTCATTTGCATAAAACAGATTGATTTCAATTTTTGCATTAATTATCTTGGCAAGCTGCACGATCTCTTTTGGACATAGTGCAGCAAAGTTCCCATTTACTGATATGACTGGTGATTTTGCCAAAATGAGAGATTCTGTAGCAGCTTTTATGGCCTGCAGGGAGTATTTTGAGGTCTTTTCACCTATGATATAGTCAAACATCTCGCCTCTTCCATGAGCTAAAAGGCCTTCTTCTACTACCAAACCAGATCTGTATCCTGAAACTAGTTTTTCTCTGATATGTAGGGATGCAGCCCTAGGATGTGATTTTGGAACTAACACTAGGAAATCCTTGCTCCACTAGTATCAATACTTGATTTGATCATAATGCCATCATCATATTTTTTTAAAATCTTGATCACTTGATCCTCTTTTGACTTGGGAATCAAAGTAAAGACAGTTTCTCCAAACATTGCAACACCACATTTGAAACCATTTTTTTGAAGATCTTTAATTACAGTATGCATCTTTGGCGTAATCACGTTAACATATTTTGCAAATTCCAAAGACATGTCTAAAAATTCCTGATAATCTCTTGATTTAATCAGCTTACCTACCATCTTTCCACCAATGCCGTTTATTTTTGGCAGATCATTTTTGATGAATTTTTTAGTTGAAACAGGGGAAAAACAAATCACTATTGCTGAAGAATCGGTGTGAATTTTTCTTAGTGATCCAATGCCTGGTGCACCTTGTTTTGTTCTAATCTCAAAACCTCCATGGTATGAAGATAAAACAGTTCCAAGACCGGTTTTACACAAAATTTCTGCCTTATGAGCTATCTGCCCAATCTGAGTTCTCGAAAGATTTGTCTGTAATGCTTTATTTAATGCAAATGCCAAGCTTAGTGCAACAGCACCACTTGAACCAAGCCCATAACCAACCGGAATTTCAATTTGATGCTCTACATCTACAAAGTAATTTTCTTTTACGAGATTGAAAAATTCACTAATTACAAATTCAGAGACTTGGGTGTTATCTGACTGATATCCTGTAACTTTTATTTTAAAACTAGGTTTTTCAGAACTTGAAACATTAACACGTGTAGTAACACCTTCTTTTATGCAAAATCCAGCTCCAATAGAGCCTTGAAGCTCTGGTCTTTTCTCATCCATCTCAGCTTTGAAAAAACCTGTAATGTGACCTGGACAGAAAGCTATTGCCTGCATGGTGCAATTTAAATTTGAGTAAAATATAAAAATGATGATTAAATTATTTATATTGATTTAAACTGACTAAATTTATTCGGCGCCTACAAAAAATTGGTAGTAGTATTCTAGTTTCATTACCAAAAGAATGGATTGATACAAACAAACTAAAAAAAAGTGATGAAGTTGAAATAGAAACTGGTTCAGACAGTCTTTCTATTACTCCATCAGGAGATATCAGGCCACCAAAGGAAGTAACAATATCATACCCTGTTTCAAAAGAAGAAAATGTTATTGCAGATATTACAGGCGCTTATCTTCTTGGATATGATATAATCAAGATAAAAGGCAAATCAACCATTTCAATTGAAGACAGAGAAAAGATCAGAACATCAATGCGTAGATTGGTTGGCATGGAAATTGTTGACGAAGATTCAGCAAACGTAAATGTACATTTTTTATTGGATGCAACAACACTTAGTCCCGAAAAAATTCTAAAACGCATAAGCTCAATTGCACTTGGAATGTTTCGTGATACATTAAACACATTGACATCTGATGATAAGACTGTGTTGCAAACAATGGTAAACCGTGATGACGAAATAGACAGGCAATATTTTCTGCTTGTAAGATTGATTCGAAGTACGATGGTTGACAAGAAGCTTGCCAATGCATTAAATCTTGAAAACATTGACATTTTAGATTACAGAATAGCAGCAAATCTTCTTGAAGCCGCAGGTGATACTATAGTAGAACTTGCCAACTCACTTACAGGTTTATCATTAATGCCATCTGAAATCAAAAAGATCTATGATGTTGCAAAGGAAATTGAAAAAATCCACGAAAAGTCAATTGAGGCATTCATTAGTCATAATAGATCGCTTGCAATTGAAGCTATAACACTTCATAGGACATATCATAAGAAAATTTCCGATATTCGTTCCTTACTTGAGACAAAAAAACAGACTTCCATAGACCTTTTTGACATTGTTTACTCTTTTGATAGAATTGCACGCTGTTGGAATGATATAGCTGATCTTGTAAAGCCAGTTTATACATAATCACAATTCAAACGTCATTTGAGCATGTTTAATACCCTAAAAGACAAACATGGTGATGCCACAACTGAATATTCCGATTAAAACCTGCAAGAATTGTGGAGAGATATTTGTTACAGGTTATCATGCATCTGTTGGAATACAGTTTTGGTGGACTGCACTTACTTTAATTGGTGGTATTGTGTACTAGGCAGTAAGGGGACGAAGTGAAAGATGTCCAAAATGTAAAGGACGAGAACTCAACGTTCAATTCAAGACAATAGACGTCTGAATCGTGATCAATTTATTTAACCTCAAGAAATACATGATGAATGAAATTTAATCAATTTTTTGTCCTCGTAGCTATCTTTATTGTTATAATTGGAATTTGGGTTGTTGCACCAAATATTGCTTATGCAATGACACCGACTCCAACAATAACACCAACAGATCTAACTGCTACAGCAGTCTCTCCAACTCAGATCAACCTTTCATGGAATGCACCAACACAAAACTATGGAAAAACTATTACTGGTTACAAAATTGAACAGAGATTAAGTGGTGGTAACTATTTTACATTAGTAGCAAACACAAACAGAATAATTACTACGTATTCTCTTACTGGATTGACAACTGGCACTACTTACACTTACAGAGTGTCAGCAGTTTACTCTGATGATTCTAGTACAGATCCCTCAAATGCAGCATCTGCAACTCCTACCACAACATCTGTACCTCCACCAACTCCCTCTCTTACATCTCCAATCACAAACGTAAAATTTGACTTTACACCGTCTGATGGAACCACATTAACAGCCGTCATAATAACACAAAGTGATTATCAACAATTACAATACGAAAAAAATCCCAGAAGTATAATCTCTAACGCACTACCAACATCAGAAACAATAACTAATGATTTGGCTGGAATTCTAACATACCAGAATTATCATTTAAGCCCAGCTTCAATACCTGGGCCACTTATAGCAAAAGCAGTCTCTCCAACTAAGATCAACCTTTCCTGGCTTCCGCCACTAGAGAATTACCAACAAAAAATAATTGGTTACAAAATAGACTGGAAACGAGTTCCAGGTGATTATGTTATAATAGATGATAATACAGGTAATGACACTACAAAATATTCAATCGTGGATCTGAAGATTGACACTACCTACACTTACAGGGTAGCAGCCATTTATTCTGATCATACTACTAGTAATCCGTCAAACGAAGCTTCAGCAATTACACTTCAATCATTGCAGCCTATACCTAAACCTACACCTTCACCAACTACACCTTCACCAACTACACCTTCACCAACTACAACACCTTCGCAACCTACACCAACACCACAACCTATTATGAATGTGAAATTTGATTTTACAGCATCTGATGGAACCACATTAACATCTGTCATATTGACACAAAACGATTATCAGCAACTAATAGTCATAAAAGATCCTAGAAGTTTAATTTCTAATGTAACAGAAACAACAGATACCATAAACAATAATCTATCAGGTCTTCTTAGATATCAGACAATTCACTCTTCTCAAGAAACTACACCTCCACAACAGACAAACTATACTCCGCCAGCTCCAAACAAAACTGCTAATTCAGATAATAAACTAGTAGATGGTGTAATTACTGCAATAGTAGCATCAGGAGCCGTATCTGTAATCACCTGGTTTGTTAGAACGAAAATTGCAAAAAAAATAGCAAAAGAATACTACTTTACATTGGAAAAAATTATTGAGGATGGAACTCAGCATATAAGAATTAGAAATAGCGGTCCTACAATAGAAGATTGTATTATCTTATGTTCAGGTGTGGCATGTGTTTGGACTGACACAAAAACAGATAAACCAAGACACGTCTACGAGGGCAGTATTTCTATAGTAAAACTGCCTAATGAATTTGGAAATAATCCATTGATTAGTGTCAAGAGTGGCAAGAAAGTTCTAAAAAAGACTCAACTCGATGATATGGCTTATGGCTAAATATCTCTAAATAAACAAAAATTAATTAAAAAATTGGGGTTTATGCGTTTCTGTTCAACTTTCCATCTTTGTTGAATAAGCTCTGGACTTTTGCATTTGCAAGATTGTATTTGACATTCAAGTCCTTGTTGATGCTTACCAGTTGGTCTTTGTGTACAGCAGCTTCGTTATTGTATGCTTGTAAAGCTTCTTGCATGGTACCACCATTTTTAAGCACTTGATTCATTGCGTTTCTTGCATTCTGGATCTTTTGCTGCATGAAATTAAATTGATCCCAGAAAACACCCTGTGCAGAGTTATCCACATGCGTTACAAATCCAGTATATGCATTTTTTGGAGCAGTTAAATCATTTCCATTATTCATACCAGCTAGATCATTTTGCAAATATGCATTTGCAATTTTACGTTGTTGCTCTATGAACTGGTTATGTTGATCTACTATCTGTTGTTTTTGTTGCATTGCAGCATATCTTTGCTTGAATAATTCTATGTTTTCAAGAATTTTCATTTCTGTGGGGTTGTTCTTTATGGCATCTGTAGCTAATATTGTATTGCTATTGCTTACTCCAGTATCAGCCCAAGCAAATCCAAAATTTGTTACAACTATTAGTACTGCAAAAACACTTGCAAAAACGCATAGTTGACTTCTCTTATTCATTTTCTTACCTTTGTCATTTGTTTGCATTTCTCTATTTTCTATGGTTCCAATCATTCTATTTTCACCTCTCTGGTTTCTCCCGACAACAAACAATGTTGTTTCGTCCGAATTTCACGGACTCGTCAGGGGATTTTTTGTATTCTCCTGTTATCATAAGGACCGCAACACTACTTCCAGCACATTTATCAAACCATTCTTAACATCATCTCGAAGGATTGTGCGGATGATTTTGTGGTATTCATTACTACATCCTCCAGAGTGTGAGAGTAGATGCCTGTTGCAAAAGGCACACCCACAAGTCACACATAATTTTGTACAGTTTTGTGAACATGTGCTGCATTGCGATTTCTCAATGCGTTCAATTGTTGGTATTGATGTCATGGTCATACTTGGTCGAAAAATTATAAATCTATTAGAACGCTTTTTGCAACAAAAAATCCGGAAATTGCATTTTTGTAAGCAAGGCGTGGTGCATAAAAACACTGGTTCAACATTTTTGCGACAAAAGTGTAGTAAATATTTTTAACATTAGTATGGCAGCTTATGGCATGGTAGGTAGGAATACAGATAGTCATGACAATGTAGTGCCTGTGAAAAACATGACCAAGAATGGGATAGGCCCTCTTGATTTACTTATTCTTCATGTATTACAAAGTGGTGCGACTCCTGATACCGCAAATAAAGATCTTGAAAAATACGGCTATGTTCTTTCACGTGATAATGTTAAAAACAGAGTAGATGAACTAATAAAAAAAGGCGTCATTATAGAGCATAATAACACAGAAGATAGTAAGAAAGATGACAAAATAAAGTGGATTCTAGTAGATCCAAGCAAATTATTTGATAACCAATGGTATACTTTCATAAAATCGCAGAATCCGCTTTTTGAACGAAGAGTAATTCCGTACTCTGAGATGTATGGTAATTTAGTTGAAATAAGCAGAGAATATGGTATAGTGACAGCGATAGACCTTGTTCAGGGAGAAGGTCAAAACTATGATTTCATCTTACGAATTGCTACAAATGAGCTAACTCTTTTTGAAGAATTTATAGAAAAAATCAGGTCGCTTGGATGGGTTCATTCAGTTGATAGTAAACCCATTCACGTACTTGAAGGTGTAGGACTATCCAAAAATAATCTGACCAAAGTGCACACAAACTATTTTTACGAACCGATAAAAATTCCTGACTTTGAAACGTATTTGAAGAGTATAAAACAAGTATTTCGTACTTACGACACTTACATTAAAGAAGAAGGTTCCTCTAAACAAAAAATTATTAGAAAAAAAGACAGTGATGATGTCACTTGAGCTACAAATGATGACATCACAGATTCACAAAAATTTAATAGCAATGTGCCCAATGTGCAGTTCTCCTTTAAAATTCAAAAATAATAATTCATTATTAGAACATGAATTAGATCTTAAATGTACAAGATGCGATTCAACATATTCTTTTAAGAATGATTATCTGAATCTGTTACCGCCAAAAATAAGGAAGGAAATTTGTACAAGAGGAATTTTAGAACGAAAAATCAAAGATAAATTTCACATGAATCAGCTTTCCAAAAATGAACAAGATCTAATCAAAGGAATACTGGCCAGCAAATACATGGCAAAACAATACTTTAGAAATGTAGTTCATCCGACACAGGCAGCATGGTCAGCTCGCTCTTACGAACGATTTGAAGACATTTTCATTCTAAGTTATCTAGATAATCTGTTAAAAAAAGGGGAAGTTACTTTCATTGATGCTGGTTCTGGTCCAGGTAGGTACCTCATATTGTTAGGATCTAAGATTAGCGTTAATTCATGCAAGGAGTTAAAAAGAAATTCAGAAACCACGACACTTTACAAATATGATAAAATATATGATAAGAATTTGCGCAATATTATTGGAATTGATTATTCAGAAGAAATGACATCACATTCTGCTCGATTACTAAAAAAATATGGGCTTGATCAATATCTAAATGAGAGAATATTCCCAATCACAGGCATCATACAAAACTTTAATCTTAACCAACAAACACTTGATCGAACCCACAAAGTAATCGTATGCACTTTTCAAACATTAGGTAATCAGGAAAACATGGATTTACAAGTGCAATTATTAGAATCAATGAAAAAATTGGCTTTGCCACATGGCACAATAATAGTTTCAGTTTTTAATAAAAAACTCTTCAAAGATTTTGGATTAAAAACCTTCTATGGAAGAGAAGTAAAACAAACTGTTGGAGAAATAATAACGTCTAAACAAGATGAAAATAATTCTATACTTAGAACAAAAAATGGTATTTATTCAAAATGGTTTTCAAAAGATGATTTAGAACAACTATTCAAAAAAGCAAAGATATCCAACTATAAAATAATGGATGAAAATTCGTTACAACCCATCGTAGGCTATGAACATTATTTGAAAGTAGAAGAGCAACGTAAGGATGTATTTCCTAGAGCTATAGTTGGATTGGCTGAAGTAAGCTGAGAACACAACAATTTTAATTTTATACTTTAATCTTATGTAGAAATCTTACTAATAAATTCTGTTTGTATATCTTTAATTCGAATAATTTGTAAGTAATCTTCAAATAAAATCAAGTTAAATGATCTATAATTGCTTGAGACAAGATTTTGCATTTTAGGTTTGATATTGGTAATAGGATTTACTATTTTCATTGATCCATCATTTGCTGATACCCAAGTTATCATACCGCTTGGCGCAGCTAATACAAATACGCCTTTTTCCTTATCTCCATCTGTACTTGATATAAAAACAAATGAAACAGTAACATGGCAAAATAATGATGTATCAACTCACACAGTAACAACAGGTACAACTTCACTTGGATTTGATGGAAGAATTGATAGTAGTGTGATTGCTGCTGGTAAATCATTTTCTTACAAATTTGACAAAGCAGGAGTCTATGGGTATTATTGCCTATTTCATCCGTGGATGACAGGAGTGGTTAATGTAGGAAGTAGCTCAAAGGTTCAACCAGTTGATACAATTTCCTTCTCAACTGACAAATCATCGTATCATAATGGTGATTCAATATTAATTTCTGGCAAAGTTTCAAATTTTATTCCAAATCAACAAGTTACTGTTTGGATAACAAGTCCTCAAGGAATGGCGGTAGCAATTACTCATGTAGAGATTGAATCTAGTAATGATTTTTCTACTAGCATACCTTCTGGTGGCGGTTTATGGAAATCTGGCAATACCTACAAAATGTATGCCCAATATGGATCTAGAAGCTCTGTTGCCTCAGCAGAAATTGCTTTTGAACCACCAAACTATACCAAAGTAAATGTATCTCAAATTACACTTACTCCATTAAAACAAATCAAATCAGGAATAAGTGTAGATAATGTTCAATGTGGGGCTGATCTTATACTTGTAATAAAAACAGAAGACAGCTCTCCAGCTTGCGTAAAATCTGATACTGCTACAAAACTTTTTGCAAGAGGATGGGCACAATCAACCACACAGTCAACTTCTGAGTCTAATCAAACATCAAATCAAATTGTGACACTGGCACAAAACAATCAAAAAATTTATCTCAAAAAAGGAGAAAATTTCTTATTGAAGCTTGGAAATAATTACGACTGGAATATTGACATAAGTGATCAAAATATTGTGAGCAGAGTTGTCAATATCATGGTGATAAACGGCGCTCAGGGAATTTATAAAGCTCATAACCCTGGAATTGCAACACTCACTGCTCAAGGTGATCCGTTTTGTCTAAGCTCAATTCCTAGGTGTGCCATGCCTTCGATCTTATTTAGAGTAAACATTACAGTCACATGATATACAATTTCAAAAAAATAATTTTATACTAATTTTTTCTTTGTATTGTATGCTAAAACTGCACAAATTGTTTTAGAATCAACAATCTCTCCGACCAAAATCATTTTTACTACTTTTTTAAAATCAATTTTTACTACTGATAATATTTCATCCTCATCTAGTTTCAGTTTACCAGATTTTTTAATCCCGGATGCAACAAAGCAGTGGATGACTTCAGTATTGTATCCTATTGATGGGTAATACTTTATCAGAGAAATCATCTTTTTTGCTTCGTAACCTGTCTCTTCCTTTAACTCCCTAAAGGCACATGCTCGTAGATTTTCCCCTTTGTTACACGTTCCTGCAGGAATCTCTAGTACATAACCAAGTGGAAAACGATGCTGTTTTACTAAAATCACCTTACCTTTTTCAATCGCAAGCATAGCAGCAGCACCTCTATGTTCAATGACCTCTCGGCGCACTTTGCGCTTGTTTATTAAAACATCATAAAGACTCAATGAGAGAACTTTACCATCGTAGATTTTTTTCTTCATAGTATATCACATGAATCTAAAATCAATTATTAATGTATCTGATATGACAGATGAAGTCTTTTTGAAGTTTTTACCTCTTTGATACTATCCACTATCCATTTTTGTGGAAATGAGATCTTCTTTGGTATGAAAAGATCTACAGAATGTACTCCTTCTATTTTTTGTACTAGTTGGGTTAGCTCATCAAGCTTGAAAATGTTGTCACTATAAAAAAATAATACAATCTGATTCATATTTACAAAGGGTTTTTGTAAAAATGTCTTTCCAAATTCTTTTTCTAGATTTTGTAGTGCTTTTTTAACATTACCTTCTACTCCAACAAGAATTGCAAATGGAATGTATCCTATCATTTCTTTAGGATTGTATAACAGTGTAAACTGTATTGCTTCATCATTTTGTAGCTTATCAAGAGAACGTGTTACAGTTTTTGTAGAAAGATCAGCTAGCTTAGCGATATCTTCAATTTTTAATCTAGGATCTTTTAAAAGTATTTCTATAATTTCAAGATCAGTCTTTGTTAGATCAGATCTTATGCCAGGATTTTTTGCTTCAAAAATTGCTAACACTCTAACACCTTGCAATATTTTTTTTGCAAGTTCCATTTTTTGATTAGGATCTCCTTTTACAACTATACTACAAACAGCCACACCTCCAACACATGGAACTACAAAAAATGGTTCTCCAATTAGCTTCACCTGATCTAAAATGTATTGCAAATCAGTTCCTGTTACAACAAAATAGAGAACACTATATCCCAAAACGGGAGGTTCTATTTTTAGCGCAAACTCTTCAATAATTTTTCTATCTAACATTTTTTGAATTCTTGATTTTACAGCTCCCCCAGATATGCCTACATTATTTCCAATTTGTCTATCTGGTATTCGGCAATTGTTTAGTAGATATGAGAGAATATGTATGTCAATTTTGTCCATATGTGGTACTCTTCTCCATATATTTAGTATAAAGCATACAGCTTGAATATATAATTGTCGTATTTATAATTAGAACTAAGTTAAAACATTAAATATCAGACTATTTTAGTAATTTTATGGATTATAGAGCTAAAGTAGGCTTGCGTTTTATTACAAGACGTAAAGGTAGCTTAATTGCTGCAAGTCTTGCAGTATCAATTGCCATTTTGGTAGTACAGGTAAACTCTGTAATTTTCCAGGGTTTGTATAATGCAATTGTACGTGACCAAATAAACTATAGATTTGGGCATGTTTATATCACAAGAAACGAGAATTTCATAACAAAATCAGATAAAATGTTGGTAAACTGGCTTGAAAGAATTCCATATGTAGAAGCTGCTGCGCCACGGCTTGATTCTAGCGCATCAGTTAACGCAACAGGATCTGGACAAACAGTTAGAGACTATGATGTTCCTGTAATTGGAGTAGATCCAGTTTTGGATACACAAGCATCTACAATGTATACGACAGTAGGAGATGGACAGTATGTATCTTCAAGAAACTCTATTGTTCTTGGAGCTTTGGTAGCAAGAGATCTTGGAGATCCACATGTAGGTGATAGCGTAAAATTAAAATTCAAAGATAGAAATGGTGCTGATCAGCTAAGACGATTTACTATAGTGGGAATTACGCAGACTGCTGGTTCTGTTGGTCTTGATAATAGTGTTATAATGAACATTGATACTTTGCGAGAAATATTGGGTAGACCGCATGAAACACAATCAATCATGGTTAGACTAAATGATCCAACAAAAGATCAAGTTGTTAAAGATCTTTTTCTTAATGCATTTCCAACTCGTTCAGACAACTTTAAAGCTCAAACAATTGAAGAATCTGCTGAAACAACACTTCGTGGATTCAGATCAGGTATTGCATTAATTAATTTAGTTGGATACTTTGGCATGATGTCTTCTGCATTTGCTGTTGTAACCATACAAATGATGCAAGTCACAAGTAAGACACGTGAGATTGGAATAATGAGAGCAATTGGATCAAAAAGAAAAGACATTCTGATCATATTCATCTTCCAAGGAATGGTAATTGGCGCTATAGGTGCCGGTCTTGGTACTGTTTTTGGTGTATCGTATACGGTTTATGCAAAAGAAACACACATGACATTCCAAGGAAGCTTGCCCTTAGAGGTATCTTATAACTGGCTTGGAATATTGCAGACAGACATTATGGCATTCATACTTGCTATAGTGGCATCAATTTATCCTGCATACAAGGCAACAAAACTACAACCAGTGGAGGCTATGCGATTTGGCTGATTCAGTTCTAGAGGTACGTAATGTAGACAAGATATTTGGTGAAGGAGAAACAGCTGTCTATGCATTAAAAAACGTGTCATTTTCCATAAAAAAAGGAGAATTCATTTTAATTGTTGGCAGCTCTGGGTCTGGCAAATCAACACTACTGAACATGATTGGACTTTTAGATAGACCTACAAATGGTCAAGTCTTCATCGATGGAATAGACACTTCTAATCTTAATGATAATCAGGCTTCATCATTTAGAAATTCCAAACTTGGATTCATTTTTCAATTTTCAAATCTACTTTCAGATTTAACAGTTCTAGAAAATGTAATTCTTCCAAGACAAATACAAAGAACTGATACAAATGCAACCGAAGAAGCAAAGTCATTACTAAAGACAGTTGGCTTGGAAAATCAAATGAACAAATATGCAAACAAAGTATCTGGTGGTCAAGCACAAAGAGTAGCTATTTGCAGATCTCTTATCAATAAACCGGCAATAGTTTTAGCTGATGAACCAACCGGAAATTTAGATTCCTTATCAGCACAGACAACTGTTCAGTTAATGAAATCTCTTAATAGAAAACTGGGACATACTTTCATAATAGTAACACATGATCGTCCACAATTTGGTGATGTTGATAAAATAATTACAATTAAAGATGGTAGAATTATCGATGATGAGATGATGGAGGTTCCAGCAGTAAATTGATCTACAAAACCATTGTTATAGCTATGATATTTCTATTAGGACAAATAATAATCCCAAGCTATGCAAGTGCTCCAGAACATCTTGCACCGGGAGTATCACCTTTTGAACATGCATTTAATGACATAAAATTCCTTGATGCATATTTTGGAACATCATCGGGAAAAATCGAAGTGCAACCAGGCGACAAGAATGTACCATTTACAATTGTATTCTCAAATGTAGGATCAGAAGATATTGCTGGAATAAAGGGATTGCTTAGTTTACCGGTTGGATTTTCTCCAACCACTATTAATGCTAATGCAGGTCTAATAGAAGCAGACAATACCCAAGTTGCAACAAGCGGATCATCATTTTTCCTAACATTCTTTGTTAATGTAGATAAAAATACAAACGTCAATTCCTATTCTGGAACGGTTCAAGTAACCTATTCTAGAGTAAGGGAAAACGGATCTCACACCAATTACTTTGACTTTAATTTTAAGGTCCCAGGAAAAAGTGTTCTAAACATGAAAGCAGAAAATCAATTCATACAGCCTGCATCAAACAACCAGATTACGGTTCAAGTCTCAAATGATGGTACAGCAAGCCTTAACAACATAGACATTACACTCAATCCGCAACAATCTAACTCCACTTCATCTAGTTTACAAAATGTCGTAATAGATCAAAACCACTGGAACATAGGAACAGTTGCTGCCCAATCCTCAAGTACATTTTCATTTAATATTTTTGTACCACAGGATATTGCAGGACGAACTTTGCACATACCGCTGGGTATAACATACTTTGACGGGCAGGGAAATCAAGTAACAACTTCTAGACTGGTAGATCTAATTGTGGGACCAGCAAGCTCAACTTTTGTTGTCAGACTCTCAACCCCTTCTTATCTAATGATGGGAGTTATGCAAAATCTTACTCTTGGACTAGAAAATCTTTCCCCATCCAAGATCTCTGATATATCCATCACACTCATACCAAGCTCTTCAAATCTTAAAATTTTACAGGATCCAAGGTGGTTCATAAACAACATAAATCCGCTAGAGAGGACTGGGTTGAATATTCCCGTATTTGCTGATAAAAATATATCAAATCAAGCTGTTAACTTTGACGTTAACATTCAGTATACAAAGGATGGTTCCACAGTAATCGAAAAGCAGAGCTTTGCCACATATATCAGACCAGTGATAGATATCTCAGTGTATGGAGTAGATGTAATGAATATTGGTGGCAAGCAAAACATCATAGGAAATATTCTAAATCAAGGAAACATCAAAGGACAATTTGCTACTGTAACTATACAACCAATTGATAATTCAAAGATCAAAAAATCCATTCAATATATTGGAGATATAGATATTGATGCTCCAACCCCATTTAACATACCAATTGATTTTACAGGTAATCCATTATTTGGAGAAAACAAGGTAGTTGTTACTGTGACATACAAGGATTCACTTTTGCAACCACATACGATAATACAAGAGAATACCATAACCTTAAAAAATCCAACACCTCAGACAAACGACACTTCTCAACTTCAACTCATTATTCTTGTTGCTATAGCTGCTGGAATAGGAGGTATTGTATTCAAAATACGTAAGGCAAAACTTCCAATCATAAAGAAAGTAGCTAAAAATTCAAGCTAAAGTTATATTTAGTACAGGTGATTTTTGTTCATGACTTGGGATGAAATTGAGGTCCCAAAAGAAATCAGACCTTTTATGCTTGGAGATGCTGAAGAAACAAAACTAGGACAAAAAAATGGCGCACATAAACAGTATCGATATGGTAATTTACACATACGAGAATATGGCGACAAGTATCTGATCCATATGGATGAGATTGATCCACGCAAAGATCCGCTTGGTCATCTTATAGTAGATGCTCCGGAGGTCTTGATTGGTTTTGCATCAGCATTTTTTGGAGGAAAACAAATTGCATCACAAATCTACAAAATACAAAAAAATTCAAAGATTACAAAAGGTACCTCATTATTTGGAGGTCTCCTGGCATCAGTTGCGCTTGGCTATATAGGATATTCTCTTACTAAAAAGATTAAAAATTTTTAGGAGGAATATACCATTTCAAAACTTAGAACAATAAAGATTTTTTTTAAACTCTTGCCTCTCATTTTAATTCTAAGAAAAGATAGAAGAGAATGGGTTAGAAAAGAGGGTAAAAATATCAAAGTTGAAAGATTTCAAAAAAATGCTCGCAAAGTTCTTAATACTTTTGTGTCACTAGGTCCTGTTTATATAAAACTGGGTCAATGGCTTTCTTCAAGAGCTGACATTTTGCCTCAACCATATATGGAAGAGCTTGCAAAACTTCAAGACGATGTACCAGCTGCACCTTTTGATCAAGTAAAACCAATCATAGAAAAAGATCTTGGACCCCTAGAACAAAACTTTGATTATGTCAATACCACCGTTGTTTACGGTGCTTCGCTTGGACAAGTGTATCTTGCCAAGATTAAGGAAAAAGATGTAATTATAAAAGTAAGAAGACCAAACATTGACAAAATTGTAGAAGAAGACATTAGGGTTCTTAAAAAAATTATTCCTGTTGCGATGAAGTTTGTAGATCCCAATCTACGATATTCAGCAGAAGCAATGCTTGCACAATTCATAGAAACAATACATGAAGAAATGGATTATAGGATTGAATCTCAAAATCTAAAGACAATTAAAAGAAATTTTCGTTCAGATCCCAAAATAATAATTCCCTCTGTAATAGATGATCATTCCACAGAACACGTACTTACTATGGAGTACATTCCTGGAATAAAAATAACCAATGTAAAAGCACTTGATGAGGTTGGGTTAGACAGAGCACAGCTTGTAATTAGAGTGCACAAAGTATTTTTTACAATGCTTTTGCACCATAACATCTTTCATGCTGACCCCCACCCTGGTAACATATCCGTGGCTAATGACGGTTCTTTGATTTTGTATGATTTTGGGATGGTAGGAAGACTAGATAATGAAACTCGTCTCAAACTAATCAGGTTGTATCTGTCCCTTGTTGAAAAAGATCCTCCACGAACTGTCAGTGCCATGGATGAACTTGGAATGCTACTTCCTGGTTACAATCGTTCTATAATAGAAAAAGGGATTGCAATGTCCATTCAGGCAATGCATGGGACCAAAGTAGACAAAATGGAAGTAAGAGCACTGATGGATCTTGCAAACAAGACAATGAGCAGATTTCCATTTAAGCTTCCAAAACATCTGGCACTTTACATGAGGATGGCATCAATACTTGAAGGAATTTATCATACTCACAAAGTCAATTTCAAATTCATCAATGTCTTACAAAATATTTTGGAAGAGGAAAATCTCATTAAAGATGCATATATCGAGGAGCTAAAAATTTCACTTGACAAATTTGCAAAATCAATCAATGATGTAATTGCTATTGCACCTGAACTCAAACAATATCTTGAAGAAAAAAGATCTGCTCAATACCAACCAAAAAAATTATCTAGAAACATTTTGCTTTCCGGAAGCATACTTTCTGCAGCTGTATTTGTTGGTTCAACAGTACTTTATGGAAATAATCAACTTGTAGGAGAGATTGGAATGATTGGTTCTGTAGTTATAATGTTAGCTGCAGTATTGATACGAGAACACTAGCTATTCTATCGTAATATCTTTGCCGTGTTTTACTGGAATCTTTAGAGTAAGAACACCATTGTGGTATTTTGCAGAACCTTCAAGATCTTCGCCTTCATTTACATCAACTGGAAGTCGGATTTTTTTATCAATTGCCTGTGGTCTTTGATGCCAGATTACTGTTCCATCATGGTCTGTCTCTCGCGTTGCATTAATTGATAGGATGTTCCCACGTATTCTTAATTTGATATCCTTTTTGTCAAAGCCTGGAAGATCAATAGTTACTATGATGTTATCATTTTCAAGCTGTACATCGATTGGTGGAAGTACAAACTCGTAAAACTCTCTTGATTTGTTGCCTATTTCTTTCATGACTTCTTTTGCCATATAACGTACTAAGCCCATTTTGATATAATAAAGTCTTTTTTAGTTATAAACCTTATAGTAAATTCACAATTTATCTACTTCCCAATTCAATTACAATCAAATGATTATAGTTATTGAAGGATTTGATCAAGCAGGAAAAAGAACTCAATCAGAACTTTTAGCGAAATCTTTGAAAGCAAGAAAATTAAAATGCAAAATTTTTAGCTTCCCCGATTATACTACACCAATAGGAAAAGAAATCAAACACTATCTTATTGGAAAAAGAAAATTTCCTCCCCAAGTAATACATTGTTTACTTGCTGCAAACAGATGGGAAAAATTAAAGGAAATACAAGATGCATTATCAAAAAATTATATTTTGATAATGAATAGATATTACCAATCTAATTTAGTCTATGGCAAGGCAAATGGTCAAGATCTAAAATGGCTTTTAAATCTTGATTCAGGTCTTCCAAAAGAAAATTTAGTGATTCTTCTTGATGTAAAATCAAAGGATTCATTTTCACGCAAAAAAACTAGACGTGATAAATTTGAAAAAGACAAAGAATTTGCACAAAAAATAATTTATACTTATAGAACATTAGCAAAAAAGTTTGGATGGAAAATAGTAAATGCCTCACAAACTCAAGAACAAGTACACAAAGCTATCAAGGAAATAGCTCTAAAACATATAAAATAAAAAATGACAAAAAAATATCTAGAAATTGTTGATCCAATTCATGACTTTATAAGAATTTATGAATCTGAAATCAAAATAATAGACACTCCTATTTTTCAGAGATTGCGCAGAATAAGACAACTTGCAGGTGCACATCTGGTCTATCCAAGTGCACAACATTCTAGATTTGAGCATTCACTTGGAGTAACACATGTTGCAGGTCATGCAGCAACAGTACTCAAAGATAAAGGATTTTTGAATTCAGACGATGTTGCAAACCTGAGAATGGGGGGTCTCTTACATGATTTAGGCCATGGACCTTTCTCTCATTTATTTGAGGAAGTTTTACAAAAAAGAAAAAAAATCTCACATGAAGAAATTGGTAAGAAAATCATACTACAAACTGAGATTGGAGATTTGTTATCAAAATCTGGTTTTGATAAGAAGTTCCTAGCTGATCTTGCCTTTGGAAATTCTAAACATCAATTTATGAATGAAATCATATCTGGCGGTCTTAGTGCTGATATGATGGATTATCTGCCACGAGATGGATATTTTACTGGTGCAGAACACGCTAAAATTGATTTTAAAAGAATAATTCAGTCCCTGGATGTACACGAAAAAAAACTCTCACTTGATAAATCTGCACTTTATTCTTTTGAATCTATGATGATTTCAAGATATCAAATGTTTAAGGCTGTTTATTATCACAAAACTGTACGATCTGCAGAAGTCATGTTGATAGAATCAATGAATCTTGCAGATAATGAACTTGATCTTACTTCTACTAATCTTGATAATTACATTAAACTGACTGATGAATTTGTAATTTCAAAACTAGTATCTCTTCCAGAAAAATCTTCAGACCTTAGAAGGGCAAGACAGCTAGCAAAAGATTACCAAGAACGTAGACTACTAAAATGTGTCTTTGAAAAAATTCTTGCACGTCATGATCTAATAGGAAAAATAAAAACATTGGATATAAAAAAACAAATCTCTAAAAAATCCAAAGTGGACGAGTCAGAAATTTTTATTGATGTGTCCATGACTCCATCCATACCCCTTACACCTTCGAAAAAAGAATCAGAGTCAATAATACTCACGTCAAAAAAAGGCACACTTTCTACGGAAGCATATGAGCTCCCAATATCAGAAATACCGCTTGTCTTTGCAATTTCAGGATTTATGAACATCTTACGAGTTTATACAGCACAAAAAAACAGAAAAAAGGTTGAAATTGCAGCACAGATCATCCTTGGTGAAAACAAATTATGAGAAAACGAATTGTCATAAAATTGTCTGGTAGCTTGTTTGGAATGGAGGATGAAAAAATACTCAAGGATTATGCCACATTTTTCGTTAGGATATCAAAGATTTGTCAACCAATTATTATCGCAGGAGGAGGCAAAATTGCAAGACATTACATTACACATGCAAGATCCTCGGGCGCAGATGAATCTACCCTCGATGAACTTGGTATCGAAGTATCAAGACTTAATGCTAAACTTTTGATCTATGCAATACAGGATAAAGCATATCCTCATCCTCCCACTAATCTAAAAGAAGTTACACACGCTGCAGATAGTGGATTAATAGTAATAACTGGCGGTTTACATCCAGGTCAGAGTACCAATGCAACAGCAGCACTTATTGCGGAAAAGGTAAGAGCGTCTATATTTTTGAATGCTACAGACGTTGACGGAGTCTATGATTCAGATCCAAACAAGAATAAAAATGCAAAAAAATTCAAGCGAATAAATCTGAAAAAACTTCGTAATATGCTTGTACACCAAGAATCCATTGCTGGTGGTTATGACTTGATGGATATTGTTGCACTCAAAGTAATTGAACGATCCAAAATCAAAACACGTATCATAAAAGCAGATGTTAAAACTTTAGAGAAAGCAATAAAAGGTTCTCCTGAAGGAACTGAAATTATACTAACCTGACTTTTCCTGTAAATTCGGGCATACCTGCAGCAATTGCTTTTTTCATAATTTCCTTTGCCTCAATTTCGTTCAAAGTTTTGGATTGGGCTTTGGCATATCCCTCATCATCTACTATTACTGTAATCCAACCATCTGATTTTTGAACAACAGCCACTAATTCCTGCTCGCCCACAGGCACAAACTTTCCTTCTGATTTTTTTACTGTGAGTGTAAGCATAGCAAAGCCTGCATGGGAAAATAGGTTCATCTGAGATTTTCTTGCTCTTTCTTGTCCTATCTTAATAGCCTGATGATATTGCACAAAATTACCTTCCAAACTTTGACTAAAAGTCTTTGCCGCTTAATATTTATGTAAAGAACAAATCCTATCAATAAACTTGGATAAAAAATTATTAATTGGTGTTGCAGTTGGCATACTTATTGCAATAACAGTTGTGGTTGCATTACTTCCCAGCTCTGGTTTTCTAAAAAATTTTGTTCAAGAAAATCCTCAGGTTCCTGGAGGATTAAAGGCAGCATCTACAGAAATAAAACCAGTTGTTGTCACTATTAATAAAACATCAGTATTATCATTTACTAATAAAGAATCAATCATAGATACAAAATTTGATGTTTCAAACCCAAATAATGTTACAGTTATTTTGGAAGCAATAACATATGATCTGTACGAAAATGGTATCTTGGTAGGTCATGGTCAAATTGGAGAAAGACTTGAAGGTGCTTTGCAAAGTTCAAACTATTATACACTTGTAGAACATTATACAAACCAATTAGATGGTAAAGTTATTTTAGAAAACACTGGTAATAATCCTGAACTTTGGTTTGCACTACAAAAAAATGATACAAGATGGAGCATTGTGGGTCAGGCATTTTTTAACACAAACACTGTTCTTAGTGGTCAACCAGGCTCAGTTAACTTTAATTCTACTCAATAAACTAATTTACAAACAATTTGGGATACAATACTTGAATTTCAATTGATTTATCATTGAAATTTGTTTTTCCTAAAATAAATAAAAGATCACTTTGTTGGGTTGTATCTTGATCTGATAAATTTTACCAAGTAAATGAAGCCAAGAATAACCCATACAATCATCATCCCAGTCCATACATACAAGATTCCAAGATCCACCCATGCAACAAATTGAGAGGGAATTATGATTTTTAATTGGTATAATGGAAAAACATAGGAGTTGAGGTCTTGTGTATTCTGATAGATCATTGTGGTTCCACCTGATATCTTATTGATAATCTGAATGATAGCATGCCAGCTGACAAAAAATGTTACAAAAAAGAAAACTGCTTTTCTGCCAATGTGTTTTTTGTATCCTCTCTTTTCTAATCTTGCAAGTCTTTCATTTACTCTATTTAATTCACTTCGTAATTCATTTATTGATTCATTGCCTGCCGATATCCCAATTTCACGCCTTTTAGCAGAATCGATGTATGTTGAAATTAATGTATCTAAATATTTTTTATCAGATGTAAAGAGAGGTTTTTCATTCTGAAGCACATTTAAAATATAGTTTAGTCTTCCAACATCTCCTTTTCCTGATTCTATTAAATAAACAACTGATCTGATTAAATCACTAGACATTTACTTTTCCCATGACCATGTAATATGTAACCAATAGGAAATGACCATCTATAATAGTATTAGATAAATCTATCAATATTATCAAGCTCTTTTGGAAAAGGATTTTAATGCTAACCGGATTAGCCTACGCTCTTAAGGAAATTAATTACTGGTTCTCTGTCTGAATTTGCTAATGAGACAAACCCTTCCAAAAGTTCCCTTTGAATTATTATTGCTTCATCAAGAGCATTTCTAACACTGCTTGAATCAAATGGAATTAGATGATCTATCTTTCCAATACTATATGCTTCTACATATTTTCTAAGTATTGAAGAAACAAAGATTGGTGCAACATTCAAAAGTAATAGCATAGATTTTTTAAAATCTTTATCTTTTGAATTAGAGTTCTTTTCAAAAAAATATTCAATTATTTTTGCTCTTTCATTTTCCATCTCTTCAAGAGATGCTGCAACAAGTAAACCACCTTCAGTCAGTTGGTAATATGGTACACCTTCTTCTTGTAATGCCTTTGGTCCCCGTTTTATGGGTAATCTTCCAGCTTCCTCTACAATTTTAAGAGGAAGTAAAATTTCATCCAAATCCCTAAAAATTCCAGAATAGATATTTTGCCAAGTTGTTCCGTTTCTTTCAGCAAGTTTGTGAGCTATAGCAGTTCTTGTTTTCTTGGTAGGAATAGTTTCAAGGGCAAGATGCATTACTATTCCTCTTTGGCGTATTGCTTCACCTGTAAGCTCTTTTCCTTTAGTCTTGAAGGTCTGAAAAACTGATAATTGTGGATTTGGCATTTTTTGTTTCATGGGACTCTAGGTTAACATACTCGTTGTTTTGGTTGGGCTTCGATTATTTAGTTTAAAAAAATAGTGACTTATAATGTTCATAGCGTGCTAATATCTTGATATACCCAAATATAACAATATACGCTTTTGCAGAATATTAGAATAATTTAATATTTTTTTGTATTTTTCATATTATGTTGAAAACTTTGTAGTATAAGTTGTAACACAAAGTTTAGTTCTTTCATGAAGAAATTTTACTGTTATTTGCATTTAAACAGATTACTTAGCTCTTAAATTGTAACAAATATGAAATGAATTTACATCCCTAATTTACAACTAGTTTATGCTGATTAACGCAAAGGATGTTTCCAAAATACTTGATGATCCAAAATTGATTCTAGTTGATGCAAGATCATACAAGGATTATTCTGAAGGACATATACCTGGAGCAGTTAACTTGGATTTTTTTTACTATCATTGGTTTGATACCAGTAAAGAGGGCATGAAAGCATTTAATATGCAAATGAGAAAGCTTCTTTCAATTCTAGGCGTTACAAAAGAAAAAACGGCTGTATTCTATGATGATGTTTCTGGAATGAGTGCAGCTAGAGGAGTATGGCTTTTAACTTATTTTTCACATAAGAAAGCTTTCATGTTAGATGGAGGGATAAAAAAATGGAAAAATCTTGGATTTCCTATTGAAATTAAAACAAATGGATTCAAACCAGACAAATTCTCTGGCAAAATTAACAAAAATGTATTTGCTGGATTTAAGTATATCAAAAAAAATCTAAATAAAATAAAACTTGTTGATGCAAGAGCACAAGGAGAATTCAATGGCTCAGTAATTAGAGCTGCAAGAAAAGGTCATATCCCAAATGCAATAAACATCGATTGGACCCTTAACATAGAAAAAGATGGTACCATGAAAAAAAATGAATCTCTTTCCAAGCTCTACAAATTATCCAAAGATGATGAGATAGTGACTTACTGTCAAGGTGGATATAGGGCAGCAAACTCATTTTTGGCTCTCAAAAAACTTGGATTCAAAAACGTCAAAGTATATGTTGGTTCATGGGGAGAATGGGGAAATAGATCGGATCTTCCTGTGGAACAATAATTTCTTATCAATTTAATTTTTGTATATATTCCAAATCTGGAATGGTAACTTTCTAGAACTTTGATTCATCCTGATTTTAGATCCAATCTTTGATTGAAAAGTAATATTTTTTTAAAAAAATAGATTAACCATTGTAAAAATTAGCTTAATATAACCTCACCAAATGAGCCATACATGATGATGCTGAACAAACGTTCAAAATTATCCGCTATTATAATAGTTGCAGGTATAACGATCGCACTTTCTACATTCTTTACAACCCCAGCATTTGCACAATCCGCAGCTACAAGTTCAGGTTTAACAAAGCCATTGTTAGCTATTGCAGCTGCAATTGCTATAGCTGGAGGTTTGATAGGTACTGGTAATGCACAACAAGGAATTGGTGCTGCTGGCATGGGTATCATAGCTGAAAAGCCAGAAAAATTTGGTCAGGTATTATTCTTCTTTGTCATTCCTGAAACACTCTGGATCATCGGATTCGTGCTAGGAATAATTCTGTTACTTGGCATACTGTAGTGGAATTTGTAATGAGCATAGAGACCTTTCTCCTTGAGATAGAGAATAGGAAAAAAAGGGATCTTGCAAAACTTAGCAAAGAACTAGATGAGAAAGGAACTGCTATACAAAACCAAAGAGATGCACAAATTAAAGAAATACAGGAACGTTTTGCAAATGAGGCAAAATTAAAATCTGAAAGAGAATTAGCAAGAATAATAGAGTCAGCTAGATTACAAGCAAAAAAAATCATGTTTGATGCCATTAACGAAAACTTGGAATCTGCATTTAATATCATCAAACAAGAAATCACGAACTATGTAAAATCATTGCAGTACACAAAAACATTAGAAACCATGGTAAATACCTCAAAAAAAAAATTAGGTCCAAAAATTACTGCTCATTGTCGTGAAGAAGACTGCGCAGTTTTAAAAGAAATGGGAATTACCATTGGTTCTACAATTCAAATTTTGGGTGGCATAATAGCAGAAAATAATGATGGAACAAAGGAAATAGATCTGACATTTGAAGAACTTTTAAGAACTTATGAAGATGAAATAAAAGGTTTTCTTACGGAGAGAACATAATGGGAACTTCACAATATGCATCTTCTTTTGGTAGATTGCAAGCAATATCAATGAATTTTCTTACTAAAGATATGATGCAGAATCTGCTAAAAGCAAAAGATGACGTTGAAATGGCAAAAATTCTAGAGTCAACATGGTATGGATCAGAGATTGAAAAAGCTGCATCTGTTTACCAACCTTCAGAAATTTTAGAAGTTGCATTGAACAGATATCTTGTTCAAATCAATAAAATTGCATTAGATGCAACGCCATTTAATGGAAAATCTGCAGTTAGGGCATATTTGTCAAAATGGGATATCTACAATATTGAATTGATACTTTCTTCAAAAAGTATGGGCAAAACAATTACTGAGACAGAATCATTCCTAGTCTCTAGTCGTAACGTACCAGCAGGAATTTCTGCAGGTAATATTACTCATGACGAGATGAAAACCATCCTCTCACAAACAGGTGTAGATGGTGTAGTAAATCAACTTGTGAAATACAACTACGGTCCAATCTTAATGCAACACTTGGAAGAATACCAAAAAAGTGGTGATCTTGGTCCTATGATGTATGCTTTACAAAAATTTTATTATAAAGCATTACTTGAATCTCTAAAATTCTTTCAAGGCGATGAAGGCATGATAAGGGAATTTTTCAGAGCAGAGATCGATAAGAAAAACATACTAAATCTTATGAAAGGCAAAGAAGCAAATTTGGATAAAGAACTAGTAGGTAGACATCTTATCGACGGAGGAAGAATTCCAATGAATGAGCTATTAGATATCTATGGAGTAAAAGATTCTGCAGAAATTGCTGGAAGAGTGGAAAATCGCTTTTCTCTAATCAACGCGTTAACACAATACAAGAAGACAAAAAGTTTAATTGATTTTGAAGTGGCACTTGACAAATTCATAAACATTCAATATGTCAAAAAATTGAAAAACATAGCACTTTCTATTGGAACAGTATTTTATTTTATAATTAATGCAGAATATGAACGTGAAAACATTAAAAGGATCGCATATGGAAAACGTTACAATTTAACAACTGAACAAATAAGCTCAATGTTGCTAAGTGAATAAAAATGTCTAAACAAAAAACAGAATCAAGTGGAAGGATCGCGGTAATAGGAGAGCGTGAGCTAGTAATTGGATATCGACTTCTTGGAATGGACGATACATTTATTGTCAGTAAGGATGATGCTAACAAAACATTGCAAGAACTTTTTTCATCTGGTAAGTTTGGTCTGATTATTGTAAGTGAATTTGTTCGTAACTTACTTCCAAGTACATTTAAAACAAAAATCGAGGCATCCATAGAACCACTGGTGTTATTCATGCCATCATTACAGGGAAACATTCAGGAAGAGTCAATATCCGTATTAGCAAAAAGGGTATTGGGAGTTAATATTCAAGGAAGTTGATGATGAGATGACCGATGGAATAGTTTCTAGAATTTCAGGACCCGTTGTTTTAGCAAGTGGTCTTGAAGCCGCACAAATGTTTGATGTCGTACGAATTGGTGAACTTGGTCTAGTAGGAGAAATAATCCGTTTAGAAGGTAACAAGGCTACCATTCAGGTGTATGAAGATACAACTGGTTTAAGACCAGGTGAAAAGGTCATCAATACAAAACGTCCGCTCTCATTGCAGCTTGGGCCAGGACTTTTAACTTCAATTTATGACGGTATTCAAAGACCACTTGATGTACTAAGAGCACAAAGTGGAGACTTTATCAGCAGAGGAAATATCATCCCCGCACTTGATCAGACAAAAAAATGGGATTTTGTTCCACTAAAGAAAAAAGGTGATCATGTTTCTCCAGGTGAAATTATTGGTGAAGTCCAAGAAACTCCATTGATAATGCACAAAATAATGATTCCATATAATGTTGAAGGTGAACTCACAGAAATATCTGAAGGAAAATACAACGTCAATGAAATTGTAGGTTCTGTTCAAACAAATAATTCAAAAGTAGAAATTGGTCTTTCAAGTTGGTGGACAGTTCGTGTACCAAGACCTGTACTACGTAAGCTTCCACCAGAAGAACCATTGCTTACAGGTCAACGTGTATTGGATACGTTCTTCCCAGTAGCAAAAGGTGGAACTGCTGCAATTCCAGGACCATTTGGAAGTGGAAAAACAGTCACCCAGCAACAACTTGCCAAATGGGCAGACAGTAACGTCATTGTCTATGTAGGTTGTGGAGAAAGAGGAAACGAGATGACCGAAGTTCTTACAACTTTTCCAAAACTAGAGGATCCTAAATCAAAGCGCCCATTAATGGAACGTACAATTCTTGTTGCTAATACTTCAAACATGCCAGTAGCTGCACGTGAAGCCAGTATCTATACTGGAATTACAATGGGAGAATACTATCGTGATATGGGATATGGTGTAGCATTGATGGCAGATAGTACATCTAGATGGGCTGAAGCACTAAGAGAAATTTCAGGAAGATTAGAAGAGATGCCAGGTGAAGAAGGATATCCAGCATATCTTGGAAGAAGATTAGCTGAGTTTTATGAAAGGGGTGGAAAAGCTATTGTTATATCTCCAGAGGAAAGGATAGGTTCCTTGACTTTGGTTGGTGCAGTTTCACCTCCTGGTGGAGACTTTTCAGAACCAGTATCACAAAACACACTAAGAGTTACAAGAGTTTTCTGGGCTTTGGATGCAAGCTTGGCATCAAGAAGACACTTTCCATCTATCAACTGGCTCACAAGCTATTCATTGTATGCTGATAACATGGGTGAATGGTACAAAAATAATGTTGGAAACAATTGGGTTGCCCTAAGAAAAGAAGCTCTAGAAATTTTACAAAGAGAATCAGAATTGCAAGAAATTGTTCAATTGGTAGGTTATGATGCATTACCAGAACCAGAAAAAGGAGTTTTGGATACTGCACGATCCATTAGAGAAGATTATCTGCAACAAAGTGCTTATGATGAAGTCGACACTTATACATCAATTAAAAAACAATATCAATTACTTAACATAATTTTAGATTTTGGTAGAAGAGAAAGTGATGCAATAAAGAAGGGTGCAACATCATCAAAGATTGGTGCATTAGAATCAAGAAAAATGATTTCAAGAATAAAATGGACTAAAGAAGATCAAGTAGACAAATTGGTTGATGATACATTCACTACTATGCAAAAAGAATTCAATACTCTGATGATTGAGGTGACTACATAGATGTCTGGTGTAGCATTCAAGACACTATCAAAAATTGCAGGTCCGCTGATATTTGTAGAAGGCGTAGATAATGCAGCTTATGGCGAAATGGTTGAGATAAAACTTCCCAACGGTGAGCGACGACAAGGACAGGTTCTTGATACTAGACAAGGTTTGGCAGTGGTTCAGGTCTTTGGTCCAACCCTTGGCATGACCACCTCTGGAACTACAACAAAATTCACTGGTGAGACTGCTATGATGTCAGTTTCTGATGAAATGCTTGGAAGAGTATTTGATGGATTAGGAAATCCTCGAGATAATGGACCAAAAATAGTATCAAAACAAAAAGTTGATCTTGTAGGTTCTGGTATCAATCCATACGCCAGAGAGGAACCTTCAGAATTCATCCAAACAGGAATGTCAAACATTGATGGAATGAATACTCTAGTACGAGGTCAAAAGCTTCCAATATTTTCTGGTTCTGGTCTCCCACATAATTTACTTGCTGCACAGATCGCAAGACAGGCCAAAGTTCTTGGTGGTTCTGAAAACTTTTCTGTTGTGTTTGCTGCAATAGGAATTACAAGCGAAGAATCAAACTTTTTCATTAAACAATTTGAAGAAAGTGGAGCTCTTGGAAGAACTGCACTATTTTTGAATTTGTCATCTGATCCTTCGATGGAACGTATACTTACTCCTAGACTTGCTCTAACAACAGCAGAATTTCTTGCTTATGAGCGAGATATGCATGTTCTTGTCATTATCACCGATATGACAAACTATTGTGAAGCATTAAGAGAAATCGCTGCCGCACGTGAAGAAGTTCCAGGACGAAGAGGATATCCAGGATACATGTATACAGACCTGTCATCTCTTTATGAAAGAGCGGGGAAGATAAAGGGACGACATGGTTCCGTAACACAAATTCCTATACTCACAATGCCAGCTGATGATATTACACATCCTATACCAGATCTTACTGGTTACATTACGGAAGGTCAGATAGTAATGAGTAGAGATTTGCATAGATCAGGCATTCATCCACCTGTAGATGTACTAACAAGTCTTTCACGTTTAATGAATCAAGGTATTGGAAAAGGAAATACAAGAGAAGATCATAGAGGTCTAGCAGACCAACTTTATGCAGCATATGCACAAGGTAAAGATGCAAGATCACTTGCAGCTATAGTTGGTGAAGAAGCTCTAAGTGATTTAGATAAGAAATTCCTAAAGGTGGCTAACAACTTTGAGAGAAAATTTGTCGATCAAGGAATGGATGAAAATCGTTCAATTGAACAAACTCTAGACATTGGTTGGGAATTACTTAGCGATCTATCTGATTCAGAAATGAATCGTATTAAACCAGAGTTCATTGCAAAGTACAGAAAAAGAACCACAAAGGGTGGTACCTAGACTTTGCCATCAGTAATTAACATTCGTCCAACTCGTCTTGAATACATTCGTACCAAGCGAAGAATTGTTGTTGCTAACAAAGGACTGAAGTTACTGAAACTAAAACGTCAAGCATTGATTCTAGAATTTTTTAATGCAAGCAAAACTGCTGCTGCATTAAGGAGTGGCTTACAATTTGAATTGGTAAAAGGCTACCAAAGTATCAGATTAGCAGAGATGCTTGCAGGTACAATGAGATTAGAAAATGAAGCAATGAAAATTCCACAAATAAGTAAATTGCAAATTCAAATAAAAAATGTGATGGGAGTTAGTATACCAAAATTACAAGGTGGACAGAGCAATACTGCTATCATTGAGCATATATTGGAACTTCCTCCTTCAATTAATGAAGCAATAAAGGCATTTCAAAATGTTCACAAAATGGTGCTTGATGTTGCAGAAAAAGAAACCACATTACGAAAGCTTCTATATGAGATTGAAAAGACAAAACGAAAATCTAATGCAATAGAGAACGTTTTCATTCCAAGATTACAGGGTGCTGTTAAATTCATCATATTCAGACTAGCTGAGATGGAACGTGATACATTCATCATGTTAAAGACAGTAAAGCGTAAGATGGGTGAAAGAGAACAAGAAAATATTCAAAGGGAGAAAGAAATACTTGCCAGTTAATTTTGCAAATCCGCAACAAAGAAAATTCTATCTGATTATGAGGGCATTTAAAATTGGAAACATACTTGGCACAATTACTATAGCACTGTATGCAGGAAAGCATTTCTTAGGAGTATAACATGTCAACTCAAGAAAAATACGTTCATTCTCTCAAACAAATTAAGGAAGCCGAAGAAAAAGCGTGGGCAGAAGTTCAAAATTTTAAGAAAAAAGTAGCAGAAGATATCAAATCTTTTCAAATTGATGCTGACAAGGCAATTGAGGCAGCAAAAATACAAGGAGAAAAATTAGTTGAGACAAGTATAGACCAAGCAAGAAAAAAAGCCGAAGTTGAAGTAAAAAAAATTATTGAAGAAGCAAAAATAAAATCAAAAACCATATCGTCACAGATGGATGAAAAAACTATTCGTGGAATTCTGGATATTTTATTAAAAGGTGTAGAATAATGGTACTCAAGCCTGTCCCAATGACTATGATGGCAGTACTTGGTTTAAGAAAAGACAGACAAGTTGTAATTTCTGTTTTACATGATATGGGTATACTACAATTAGAACCATTATCTAAAGACGTGGCTCATATGCTCAAAAATGAACGTGATAATGACCTTTACAGACAAGTTTCAGATCAACTCCTTAGAATTAAAGCATTCAAAACGGTTCTGCCCCCAAACCCAGTTTCAAGTTGTCAACGTTTTCCAACAATTGAAAACTTGATGCAAGCAGCAAAATCGATCGATATAGATTCTAAAATAGCTTCTCTAGAAAGAGAAAAAGAAAATCTCCTAACTAAGATAAATGAAACTGAAAATAATATCAAACTTGTTGAAGAGTTTTCATTTTTCCCAGAAGATTTTAATGTACTCCAGTTAGTATTAGGACACTCTTATTTTGGCCGTTTAGATTCAAAACAATTCCCATTTTTTAAGAAAGCATTAGAAGTAAACAACCTAGACGTTTTCCTTTATTCTAAAGAAGAAAAAGAAATTACGCGCATTGTTCTTATTACATTTCCTAACTTTCCTCCTCACGCCCTTGCTACTGCTGTTCAAGAGTATAATGTTAAACTTGAAGCAGTACCAAAACTCAATGGAACAGCAGTTCAATTAAAACAATCACTAGGAGCTATTCTCAATGAGCTAACTCAAAAATTAAAAGAAATTGATAGACAACTAGGCGAGATTTCCAAAGAATACTATGCAAATATTGTCTGTATCGAAGAACAGCTTGAAATAGAAAACAGAAAACTTGAGGTCATTGACAATCTTGGAGTCACATCTGATTCTTTTGCACTAGAAGGATGGGTTCCAAAATCAAAACTAGAATCAGTCAAAGCTAATCTAGACAACCATGCCAAAGGAACAATTGTTTATGAACTAGAGATCCAAAAAAATCCACCGACACTATTAGCAAATCCAAAAAGATTCAAGTTGTTTGAGGCTTTCATTAGATTCTATTCTTTACCACAAGGCAAAGAATTTGATCCCACATTAATTTTTGGTCTTATCTTTCCCGTCTTTTATGGTATGATGGTAGGGGATGCAGGCTATTGTCTTTTTATCCTCCTTGTTTGCAGATGGGTAATCAGAAGAGTAGAGGGTGGAAAACGTAATCTTAACATCATGCCAAAGCCTTTGAGAAAATTTGCACTTACTATATTGAAACCCAGACAGATGGTCAAATTGGCAAAAGCAATGACTCCTGGTGCTATTATTGGAATTATTTTAGGATTCACATTCAATCTGTACTTTGGATTTCATCTCAATGGCTATCTGTTTAATTATATAAACACGATACTTGGTATGCAACTTCTTCCTGCTAGCGGAGCAATCTTTAATCCCATTGTAGGATTACGTAGACTTTTGCTAATCAGTGGATATATCGGTCTAGGCATGGTAACATTTGGCCTAATTCTTGGAATCCTCAATAGCCTAAGAGAGGGCGAAAAGAAACATGCCATTGGAAAAGTTGGCTGGTTGGTATTTGGCTGGGGTGTTGTGATGACAGGATTAGCATTAATGCATCATGGACACATCAACCCAATTCACCATGTAGAGGGAATCGGTTACATTGGATTGCTTTTGGGTGGAATTGGTTTAATGTTTGTTGGAGAAGGTCCAAGAGCTATTATGGAGTTGCCGTCCATAGTCAGTCACATACTTTCTTACACAAGAATTGTTGGAATTCTACTAGCTTCAGTAATACTAGCTGATGTAATTGATTTCATTTTCATAAAAACACTACATCATTCAATACCATTTATTGTTCTTGGAACAATGATTCTCTTTATTGGTCACATATTCAATATAATAATTGGAGTTTTTGAGCCTGGCATTCAGGGAGCAAGGTTGGTTTACGTGGAATTTTTCTCCAAATTCTATCATGGAAACGGTAGAGCATTTAGACCGTTTGGAACTATGCGCAAGTTTACTTATGATCAGTACGAATTAGAAATAAAAGAAAAAACCAAAGTCAAAAAATAATTCTGTATTTTGAATTAATTAATAATATTTTAATTCATTCACATCTAGAGTTCTTGTACAATATCTGCATCTAAGAACAAGACCAGTTTTATCAACTACATCCATTATTGGTTCAATGTCTTCACCGCTATTTGTTATACAATCAGGATTTGAACATCTGAATATTCGTTCAATCTCATTTGGAAGAGTTACTCGTCTTTTTTCAACCAGTTTGTAGTCTTTGATGATATTTACAGTAGCTTTTGGTGCAATAAGTGCAAGCTTGTTGGTATCACCGTCTTTTAGAAATCTATTTTCAACTTTTATGATGTCTTTTTTTGCAACCTTTGAACTAGGCACATTTAGTGCTATTGTTATGACATTACCATCCTTTCCATCTATCTCAAGTGCATTTAGAACTTTGAGACCTTTTCCTGCCTCAATGTGATCAATTACAGTACCATTCTTGATTCGTCTTACTATAAGATCAGACTCTGACATTGGAATACTTTGTATAGTACTCATATATATTATTGAACGAGAATGAGCAATTCTTTTTTCCAAAAAGATATTGTCTCAATCCGTGATTTTGACAAGAAAAAATTTGAGACAATCTTTGAGGCTACTGATAAAATAATTAAAATGAATCCAAGCGAGCGTCGTGAACTTGCTAGAGGAAAAACTTTGGGATATCTTTTCTTTGAACCAAGTACCAGAACTAGATTAAGCTTTGAGGCTGCAATGGCGTCATTAGGTGGTACATCCATAGGAATAGCTGATGCATCATCTTCTTCTACCAAAAAAGGTGAGAGTCTTGCTGATACTGTAAAAATAATGTCACTTTACTCTGATGTTCTTGTACTACGACATCAACTTGATGGGTCTAGTAGATTTGCAGCCGAAGTATCAGAGAAACCCATGATAAACGCAGGAAGTGGAACAGAAGAACATCCTACTCAAGCAATACTGGATCTTTATACAATTTGGAAAGAGAAAAAACGAATTGACGGTCTTAAAATAGGAATTGTTGGAGATCTAAAATATGGTAGAACAGTATATTCATTACTTTATGCACTTGGCAACTACAAAGTAGATGTACATCTTATTTCTCCAACAGCTTTGAAAATTCGTGCTGATTCTACTTATGAAATTAAAAAACGATTACAATACAAAGAATCAACAGACTTGGAAGAAAACCTAGATGAATTCGATGTTCTTTATGTTACAAGAATACAAAAAGAAAGATTTGCGGATGCTGAAGAATATGCCAAAGTTAAGGGTAGCTACAAGATTGTGCCTGATATGTTAAAGAAAATGAAAGACGATGTCATAATCATGCATCCATTACCACGTTTAGATGAGATTTCACATGATTTAGATTCTACAAAACAAGCAAAATACTTCAAACAGGCTGAATATGGAAAAGATACACGTGCTGCACTTCTTGCCCTTATTTTAAATGAAAATGGGTTTTGACTCATTAAAATTTTAAGAAATACATCAAAGAGTAAACTTTAACAGGTCAAAAATTTGTAAAGTGAAGAGGCTGTATTAGAAAATGACATATGATAATGATCTAGTAAAAAAGGCGTTAGTCAGTCTTGTTATAGAAACAACCTTGCTTGAAATTGGAAAAGAAACATATGACAAAGTTGTTCATGATCTATATAAAAAATATCACTGTTATCTTCCGGACTGCCATGATCATCCAGAATACCTTAATGAAATACTCAAAGACTTGTATGGTAATGCGCACAATGCTGTTGTAGAAAAAATCAATAAACAATTAGAAGAATTTTCATATCATAAATCTATATCAAATTTTGTGAAAATCTTAAATCAATAATAATATTGTTTTTTACATCGCAACAAGCTTTACGTGATCCATTTTCCTATTTGTCTGAAAATCTCGTGTCATTACATCTACTTTTTCAGCTTCACCACGTAACAAAAAGAGTTCCATGCACTTGTTTCCATCTATCTTACTATGAAGATGTGTACCTATTAGATCTTCATGATTATGTTTGATTCCTGTAACTATCTGCTCTGATTCTTCATCATGAACCACCATTAATATCGCATGAATCACACCAGAAAGATTAGATCTTTGTTTTTCTTCTGAAATAAACGTCCTAAGACCAGCTCTTACTATTTCAGATCTTCCGGAAAATCCCATGGATTTTTGTAACTTGTCTATTTCGGATAGAATTTCATCGTTTAGTGATATGGATATAATCGGCATATCAGTATTATTATTAAGTATTTTATAAGTTTAGCAGTAATTATTATTAACTTTTTATAGATTTATTAATAACAATATAGATGTGTTGATTGTGAAATCAGGCAAGAGTAGAGCTATAATTGGCGGGATAATCGCATCTGTCATAATCGCAGTTGTTGCTGTATCAATGAATACAAATATTTTTGATCAATCCAAAACTCCGAAGAATTCTGTTGCAAATATTACCGGTGTAACTTCAAAGATCAAAGTAGCCGCATCATTTTTTCCATTATATGAATTTGCAAAAAACATGGGTGGTGATAAAGCTGAAGTTTATAGCTTTCTTCCAATTGGAAATGAACCACATTCATGGGAACCCAGTATTCAACAGATTGAAGAACTAAAGGGAACTCAACTTTTCATCTATAATGGAGCTGGTATGGAGGCATATATTTCAAAATTCATGTCATCCGGAGAATTTTCAAATATGACATTTGTCAAGGCCACGGAAGGCATAACTCTTTTGAAAGCGGATTCTGCTGAACACGACAAAGAAATTTTAGCTCAGGGAGGAATGGATCCACATGTATGGAACGATCCAGTTCTTGCAGAGCAAGAGGTCACAAATATAAAAAATGCTATGAAAAAAGCAGATCCTACAAATGCTCAATATTATGAGGATAATGCAAATGCATACATTGCAAAGTTAGCTGCACTGGATAACAGCATAAAATCTGGACTATCAAATTGTAAAAAAGATACTTTTGTATCATTCCACAATGCATTTAATTATTTTTCAAATAGATATGGTGTACACGATGTCTGGATAACAGGAATTGCACCAGAAGCAGATGTGCCCCCACAGGATATCCAAAAGGTAATCCAAATTGCAAAAGACAAAGATGTGAAAGTAATATTTTCTGAGGATTTGGTTGATCCCAGACTTGCCAATACATTAGCTAATGAAATAGGCGCACAGGTTTTGGTACTAAGTCCTCTTGAGGGCATAAATCAGACCGAACAGCAGAAAGGAATAACATATCTAGACAAGTGGAATCAAAATCTACATAATCTGAGAACGGCTTTGGAATGTCAATGAATGCATTAGATGTAGAGAATGTTTCAGTAAGTCATAATGGAGTTCTGGCAGTAAACAAGATCAGCTTTAATGTTCAAGAGGGAGATCTACTCGGTATTGTTGGGCCAAATGGTGCAGGCAAAACTACGCTGTTTAGAGCTATTCTTGGATTGCAAAATTATCAGGGCAAAATCAAGTTATTTGGGTATGAAGGAAATCAGTATACTATATTACTGTCAATGATAGGTTATGTTCCACAAAAAGTAAATTTTGAACCAAACTTTCCTGCGACTGTTTTTGATGTTGTTGCAATGGGAATTTTATCAAGGAAAAAGTTAGCTAAAGGTGCTGCATTGATACAAAATTGTGGATGTTGTTGGAACAGAATATTTCAAACATCTAGCAAAGATAGTGAAAAGATAGAAGAGGCACTCAAGATTGTAGGATTAGAATCATTCAGGGATAGGAGAATTAACGAACTGTCAGGAGGTGAACAACAACGAGCCTTCATTGCAAAAGCTCTTGTCAAAGAACCATTGTTAATGATATTAGATGAACCTGTAACTGGAGTAGACATGGAAGTACAAAACAAATTCTACTCAGTACTCCGAAAAATAAACAAGGAAAACAAGATCACCATAGTGTGGTCTTCACATGATCTTACTGCAATTTCAGATTTGGCAACTAGAGTAGCATGTATGAATAGAGACTTGTTCTTTCATGGTGAAAAAGAAGAATTTTTTGCAAACAAGGATCTGCTTAAAACATATTCGGAATCAGCGATGCAAATGCACATGCATAAACACGATTTGTGATTTACATGAATTTGGATATTTTGTCGTATGGTTTCATGCAAAGAGCTCTGCTTACAGGCGTAATGGTATCAATTACATGTTCAATTATAGGCCTGTTTTTGGTATTGAAAAGATATTCTCTTTTTGGAGATGCTCTTTCCCATGTAGCATTTGGTGGAATAGCTCTTGGATACTTTCTTAACATATATCCAATCTGGACCGCATTTGCTGTTTCTGTTTCAGCTGCTCTCGGTATGACAAAACTAAGAAAAAGTACCAAAATATCAGGAGATGCTGCTATCGCAGTTTTATTATCATCAGGCTTTGCCATGGGCGTATTACTCATTAGCGCATCACATGGGTTTACTATTGATCTTTTTAGTTTTCTGTTTGGAAGTATCTTGTTAACAAGTATGCAAGACACACTAACAATTTTAGCAGTAAGCTGTGGTGTTATTGTTTCATTAATTGCAATTAGAAAACCAATGATACATTTTACATTCGATGAAGAACAGGCAAAAGTTCATGGGATACCTATTGAAAAACTAAATTATCTCTTTGTAGCTCTAGCAGCAGTTACTGTGATTGCAACAATGCGATTGGTCGGAATTTTATTGATATCAGCATTGATAGTATTACCAAACATAACCAGCATAATGATGGGTAAGGGATTCAAAAAAACAATCATGATTTCTATTTCTATATCTGTAATAGCAGTAATTGCCGGAATAACCACATCATATTATTTCAATTTGGCTCCTGCAGGAACTATAGTCATGCTGATGGTTGCAATATTTGTAGGAACATTGATAGCAAAACATGTTGGTTTGTTTTCAACAAAAACATTAGCAAGTGAAAGTAATTTAATAAGCAGTAATTAACTCATTTTTTCTTATTATATTAATCAGTAAATTATTTGTAACAAATTTTAAATTTTATCAATTTTGAAAATAAAACTATAACTATAAATATCATAAGAAGAACTATCAATGAACCAAATGGAAATTCAGGCACTCGTGTAGGGTTTGAAATAACTGATGACATTTCTGCTCCCGCAAAACTATTTCCCTTTATGTTTTCAAATGCTATTGTGATAGGGCCTGTAGCATTTGTTGGAATGGGTACTGTAATGGTATTGCCTGTATCAGAATCAGAGGTTACACCAGATTTCTGAAAGATTGTTCTATGATTTGCAATTAATGAAAAATCATAACCTACATCACTAACTGTTTGGTTTACGAGATATGGATCCAGAATTTTAAAGTTAAATTTAGTATTAGATCCCGCTGTGATCTTTGGCGGATCCCAGCTCAAACTAATCTTGAATTGTGCATTTCTTGTAAATTGTATTATGGGAAAGCCAGTTTCATTACTTGGTAATAGGGAATAATCCATTTCTGTTTTGGAAGTTTGTTGTTTTATTGCCAAATCTGACAGTTCTTGCTTGTATAATATTAGATGAACTATCCTGTCATCAGATGAATAATCATCTATGGTAATGGCATTATCAGGCAGCTTGATTCTATTAACATAAGTATCATATTTTGTAACTAGAAAATCTCCAAATGTTTTTGGAATCTTGAGCTCTTGATGAACAACAGATACTTGATTTATGTTGTCTGTTGACCAATTAAATGGCATTGCAAAGTTTATCGATTTTTTTTCTGAATCATAGTGGAAATTATTAATCTGATCATAATAGGCAATAACTGTCACAGTCTGATTACCATAATCTTTATCGTAAATTTGGTATTGATTAGTTTCTGGAATAGATATAGCTGCATTGTATGACTTGCTGATTTGATTGTCGTATGAACCAATTGTTAATACATTAATTTTGAATCGATACAATCCACCAGAATTAAAAATTGGACCCTTTATCTCATACTTGCCACTGTGCTGATCAAGCAAGCCAGAAAAAACTGCTCCTTGCTCATTAATTGAGATGTCTCCAGATTCCTGTGGATATGTATCTATTAGAAAATTCCCGCTATCACTTTTAAAAATGTGGCCAAAAAGAGCTTTATCGCCTTTGAATACGGATATTGATACTGTAACATCAGGAAGTGGCTGCTGGTTATTTGCATCAATGACAAAAAAATTCACTCGTGTACCTGTGTGATAGTTATCTATTGAGAAGGGTGTTGTGTTGATTGACAATGTCACATTTTTATTTCCAATCATTTCAGGTGGTAAAGTTTCACTTGCAAGACCATCACCATATACTGATAAGAACAAAAGACCAGAAAATCCAAAAAAAATTAAAAGTAGAAAATACTTTGTATTCAAAGATATCATAATTCTATGTTACAATTAATTTCTGTACCATAAATAAACACTCTAATTGGTTCTCAAAGTGTACGATGTCTTAAAGAGAATTGAAAATATCTGCTAGGCGATCTGCTGATCTCTCTATTAATGTTGGATGATATTTGTTAATTGCTTTTTGAACTATTTCTACATCTTTTATGTAAAAGATTTTTTTTAATTCAATAATTTTGATTTCTACAATATTATTCTCAGTGAGTTGACTAAGATAAATTGAGACTGTTGATGGTGATTTTTTTATTTTTTCTACTATCTTGTTGAATGTAAGCTCTTTCTCATCAAGTAATGATAACAAAATCTGTCTTGGAGTCTCTTGTCTAAGATTCCTTATCAGAATAGATTCTTCACCTGTAATCCCAAGAGGATAAAATCTAGTTTGCCTAGGACCTCTTTCTACTTTTACAACTCCAATCTTTTCTAATTTTCTTGTATGATAACTCAATACACCATTTTTCATACCTGTCTCTCGCATTATCTCACGGAATTTTATTCCAGGATTTTTTTCAATAATGTCAATTAATTGTAAACCTCTATCCAATTCAATCTCTCCTAAACACACTTAATGCAAACATTCCTAGTGTACCAATCATCAAAATATGTCCTAGTTCGGCTGCTGAGAACTCTCCAAGATAGTAAGTATATTGCCACGCTGCATCTATTACAGAAAACGATTCTGATACAACAAACATAGAAAATGCAGTCATGGTGAACAAAAGTCTTCTAGTTCTATTCTTTGAATATGCAAGAGCAGAAATAATACTTAGAAAAACTGCAAAACTAATTCCAGCAAGATGAAGTAATATGTGAAAAACTTGGAATTGATGAGATATGTGAGGTAGTACAACAGGTATAGCTAAAAGCCCAACTACCACAAACATTACTATGCTAAGTAAAGTGGACTTATTTTCTAACATCTCACCATATCTGAACAATGATTAAAATTATCTCTTCAGAAATTTAAATGAACTGGTACAAAAGTAGAACTGGTATTAATTAAATTAAATTTGTTAATTTGTATTTTTCTTTACTTGTCTTATACTGCCCTTTAGATCTGTAACACTTTTTGAATAGGAGAAAGCAACAATAATTAGCAATCCTGCCATTGAAGGAGCTACCATGTCTGCATAGCTGAAACCTAGACGTGGAATTCCTGCAGGTAAGTTATTTGCTTGAGAATTATCTTGTGTTAATGCAGGATTCACACTTGTTGATATAATTCCAAGCGCATTTGCTCTTTGCTCTGCCATGATTATATTTCCCTGAGAATCTACTGTTATCCATTGTACAAATGAATTAGATGACGGAACTTCAAATTCACGAAATTGTCCTGTTCTTGGATCTACTACCGCAATTTTATCCAAAGTATGTTGTGCAATCCATAAGTTATGATAATTATCAAAAACCATTCCTAGTGGCAAGCCTTGAGAGCCTAGGGTATATTTTTTAAAAGTCTTTAGAAGTGGATTAAAAACTGATACTGCATAACCATCATGCTCTGAAACAAAAATGTTGCCTGTTACAGGATCCAAAATTATACCTGTAGGAGTAGCAAGTGTGACGTTTTTTTCTGTTGGAGCATATTCATTAATCTTGTAATTATTGGGATCTATGCTAGCTATCTTTCCTATTCCTTCAGCAATCCATACTTGTCCAGATGATCTGTCTATGGTAATTCCTAATGGCTGTGAACTATTTCCTAGATTTATTGAAGTAAAGTTCTTTGCAATTGGATTAAATTTCAACACTACATTGCTAGTTGCATCAATTAACCAAATGTTATTCGAACTGTCAATGAAAATTCCTGAAAGAATGCCTTGACTTGGAATTCTATAGATTTGGTTAGAGTTATCACTTGGATTATAATTTCCAACTAATTTTGATATGGGATCTGTGTACCATATCTTATTTCCAGAATCTAGTGCTAAAGCTGATACAATGTTAATTCCATCAATTTTATGTTCAATGAATTTGGTTGAATTTAGATCAAACTCAAATATTCTGCCACTTTTGATGGCAGAATCACCTACCCAAACCACATTTCTACTGTTATCATATACCGGATAGAAAGGCAAACTGTTGTTCCCAGGAATTTTAAATTCTTTAATGTTGGTTGTTAAACTGTCTAATTTTGGTTTAACAAGTAAATCATCATAAGATGCAACAAGATTAAGTGAATTTACTTTATTTTGAATTCCTTCTATTCGTGCATTCCAGTGTCCTGGAAATCCAAATGCAGTATTTGCAGAAAATATTCCTGTAGAAACTTGTTGCGCATCTATCGTGATTGGGCCTATTCCCTTATCTACCTGTGTTAATCTCAATTGTACTGATTTCATACCTATTGGATTTTTGTTTGAATCTAAAAATGAGATTTTAAAGTCATTATTACCTGTAAAAAATGGATTAATTGTTAAAACTATTCTACTCCCATTTTCTACAAATCTTGTTTCTGTCAATACATTATTAGATATTGTGTTATCTGGTGTAGCGAGAGCGAAGATGTTTTGTTCTTGTATTGATTGCAGCTGATTTTGAAATTCACTTGATGGTACTCCAGAATCGACAAGTACTGCTACTGAAGCAATTAAAGCTATACCAATTATAGATTCTATTCTTATGGTTTTACTAAATTTAGATAAAATGGTTTTTGATTCATAATTTCTCTCAGCTGTTTTACTTTTTGAAACTAAGATCGTAGTTGTGTTAAATGCCTGTTTTTGGATTATCATCTGATTATAAGCTCCAAAGGCTATCATGGATGCAGCAAGGGAAAGCTTGACGATTAGTATTTTGCCATATGTTGATGCCAAAGTCAAGGCAAGATTATTTTCCAGAGAATATAGCAAAAATGGGCCAGTAATTGCAATTGCACCAAGAATTGTTACTGTAATTGTTGAGAACCTAGGAATCAAAATTGATAGGACAGGAACACTGATATTTTCATCAACAAGTTGCTTTATCTTTGGCATGAAAATGAATGCAATATAGATTATTCCACCAATCCAAAGAGAAGCAACTACATTATGTATGAAATCTAATATTAACGGTAGTATCTTACCAGTGGCTGCACCATGACTGATTAAACTTGTAGTTGCAAGCACTACCAAACCAATTCCTAATAATCCTAAGACATTGATCTTGGGTGTAATTGTATTTGATTTTTTTATCTTGTGATACATGGTAAAAGATAATCCAAACAGTATGGATGTGGCAATCATCCTGATAATCCAAATATTTCCAAATTTTGTAGATATTGCATCTAAGATCCCTGCATTAATCGAATAGGCTTGAACAGCAATCATGGCAAAACCAGAAGATAATATGATGATGGAACCAATCACAGCCAGTTTTAGCATACTTGTATCAATTCTTGTTCTAGTTTCTGTTAATGAATTTCCTAACCATGGAATTCGTGATATCGGTCCCCATAACCATAATGTTGCAAATGAAATTCCAACTACTATGACCTGACCAATCAATGCAGGAAATCTTGCAATTGATTCTGGTATTGAGATCTCTTGGTAGATATTTGATGTTGTAAGGCTAGAAATATTTTGAGGAACTGCTTGACCTATTGCAAAGACTATTGCATCTTTGGTTACATGACCATCTGTTTGGTCAAGAACTTTGGTAGTAATGGTATAAACCCCATCTTTAAGTCCAGAGGGTAATGATACACTCAATGTAGTTTGATCATTATTGATGTAATGCTGATCCTTTTCTTGTACCTCATTTCCATTAGAATCCAAAACTTTTAGCTGACTATATCGAATATCTACAGGATCATTAAAGTATACATCAATCTTGGATGGTTGGGTAGCTAATGATTGTCCTTGGACAGGATCACTTTTCGTTACAAAAGCATGTGCATAAGAATTCGGAATATTTGGAATTACAAATATGATAGATGAGACAATTGCAACGATTAGAATGAATTGAAATAATAATTTACCGCTAAATTTAATCATGTACAATAATAGTTAAGCTGATTTTACTATATGGCTCTTACTAAGATTCTCAACAAACAATTGAATTAGAGTTTTTAATGTAAAAATATTTAGGAGTTAAAGATTAGAAATTATTTTTTATTTCTTATATTATGGTGATGTTCGACATTTGTACTAGAAAATATTTAAGCAAGAGAACGATCCTCATACCGTGAATAAAAGGGTCGTAGCATCATTGTTAGTAGGTTTTATTGTCTCCAGTTTTGTCTATACTCATCCAGCATTTGCTCATAATTTTGGTGGAGATGAAAGTGCATCATTTATCGCAAGAAATTGGGAACTAAGAGCAGAGATGATAGGAATAGAACAGGATCTTTCAAGCCAGACAGATGTTTCTTGGCATATTAGCAAAAGTAGTGAATACTGGAACGCAAATGATACCAAAGAAATGGGAGAGAGAAATACATTATTAGCAAAAGAAATTCCGTCAACACTATCAGACATTTACACTGCAGCTAATGTAACAAAACCAGATCTGAATGTTGTAAAACAGAAGGTTGACCAACTTCTGGGATATCTTGATGAAGCGATTCCAGTAAGAATTGACAAAGACAAAACCCAAAATGCTACTGTGCAAACAACGACAGTTAATGTTATGGTAAGAGAGACTTTGGAGCATTATGGTGACGCTCTGAATTCTACTTTTAGTCTTAATGACATGTCTAATATGAAAGCGACAAACATGTCAGGTGGTAGTATGTCAGGCATGTCAGCCCAAACAATTGTCAATAATGCTGCGTACACTAGTGCCAAACTTACCGCAAAGTATGCACAAGACTATTTTGACAAAAATGTCAAGCCGCTAGCGCCTGCAAGCTCGTCTGTTCAGGTACAAAAGATAGATTCCACACTAATAGATCTTAATCAAGAAATTGCTAACAAGGCAGATCCTAATAGTGTAATGATGACGGTTCACATGCAGATGCACCCTGCAATGATAACAGGCTTTGGTCTTAAGGAAGCATCCGTACCAGAATTTCCAGTACCAGCACTATTGGTAATAATTTCTACTGTATGTGTGATAATGATCACACGATTAAGACCTCAGTAAAGACAATAAATATCACATCATATACTTGAAACTAAAATGAAAACAAGAATAGTAACTCTTGCATCCGTTTCTATTCTAATATTACTAGTAATTTCCATTTCTCCCTTTGCCATTAAACCAGCTTCAGCTCACATAACTAAGGTGTATGGTAATTATCTTGTAACGGTTGGGTGGGAAAATGAACCAGTGTATAATGGATTAATGAATGCACCTCTGGTTATAGTGAAAAAAGGTAGTGGAGACAGTGCTAAACCTGTTATCAACGCTCTAGCTAATATGCAAATCTCAGTAAAGTATGGTTCAGTAACAAAGCAATTAGATTTTGTTCCTAGTAACACGGCAGATGGACAATACGTCGCCCCGTTGATTCCTACGAGAATCGGCTCTTACAGTTTGATAATGAAAGGTACTATAGAAAATCAAAGTATTGATACTGAGATACCACTAGATGATGTTGCAAGCATAGATACTTTGAATTTTCCACCTTCTAGTTCTGCAGATACTTCCAATATTGGACAAGTTAGCACAATCATCAACCAACTTACAAGTGATATTGAAGAAGCAAAAAGCAATGCAAATTCAGCTGCCCAAAGTGTTGCAAACGTTGGAAAATCCTTCCAAGAAGTAAAGGATACCACTGATAGATTGTACATGATAAGCATGGCAGGAATAGGTATTGGTGTTGCAGGAATAGTTATAGCAGTATTTGCTATTTCTCGCAAAGGTGAAAAAATTTGATTTTTGATAGTAAATTACTAAAATTGTCTTTAGTATTAGTTTTGTTACCACTCTTAACTTTGCCTGTATTTGGACAAATATCATCACAACAAATCAAACTAACAAGCGGTGGAACCATAAAAGTTGGATTCTCTACAGATCCTGCAAATCCAAATCCAGGAGACCAGACCCAACTTAAAATCAGTTTCATAAACAAACAAACAAATGCGATTCAACCACACATTGACTATAGAGTTACAGTAACACAAGGACAAAACCAAATTTTTGGAATTCCAATTACTCATACTGCAGAAGGTTCTGTCAGCATTCCATATCAATTTCAGAATGCAGGAGACTATCAGGTTACAGTTAGTGTAGAAGGAATATTGTTCCAACCAATTTCGCCCGAGACTGCAGTATTTCCTATCACCATTGGTGGATCTCCACCTCCATCTCAACCAAAAAGCGGTTGTCTCATAGCAACTGCAGCATTTGGGTCAGAGCTTGCACCACAAGTACAATTCCTAAGAGAATATAGAGACAATACAATCATGACAACTGTAGCTGGTTCAAGTTTTCTTAATGCATTCAATACTGTTTATTATTCATTTAGTCCAACAGTAGCTGATGCAGAAAGAACACATCCACTTTTACAAGAAACTGTAAGAGCTGGAATATCTCCACTTCTTGGAATTCTCCAAATGGCAAAATTCTTAACAATTGGAAATAACAATCTTTCAGTTATACTATCAGGAATAATGGCATCATCATTGATTGGTGCAACTTATCTTTGGCCAGCAGGTCTTGCAGTCAAATCGATTCGAGAATCTAAGAAGCTAAATACAAAAATTATAATTGCAATAATTTCTGGGGTATTGTTTTTGACACTAATCTCAATTGTTACAGGTAATTCACAGTTTATTATGGTCACAACATCTGCAACAGTTTTGACATTTGTGGGACTGGGTGCAATCTATTCGTCTTGGGCAATTGCAAAAATAATGAGAAAAGCAAACACGTTTTTATAGTGGCCTAGAATTAGCAGGATCCATGAAGTCAAAAACAATAGGTTCACTATTCGTTGTTTTGACTCTAGTAGTTGGCATTATGGCATTTGCCCCATCTGCATTTGCAGACACTTCAGTCACCATGACAAAAGGTTCTTCAAGTGGTCAAGCTTGTGTAACAGCAAAAAATTGTTTTGATCCAGCCAATGCGCAGGTCGGACCAAGTGACACAGTAACATGGACAAATGCTGATACAGCTTCACACACAGTAACAAGTGGAAATCCAAACGACAATACAACAGGTACTGTCTTTGACAGCGGTTTGGTTAAAGCTGGAGGAACATTTGCGTTCAAATTCACTAATGCTGGAACATACAACTACTTTTGTCAAGTTCATCCATGGATGACAGGAATGGTAACCGTAGGAGCAGCTACACCACCAGTGATTACACCCCCAACAACTCCAAACAACAATACTGCAGTACCAGAATTTGGTCCAATTGCATCGTTGGTTCTTGTAATTGCAATAGTTAGCGTAGTAGCAGTTACTGCAAAGACTAGAGGATTTCTAAAACTCTAAATCTTTCATCATTTTCTTTTTATTATTTTTATAATATTTAAGATTAATTTTATAATAGAAATTTCCAGATCTGATTTAAGAGCTTGTTTGGGGCTGTATTGTAATTAATGATATGGCGTGATCATCTATTAGAGTACCAACTCCAACTGAAATATCTTTAATTCTAACTGATATCATTCCTAGATCATTATCAGTAAGATTGTACTTTTGTGCAAGGATGTTTTTAACCTTGATTTCGGTATTTGATAATTCATTGAGACTTGATGGTATTGAGATATCTAGTGTCTTACGAATCATTTCTTTTGGAATCTTTCCTGTATTGTCTTGAATTATGTAAAATGAGATCTTGTCAACTATTACTTCATGTGGAAGAGTTGAAAGAGCATTAGCGGTGTAAAATACCTGAACATTAAGAAGATTGATTTGATCTCCAGACAGGTTTTGTAGTGTTATTCCTTTTTCTGGCTGTAACATTGAATCCAACGGTACATTAATTATCACAAAGCCTTCAACAAAATTTTTATTATTGTTTCCAAGCAATTTCCTAATATCTTGGCAAGTAAGAGATGTTGATACCTCAGAATTTAGATTTTTTAATATGGCATTAGAACTTGGTCCGTCATTTAATACGGCATTCCATAATATTGAAACTTGATAGTTTTGCTTGTTAAAAATACTAAGATCTGTATCATAATGACCAGGTCTTAGAGGCCCCTCATCAGCATTAATTGAACCACACTCAAATTTTGCTGTATATGTTATGTTTTTTACTGAATTACTTGTTACTGAATTGGTTCCAGAGAAAAAATTAGTAAATGTTGAAACTGCAGATGAATCTTTTACTTGGATTGTTTTTGAAAGCTTGTCAGCATCATATCCAGTGGGTGCACTAATTTGAGAAATTGTATAGTTTCCATTTTTTACGCCAGTTATGGTAATTATTCCGTCTTTGTCTTTTTCAGAATCTAGTGCAGAATTATCCTTTATGGTAAAAGTTCCAGAACTTCCTAATGGGTTTGGTGTGATAGAATATTCTGCACCGCCAAGTAGTACATTGTTATTTGTTAAAGTGATTATGGTTATTGATGGACTCAGTGCAAAAGCAAAATTTTCTGTATTAGAATTATTAAAATTCATTATAAAATAAAAAACTGAACCAACTGCAAAAATGCTAATGATAAAACAAATTTTTTCCCATTTTTTCATTACTTCTTTTCTTGTTTGTCATTAATTTAATGTTAATGAGAATATCCCCAAGAATTAAATATAATACGTACAAGGTTTTTGTTAATGCCATCCTATTTGCCTAAAGGTATTTTACCTACAATTTTCGTTCTGTCAATTTTCTCTGTTTTACTTTTAATAATTCCACATCAGGTTTATGGAGACGGCTTTACAATGGAAAATCTTCCACCTGCAACTGTGGGAAATAAAAAAATCCAAGTTTTCATTCAACTCACTCCTCCTATTATCACATCAAATACTAATCAGGACAAGACCTTGTTCCTTAGAATATTTGATGCAAATACCAACGAGACGGTTCAAAAATATTCACTTTGGATTGAGATAACAAAAGGCAATCAACTTTTAATGCGGGATCTTTTCTCCACTAATTCAGGAACAATAACTCTTAAGATTACTCCAACTGATACCATAGGACACTGGACTGTACAAGCTGATCAAGATCCTCAGTTAAATTCATGGATGTCACAGGGTGGTGGACCAATTAATGTACTGGCGCCTATACTCAAAGAAGGAGGACTATATCACATTCATTTGGAATTGCAAACAATTAATTTTTTGAATAATCTTTTTACACCTGATACAGCTCCAAAGTTTGATTCTTACCTAAGTGTTGGCGACATTTCAAATCATACAATTATTTCTAATAACATTAACTATAACACTCAAATAATTTCATATTATGACAAAATCAATAACTATAATTTTGATCAATCCAAAATGCAAGTTTCATGGTCAATGCCTTTTGATTGGAATACTACAAGATTTCAAAATCTACCAATCTTTGTACATGAAGAAGTCCATATTCCAAAATCATTCAAAGAATTTACAAGCACTCCAACATATGTTGCAAGTGTAAACGGTGATCCAATTACCGGAAGAAGACTAATTGTGGATCCATATTCTCTAGGTGATACCGTGATAGCACATATTCTGTTAAACAAAATTGATATAGAAAATCTTGCAAAAACCATACCTACTGGAACAAATAAAATGGACTTTCAACTTGCACCAGCAGCTGCAAATGTTCAGACCTCTTCTAGCGTGCTAACTGATTTTGGAGGATGGGGAATTAATCTTGGGTGGTCTCCAACTCAAATTACTGCAAATACACAAAACAGTCTTAAACTGACATTTTTTGATGCCTTTACTGAGAAGCAAGTAACAGGTGATGTAAACTATGACATAAAAATATTGGATAAAGATGGAAATACTGCACTTTCTGAGACAGGTCTTAAAGCAAAGGGAGGCATTGACACTCAATTGATAAACTTACCAAGTAATGGAATTTACAGAATAGAAATCAACATCAAATCCATAGTTAACAATGGTCTACCTGACACAAGTAGAATAGGAATAGGTAGAGGAGATCTAGTCATACCGTCTACAGTTACAAGTGATACTAGTGGAAAAACTAATGAGACTACAAAAGTACCAGAGTTTGGTCCAGTTGCATCACTAGTTCTTGTGATTGCAATAGTTAGTATGGTAGCAGTTACTACAAAGACTAGGTTACGATAAAAATAATTTCTGTATAAAATTTGAAATTCTACAAATATTATTATACAAAATAAAAGCTAGTCTATCATTCCATGATTCCATTACGTGATGAAAACCCAAAACCAGTAGGTTACAAACCTTATGTTACCTATGCGTTAATTGCAATAAATGTAATTATATTTTTTTGGGAGGTTTCAGTTACTGGACAATTCTATGAATTTACAAATCAGAATGCTGAACAAATTTTTCTCAGCTATGGTACAGTTCCATCAGAAGTAACTCATGGATTAATTGACAAAAATTATGGAGTAATATCATCAATTTTCAGTTCAATGTTTTTGCATGCAGGAATAATGCATATTGGAGGAAACATGTTGTTTCTGTATATTTTTGGTGACAATATTGAATACAAATTTGGAAGGGGAAAATATCTTGCACTGTATCTATTTTGGGGGGTTGTTGCAGATTTTGTACACATATTATCCGATCCATCAAGTGCTGCTCCAGCATTAGGTGCATCAGGAGCAATTTCGGGTGTACTTGGAGCATATCTTGTGATATTTCCTAATGCAAAAGTAGTAACTCTAATGTTCCTTGGATTTTTCACTAGAGTTATTCGCATTTCAGTAAAGTGGTATCTTCCATTTTGGTTCTTGTTTCAAAATGTCTTGCCAGCATTTGTTGGATCTAGTGGTTCTGGTGTTGCCTTTTTTGCTCACATAGGTGGATTTCTGGTAGGTCTTCTAACAGGCTTTCTCTATAAAAAAACACATAGTTCAGAATTCATGTATGGGACAAGATATAGATGGAAAGATTACAAATAATATTATTTTATTTCTTGATTCTAAACATATCAAAGAATAAATTCTTCTGAATTACCGAGAAACATATGCCACTAATTACAATCTCAATGTATCCTGGCAGAACACAAAAACAAAAAGAGGATTTTGCTAAAGCAATAAC
>DASYXK010000008.1:0-1892 GCA_035935115.1 Nitrosopumilaceae archaeon
TGTTGTTCAACATAGTCTGACAAATAACATTCTCCTTAACTTAAGATACTTAGAGTAGGAAAACACCCGTTTAAATAACTTTGTGTTGAGCAAAACGGGAGATTGATAAATAATGAGATTTCATCAAAAATCTATGCCTTCCCATGTAATGGAGCTTCCAAGGAAAATAGTCATTGGAGAAAATAACATAGGGGATATTGGAAAGTTTATAGTTGATCTAGCTAATCCAAAAAAAGTTTCAGTTGTTTCTGGCGATCATGTAAAAAAACTAACATACAAAAAGGTTGCAAATTCACTTGCGTCTTTTAAAATAAAAAACATTTGGCATACAAGTATAAGTAATGACGTAAAATCTGTACAAAAAGTTCTAAATGAAATAAAGAAAGATCATAGCGATCTGATAATAGGAATAGGTGGAGGAAGATCAGTAGATATTGCAAAAATGGCAGCAGTTACTTTGAAAAAGTCTTTTGTCAGCATACCAACTTCAGCATCACATGATGGAATTGCAAGTCCATTTGTTTCTATACGTGGAGAAAAACCATATTCCGTTATTGCAACAGCTCCACTTGGAGTCTTTGTTGATATTAAGATCCTAAAGAAAGCACCAAAAAGACTTCTAGCTAGTGGATGCGGGGATTTGATGGCAAAAATTACTGCTGTTAGAGATTGGGAGCTTGCAAGAGATAATGTTGGAGAGTATTTTGGAACCTATGCTGCAAATCTTGCTTCAATGAGTGCAAAAATTGTAATTGAAAATTCGAAGAATTTCAAAAAAAGACCAGATGTAAGAATGATAGTAGAAGCTTTGATCAGTTCTGGTGTTGCTGCCTGTATTGCTGGAAGTAGCAGACCCTGTTCCGGTGCAGAACATCTCTTCTCTCATGCTGTTGATTATTTACAGTCTGGTGTTGGATTACATGGAGAAAAATGTGGTATAGGATCCATTTTGATTTCAAAACTGCAAGGTCAAGACTGGAAAAAAATTGTTCAAATGCTAAAAAATGTAGGCGCACCAACTACCGCAAAACAAATTGGTCTAAAACCAGAAATTCTTGCAAAAGCTCTTACTATTGCCCAATCGCTTAGGCCTGAACGATATACTATTTTAAACCAAGTAAAAATGACTGAAAAAAAGGCTATTGCACTAGCAAAAAGTACTAGTGTTTTGTAAATTTACGCAGCCTTTGGTTGTACTGGTTTTTCTTCAGACTTTGCTTCAGCGAGTTTGGCTTCTGGTTTTTCAGCTTTCTTGTTGTTGTACGTTTCAATATAGTTGATCTTTTCTAGATTGTTTACAAACTTGAAAATGTCATTTGCTATAATGCGTTTTATTGTACTTAGTCCTTCAGCCATAAGTATCTCATCTGGCATTGTAACATTAAGTTCTGAGCCTTTTACCTCAAATTTTAGCTTTGAATCATCAACAGGTATGTTTCTTTTTAAGAGACCCATTATCTTTTCTTCATCGGTGTTAAGAGATTTTATCACATTAACATCATAAAGTATTGTCTTTCCAGCAAATCGGTGGTTGAAATCTACTTGGACTCTACCAGAACCAATAAATCTAATAATTCCAGTTCTTTCATCAATTTCTATTGTATCACCAACTGAAACTTTTTCTGCATCATCACCGAGTTTTCTAAGTGGAATCATGCGAACCTTGGCAGGATCTCTTGCTCCAAATCCTTTCTCTGGTGGCACTTCAACAGTTAGCTTGTCTCCAGCGTTCGTGTTAAGTAATGCATCGTCCAATCCTTTAAGAACCCACGACTCTCCAACTGAAACTAGTCTTGGTTGATATCTTCTATTAGTATCATGAATTGAATTTGTTTTAGCATCATCTTCTCTCGTTGTTTCAAAAACTTCGTTAGTGTCTTTTACCTTTGCAG
>DASYXK010000009.1:0-8771 GCA_035935115.1 Nitrosopumilaceae archaeon
CTTTACCGTTTGCTACAAAATTTTCTACAATTGAAAAAACTTTTGATAAAAAACTTGCAGAAATTTCAGGAATAGAAGCATCGGATATTGCACAGGAGATGATTAATGCCGCAAAGCAACAAAAAATCACAGTAATTTCTGGATCTTTGAATATTGTTTCTGAAGATATCGAGATTGTCAACAGCAACGGATTAAATTGTACTGACAAAGCAACATACATTGCTGGAAACATTAATGCAGATTCAGATCATGGTACCACACCAGTAAGTGGCATTGGCGCGATTTCTTCTAGAACTGCTAATAATTTTTCTGCTGAAACGGTTGGAAATGATGCCGCAGAGATGTGTATAAATTCTATAAATCCAGAAAGTTGTCAATCTGAAACATACAGTATTATTTTTGAGCCTTATGCGATTGGAGAAATGCTTGCTTTTGTGTTTTCTTCAAATTTTAATCTGAAAACATATTCAGAAAAAAGAAGTTGTTTTGTAGATAAGATTGGTAAAAACATAGCAACTGAAAATTTTAATCTAATAGATGATCCACACTACCCAGAAGGGATTGGCAGCAAACCATTTGATGATGAAGGAGTTCCCACTTTACCGCAACACCTCATAAAATCAGGCGTATTTACAAATACATTTTCTGACTCATTTTACGCATTCAAAGAAGGCAAGGAATCTACAGGGAATGCAAGTAGGATGGGTTCACCTATGGGTAGAAGTGCACAGTCAACCCCCTTTCCATTACCACACAATCTAAGGATAGACGGCAAGGGTGAAACAAAAGATGAGATAATAAAAAATACAAAAAAAGGGCTGCTTGTAGGAAGACTCTGGTATACATATCCAGTAAACCCAGAGCGTGGAGATTTTTCTTGTACTGCAAGAAGCGGAATTCGAATAATAGAAAATGGGATAATAAAAAAACCAGGCAAATCAGTCAGAATAGTACACAATCTTCTAACATTATTACAAAATGTTTCAGCCATAGGAAAGGATACAAAAAACGTAATGCAATGGAGTTCGCTTCCCTGTATCACTCCGTCTATCAAAGTAGATGGAATTAAGGTAGTTCCAATTTAAAGAGAAGGTAAAACAAACTGGAATCCAATTCCTATCCCATATAAAATTAAAAGCATAATTCCACTTTTCAGACCAAGCTTGTTTCTAAACATAGGAATAAGTGCAATGATTGTAATTACTGTAACTAGGATCATTTGATCTTCCAAAAGTGGTGTGTTTGGAATTTTTGTTGTAAATCCTTGATATGACATGGCTGCAAAGATAGCTACTGCAAGAAGTAGTGTGTTGTTTAGAATTTTTGATCCTAAAACATTTGCTACTGCAATAGATGCACCGTGTGCACCTTTACGTGCCAGAAGAATCATAGATATTTTTTCTGGCATCTCTCCAGCAATAGGACTTATTATTACCGCAAGTACAACAACAGAAACACCGCTATCCAATGCTACACCTTCAAGAGAATGTACAAATGGCTCTGCGCCAATAAAAATTCCAATTGTACCAGCTATGAAAAGAGCCATTGAACGGCCAAAGTGCTTTTTTGACATTTTTGCCTCATGCGTCGTATGAAGTTCAGACTCTAGCGCTGCTTCTTTTTTCTCTTTTCTCATCTCACGGAATGCAAAATACAGGTATGCGCCAAAAAACCCCGTAAATATTACTCCATCAAATATATCATATCCATCAATAAACAACATGGCTCCAACTACAGCCGTTATTACTAGTAGAATTTTATCAAGCTTGAATTGCGTTACATCAATAAATTTCTGTGGTGCCTTGGAAAGTTTTGTTGTTGCAATAATGAGCATCACAGCAAGACCAAGTGTCATCATGAAAAGATTGCTGCCAAGTGCAGAACCTAGTGCAGTGCCATAAGAGCCATCTTTTGCGGCAGCTACTACAATTGCAATTTCTGGAAGTGTTGTTGCAATACTAAGAAGTGTTCTTCCAACGAACTTTCCACCCCAGCGTTCTGCAAGGTGCTCTGCTCCATCAGACAGCAGCCAACTAGCAAAGATTAGCTCACCTAGCCAGCCTAACAACAAAAGTAAATTTTCTGCCAAACCCCTATTCTCTACTTTTCCAAATTATTATAGACAATTATTTAGTAGGATCATTGGTCTTTTACAATTATCATAGTCAAAGTGGACTTGATTCCATCTAATTTCCTAATCTTTGTGGTAATTGTTTCACGCAAGACTTCCATTGAATCAGCTTCTAATTCCATTAATACATCATATACTCCATAAACTGGATAAACTTCTTTGACATTTGGAATTTGTCGCAGTTCCTTTACAATATGATTTTCTTTGCCAAGTTCTGCATTCATCAGTATAAACGCACTATGCATGTTTGGATTCGCATCATCTTGAATAAAAACAAATTGAATTTGTTGAAAAAAGCTATAGCATAGCTCAAAAAAACTTCTAGTTAAGATTAATAAGGTAAGATACCGTACCAATACCGTAATATGCGAACAAGAATGACATACATTCCAGTAGAGGTAGCAGATCAGTTTTCTGATTTCATCATAACACGAGACGAGCAAGTCTTGGATTCAGTGAAGGCAAGAGCGCGTGATTTTAGCACCATATCACTTCTAAAGTTACTATACCAAGTGCGATGCAACCCAATGACTTTTTCCGATCTTTATATAAAATCAAACATACGAATGAAAAAATCTTTTCTTAATTATTTGCATCTTTGTGTAAATTACAGTTTTGTAACAAAAATGCCCGTGGGATCAAACATGATATATTCCATAACAGACAAGGGCAGAACAATGTTAGATCTCTTCATGCAGAAAAGTAATTAGTAAGAAACAATTCACGAAGAGTGCGTTTGAATTCTTTTCCAGAGGCCGAAGTATACGAAATAAAAAAAATAAAACTAAACAGCCCCATAATCTTTGCAGGGTTTGTTGGGGCAGGTCTTGCAGGAACAATAGCACTTGGATACATGATTGAAAAATTAAAGATGAAAGAAATTGGCTATCTGCGATCAAAATATCTTCCTCCCGCTACGGTGTTTATTCAAGGAGGACTACGACATCCTTTTCGTTTTTATTCAAATAAAAGTGGTACAATTTGTGCCATAATTTGCGAGATAACTTTACAATTTGAAGGGCTTTACAGTATTGCTTCTGCAATTCTTGACTGGAGTGAAAAAAACGGTTCTGATGAAATAATTATTTTAGATGGAGTACCAAGCAACGAAGTGCATGATCAAAAAGCATTTTGTGCTGCAGAAGAAGATCTTTGTAGAATAATGGTAGATAAGGGAATCAACATGATTTCCCAGGGTTTTGTAACTGGAATTCCTGGCGCAATATTAAACGAGTGTATATTGCGAAAAATTCGTGGTGTCACTTTACTTGTCAAAGCAGACCCACAAAAACCAGATCCTCTTGCTGCCGCAACCCTTGTTGAAGCCATTAATCGTGTTTATCAGACAGGTATAGACACCAAAGAACTCAGGGAGCAAGAAAAGCAGCTGGGCGTTGATCTTAAAGCTATTTCAGACAAATACACCGAGGCAAGAAAAGCAGAGACCAATCTTTACATGTAGTTGTATAATCTATAATATACTATATTTTGTTTATAGTAGATACAAATTCTTTTATTTCAAACAGATAGAGTTCAAACCATTGGGCATTACTTACAAGGATGCAGGGGTTGATATAAAAAAAATAAAACAAAGCCAAGCCACAATTGGCAGACTAATAACATCAACCCACAAGTTACAAAAGAAAATTCAGATAAGATCAGGATTTGGCCATTATGCTGGGATTATAGAAATTCCTGGTGGAAAACTCTTGGCAACACATACTGATGGAGTAGGTACCAAAGTTATCATATCGCAGATGATGAAAAAATACGATACCATAGGAATTGACTGCATAGCGATGAATGTAAATGACATCATCTGTACTGGAGCTGTTCCAATATCATTTGTTGATTATATAGCAGCAAACAGAAATGAGCATGAAATTTTTAAAAAAATCGTTCAAGGATTGGTAAAAGGCGCAAAAAAAGCCCAAGTTCCAATAGTGGGAGGAGAGACTGCAATAATACCAGATGTAATAACAGGAAAAGATTTCATGTTTGATCTTGCAGGAATGGTTGTCGGCATATTAGACAAACGAGACATGGTTTTAGGAGACATGGTAACTCTAGGCGATATAATTATAGGAGTAAAAAGTAGCGGATTGCATTCTAATGGCTATTCACTTGCAAGAAAAGTACTGCTTTCAAAATATTCCCTCAAAGATAAGATAAAAGGATCAAAAACATTGGGAGACATTCTTTTAGAGCCAACCGAAATCTATGTCAAACCAGTCCTTGAAGCTCTTGAAGACTGTGACATACACGGACTTGCACACATAACAGGAGGTTCTTTTACAAAACTATTGAGGTTGAAAAAAACAGGATATATGATAGACAACATGCCAGAGCCTCCAGACATATTTCAGTTAATTGAGAACGAAGATGTAGAAAAAGAAGAGATGTACAAGACATTTAACATGGGAATTGGGTTTTGTCTCATAGCACCAGAGGAAGAAGGAGAATTAATTGAGAACATCTTCAAAAAACATGGTTTGAAAAGCAGGCAGATTGGTAGTATAATAGAAAAAAAGGGAGTCTTTGTGGATTCGCTTAGAATCGCTTAAAAAGTAATGATTTTTTTTATGACAAGAATAATTAGAATTCTTTACTCATAACAAAACCATATCAAGGCATAAACAATTAGGATTTAATAGCCAATTTTGTTCTTAAAATGGGTGCAAAAATCAGAAATAGTTTTTGAGGCAGCCTGCTTAGAAATCTCAAAGAATCTTCTTGCAATTCCTCAGCCTACAAGTCATGATGTAAAAAGGGAAATTAAAAAAATTTGTATTAAATATTCTTTAGAAAGGATTCCAAGAAACTATGAGATACTTGCAGAAGTAAAAGGGGTTGATTTTATAAAACTGCAAAAGGCATTGATACGAAAGCCAGTAAAAACAGCCTCTGGAGTTGCAGTAATTGCACTAATGCCAAAACCATATGCGTGTCCACATGGAAGATGCACTTACTGTCCTGGTGGAGTAGAATACAACACACCAAACAGTTACACTGGCATGGAACCATCAACCCAAAATGCCATATCAAATAATTATGATCCGAAAAAACAGATAATTGACAAGCTTGATCATTTGTTGACTTATGGTCATGATAGCTCAAAACTTGAGATTGTCATAGTTGGTGGAACGTTTCTATTTATGCCAAGAGACTATCAGACAAACTTCATTAAATCATGTTTTGACGCATTAAATGGATTTGATTCACCAGATTTAGAATCTGCCAAGAAAAATAACGAGCATGCAAAAATAAGAAACGTTGGTTTTACAATAGAAACAAAACCAGACTATTGTAAAAAAGAACATGTAGACTGGATGCTAGACTATGGAATCACAAGAATAGAAATAGGAATGCAAAGTCTGCATGAGAATGTCTATAAAATTGTAAACAGGGGACACGACCTAAACGATGTAATAGAATCATTTCAAATTGCAAAGGATGCTGGATACAAAATTGTGTCTCATATGATGCCAGGATTGCCTACCATGACACCACAGCAAGATATTGATGATTTCAAAAAGCTCTTTGACGATCCTGCTTTTAGACCAGACATGTTAAAAATATACCCAACGCTTGTTTTGGAAAATACTGGTCTTTACAATTCTTACATGGATGGCACGTATGTTCCATATTCAGATCAAGACATGATCAAAGTGCTAACGGAAATTAAAAAGATCATACCACGATGGGTTAGAATAATGAGGGTACAAAGAGAAATATCGTCAGATCAAATAATTGCAGGGCCAAAACTTGGCAACCTACGTCAGATATTACAACAGAATCTCAAAAAACAAAACATAGCATGCAAATGCATAAGATGCAGAGAGGCTGGACTTTCAGAAGATTCCATAGATCTTAATGACATGAAACTAAACAGAAAAGAATACGAATCATCAGGTGGTCATGAAGTGTTCTTGTCCTATGATGATTCTAAAGATAGAATATTTGGGTTTTTGAGACTTAGAAAACCAAGCAACAAAGCACATAGACAAGAAGTAGCACAAAACACCTGTATTGTAAGAGAGATTCATGTTTATGGAAAATCGTTAAAGCTTGGGGAGCGAGATAAGGACAGTGTTCAACATTTGGGATTGGGTAAAAATCTAATGGTAGAAGCTGAGAAAGTATCAAAAGAAAAGTTTGATGCAAAAAGATTACTTGTGATTAGTGCGGTTGGCACCAGAGAATATTATAAAAAACTAGGATATTCTATTTTGGGTCCATACATGTCAAAGGAATTGGTGTAATGGAAGAGCAAAAAATTATTGGTAGAGGAACCTGGATAGACAAGCTTGCAGACGAGCTATTACAAAGGGAGAAAATGCTTGGACGTAGCACTGATTTGATAAATGTTGAGAGTGGACTTGGAGCATCTGGCATTCCTCATATAGGAAGCCTTGGGGATGCAGTACGAGCATACGGGGTAAAGCTTGCATTAGAAAATTTTGGATACAAATCAGAGCTTATTGCATATTCAGATGATCTTGACGGATTGAGAAAAATTCCAGAAGGATTTCCCGAATGGTTAAAGGATTATGTTGCAAAGCCGGTCTCTTTTATTCCAGATCCGTTTGATTGTCATGATTCGTATGGTGCACACATGAGCAGCCTCTTGCTTGATGGTTTGGATAATCTTGGAATAAAATACAAATTTCAAAGAGGAGTTGACACTTACAAAAATGGTCTCTTAAAAGACCAAATTCATACCATATTGGTAAACAGTAAAAAAATTGGAGTAAAGATTGCAGAGCTTGTAGGGCAAGAAAAATACCAGGAATCGCTTCCTTATTTTCCAATTTGTTCAAACTGTGGAAGGCTATACACAGCAGTGGCGTATGATTATTTGGAAGATGAAAAAAAGATAAGATACAGATGTGGAGACACTACAATTGGTTCCAAAGTTTTAGCAGGCTGCGGTCATGAGGGAATAGCTGATATCGCAAAAGATTTGGGCAAGCTTGCATGGAAGGTAGAGTTTGCTGCAAGATGGCAAGCATTTGATGTAAGATTTGAAGCGTATGGAAAGGACATCATGGATTCTGTCAAGGTAAATGACTGGGTGGCAGATGAAATACTGCAATTTCCACATCCTCATCATGTAAAATACGAGATGTTTTTAGACAAGGGCGGCAAGAAGATTTCCAAGTCTCTTGGCAACGTAGTGACATCTCAAACATGGCTAAAGTATGGTTCACCAAAATCTATCTTGCTTTTATTGTACAAAAGAATCACGGGAACTCGTGAAGTTGGATTTGAAGACATTCCGTCTCTAATGGACGAATATAATGAGCTTGAAAACATCTACTTTGGAAAGATAAAACTGGATAATGAAACCAAAGTGATCAGGGCAAAAGGTCTCTATGAATATGTAAATCTCTTAAATGTTCCCAAAAATCCCACGCCTTATGTTAATTATAGATTGCTGGTCCAGCTTTGTAAAATATTTAGGGAAAACAGAAATCAACTTGTAATTAAAAAACTAATAGAATATGGAACAATAAAAGAATCAAGTGTAGAAATTGAAAATCTGATTAATTTAGCTGGAACATATGCCGATGATTTTGATAAACCAACAAAAGTCGAGGTACAAATGGATGAAAATACAAAAAAATCATTAAAAGAATTGGCAACAGCACTTTCATCTGATATCGAGCCAACAGATCTGCAAAATTCCATCTACCAGATTGCCAAAGACAATGGCGTTCAACCAAAGGACTTTTTCAAAATACTATACCAGATAATCTTGGCATCAGAGCGTGGTCCAAAGATAGGTCCACTCATCATGGATATCGGTAGAAAGAAAGTTGCGCAGACTCTTTTGGAGTATCTCTAATGGCACATAGTGAACACAATAGGCCAAAAAGTGGAGGCATGGCACTAATTGTTGGCGGAATTTTGATTTTTATTTTTGCTCCTTCATATTTTAAACAAAATCTGGTCGAAGGTATTGGTGCAATAATAGCAGGATTTGCCTTGGGCGGCATTGGTTTTTACCTTACTTTTTTGAAAAAAAAGAAAAATGTGTAAAAAGGATCAAATATAAGAGAATTGATATAAACAGATAAAATCAGTTTAAGGAATAAATTGAAAATAATGCTCTTCTTAGAAGTAATGAGGCAATAATAATGGGTCTGTTTGGGCGTTCAAAAAAACATGAAAAAATAGAATTAGAGGAAGAAATCAAAATTAAGACGTCAGAAGAAACATCTAGAGATGAATTAGAACAAACAAAAAATGAAATACAAGATGCCTTGGCAGCTCTAAATGCAACATCTTACCAATTGGAAAATGTAAAAGAGGAATACGATGTAGAATTAAAAAAATTAGCAGAATCTAAAAAAGAACTTGAAGCTAACAAAACTGAGATTTCTAAATTAAGATCAGAACATCGATCCATATTAGAAGAAATTCGATTATCTAGAGCTGATCTTTCTACAATAAAATCACAATATGATCAAAAAGAAGTAGAATTAATTAAAGAAAAAATTGAATCTGCCAATGCTGAGATATCTGAAATAAATTCCAAAAAAAACGATCTCATAACAGAGCTAGATGAGATGCAGTACAAGATAGAATTGGCAAAAAGAGAATTTCATGAGATAAACTCAAGGATCATAAATGTAAA
>DASYXK010000010.1:0-132678 GCA_035935115.1 Nitrosopumilaceae archaeon
ACTGCTGTTACTTGGTAAAAGTATGTTGTAGATGGTGACAGGGTTGTGTCAGTAAATGTAGTAGAGATCAGTCCAGCTTGTATTGGAGTAAACGGACCAGATGAAGAGATGGATCGAAAGAGAGTGTAGCTTGTGGCACCAGGTACCGAGGTCCATGAAAGTGTTGCACTGGTTGCAGTAACAGATGTGAAAGAGAGAGAAGGAGAAGGTAACGAAAATGATGATCTTATAACTGATACCTGACTAGTGCCAATATCTGTTACATAGATATCATGATTAACAGGATGAAAGATAGGAATCACAGGACCGGCGTTAATTGGCAGTGGAATTGTTTGAATTACGGTATTTGTGTTCCCGTTAATCACAGAAATGGTATTATCATTGTTGTTAGTCACGTAAAGATTGCCATTTGAAAGATCAAAAGCAATGCCGGCAGGACCCGAACCCACTGGTATTACGCTAATAACGTTATTTGTGCTTCCGTTGATTACAGAGACCTTTGAGTTTCCAAAGTTAGAGACATAGATGCACCCATTTAGTAGATCAAATGCGATACCAATTGGGCCAGAACCGATAGGCAAGGGGATATTTTGAATTACAGAATTTGTTGCACCGTTTATTACCGTAACTGCGTTAGCTGCGTTGTCTGCCACGTAAATGAAGCCATTAGAAGAATCATAAACAATGGCAGTAGGGCTTGAACCAGGTGGCAACACTATTGTTGATACTATAGCATTTGTTGTTCCATCAATCACAGAAACAGTGTTATCGCCATTATTGGCGGAAAAAATACGACCGTTAGCAGAATTAAAAGCAAGCATTGTAGGATTGGAATTTATTGGTAGATTTATGGTCTGAATTACAGTGTTAGTTGCACCATTTATCACTGAAATGGTGTTACCTACATTATTGGCTACATAAAAATTACTATTAGCAGAATCAAAAAGTACACCATAAGGATTGGAGCCACTACTAAAAGAACCCACCAAACTATTTGCCGTTCCGTCGATTACTGAAAACTGGTTAATGAAATTATCAGCTACTACAAGTCTGCTATTTGCAGAGTTGGCATCTATACCAAGCGGACCAGCTTTTGCAGGAAGGTTAATGTTTGCTATAACGGAATCAGCTAATGCCTGATTACTTGATAGAGGTAATAGTATTAACAGCAAGATAAGGAAGAATACAACTGGTTTTGATTTAATTTTCATTTTGACCCCAGAGTAATTACCATATTTTGTAATTAATTATTCCCAACGTCTTGTTTCCAAAAGAAGAATTTATCTCTTGTCTTCCAACTCTGGAAATAACTTAAAAGGCTATCAGCTTGTTGCGAGAAGATCGTTATTATGTTCAGAAAAGAAAAAGATCTTTGATCAGAAGAGGATCCTCTTCTGATCAACTTGGTTGGTACTGTTAATATTGAGTTTGAGATTGCTACTTGTAAAGTATCATTTGAGGTTTTTGTTGGAGGTCCTGTGGGTATGGCATTACCTGTAGATTGTATTGGCAGTGTAACATTATTTTTAGCATTATTGGTAACACTAGTATCATTCATTGTTTGTGCATATACAATACTCAAAAAGCCTGGTGAGACAGAAATGGGTGTCACAACAGCTGATGAGACAAGAATTACAATAAAATAAAATGAGATAGGATCCAAGGATTGAACACAAGTGTTTCAAAGAATATGTTATTGATCTTTTGATACCGTATGAGTTTATTGAATTTAATTGTAAAAGATTTAACTAAAAATTGATGTAAAAAATATTATGTATATTTTATCTGACAACCTTCTAATAAAGAAGTCAGAATGAAATTAATAAAAATATTAAAAAAAGGGAAGCTAATCAGTCTGCTAAGATTTTATAAAAATTCATCTTATGACAGAGAGACTCGCCATGTTACAGTCAGTGTATCGGTTGATTGCAATCCAATACCTGTGAATGTTTTGTGTGCAAACATGTGCCCACCGCTTGCCGCATCAAAAATTCCAGCTTCGGCTATTGTTGTCGTACCTGATAAACCAGGATGGAATGTAGTTTGGATTGAGTAATACGGCGAAGCTAGTGTTGAGTTTATGAAACTGTATGTGCCGTTAGTAGCTCTTCCACCTGTCGGGGTAGTAAGGGCATTATCAGCTAACAGTTCTCCAGCGGTACCCGTTCCAATTGCTACTTGAGTAAACTTGTTTGTAGTAACACCGCCACATGCTGTGTTTTGAGTACCATTGGTTGGGACTCCAAACGTGTTAACCAGCGTACACATTTTACCGTTCTGTACTACAACGTTATCTGTTTGCCTGTATGCCTTGATGTTGCCATTGCTGTCCTTTGCTATCAATTCCACATGTCCCAGCATAGAGGGACTTGCAGAGAGCGTGTTTGCTTGGGATACTGGAGCAAAACCACCACTATTTAGTAGCAGTCCAGCTACAGCGAAGATTGCTATTCCAAAAGGAATAAGCAGTTTGGATTTTGTCATTAAGTGTAATATTTAGTTAATCTTATTATGTATAGTGGAAAAAATGTTTGACTTAAAGGGCCAATTTGGATCAAAAATTTATTAATGGGCTTCTTTGACGCCTACGTTCTCTGATAATCCTATATCATAATGTTTCCCTTGCGAAGGTGAAGACAGTGTTGTTGTTACAGCTGGAGAAGGGGTAGATGGAGAGTTTGTTTGAGGCGGAATCACAGAATTATTCCCATGACTAAGAATTAGAGTAGCTATGGCAATTGCAGCAGCTACTATAGCCACTACAGCAATAACCTTTTTCACATTAAATATTCATAGATTAAGGTTATAAGCATTTTTGGCATAAATCTTGTTAACATGAAATCTGTATTTCAAGTGAAGGAATAGATAGATTATGTTTGGAAAAAATTTTTTTATTTTAATAATTTTAATTTTTTACATTCCAGTTGCATATGCACAGACAATCCCTATTACGATTAGCTCATCTATGGAAAATGTAATCTTTGATGGGAAATGGACATTTATGAGAGAATGGAAAGAATCTAGTTTAAATGAAATCACAACAGATTCCGGTCCTATTTACATAAGAACTGCGCATTGGCAAAATTATGTTTATGTGTTCATAGATGCAGTAGGAGATACTTATTTGGATAAGGGAGCAGATCGGGCCATGATTTGTTTTGATACTAATAACGACAAAACAACAATACCAGATTCAAATGATTATTGCTTTGTAGATGTACTTGATGGAAAGACTGCTTTTGTTCTTCAAGGAGGATCACCATTAGGAATCAATAATAACTTCAAAAAGATCGCAGAGCCCAAGGGTTTTGTTGGAATCAGCAGCGTATCAGATGAAAATGATCGATATACTTCTGTTCCACATCCAAGTTATGAATTTAGAATTCCAACAGATCTTATAGGAAGATCAAACATCTACGGTTTTTATGTAAATGTTTATGATGCACATGCTAACAAGTTTTATTCTTGGCCCAATATTGAAAATACAGATAATATCTTCCATGTTGCAAGTCCTAGCAAATGGGGAAAGTTGGTATCACCTGATAGCTCCCTTCCCGAATTTAAATTGCCTACAGTTGCACTCCTTCCTGCCTTCTTGCTCTTACTCTATATTACAAAATTCAGAGTTAGAATATAAAATAATTCAGACAAACTAATGCCTAAACCACCCAAGAGATAATCTATAGCACATTACATTTAGAGTGCTGGTAAAATGACTAAAGTTAGACTGATGAGAACTGTTGCAAGTGTGATTAGAAACACCGCCACAGAAACATGGTTTTTTTTGGTTTGAACTGGTTCGCTGATTTTGTTTGAAAGTAAGGTACCAACGCCAATTGCAAAGAAAACTACTAGAGGAACAAATCGGTATGGCTGGTTTGTAATATCTGCTAAACTCGCCAAGAGAGGAGCTGACAAAAGTACACCCATTATCAAAACCATCACAGAATCAGCATGCAGTATTCCTCTTCTTGATGTGATGAATAATCCAACTATAAGCGGAAGTAAGAACATCAACACCAAACCATCAAATCGTAGAAAAATATTTAATGCTGCAAATCCTGCCCAAAATTCATTATAGTCAAACCTTGAGCTACGATACAAGTAGATCATGATTATTGCAGGAATTAGAATTGTAATAATATAAAGAAGTATAGTTTTGGTTTTTTCCTTTTTGGATAATGTTGACATGTATATAAAAAAAAATGTCACTGGTAAAAATATCGCAACCAAGGGTTTTGAAAAAAGTGACAAGGCATATGAGAGAGGAGACAAAAACCACTTTTTGTATATCAAATACAACGAAAGAACATAAAATAATGTCCACGTGTTGTCTTCAGTAGCTGAAACACTATATTTCAAAAATAGATTGCTTTGAAGTAAAATTACAATTGATATTATTCCTGCAAATCTTTTTTTTGATAACTTTGAAGTAAGATAGTAGGTCACAACCAACAGTAAAATACTGACAGTAAATGGTATGATTCTAATATTTCCAAGAATATTAAGTGAGATTGAAAGAAGTAAATATCTAACTGAGATTATAAGGAAAGGAATTACAAGATCTGAACCTGAATTTAGTGTTACACTACCAACAAAAGACCAGTTTTTGGCTCCACTGACAGCACTTTGATAATCACCCCATGATTCTTCTTCAGGATTCCAGATCTTACTAACATTAAAGATCACATAAATTGCAATTAAACTTATAACTATTATGAGTGCAATTTTTCTTGAAACTTCAAAATTTAAAATGAAATCGATTATTTTTTTTACTATCGCTGGTAATCTTTTTTTATAATATAGAATTCCTAGTAAAAGAAGAATTAGGTTTGTAGCTAAAATAGGAAATGCCCATACTCCAAACTCAAAGGCATTATGTGCATGAGATGATGATTCCGAGTTACCAAAAACAAGCTTTCCTTCTTGGTTACGAGCCTCTATTCCAATTGCATAAGCATTTGTAACTAATGTCACTACACATACTGATGCTGCAAGAATCAAAATTAAAACAATAATTAAAACTTTCATATATGATATTCAAACCATAATGATTTAAGAAACTCGGTTTATCCTTACACTCTAGTTAAAAATATAATGCAATCCACATAAGTTACTTTATGTTGATATTACACGTTAATTATTTTGTTAAATGATAGAAAATAAGATAGGCAGACAAAAACTTGATAAGCTAAATCAGAAAATAATTCGATGTAAAAAATGTCCCCGTCTAGCATCGTACATACGAACTGTAGCAAAAGTGAAAGTTAATAGATTTCATGACCAGAAATATTGGGGAAAACCTCTTACTGGATATGGAGATTTTAATGCAGAATTGCTTTTAGTTGGTCTTGCTCCTGCCGCACATGGAGGAAACAGAACAGGCAGAATGTTTACAGGAGATAGTTCAGGTGACTGGGTAGCTAAAGTGCTATATGAAAATGGATTTGCGACAAAGCCTACCAGTGAAAGAGTAGGAGATGGTTTTAGATTAATTAATGCATATATTACAGCATCAGTGAGATGCGCACCACCACAAAATAAACCACTAAAAGAAGAATTGGATAATTGTTCATCATATATAAAACAAGAATTATCCATTCTAAGAAATATCAAAGTCATTGTATGTCTGGGAAAGATAGGATTTGATTCCATATGCAAATTATTACATATTAAAGGAATCAAGTTTTCTCATGGAAATTTATTTAATTTTGAAAGATGGATTATTTTATGTACATATCATCCTAGTCGACAAAATACACAGACAGGTCGCCTTATTTGGGAACAATGGTCTTCAATTTTTTCTACTGCAAAAAGGATCATAGATGAAACTAAATGAAGCTTGCAATCATAATCACAACATATAATGAAATGATTTAGAAATTAAAACAGAAAAAGAGGACGTATTCGCCAGGTTCCCATTGCGAGTTCTCCCTACTCGTATGTAGATTGTGACGATACACCCGAGGGTGATGGAACTGATGGGAATCTGTCGCCAATTTGTTGTTCTGCAACCGCCGATGCCTCTTGTAGGATCTTGTCTGTCTCCTCGTTTGATACATCAGAGTCTACGCTAAAGTCTCCACTTGCTAACGAATCCATCATTAGTCCGTTGAGTGTCTGGGTCATAGAGTTTAGTTCGGAATCTGCTTCTGGCATGAATCTTCCAAGGGATGATTTGAGTCCCTTCATTGTTGACATTGCTGGTGCGATTGCTACCATTGCATCTCCAAGATCGTGGATGGTAGTTAGACGTAATTGTACCTGTTCTAATGCCATTCTTGCATTTCCTAGCATTTTTGTGACCTTTCTAATTTCTGCAAGTTCGTTTGACAGAACTCTGCTTGTACTAGCATCGTGTTGTTGCATTGCGGCTACGATTCGTTTGAAAAGCTGGGCATCTCTTTCCCTTAGCTTTCCCAACATAGAATCCATCTTCGATATTTGACCCTGTAATTTGTTCACAGCACCCTCTATCCTAGGTTTGAGTGCTCCCTGTGGTTTTACAGTTTCACGTATTTTTTCGCTTATACCTACAGACTCTGGTCGAGTCCAGGTTTTATCGAAGCCGGTCATGCGAGGTAGTTTAAAATTTGATTCTTAATGGCAGGTGTATATTATCATCAACATTAGGCTAAATTTAGCTCACAAAATGTAAATCAGGTACATAGCAATTTGGGGTTTGTGGTAAAAATTGCTGTCTTTGATTCCGGTTTAGGATCATTTTCAATAATTAAACCAATTCAGAAAAAAATCATTGCAGATATAATCTATTTTGCAGATCAAAGGAATTTCCCATATGGCAAAAAATCTGTTCTGGAACTTGAAAAAATAATAAAATCTACCATTGGAGTATTAGATAAAAGTTTCAGCCCTAATCTAATAGTAATTGGTTCGAACACACCGTCACTTTTATTAAAAAAAATTATCAATAGCCCACGAGTTATTGGAGTTTTTCCACCATTAAAAGATGCCAAAAGAAAAACAAAAACCAAGACAATAGCAATTCTTGCTACAGAGTCTGTAATTAAAAGTAATACATTACAGAATTATATTAAAAAAAATGTTCCAAAAAAAATCAAAGTTATTACAATTAATGCATCACCACTTGTAGATCTTGTTGAATCTGGAAAATTTATTGATAATAAAAAATTATGCAAGAATAAAATTAAAAAGATTTTATCCAAACCATTTATAAAACATAATGTTGATGTTGCCACTTTATCCAGTACACATCTTCCTTTTCTTTTACCATTCTTAAAAGAAGTTTTTCCAAATATTATGTTTTTAGATCCTGGAAGTATTGTTGCAGATAAAATTGCAAAGAAATTAAAAAGTCAGAACAAAACAAGATCATTAACTATTTTTGCATCAGGAAATGTGCGAGTTTTTCAAAAAAAACTATCCAAAATAGGAATCAAAAATAAAGTTAGATCATTATAATTTGATTTTCGCTTTTCTAAATCCATGGCTAAAAGTTTTATCATATAATTTAGAATACTCGTAAGATTTTGGTTTTATCACGTCACCAATTATGACAATTGCCGTTCTGGTAATTTTTTCGTCTCTGACTTTTTTTGTTATATCTGTTAGTGTTCCAGTAATTATTTTTTGATCGTCCCAGCTTGCACGATAAACTACTGCAACAGGAGTAGAAGTTGTATATCCACTACCTATTGCTTGTTTTACAATATCTGAGAGAAGATGAACGCTGAGATAGAATATCATGGTAGCTTTATGCTTTGCAAGCTCTGAGATTCTCTCTTCTTTAGGAACTTTGGTACGTGATTCTGCTCTTGTTATAATCATGGTCTGAGTTACACCGGGAAGCGTTAATTGTATACCAAGTGCTGCAGCAGATGCTAAAAACGATGTTACTCCTGGAACAACTTCTGATTCAATACCTTCTGGCTGCAGATTGTCTATCTGTTCTTTTATTGCACCATATATGCTTGGGTCACCGTCATGTAGTCTTACAACAATTTTATTTTTCTTCGCATTTTCCTTTAGTATTTCAAAAATTTCTTCTCGTACTAGTTTTGATGCATCATGTAATTTTGCTTTTTTACAGAAATTGAGAATTGGAGTTGGAATTAATGAACCAGAGTACACTACGACATCTGCCTTTTGAATTATTTTTTTTGCTTTGATTGTAATAAGATCGGGATCACCTGGACCACAGCCAACAAAGTAAACTTTATGCACGCTTTACCACCATGATTGAAAAGTATTTTGTGGTCATAGTATCTTTGGTAACTTCGCCTAGAGTTAACTTTTTTATTATTTCTTGATCAGTTCCTATATCTTGGCCAATTGCAAAAATAGAGCTGTCTGGAAAGCCAGCTTCTTTTAGTAATTTTATTACCTGATCAAAATATCTTCCATCTTTTAGAAATATCATAGTGTCACAATTTTTTGCAGTTTCCTTAACTCTTGATAGATCATAACAAGATGGAATCACTGCCATTGTTTCTGCACCTTCTGCAAGACTAATTCCTACTTTGGATGCAAAAGTAAACATAGATACAATTCCTGGTATAACACTAATCTTTATCTCAGGATATTTTGCTTGTAATTCTCTATCAATGTAGATCCATGTACTGTAAAGATACGGATCACCAACTGTAAGGTAAACTACTTTTTTGCCAGAAAGAACCTTCTCTGCAATGGTTTGAGCATTTTGTTGCCAGCTGTTTTCTAAAGTATCTTTCTCCTTAACCATTGGAAACACCAAGTTAACAACTTCTATATTTTTGGACTTGTCTACTAATGATTCTATGATTGAATAAACAATGCTGGGTTTTCCTTCTTTAGAGGTAGGACAGACAATCACTTCAGCACTTTTTATTGCTTTGACTGCCTTTACCGTTAAAAGCTCTGGATCACCAGGACCACAGCCAACACAAATAAGCTCAAACATTAATTGCAATCAAAATTCTGCCTAATTAAAAGCTAGATTTTAGAGAAACGTTGCATAACAGGAACAAAATGAAAACTTTATGGAACATTTTTGGATTCAAATTTAATGAAACATTTTCGCTGTCGCTAGATTTTTGATGCAGAAATTATTGTGACAGGATTTCTTGCAAGCATCATTGTACCAGTAGAGGTTTTACGGCTCTTTGAAATTGTAATTTGTGTGATATCTATTGATGAGAATTTGAGCTTTTCAACTACATTTAAAACTGCAAACAGAGTTTCGATGAGGATTGTTCCTATTACTATTCTACCACCTTGTTTAAGTTTGGATTCACAAAGTTTTACAATATCTACCGTGTCACCACCTGTACCCCCTATGAAAATCGCATCAGCCATTGGCAATTCTGAAATTTTTTCTTTAGCGTTACCTAAAATCACTGTGACATTAGAAATTTGGAATTTGGCAAGATTTTTCTTGGTTAAATCTATTGCATTAGGGTCAAGATCAATCGCAAATACTTTACCTGATTGTTGTACTTGTAAAGCAGCCTCAATAGATACAGAACCACTTCCACAACCAACATCATAGATTGTCTGACCTGGTGAGAGCCTTCCTTTACTTATCTGAACAGCTCTTACCTCCTCTTTAGTTATAGGAACTTCTTCAGCTCTCTCAAAAAATTCATCAGGAATTCCCGGAGTGCTATGTTTCCACATTCTAGATAAATGATGCAGTCTTGATATTTAGTGCTACCTAATAACTTGTAAACCTACTTCTGGATGAATCAAGGTATTTACAAGAATCCAGCTAAATACGAACATGAAAAAGTAGCTTCCTATACCCGTCATGATTAGTTTTTTCTTATCAGAAGCTGGTAACTGTATCCGCATTGCTTTTGCTATAGCATATGATATGATAAACAAGATAATCATGATTCCAAATCCCAAAAATGGCCTTGATGTCTCTTCAATAGAGTATCCAAGTTCTGCCGATAGTGCTCCTGCAAGTATACCCATACCTACACGAAGCCAGAAAAGTTTGTCAAGTGGATTTTTTCGCTTAACCCCTTCTGTCTGATTTGGCGTAGAGACCTCTGGAGATGTATCTTTTGTGTTTGGATTATTTGGAGCAGGCTTTTCTTTTTCTTTTTTTGGATGTCTAGTCAATTAAATTTACAAAATGATTCACAGTCACCCTTGTTTAAAATCTTTGGATGACTATCCAATAGCAACAGTATAATTTTAGAGTAATAATTCTTCATTATGACACTAGCTGGTATCGAGTTACGTTACTTGGTAAATGAAATTAGTAAAAAGACAAGCGAGTATTATGTAAGTAATATCTATGGAATAAGCCGTAATAGTATTCTTTTCAAATTACATCATCCTGAAAAGCCAGATATCTTGTTAATGTTTTCTACATTTGGCTTCTGGATTACTACAAGAAAGATAGAACAAATTGAAGAAAATAGATTAGTAAAGCGATTAAGAAATGATCTTCTAAGATCCAAAATTTCTGAGATAAAACAAATTGGCACAGAAAGAATTGTATACATTACATTTAGTGGATTAAATCAAGAATTTGTTCTCGTAGGGGAATTTTTTGGTGATGGCAATATTGTTCTATGTAATAAAGAAATGAAAATTCTTTCTTTATTGCATTCAATCGATGTCAGACATAGAAAATTAAATGTAGGCTTTAATTATGAATTGCCTCCTTTAGGGGGTTTAAACATTTTTGAAATGGCATTAAAAGATCTTTTGGATATTAAATCAGTTTCAACTGCCATAGTAAGGTGGATAGGCAGAACTCTAGGACTTCCTACAAAATATGCGGAAGAAATAATGAAGCTTGCAAATATAGATCCACAGTCACCAGGAAACAGCATTTCTGATAACGATATAGAAAAAATTTTTAATGTTACAAAATCTATTACAGAAAAAGTTGTAGATGGAATTCATGAACCAATATTGGTACGTGATGAAAAAACATCAGATGTTTTACCTTTACCGCTAGGAAATATAGAAAACAAAAACTGTACTAGAGTAGCAAGTTTTATGGAGGGTCTTGATTTACTTTTTACAGAAAATCTTCTTGAAGCTGGCAAAACATCACAAGCAAACACTGTTACTCAAAAGATAGAGGAATTTGAACATAAATTAGAGGAACAAACTAAAGCAATTTCTACAGTTAAGCAAAGAACTGATTCAATCTCAGCTGTAGCAAAATCTCTTTTAGAACTTACTTCTAAAGGAGTAGCCTCACTTGAGGATCCTAATATTTTACAGATGTTTAAGGATCAGAACACTTTACTTGCAAAAGAAAGAGGAATTTCATTTCTAATAGTAAAAAATGAGAAAATAAAAATAAATCCAGATTCATCCATACCAGCAATTGCATCAACATTATTTAATGAATCAAAAAAGCAATTAAAAGCAATTGAGACCATAGAATTAGAAAAGAGAAAAACTGAAAGAATCTTGGAGGGATTTAGAAAACAAGCTAATATTGCAAAAGACTCTGTAGTTTTTTCAGTACAAAAAAAGAAGGAATGGTATGAGAGATACAGGTGGTTTTTCACTTCAGATGGTCTTTTGGCAATAGGAGGCCGTGACGCATCATCAAATTCATCAGTCATAAGAAAACATCTTGAAAAAGATGATAAAGTATTTCATGCAGAAATTGTCGGATCACCTTTTTTCTTATTAAAAAATAGTTCTAATGATACCGTTACAAGCGTAAAGGAAACTGCACATGCCACAGTTTGTTTTAGCAGAGCTTGGAGGGAAGGATTGTATGGATTAAATGCATATTGGGTAACTTCAGATCAGATAAAAACAGCAGCACCAAGTGGCCAATTTATTGCAAAGGGTTCATTTGTAGTTGAAGGAACAAGAAATTTTGTTCAGGTAACTACATTGCAACTTTCTGTAGGACTTTATCAAAAGGGAGATAGCTACTCGTTGATGTGCGGACCATCAGAACCAATCAAAAAAAATTGTATTTACTATGTTACTATTGAACCATCTGGTATAGAAATGGTAGAAGCTGCAAAAAAAATTAAAATTGAATTTCAAAAATTTAAAGAAAAAGAAGAGATTGTCAAAGCAATAAGTATTGATGACTTTATTCGAGTTTTACCTGCAGGAGATAGTCATATAGTGGAATCAGGCATAGGGCAGGCATTTAATTGAGTGAAAAAAGACCTAATTTCATAGTAGATGCAATGCTTGGCAATCTAGCAAAAAAATTACGAATTCTTGGGTATGATTCAAAATATTTTTCATCAATTGAAGATGATAAGCTCATTGCAATAGCAAAAAATGAAAAACGAATAATCTTAACAAAGGATGAACAGCTTACCAAAATTGCTGAGAAACAAAATGTTGCTTTTGTTCTTATCAGAGGAAATGATGAACTTGAACAAATTGCACAAATAAATGCAAAAATAAAACTTGATCGATTTGTAATGGATACAAACAATTCTCGTTGTATAGTATGCAATGGTAGTTTACAGTCAATAGAAAAATACCGAATCATAGGCAAAGTTCCTGAAGGAATTTTGGAGAGGGAAGAAAAGTTTTGGATGTGTGATTCATGTAAAAAGATCTATTGGGAAGGCACACATTTTGCAAAGCTTCAAGAATTTGTTAATAAATTAAACAACAGATTACAATGATACTATCAGATCAGGATGGAGAGACCATAGTAAAAACAGCTAGAGCTGCAGTAACAGAATATCTTAAAACAGGAAAAAAAATTAATTTACCCGAAGATTTTAAGGTAAAATTTTCGTATAATTCCGGAGTCTTTGTAACTTTGAACAAAAAAGAAAATCTCAGAGGGTGTATTGGATTTCCAACACCTACAAAAAAACTCTATCAATCCCTTGTAGATGCAGCTATTGCTTCTGCGACCGAAGATCCAAGGTTTCCACAAGTTCAATATGAGGAATTAAATGAGATTTCTTTTGAGGTAACCATTTTGACTCCTCCTGAAGAAGTAAAAGTAACAAATCCACTTGAATATACTAGTAAGATAAAAGTAGGTAGAGACGGCCTTATTGTAAAATGGGAGTTTGGTTCTGGTCTTCTTTTACCACAAGTTCCTGTTGAATATGGTTGGAATGAAGAGGAATTTCTTAATCACACGTGTGAGAAGGCAGGTGCACCCTCTGATTGTTGGAAGAGTAAAAGCACCATAATACTACAATTTGAAGGAATTGTTTTCAGTGAGACAAAACCAAACGGAAATGTAGAAAGAGTTTCTCTATAGAATTTTTCCATCTTCTGCATCAAGAATAATTTTTGCACCGTCTTTTATGGAATCATATTCATCTTTTGATGCTACAACTAGAGGAATGTTTGCAAGAGCACAGCCAGAAGCAGTAGTAAGATCCGCCTTTAAACAAATCATTGCCTGCGGAGCACATTTGTTAGATTTTATAGAATATATGGTATAAGCCCCAACACTGCTTCCAACACCAAATGGAAAAACAAGAATTTTTTCTGCAAGAGATTTACCAAAGAGATCGTGTTTTTCATCTCTGACTTTGCCAGTTTTTTTGTCAACTGCACCAAGAAAATTCATCGGATTTTTTGCAACTAGTGCAATACCTTGGACTTTGCCTTTTACAATTACTTTTATGGTCATTTTGTTTCCTCCTCTACAATTTGACTGAGGCTCTTTAGGTTTACATCTACTCCATTTGAGGTTCGTAGATAATATGCACCCTTTACACTGTTTGTAATCACACCATCTACATTTTTCTTATCAATCAAAGGTGTAAGACAGATACAACAATCATAAAGAATTTCTCCCCCAGCACGTTCAATTTCTTTTGCATAACCAAACTTTCTTGCCTGTTCCTGAATTGCTCGTGGGCAGAAGACCATACAACGTTTCTTGAAGCTTCTTCCCTTTAGCATACCTGCAAGATCTGATATTTCATCAAGACCAAGCTGCGGACTGCCCAGAGTTATAATGTCACCAGAATCTGCAGTGTTTAGCTCATCATGAGTTTTCTGCATCTCTTTTTTGTCAAAATCAATCGTTTCCCCCTTTGCATCTCCCAAAGTGAACATTCCACATGCTCCTGATGTTCCCATTCCAGCACAAAGTGATTTGCAGCTACGTCTATCAAGCTCGCTTACTCCAGAAATGGCAACAGAGCTTCCTGCTACTTTTCCTGCATAATATCCTAGCAGTCCAAACGCAAGTTCATCTTTTCTATCCGCTTTCATGCGTATTGTCAAATTAGGATCTCTGGTCTCATCCTTTCTTAGATCAGAAAAAGGACTTTTGCCTGTCAATGCACTTGCAAGTGCACTAAACGCACCTTCCTTGTTTGTTTTAAGCTTTGATATGGAATTTGCATAAATCGCGGCATTACTTTCAGCAAAAGAGACATGGGTACCACTTTTTGGCAAATCAAAAATCTCATATGGAATGCAAGAAAAAGATGGGATTGCTCCCATCTTTTCATAAGAATTTTTTATGCTTTTTTGTTTTGTAATAAATTCATCATCAAGATCATATCTTTCAACAGTATCAAAATCAAAACCCATTGGATTTACTGTAGTTTTAATTTTGAATTTGGCATCTTTACTTAACTTTGCAAGAAATTCCTCCCCCGCATCTCCTATGGTATTATAATTAATTCCAGAAAGATGAGCCCATTCTACAGGTAATAGGCGATCAGCATTAGTAGCTTCACCTATAGCGACTAGTACTCTGTATGCAAGAGCAAGTGTTTCTCCTTGTTCGCCCTTTAATGCAGCTTCTTCATCTTTTGTTAAATCCAATATGCGTCCTTATTCTAACAGATATAATACTTGTATGGTCTAAAATATGATCAAGAACTTGGAACAAATGAAAAAAATTCTGCATGGTATGATGGAAACAATGAATTCTGTCAAACCACCTAGAATGACTGCATTAAGAGAATTACGTGAAGCTGAAACAGGTGGTCCTCTTAGTATACTCATTGGTACTATTCTTTCTGCAAGGACACGAGATGAGAATACTTCTACTGTTGTAAGAAAATTATTTGCAAGATACAAATCTGCTAGGTCACTTGCACAAGCCAAATTATCAGATGTTGAAAAAATAGTCAAGTCAACTGGATTTTATCACGTAAAGGCAAAAAGAATCATTGAAGTTGCATCACTCATTCATTCAAAATATGCGGATAGAGTTCCAGATACATTGGAAGAGTTGTTAAAGCTTCCAGGAGTTGGCAGAAAAACTGCAAATTGTGTTCTCGTATATGCATTTGAAAAGCCTGCGATACCAGTAGATACTCATGTTCATAGAATCTCAAATAGACTAGGTCTAGTACAAACAAAAACCCCTGAAGAAACAGAACTTGAATTAATGAAAAAGATTCCAAAAAAATACTGGCTTGAAATAAATGACATGTTTGTTATGTATGGTCAAAACATCTGTAAACCAATATCTCCAATGTGTGATGTTTGTCAGATAAAAAAGGAATGCAATTATTACAAGATTAAGTTCGCTTCTTAGTTTTTACTAGTACTATTATCAAAACTGCTGTTCCCGTAAGGACAATCATTGGCATGTAAAATATTGGATTTTGAGCAGGATCTCCAGATAGAAAATTAAGAGTCACGCTTCCAGAGTTTGTTGCAGGTGGATCACTAGAAGAACCCATTCCATAAACAGCAAAATTCTTTATTGTAAAATCTCCCACATCTAATTGATCTACAACTGTTTTGGGTCCAACTGTTACAGAGAGACCGCTATTACTTGAATGCTGAACAGTAATTACCTTATCTGGAGACCAACCTGCCTTTTCTGGTGGATGAATTACAAAATATCCATCAGTAGGAGTATTGATAGCTACCCAAAATTTGTAATCAGGTTGGCTACCCATACCAAATTCAACAAATTTTTCTGTGTTCAAGTTATCGTATATTCGTACTACAGCATTACCATTTGGGTTTGCATAAAGAAGTTTGTTTTGAATTTCAATTTGCCAGTTTGTAGCATGTTCGTGCTCAAGATTAAAAACAGTTGCATTATGACTAACTACATTAAATGCACTAAATGGAATTTCTACCGAATCTAGGCGTTCTGATTTATTCATTGGAGATTGTGCAAATGCTGGAAAAAGTGGAATTGTTAATAAAAGAACAAAGATTGCAATACGATGCATAAAACTAGATGAGGAAATTTTTAATAAAAATTTATTCAACAAAGGGTTTATCCCAGCTCATTATTATCTTGGAGACTTCGGGTCTAATCATATATTCTGATGGGCTTTGTTTATCAAGAATCATTGTTCTTAGTTTAGTACCACTAAGTTGTTCTTGATGTTCTGGTCCATGTGGACAATTTTTCTCACTTGCAAATGAAAGGCATTTTTTGCAATAAAAAAATGCAGGATAAAAAACAGGTTCTATCTCAAGATCAGGATATTCATCAAATATCTTCTGTGAAGCAAATGGATCATAGAAAGTTCCAACACCTGCGTGATCTCTACCTATTATGATATGAGTACATCCAAAGTTTTTCCTCATTATGGCATGATGAATTGCTTCTTTTGGACCAGCATATCTCATTTCTGTATGAAGTGTTGCTAGCAGACATCGATTTTGTGGATAATAATACTTGATTAATGTTTCATAGGCACCAACTATTACTTCATCCGTAAAATCTCCTGATTTTTTCTTGCCTATCAATGGATTTACAAAAAGACCATCATGTGTGTTAAGGGATGCCTTTTGAAGCATTTCATGAGCTACATGTGGTACATTTCTTGTCTGAAAAGCTACAATGGTTTTCCATCCTGATTTTTCAAAGCTTGATCGTGTTTCAATTGGTGTCTTTCGATATTTTCGTATGGGTACATCAGATGGCCTTTTGATGTAGTCAATTTTTCCCCCAACAAGAAAGTCCTGCATTGACATGGTCTTTGCAACACCTGGATGGGTTGGATCAGTTGTACCATAGACACCCTTTGCAGTCATGTTTTTGTCAAAAGTATACACATCTTCAATATGTAAAATTGCAAAATCTTCGCCCTGAGGATTTTTTAGGTTAACATCATGTGCATCTTTCATTTTAGTAGCTGTTTGCTTGTCTACATCAAGTACAATTGGAACTGTCCAAGGAATTCCGTTTGCTAATCTTCCTTTGCTAACTACTGCTTCAAAGTCTTGTTGTAATAAAAACCCCTCCAGCGGACTAAAAATTCCATCTGCTATGTTTTCAATGTCGCTTGCAAGATCAGCATTAACTGATATTGAGTATGCCCCTGAAGAATTTTTAGTTGTTATTCTGTTTACTAACTTGCCGCCATGCGGTCTAGCAACTCCCTTACCTTGTTCCAAAAGACTCACTTGTTACCGTGATCTGCGTGCAAACCGCATTCTTTTTCCGGATCGGTTTCCCACCACCATCGCCCTGCTCTTAGTGGTTCACCAGGTTTTATTGCTCGTGTACATGGCTCACATCCAATGCTAGGATAACCCTTATCGTGTAACTTGTTATATGGAATATTGTTTGATTTGATATAATCCAAAGTTTGATCCCAACTCCAGTCAATTATTGGATTTATTTTGATCATGCCATTGTGCTGTTCGTCTACTTCAATTTTTTTCGAGCCTGCACGGTTCTGAGTTTGGTCATTTCGTAGTCCAGTTATCCAGCCGTCTAATGTTGCAAGCATTTTATTTAAAGGATGAACCTTTCTTATCCCACAGCAAAGTTTTCTGTTTCCTATACTTTGATAAAACAGATTCATTCCATTTACTCGAACCATCTGTTCTACCTCGTTTTGATCTGGAAACATCACTTCAATGTTGATGTTGTATTTGTTTCGTATTTCATCCATTACATCATATGTTTCTTGATTAAGCCTTCCTGTATCAAGAGTAAAGATCCTTGCCTTTGGGTTTATCTTCATCATCATATCGATTACAGCTACGTCTTCTGCGCCAAAACTTGATGCCATTCCTAGCTTTGGGTGAAGATTATCTATTGCCCACTTTAGAACTTCTTGTGGAGTTTTTAGATCATTATTTAACTGGTTAATTTGTTCTGCAGTAAACTTGCCCATATGGAATTGCGTTCTTTCTGGTCATATAATTATTACTAGATTGAACCAGAAAGAAAACCCATTCTAGAGTTATAAAGAACTTGGAACAAAGAAAGTAAATGGGTGAGAAAACAGTAATTATCGTTTTCCCTACTATATTTTCTCTTAACAAAATTGATTATTTAATTTCAAACATAACTAAAATTCTTAAAATGAAAAACCAGAGTTATAATAAAATACAACAAAATGATTCTGTCATAATAATAGATGCAAAGGATCCTGTCATTGCATCATCCATAATAGGTACACTTTTTGGAATTGAAAGGATAGCAATTGCAACAGAAGTAGAAAATAGATTTGATAATATCCTTTCCAACATTGCTAAAATTGGTTCAAATCTTCTTCTCAGGGGGGAAAAATTCCTAATAAAAGTAGAAGGACAAACGACTGAATATATGCCAAAAGACTTGGAGCTAGCTGCAACGTCTTCACTTATTGAAAAGACTTCTCATCTGCAAACAAAACCGGGTTCTGAAACAACCTATGATAAACTTCTCTATACGTATCTTACAAAATCACATGCCTACATCTGTATTTTTATCGATAAAGGTAATGGAGGAATTCCCTACAACTCACACAATGAAAAAATTCTTTGTTGTGTACATGATGAATTTTCGGCAATCACGTGTCTTCAGATAATTAAGATGGGATTTGAACCTAAAATTCTAGTGTGTTATCAAAGTGAACCAGATCTTCTAAACACAATCAAGATGATAAATCAAATACTATCACATATAGTACAAGATAAGGTTGAACTTGAGTTTTGCAAACTTTCTCTAAAGTCATCTGGAAGTTCAGGCATTTTGTTCAAGACTGTAGCCATCACAGAGATGCTTACAGCTATTGCAACAAGAGCAAAAATAGAAAGGGTATCAGTTGCGATTTCCTCACTGATGTTTCCCTCTTGGTTTATCGAATATAATGCCAAAGCTATATTGAAAAAAAATCTTATGCCATGGTTTCCTCTTCTAGGAATAGACGATAGTATTTTTGAAAACGCAACCGAATTAGGATTAGAAAAATATATGTCTAAAATACAAAATTTATGTAAATTGAAATTCAAAGGTAGTAATTTCCAAAAAGATAGAATTCGCAAGGTTTCACAGATCGCAATAAACTCAAGAAAGACAATTGTGGTTAAAACAGGTACAAAAAATGTACACGATATTATTGATTCACTAAAATCTAATCATTGAGAATTTAAACGGGATGTATTGATTTTATTTCGTGTTAAAGATAGGTGAATTCATCTACCCGTGGGGAAATGGCCATTACACAAGAATGATGGCATTAGATCTGATTCTGCCTAAATATATAAAATCAGAGTTTGAGGTTCATTATTCAAGTAAGGGTGAAATATATCAAAAACTACTTGAAAAATTTCCTACAAAAAAACAACATATTCACGAAATTTTCATGCCAACACCAATTGATGGAAAGAAAGGTCCGAGTGTAACACGTTCACTGTGGAATTTTTTACTTCCAGTTTCAGGGAATCCACCTTTAGTTAAACAAATTTCAAGCTATCTAATAAAAGAAGTAAAACTATACGATGCGCAAAAATTTGATCTTGTAATAAATGATGGTGATGTTGGATCTAACGTATTAGCAGAAAAAAGAGGAATTAATTGTGTATTTGTAACAAACCAGTTTAAACCAAAACTTTGGAAATCACATTCCTATTTTTATCCTTCAGTAGTTTACATATCAAAACAGATAGCAAAAGCTACAAAGATAGTAGTGGCTGATTCTGCTCCCCCAAACACTATCTGTGAGTACAATCTCAACTTCACAGATAAGATAAAGGAAAAAGTAGTTTATGCAGGACATTTTTCAAATGTAATAATAACAAATACAAAACCAAAATCAGATTTAGAAAAATTAATTGAGGATGAAGATTTTGGATATTGGATGCGAACTGGTAACAAATCTACCAATGATGCAACTGGTAAAAAATACAAACAAGTTTTTCATGCAAATGAGATGCGTAATGAAAAGAGAATAGTCTCTCATGCCAAAAATGATCCAACTATAAATAGAGTTACTGGAAAAGACGGTAAAGCATATTCTTTTTCTGAAGCTCTTGATAAAAAAATAGATTGGATTCAAATTGATGTTGGATTTTTGTCAGAACAGGAAAAGAACACAGTCCTGGATTTGTGTAAATATGCTGTGATAAACGGTTCACATACAGCAATGGGTGAAATACTTGGAATAAAAGCAAAGCCAATCATAGGTATTCCAATCTATGATGAACATACAAACCAGATAAAATGGGCAGAAGACAAACATCTAGGTGTTCTTGCAACAAACAAAAAACAAGCTATAATGGGTGTTCATAAAATACAAAAAAATTATGAGGTATATTTGGAACATGTTACTGAATTTGCTAGAAGTTTTAATAGAAATGGTGCACAAAACACGGCAAAAATAATTTCTGAAATGCTAGAGAGTTAGAAAGGATTATAATTTTTCTTTACTTAGTTTCAAATCTGGTACGCGGCATTTTCGATGGGCGAACTGACCGAAAGGGATGACGATAGAGACCGCGTACCAGAAAATTGGCAAAGGCTTTTATGGATAATTTTGATGATTTGCGTCATTGACTGATTGTCCGGAGTGCGCAGCCAAAGAAGTACAGATAGAGATGAAGTTTGATCTTAACACGAAACATTTTATCTGTAAAAAATGCGGTCTTTATGCAACTAGAGAACAGATAAGTGATATCAGAGATAGATTAAATCGTCGTGAGAAAACAAGAGAGGACAAACACGATGAATATCGAGACTGGTGGACGTCAAGTAAAAAAGAAAAGCAAAGTTAGTTTTTAGAGTGAAATCAAAAATGGCAAAAGAACTTCCAAAATGGGCTCAAGATGAAATAAAAAATGCAAAATTTGGCAAACCCGAGTCAGTAACTAGAACTGGTTACATACTTGAGATCTACGATAAAGATTACAAGATTGATGTTCAGCTATATGAAGAAGTTGAAGATGGAAGACGTATCATAACACTGGATTTACCAAAAAAAACCAAAACTGCGGACTTGATGAAGGGAGTCGTATACGAATTTACATTTAATTCTGTTAAGGCACCATTAAGTAAAAAACTAGTAGAGCTTCTAAAAAAAGAGATGGAGATAGATATGGATGCAATTTACCAGTTTGAGCTCACACAACTTGAAGCAATGGATGTGGATTCTGGTACTTCAAGTTCATCAGAATCTGAAGAAGAATAATTTCCATTGTAGATTAATTTAGGGTACTTTTCTTGTTCTCATTGCCTTTCGAAAAGCTGCGCCAACAATTGGATTAATTAGATAAGGAAATGTTTGTTTGAACCACACTGCAACTCTAACAAATGACGGGACGATAATCTCTAATCTTGGTGAAGATGATGCTCTTACTACTGCTTTAGCTACAGCACTAGAACTAAGCGACATTGATGAATATTTTGGAAATGATTTGAAAGATTGATGTTTTAAAAAGTTAGTTCTGACCATGATAGGACTGACTACAGTAATCCCAACTCCAGTTCCTTTTAGCTCATGATAAAGACCTTCTGAGAAACCTAACATGGCAAACTTGGATGCACAGTATGATACAATTCCAGGTATACCAAAACTTGCAGCAACTGAAGCCACATTTACTATATGTCCTGATTTTTGCTCTAGCATTTTTGGAAGGAATACCTTTGTACAATAAACCATTCCAAAATAATTTGTCGCCATCTGAGATTCTATTTCTTCAATTTTTGATTCGTATATTGGACTATAAATGCCAAAACCCGCATTATTTACTAAAATATCAATTCTACCAAACTTTTCTAGAACAGCTCTGCCCATTTTTTCAACTTGATCTTTCTGAGATACATCACATGGATAGATCAAAATTTCAGAATTGTATTTCTTAATTTTTTCTGCTACAACGTCAAGATTTTGTTTATTTCGTGAAACCAACACTACTTTACTTTTTCGTTTGGCAAATTCTACTGCCGATTCTTCGCCAATACCGCTAGAAGCTCCGGTGATTATAACTACTTTATCGTCATAATTCATTAAAACAAAAAAGAGTCTTTGAAGATAAAGTGGTTTCTATTGAGTATTTATTCCATATAAAAGGCTCATACTAGATGAAACGTATGATATTTGTTCTCTTCATCTATTTTGATATCCAGCTTCCGCATGTGTTTTACACTAAGAACTTCTAAATTAAAGTGTTTTATTTTGATCGTTCCAGTTCTTTTAATTTTTAACTTCCCAAAAATCTTTCTAACTCAATGAGTTCTATGTGTATGAAGTTTTATCAATTGTTACACTCTCCTTGGCAACCACTGGGTGGTGGGGGTGGCGGAGGTGCAGAAACTGTAAGAGATATGGTAGTAGTATGAGTTAGTGAACCGCTAGATCCAGTTACAGTTAAAGAATAGATTCCAGTTGGTACTGATGAACCAACAGTTATCGTTAGCGTGGATGAAGTTGAAGTTGGATTGGGTGAGAAAGAAGCTGTTACACCTGCAGGATTTCCAGAAAGCGATAAAGTTACGCTACCAGTAAACCCATTTGATGGTGTAACGGTTACAGTAGAACTACTAGAAAGTCCCTGCTGTATAGTTAGGGAGTTGGGAGATGCTGCTAAGGAGAAGTTAGGTGGTGGCGGGGGTGCAGAAACTGTAACTGTTATAGTTGTAGAATGAGTCAATGAGCCACTTGTACCTGTCACTGTAACTGTGTATGTCCCAGCTGCAGTAGTAGCTGGAACTGTTATGGATAGTTGCGATGTACCAGCCCCACTGGCAATAGATGTTGGATTAAGCAATGTACCCAGAGAAGATGAAGCTGCAAGTGAGACAGTTCCAGTGAATCCATTGATCGATGTTACCGTAATGGTAGATGCTCCAGATGTTCCAGATACAATGTTAAGCGAGCTTGGAGATGCTGATATGGAAAAGTTAGGTGGTGGTGGGGGCGGGGGTGCAGAAACTGTAACTGTTATAGTTGCAGAGTGGGATAATGTACCGTTTGTACCAATGACTGTAAAGGTAAATGGTCCAAGAGTAGTTGTAGATACAGAGATCGTAAGTGTAGATGGAGATGCTGGAGTCGCTGAACCAGGACTGAAGATGGCTGTGACACCTGTTGGTAACGTTGATGTATTTAGTGATACTCGCGAACTGAATCCATTAATTGATGTTACTGTGATAGAAGATGTACCGGAACTTCCTTGCTGAATTGTCATAGTGTTTGGAGTTGCTGCTAAGGAGAAGTCAGGAGGTGGTGCAGGAGCTAGTGTTGTCGCACTTGCTGTAGTTGAAGCCGGTCCAGTACCAACTGCATTGATTGCTGATACGCGATAGGTGTATGTGGTACTGGCAGTTAGTCCAGTATTGGAATATGTTGTTGCAGTATTGCCAGTGTTAGCTAGAATAGTACTCCATGTAGTGCCGGCATCAGTTGACCTCTCAATCTTATAGCCTGTGATTGCAGAGCCACCGTTGTTTGCAGGTACAGTCCAGGAGAGGTTGATCTGTGATATTGATATGGCAGTAGCTGTCAGTCCTGTTGGTGCAGCTGGAACAGTAACAGATGGAGGGGGTGCTACCGCATTGTAAGCTCTTAACGCATCAACTCTTCCATATCCATAAACTAAATTTGGTACTGCTCCTGTTGAGCAAGATGGAATGGTACTGCTAGTACAGGCAGTACTAAAGAGAGTACTCTTTATAGTAGCTGGCGAGAGTGTTGGATTTGCCTTTAACAAAAGTGCTATTGTGCCAGCTACATGAGGTGTAGCCATTGATGTCCCACTCAATATAGCATATCCGCCAGATAACCAAGAAGAATAAATATCTACACCGGGGGCTGCAATTCCATGGTCGGCCACTGGACCTCCCTGACTTGAGAACCAAGCAACATTATCTGCACTGTCTACGGCAGCTACTGCTATTGTACTACTAATACAGGCGGGAAGACCTACCCCACTAGTACCATCATTTCCGGCTGCCGCAACAACCGAGATTCCTGATGCTACAGCATTATTGATAGCTGTTGTCATCGATGGAAAGACAGAATCACAATTTGGTTCCACAGTAGAAATAGGAGTTGTACCAAGGCTCATACTAATGACTTTGGCGCCATTGGTTCTTGCCCAATCTATTCCCGCAATAAGGCCTGAAAGTGTGCCGCTACCACTAGCATCAAGAACCTGATCAATATAAAACGAAGTTGATGGGGCTACTCCCTTTGCAGTAGGGTTAACGCCTGCTGCCCCAACTATTCCAGCAACGTGCGTACCATGACCATTTCCATCAGTGCAAGCATTTGTATTTGTAATTTCGCTGTGGCATTTTAGTATTCTTACACCAGAAAATTCTGGATGGGTAGTATCTATTCCAGTATCCAAGATGGCAACAGGTATACCCGTTCCAGTATCTCCTTTTGCCCAAACTTGATCAGCTCTAATCTGTTTATCAGCACTAATATCTAAAGCATGAACTTTGACATCTGGATCAACACTAATAACTGATGGATCTTTTTTCAGTTTGTCTATTTCAGTTTGCGGAAGGTTAGCAGCAAAACCGTTTATGATGTTGTAGGATTTTGTAATCTCTCCTCCGTTTGATTGTACATCATTTTCCTCCTGCCCAGTTGGTTTTTCCTTGTAAAGTATCACTACTGGAATCTTTGAAGTCTTTGGTGTATCCGCAAAAGTACTAATTGTTGGTATTGTTAAAATGAGCAGAATAAGAAATATCCCTGCAAGTCGTTTCATTAAAGCACAACATCAAAAACGCGTTAATAAAGATATGTGGAATGTTTCTATATAGTTTTTGTATTCTTTATACCCGGGTATACAATTTTCATCAAGAATAGCCAGCTTATAACAAGACCAACATGATAAGTTGCAATCCTCCAGCCTATTACAACATTCCATTGAAGACTGTTTTTTGCTGCCTCAAAGGTTAGTGTATTGAGGTGTCCAAGATATGCCCAGATTGCAAATTCTGTAAGACCAGAGCCGCCAATTGTAACTGGTAAGTTTCCTATAGCATTTGAAGCCATTGCAGCCATAAGTGAGTGAAAGAAATCTATAACATAACCTGCACTGTTTGCAATTATCATAAATGACAATCCGTAAAATCCCCAAGTAAAGACAGAAATAATAATTGACACAGCAAAGGCTTTTTTTGCTTGCTTGTTATGTAAGGTTTCTCTACTCATGTCACAAATCTCTTTCATCCAAAGATTTGTTTTGTCAAGAGAGTTTACTATGCGTTCCCGTCCAGATCGTTTTGCAAGTTTTGTAGCCCATGAAGGAATTTGAAAAGTTCTTTTGGAAGATAAAAAAAATAACGTACACCACAGTCCAGTGACAGGCAGACTTATTGCAACTATTGCGATCCCAATAACATAGGCACCATTAAGAAATGAAAATGCAGCTGCAGTAAGAGCAAAAGTTCCTGCTACTAGTACTTCGGTAACAATTTCCATTATCGTGACCCAAGATGCTTTACCAATTGGAATGCCTTTCTTATTTAACCACATTATTCTAGCCAATTCTCCGCCTACAAATGATGGAGTAGTAGATGTAACAAATTCGCTTCCAATTCTTACTGAAATTGTTTTCCAATTAGCCTCTACAGGTCCAAGAAATTTTTTTACTAAATAATTGAATTTTAGACCTTGTGTAAACAATTTACAACACATAGCAAGTGCAGCACCAACAAAAGGGAGTAGACCTATTGCAAAAAGAGAATCAAGACTTATGTTAAAGGTAACAGCAATTATAACAAACGGAATTATACTTACTGGAATTGCCAGTATTTTCCAATTCATTGTCTGCATTATTCAGGGATGGAAATATAAGCTGAACATAAAAATAGTTATTAGTCAAAATGAAGGCCATTTTTATTATCGGCACTGCTGGTTCCGGAAAATCATTACTCACCGCCAATTTATTTGATTATTATACAAAGAATGGTAATTTTGTTGGTGTTTTAAATTTGGATCCAGGAGTAGAAAATTTACCGTATACTTGTGATGTTGATGTTAGAGACTATGTAGATCTTCTCTCAGTAATGAAACAGTATGATTTGGGACCTAATGGTGCAATGATAATGGCTAGTGATCTGATTGCATCAAAAATTGATGAACTGCAAAAAGATGTCGATAATGTAAATCCAGACTATTTGATAGTTGATACACCCGGACAAATAGAACTTTTTGCATATAGAACAAGTGGTTCTTTTTTTGTACAAAATTTTAATGTTGAACAAAAAAGTGCAATATTTCTACATGATGGTTCACTTGTTACCACACCAACTAATTTTGTTTCAATGGCACTTCTTGCTTCGTCAATCAAACTTAGACTAAATTTGCCTTTTGTTAATGTTCTAACAAAAATTGATCTTATTGAAGATAGAATTAAAGATATTTTAAGATGGTCTTCAAATCTAAATAGTCTTGAAGAAGCAATAGCCAAACAATCAGACGGGGAAAGCTATACTCTTGTTATGAATATTTTAAGAAGTTTGAATGTTGGTGGATTTTCCCAAGGACTAATTCCAATTTCAAATTCTACTACTGAAGGGATGATTAACTTAGAAGCTGCTTTGAGCAGAATTCTTAACTTGGGAGAAGAGGTAGAAGAATAGTGGTCTCTAAAGTTATTGTAAAAGCTCCATCTTCTACTGCAAATCTAGGTCCCGGCTTTGATGTGTTTGGACTTGCACTTGATGCCTATTATGACAAAATACAGCTTGAAAAAGGTAATAATGGAATTAAAATCCAAACTTCTGACTCAATTCCTCTTGTACCAGAAAAAAATTCTGCTGGATTGGTTGTAAAAGAAATGGCAAAAAAATTCAAGATCAAGTCTGGTCTTGTTTTAAAAATTAACAAAGGAGTACCAGCAGGTTTTGGAATGGGTAGTAGTGCAGCATCTGCTGCTGCTGCTGCCGTAGCCTTTGATGCATTATTTGATCTTAATCTTGATGCAAAAACTCTTGTAGAATTTGCAGGTATGGGAGAAAAAGCTAGTGCGGGTTCTATTCATTATGACAATGTAGCAGCTTCGTTACTTGGTGGCTTTGTCATAGTAAGAACAAATCCACTTAATATCATAAGAATAGAACCACCTAAGGATCTAGTTCTTTGTGTTGCAATTCCCAAACTTGTCATACCACCAAAGAAGACTCAAGTTTCTAGAGGCGTTCTACCAAAACAAATCAAGCTCTCAGATCATGTCCATAACCTCTCAAATGCCGCAGCAATGACAGCTGGATTTATGAAACAAGATACATTGATGATTGGAAGTTCTGTAAGAGATATAATAGTGGAACCTGCAAGACAACATATGATTCCTGGATTTATTCAAGTAAAAGAAAATGCTCTTCGAGCTGGTGCACTTGGTTTCACAATAAGCGGTGCTGGACCTTCTGTTATTGCCTTTGCCTCAAAGGCATCTAATGTAAAAAAGATTTGTACTGCTATGGAAGCAGGATTCAAATCTGCAAAAACAAAATGTCAAACAGTAGTATGCAAACCAAGTAAAGGTACAACAATACTTTAGTTATTTTTTTCTACAAATGCTCGCATTCTTTGCTCTCTTTCTTTACTTGAAAAGCAAAGAGACCAAGAATAGATTTCAAGCTTCAAACCAGTATCCAGATTTGCATCCATCCCTTTGTTAACAAGCATCTTTGATATACCAATAGCAAAACTACTGTTTTTTGTTATATTTTTTGCATATACTTTTGATTCTGAAATAAGGCTTTCATTTGGAATTATTTTATTCACCAAACCCATTACAAGGGCTTCTTCTGCACCAATTTTTCTTCCTGTAAATATTAGATCCTTTGCTCTAGCAGGTCCTATAATTCGTAAAAGTCTTTGAGTACCACCCCATCCTGGACAGATACCTATTGTAACTTCAGGTTGACCAAGTTGAGCATTTTGAGAAGCAAACCTAATGTCACATGCAAGACCAAGTTCACAGCCACCGCCAAGTGCATAACCGTTAATTGCTGCAATGACAGGTTTTTCCAGTTTCTCAATCTTATTTAGTACCTCGTGTCCTCTCAATGCATATTTTTCTGCTTCCGCTGATCCTATCTTACTCATATATTCAATGTCAGCTCCTGCAGAGAAGGCTTTTTGTCCAGCACCGGTAATAATAATTACCTTTGACGAGTCTTTTTCTAAATTATCTAATATTGAGATAAATTCGTCCATTACTTCAAGATTTAATGCATTAAGTTTCTCTGGTCTGTTTATTGTTATTAATACAATCTCGCCATCTTTTTCAATCTGAAGATATTTTGGTGTCATGACAGAAAATTAATGTTCTAGAAATTAAACTTTAGATGAGTTATCTAATAATAGAAAACGAGTTATAACACAATTTTTACAAAGAAATTAACTTGATATACTTGGGTCTGCTTTTTGCTGTTCTTGCAGCTATAAACTGGGGAACTTTTTTTGTATCAGTTAGAAAAGTAGGTATCACAAATGTATGGCAACTACAAGGAGCAACTTCTATAGGTGTTCTTCTTTTTGCTATCCCAATTGGTTTTTTCTGGGGTTTTGAGATACAGTTAAGTGGTTTTGTAGCAGGTATAATTTGGACTGTTAGTAATATTCTAGCTCTATATGCAGTCAAACTGATAGGACTTGCAAGAACATCTCCATTTCTTGCTGGATTTAGTATTATAGCATCATTTACATGGGGAGTTTTATTTTTTGGTGAGAAATTTAATTCGTTAATTCTAGCATTAGTAGCAATAGGACTTTTACTATGCGGATTACCATTTGTAACTAATGGAGCTAGAGATCCATTAATACAAAAAAAAGGATACCTAGTAGCAGCAGCTGGAGGTTTGATAGGAGGTTCTTATGTAATTCCAATGCAGGCAACCCATACTCTACAAACGGGATTTTTTTCAGCAAGTCTTTCTATTTTTCTAGTTGGGATCCCTTTGTTTTTCTTTGCAAGAAGATTTATCAAAAAGGAGACTATTGCTGGAATCATTTCTGGAACTCTTTTTAATATTGGTAGTCTATCAGTGTTAATTGCTGTAGGTCTGATAGGCATAACAATAGCATATCCAATTTCTCAAACAGCTACTCTTTTTGCAGTATCTTGGGGAATATTGTATTTTAAAGAAATAGTTCAAAAGCGTGGAATAATTCGAGTCAGCATGGGTGCTGTCTTAATATTGTGTGGTGCAGTACTACTTACTATAGCATAATCAAGCAATTTATTTGGCATAAAACAACTCCATTCAAATTGAAAAAAGCAATAATAATTTTCAGTGGAGGACTAGATTCTGTTTGTACAGCAGTACATTTACAATCAAGGTTTGAACTTTATGCAATTACTTTTTCATATGGTCAAAAGGCAAATCAAGAAATAAGAATAGCAAAACATTTTGCAAAAATTTTAAAATTAAAAGAACATAAAATTGTAAATATAGAGTTCATGAAAGAACTTTACGAGAAAACAAACGTTCTTACAAACTCAAAAATGAAAATTCCTTCTAGGTTTGATTATTCTATTGTAGTTCCTATAAGAAATGCCGTTTTTCTCTCAATTGCTTCTGCATGGGCATTTTCAAAAAATGCACAATTAGTAGCCTACGGTGCACATAAGGACGATCAAAGATATCCAGATTGTAGACCTTCCTTTAGTAAACTAATTGAACAGGCATTTAATGAAGGTGAAGTTGATGGAATAAAGCAAAACCTCAGAAAGAAAATCAATGTGTGGACTCCCTTTATGGCTGGTTTGTCAAAAAGTGATCTTCTAAAAATTGGTTATAAAAGACTTGGAGATGAAATCTTCAAAACTTGGAGTTGCTATGCCAATGCCAAGATTCATTGTGGTAGATGTGAATCATGTAACAATAGAAAAATCGCATTTCTTAAAGCGAAAATATATGATAAAACAAAGTACATGAACTAGTCTACTTTAGATTTTTGATAAAATAGGTCTTTTCAAAATAAAATTTCGTACAATTAGATAATAGACAAGAAAGACAGCACCAATTATTCCCCAAAATATCCAATCAGTCATGTCTTCTGTAAATCCTATTTTTTGAAAATAGCTCATGGAATTCATTGAAATTCCAATAGCAGCTCCTAACACGATAAAAAATTCAATGGCATACCATAGGAATGTGGGAAAGGATTCTTTTGGCACGTGTGCATTATTGTGTACGCCCATGTTTTGCTGTAGTTTAGACGTTATTATTTAGTTTTTTTAAAAATTAGATTATTTTAGTTTGTGAGCTGGTATTGTAAATCATGTCCAGTATGTCTGTCCTAGCTTCTTTTTTGTCGTAAATTCCTCTATATGCAACGGTAGTTACTTTGGCATCGTTTTCAACACCGCGCATTTTCATGCAAAGATGTTCTCCTTCTGTGATCACAATAACTCCCTTTACTCCTTCTGAATACAATTCATCTGCAATGTTCTTTGTAATCCTTTCTTGTATTTGCAATCTTTTAGTATATTTTTCTACTAGTCTAACTAATTTTGAGATTCCAAAAACTTTGCCGTTTGGCGAATATGCTATGGCAATCTTTCCAAAGAAAGGCAACATATGATGTTCACACATTGAATAAAATTGAATGTCCTTTGCAATAATTACATCAGAATCTTCAGAAAACTTGACAGATAGTTCAGATTCTGCGTCATAACCATTGAAAATTTCTGCGTACATGTCTGCAATTCTGGTTGGAGTATCCACTAGACCCTCGCGGGTAGGATCTTCGCCTATTTCGGCTATTAGTTCTCTTACTAGTCGTTTTATTCTATCTTTATTCATATCATGGTGCACCTATGAATTTATGAAGTTGTGGAATTATTCGTGCTTCATTATAATATGGATAAACTGCATCATAAAAACTAAGAAGCTGTTTCAAACTTGGCTCTGCTATACCATAGGTTGGCTGTATTATAAATCCTGCAATTTTTGATTTAGAAACATTAGTGAAAATCTTCTCTAGTAGCTTTTTAAATGGTCCAAGTTGAGTTTTTGAATTTATTACGACTTTGATATAGGTAGTTTTTTTTGAATTTACTGCAAGTGTAAGACATTGTAATTCATTTTCTAAAAGTTTAGAATAATGTTTCGGATCAACAAATTCTGATTCTGGCGTCTTAAATTCAATTTTAATGTAGTCAATATATGAAAGGATTTTGGAAAATCTTTTTGAATCATAACATGATGATTCAAGATAAGTTGGAATTTTTTTTGTCTTGACAAACTTTGCCATTTCTGAAACTGCTTCAGATTGAACTAATGGATCGCCTCCTGTAAAATTGACTTTGTAGGTGTTTTTTTCCAAGTTATTTTCTATTAATTTACAAGCTTCATCAATGGTGTATTCCTGTCCAGAGTCCATTGGTAAGGAATCTTTAGTGTCGCAGTAAAAACATTTGAAAGGACAACCTGCTAGTCTTACAAAAAGTGTCTTTGTTCCATATAGTATTCCTTCTCCTTCAAGTGAAGTAAATATCTCAAATAGTCTTACTTTCAAGCAATCGATCTGTAGTTTTTCAATATTTATTCAATTGGATCTATGCCTGAGTAACTAAAATGATTTATTTGTTCAAAATAGAAAAATGATGTAGTGAAAATCATACTTTGTGCAGGATTGCTTTTCCTAGCATTAATTTTTCTAATTCCTCAAGACGCTCATGCAATTACAATAGATGCTGTTCCAGAATCTACTAATTTTGGTCCAAATGACAACATCAGTGTAGATCTTAACATACATGGATATGACATGGGATCCGTATCGTGGATAGCACATAGGCCAGATGGTTCTACCATCTCTGGTTCCCTTGATCAGTTCAAAGGAGGCAAAGTGGTTCATCAAATTTTAAGAAATGCATTTGATAATTACTTTGGCAATTGGTCAATAGATTATACGTATAATGGCATAAAGCAGACAGCTTTGTTTAAGGTAGAGCCTATCAAATTTATTGCAATTCCAGACAAAGAGCTTTACTACGAACCAGATATTATGAAAATAAACATCACTACATCATATTACATTCCTGTTGCTGCAAAAGCACAAGTTTTTCATTTGAATTTTTATGATAGCGATGGTAAATTTGTAAAGAATTTAAGGCAAATTGACATAATGCCATTTCAATATAGTACAGTATACAATTTTCCAATACGTGAAATTATTGATAGAGATAATCCACCCGGAGAATATAAGTTTAGAATTCAATATTACAATCTTTCCGTTGAAGTACCATTTCTGATAGATGATGTAAGAAATCTTATGACAATTTTTTTGCAAATAGATAAGCCAAGATACGATATTGGAGATGGTGTTAATTTACACCTCTTATTTACAAGAATAAAAGAATCAAGTGGTACAATGAAAATCACCGATCCTTTAGGCAATACAACATCCCGGTCATTTCCAGTTACTTCAGTTAATACAAATTTACACCTAGATAATATTACAACGAGGCCTGGAACTTATAATTTGGAAATACAATATGCGGGAATCACTCAAAAAAGTTCATTTCAAGTGACGTCAAAATCTACTCTAAATCCAAATATTAATTTGGAAATTTTTCTTGACAAACTAAAATACAAACCTGGTGAGCTTATCAGTGCAAAAATTCATACTGCAAATTTGATTACTAATTCCATAAGTTTTTGGTTTAAGGATCCAGATGGAAAACAAAGTCTCAAAGTTACTGTGCCAATGAAATCAGGTGACATGATTATTCCTCATAAAATTGACAGAAATGACTTGCAAGGAATGTGGAATATGTATATTGATTATGGTGGAGTCACAAGAACTGCAACATTCTTTGTACAAGGACTTTCCTTAGAAAGCATCGACTCGGTTTCATCTATTAAATTTAGTAAACCAAAATTACTTACCATATTTGGTTCTGGTGATAATGTTAATTTCAAGAACCCAAGGGCTATTGCAATTGATTCAATCGATAATATCTATGTGGTAGATTCTGGAAATTCACAAATCAAGAAATTTAATTCAACTGGAAAACTGCTTTTGTCTTGGGGGTCTTTTGGATCAGCAACTGGACAATTTAGAAATCCATCTGGAATTTTGGTTGATCAAAAATATGTTTACATAGCTGACACAGGACATTCCCGAATACAAAAATTTGACAAAAATGGAAATTTTGTATTAGCGTGGGGAACTTATGGTGAGGTTCCAGGAATGTTTCATACACCTGTTGCTCTAGCTGAAGACAGAAACGGGGATATTTTTGTTTTAGATTCTGGAACAAATAAAATCCAAATATTTGATCTTAATGGAAAATACAAAAATGAATTACATCCTGTTCTTACCAATGGAGGAAACTTTACTGCAACCACTTCAATTGTTTTTGATTCCCAAAATAATTTTTATGTTATAACTTCAGATACAAATAGAATTTTGAAATATAATAATAATAAAGATTTTATCAATTATTTCGGTTCTACAGGTACTGAAGAAGGCAGATTTAACAATCCTAATTCCATAGCAATAGATTCTAATGGTTACATGTATGTTGCAGACACAAATAATTACAGAATACAAAAGTTTGATTCTGACGGAACGTTTCTAGTTAGTTGGGGTTCCTTTGGCACTAGTCCTGGGCAATTTACAAATCCTGTTGGATTAGCTATCGATTCAAAAAATAATGTGTATGTGATTGATAAGACAAATAATGATGTTCAGAAATTTTCTCCATTTGGCAATGCAGATGAAATAACTATACCAACTTGGGTGAAAAACCATGCCAAATGGTGGTCTGAAGATCTTTTTAGTAATACTGACTTTGCAACAGGAATAAACTATCTGATAAGGCAAGGAATAATTCACGGCACTATAACTTCTAGTGAATCTAATTCCAATGTGAAAATACCAGGATGGGTTAAAACAAGTACAGACTGGTGGACAAATGGATTGATCTCAGACAAAGAATTTACAGCTGAAATTCAATATCTCATCTCTATTGGAATAATAAAGACTTAGGATGTTATTTGTGGCATTTTTCTCACAAAAAGTCCTGCTATGAAAATTACCACGCCAAGAATTCCAATAAGACATCCTATGAACTCAATTGTGTCTTTTAGTTGAATTTGTGTTGGGGCAAGTAATACTGCCAGCAAAGCTCCAACTGCAATCATCGGTATGCCTATACCAACAGAAATTTGTTTAGAAGTCATGTAATGAGTTGCCTTGAAAAACGTATATGAAGCTTATGTAAGTTTTGTACCACTTTGTGAATAGAAAATTTTGTAGATGATTGTCTTAATCTTGTCCTTCGTTGTGATGTTTCTCGTGATCATCGCGTGTTGTTTTAGATGAAGTTGTACTGTCTGTTGAATAGTATGCGGTTAAAGTTACACTATGTGTTGGTGTAATTGTTCTAAATGGATCTGTACTTCCGTTATCCCAATGATTAAAGACAAGATTCTGCCAATTTGATACATAAATAACATATTGATTACCAGACGATATTGAGAAGGACCTTGGAGTGTATCCACTTTTTAATACCTTGCCATTTGGATTATGAAGTTCGATCCATATACCTTTAATTTTATTTCCTGATAGATCAGCCGAATTTATAGTTAAAGAAATTGTGGAGCTAGTAGGAGCTGTTGTAGAACTAGACTCTGTGAAATTGGTTTTGGGTGGAGTGTTAGATATGGGTGTATGAGGTGTTGTTACATTAGATGGTGGTGGAATTGGAGTGGTAGGTGTAGGTGGAATCTGATTTGGCATAGTTGTTGAGTTTGTTTGAACTGTAGTTGAGTTGTTAACTGGTTTTATTATCTCTGGAGAATTAACACTATTTGCATTAGCTGGCTGTGTTGCTTTTGGTGTTTCAGTTGTACGTATTTGAGAATTTGCCTCTTGGTTTTGTAAGGCCTCAATTAATTTTATCAATTTTATTGCTTCATCAATTTTACCTTCTGAAACAAGCTGTTTGAGTTGAACAATCATATCAGGTATATTTTCTGTCTGACTTTCGTTAGTGATTTTAGGTACAGGTGTAGTGAGAGGGGCAAATGATCGTGTTACATTTTGTAGTGGGTTGGTTTCTTTTACATGACTTAGTCTATGAATTTGTTTTTCTGTGAAGTCTTTAGCTCTATCGGATATTTTCTTTTTTGCAGCATCCACAAGAAGTTGGTGAGCATCAAGAAGGAATCGATTTGCAGTTTCAAGATCATTTTTTACTTGATCGGCATTGCCAGCATCAAGGTTTTGTATTGCATCTTGCATTGCTTTATTAAATTTGGTGAAATCTATTTCCACGTTGTTCTTTGTAGCAATTGTTTCTAGTCTATCTCCACGTATTTTCATTCTATTGATTTCACTCTTCAATTGTAACATGTCAGTTTGAGAGATTTGTTCGCTTGTAATAGGTGTAAGAGATGATATCTTATCGTTTACCTCTTTGAAAATTTTCATTACAGAAAGAAAGTGTTCCTTAGAGGAAGTTTGATCATTTTGTGAAACTGATTGTGCTAATGCATCCATTTCTTCTGAGCCTTGATTATAGAGTTGATTAATTTCATTAGGTATTGTTGGAAGTTGAGATAATTGGATATTGATGTTATCTCTTGCTTGTGTTGCAATTCTTAGTAAGGTATCAAGATTTGGATCAGCATAAGATGGTGCAGGCAGATTTGTTAATATCAGACTTCCAACCAAAACAAGTAAAACAAACGCTAATGGTTTCATTCTTGATTTTCCTCCGGCATTTTTCGTAGTTTAATGAGGTTTTGTTGGTCTATCTTTTCTATTTCTACAATTCCTTCCCTTTCAAGACGCTTTACCGCACGCCAGGTTGTTGTTCGTGGCAAAAGGAATTTTTTACGTAGTTCGCTTTCATAAACCTGACCCCCATTTTCAGAGATAAATGTCACTATATCTTTGTCCTCTTGACGCAATTCAGGTTTGAGTCTAAAAATTGTTTCTTTATCTGGTGCTACAAAGTTGTCATTCTTAGAAAATTCAATTGTTTTAACTGGTTTACTATTTTTTGTTCTTTTGATCAAAACAATAGTTACTGCAACAGCTCCTGCAATGCCACCGCCAATCAAAAATTGAGTATTGTCTGATGTTGGTTTTTGATTTGAAAGAGCCGTTTGTTGTTCTTGAGAAGCAATATTCTTTGCATCATTAGCAAGAACCTCTGCATTTGAATATTTGCCTTGGCTTAATGCAGAATTAGCGTCTGTAAGTTTTGCAGTAGCCAATGGTGTCTTGATTCCTTGTGAATTAATATTTTTAATAAAATCTTGAGCTTTTTCTATAGCAAGTGTGGCAGTTTGGCTTGTACCTAAAACTCCAAACACATAGCTAATATCGGCAGAACCACTTGGAAGAGTGATAAGGGATTGTTCATCAACAATTTGCATGTTAAGTGGATATGTACTCATTCCAACAATTACAGTGTTTTTTGGTAAGATTATAGAAAAATCAGTTGGTGAATTAACATGAAATGTCCATGTCTTACCACTTTTTGTCACAAGATCAGCTGTATCATAATCAATTTTAATCACAGAAGCTCCAAGTGTTTGGATTGTTACCGAATTTGCGTTAATTTTACTGGAAAGTAAAGTTCCATTTTCATCCTGAGCGACAAAGTTATCAGTTGTGTTTCCAAACAGATCTACCGTAGCATCTGGCGATTGTTCATTCACGTTGATTTGATAAAAAACATGAGTAGTGCCATCTGCATAAATGGTAAAGTCAAGGACCTTAGTTGAACTAGAACTAAATGAATATTGAGCAAATGATGAGATCGCTACTAAAAAAAAGCATACCGCTACGACAGGAGCATTTACCATCGTTGACAGAATATATGTGATCCTTACAAAAAGCATTCCTTCTGGCAATGCATACTCTGCTTGGACCAACTGTGTCCTTTGTTCCATAGTTTAATACCTTAGGTTCATCGTCTGGACAATATTCTGGAATCTCTGGAATTCTTGGAAGAATCTGATCCCTTTTTCGGTAATCACAAAGAGACGGTTTCTGTTGTCCTTCATTGATTCTACTAGGCCTGCATCAATTAGTTTTTGACACTTTTCGAGCACTGCATAGTGTGATAGGTTTGCTCGTCTAGAGATAGCAGACACAATTACACCTTGTGTACCTCCGTCCATGGTTACACCTAAAATATCAGAAATTATGCCCATTTCCGATCTGTATTGTTGTTTTGACATGCCATCTCTATAGAATCGATGTTTTATGAGGGACATCGTGAAATGCTACAGCGGAACGGCTAGCGGAACGGGTGTTTCATAGTTTGAAATTGTCAAAAATTATCGATTTGTGTGGCGGGGGCGACTAAAATTGATAAATTCTAACAGTTGTTTAATCAAAAAGAAATGGGGTTTAGCTTCAAACCCCCCGATTACGGAATTATAACCCAACGCGCCAAACGACTCTGGTTCTTTTGGGTAGCCAACTTGCCTACAAGAAGCAATACGAAGTTAATAGAGATACTAGATCGCCAAAATTAAACAAAAACATGTGTGATTAGGTACTAGACGTTCTATAGTTTGATTATAGCCATAAATTCAACAACTAGTGATTATGGGGAGCGATCACCTATTAAAAAACAAGACATATTTAACGAGTTTAAAATCTGACATGACATAACTTGAAAAATGGTAACGGCAAGGCACATTTGATTCCTATCGTAGAAGACATCTTGTCAATAGATCCTGGAATGAGATTTGCAGCAATAATAGATCTTAAAGGAAACATATCTGAAGCCATTATGAAGGAAGGAAAAACTTCACTTAAAACCCAAAGAGAGGAAGAACATTTTTGTAAACAGGTTGCACTCAGAAGGAAGATGCGAAAGCAATTTGACAAAAGCCTAGGACCGGTAAACTATGTTCACATTGAACGCGAAAAAGTGACTCAAATTGTAGTATATCCAAAGCGAAAAACAGTATATGTTACAATAGAGCCAAATATTGACATTAAAAGAAAACTGGAAATTGTGGAATTAATTAAAAAGAAAACAGTACGTTTGTAGAAATAAGAAAAATTAGGAAAAGAAAATTAGTTTTTGGTCAGTTGGACAGCACTTATTCAGATGCTGATTCTGCTGCCGGTTGTGGAGAACCTTCTCCTACTACTTCAGCAGTAGCAAATCGTCCACCCACTTGAGTGACTTTGATTTTTGCATTTTGTCCTACTTGTCCACCTTTGACAAATATCACAAAGCCGTCTACTCTTGCAATACCGTCTCCCTTTCTACTAATTTCTGTTATGGACACGTCGTATTCCTTGCCAGTTTCTACTGGTTTTGGCCTGTCATCAAATCGTCTACCGCCGCCTCCAAAGCGTCTACCACCGCCGCCAAATCTTCGACCGCCGCCGTAGCCTCTATCGCCGCCGTAGCCTCGGTTATCAGAGCTTTCGCCAAAACCTCCTTCGTTATAGCTCATCGTTACACCTCCTTCCTAAATTCCCATCAATTTATGCCATATAAAATCTGATCAGCTATTCAATTTCACAATCTAAACAAACTTAGTAAAATTTATCAATATGGTATTACTTACAACCTCAGTTTTTACCGTTCTTGTAAAAAATCATTTGCTCTCTACTTCTGGTAAGATGACGGGGTTTGACTAATTTTTCTTATCGGTGTTAACTTTCGGGGTTTGTAGTTGGTCATATTCACCTTTCAAGATTGCATACACTCTAGGCATTATCATGTAGTATATTTGATAATTTTCCATTCCTTCAAATCGCCGAGCATTATCATTATAGTAATTCATTCGATGAACTTTTCCTTTAAAATCTTCTTGAAATTCTTTTGATTCCATGTCTATTCTATGAGCGAACTGATTTCTGACTTCATTAACTATCGAAAGTTCATGCATTATTTCATCTGATAAAACTTGTAATGATTCGATTAGTTCTAGTTTTGAGGCAAATCCTAATTTTCTAATAACTTTGTCTGGTTTTGGAATTGTCTTTCTCAAAATCGAATCCATGAGATATTCGATATAGAGATGTGTGATTATTGCGGTTGCCCGAGGCTCTCCACCAACTCTATTTAGTTCTCCTATCATTTTGTCAAAGGTTTTTGCATCTGGTGGGCTTACTGGTAATACCAATCTAGTTATTTTTAGAAGCCAACTTTATTAGATTTTCAATCCTATTCTGACCTAAATCTAACTTTATCCCTGCTTGTTCTGCTGGAGTTTTCTTAATTGAACCATGTTCTCTTATGAAATTATAATGAATTCTAAAAGCATCTATTGTTTTCTGAGCAGATTCCTTGTGATCCATTCCTCGCATCACTTTCTCTCTGTCTCGAAAGACACCATTTAGTCTCTCAACTTTTTGATTCAATCCTTTGTGTCTTACACTTACTGAACGAATATTCCTAGTTCTTGGAGATTGCATAGTATGATATTCTTTCTCAAACGCCTCATTATACGAGTGTAAACCATCATGAACTATGGCTATTGGTTTTGGGCTTTTTGTTTTAGCATCTTGAAAAACTGCTCTAGCGTCTGATACCTCACGCCTTTGAGATACCTTACTACTAATCCAAAAACGAGTAGTATTATCCATCATATTCCAAAGCCATTGATAATGTCCCTTGTCTGTTTGTTCCTTTCTTACATGAACTGCCATCTCGTCAACATGATAAACACCTGACATCTCTTTTGGAACTAGCGAATCTACAAACGGATTTACAACTTTCTCGAATTTTCTAATCCATCCTAGAATCGCAACATGTGATACATTTACACCATAAAAGAATTTGACGTGTTCTTTGATCTTTCGTAGTGCAACTCCTTTGAAGAAAAGATCTAGTGAAGCGGTAATTATTTTAGAACTTACCTTGTTCTTTGCAAAGCCTAGATTGTCAGACCATTTTGCATTACATTTTTTGCATCTAAATCTTTGAATATTGCCTGACTTGTTGTGTCTGATTCCTGTCTTGATTACATCTAGTGAACCGCATTTGCAGATAATTTCTTTTTCTATTTCAATTTCGTTTACTTCGGAATTTGGTATTATCTTTCGTAGTTGTTTTGAAATTAAAACTGATTTGATGTGCTTGCATTCTACTTTTCTAAACTCATGGTCAGGACAAGAACAAATCCAGTTTCCATCAGATTTGTAAGGATGCTTTACATCATACCAAAAGTCAGAGTTTTGAGATTTGACCTTGTAAGTTACTGCATTGATTCGTTTGATCTGATCGTTTTGTCCGACAATGGTTAGTGCTTTCATTTCCCGTGTGCTGATTTGCGTTCTGTTTATGACCATATTTACCTATTAGTATTATACTACTAGTAGGTATATAGACTTTACGATGTGATAGTGAAGATTATATACTTCAAGGTACACAATGTATTATTGGTAAAAGTAAAACTTGACGGATATCTATGTCAACGATGCTATCATGCATGGTATCCAAGAGATAACGAAGAACCTAGAGTATGTCCGAAATGCAAGTCGCCTTATTGGAACAGATCAAGGGAAGGTGAAACTAATGATACAGCAATACAAGCATGGGAGTCATTGAAAAGAAAGGAGAAAAGAAATTGAGTCAGGTTCAAGAAAGATGGAAAAAAGGAAAATTTCATCGTGGGGAACTGGATCAATTTATCAAAATATGTAGTCCAGAGGAATTATCACTAATTTGTCTGGCTGGAATTAATCCTGAACAAGAGAACGATAAAGGTGCACAAATGGCAAGAGTACTTGTTACATACATGACACTATCAAAAATGCTTCAAAAGAATAAACGAAAAACTGTAACTGCTCCACGACTAGCAAAAAGGTATAAGACAGAGAGGAATGCCAGAATTCGTAAAAAGTTAACTGACATTTTCAGTTTTAGAAGAACTTCAAAAATTCACAAAGAACCAGAAATTGTAAATAATAAAGACAATTTGCAGGCAGATAATAAAAAACCAAGTTATGATGATTTAATGAAAAAAATTCATGAATATGAATCCAGATATGGAAAAGACTGGGAACATTTACACAGACGTAATTTAGATGAATCAGGTGATACAACAAGTGACTGACGAAATAGACGTTCTAAAGAAAGCAATCGCTGAACATGAGAAGGCATTACATTTGAAAAACTTAAACCAAGAACTAAATTCACATTTAACAGGATCAGTTTATTGGTTATTGAAACATTCTGAAAAATATAACATTCCTTTACCTAAAAAAGACGAATTGTTACGTATGTTAGAAAAGTCTGATTTTATGATTAATGCGATAATTTCTGCCTCTGAACAAGAAACCCCTAAACTCAAAGAGAATTTTAATGATAAAACCCCAATTATGTTGCCAGAGATAGAAGTTAAACCCCGAATCTTAACAAAGAAAAAAATAATCTCTAAACTCCGACATCTTACCAGAACTTGCTCTCTTGAGATTATATCAGATACTTGAAAACTAGGTCAAGTATCTAATGAGTGAATCTATTAACTTTTTATATATTACAAATTACATTATTGATAAGCAATATGTTTGAGAGGTTCAAAAAAAACCGTGATAAATTAAATGAATTTTCCTCAGAAAAAGAACCTGAAAGTAGTGTTATGGTTGAAGACGCACATGAGCCTCAAAAGGCAGAATCTCCAGAATTTGAGCATAAAGTCGTTGAACAAGTAAAAATACCAGAACCTATTGAACAATTCAACATGAGTCAATCAACCGAAGATATTGGAATAAGATCGCTTATGGACAAACGAACGAAGCTTGAAGAAGCAATAGATTACGTGGGCCTCTTAATCAAGAATCTCAAAGACAAGCGTACAAAACTTGAGAAAAGTATTGAAGATGAATCTGTTGATATTAAAAATCTAAAAGAAAAGCTACTCAAGGTTGGTCAATACATTGATGAGGAAAGGCATGGAATCAAGGTACTACAACAAAAAAGAACAGATGTAGAAAAAGAAGCAGACGATGTTGGTACCATGATTAACAATCTACGAGAAAAACTCATGTCTATTGACAGTATAGTAAATGAAGAAGGTAACAAGATAGAGAAATTTAAGGAATCACGACCAAAATCGGAATCTTCGCTTTAACTTAGAAAGTAAAACTTTCTCTTAGCATTGAACTTAGGTTTTCCTTAATATCAAGTTCAGAAGAAACAGAATCCAAATCTTCTATCAAGACCTCAGTGGCAAGACATTGATTTTTTGAGAATTGATAATAACATTCTAGCCTTTCTTGGTATGTCTTGGCATTGTGGAATGTTTCCCAAAAATTTTCAGATGCATGTTGTACAAATAACAGAAACTTGTGTATTGCTTCTTCAATTTCTGGTGATTGACTATCTTTTGTCAATCCAATTAAGATCTGTTCAAGCTTGCTCTCCAAGTTTGATTCGTAAATCATATGATAAAGATCAATTTCTTTTGTCATGCAATTCGTATGCAAGTGGATCATAAAAGTATTCATTGAATAAATTTCAAGAAAAATTATATAATGATATAGTAACTATATATTTTAGAAAAATCTTGAAATTTTAAACTCAAATTTACATAAAACCTTAAATAATTTAATCACGTATTGTATGTCCCTATCAAAGGAACATCCTTCCAAGATAGGCGTCATGCAGAAAACAGGCGATGCGGTCAAGGAAAAACCCTTCCGCACAAAAGGACCAAGTCGGTCTATGGGATGAAAGACTCCCAAGAAACGATGACAAAGGTCATCGACAGGCTTTACGGATCCCTTAAAAGATCCTACCTTGCGCTTGGCGTGTGCAATACACGCTCATGCATGATTAAATTTTTCCCAGTCATCTTTGTTTTAATTAAAATCGACAATTTTATGGAAATTATTAGAATGTATTATACAATAATAGGATTGCATTGTGAATATCAAAATCAATGTCTAGTGCAAAGAACAGTAAATGGATATGGTATCTTTTTCCTTCAAACATTGTCAGCCAAGGTCTAAGTACTGTCATTCCATTGTACGTAATTTTCCTTGGAGGAAATATTGGTGAAATTGCAATTATTGTTGCTATGCAAAATGGAGCTTCTGCTTTTGGCTCTATATTTTGGGGAAAAGTAATAGATAGATTTCATGTACGGCGAGCAGTTCTTTTGGTCTCTTTTTTTGTTGTGATGCTTTGCAGTCTTTTGATGTATTTTACAAACAGCATTAACGTCCTTTATGTAATTTCTCCTCTACTTGGTTTTTTTATAGTAGGCAAAAATCCTGTTGCGCAATTACTTGTAATGGAATCTATTCATAAAAATCAATGGAGGTGGTTATTTGCAAGAACTTCGATAATTGCAACTTTTGGTATGTTTGGTGCCATGATAATTGGTGCTATAGGAAGTGTATATTTTGATTTAAAACCATATTTTTTGATATGTGCGGCAGCGTGTGTAGCGACAATGGGTCTTAGTATGACAATCAAAGAATCCCAGTTCCATTTGGAAAGGAGCAGTATAGCGCATTCAATCCATGGTTTACGATATGTGTTTTCAAATTTCCATGTTGACCTACCAAGGATTCCAGAGATATATGACTATAAGCACATAATTACAATTTTTAAGGGGAGAGTAACTGATGAGATAGGCATTTTCTATATTACTAACTTTTTATTTTATCTTGGTAGTAATATCTATTTTACTTCTTTCACACCATTTCTAAAAAATTATGGATATTCAAACTCTGATGTTTTTTTGATTTACGTGATTCAAACTGCAGCGATGATCTCAGTTTTCTTTTTGGCACCGCGATTTATATCAAAAATGGGAGAGGAGCGCTCTATATCGTTATCATATGTGCCAAGAATAGCTGCGGTAGTAATAGCGGGATTGTTTATTCCAATAACAGTAGGTCAGGGGTCGTTTGCAGTAGCAATTATTTCAGCTTCTTTAATGGTCATTGCGTTTTCAATTTTTAGTACTGCAACTTCAATTATTTTTTTCAAAAGTATCCCCCCGGGTTTTGAAGGAAAATACCTAGGAGTGAACAGTTCCATTACAACAGTTGGTCTTTTTATTGGTGCCTTGTGTACTGGCCAGCTTGCAAATTCGTTTGGATATACAATAACATATGCAGTTGCCTCTGGAATCCTAGTTGTCTCTTTTGCTTTGTTTAGAGTATATCTTCGCTATAGGCTATCAGAAAAAACTGATTAGATGTAGCGAGCAGAAGATTGGCTTTGGCTAGCAGGCATGGATGGTAATTTGTCGTTTACTGCCGCCTCTGCAACTGCTGCTGCTTCTTGGAGTATCTTTTCTGATTCTTCGGTTGTTGCTTCTGAATCGATTCCAAAGTCGCCATTGTGGAATGTGTCTGTCATCAAACCGTTGAGCATTTCAGTCATTCCACCTAGCTCACGATCTGCTTCTGGCATGAATTTGATTAGTGATGATCTGAGGTTTTTCATCAAACCTATTGTTGGCATGATAGTGACAACAGTGTCTCCAAGATCGTGGAATGTGCTTAGTCTGAGCTCAATTTGCTCAAGTGCCATTCTTGCATTTCCTAAGAGCTTGGTTACCTTGCGTACTTCTGCTAATTCTTTTGATAAAACTTTGCTAGCAGTAAGATCATGTTGCTGTGTTGCAACTACAATTCTTTTGAAAAGTTTTTCATCTCTTTGTTTTAGTTTTGTAATCATTCCATCTAATTTTGAAATTTGAGTCTGGAGTCTTTTTATCGCAGTCTCCATTCTTGGCTTTAGTGCACCCTTTGGTTTTATAGCATCACTGAATCTTTCACCAATGCTTGGTGTCACTGGTCTTTGCCAGTTATTTGTGAAAGTTGTCATGGTAACGACTAGGAAAATTTGTTATTAATTAAAGGTGTGAAATGAGGTTCACAGTATGCTAAATTAAGCTAACAAAACTGTGCTTGTCTCATATACCAATATATCCAAAAACAATGTTTTTTCCTGATTTTATAACAAAAATATGAAAATTTGTGGATAACCTAAATTGGATACATCCTACGAACCTATCCTAGAAGCAAAGAATTATTGCGCTATTTGCATCGCAACGTTTCTCTGCGGATGGATTTTCTTTATGTGAATCGCCAGCGCAGTTTGTGATTGCTGTGATTCACAGCAAAGTGGACATTTTTCCATTTTATTTAATGCCGATCCAACAAAAAAATCGTATTTAAATATTTGCATTTGGGAGTTTTTGGCATTAAAAATAATTTTTCAAATCGAAAATTATTTTCAAAGACAAAAAAAGAGACCAAAATAATTTCTAAAATTTCTAAATCTAATTTGTCTCATTGAGAGAAAATAAAATTAATTTTTGTGATATTTTCAAAACAGCAATCAGAAAATCAAACGAAGAGATGCTTCCGTTTAAATTTCTTGAAAAATAACAATATTATGACTAAATAAGATGATTATTTGTATAAATTTTATATATTTTTAATTAGAAATTTCTTATTTTATCATATTAGTGATATTATTATAATAATAATTTCAATTCGTGGTAATAGTTAAACCTTTTTATTGTCGATTGACCGAAACTTTTATTAGATATTATATGACTCGTGAATCTTTTGGTGGCGGTGGACGCTGTCCACGTTGCGGGAAAGGTCCAATGGTTACTGATAGTACTACTGGAGAAATGTTCTGCGGTGGTTGCGGTTTTGTTTTAACTGAAAGGGTAGAGGAATCAGGTCCGGAATGGAGATCTTTTTCCAAAGAAGAACATGAGGATCGAAGCAGAACTGGAACCCCAACATCACTTGCAATGCACGACATGGGACTAGCAACAATTATTGGTCCTGCAGATAAAGATGCTTCTGGAAAACCTCTATCTGCATCTATGAAAAGTACTATAGAAAGACTCAGAACTTGGGACAGTAGAAGTCAAGTTCACGAGCCAGTTGATAGAAACTTTAGACAAGCGTTCAGTGAGCTTGATAGACTAAAAGACAAGCTTGCACTTTCAGATGCTGTCATAGAAAAAACGGCATACATTTACAGAAAGGCGTTAGACAAAGGCCTTGTCAGAGGTAGATCAATTCCAGGACTAGTTGCGGCTGCACTTTATGCTGCATGCAGAGATACTGAAACTCCGCGAACTCTAACTGATGTTGCAAATGGAATTAACATAAAAAGAAAGGACGTGGCAAGATGCTACAGGTTACTCTTAAGAGAACTTGATCTAAAGATGCCAGTAGTAGATCCTATAAAATGTGTAGCAAGAATTGCAAGCAAAGCAGGTTTGAGCGAAAAGACAAAACGAAAAGCATTGTTGATACTAAAAGATGCTGCAGAAATTGAAATCTCTGCTGGCAAAGATCCAATGGGACTTGCTGCAGCTGCATTGTATCTATCTTGTGTGATGAACGGCGAGAACAAAACTCAGAAAGATGTTGCACAGGCAGCTGGAGTAACTGAGGTAACCATAAGAAACAGGTACAAAGGGCTCAAAGAATCCCTTAAACTATAATTTTTTAACATACCCAAAAACCAACACATCTTGATGAGAAAAGCTGTCTATATTCTAGCTATGATAATTATTGCCATAGCAATTGCAATTTCATTACAGCCTAAAAATCAAACCAGTACAATATATCATGTAACACTAGCAGATCCCAAACTTTACAACAAAGGGACCTTTATAGATAATTTCAAAATTCAAAAAGGAACATATCAATTTAGTTTTGTGGCAAATGGTGACAGCCCCCAAAATCTTTCAATTTCGTTGAAAGGAAATTTTTCTTACAATGAGGATTTTAGTCTTCAGGGAACTTTGCACAACACCGGAATCTCAAGTTACTACACCTGGGATTATCTTGGTAACAAAGTGATAAAAGTTCCACAGGACCAAGAAGTCCAGATCAAGATCAATCCGCATGGTAGTAACTTGGTAGTGTATCAGTTGATTTGAATAGAAAATAATTGGCGTGGCCCCCCGTCAGACAGCAGAGATTACCTCTTATGGATCCGAACCGATAGCGGCGGATTTCACACCAAATCTGCGGGACCACGCGATTTAAGCAGTAGATTTGGCATCTTTCTGCATGTTTTAGTATATGTCTTTGAACTATTTATCATTTTATGAAAAATTTTCTATAATTACATTTCAGTTTGATAAAATTATTCAATTATGATCATATCTTTATGGAATGTAGTGCGAATAAAAATCAATTTTTGGAACAAATTTTTGGTTTGATATAGATGACTAATCCATATCACAGATCTGACAGCATATAGTTTTAGGATTTATTAAGTCACAAAATCTTGTTTAGAGTCATGGCAGTAGGAGAACAGAAAAGATCAGATAGGTTCTCCCTTTTTGCAAAACATGCTTTTCAGTATTATCTAGTTGGCGCAAGCGGGGTGCTTGTCAATCTAGGTGTACTTTACGCATTAAAGGAATACATGGGATTGTGGTATCTTGTATCATCAGCCATTGCGATTTATCTTTCCATGACGACAAATTTCATGCTAAACAAAACTTGGACTTTCAAGGACACAATGGTAAAGCAAAGAACAATTTTCATGTATGGAAAATTCATTGCCATTAGTTTGGTTGGGATGTTAATTCAGCTTGGTTTCAACTATATCTTTGTGGACAAGCTTGCCATGTACTATCTTTTGGCCGCCTTGATTTCCATAGTGATAGCATCTGGTGTTAACTTTGTCTTGAATCGCCATATAACTTTTGGAATAAAGCTCTAAAAAGCAGGTTTTGGTATTTCATTTTATGAGACTAGCAGGAAAGGTTGCCATCATAACAGGTGGCAGCAGGGGAATTGGAAAGGCAACGGCTAAGCTTTTCGTACAAGAAGGTGCAAATGCTACCATAACAGCAAAGGAGCCAAAAAGACTGCAAGATGTTGCAAATGAAATCGGTAATGTTTTTTCTGTTCCAGGCGATATCAGAAATGAATCTGATGTACAAAATGTTGTAAAAAAAACTGTGGAAAAATTTGGTAAGATAGACATTTTGGTAAACAATGCTGGAATTTTTCCTGAAGTAAAACCATTGCATAAAATTTCAGAAAAAGAATGGAATGAAGTAATTGATGTAAATCTGACTGGACAGTTTCGCTTTACCAAAGCTGTGATACCACATATGGAAAAAAATGGCGGATGCATCATCAATGTTTCATCTGATGCAGGTCTGAAGGCATTTGAAAATTTTGAAGCTGATGCATATACTGCATCAAAGGGTGCGTTGGTATTGTTAACAAAGGCATGGGCAATAGAATATGCAAAATGGAAAATTCGAGTAAACTGTGTTTGCCCTGGTGTAGTTGATACAGATATGACAAAGCCCTTTCTTACTACAGAATCAGAAAGGAACATGACTGCAGCAGAACATCCCATAGGTAGGATAGGAACACCTGAGGATGTAGCAAAGGCCATTTTGTATTTTGCCTCAGACGACTCCTCATGGGCTACAGGAGCTGTCTTGTCTCTAGATGGCGGTGCGGCAGCCAGATAATCATACTAATCAAATTAATAGAACCAATACCAAATCATACCGTGACGCCAAGAAAAAAGAGATCACTGAAAATTATAATCATGTTATCTATTGTCTGGTTTGCATGTGCGCTTCCAGTGCCCATTCTTCTAACACATCCTGATCCTGCACATAGTGAGCAGTATAGAGCCTATGTGGAAATTGCGGCCATTGTTTCCATTCCATTTATTGGTATGGGAATAGCATGGACAGTAAAACCCGAGCTTACTACGTAAGAAATTCTTCTGCACCAAGGCCTCCTGGTGTTATTTTTATCCAGCGGTTTCTTCCAATTTGCTCAATTTCAATAAACTTCCATTCCTGAAGCAATGGCTGGATGATGTTTTTGTCTAGGCTGGCAAATCTGGCTTGCTGAAAATTTTCTTCTCTTGCATTTACCACAATTAGCTTGTTTTCATAGGCAAGCTTTGCCATCTCTTTTTTGGTTATTTTTCCTCCATTTTCTTTGATTATTTTTAGAGCCTGTACTAGAACTGGCTTTGGTGTGTGGATTTCATATGCGGGAAGCTGTACGACTGTTTTTAATCCAGAGGAAAGCTGTTCCCCCTTTACACTGGCATAGCTTTCAGGTTCTGCATAGTATGGAGTGAGTTTATTTTTTCCTTGAAACATCATGCATGCCATCATACAGGCAATTGCCTGAATTTTTGAGCCAGAGGAGACGTTGACAAAAATATCATTTCCTTGTTCTTTTTGGACAATTTCCTTGACTGATTTTAAGATCTTGAACAGATCAAACCTGTCTGAATATACCACTTGGACTAGGATCTTGTCTTTTTTAAGATGGGCTCGAATCTTTTCCATGTAATCTCTTGCCTTGTCCTTTACAGGATCCCCATGCATCAAAAGCCAGACCTTGTCTGCTTTCATGTTTCTTGCAGGAATAGCAATCCTGTCTATCTCAAAGCCAACTGGTGCAATGTGGATGCGAAGATGTGCAATGCTAGTCATCACGGTATGTACAGTTTGCATACTATGGTGATGATATATAATAATTCTGTAATCGTACCATGATTATGAAAACAAGTTACCAATCCAAAAAGGAAACAGGTTCTTCTGTTTATCCCAAAGTAAAATCTGTCTTTGAGGAATGATTACTTCATCCAAGGTCTTTGTTCTAGTTTGGAAATCAATCCCAACATCTCATCTAGTTTTGTGGTAATGGCAGTTACTGCGCGAAATTCCTCATACATCATCTTTTCTTCTTCTTGGGATAGAATTTCTTTTTCGGCAAGATCAAAGAAACGGTCTTCTTTTGTGATGTGATCGTTTAGGTAAACTGCATAAGTTTGTAGAAATCGTGCAACAGGTTCCCTTTCGTTGTTTCCTTTTTTCCAGCTTTGCAGATGTGTAGAGATGCTTTTTGCAATTCTTCTTGCAAACTCGTGCTCTATCATGAATCCCCTTATCTCTTCTCGTAAAGTATCATAGCTTGCAACACATGCAAAGTAAGCATCTTCTTCTCTGGAATAGTGGATTGCATCTAAAAACTCTGACATTATAATTGTCATTTGTTCTATGTCAGAAAATGGAATGTCTTGTCCTGCATATAGCTTGGTGTAACATTGTGTGATGATTTTTTCTAGTCGTCTGATTTGCCTGTGATCGCTGCGCAGTGATTCTGTTGCACTCATGTTTTTTATCTAAGGTTTTACTGTAAATAGTATTACTTTTTTTGGATCATACTGTATGATTCCAAAGTGTGGGTCTGCATGTCCTCCGCCATATTTACCAGCTGGACCACCAAGACCTAGTCTTATAATATAATTGTGTGACGGGTTGATCTCAATTTCCCTTTTTTCTAGTATATGGTTTGAGGTTTTTTCTTGCGTTACTTTGAGGGAATGATAGATTTCGTGAGTCTCTCCATCTTGAACTAGAGCCGTCTCTTCGTGCTGGTGGCCACATAAAATAATATGAGATTGGCTGTTTCTTGCCTCGTCAAATGCGGAAGATGCCTTGTAATGATATCCGGAATAACTAAAGAACTCAAAATCCTCTGGAGTGAGCCTTTGCCAAGACCTGTGATATAGCCAAGATTCGTCATTTGCATTTTTTGGTGTGATTTTTTTTGGATCTAGTGGCCCGCCATGTACACATAGTAGTTTATTTTTTTTATCTGTGTATAGCTGCTGACCAAACGTTCCATCGTTGTTTTGTTTGAAAAATGCAATGTCCTCGTTGTTTAGCTTGGTATGCGCATCCATGCTTTCAATTGAACTAGCTCCAATCAGTTTGTTGTATAGAAATGCCTCGTCATGGTTTCCCATAACGGAATGAATTGGATAATTTTTTTCTAATGATTGTAGTTTGGAAATTACTTGTTTTGGTTGTGTGCCTCGCTCCAATACATCTCCAAGATTGATTATTCTGGAAAAATTGCCATATTTTTTTACAAAGTCACTGCTTGATGCCATATCTATGATTGATTCCAATCCATCAATGTCTGCATGAATGTCAGAGAAAACTAGATCCATGATATAATCAGCTTTTTAACCTAATATCTAATTTTTCGTGTTAATTTTTTGAAATGAATCATCTGGTATTTTTAGATCTGTAAATGTTTCTGGATGTATAACTTTTGCTAAAATTTCAAGACCTGTTACTATTCTTGGTCCTGGCTTGCTAAAATACTCGTTTGCATTTGCTGCATAGACTTGACTGTTTTGTACTGCTACAAGTGATTTCCATCGTATATTGTTGGCAAGCTTTTCGTATTCTAGAATGGTTCTTTTTACGTCAAATCCACATGGCATCAGTATTATGATATCAGGATCAAACTTGATTGTCTCATCAATTTCCATTCTGCGGGATTGGTCACCTGTTGAGCTTATTCCGTTAATTCCGCCTGCCATTTCTACCAATTGAGGCACCCAGTGGCCTGCAGTAAAGAGGGGGTCTAGCCATTCTATGCAGAGTATTTTGGGTTTTGATTTTTTTGGTTTTGTTTGGATGTATGTGATTCGTTTTTTTAATGAGTCAATAAAGCTTTGAGCTTCTTTTTCTTTCCCTACCTTTTTTGCAACATCTAGTATGTTGGTTAGAATGTCATCTAAATTTCGTGGATCTAAAATCAGGACTTCGGGTTTGTTGTCTAGAATGGCAACAGCTCTGTTGACTTCTTTTGTGTAAGGGGAACAGACTTCGCATATGCCTTGGGAAATTATTAGATTTGGGTTTGCTTTTTTGAGTGTCTGTTCATCTAAAATGTAAATGTCTTTTCCTGAATGCATCAGGTCTATTACCTTGTTGTCTATTTCCTGGCTTGTCATGGTATCTGGATCAAAAGAAGAATGAATTACGCGTGGTTTTGCTTTAGCTTGTTCAGGATAGTTGCATTCATGTGTTACGCCAACTATATCATCTCCAACACCTAGCTCGTAAAGTATCTCTGTAGCACTTGGAAGAAAGGAGACTATTCTGTTTGACATTGTTCTATTTTCTGTAATTCTTTTCTTTAAATATAATCTGTTCACCATCCTGGTTGTAACCAACAACCCGATACATCAACCGTTAAGTACATAGAGACTTCATACGATGATTTTTCATTATTTCTTTTTAATTCTTAACTTTGGAATTTGTTCGTAAGTAACGATATGTGAAAATAAATGGTCTAAAATGATCCAATTTTAAATTTTGATAGGCTATTGCGAGTCTTATTTCACTAAAATGATCGAAAAATATGCCTTTTTTTCTCAGAATTAATACTTAAAAGGCCGATTAATGGCATTTTATTTGTATGACAGTTTTAGAAATTAGACCGACGTTTATTGATTCTTGGATTATCCAAAGGGAGCAAAATGAAAAATGATACAGATAATACTGTTCATAATAGGAAAGGAAGACCAAGCAAGTTTCAGCAGCTTCAGATAGAGAGGAGATTAAAACCTCTTTTCATGAGGGGCCTAAGTCCATACTCTGTTGCAATCGAAACAGGCTACAGCAAAAACACTGTAAAGAAGTATTATGGCGATTTTTACCAAGAGATAAGGGATTTGGAGGGTCCTGAATTTGATCAGGCATGTAAGGACAGGATGATCTCTGCATGCCTTGGTATAGATGAGCAGCTCCTGAAGATGGAAAAAATGCAGAAAGAATTGGAGCAGAAGTCCCAAACTGATGGAACGCAATACATCCAACTATACAAATTAAGAATCAGTTTAGCCAATTCAATATCTGATTTACGCATAAAGAAACTAAACATTGCCAACTCTCCAACATCCGATGAAATGTTGGCAGCCTTAAGAAAGGTGAATGCATAGAAATGATCTATAACGCATCATGGCAAAAAGGCCACAACGAGATAGCAAGAAAGGCATGGGAAAAGAAAAAGAGATTAGATAAAAGGTCCGGATTAGCAAGCGCCATCCCACCACTCCCAACTGACTGCCTTGAGTGGATAAATGTAGCAAGGCCAATAGTAGAAGGAAAACCAAGAAGCTTTTTGCCATTTCCTTTTTGGAAAGAGATCTACCGGGATAATTATTCATTTAAGATGATTATGGGTGGTAGACAGATCTTCAAATCCACATACATTACTGACATGCTTGCATGTGAAGCTACGTCGGTTCCGGGTGTACAGGTCTGTTATGTTACATTTAGCCAGCAGAGTCAGACCAGCTTTTCAAGACAAAAACTTCAGATTGGAACATTTAACCAAAACCCAATTCTTTCAAAATTCCCACGACACAAGATTGGAAATGTTGGTGAGATATCAATGAAAAATGGCAGCACCATATATTGTACCATTCACACTAACGGATACAGAAACGTTGAGGGAAAATCACTAAACCATTGTATCTTAGACGAGGCACAGTACCAAAACATGGAATATGCACAGAAAGTTGTGCAGACAATGATGGCTACACACGGCAAGCTAACAATAGCAGGAATTGGTGGAGAGACTGGCTCGGCATACGAAAAATATTGGAAGAACAGTGACCAGCGGGAATGGGTTTATGATGATCCAAACTGGAGAAGCAAATTACAATTTGACCAAAATGGTTTGGTAATAGGAGAATATCTAGGCGATGTTTTGCGTGGACGATGGGTGCCACAAAAACCGGAAAATACAATTTGCCATGGTTACCATTTACCACAGACAATCTTTCCAACAATACCATTGACAATGGAGGATGCCGTACTTTACTACAAGACTAACCCGATGTTTTCAATTGAATATCAAAAAAAGAACAACTCTGATTCTTTTTTTAAAACCAATGTACTTGGCGAATTTTACAAATCAATGGCAAGACCGGTAACGCCAGAGATGGTCTTGGCATGCATGAACCCGTATCGTTATCTTGAATTATCAAGACCCAAGGAGGTATTGGAATTCAAGGACTCATACCAAGATAGGATCAAGGTATCAATGGGGGTTGATTTTGGGTCAGGATCCACATCTGATACGGTTGTTGCAATTCTAATAGAGTGGAAGTTACGTGATGGGCAAAAAAGGCTTCATCTTGCCTATTTGGAAAAACGTCCTGCAGAAAATCAGCTAGACCAGGCAGAATACATGTGCAATCTCTTCAAAGCCTACAGATGTGATGTTGGTATGGGAGATCTTGGATATGGTGCCATCCAAGTGAAAACAATCCAAGAAGGGGGAAGTGACAGGCTGACAGGTGATCAATTTTCTGGTGTGGGTTCAGACAAGTTCATAGGCTGCAGAACCATTAGTGACGAGACAAAACCGCTGCAAGTCTTTAACGAGAAGACTGATGAGCATGGTGATAAGACTAGTAGCGTAAGTATAGACAAAACAATTTCAATTCAGGAATTCATTGACATGCTGGGAACCTACGTTGTCCATCCATCAATGTCTCTGGAAAAGAACCTGAGAAGACCCAAGCTAATTATTCCATACAAGAATGATTATCACGTAGATTGGCTGATCAATGATTTTACAAGTATTACAAGAAAGGATTTGCTAGAAACAGAAAATGTTATTGATTCAAGACAGAAAGCAAAGAGAGAGTTCAACCATCCCAAGGATTCTGTCATGGCAATAATCTATGCAATGAAGGCATTAGAATTGAATTTAGAATGGGGGTGAATCTATGTTTGAAATCATAAAATGTCTGCAGTGTAAAGAACCGATTTTTTGGCATTATGAGATATTTAGAGTAACTTGCCAATTTTGTTCTCATGAAATGATCAAAATTCCAAGATGGTGCCAATGTAGTCATGCTGCAACAGATCATATAAGAAATCTTTTCCTTGATGGATGTAAAATTTGTAATTGTACAAAATTTGTTTATGTGCAAGATCGTGTCACAGATGAATATGATGAGAAATTGAGATGAATTTCTGAAATTGAAATTTAATACGATTATTTCTATCTAGCTACGTTAGTTCAGAAGAATCATAATTATCAATTTTTCAAATAATTGTAAACGAAACATCAAAGAATGAAAGCCCTTATAGTCCAAATTTTTCCATTGCTGTTGTTAGTGATTTCACTATCACATAGTTTGGAACTTGATTTGTTATGTGATTAGATTCCCTATAGGGATCACAGAAAGTCATTGATGTTTTGTCTCCCAAGTTTTGATGGAATGTCCCATACGCTTCTAATAGACATGCGAAGTTTGACATTACATGACTCGTAGGAGATAACCTTGCATTTGCTACAGGTGTTTTGTATGCAAATAAATGAATTACATTTCCAGTTATTATGTAGTGTACTGATTTGTCAGCATATCTATCATTTGTGTTATAGATTCGCTCGATTTGAATCACTATACTACATCCTTTATTGGATTTATCAGTTAGTTCTTGAACTATAGGTATGTACTTTGGATTTTCTTTTGCAAGTGTACTATTTACTAAAATCACCAGATTTGGATCTATTGAAAAGTCCACTGGCTGTAATACACAAACTTGTGGTGTTGCATTAGCTGGAGCAATTATTCCATTTGCTAGGTACATAGCCAAGCACATCAATACCAATGTCATGGTTCGCACACGTATTCTCATAATTACCTATCTATCAATACAGGTAATCAATATTAATATTGCTAGATAGTCTATATTATCGATATAGGTAATAATAAATAGGACTCCGTAAATAGTAATATAGGTAATTAAGACTTGAGAATATTAATGCCAGAGTTATCTAGAGTTGCAAAGGCAACTACGAATTCTAAATCACTTCGTGCCACTATTCCTGAGAAAATTGTCGAGGAATTGAAACTCAATGTAGGAGATCTTTTAGTATGGACCACTGAAGAACATAAAGGCAAGAAAACAGTCGCAATCCAAAAGTGGGAAAGTTAGTAAGTAATAGAAGATTATGTTCTAACGGTGGAACAAATGGGTGTCACCTTCGTTAACTAGAATATGATTGGTCCAGATTATCTGAATATTATAATTCTTGTCTTAAGTGGATCCAAAATAAGACCAAGTTGTTTAGATAAACTTAACAGAATAGAACCATGAGCTAAACACATACACCCTCAAAACTTAAGAATAACTCGCAACTCGAATGAGTTTGTTGAGTAATTATACTGTAATAGGCGGAAAAGCTTCTGAAGACCTTGCTAAAAAGATAGCAAAAAAACTAAAGGCAAAGTATCTCAAATCAGAATTACGAATTTTTCCAGATGGTGAAAGTAAAATTACTATTTCTGGAAAACCAAATGGCAAAGTTGTTGTGGTACAATCAACATATCCTCCAGTTGATTCTAACCTAATCCAAGCACTTTCGCTTGTTTCAAAGGCAAAAAAATACTCGTCACAAGTCATTGCTGTAATACCATATCTTGGATATGCAAGGCAAGACAAAGAGTTTCTGCCAGGAGAGCTAGTTACTATGTCAATTGTTGCAAACATGTTCAAAGCGGCAGGAGCAACCAAGGTTATAGTAGTTGACATTCACAGCAAAATGGCTCTGAATCATTTTAAAATTCCCTCAAAAAATGTTAGTGCCATACCAGAATTGGTAAAATATTTCAAGAAATTAAATCTAAAAAGTCCTCTTGTGGTTTCACCAGACTGTGGAGGAATTGCAAGAGCAAGAGACTTTGCAAATCAATTTGGTATAAAATTCATTGCACTAAAGAAACATCGTGATAGAAAGACTGGAACAGTAGAGATTAGATCAAAAAACCAAAAACATGTCAAAGGAAGAGACTTGATTCTAGTTGATGACATGATAAGCACCGGCGGAAGTATAGTAAAAGCTGCAGAGTTTCTAAAAAAACAAAAGTGCAGAAATATCTATGCAGCTTGTACACATGCATTACTGATTGGTGATGCAGAAAAGAGAATCAGAAAAGCTGGAGTCTCAAAGATAATCAGCACAAATACAATTCCTGGCAAGACTGGACTAGTTGATGTGTCCCCTATAATAGCAAAGGCAATCGTATAATGCCACAAAGCTTCTTTGTAGTCTCTGGAGAAAATGTCGAGCTTGCAAGAGATGAGGTAATTGCAATATCGAAAAGCTATGATGCCAAGACATCATTTAAGACAGACTCTAGACTCGTAATAACAAACTCTACCATTCCATGGAATAAAATATCTCAGAGAGCTACTTTTGTGAGAACTGCAGGAAAGATTGCAAGTACATTTTCTGATTTGTTCTCAGAAGCTGATCTCTCCCTTATGCACAAGCCAGAAACATTTGCCTGTAGGGCAATCAACCTCACATCAAAAAAGCTGGACCTTTCCAAGATAGAAAAAACAACTGGTGCTGCAATAAAACAGACTTCAGGAGCCAAGGTCTCTTTGTCAAATCCTTCACTAACTGTCTATCTTATTTTTACAGACTCACAAAGCTATATCGGATACACTACCAAAAACTCTGAACCTGCAAGGCCAACCAAAGTAATCAAGTCACCATCAGAGCTTCACTGGAAGCTTAGCAGAGTCATGGTGAACTTGTCAGGATTAAACGAAAAAGAAACCTTGTGCGATCCCTTTTGCGGATCGGGAACTATACTTTTAGAAGCAGAATCAATGGGGATACACTCCATTGGAATTGATTTTGACAAAAAAATGTGCTATATTGCAAAAAAGAATCTGTCCTCAAATGGATTTAATTCTAGAATAATCAATGCCGGATACGAACATCTACAAAAGATCAAAGACAAGATAGATGGAATTGTAACTGACTTGCCATATGGTATTGCATCAAAATCATCCCAGTCTCCAAAAAAACTCATACGTAATTTTATCTCGATTTTACCAAAGAAAAAGAAGGTTGCCATCATGTACAAAAAAGGTACTATGGATCAGATAGAATTAAACCCAACAAAAAAATATGATATCTATAGACACAAGAGCTTGACTAGAGTGATCATAATAAAATGAAGCTAGTATTTCTCGGAACATCGGCAGCAATGCCAACAGAAAATCGAGGCATGACATGCATCTGTCTAGTCTTAGACAAAGAGATCCTGATGTTTGATGCAGGAGAAGGTGCACAGGTCTCTTTTCTAAAATCAAAAATCGGCTGGAACAAAAAGATGAAGATCTTTGTAACACACTTGCATGGTGACCATGTTGTTGGGATACTGGGATTATTGCAGACAATGTCTTTGCAAAACAGAACAGAATCAATTGACATCTACGGTCCAAAGGGGATTGAGGATTTTATGGCAGCAAATCTCAGAGTGCTGAACTTTGGTCTTACATTTCCTGTTAGAATAATGATGATAAAAGAGGGAATGGTGCTTGATGATGAATCATATACGATACATTGTTGTGAGGCAGAACACTCCATTCCTGCATATTCATATGTGTTTCATGAAAAGGAAAAGCCTGGCAAGTTTTATCTCGAGAAAGCAAAGGCGTTAGGTATTCCAGAAGGTAAGCTCTGGCATGAGCTTCAAAGTGGCAGAGAAGTCAAGGTTGGTGATAAAACAATCAAGCCATCTGAAGTGATAGGACAAAAACGACCAGGTAAGAAAATTGGAATATCGGGGGATACAAGACCGACAAAAAAGCTTGAAGAGTTTTTCAAAAATTGCGATTACATCACATTTGATTCCACATATTCAGATGAGCTAAAAGAAAAGGCAAAAGAAAATTTCCACTCTACAGCAAAAGAGGCTGCAGAGCTTGCAAAAAAGGCAGGCGTATCAAACTTGATCCTGACTCACTTTTCTGCAAGATATGATGATGCAGAGATTCTAGTAAAAGAGGCTCAAATCATTCATAGTTCCGTAATAGCAGCAAAGGATCTTTTAGAAATAGACATAAAATGAAATGTTTGAATCAATAGCTGACAAATTACTTGACGCAAAAAAAATTGTTTTTGTTACTGGTGCTGGTATATCACAAGAAAGTGGAATTCCTACTTTTAGGGGAAAAGATGGCCTGTGGAGAAAATATGATGCCATGCAGCTTGCCACAATAGATGCATTTTATGAAAATCCAAAGCTGGTATGGGAATGGTATGAGGAACGAAGAAAAAAGATACTTGCTGCAAAGCCAAATGCAGGACATGTTACTATAGCAAATTTAGAAAAATACAAGCAAGTTCGTGTTCTAACTCAGAATATAGATGGATTACATCAAAGAGCAGGAAGCAGTCAGGTCTATGAATTACATGGAAACATTATTACAATAAAGTGTACTGTTTGTGATTTTAAAGAAAAGATAGCAAATGATTTCCCAGAACTTCCCCCTCGCTGCAAGTGCGGTAATATCTTAAGGCCTGATGTGGTCTGGTTTGGTGAAGCACTGCCACAATATGTCTGGAGTGAAGCTATGATGCAAGCAAATTCGTGCAATGTAATGTTTGTAGTTGGTACCTCGCTTGCAGTTTCGCCTGCAAACATGTTACCAATATATGCAAAACAAAATGGAGCTACCATAGTTGAGGTAAATCCTGAGGAAACTCTAATGTCTAAAAGCATGGATCTATCTATTAGGTCAACATCTGCAAAGGCATTACCAGAGCTTCTTTCAATAGTATCAAAATAATTTCTAGTATACAGGTTCTGACTTGTCCCAGCAAAGCTCAAACAACATGTGCATGGAATCAACAAGTGATCTTGAATCTGCCAACATTGCAAAAATATTATGCGATGGATGATTGGCATTTCTTAAAAAGAATAGAACTTCATTGGAATCTCGGATAAGAAAACATTGGTTTTCATTTTTATTGTTAAACATTATTTTGATTTTCTTTTTGTCAATTTCCTTGGCGTGCTGGGGCATTATCTGCGCTGGAGATATTATGATTTTAACGTCAGCTATCAAGTTAGAGAACAACTCCGTGAAATCTGCATAGTAGAATCGTGAGAGATCCTTTTCCGTGCAAAAAATGAACAGTTCTTCGTTTGTGTGATTTATTAGCTCCTTTATTTTGGTGTGTATCTGTGGTGTACCTTGTAGCATCTGCATGTTTTCTTTTTTTGTGTCACTTGTCTCAACTATGAAAGATGGGATGTCATTCCACAATTCTGCCAATTCTTGCTTCTGATTTGTCAAAATTCTAATTTTTTCCTGCTCGGAATTGACAAGCGTCAAAATGGTATCTCCAATAGACAAAGCGGAATACTTGGTTGGTAAAGAAAATTCTGCTCTGACAATTCCCTTGTTTTGCAAAGTATTGATGAGATGATATGTCTCAGTTCGTGGCATCTCAAGTGACTTTGAAACCTCAGGTGCAGTCTTTGGGCCATACTTGCCAAGATAAATGAAGACTTTGGCTTGGTTTGGAGTCAGACCAAATTTCAAAAGCTCAGTTTTTACTTGTTCTAACTTCATCTTGTATTGGTATAATTTAGAATCAGATCCGGAAAGAAATGGGGAGATTATTTGTTGTTCGTCTTGCATTAATTGACACCTTGAAGCGATCATATAACTAGCAGGACAGATTCATCAGTCCAAGTTCTAAGTAAGACTTAAAACTGCCAGATCGCTGTTTGTTTACAAGTACACTCGTCTATGAATTTCTGCAGGAATAAATTACCTGTTTTTGCATACAGAATTTCTGATCTCAGAGAAATGCTACGCAAGTTTTATTTGCAAATCAGACAATGTTATACAGAAACTGTAAGGTTATATATTGACTCGACATAAAAACCGATTTTTCACCATACAGTTTCATTTTATTTTCTTTGTCTAGCTTTTGTGCTTGAAGTAATTTGTCATGGATTTTTCTATTAGGTCAACTTCTTCAAATGCATTGTCTAAGCTTCTCTCAATAGTGAATAAATGATTCTTAGAAGATACAAAACGAATTTTTAATTTAAAAACAAAGTTTTTCAAAATACCAAAATCAAAAGTTCAGAGTATTGCAGATCTTATGAGTGTCAGACCTATCCAGGTATTATGGTATTGACTGAATAAACATTTCCACCAAATAGATTTACTGGATTTGATGTAGATGCAAGTTGGATGTCATTAGAGTCATAAACTTTGATATATGCAACTAGTGGCATATGGAATTGTCCTATAACTAGAGTTGCAGTGCCATCGTTTACAGGCGTACTTGCAAGCACCGTACCTGTTGGATCAACTAGTTTCACTGTTGCAGCTAAAAGTGGATTGTTGGTTACCTTGATGGTTTCATCCGTGGTAGCATAGTAATCCTTGTAAATTCCATTTAGTAATTGTTTGGGATAAGATGATTGTGGTTCAAGAAATGCGTTAAATGGTGCAGGCATTTGCAAGTTCAAAGTGTGGTTTTCATATACATTGACACCGTCAATGTATACTTTGAGGTAATTGTCTCCATTTGTTATTATGGCACAGTCTCTTGTGAGTGGTTGGTTTGGACTAGTATCAACCCACAATATTTTGAATTGTGTAGCTTGATTGGCATTACCAGTAGCTGATGCTACTACCCAAAGAGTTCCATATGCACTTGTAGCTGCTACACATGTGATATAGTTTAGGTTTGAAATTTTTGCTGTCTGTACATACAATGCATTTTCGTAATACACATTTAGTTGTGGTAAGGTCCTAACAGGTGTCGTTATGACTGCATGAAAGAGTTGAGCGTCTGTCTTTGGACTAACTGCATAAAATCCAGCCCATTTAGGATTACCGTTTGCGTCATTACCAGTTGACTGCACTCCAATGTGTAGTCCCTGTAGATCTTTGAAAAAGGCATATGGTGCGGGAGGAGTTAGAACTAGTGCACTTCCACCAAAAGTCCAGTATCCAGGCTTTGCTTGTAATTGCTGTTGTGTTTTGGTTTCATTGTTTAGCGGATCAGATGCAACCAATCCGGATTGTATCTGATCAATAGAGTAAAGTGGAACAGGTGGAAGTGCGATTGGAACAGTACCTAGATTTGGTATAGTTGGAACAATGGGGGCACCTGTGCCCGGAATTGGAATAAGATTACCCGGTATTGGGGTAGGACCACTTGCAGTCAACGCAGCAGAAGGATTGACTGTCAATGGAGATATCAGTATGGAAAGTATCATCACACTACAGAACAGCATGAGAGGTTTTTTCATCTAACTATAGTTTAGTTTTAATTTTTATATGACTATGCACAGAGTTTACTATGTTGATAAGTCTGTAGATTGATCTGGAACTGCAATATGGTTTACCAATGTTTTAATTTCTAAGATATTCATAGTACCAATCTTTCTTCTGTAGTTGTGATCAAAAAATTCTAATGAGGAAAATTATTTAGCAGAAATGTTAACTCCATTTACAGTAAAGAAGAACAATCAAATGCAAAGTATAACTTGAACTTGGTTATAGTCTGTGACAGACTTTCACAGGTCCGACCCTCGTTTGAGTCCTGTAAGACTCACTACAAAATTCCTTCCAAATTTTTATTTTTCTATGTTTTCTAATACTGTTTGAAACAATTTTTGTGATAATATTTGGTAGGATGCTTACCAGTACGAATAACAATGTCTCCTTCCTTTAATTCACTGACACATTTTCTGCATCTGTTTCTGTTGCATTTTATCATTTTTGCTATGTCTCGCGGTTCAAGCATAATTGGAGATTGTAAAAATGAGGTGGTCATATCGGAGGTTCTTCCATTTTTAATGATCTTTTCTTTAACATGAAATACACGGGAGTACCAATGCAGATAGAGGAATAAGTACCACATATCAGGCCAAAAAGTATTGCTAGTGCAAAATTATGCAAAGGCTCTGCACCAAACAAGTACACGCAAACAGCAGCAATTACAACAGTGAAGACAGTGTTAATAGATCTTGTCATCATCTGCCATATGCTATGATTAACAATTACATGTAGTTCTTCATGATTCTTTACTGTGTTAAGTTTGAGGTTCTCACGAATCCTATCAAAGATTACAATTGTGTTGTAAGTTGCAAACCCTATCACTGTCAGTATTGCAGCAATGAAGGTGACATCGATTTCCAACTTGAATATGACAAACATTGCCAAGACAAAGAACGCCGAGTTTAATACAGAAACTGCACTTGCAATAGCAAATCTCCACGAGAATCTTATTGTAACAAACACTACAATTGCAGCAACAGCAGTAAGTATTACATAAACTGCCTTTGTTTTCAAGTCTTGCGCTACTGCTGGGTCATATGTATTTTCTACATATACAACATTTTTGGTATAATTTGCTTTAAAGTCAGCAATGATAGAATTTACATCATCAGCGTTTAAGACCTTATCAAATCTAGCTGCAATCTGATTATTATCTTGACCGCCAATTGCCACAGTTGCAGGTGGAACTCCAGCATCTTCCATTATGCTTATAGCATTATCTTTAGCAATTGCCTTGTCAAGTGTTATGTCAAGAGCTGTTCCTGCCTTAAAATCAATATCATAGTTTATTTCTGTTGTAAATAGCATGAATGCGCCAGTTGCTCCAATAACTGCAGAAATTGCAAAAAACTTGTAATGATGTTTTACAAAGCTAAAATGTTTTAGTGATTCAGTAGACTGTTTTATCCTCATACCGAAAAAGGATGGTTTTTTTACAATGTTACTTTTAACAAGCAAGCTCAACAGCAGCCTAGACAGAAAGACATTGCTTACTATACTTGCTACTATGCTAAGTATCAGAGTAAATGCAAATCCTTTGATTGGTCCTATACCTGCGAAGAAAAGCACTATGGCAGCAATAGCAGTTGTAATGTTAGCGTGCATGATTATATGAAATGCGTTATGTTCACCTTCTTTGAGCGCATCTGCAATTGATTTGCCTTTTCTTAGTTCTTCTTTGATTCTTTCATAGGCTATGATATTTGCATCTACTGCGATTCCCATTCCAAGAACAAATGTCACCACTGCTGCAAGTGATAAGACTCCATGAAACACGTTAAAGGCAAGAAGAAGGAGCCACAGATAGGTCACAACAGTAAAACTTGCAATTATGCCTACACCACGATAAAATATTATCATAAACGACAAAACGATACCTAATGCAATTATGCCAGCCCAAAATGTAGCTTTTAGGTCTGCACTACCTAGTACACCGCCAACAGTCTCTGAATATTTTTCTGTTAATTTTAGCGGTAAATTGTTTTGAGCATCCATTATTGATCTGACCTGTGCGTTGCTTGATACACCGGCAAGTTGTACTCGTATTTCATGATCACCCTCTATGCTTACCTGGGGTTCAGAGACTCCAAGTGAGTTTGCACGTGCAGCCAAGATATTAGCTGTTGATAACAAAGCAGCTTTATCGACAGGTTTTCCAGATTGAAGTGATTCTGCGGTGTAGAGTATCTCGTAACCTCCTTTGAATTCCAATCCTATTACAGTGTGAGAAATTAGATACGGCGTACTGTAAGCTATGATGCCTGAAATACCAAGTATTATCAAAATGAAAAATGAAAATGGTTTTTTTAGCATATTAAAAACGGTTCCTAACTAATGCCAAATATTTTTATATATATAATATCAGGTGCAATCATCTAACTCTATTTCTTCAATACCTTAGATTTACTGACTGTACCAAAATTTGGAATCTCTGAAATTCTTGAAAGAATCTAATTCCCTTTTCTGTAATGATAAAAATACGATTTCTATTATCCTTAGTTGATTTTACTAGGCCTGCATCCATTAGCTTCTGACATTTGTCTATCACTGCATAGTGTGAGAGATTTGCTCTTCTGGCTATAGAAGATATTATTGCACCTTGTGCACCACAATCCATAGCTACGCCTAAAATGTCTGCAATTATGCCCATTTCCGAACGGTATTGTTTTGATGTGTTTAGTTTTTGTGCGAGTATTGCATTGAGCATCATAATTCATTTAATAAAAGAATAATTTTGTATATTATATTTGAGGTACGGTTGTCTAATTGATCTCCAAATGTCTTGGAGAAAGTTCTTTGCATAATAATGCCTTTTAGATGAGTGCATTAAAGACAAAGATTTCTTACATTTCAAAATTTATAACAAATAAAATAATTTGGATTGAGCATTTGGTGCATTCGTCTATTGTTAATCTCATAATGGCTGTATTTTCAAGCAGATTTATAGTTGTAAATTAGACAACTGTTCCTCAATTATAATATACAATAATTTGGTTTTCTTGTTTAAGAGGTGAAATGAAACAAAATGAACACAAAACAACTAGCAGGAGTTGTGGTTTTTGTACTAGTCTTTGGCGTTGCCAGTAACTCATTGGTAAATTCTGCATTTGCACAAGATGCAAAGGTGATTCAAGACAAGGCAAAAGCAGGTGCACAAACATCTGATTCCGGAAAGAAACCCATGACAAAAGTGGAAAAGCAAAAAGAGAATAGAGAAAAACAAAAAACTAATGAAGCCGCAAAGACTGCCAAGGACAAAGCAAAAGCAGATACATTCACCAAGAATTCAAAACAAAAAGCCAAGTCAGATACAAAAGCATCTAAAGACAAGGCAAAATCTTATGTAGACAAGACAGTCAAGACAAAATCAAATAACTTACCATCCACAACAACACAGAAAATAACTACACAGAAAGTATCTACATCTAAAGACATTAAAGCAATTACAGACAAACCAGAAGGAAAAAGTGACAAGGCTGATACAGTCAAAGGTACAAAGTAGACTGGAAAATCTAGATGATTCTAGTATCTTTCTGCTATTTTTTTATAACTAATTTCCTCATTATGATTTTTGTCTTTTTACTATTGCCAAAAAGAAAAGTCCCAATATGACAAATCCAGTTATGGATAATATGGTTTCAATGCTTGTTGACAGATCCAGATTTGGAAGAAACAGATCTAATCTAGGGATTATTGCCCTAAACGCAAAAAGCCCAAAGGCTGCAGAAACAAAAAGTAGCCTTTTCATCTTAGTACGCTTGTATGCCAGTAGTGACAGAGCTAGCAAAAAGGCTGCAAATATTCCACTTGCAAAATCCAATGATTCTGGAAGTATGGGCTTCTCCCCTACCCCTTCAGATACACTATTGAACACTAACATAATATTCCCTAACATCATTTCTCATTTTTCTCCTCTGTCCTAGATGCAAGCTCCAAAAACATTTCTGCAAGGCTGTCGGATAGCTTGTCCCAAATGTTTGGATGATATGTCTTTACTAAAGCAGCCACACTTTTAACATCTATAACATCGTATTTGATAATTTTACCATCTTTTCTTGATGAAACAATGCCAGATTCTACGAGTCTTGACATGTGCCAGCTTATGGTTGGGAGTGAAAAATTCTTGAAATCTGCAATGTCAGTTTGTGTTGAACTTGGGTGCTCTATCAAATACATCAGTATGTCTTTGGCTGTTTCCTGTCTCAAAAATGCAAGTAGCGTATGTTGCACATCTAGTACATCAGATGCGTAATAATGTCGGTGCAAATTAATCCTCTTTGATTTTATCCTGCCTGATTTTTCCAGTATAGCAAGATGATGTTGGGTAGCACCCATCGCTAATTCTAGTTCTCGGCAAATCATTCTAAGATGAGCCCCCGGCTTGTTTTTAATGAATTCATAAATACGTTGTCTATTTTCTGAAGTTTCTTCATCATTATCTCTTGCATTACGCAATCTACTTTCTCCTTCTTTTCCACCAAGAAGCTTTACTCATAAAGGTTAATCATGCTATTGGTGCAATCATCTAATGTAAATGTCATAATGAATCGTGTTTTCAAGCAAATACGCTTTTAGTCATTTATATTGAAATCTCAGTTACATGCCTTGGTTTTATAGAAAACCAAGATTGTTATAAAATACTTGAACATATCACTGGTAAATTCCCATCTTTTTACCTCTACCATAGTTGATGATACCAAGTATTACTATCAACACTGCAGGAACTCCAAAAACTACGGGAAGGATATTACCTGGATTTAGATTGTGTTTTGGAGCAACTTCAAGGAATGTTTTTGCACTTGCTGTTGGTGGTACAGAGCCATCATTTGAGCTAAAAAGTATGACAATGGTATAAGAGCCATCCTTGACAAGCCTTACGTTCCATTCCGTTGGAATTGATTGATGAGGGGATATGGAATCTATTGCAATGCCCTTGTGTGCACTCCAGTCTTCTAAATCTATAGGAATTTTGTTATTGACATCAATAATTGAGATATATGCAATTCCTCCAACAGGACTTGAACTAAGATTTGTTATTGTTCCATTAACTGTGATGATCTGTCCTGCAATTGCATTAATAATACTAGAAGATGTTATCTCCATTTTTATTGGGTTTGACCCTGGGGACAATTCTCCGAATACAAATTGATCTGGGGAGTGGAGGGGCATCAAAATGGAGAATAGTGATAGAGAAAGTAAACTTGCAACAGTTACTTTGACTGATAATCTCATTGCGTACCTTGTACCTCTAATCTTTTTGTGTATATCATAAACAACGACATACAGATTATCAAAAAGACAATCACAGGCCATATGTGATTGAATTGTTCAACTAGTGTTTGTTGATTGTCTACTAGAACACTATCAAGAGAATTGATAGCATGTGATACCGGATTGATTTGATCTAGCATAATACCAAAACTAGTCGTTCTAAAAAGAGTTGAAAAGAACATAGTAGGGGCTAGTAATATTATGATAATCATCAAAGTAGTCATTATGCTGCTCTTAGAAGATTTTAACTTGGCAGAGATTGCAATCGAAAGTGATGAAATTGCTGTGACCAAGATAGTTCCAAAAAGACCTACATAAAAAACTGCGGATAATGTAAGATTTGTACCAAGAGAAACTACTACTAGATAGGGAATAGATATGAGATAAAATATGGCCCATATGGAAAGTATGGAGAGTAGTTTTTGCACCGCTATTTGTCTATGCGTAATTGGTGTGAGAAGTATGCTTTCCATGGTACCAGCCTCCATTTCTCCAGATATGGTAGAAGATGCACTTGCAGCAGACATTACTACTCCCAAAGCAACTATGACCTCACCTAAGATGTAGATCATCTCGCCCTGCTGTAAGAGACTCAGCTCCTTGTCAGTCATAAGCAAATATGCAACTAGACTGAAGATCAATGATGCCGCAACAAGCCATGCAGCACCACGCCAAGAGTAAAAGTTACCATAAACCTCACGTCTAAAAAACTCAAGCATGTTATCTTAACACTCCTTTCTCTAACGATTTCCGGGTATCTGCTGTTAACTTGATGAATATTTCTTCAAGGTTTATCTCCCGTCTGATAATCTCATGTATTTGAAGTCCATTTTTTTCAAAACTGTCAACAAGCTCGTTTATAGATTCAAAGGTCTCAGGGATAATTACATGTATTAATTTACCATCTGTTTTTACATCAACTTGAAATGGTAAATGTGATAAAGCCTCTTGCGCACCATTAGAGTTCAAGACAGTAACCAAAAGTCCTTTGGAGCCTTCCACGCGTTTCCTTAGTTCAGATATAGTGCCCTGTGCAACCAGTCTTCCACGGTTTAATATTGCTATGTTTTTGCAAAGAGCTGAAACCTCATTTAGGGCATGAGATGACAGAAATATGGTGATTCCTTTATCATGGTTGAGATCAAATAATATTTTTTGTATGTCTTGCTGTCCTTTTGGATCAAGTCCAAGTGTAGGTTCATCCAAGAATATGATTTTTGGATCATTTATCAGGGTTCTTGCAAGTCCCAATCTCTGCTTCATTCCTCTGGAATAATATCCAATAGGTACGTGTGATTTGTCAGCAAGCCCTACTTTTTCTAAAAGATCTTTTGTTCTCCTCTTTGCTATTTGTATCTCAGTTTTGTATAACGCTGCAAAGTAGTTCAAATATTCTTCTGCATTCATCCAGTTATAGAAACCAGAACTCTCGGGAAAAAGTCCGATTATTTTTCGTATCTCTATACTGTCCTTTATAATGTCAAATCCGGCAATTTTTGCATTTCCAGAACTTGGTAAAACAAGACCGCATAACATCCTAATTGTGGTAGTCTTGCCAGATCCGTTTGGACCTAGGAAGCCAAAGATATCGCCAGACTCTACATTCATGGTCAATGAATCAACAGCCTTGAATCTTCCGTAAACTTTTGAGAGGTTTGATGTCGATATACTGGGGCTAAGAACTCCCATCATTTTCTCTCTTCTTCATCATTAGTATCATGATCAGTATCATCAATCAAGGGGTTCCTCTTCTTCCAGAGTAAGCTTACTATGATGCCTGCTATTCCAGCAATTATTAATGTTAAGCTAACCCACATGTTTGTTGCCATCTCTGCATCTGGAACATCATACAAAAACATGAGATACAGTCCTCCAAAAAGTAGTACAGCTGACAGCATTGTTGTTAGATATTTTATCTGCATATGAATCTGGTTGAAAAATAATCTCTGTTACATATCATACTATAGGTGCAATCAGCTAATGTCAATGTTATGATGGTTCTGTATTCAAGCAAATTTTTTGATCTCATTTAGCCTAGTGCCCCTCAAGTATAATATACAAAAAACCATAACCATATTTTTAAGAGGTGAAACGAAACAACATGAAAAACCAGAAAATGCTCTTGGCAATTCCGCTGATGGCAATTGCAGTAATAGCCATAGGATTTGGGGTAACAAATAATGTATTTGCACAACCAACCACATCAACCACACCAACAACAGTTGACCCACAAGACGGTCCAAACGAGGTACAGACTGCAGATAATGGTGCAGACGACCAGAAAGATGGAGAAACAAACGACGATCATAACAGTGCAAGTGAAGGACCCGCCGGAGACGGTGACGGAGAGAAAAAAGACAGTACTGAATCAGGAAAGTAGAATCTTTCCCTCCTCTTTTTTCTAAATCTAATATTTATCAAATTTTTTTATTTAGCTGATTGGTTTGAGTCCTGTAAGACTAAGGCCTCTCTTTTTAGACTCGTTGTGCATAATCTAGGGTGAGTTTTTCAGTTATTGATGGCATATTTTTCTGGTAGATCAATTAGAATTAGTTCTGTTGGTTTTTCTGCTTTGATTACCAGATTACTTTCATTCTCTATCATAGCTGCATCTCTTGTTTGCATCAAACTATTGTTAAGCTTTATCTCTCCATCAATTACAAACAGGTATGATTTTCGTCCAGCCCTTAACTTGTGTTCAATTTGGCTTCCAGGAGTTAAGGTTGAAAGGTAAAAGGTAGCATCCTGATGTATGTGTAATGCATTTGCATCCTTGGTATTTTCAGACACAACTACTGGCACCAGCTTGTTTTTTCTTCCTTCTTTTGAAAACTTTTTTTGTTCCCATGATGGTGTTAGTCCTTTTTTATTTGCAAATATCCACATTTGCAATAGTCTGAGTGACTTTTCTTTAGAATGGTTGAATTCTGAGTGCATTATTCCAGAGCCAGCTGTCATTCGCTGAACTTCACCAGGATATATCACTCCGTGATTTCCCTGATTGTCTTTGTGTTCTAGCTCACCTTCTATGACATAGGTTATGATTTCCATGTCTTTGTGGAAATGAAAATCAAATCCTGTTTCTGGTTGTACAGTATCATCATTGAAGACGCGTAATGGTCCAAAGTTCATCTTGTCTGGATTTTGATAATCTGCAAACGAAAAATGATAATATGTGCTAAGCCAACCCATATCATTTTTGTAGTGTTCACTTGCCTTGATTATTTTTATCAAGGAATTGTCCTCTAAATTTGATTTTGTTTTAACTATCATTTGTATAGTTACTATAGTATAATGATTATATAAACAGGCAAGTGAGATAACAGGAATCAAGTTAACTTTTGGTAATCTGAATTGATCGCATGAATATAATAAATTCACTTTAGAAGCCGTTTAAAACCCAAAAACAAGTTTTTTGCTAAAATTTATGACGCACCGGTATACAAAATCAAATATTCGTCAGGGTTATCTCTTTCCTTTTTTGCCTTTAATGCATCTTGGTATTTTTCAAAATGTTCTATCAGATATAGCATATTTCCTGCAGACCCAAATGGATCTATTCCTACAAGATTAAATCCAGATTCAGGGGTAAGTGCCTGTTTTTCTTTTTCTAATATCTCTGAACCCATTGCAGAGATTTCAAACGTCTCATAATTATTTTATTCGTAATTTTGAGACAGTAGGTTTAGGGTTTTGTAAATATTCCAGAGATTGTAGAGTTCTGGGTGTTTGCAGGAGCATACACAGATGCATGTAATGTTCCATATGCAGAACTATCTATGGTCATCTCTATCATATGCGGAGTATTTGGAACGTCTTTTACCTTTGTCTGAAATTGTGATGAAGTGAATTTACCTGAAAATATTTCCTTTTCAGAATTTTTTAATGTAACAGTGACATCGATGGTTTTTCCAGAAGTATCATAATAATTTATTATTACATCATTTCCTTTGTTTGATGTAGTAAGTTGTAACACGTTATAGTAATCAGGTGCAGATGAAATAGGGTTTACAGGATTTGAATTTTCTGAACCTGAAGGAACTGGATATGGATCAACTATAATAGAACTTGGCTGGCTGACAGGTACTGGTATATTCTCTTTTGGTTCTAGTTTTGTAACTAAGACTGGATCACCGATTTTGTATGGACAGTTTTGTATATCAATAATGTGTGTGAGTTCTTTTTTGTCATTTATGGTATCTGCAAGTCCTGGTACTGAAGCCTTACATGTTCCATCAGATTTGTCAAAGACTTGACCCACAAAAGTTTGCTTGTTTACGTATTTTGGATCCAGTTGTTCCAGGCTAACAGGTTTGATATCAGCCAAGTTTTGGTTTTTTTGAGTATTAGAAACAGATAGTGCTTTATCTGCAATTACTTCAAGTGAATGCAAATTAGGATTCTTAGTTAAACTAGGCACAAGAATTATTGCAGTTACTATTATTATTCCCAATATGATCAGTTTTCCAATCAAGCAGTCTCAAGTCTTTTGATTTTAATAAAAGACAGATAATGCACACTAGTTGAGTAATTGTGATAAAAATTTGTGCTATTCAGTAAATTCAGGAACTAGCCAGTCTACCACTTTAGAAATCTCTTCGGAGTGCAGTATTATCTTGATTGGTCCCATAGGAGATTCCTCTGCTTCTTCGCAGATTGCTATCACATCAACAAATGCTGCTTGCTTGTTCAGATAAAACCACGTGGTGGTATCATGGGTATGAAATCGCATCTGCCGTCTGTATGTTCTTGTAACCCTACGGGATCTAATGGTGTCATAAATTTTTGCAAGTGATTGAAGATCCTTTGAGGTGGCTTTGATGCTACCATCTTCGTATTTGTAATTTGCATCCAAAAGTACATGTGATACTGCTAGTCGAACTTTTTCTGGATCTTCAGAGGGATTTACAGCTGCATATGCTTCTATCTTGCAGGTAACATCAGGAATTTTCACTTTATCCAACCTTTTATGATATTGTAAGCAGAATCAATTAGTTGTGGAATTGTGAGATTATTGTTGGATATAGTTTCATCTGCAAGCGCAATTGATTCACTCATTCCAACTCCTATTTCTCTAGAATCTCGTTTGACAAATTCGCCACGATTTTCCGGATCATCTAATCTTTTTCGATTAGTTAAAAATCCAAATCTAGTATCGCCAGATGCGTGAATTGCAAGAATCTTTACTGTCCCAAATTTTTTTAGTACATCAACTTCTGCAATGGAACGCACTCCGTCAATTAGAATAACATCAGATTTTGAGTTTTCAATTTGATCTTTTATTAATTCTGCAACTGCGCCGGGCCCATTTTTTTCTCTAATCTCAAGCATCAGCTTGCCCAAATTTTCACCCGTAGGATCAATCTTTCTTCTAGTAGCTTCTGCTCTAACAGCATCACCCATGGTTATCTTATCAAATCCTTTTGATTTTAGAGCATCAGCTATTGTAGATTTACCAGCTCCTGGCATTCCGGTAAGACAGACGATAAGCTTTGTCACGCTAGCTAGCTGAGAATTTCCAGTCTATGAAGCTACCGGAAATCATTATAAACAGATTGCCAAAAAACTTGTGATGCGAACTTTTGTAGCTGTAGAGATCCAAAATAATGAGGTACTAGACCATATTACAAAACTTCAATCAGATCTAAAGATCAAAGCAAGACCTGTAAGCAAAGAAAACATGCACTTTACGTTGCTTTTCTTAGGTGAGATAGCAGATGAGATTGCTCCAAAGATAACAGATGCATTAAAGTCAATTACATTTAGCCCAATTCAGATAAGCTTCAATGGCGTTGGTGCATTTCCAAATCCTAGATTTCCACGTGTCATATGGATTGGTGTAGATGATATTGCAGGACAAAATCTTGTCAAGCTTGCAAAACAAGTCGAAGAAAAACTTGCTCCGCTAGGATTCAAAAGCGATAAACCATTCAAGCCACATCTGACCATCTTTAGAATCAAAAACAATATTGGTGATATTTCAAAGGAATTGGACAAGTTAAAGACAATTCAGCTAGGCCACGATACCATTACTGAGCTAAAGTTTAAGAAAAGTATCTTAACTCCTAGCGGACCTATATACACTGATTTACAGGTGATAAATGCAAAATGAAAGTTTTAGATCAGGTCAAAAAATTCACCATACCTACTACAAAAGAAGAAGAAACAATGAGAGAACTAGCAGAATATTCACTACAATTAGTAAAAGAACAAGCTGCCAAATTTTCCAATGTTGTAGGAGTAGAGATTGGCGGTTCCTATGCGAAAGGAACTTGGCTTCAAGGCGAAGTTGATTTGGACATATTTGTAAAACTGAAAAATGATACTGATGAAAAAACTTTCGAGTCAATTGGCAAAAAAATTGGTTTTGATGCTCTAAAAAAATTCAAACCATATGTCAGGTATTCAGATCATCCATACGTAGAAGCATCTGTTAAAGGCACTCTGGTAAACGTGGTACCCTGTTATGACGTAGAAGCAGGACAATGGAAGAGTGCTGCAGATAGGTCCTCTTTTCACACAAAATTCATACTGCAATCACTTGACCAGGCAAAAAAAGACGAAGTAAGACTGTTAAAAAAATTCCTAACTGCCATGGACATTTATGGTGCAGAGATAGCCAAGGAAGGCTTTGGCGGCTATGTAGCTGAGGTTCTGGTATTACACTATGGAAGCTTTATTGGAGTACTAGAGGCTGCTTCAAATTTTGTACAAAACCAAATCATAGGAAACCCAACCAAGAAATTTGAAACGCCCCTTGTAATAATAGATCCAGTAGACAGCAACAGAAACCTTGGAACTGCCATATCAACAGAAAGCGTAGGCAAGTTTGTCCTAGCTGCACGATCATTTCTCAAAAAACCATCACTGTCATTTTTCAAACCAAAACCACCACACCCAAACAGAAAAAACCTTGACAACACAATAGTTATCAAATTCAACTACAAAGCTCGCAGTCCAGATATAATTTGGGGTCAGACAAAGCGAGCAGCAACAGCCATTTCAGGTCAGCTTGAGCTTGCAGGCTTTGATGTGCTACGCAAATCTTCTGTCACAGATGAAAAGTCGGAAGCTGCAATGATTTTCTTGTTGCGCTCACCAAAAATTGAAAAGTTTATGATAAAAAACGGTCCTGAAGTTTTAAGAAAAAAGGAATCAGAAAGTTTTATTGCAAAAAATCGCAAAAACAAATTACTGTGGGTTGACGAGTCTGGAAAAATTTTGTCACTACAAGACAGACCATTTCATGATGCCAAATCATTTTTGAATAATCTACTGAAAAAAAATCTTTTGACCTCTGGTGTCCCAAGTGGTCTGGTATCTGATATAAAACGAGGATTTGGGATATTTGATGGGAGACAAGCTGCAAGCAAATCCATTAAAAAGGCTCTGACAGAGCTTACCACTACAGATGGTCTCTTCTTTAGTTCCCCTTAGCAAGCTTGTCATAGAACCATATTCTTCAATTCTAGGTTACCCAAAGGCAACAAGAAGCGAGCTTTCAAAACGAACCATGGAACTCAAAAAACTTGGAATCAAAGGAGTCTCATTTACTGGAACTACTACGCTAAACAACGTACCTGTTCTTGGCAAGGGCTATGTTGGTGTAGTGGTCTTATCAAACCAAGGAAAAAAGACAGTAGCATTAAAGATTCGTAGAATGGATTCAAGTAGACCTGAAATGAAAAACGAGGCAAAGCTTCTAAGGCTGGCAAACGAAGTAGATGTTGGTCCAAAGCTAATAGACAGTAGCAAAAATTTCATAATAATGGAGTATCTTGAAGGAAAGAAGATAATCGATTGGATTAGGGATCTGAAGGGTAGAGGAAGTGCCGCAAAGCTAAGATCTACCATACGAAAGGTGCTTGAAGATTGTTATAGTTTGGATAAAATCCGACTTGACCATGGCGAGCTTAGCCACATTCACAAACATGTCATAGTCGGCAAGAAAACTTGCATAATTGATTTTGAAAGTGCCAGTGTAAACAGGAGAACATCAAATGTCACATCAGCAACCCAGAGCATATTCATTGGCTCTGGTATTGCAAATATGGTAAAAAAAATAATCAAAATTCCTAATAGAAAAAAACTGATTGCTTCATTAAAAAAATACAAAAATGATCAGTCGCGTGAAAACTTTGAAGATGTGTTACAAGTACTGGGACTGGAAAAATGAGTTTGCAAAATCTTAAAACAAAAACTCTCAGGATTTCACTAGCTGTAATAATTTCCGCGTTTGTAGTAGAGCTTACAATAGGAGTATTTTCAAACAGTCTTGCACTAGTCACAGATAGCATTCATGCTGTCTTAGATTCCATCGTTACTGCCATTTTGCTTGTTGCTGCAAGATGGGCTGCAAAACCACCCGATCGTGAGCACACGTATGGTCATGGTAAGATTGAGACGATGGGGAGTTTTGTTGGCGGTATTATCATTCTTGTAATAGCAGTCTTTTTCATTTACGAGTCTATTTCAAGGATGCAAGGTCCGCCTCCCACTGTTGTTCCAGGAGTAATGGCAATTGGAGCAGCAGTATACACTCTTTGCTCTGATGCCATTAGAATTGTAATTCTTAGAAGGGCATTGAAAAAAACAGAGGGTTCTACTTTACGGGTTGACTTGTATCATGCATTTATGGACATGAGCGCTACATCGGTAGCGCTGGTTGGAATCTTGTTAGTTACAATTGGTTACTATCAGGGAGATTTTATTGCGGCATTAATTTTGGGTGTGTTTCTTGCTATTCTTAGTATAAAGCTGATTCACAAAAACGCTCTAGAGTTAACTGATGCCATTCCTGCCGGCATGGTAAGACAAGTACAAGATATTGTAAACAAAACAGACGGTGTACTGAATACAGACTCGGTTCAAATGCGCAGATCAGGTAGTGAAATTTTTGCTGAGGTAAAAATATCATTGAGTGGTGCAGCAAGTTTTGAAGAAGCTCACAAGATCAGTAGTGATGTAGAAAAAAATATCAAAAACTCTATTGCAAATTCCAACGTTACAGTTCATTTTGAACCAACATGGAAAGATGTACCAATTGATTACAAGGTAAACCATGTTGCATCTGCAGTAAAAGGAGTTGAAGGCATACACAATGTTAGTTCTACAACTTCTGGTGAGGGTCTCTTCATAAGCTTGCATGTTATGGTGGATAGAAATATGCACCTTGAGGAAGCCCATAAGATTTCAGACGATATAGAGACCCAGATCCGAAATGCAGTTCCTAATATCAACCACATCACAATTCATCTTGAACCATATGTCTCAATACCAAAGAGTTTACCTGTTGAGGACCTATCAATTGAGGAACAGATTACAAAAACCATAAAGGAATACCCATCAGTTAAAAAAATTGGCAGGGTTATAACATTCCAACTTCAAGACATTTTCAAAATAGACATAGATTGCTCATTTGATGGAAATCTATCAGTTGAAAGGGTACACGACATTGTATCTGAAATCGAATCTAAAATAAAAAACCAAATTAAAAATGCAGTAATTACAATACATCCAGAACCAAGCTAACATGACAAATCGTAAGGCAATTGGCTTCCTAAAACGGGATCCAAATCTTGTGAAAATTATTGAGCGTATAGGAGATTACCAGATTAAAAAAAGAAACAATCACTTTGCAGTTTTAGTAGAGTCCATCATATCACAACAGCTTGCAAGCGCTGCTGCAGAAGCAATATTTGCAAGATTCAAAAAACTCTACCCAAAATTCCCAGCAGCTAATCAGATATTAAATACAAAAGATGCCAAGTTACGCTCAGCTGGCCTTTCAAGTATGAAAGTAGAGTATCTGAAAGATTTGGCACAAAAAATTGAGGACGGGAAATTAAAGATGAGAAATTTATCTAAGATGAACGATGATGAAATTATTGAACACCTCACTCAAGTAAAAGGAATAGGTAGATGGACTGCTGAGATGTTTTTGATATTTTCACTTGGAAGACTAGACGTATTGCCTACAGGAGATCTTGGGTTAAGAAAGGGAGTGCAGATGGCATTTTCTCTGTCGGAATTACCAAAACCAAAAGAGGTAGAGAAGATCGGTATGAGATGGAAACCCTATCGAAGTGTGGCAACTTGGTATTTGTGGAAGAGTCTGCAAAAATTTGATAAAATAGGATAATGTATGGGGCCGGCCGGATTTGAACCGGCGACCTCTAGCACCCCAGGCTAGCATCATGACCAAGCTAGACTACGGCCCCTCAAGTTGCTGACAATGGTGAAATTATTAAATCGTGGGATTTATTGAAATCAAAAAATTCTCGTTCAAAATTACAATCAGAGTTTACTGTATTGCATCACAAAATCATGAACAGCATGTAGGATCATTACAAATTGTAGCAATCTTTTCGCCAGTATTGGTAATGTTTGCAATTAATTTTGCCGTCTCTTTGTTGGAAATTGAATACATTGTCATCTTTCCGTTTCCTCTTGAATGAATTATGTTGCATTTCTTCAAGGCTCTTAGATGATGAGAGACTAGCGGTTGGTCTTTTTTTAGTTTGGTAACCAAGTCATTGACACAAAGTTCCTTGTTCTTTTGAAGCAGTTCAAGTATGCTAAAGCGTGTCTCATCACAGATGCATTTTAGCAACGTCAAACCATTCATATCAATTAATATTTATATAAATATTGATTTATATAAATATTACATGTCTGAGACAAAAAAAATTCTTTTTGTATGTGTAGAAAATGCTGGGAGAAGTCAGATGGCAGAAGGTTTCTTCAGAAAACTTGCGCTGCCTGAATTTTTGCCACAAAGTGCAGGCACAAGACCTACCAATGAAATCAATCCACTTGCAGTTCAGGTAATGAAAGAAGTTGGAATAGACATAACCGAACAAAAGCCCAAAGTACTCTCTGATGAGATGATAAAAAAATCTGTAAAGGTTGTAAACATGGGATGCATGGATAAAGAATCCTGCCCCGCACTGTTTGTAAATAACGTAATAGATTGGAATATTCCTGATCCAAAAGACAAACCAATAGAACAAGTCAGAAAGATCAGAGATGAAATTGAAACAAAGGTAAAGGAGCTTGTCGCAAGTCTCTAGGTTAAACGGCTTATCGTCCAACCAAAAAAAGTTCTTTGCTGAACTAATTGGTACGTTTGTTATAGTTGTCCTTGCTACTGGTTCAGTAGTTCTGGATGCAAAATATGCAGGAACGTTTGGTTTATGGTTTGTTGCACTAGCACCTGCTGTTGCTGTTGCTTTGATGGTTTATGCTTTTGGAAAAGTTTCAATGGCACACTTCAATCCCGCAGTAACAGTAGGTTATCTTGTTACAAAACACATGCCAAAAAATCTCCTGCCAGTATACTTTGCTGCAGAAATAATTGGTGCGTTGTTAGCAAGTATTTTTGTCAGATATTTTATAGGTACAGAGACAAATCTAGGAGCAAACGCACCAGATTATCATTTTCCTTTACCTCTCATATTTGGTGTTGAAGTTCTGACTACGGCATTACTAATGGCCGTGATTTTGGTAGTTGTTCATACAAGGGGATTAAGAGGATTTAGCGGAATTGCAATAGGCGGCATAATAGGTCTTGATATTTTCTTTTTGTCATTTATCTCAGGTGCATCTATGAATCCCGCCAGATCTTTAGCACCAGCTCTAGTGTCTGGTTATCTTAATGATTTATGGCTGTACTGGACAGCAACCTTTGTTGGTTCTGGAATTGTTGGATTTATTTACAGAAAAAAATTTGCAAAATCAGTTTGATATTACAGCCACTTTGCCAGTCTGTCTTTTTCAAATTTTTCCTTGTCTGCAAAGTGCTCTTCTGATGGTTGCTGGAGTAAGGTAATAGGGTTTGGAGTAGCAAACATATCTACTTCTAGATATCCTGCAATTTTTTTGCCAACTTCTACAAAACATCCCCCTTTGCCATCAAAGATCTCTTTTTCTTGTTCACTTTTTATTTTTGATATGATATTTCTAGCAACAGTAACACCTTCTCCTTCTGCAAAGATTCCTGCCTTTGGAACCGCGATTTTATCTGTAACCATGATTTGATTCACATCACCTATTGCATAGACATTTTCAAAATTTGTTTTGCAGGTTCTGTCAACTGCAATGAACTTTCCTTTTTCTGCAAAACCTGCTTCGACTACAACTGATGGAGCCTTGTGTGGTGGAACTGCGATAAGAAGATCAAAACCAGCTACAGATTCTTCAAACTTGAGTGTCTTTGGTCCAACAGAGATTGTTTTTTGTGATCCATGAAACTCTATGTTTTTGGATTTTAAAAGTTGTAGTAGTTCTTCGCTTACTTGAGGTCCACCTGCTGGAAGTGTTATTGGAGTTAGACTGTAAAAATCAATTTTTACAGAATCACTGGCACCAGTATCTATTAGCATCGATCTTATGAGAAGAGCTGCCTCATAGGGAGCTGGCGGACATTTGTAAGGCAAGCCCGTTATTGCCATTGCTATCTTGCCTGATTTCATCCTCTTTATTGCATCACGAATTTTTGGGACGTCCTTTAGCTCATACAGAATTAATCCGTTATTTGAAAGACCGGGAATTTGCTCTGGTGCAAGATCAACTCCAAGTGCAATTATCAGATAATCATATGATAGTTCTTTTGATTTTGTTGTAACAGTTTTGTTTTGTGGATTAATCTTGATGATTTCCTCGTTGATAAAATCAATTCCCTTTTTTGTTATTGTTTGCAAAGGTTTCTTTGAATACTCAAATTCCCTTGTTCCATTTAGGATCCATAATTTTACCAGATCCATCATGAAATAATCTTTTTTATCAATTACAGTAATTTTAACTTCGGATGAAAGATTTTGTCTTAGCTCATTTGCTGCAGCAAGACCGCCAAATCCCCCGCCTAGAATCAAAATGTTTGTTGGATTTATTATCTAACACCTAACACTATCTTTCTTGTGTGGTTGGCCTTACTGTGATTTCATTAACATTCATGCGCAATGGAGATTCTAATGCAAACATTATCGAGTTTGCAATGTCTTCTGCTTGTAGTGCTTCGATTTCTTTTGATTGTTTTACAAAAGCCTCTAGTGATTTGTCAGTGATGGTATTAGTAAGCTCGGTTGCTACAATGCCTGGTTCTATTGTTGTCACTCGAATTTTGTTTCTTGCACTTAGTTCTTGTCGTAGCCCTTCGCTAAAAGCCCTTACAGCATATTTTGTTGCGCAATAAACACTACCTGATGGAAATACAACTCTTCCTGCAATTGATGAGATGTTTACGATATGGCCAGAGTTTTGGCCAATCATGTGAGAAACGGCAGCGGCGGTACAAAAAAGCACTCCTTTGATGTTGACATCAACCATTTGTTCCCACTCGTCAACTTTTAGGTTCTTCACAAAACTTAGAGGCATGATTCCCGCATTATTTATCAAAATATCTATTTTATTCCATTTTTTTATTGTAGCATCAATTAGTGCTTGACAGTCTTTGCGTTTTGTCACATCACATGGTACAACAATGCATTGAGCACCATTTTTTGTAATTTCTTTTTGTAATTCCTCTAATCGTTGGGTTCTTCTAGCAGCAATTGCTACCTTTGCACCTGCTTTTGCAAGTGACAATGCAGTAGCATAACCTATTCCACTACTTGCACCAGTTACAATTGCTACTTTGTCTTTTAACATTTGAAAATCTGTTTTTTATCATGATGTATTGTGTAAATATGTTTTGTTGATCTGGTGTACTAAACTAAGTTACCTAACACTAATTTAGTATGAACTTTTAATTATTCTATGGAAGAGTTTGACTGTGCATATTGTGGTGAAAAGCAGGATCTGCCTTTTGAATGCAATTATTGCAAAGACAAATTCTGCGCCGAACACAGACTGCCAGAGGCACACAGATGTGTCAAGCTGCATCAGATCAGAGCAAAAAGATTTGGCCAAAATAGTGTAAAGCGAGATAAGGGAATTGGGCGTCAAAGTATTTTCAAAAAAGTTTTGAATAAATTTCGTGACTAGTAAAGTGCCCTTTCTGGATTTAGTTTTGAAAGTTTTGCCTGATAGAATAATGCAAATGCCAAAGCCAGCAAAACTCCCCCAGTAAGCCAGTGAGCAACTTGCATTGTAAGATAAACTATGCCAAAACCCACACACATCGTTGCTTGAGTCAAAAGTTTTATCCATGACGGGATTTTTGCAGCTCTGCATACCATCTCAATGATAAAAAGTCCTGCAACTGGATAGAGTATGATTAGAAAATACGTACCAAGATGAATTCCATTATGCATTTATTCTTAGGAAATATCAGGTGTAATTTCTAGTCTTCCCAGCTTATTTTAACGGCAATTTTCTTATTGATGAGAGCAAGAGCATTCTCAAAAGGAAGTGTTGCTACGTCTTCTGCATCAAACGGTCCATATTTTTGAAGATCAGAGCCTATGATTTGGTCTATTGGCTTTAAGAATCGTATTACAATAGCTCGTGATCTGTGACTATTAGCTACCGTCTCAAGAAGTTTTAATCTGCCGTTTAGTGTAGCTGCAAGAATAATTTCCTTTCTTTGTCGCAACTCATCTTCAGAATCCAAGATGAATCTTTCTTCATCAAGTAAATTTGAATAATCAAGCTCTTTTGATTTTATTGCTTTTTCAATTCTTATTTTTAAAAGAAGTGTAACCATGTCTGTTATTATCTTTACAAGTGAGTCTTTGATTTTTGATTCTATTCCGTCATATCCTTGATTTTTCAGATTACCAATTAGCTCGCCTATACTGGAATAAAGCTCTGGATCAATTTCTTGGACAGGATCATTTTCAATTTCAAGCTGTAAGATGGCGTACAATGAATTTACATCAATTTTTTTTGTTTCTGACATTTGCACACCCAATAATACTTAAATCATGGACTCCTTGTGTTATGATCAAGGAACTAAATTGCCATATAAAGTGATTGGTGGAGAACCTGTATCAATTTCCTATTCAGCTGATGAAGTTTTTGCTAAGATAAAACATGAACAAATAAAATTTATCGATTTACAGTTTACAGGATTATTAGGACGATTCCATCACACTACAATTTCAGCTAGCTTGTTTACTCCGCAGCAAATGCAAGATGGTTTGCCAAAGCTTGATGGTTCCTCAATTGTTGGTTTTGCAAGTGTTGACGATTCTGACATGGTACTCAAGCCAGATCCGAACACATATGCAATCATCCCTTGGATGACAAACGGTAAAACTGCCAGATTGATTTGTGATGTTTATTGGGGATGGGATAAGGGTAGACTAGAGCGAGATCCCAGAGGCATAGCACAAAGGGCAGAGAAATATCTCAAGACTCAAGGGTTTGATTATAGTTATTGGGGACCAGAGGTAGAGTTTTTCGTTTTTGACAAGATTTCGTGGGATGTCTTGACACCATACAAAGGTCAGTCATATTCAATCGAATCAAAAGAAGCTCCATGGAGTCAGGAAGGAAAAGGCTACCCCATGGCCTTGCAAAAGGGATACTATCCAAGCACTCCATCAGATACACTAACAGAATATAGAAACGAGTGTGTTGACATTTTAAATGAAAATTTTGGTATTTTATGTGATAACCATCACCATGAAGTTGCAACTGCAGGTCAGTGTGAAATTGATATCAGGTATGATCATCTAACAAATTCAGCAGACGGAGCACAAACTTACAAGTACGTTGTAAGAAATGTTGCAGTAAAGTATAGCAAGGTTGCAACCATGATGCCAAAACCAATTTCTATGGATGCGGGTTCTGGCATGCATACAAATGTTAGCCTCTGGAAAGACGACAAGAATGCATTTTTTGATAAAGATGATAAAGATGAGATTAGTCAATCTGCAAGATACTTTTGTGGTGGTATAATGAATCATGCAAGAGCACTTGCTGCACTTGTAGCGCCAACAACAAACTCGTATCACAGATTGGTTCCAGGATATGAGGCTCCAGTTTATGTTGCATGGAGTCCAAGCAACAGATCTGCAATAGTAAGAATTCCTGCGCATTTCAGGGGAGAAAAATATGCAAAACTAAAAAGACTAGAGTTCAGGGCCCCTGATCCTTCATCAAATCCATATCTTGTCTTTTCTGCAGTGCTAGCTGCGGGTCTTGATGGAATTAAAAAGAAATTAGACCCTGGAGATCCTGTTCATGAAGATATTTACAAAATGAGTAAAAAAGAACTTGATGCAAAAGGAATCAAGTCTTTGCCTGCAACACTTGGTGAGGCACTTGATGCACTTGAAAGTGACAGAAAGTTTCTTAATCCAATATTTTCAAACGATGTACTTGACAAAATCATTGAGTTAGAAAGAAAGGATGAACATGAGGTCTCAATCAGACCACACCCACATGAATTCTATCTATATTTTGATATCTAAAGTTTGCCCATTGCTGCATACACAAGCACTAAGGCTATAGCTAAAATTGCAAAACCTGTAATAAGATAGGCTTTTTGGTGTTTGTCAGCTGTAACTGCCTTGTATAGCGATACTGCACCTGCAAGACCAACAAAGAGAATCAGTACTCCTTCAACGACACTATCACCATTGCTATGTGTAATTATAGGATAAAACGTTCCAGAAAGCAATGCAAAGAAAAACACCAAATAGACATACTTTGCGCCAGCAAGAATTTTTGAGCCGCTGCCAAGTTGCATAAAAATTTGTAACAAGAATCGGCAAATAAACCTTTGATGATAATATGGAATTGTATACGGGTTTTACATGTCCATGGGTGGCATACCGCCCATTCCACCCATACCGCCCATGCCTCCCATTCCTGGCATGCCTCCCATACCACCCATTCCTTCTGCACCCGGTGGAGGACCTGAGGATTTTGCAATTGCAATTACATCATCAATTCTTAAGATCATGCATGCTGCCTCTGTAGCAGATGATACAATTTGGTTTTTCACAGAAAGTGGTTCAAAGATATCAGTAGAATGCATGCTTGTGACTATACCTTTCATTACATCTATTCCAGTCCACTTGTTTCCTTTGAGTTGTCTTGAGCGTAGTGATGCCAAGGTATCAATTGGATCCATGCCTGCATTTTCAGCTAGTGTGAGAGGAATTACCTCAAGTGAATCTGCAAATTTTTCTACAGCTAGTTGTTCACGGCCTTCTAGTGATTTTGCCCATTCTCTAAGCTTTGTCGCAGCATAGGTCTCTGGTGCACCACCACCAGCTACAATCATTGGGTTTTCCATTACATCTTTTACAACCATTAATGCATCATGAACTGATCTTTCTACTTCGTCAACAACTCTTTGTGATCCTCCTCTGACAAGAATGGTCACAGCTTTTGGATGCTTGCATCCTTCAACGAAGACCCATCTGTCTGTCTCTACTTTTCTTTCTTCAACGTTTTCTGCAGATCCCAAGTCTTTTTCAAATAGATCATCAAGATTTGTTACCATTCTTGCACCAGTTGCCTTGGCAAGTTTTGAAAGATCGCTTTCTTTTACTCTTCTTACTGTAAGTATTCCTGCCTTTGCAAGATAGTGTTGTGCAATATCATCAATGCCTTTTTGACATAGCAATACGTTTGCGCCAGATGCAACTACTTTATCCACCATGTTTTTGATCATCTTGTTTTCTTCATCCAAAAATGATTTCATTTGTTGTGGATTTGATATGTTTATTTTTGCATCAAACTCAGTTTTATCAATCTCAAGTGCACTGTTAACTAGTGCAATCTTTGCATTGGAAATCTTTTTTGGCATGCCGCTGTGAACAACTTCTTTGTCAAGTACAATTCCTTTTGTGAGATAAGTATCTTTGATGGAACCGCCTGCTTTCTTTTCTACTTTGATGTCATCAATATCTATAACATAACCATCTTCTGTTTTTTCTGCTACGGCAAGTACAGCCTTTACTACCATATCTGCAAGATTGCTAGAGTCTTTTCTGACAAGTTTTGTTTGCATTGCTGTCTTTGCAATTTTGTCAAGAATTTCTTTGTCTGTAGGAGATACCTTGTCTGCAATTTTTGCTAAGAGTTCTTTTGTCTTTTGTGCTGCTTTTCTATATCCATCTACAATAATTGTTGGATGAACCTCTTGTAGTATGAGAGATTCAGCGTTTTCTAATAATGCACCTGCAAGAACTACTGCGGATGTTGTTCCATCTCCTACCTCGTTGTCGGTTGCTTTTGAGATTTCTACTAGCATTTTTGCTGCAGGATGCTGAACATCAATTTCTTTTAGGATTGTTGCACCGTCGTTTGTAATTGTAACGTCACCTAAAGAGTCAACAAGCATCTTGTCCATTCCTCTTGGACCAAGACTTGTATGGACTATCTCTGCGATCAGTTTTGCAGCAGTAATGTTGTTTTTTTGGGCATCGCGACCTTTGGTCTGTTGTGCACCGTCTTTTAGTATAACAACTGGAATTCCGCCTTGTGAATTTTGTAATGACATAGTTCATTGAAGCCCAATTTTCCCTTTTTATATCTTTATACTCAAAAACCCCAAAAACTGTGAAATTTCAAAAATTAAACTGTTTTTCAAAATTTTAATCGATGTTTTTAAATTAGGAAAGTTGGCCGAACAGTTCATGACAAAATCCTCCCCCAGAGAATCTTACAAGGAGGTACTTTCTTTGCTCAAAATTCACAATGAGTGGTTTGCAAATTCAATACCTCTTATTGCAAGTGAGAATGTTCCAAGTCCTGCTGTTAGAGAGGCAACGATCTCTGATTTTGCAAATAGATATGCAGAGGGGTGGCCCGGTGAGCGTGTTTATGCCGGTTGTACCTATATCGATAAAGTAGAGTTCAAGTGCATAGAATTAGGTAAAAAACTATTCAAGGCAGAGTTTGTTGATGTAAGGCCAATCTCTGGTGTGGTTGCTAATCTTTCCATTTATTCAGCTTTTTCAAATCCAAGTGATGTAATGCTTGCACCGTCGATTCCTTCCGGAGGACACATCTCTCATGGTAAAAAAGAACATTCTGGAACTGCAGGTTTAGTTCATGGACTGGATATTGAATTTTATCCGTTTGATGCCGAAGAGATGTCAATTGATGTCGATAAGACAAAACAAAAGGTAGTAGAGCTTGACAAAGTTGGCAGAACTCCAAAGATGGCAATGTTTGGAGGTTCTGTCTTTTTGTTTCCCCATCCTGTTAAGGAACTTGCTGATTTTCTAAAAGGATACAAGATGTTTGTCAATTATGACGCAGCCCATGTTGCAGGGTTGATAGCTGGAGGACAGTTCCAAGACCCATTGCGAGAAGGAGCTGATGCAATGACAATGAGTACACATAAGACTCTTTTTGGACCGCAGGGAGGTATGATTGTCTCTTATGAAAAATATAGTGAAGAGATCAAAAAGGCAACATTTCCTGGAATGACTAGTAATCATCACCTGCATCACATGGCTGGAAAGGCAATTGCTTTTGCAGAAATGTTAGAGTTTGGTAAAAAGTATGCAGTCCAAGTTGTAAAGAATGCAAAGGCATTAGCAGAAGCATTGAACTCCTATGGGTTTGGAGTTCTTGGAGAAAAACGAGGATTTACAAAATCACATCAAATCGTAGTCAATGTTCTTTCATTTAGTGATGGTGGAAAAATTGAGGCTGATCTAGAAAAAGCAAACATAATTGTAAACAGGCAACTCATACCAGGAGATATCAAGGCAGGAAGAAACTACTTCCATCCAGGTGGAATAAGATTAGGTGTTGCTGAGATTACACGACTTGGTATGAAGGAATCAGATATGAAAGAGGTTGCCAGATTTATCAAAAAAGTTGTTGTTGATAAAAAGGATAAGAAAAAAGTTGCAGTTGATGTAAAGAAATTCAGAAGAGACTTTCAAAAGGTTAACTATTGCTTTGAGAACAAGCTTGGTGCTTATGAGTACGTCAAGCTTCGCTAGGCATAATCTGTAAGAAGCAACTGATTACCTTCCTCTTTTCCAAAGACCAGTTCTAGTTCATCTAAAAGAGACATCACTCTTCCTTTCAAGTATGGATCAATTTTGTATTTATCAAGCAGTCTTGTTGCTAGCTTGAGATATTTTTGGACCGAAGGCCGTGTCATGGTCTGGATTAGTTTGTTACCGCATTCTAGACAATTTCCAGCAAGTGGGACCCTTCTGTAGCTTGCACCACAAGCTGTACATCTAAAAGATTGACCAGAATATGCCCTAAGATTTCCCATGATATCAGGCAAGAGATGGGTTGTCATAACCATAGAAACAACCTCGTTTGGGTCTACCGCATTGATGATATCAGCAGTTCTGATTTGCATGTCAAGTTTTTCTAAAAGAGATCCTAGTGTAGAATAGGCGCTTCTGGATCTTGATGCTGTTAGAGTAGAGGTATTATGTGTAAAACCATATCCATAAAATTGTCTTTCTGTCTCAAGCCTTGATTTTAGGGTCTCAACATCTTTTATCTCACTTGCCTTTTCTTTTGCAAGTGTTGCTTCAAAAAATGAGAGTGGCAAAGTATTTGCCACCTCAAAGTTATGGGCCTGTCTTTGGACTTCCTGTGGTATGACAATTGGTTGCATCAATAATGGTGCGTCCATCAGACCCCCAATTCTGTCTGACAAGAATTGTCTTGAAAAATTAAGCAGGCTATCCATTAGAAGCATTATGGAATCAGCGTCTCCATCAGCATCACGTCTTTTTGCAGAGTGCCACACTGGCGTACCATAACAAACATGTGTGTTTGTAAAACCAATTATTCGTCCTACAATTCCAACCGATGTATGTGGAGCTAATCCAATCATTAAATGCCCAATAAGATCATCAGTAGTTTTTACTTTGTAAAATTGAGGATGACCAAATAGTTTTGCAAGTTCTGTATCCAAGTATTTTGATGTCTGTACCAGATATTCCCCACATTCATGTGGTATTATGACATCCTGAATTCTAAGTTCTATTAGCTGACCAGAACTAGTGATGGGTTTACCATTGATATCATGGGTATATCCAAGTTGGACGAGCTTTTCAGGACTTGTTCCAATCCATGCAGGTGTAAAGTGGGTTAGCGGTGCGTTTGTCGCATCAAATCTGATGGTTCCGTCCTTGAAGACATTAAGTCCTAGGCTTTGTCTTACGAGTCCTTTTTCAAGAGGTTCTGCTATTCTGTCTTGGTTTATGAGTTCCTTTACGCCTTTGAATGGTTCCTGAACGCGAATGCCAGTCCTTTCCTGTGCAGAATAGAGCCTTTCTTTGAGTGGAAATGACCTGTATGTGTGGGATAGTGTCTTTCTCTTACATTTTTCGCAATACTCAGACTCTAGCTCATCTCGGCAAGTTGGACAGACAAAAAGTACAGTTGTCTTGTTTTTGCATTTTGTACATGCTATACTAATTGATGGTTCATTGCAGTTTTTACAAAATCTATTATTGATGTTGCAATAAAAATTTGGTTCCTTTGATGCTTTTATCAAGTCACGTGACGCACCTCCCTTACTACCTATTGGAAACAGGGTGTGTACTGGAGGTTTCATCTTTCTTTCTGCGGCCTTTTCTGGTCTGCCAACTCTGACCCCTATTGCCGTTGAAAATTTGTCTTTTATTTTTATCCCAGATGCATCAGTGATAAGCTTTGGAACAGTAATGGTATCATCATCAAGTTTTATGGGTTTTCTAAAAAGCAAATAAAAGAAAATCTTGGCCTCCACACCTTTTAGTAAAATGGAATCTCCTGCCACTTCATGAGGTACCCCAATTTTTTCAAGAATTTCTTTACTACTTTTTTGGTAGATTATCAAGTCAGGATCTGCCTTTTTTGGGTTTAAGATTTGTCCAAATTCTTGGACTGAGATCTGGTCCCAATAGTACAGATAGTTAGGGTGTAGTGGGATGCCAAAATCAAGCGAGAGTTTGAATGCCTCATCTAGGTTTGGTATTTTTGAAACATATTGCAAGCGTGGATCTCCAGGTTCATATTTTGCAAGTTTTGCTTTTAGCTCCTCGGCCCAATATTCTTCCACATACCCTGTTGGGACAAGCTCTGCATTATTTTCCAAGAAATCACCATAACTGATCAGGATGTCACCAAGGTGAAGGATCTTTTCTATTTGTGGTTTGAGTTGTATGCCATGACGAGTGTCCTTGATTTTTACCACATTACCATTTTTCAGCCTAACAATCGGAGTGTCTAAGGAATCCACAAAAGCAATAGTTGCAGCCTTTCCTGGAATGTCAACTTTGATCTGCGTGCCAACTACAATGGCATGATCCAAAATTTCTGCAATGACAGGGTGTATTCCTATTGAGGAAAAGCCAGTATTGCATGCCCGTCCATATCTTAACCTAAAACCGCCTAGTTTCTTTGGCATGGAAAGAACAGATCTGCCAGTTATGACCTCCCTCATCCTATGAGATGCGGCATCCTCATCTCCAGTCTGAATTGCACCTTTTAGGCTCTTTAGCCAGTCCCAACCGTCTAGTTCAAACAACTCTATGAGTTTTAGTAGTTTTCTTGACTTGCCTATCAGACCGTCATTTAGAACTCTAAGTGCACCGCCCCTTACTCTGTTAGTACTGATTCGAGTCATGTTTCTATGGCTTACAATTTCAACCGGATCTGTATCAACACCGTCGAGCTCAACTGGAAGATTTGATATGACAGTTACAACATCCTCATCTGGAACATGATATTGGAAATTCCCAGCTTCTCTCTCATAGAGCCTTAACTCCTCTACAAATCGTCCAGTCTCATCGTCAAAGGAGTTTGCCTGGAATTTAGAAAGCCCCGCTATCTTTCTGATGTGGTCTGCAATCAACATTGTAGATGCTGCTTCGGTTCCACCTGCAGACCTGATTGGTCCTGCAAATGATACAGAAAGGTAATCAGAGCCATCATGGTTTTTCTTTATCTTTACCTCACTAATTCCCTGTAGTGGAGCTACTGTAACACCTTCTGTTACTATGGCAAGACCTACCCTTACTGCAAGATCAAGCCTCTCTTCTAATGAAGTATCAGGTCCAGAATACTTGCCTAAAGCAATCTCTTCAGAAAGTGTCAAGGCGGCAAGTTCCTTTGTTGTGCTTTGAATCAATGCCCTTAATCTCTCAGTTACATCAATGTCATGCATTTTGGATACACGATCTGCAAGATCAAACGCAATCTTGGGCTCTACCATCCCAGACGAGTCTGCCAATGTAGATTTTGCAGCAGCTGCCCTCTCAAATGTTCTAAAAACCTCTTCAGAAAGTTTGGTGTAATAATCAAAATAATATTCAGGCATTGGGACTTCGTTTAGTCTCAATGCTACATTTTCAGACATGTTACTTCCTTACAGTCTGGATGGCTTTTACAATATCGCTTAGAATCTTCAGGCTGCCGCCCTTCTCAAGCATGGTACCAATAACAATGGCATCAGCGCCTGCTTTGACTATCTCAGCTGCGGTCTGAGCGCTTTTAATTCCTCCACCTACTATCAAAAAGCCTTTGAAAACCTTCCTTACTGCTGCAACCATTTCTGGTTTTACGTTAGATTTTGCCCCAGAGCCTGCCTCAAGATAGACAAATCTCATTCCCATGAATTGTGCGGAAAGGGCATACATTGCTGCCAGGTTTGATTTCTCAAATGGTATGGTCCTTGCCGAACCTACAAACCAAGCCGATGTTCCCTCACCAATTATGATGTATGCTGTGGGAAGTGGCTCTAAACCAAACTTGAGTACGTTGGGGGCTCCTAGTGCCTGAGCCTGTGATATGAAATAAGGGTTATCAGAATTCAAAAGGGAGCTAAACAAGATTGCGTCGGCACCTGGTACAACACCAGTAACATTTCCTGGAAACAGAATAATTGGAATCTTGAGAGATTTCTTTAGTATCTTTACCGTTTGGGCCATGCCAAGCTGATCTGTTGCAGATGAACCACCAACAAGTATTGCAGAAGCTCCTATCCTCTCAACCTCTTTTGCAAGCTTGACTGCTGATTTTACTTCAGATATTTCAGAATCGATTAACACAAAGAGCAGTGCCTTTTTTCTCTTCAAAGTATCTTTTAGATAGCTTTCTACGTTTGGCATAAGAGTGGTTATTGGGTATTCATTTAAAGTTTAATTGAAAGTATGTATACAGATCTGTATAGCTATGACTGAGTCTCCAAATCCAATTTCTAGTAATATAATAAGACAAATTATAAAAAAATCATTGTTTACAGAAAGACAAATTGAAATTATTTTAAATCAGTTAAACCTACACAAGACACAGTTTTCTATAAGTAAAGGGGCTTATTTTAGACAGGTAAGGCAGTCACGGGATAAGTTAATTGGGTTATATTACTCTGTAATATTGTTAAGAGGCCTAGGCATACTTGTTCCTGAAGATATTGATGTGATTTCAAAACTCTCTGAACAGGTCTCTGTGATACAAAGTAGTGATGTCTTTCCTGAAAAGGAAGAAGAAATCATGTTTGTGATAGGTGAGTTAGTAAATCGCGCCTGTAGAGTGTGATTTTATCTCTTTTATGTATAGCGTTAGTATGGAATTAGTGATAAAGTAATGTTTGTGATTGATATGTAATATGTGAATAAGTTTTACTCAAACATGATAAATCACATAGATATACAAAATCTAGTGATGTTAGTAGACATACCTAATATAGGCGCGATAATCAGTATTTTTATCGCATTTGTGTTAGGTATTATTGCAATAGTCATTTACAACAAAATAAAACCTTTCATAAGGACCGAGTCAGATCTCCTAAAATCATATACGGAGCGCCTACAATATTATGAAAATCAGTTAATAGATATGAAAATACGTTTAGATTCTGCTGAATTATTGAAAGAATATGAGGAACCAAATATTCCTCTTCCAAAGCTAAAAGAGGTAAAGGTAGAGAAGCAGGAAGCCGCCTCAGGTCCCCAAGAAGAGAAACCAAAGGAGCGTATGCATAATATGAATTTTGGAAATGCCACAGATTATGTCCTAAGATTAATCACAGAAAAACCTATGACATCACGTGATATACAAATCACTATAGGGCGTACCAGAGAGCACGCATCACGCATGATGAAGAAGCTTTTTGAAGAAGGTCTAGTGGAAAGAAACATGCAGGCCAAGCCCTTTACCTACTACATTACTAATAAGGGAAAGGCCAAGTTGAGTGTTACCAAAATAGCCCCCCAATAATAGTTTGTCCTTTGGATCCCATGTTAAAATCCAAAATATGATATTTTATATTAATTTCATATAAACATAAAATCTTTATTAAGTAAATTAATTATTTAATGTTATGCCTACAAATGAAGAGTTGATCAAGATCACCTCAGGAGGAACCATTTCAATCCCAATACAATTTAGAAAATATTTGCAATTACAAAAAGGCGATTATGTTAGGGTAGTAATGGAACAAGACTGTCTTGTTATTAAAAAAGCTATAATATCCTAAGTTTCCAAGTTCCGTTGTTTCTGGGCCAGTTTGATTACCTGATATGCCCACTCTCTACCTTGTCTTTCCCTGACTATCTTTCCTTTTGTGGCAAACCTAGCCAAATATGTGGATATTATACTAAGTTTGATGGGTTCCCCATATTCATCCTCATATTTTTCAAGTATCTCAGATGAGGTAAACTTGCCTAGTGGGAAGTGCTTGTCCACCATATACCAAATCTTGGAGCCAATTGAGTCTAGTTGAGGGAATTCTTCTGGCTCTTCAATATTGATTAAATCCATTAATTCGAAAATCTTTAACATTTTATCCCTAGTTACATTGCCTTCTAGGCTAAAGTTGTACTTGGCCCCCTCCGAGTCCTCTAGGTCAATCCTGATCTTTTTTCTTGTCATCGTGATCGATCGGGTTAACACCTTAACACTTGAACAGATCAAAGAATATTTGTTAACTAGTGTGTTTGTTAACATTCACTGCCTAACCCACGCCTAGTTTGTTTTGGCACCTTAACTAGGCACTTCCTCTTTATAGTATAATATGAATGAATTTTATGCCTGGACTGGAAACATTGGGGTCTATTATACAACCTTAACATTGTTAAGACCTAACTTCACGCCTAGAGTGGAAATAAAGGGGTCAAATTGGGCTTTTCCATACCTAGTTTAACATTTTGTTCACAGGATGTTAACTTTATTCTAAGCATACCCACACACCAATACTTCCACTCTAGCTTTATTAAAAAATATTTTTTTAAAGAAAATAAAAATAATTAATGATAAACTAAATTTGGTTTAGTTATTCTATTCTAATTGTATTATCAAAGATAGAATCCATATGTGGACAGAGAAGAAACACTGGTGTGTGGGTTAATGACAAGGGATCCGGTTGATAAATTACTTGATGATGCAGCAAACGGAAAATCATTATTTAAAAATCGAGAAGCATTACATTTTGCCTTTATCCCAGAAAATATTCTTCATAGGGATGAGGAACAAAAAAAAGTCACACAATCACTTATTCCACTATTAAAAAAATCTCGTCCATCTAACCTACTTGTTTATGGAAAACCAGGTACTGGAAAGACCCTAGTTGTGAAGAAGATACTAAACAAGATACAGGAAAGGGCAAAAGAAAAGTCATTTCCAATAGAATTGGTTTATGCAAACTCTAAGGAAGAAACAACACTTTATGGACTATTGGTAAAATTTGGCCGCCAGTTAGGGCTAACAACCCAGAAGGATCTACCAAGCACCGGCCTATCCATTAGTGAAGTGTTTAACAGAATCATTTCTACAATAGAAAAAAACTCTCTTAACACCGTCTTTGTAGTAGATGAGATTGATTATCTCGCAGAGCTGGTATCAAAAACAGGCAAAGACGTCTTTTACTCACTTACCAGAGCAAATGAGAGACTCAAAAAAGGCTCGCTTACACTTATTGGGATTTCAAACGATCTAACATTCAAGGAAAGACTGGATCCTAGGGTCTTAAGCAGCCTAAGTGAAGAGGAAATTGTATTTACAAATTATAGTGTAGGACAGATCAAAGAAATTCTTGAAGAAAGAATCAAAGTTGCATTCATTTCTACAGCAATTGAACAGGCGGCAATAAACCTCTGTGCTGCAATGGCAGGCCAAGAACATGGGGACGCAAGACGAGCCATTGATCTCCTACGTGTAGCAGGAGAAATAGCAGAGCGGGAACAGGCAGACTCTATCAAAGAAGAACACATCAGAAAAGCCTCATTAAAAATGGAAGAAGACAAAGAAACCACAGCACTCAATTCTTATCCACTACATGAAAAATTACTAATTTTGGCTGTAATGAAAGCAAACGGGACAACAACAGGAGAAATCTATCATTCCTACAAAAACCTCTGTAAAATTATCAGACAAAAAGAGCTTACCCAAAGGCGTGTCACCCAAATACTCAGTGAAATAGAGATGACAGGCCTAATTTCAGGAAAAATCATTCATCAAGGAATGCATGGAAGGACAAAAAAATTTAGCCTTACACTACAACCAGACACAATAAAAAAAGCATTCAAAGAAGATCTAACACTTGAAGATTTAATATAAAATCAAAATAAAATTATTCTTTTTCAGTAAAGTCTTTGGTAAAAACCTTCATCGTAGCCAAATTTACAATCACAGCAATTCCCGGAGTTGGCGTGACTCCAACACTTGTTTGATATGCTGTTTGTGTTTGCCAAGCACCAGAGTTTACAATAAGTGTGCCCTTATACATATCAAGATCAACAACATGTATGTGTCCTGAATGAAAAATATCTGGAATATCATCTATCACCATCATATCTTCTGTCTCAGGTGCAATTGGGGTGCGTTTTCCATAGATAGGGCTGAGATGTCTTGCTTTTAGTAAAACCCGCATTGCTTTTGCAGGTTGTGAGTAGCTCAATCCAGGTGTAGTTCCAACAACATCATCCAAGCTTTGCCCATGAAACATCAAGATCTTGACTCCGTTTAGCTCTATCATGGAGGGATTGCCAAGCATAAAGAAATTTTCCCTGTTCCACAAAGTCAGATTATGTTTTTCTGGAATAGCAGGTTGGGGTAGAGCTCTGCGGCCAGGATCATGGTTTCCTGGAATTATGAAAACTTTGATGTGTTTTGGAATTTTGTCTAGTAATTGAGTTGCTTTTAACATCTGCTCATTGGTATCAACCAAAAGCAACTCCTTGTCCTGGTTTGGGAAAATCCCAACTCCATCTACCACATCACCACCAACCAAAACAAACCGAACCTTCCTTGCTATTGGGTCTGGACTTGAGAGCCACTCTACAAACTCTGTAAACTCTTTTTCCATGAAATACTTGCTTCCTACATGCAAATCAGAGATCAAAACAGCATAGGTCTCTATCTTTGAACGATTTGTCACATGGTCTGGAACGTCTGGCACAACCAAGTCTTTTACAATAAAGCCACCATTTTTCCCTGGAACAATTGTAAACATTACAAACTGGTCCATTAAGAGGGAGTTTGCCGTCTCTTGTAGGTCCTTGTTAAACACCAATACCTCAAGGGAACCTGTAGGATCATCTACAACAAGTTTTGTCACATCCCTGTCTATCTTTCGGTCCATCAAAAGGCCAGCTACAAAGACTTCTTCTTTGATTTTACCGCTTTTAATGGTGTCAATAGGGCTTAGTTTTTTAGATTGAGACCTCTGCAAAATTATTTTTAATAATTTTGAATACCGGCTTGCAAAAAGCGCACTAAAACCCTCAATTCCCTCTGCCGAAGTGATTTTTCTTGTAGGATCTGATAAAATTACATGATTATTTTCCATGTTTTCATCAATCTCAGAATCGACAAACATTTTCAAATCATTTTGATTTATCAAAAACAAGTTTTGTTTTGATTTTTCTCTTACTACCTGTTTGATTATTCTTTCAAGCTCTTTTACATCAATTTTTTCGAGTATCTTAAAAGCATTAGGATGAATCTGGAAACCTCGACTTAGCGCATAAGTCAATGCAGATGAGACGTCTTCTTTCATCAAGGACTCATAATAGAACTTTTAATTAAATCTGTTTCAAATGGTCAACCCTCAAATAGAGTTTATTTTAACTCACAACATGTTTAGGAAAAAAAGAATTTTAATTGGGTTTATTTTTGCTGGAATTTTTGCTACATCATTTTCTGTAGGCGCTGAAATCAAAATATCACAGGATGACGCAAAAACATTTCTTAAAGAATTTGAACAGGCAGTAGTAGGAATTGATGCAATTGGAATATTTACGCACAATGCCTCAATTGGATTGCCAATGTTTATCCCTGGCTTTGGTGTTGCTTGGGGATTATTTGCATCCGCATCAACAGGCCTTGCTTTTAGCGCTATTGCATCTACATCTCCACTACTTGCCAAAATTCCACCAATAGCTATTCTAGTACTATCTCCCTTTGGAATAATGGAATTTGCAGCTTATTCTATAGGGATGTCACGAAGCTTTATCCTCATCTGGGCCATAATTAAAAAAAATCCAATAAAACAGGAAATACGACCAACCATAATTGAAATAGGAATTGTAATCGCCCTCCTACTTGCGGGAGGATTTATCGAATCCGCAATGATAAGTCAATACGGATCTAATATTCACTTAAAATCTTAGATTCCTTTTTATTTTAACATAAAATACAACACAATAATGCTTGGTCTAAAAATCCACACTCTTCCAAAATTAAAAAACCCAAACATGATTGCAGCCCTTCCAGACATGGGTAATGTTGCAGGCATGGGAATGGATTTTCTTGTAAAAAAACTAAAAGCAAAATTATTTGCTGAAATCTATGCATTTTGGCCTCCTGCGGTGTCTTATGAAAAAGGCTTGATTCAATATAATCAATCAAGCTACAAGTTTCATTATTGTGAAAAAGAAAACCTTGTAATTTTTTCTGGCGAATTTAATCCCTCAGATCCTAGGAGGTTGTATGAACTGTGCTATGAGGTAGTTGACATGGCTAAAAAACTCAAAGTAGATACACTATACTCAATTGGCGCAGCACTAAGATCTCCAAGTCCTACAGAATCAAAATTATTTGGTGTTGCATCATCAACTAACCTTACTAATCTACTAAAAAAACAAAAGATCGAACTTCTAAACGGTAAGGGACAGATAACCGGCTTTAATGGATTGGTACTTGGTATTGCAAAAGAAAAAAACCTTGACAGCATTTGTATTCTTAGGGAAATTGATAACCCAAATATTATGCAACCAAAAGCAACTCAGACAATTCTTGTCAAACTTTTAGAATTATTGAAAATAAAACCTCTGGATATGAAAGACTTGGAAGAAGAAGAAAAAAGGAAAAAGTTCATGGAACAGCAGATGAATTACATGGATGGTCTGACTAGGAAAGACAAGCAGCCAGGAATTGCCTAATTATGTTGATAAATTTTACCTATTAATTAAATACAACTTTAAACTTTAATTCAATAATGAAACTTGGATTAATTTTACTAATCTCAATTACAGGAATATTACTGACAATCTCATTACCTCATGCTTATTCTCAATTAGTATCAGATAACAAATATCTATTACAGGCTACTGGCTTTGTAGTAGGAACTCAAACCATTCAAAGTTCTGAGATTGATTTACAGTTTTCAACAGGGAGTTTGAACAATGGTAACACACCTATAACACTAGAAAATGGTTTGGTATCTATTTCTGGTAATAACTATCTTAATTCTGGAACTTGGACTTCAACACTATTGCGTAATGGACAATTTATAGTGGTTACAGGTGATGCCCAAAATTCAATCGGTAACACAATTCATGTTAACATATTTGGGAGACTGGTTCAAACAAGTCAAGAAGGTTCAGTTTATCACTTTACAGGAAAGATAACTGGCACAACCGAACCATTCCAAGTAGCTTACAGTGCAAAAATAACTTCAACGGTTTCTAGTACATCACCAACACAAACTCCTACACCACCGACACAAACATCAACATCACAAAATCAAGGAAATACAGTACAAGTAAGTATTGTATCAGGCTCATCCAATCCTTTGAATCAAAATTATTTTTCACCGTCTTCTATACAAATTACTCCTGGCACTACTATTGTCTGGACAAACAACGACTCTGTACCACACCAAATTGAAAGTGGAGTTATAGCAACATCAAAAATAAATGTAAAAGCTTCATTTTCTCCAGACGGACAAATTACCAGTCCTGTTCTTGCACCAGGACAAACATTTCAATACACAGTAAATAATGTTGGAACTATAACATTCTATGATCCCTCATATTTGTGGATGTCAGGTGTCATAACCTCAAAATCAGAAGTTACGACACAAGTGAAGACAACCCAAATTTCAATATTACCTGGGGCATCAACTATGAATACGGGACAAACTGTTTCTCCACCTTCTCTCCAAATTACTCCTGGCACTACTATTGTCTGGACAAACAACGACTCTGTACCACATGCACTTCTTAGCGGAATCTTATCTACAACAACACAAGGACAAAAAGGAACTGCTAATCCAATAGCAAACGCACCTTCATTTCAACCAGATGGACAAATTAAGAGTGGTCGCATTTTACCAGGACAAACATTTCAATACACAATGAATCGCATAGGTACCATCACATTCTATGATCCCTCATACACATGGATTAATGGGGTAATCTCATCAATTCCACAAACATCAACACAAAGCAAACCCATTCAAATAAGCATACAACCAGGTTCATATCAACCTCAAGGTTCTGCATCACAACAAAATCAACTTTATACCAATCACTATTACTTACCAACTGATCTACAAATCATTCCTGGCACTACCATTGTATGGACAAACAACGATACAGTATCTCACAGAGTTCTTAGTGGAATAAGTACACAAAGACCAGACAATCCTTTTACACCAGATGGAAAATTTGACAGTGGTCCTCTTGTACCAGGACAATCATTTCAATTTACAATAAACGGTGTAGGAATCATCAGGTTTTATGATCCATCATATACATGGATGAATGGAGTTATAATTTCAATTCCTCCTTCCTCTTCATCACATACAATAGCAGCTCCCTCTCATAATCCTGGGCTTCACTAAACTAAAATTATTTTATTTAAAATTAATGTATGATTCAAGTTTTGTTTGATCAAAAACCATTACCGAAAGATCTGAAAACTGTTTTCCTTCTAAATCCTTCACAACACCTACAAACGAAGTTTCTTTTTCCGTAGTTAAAAATTCAAAAACATGAACTTTTATTTTTGAGGTATCAAATCCATGATCTTTCAAATAGAAAGCAATCTCAGACTGCATGAAATGTTTTGAGGGATCTTTAGGCCAAGGCCTTGGTACGAGTACCACACTATATCCATCTAATAATGCCTTTTGTAGTTCGATTTTTTCTTCTTCAATACTTGTAGTTATATGCATGGTGATTACTTTGCTTTTATCAAGAGGTACCCTTGCTTTTGATGTTGCAACTTGAATAGAACTAATACCAGGAATTATTTGCACATCTCCAAAAATTTCAATTAGTCTATCAACAACCTCGGATTCAGAGAAATTCACATCCCCGGTGAACGGAACAACTAATGTTTTATCACCTAATGTTTTTGCAATTTTCTGATAGACTTCTTCCTGATCTTGCATGTTTATCTCATACACTTCTTTATTGACCAAAAGTCTCTCAATTGTTTTAAGTGTGTATTTGTATCCAACTACAATATCAGAGTATAGTATTATTTCTTTTACGACATCAGTGATGTATCTAGGAGATCCAGGACCTACTCCTACAGCATAAACTTCTCCCATGTGTTTGTTTTTCAACGTCGTAATATAATCTACAAAATCTTAATTTTACAAATGGCTTTTATTATAGAGATTGACGAATTCAGTTATTGCGTTTTAGCATACTTGCACAAAGCATTTGTTTTCTTCTTTTTGTAAGCTTGGTACCTCAAATATTTGCAAGCTCCAATTCTACAGAAGAAACAGGAAATTATATTAATCAACCATTGGGATTTTCTTTCCATCCACCAGATAATTGGACAGTACAAGAATTAAAAAAGACACAACCAAATGCGCCTGATGTTGTTGTAGTTGGTCCAAAAATAGAAGGATTCACACCAGCCATCTCGGTTTCTGTTATAAATTCGAATGGAACTTCACTTGAAGAATATGTTAAAGATCAGAAAACACGACTTCAACCTGCAGTTAATGCCGGTAGATTAATTTTCTTATCTGATGAAACCAAAAAAATCAATGGTTATGATACAGAAATTTCAGAATCAAAAGGTGAGTTTTTATCTCAAAATCAAGGATTCATAATAAAATTTAAGGAAGCTATCATATCTACAAATGACAAATTCTATGCGATTACCTATGCAAATCAAGAAAAACATTTTGATGGTAATTTGCAAAGCTTTGATGATGTCTTGAATTCTTTTCAAATAGTTTCAAATAAATCAAATAAATCGTACACTAACCTTACATTTGAAATTGGTATAGGTGTAGTAATTGCAATAGGTATAGGTACATCTGTAGGAATTCTAATCAAAAGAAAAAATCTCTTAAAAAAGAGTCATAAAATTCTTCATGAATGATTCCCTTTTTACCAAACATCGTCAACTTCATCAAGCTCCTTGTATTCTACAGGCAATTCACGTCTGAAAATTTTCAATCTGGATATGTCTCTGTCAAAGAGTAGATCTATAATCCAATCAAGAAAAATCCTTACTCGTTTGTCAAGTCTTGGAATTTTAGAAAGATAGACTGTCCTCCAAATCAACCATGCTACAAAACCATGCAAATGTAATCCAAAAATGGTGGCAATAGCTGATCTCTTTCCTATTATTGCCATCTGGCCTCTTGAAGAAAACTCAAATTTCTTTTTTTGTTTATTTTTTATTATAGCTTGTAAATTATATGCCACAACTTTTGCTCCAGCTTCTGCACTTTGTGCAGTTGGGGGATATGGTCTATTGGTTTGTGGATTTAGTAAATAGCAACAATCTCCAATGGCAAAAACCTCTGGAAAATCTGAAGATTCCAAAAATTCGTTTACAACAATTCCTCCCTTGTTTGTCTTAAAGACTGATTTTTTTACTATATCAACTGGGGTAATACCTGCAGTCCAAACCAAAGTTCTTGTCTGAATTGATTCGATAACAGGTTGGCCTGCTGGAGTTTTATTTGGATCAACCACATCTTCTATTATTACCTCGGAACCGGAAAAACTTGAAAGTTTCTTGCCAAGTTTAACCTCTACTCCACGTCGTGTTAGTTTTTCTAGTGCAAATCTAGCTAATCCATCATTAAATCCTGGTAAGATAAACGAGGCGGCTTCTAAAACAATTACCCTGATGTCTTCTTTTTTTATATTTGGATAATATTTTTTTGCATCTTGTACAAAATCATTTAATTCACCAGCTGTTTCAATTCCGGCGAATCCAGCTCCAACTATTACAAGGGTGAGTAAACTTTTCTTAAGAATTGGATCGCTTTCATTTTCTGCTTGTTCTAACATGTCTATTACTCTATTTCGTAAAACTACTGCATCGTTTAGCGTCTTCATGGAATACGCCCTCTCTTCCATTTTATCAATTCCAAAAAAATTTGTTTGACTTCCTAATGCAAGAACAAGAAAATCATAATGTAAAGAAATACCGCGTCGTTCGTTAGTTCCAGTAAGAGTTACAATCTTTCCATAAGGATCAATATTTTTGATTTGTGCTTCATAAAATGTGGTTTTTTTACATAGAGTCCTAATTGGTATCACAACATGTCGTGTCTCAATCATTCCTGATGCTACTTGGGGAAGCATGGGAGTGAAAAGAAGAAAATTGTCCTCACTTACTAGAACGATTTCGATATTGGTATCATTCATAAAATACGACTCTAATTTTCGCATACATCCTACTCCGGCAAATCCGCCACCTAGAATCAGAATTCTTTTCTTTCCTTCAGACATTTACACTTAAACCTAATTTGCCGGTTATATCCTATAGGTCTGATTATCAAATACATCCTACATTAAAATAAAAATACTAAGGCGAACAATAAAATATCATAAAAACTGGTATATGGCTATATGAAGAAAGAATACGTAGTAGTTCGTATTGATGCTGCGCCTGATGGTGCACCATACGTGGTAGTTTCTCTCTCATCCCCCAAGGATTTTAGAGAGCAGAACCAGCCAATGTCTCCTTTTGGTTCAAATGTTATGGGTTTTACGAACATGGATGACATGGTAAAAGGCCTTAACAAAATGATGTCTGGGGGGGTATTTGGCCAAACAGGGGGAATTACTTCAATTAAACTAGATATGCGTGAATACAAAGAACTTGGACTTTCGGTAGGAGATAAGGTCTTTTTAGAAATTTCAAAGCCAGAATCTCTTGGCGTCTAAAAACATTTCATGTCTTTTATATTTAAAATTTAACTAGATGTTGCCAAGCTATATTCTATCTTGAAATCTCTGAGCGTAAAATTTCATAGGCTCTGGCAGCGTCTTTCTCCTTTAATACAATTATGATATCATCTTGACCAAAAAAGGCATTTACAAGTTCTATTCCATTGCTGTGCAGTATTTCAGATACATAAGAAACTATATCAGAGCCACTTTGAGATTCTGGAATACGTATGCTGATTTTTGCTAACCCTGTTTGAAAATTATTTTTCTGAAATGGGAATGATTCTAAAAGTTTTCTTACATCCAATATGTCTTCAGTTAAAACCCTAAATGAATCTGTGAATCTAAAAAATTCGTAATCAGGATCTATCTGTGTAAATTTATCCATAAGCGTAGCAGTATCATTTGCCCCAAATTCATCAGTTGAAAATTTGATATCTGCAATTCCATCGGTTAATGAAAGTCTGGCATTTTTTAAAACAGATTCTTGTTGAACTTCATCCTTTTTCTCAAATGAATCTGCATATCTTTTGATTGCAACAACAATGGTATTCAAGTTTACAGGACCAATTTGTGCTTCCACATCCTTTTGGATCTTTACGGCAAGAGCTGTGTAGTTTATCAAATCCATCTTTATACAATCATAAATTGAACGATTCCTAGTGATAATTTCACGTACGGCATCTGGGACAGAAACATTCGCAGTCTTCAAACATAAATAATATCTATTGTCATATATAATAGTCTTATGTAAGAATTATGGTTATACTCCAAAAAACTATATATAATGTAATGTATATTACATTATATAGGTGACCATGACATGTTCCTAAATGATGAATTCGACAATCTCTTCAGAAGGATGTCTCGACCATTCATGAATATGGACGATATATTCGAAGAGTTCAAGGATTCAGGCAACCTCCAGACCTATGGTCCATACTATTATGGTTATACCATGACAATTGGATCAGATGGTAAACCAGTTGTAAAAGAATATGGAAACGTAAAACCAGCACTTCTACCAACATCTGATATCAGAGAACCTTTTGTTGACGTTCTAGTTGATGACAAAGAAAAGGTTCTGAAACTTGTAGCTGAAATGCCAGGTGTAGAAAAGAAGGACATCAAGATCGTAGTTGAAGGACGCACAGTAAATCTTGATGCAGAACATGGTGAAAAAAAATACAGTGCTAAAGTACCTATAAGACAAAAGGTAGACGAGGATTCTGTAAAGGCAACATATGCTAACGGAATTCTTGAAGTACGATTCAAACTGAAAGAAGACGAAAAACCAAAAGGAAAAACTGTGGAGGTTGAATAAATCCACCCCCATTTTTTATGGTGATTAAATTATGAGCGAAATAATATTAAAAATAGCAGAAATTTCACAACGCCATGTAGGCAAGGGCATTGCCCTAGTAGATCCAAAAATAATTGATGATAATAACTGGGAAGTTGGCCAAGTTTTAGAAATCATTGGTAATAGAAAAAGTCATGTAAAGTTATGGGCTGGTTCTCCAGAAGATTATGGCACAGGAATCATAAAGATTGATGGATTAACACGACATAACATTGATGCTGGCATAAATGACAAAGCATCTGTCAAAAAAGTAGATGCAAAAGAAGCAGAACAAGTGGTTTTATCACCAATTGAAAAATTAAGTGAAGAAGGATTACAAGATTACATGCAAGTAAACTATGATGGTCATGTTTTAACAAATGGAGATACACTTATTGTAATGACACATCTTGGCGCTAGGACTCAATTGATTGTAACAGGTACTACCCCATCTGCAAAACCTGTCATAATAACTGAACGAACTAAATTCAAGCTAGGCAGCATGACTAAGGCAATTGATCACAGTATCCCACGAATTACTTATGACGAGTTAGGAGGATTAAAGAAAGAAGTTCAAAAAATACGTGAAATGGTAGAGCTTCCAATGAGACATCCAGAATTGTTTGAAAAATTAGGCGTGGAAGCACCAAAGGGAGTATTATTGTATGGTCCTCCTGGTACAGGAAAGACACTATTAGCAAAAGCAGTGGCTGGAGAAACAAACTCTCATTTCATTTCTCTTAGTGGACCAGAAATTATTGGAAAATACTACGGAGAAAGTGAAGAACGATTACGTGATATCTTCAAACAAGCTGAAGAAGGTGCTCCAAGCATAATATTCATTGATGAAATTGATTCGATAGCCCCAAAAAGAGAAGAAGTTACTGGCGAAGTAGAAAAAAGAGTAGTTTCACAATTATTGACTCTGATGGATGGAATGAAATCAAGAGGCAAGGTAGTTGTCATTGCAGCAACAAATAGGCCAGACTCACTTGACCCTGCAATAAGAAGACCAGGAAGATTTGATCGTGAAATTGAGATTGGAATACCAGATGAAGTAGGCAGAAAAGAAATCTTGGATATTCATACACGTGGTATGCCTCTTAATGACAAAGTTAACTTGGATCAAATTGCAAAAGTAACACATGGATTTGTTGGTGCCGATTTAGAAATGCTTGCAAAAGAGGCAGCAATGAGATCATTACGAAGAATCTTACCTGAATTAGATCTTGAAGAAGAAAAAATTCCAGCAAAAATTTTACAAAAAATTGTGATTACTGATGATGACTTTAAAGATGCATTAAAAGAAGTAAGACCATCTGCATTAAGAGAAGTACTAGTTCAAGTTCCAAATGTCACATGGGATGACGTTGGAGGATTAGAGTCACTTAAGGAAGAATTACACGAAGCTGTTGAATGGCCACTAAAATACAAAGAGGCATTTGAGTATACGGGAGTTACTTCTCCAAAAGGAATTTTATTACATGGCCTACCAGGTACGGGAAAAACATTGATTGCAAAAGCTCTTGCACATACCACGGAATCTAATTTTATCAGCATTAAAGGCCCAGAGCTTTTATCAAAATGGGTAGGGGAATCTGAAAAAGGAGTGCGTGAGATTTTCAGAAAAGCAAGACAGGCTGCACCATGCATAATATTCTTAGATGAAATAGATGCAATAGCACCTGCCAGAGGTTCTGGAAGTTCAGATTCACATGTTACCGAAAGAGTAGTTTCACAAATTTTAACAGAAATTGACGGTCTTGAAGAATTGCATAATGTGCTAGTGATTGGTGCTACTAATAGAGTAGACATTGTTGATTCTGCGTTATTGAGACCTGGAAGATTTGATAGAATAATTGAGGTGCCATTACCAGATTCAAAAGGACGTGAAAATGTCTTTAAGATTTATACCAAGAAAAAGCCACTAGCAGAAGATGTGAATTTGACAAAACTTGTGGAAATGACAGAAGGATTTAGCGGAGCAGAAATAGAGGGTGTTTGTAGTAGAGCAGCAATAGCTGCAATAAAACGATACGTAAACAACAAAGAGAAATCAGTTAAATCAATAAAGATTACACAAGAAGATCTACTACACGCAATTAAAAAACTACGACCAGAAAGAGCTTCCATGTACGCAGTAACATGATAGCTTATATGATAATTTCAAGTAGTAGATAATGACGTCCAAAGAAGCAATACTTTATGAAAAGATACCAAACGATAAGGTTCGTTGCACAGCGTGTGCTAGATATTGTGAAATTGGTAAAGAACAGATTGGCCTTTGTGGTGTTAGAGGAAATAAGGGCGGAAAACTCGAGTTATTTGTTTATGGCAAAGTAATTTCTGGTCATGTAGATCCTATAGAAAAAAAGCCAGTTACTCATTACAGACCTGGCACTAGCATCTACTCAATAGCTACTACTGGTTGTAATTGGTTATGCAAATATTGCCAAAACTATGACATCAGTCAGCGCAGAAAGGTAGAAGGCACTGAGATGACTCCTGAAGAGGTAGTAGACCAAGCTATAAGATATGGTACTGAGGGGATAGCCTATACCTATAACCAACCCTCCATCTTCATCGAGTTTGCACGTGATTGTGGGGTTATTGCAAGAAAAAAAGGCCTTTTCAATATTTTTGTCTCAAATGGTTACGATACGCCACAAACAGTAAAGATGATGGATGAATTTCTTGATTGTATTACTGTTGACTTTAAGGGCAATGCCGAACCTGATTTCACTAGAAAATACATCGGAGTTCCCGATCCAAAACCAATCTTTGATACTCTAAAAGAAATTAGGGATAAAACCAAAATTCATGTAGAAATAACTGATTTAATAGTTCCAAAGGTTGGCGATAATTTAGAATATGCAACCAAGCTTTGTAAGTTCATTTATGATGAATTTGGACCCGAAATGCCAATTCATTTCTTACGATTCCACCCAGATTACAAAATGATGGAGTTTGAATCAACACCAATCAAGACACTTGAAAGACACTATGAAATTGCAAAAAAAGAAGGACTAACATATGTGTATCTTGGAAATGTACCTGGCCATCCACTAGAGCATACGTATTGTTCTCAATGCAACAACATAGTTGTCAAAAGATATGGTTTTGATATTCAAGGTTGGAATATGGATGAAAATAATAACTGTAAATTTTGTGGAAATAAAATCCCGATAACTGGAAAATTAGCAGAAAATTATAAACGAAATAGATTTCAATTTGTTTTCTAAAGAGCAATTGCGCGTACAGGTGATCCCGTAGCCCCCTTTAACTTTAAAGGCAAAACAACTAACTTAAAATGTATTCCTGAAATTTTTTCCAAATTGCATAAATTTTCTAAAACTAAGACACCTTTGTTTAATAGTTGATGATGCGCCAAAAATCTTGAATCTGAACTCAAATCAATACTTGGCGAATCTATTCCGACCAAACTTATTTTCTTTTTTACTAAATATTTTGCTGCGGATATTGAGATTCCTGGGTTTTTTGTAAAATAATATTTCTTTAATAGATTCTTGTGCCAGCCTGTAGCAAAAATTAGAGTTGAATTTGGCTGTAATTTACCGTGTTTATTCTCAAACTCAATAATGTCTTGCTTAGTGATGATCTCATTTGCTCGTTTTTTTATTTTAAATAAAATTGCATCAGTGATAAGCCTTCTTAGTGGAATTTTATCAATCTTTACACCTTTTTCCACAAAATGAAATGGTGCATCAATATGGGTACCTGAATGTGAGCTCAAAAAAATAAGTTCAAGATTATAACCGTCTTCTTTATTTGTTGCCCATGAAATAAATCGAGGTTGTGGTGATCCGGGGAAACTTGGAAGTTTTTCAGAAATTTCTAATGTAAGATCTAGTGGTGACATTATAATTTGTTTTATCAGTGCAACTAATCAATTTTGATATCTCGTAGTCAAAGGTTAAATATTGTGAAACAAGAATTACCTTATGCCTACAACCTATATCTTACTAAATTCTGATTTAGGCTCTGATGTAGAAATCATTCAGAAAATTAAAGAAATACTGGATAAGGAGGGCAAATCTATTCGATACGAAGTCCAAGGGGTATACGGTGTATATGATATAATTGTAAAAATAACAGCAGACAATATGGATCTTTTACGAAATATCATAACAAACAAAATTAGAAAAATAGACAAAGTGTATTCAACCTTAACAATGATGGTTATAGAAGAACAAGAACAATAAACTAACTTTTTTTGATTGCATCTATGACCTTCAGGATTTGAGTTTCTGTATTAAAAAAATGCATTGAAGCTCTGATCACTTTTTGAGTAAAGATTTCTCGCACTGCAAGAATCATATTTTGTTTCTCAAGTCTTTCTACAACAATTTTTGGGTCTTGGTTTAGAAGTGAAAAAGAGACTATGCTTGTTCTTTTCTCAGATTCTTCAGGTCCATACAAAATAACGCCTGGAATTCTTGATAGCTCTTCACGCATTATGTTGGCAAGTTTGATGTTATTTTTTCTAACATTCTCAAGACCTAATCTTAACAAATAGACAATAGATGCCTCAAGACCAGCTACCCCAGCCCAATTACGAAATCCAGCTTGGAATTTTGCTGGCATCTCCTTGTAGGCAATCTTACCTTCATGAAATATGGCTGACTCTCCACCCACCTGAAGTGGTTCTAACATCTCACTTGATTCCTTTTTACAAAAAAATATTCCAGTTCCCATCGGACCACAAAGCCACTTTGAACCATTAAAAGACATAAAATTGCACTTGATTTTATTTACATCAACATCTTCAAGGCAACCAACTGTTTGAGCTGCATCTATAAAATATGGAATATTTTTTTCAGCTAGGATGTTTCCAATTTGTTCTACAGGTAAAATTGCACCTGTATTAAAAAGAGCGTGACTTAGTACAACAAGACCAGTGTTGCCATCAATTATTTTTCTTAACTCTTCAAGTTCAAAATAACCAGCATTGTTGACTTTTAAATTTTTTACTGTTAGCTTTTCAGCTAAACGTACCCATGGATAATGATTTGCTGGATGTTCATGATTTGAATCGCGAATTATAATATTTGACGTCTGTTTTAATTTTAGACCACTTGCAACCATGTTAACTCCATCTGTAGTACTTTGAGTAAAGATTACTTCATCTGGTTTACATTTTATTAAATATGAAATTGCTTTTCTTGCAAGGAATAGTCTTTCTGTAACATAACTATCTGCTTTTTTTGAATCCGACCCCATCTCATTATAGCTTACAAGAAAATCAGTCATCGCCTTTATGCTCGAAATCGGCATCAGCGAAGTTGATGCATTATTTAGATAGATTGTATCTTTATACGGAAAATCTTGAGAAACGTCATAATCCAAATTCATTATTATATTACGATCTATCTAGGTACAGCGTTGTTTAAAAATCATGATAATGCTCCAAAGGCTGAAATTATTTTGAATTTACAAAACATACTTACACAAAATAAAATTAATTCAGTTTTGTATTCTGATCCATTTCTTAAAGCTGGTTTTATTGCAAAACTTGTAGAGGATCTAAAGCTAGACGTTCTATACTTGGATCTTGATTTATTGTATAGCGGATATGTGGCATCTGGTATGATTAAAACTCCTCAAAACCTTACTTTATTCTGTCCTACTTTTGAGGTATTAAATAAAGCACTGGCAAAAATCTTGGTAGATTTGAGTACTAAAAAATCGGTATTGATCATCGATTCGCTTAATGGACTTTTTAATATATTAAACAAAAAAAAGGAAATTGGCAAGATTGTCGCTTCATATGTAATGTTATTAGCAAGTATGGCATATAGTACTAATTCCTATGTTGTCATAACTAGCATGGTTAGGTTCAAAAAAGAAGAAGGATGGATACTTTCTCCTACTGGAAAACGTTTGATAGAAGCAAAAAATGGGGAGAAGATTTTACTTGAAAAAAATGATCAAGGAATAATTTTAAATTTTTTAGATAAAAAAGAGAAATCTGTCATTCCAGCAGATTCAATCCCACTTTAATCCAATCTTTTTATTATGTGATATCCGAACTGAGTTTTTACTATGTCTGAAACTTGAGCTTTTTCTAGAGAAAATGCAGCTTTTTCAAATTCTGTCACCATCATACCTCTACCAAAATATCCAAGATCTCCACCTCGTTTTTTTGATCCATCAATTGAATATTCCTTAGCAAGGTTTGCAAAGCTTTCACCTTTAGCAATTCTTGTTTTTAATTCTTGAGCAAGACTTAGCTTTTCGACTAGAATGTGTGCACAATGAACTTTGTTTGCCATGATTTTAAAATAAAATTAAATTATAAAAAAACGTCGATCGCATGTAATACATCTACTCATTCTAAATTTTTAGAATAAGCTAATGATATCAAATAAAATTTTAACACTGTTATAAAATTCTCAAACGCCGTTATAACTTAGTTTTTTTGAGCAAGTTATATTAAGATCCGTTAGCGAATTAATACTGAATATGCCAGTTGGAATAATACCCGATATAGGCGAACAAATGTGTATAGGATGTGCACTCTGCGTAGAGATCTGTACATCACTAGGCCCAGACGTACTAAGAGTAAAACCAGTAGAAGGCTGGAAGAGGGGTAAAGCATTTGTCTTTTATCCAGAAAGATGCATCTCAGATGGTGCATGTATAGGAGTTTGCCCAACAAAAGCAATCTTTTGGATGAGACCAATGGACTTTACAGTAGGTCAACCAGTACCATTATACAGAAACTCTGTATTCGTCAAAGGTTGGACTGAACTAGCAGAATAGGTCGTCCGACAATTAACTTCTTTTTCTTAAAACTATACTAGTGTGTACTATACCACGTTGTCTAAATATATGGAAAAATTCAACCATAATTGTTGAGCAAACCCGGTAATTTGTGGCGTCGTGTGCATGGTAAGATAACAAAAAAACCAACTAACTTTGGCTGGTTAATTAACAATAAACTTGCAGGAAGTGGAATGCCAACATCTATAGCTGAGCTTGAATGGATTAGAAAACAAGGTGTGAAATCCATTATCACAATGACAGAAAATCCTCTTCCAGACTCATGGATTAAAGATATCAATTATCTTCATGTACCTACAGAAGATCTTTCTGCACCAGACATGGATAAAATAGATCAGACTGTTGATTTTATTCAAGAACGAATCAAAAATGATGAACCTATTATGGTTCACTGCGCAGCTGGAATTGGTAGAACGGGAACTATGTTAGCTTGTTATTTAATAAAATACCATAACTTGTCTGCTAAAAATGCAATTGAAAAAGTACGTAAAGAAAGACCAGGCTCCATACAATCTGAATCACAAGAAATAGCAGTAGGTCTTTATCACAAATTTGTTCACAAGTAACTATTCTGGTATAGAAGTAGTTACCATTTTTCCATTTTCAAGCTTGATAAACAAAAATCTGTTATCCTTGAAGATCAAAGTTATTTCGCCATTTTTTTCTTCTACCTCAAGCAATTCTTGTCCTCTAAGTCCATCAAATTTTGCCATGACCTAACTCCAATAATTCCATTTATATCCTATTTGGTAATCTCGATCTCTATTTCTTTAGAATGTGTTTTTCCATTAAATGTATCAGTATAGTCATGTTTTAGCCAAGAAACAAAAATCTCTGCACCAACCTTGTGTTTTCCATTACCAAGATCAGCCGCTTTGAATTCAATCTTTTCGTTAAAATTAAGAAGTAATTCTTGAGCCTCTACTAGACTTTTTGGAATAAATGGTTCAAAATTTTTTGCTATCTGGACCCAGATCTTTTTTTCTGCCATTTGGGTGAGTTTAGGGTTACGTGTCCAAAATAACGCGGCCTTTCTATAGGTGTCTACTGGTTTTCCTATCTCACGTTTTCGTAGTCCACCTGTGTAGAGTTTGACTCCGTATTTTAGCTTAAATGTATTATCATGTTTATTGTAGGCTCTTTCCCAGTTTTTTTCATTAAAAGCTTCTCGAAACGCACCCATTACAGCAAATTTTACATTTATTGTGATGTTATCATCGACTCTAAATTTATCATTTGACTTTTCTAGTTCCACATCAGTGATGAAGGTCTTTTCAGTAGACAATTAATCGTAATGGTTTATATCCTCAATAAGTATTTTTTTTATTTACATGGATGCAAAGATAACAAAATCTTCTCCAAAGGAAGTTTCATTAACCATATCGAAATCTGATATTGGTACATTATACATAGTGCAACATGAACTTCTCAAGGAATCTAGTGTAGAATTTGCAGGTGTAATAATGAAGCATCCACTTACTAGAGAATATTGGATGCGTGTAAATACATCAAAAGGAAATCCATTAAAAGAAATAGAAAAGGCAGCAAAAACTGCAATTGAATATACAGACGAACTAAAAAAAGTAGTACATTCTAAATTAAAGGGTGTTTAAATGAAATTTTGCCCCAAGTGTGAGGTGCGCTTAAAGCAAGATAGCTCTGATTCTTTTATTTGTCAAAAATGTGGTTACACTGAAAAAGGCGGAAAGGAAAGAAAGCAAGTAAAAGGAGAGAGTAGCTCTACCATTAATGTTTTAGATGAAAACGAAAAAACGCCAACATTACCTGTTATAAAAATTGACTGCGAAAAATGTGGAAACACTGAAGCAGTGTGGTGGATGTTACAAACTAGAAGCGCAGATGAGCCAACAACTCAGTTTTATCGCTGTGTTAAATGTAGCTATACGTGGCGTAACTACGCATAACGTTTAACTTGAAGATGCTAGACATCTGATTAAGTTTGGTATTTTCTGCAAAAACTAGTGGATCGGATGAATGGAAAGCAGTAATCTCTGCAATTTCTACGTTGGTAGAAGAAGCTACCTTTGAAGCAACAGGAGAAGGAATAGCATTTAGAGGCATGGACCCATCACATGTTGCATTAATAGATATTGCATGGCCCAATTCTGCATTTGAAAAATATGAATGTGATAATGATGTCAAATTTGGTGTAAGAATTGATGAATTTTCTAAGCTGATAAAAAGAGCTGATAAAAAAGACAGTATTGAAGTCAGTATTTCCGAAGAAAACCTATTGCTTGTTACAATAGGAAAAAATAAAAAATACAAAATGAGACTAATTGAGAGCTCTGCGACAGACACTCCTCTTCCAAAAATCTCATACAATGCAAGGATTGGAGTTACTTCAGCAGAGTTTGACAAAATTCTAGGTGATATCCAAGTTGTCTCAGAATATCTTTCAATTAGTGCAACTGCATCCAAAGCTGAATTTTCTGGGAGAGGTGATTCTGGAGAGGCAGTAATAACACTAGAAAAGGGAATGGCAGAAATGCCTGAAATCGAGGTAAAAGAAGAAAGTACAGCAACCTATAGTTTGGAATATCTTAACAGTATTGTAAAAGCTGTTGGAACTGTTGCAGGTACAGTGATTTGTGAATATTCTACCAAGATGCCACTAAGACTAGAATTTAAAGTAGCAAACATAGGTAGGATTCATTTCTATTTGGCACCTAGGGTAGAAAGTTAAAGCATTTAAGGACAATTAAGACAGGTATTACTGAATTGAAACTAGTACTGAAGTTTGGTGGAACATCAATTTCTTCTGCTGGAAACATTAGACACGTTGCTAATTTTATTAATTCACTATCAAAACAACACAAGATAGTTTGTGTCTTTTCTGCAATTACTGGTGTCACAGACGATCTGATAAGAATAACAACTCTAATTCAAAATAGAAACAAGGATGCTGCAAATAATCTTGCAAAAAAAATAATTAAAAATCACATGCAAATTTCAAATGCATGCGTCAAAAATTCTAAGATAAGAAAAGAACTAGTCAACAAGATGACAGCAGATCTTTCTGAACTACAAGAATTATTGCATGGAATGCTTTTACTTGGAGAAGTAACCCCTCGTTCTTCTGACTATCTGATCTCATTTGGTGAAAGACTATCTATCAACCTAGTCGCAGCTGCTCTAAATGATTTAGGCGCCAAAGCAGTAGCCCTTACTGGAAAAGATGCAGGAATAGTAACTGATTCGAATTTTGGTGAGGCAAAACCCCTCATGGATACAACAAGATTGCATGTTTCTCATACGATTGATGCATTCTTGGAAAAAAAGACATTACCTATCATTGGAGGATTTGCAGGAGCTGATCAGCATGGAAACATAACCACTTTTGGAAGGGGAGGCTCAGATTATACTGCAACAATCATAGCTTCTAGTATCAAAGCTGATGAAGTCTGGCTTATGAGTGATGTAGATGGTCTGATGACAACTGATCCAAAAATTGTGAAAAACGCCAAGGTCCTAAAGGAGGTTTCTTACATAGAGGCTATGGAGATGGCACTCTTTGGTGCAAAATACATTCATCCAAGAGCATTAGAACCATTAGTTGCAAAAAAAATCCCACTTAGAATAAGAAGTACATTTAATGTTAAAAATTCTGGAACATTTGTAACTGCTACCCCAAAAGCTGACGCACAAAAAACAGTAAAATGTGTCAGTGCAATACGACACACCGCACTCATAGATGTTAGAGGAGGAAGTATGGTTGGTGCACCTGGAACCGCTGCTACAATATTTTCTACACTTGCCAAAGCTGGAGTCAACGTTATGATGATCTCACAAAGCCCATCAGAATCAAGCATATCGATCATAGTAAAAAAGAATGATCTAGACAAAGCTGTTAATGCACTTGAAATGAATCTGTTAGGTAAAATAATAAAAAAAGTAGATGTGACAGTTGATGTTGCAATAATTGCACTAATCGGATCTGGTATGAGAGGAATTGTTGGTGTTGCGTCAAAAGTCTTTGCTGCTGTGGCAAAAAAAAGAGTAAACGTTGTAATGATTGCACAGGGCTCTTCTGAGCTTAATTTGGCATTTGTAGTAAAAGACGCTGATTGTAATGTAGCAGTACAGGCACTACATGATGAATTTGAACTTGCAAAAATAAATTAATTTCATAAAAGGAGTTCAAAAATGAGAATTGAGCCTTGGAAAAGGCATTTATGTAAAACAATGATTCGGACTTTATGAACAAATACATTCTTTTGATTGCAATTTTTGCTGTTTCTGCTGTTATACTTTCTATACCATTACTTTCAAATCAATACGCTAATGCAGGAATGATAAAAAAAATTCAATTTACACAGACACTGACTTCATCACAGGACCCGGGTCAAAGACATGGTAGTGAACAGATGGCAATTATTTTATCTCCAAATAATGGAACATTGTATCATGGTTCATTAACATATACTGCAAGTGAACCAGTACAAATCATAATTTTGCATCAAATAGACAAAGCTGATGCAAAAGGTCAGCCTGCATGGACAGTTGATGGCAACACCATTTTTGCTGAAACTGTAGTGGATCCTAGTACAAACGCAGGTTCTTATGATTTTACAGGAGCAGCAGTTGGTTTACATTCTACAAACTCTACTGCATTTACAGCAACTGTCAGTGTTGATGGATGGATACGAGGACAAACACCTGAAGCAATGCAACATTATACAAACTCTGCAATAACACAATCTTCACTAAAATTATCAAGTGCAAGTGTTACTGCAAAAATTCCATTACATTTAGGATTCTTCAATACTAGTCCTGTTTACTATATCATAACTGACACTAACGATAAAAAAAGTGCCACCGTGATCTCTGAAAAGCAAAAATGGAAAGTTGGAAACTCACCAACCCTAAGTAATCTTCCAAAAAAATCATTAGGTAAAGTCTACTTCTTTGATAATGGAATTGTGGGTAATGGCACTAACGGATTTCAAAATGATGTTTTTTCAAATACACCTGCACAAGATCAGTACACTCCACTTAGATCTGTAACACATGTAATTTGGAATACAGGTAATGCTACAGAAATTTTAGATTCTGAAAAAAAAATACTTGACGCAAACATGACAGGCAAAGTAAAGCTTACTGATATTGGAGTAATCATAAACATGCCACAGATCATGTGGCCGGGTGGTCAAATGTCAGTTCGAGAAGATAAAAATCTAGAACAAAAACCATTCGAAGGAGGACAGATTCTTGGCATCAATACCAATAACATGGTTGTTACCTTTGTATCTCATAGATCATGGGGACCAGATGGTAAAACCATTTACTATATTGTAACTGATGCTACAACAGAAGGACCAGCTAAAATGATGGGCATAACAAACACACCTTCACTTACCTCACTGAATCCTGCATTCATAGACTTCTTTCAATTTACAAACGGGCTAATTGGATCGGGACCTTTTGGCTTCCAACCAGGAATTAGTAGTGCATCTTCAGGATACGATACATATGGACCACTGTGCAAGATATCTTTGGTTTCTTGGAACGATCCAACTCAGGCAAAACTTCTTGAAAACATGGAAGATATTAACACAAAGAAATCGACCGGAGATATAACAATACAACCTGCAAAAGTTTTAGATACCGATTACATACTGAATTGTCCATTCATAGATCCATTTCAGTAAAACTAGTTCTTTTTTTTATGAAAACGGATAAATTTCCTTAAACAGCGGTTTATTGTAATATGACTGGAAAATTATACATTGTAGGAGTTGGTCCGGGTCATCACGATCACATGACTTTTCGTGCAAAACAAGTGATTGAAGAAAGTAATACCATTGTTGGATATGAAACCTATGTCAATTTGGTAGAGGAACTTATTGCTGGAAAGGAAGTTCACAGATATGCTATGACTCAAGAGGTAGAAAGAGCTCATCAATGCATTGATCTTGCCAAATCAGGAAAGATAGTTTCACTTGTTTCTAGTGGAGATCCAGGAATTTATGGAATGGCTGGTCTCATCTATGAAGTACTTGCAGAAGAAGGATGGGACAGAAAAAATGGATTGTATGTTGAAATAGTACCAGGAGTATCTTCGCTCAACTCTTGTGCAGCTCTTGTCGGTTCTCCACTTATGACAGATTTTGCTGTTGTAAGCATGAGTGATTTGTTAGTTCCATGGGAAATAATAGTAAAAAGAGTAGAAGCAGCTGCGCAAGGAGATTATGTGATAGTTATCTACAATCCATCTAGCAAAAAAAGAATTCATCAACTACAGGACACACGAAAAATTTTGTTAAAATATAGATCTCCAACTACACCCGTTGCAATAGTAAAAGGAGCATTTAGAGAATCACAAACAATAGTTCTAACAGATCTAGAAAACCTTGAAAACCATGCAGATCAGCTTGGTATGATTAGTACTGTGATAGTTGGAAACTCTTCTACATACATATACCAAGACTTGATGATCAATCCTCGTGGATATACATCAAAGTATAACATAATAGATCCACAAAAAAACAGAAACTAGTATGAAATCAATCCAAGTGGGTCTCCCTATTTTCAGAAAAAGTAAGACCACGACTTAGGTAATTTGTTTTATTGCATTAGAAAGATCTTCGTTTAAAACAAGTTTCTGACGAATAGGTTTGATAATCTCTATGATGTATTTGGAAACTGCTTCTTTAAGATCAGAAGGGTGTAATTTCTTTTCTGCAAATTCTTTTTCGAGTTGTTGATAGCTGGTAAATGTTGCATTTCCACCAAACTTTGGGGGCTTCTCAACAGTAACTTCCTTAAATTCATGGAAAATCAGATGTCTTGAAATCTCTAAAAGCGGATTATTTTCAACGATTCCTTCGGGACACCAAGCTTTTTTGAACTTTGATCTTATCTCGTCATCAGAATCATGAATAAAAATTCCTGATCCTGATTTTGATTTGCTCATCTTAGTATTAGTAAAGCTAGAATCTTCAGTACCACTAATTTGTGGTTCTGATAAACCTGGAAGAATATGATGGTGAACAGCCACAGGAACTTTCCATTTCATTTTTGGGAAAATTTCTCTTACAAGCATGTGAATTTTTCTCTGATCCATGCCTGCATGAACAATGTCAAGATCCATAGCATGTATGTCAACAGCTTGCATAGGAGGATAAAGCAGCTGACCCAAGTCTATTTTTTCTTTTTCTGTTCTTCCCATGATTGTAAGTGTTCTCATAGCACGTTCAAGTGACATGTGTTTTGCAAATTTTACCAAATCTAGCCAATATTCTTTTCTTGATGCATAAAGCTCAGAACCTTGAATTATTTTCACGCCAGGACAAAAAAGCTTGAAAGCATCTGCATAGTATTTAGAAACACTTTTAATTTTTTCCCAATCTCCTCCAAGCTTATTATTGATAAAAGTGTGCCAATCAGCTAAAAAAACAGTAGACTCGACTCCTGCCTTGATAAAATCATTGATCTTAAAACCCGTTAGTATGAGACTTCCAAGATGTAAGAATCCAGAAATTTCTAATCCAATGTAGTGCTTTGGATGTGAATTTGTCTTGAAAAGATTTTCAAGTTCTTCATTGGTTACTACTTCTTGAGTAGGATCTTTTGTCACAAATGCTATTTTTTCTGTAACATCCAACGCGAGTCAAATTTTCCTTTGTAACCCTATAAAGTTACGCATCAAGTTCGTGATGTTGTTTCCTTGGTCTGGTACTAAGGTAGAGTGCATGTGAACTTATTATAAAACCAGCAAGGAACATCTTTGTTGCAAAGATTAGATTCCATGGTCTATTTGGATCAGGATATGCAATAGTTAACGAATCTATGTCCGGTACCTTCCCACCCACAATGCCTGCAGTAATTTGTGCATTAAGAACTACAAAATTATAAATTGCTTCATAAAGACAGATTGAAGAAAATCCCACTAACATCAGCTGAAGAAGAGACAATCTCCATGATGGAATGCTGGTAGTTTTCTTCCATCCTATTCTTGTTACGCAATACCATCCTACTATAGTAGAAAAGAATAACCAGGTTGTTAGTTTAGCAAAATGACTGGTGGGAAATTCAGTTTTTACAAGAACTTCTCCCATTACATACGTGCCTTTGGTTGACCACTCTTCAAACATGGCATAGATTCCAAATGCTGTGATAGATGCCATTATTACTGCACAAGCGTAGAAAATGTACAGAAATATCCTGTATCCGGCTTCATTTTCCTGCAAGTGCACTTTCATTCAACTCCAATTATTTTCATCTGAAATATAAAAATTGGTTTTGAATAAATTCCAGAGGTTTATTATAGTATTTATAATCATAATTTCTGCAGTTGAAAATCCCGATAAATATACCAATAATCGGCAAAGAAGAAATCAATGAAGTAAGAGCTGTACTAGTGGAAAACTCTCTTACATCTGCAGCAAACTCGGGCGGTAAAAGAGTACAAGAATTTGAGAAGCTTCTTTCTTCATTTGTTAAATCAAAATATGCAGTAGCAGTAAACTCTGGTACTGCTGCACTGCAAGCAGCACTATACTCACTTGACATCAAACAAGGAGATGAGGTGCTTCTTCCATCATTTACATTTGTTGCGACGGCAAATTCTGTAGCATCAGTTGGAGCAAAACCTGTCTTTGTTGATATATTAAAAGAAAATTATACTATGGATCCTGATGATTTGAGAAAAAAAATTACAAAAAAATCCAAGGCAATAATTCCTGTTCATTTGTATGGAAATATGTCTTACATCAATGAGCTGTCTGAGGTAGCAAACAAATACAATTTAGAAATAATTGAGGACGCTGCACAGTCACTTGGTACAACTTACAAGGGGAAACATTCAGGGACATTTTCTAAACTTGGGTGCTTTAGCTTGTATGCAGCAAAGGTAATGACGTCAGGTGAAGGAGGTGCAATAGTTACTAATGATAAAAACCTCTTTGAAAAATTGCGCAAAATAAGGAACCATGGTATGCTACATGGCTATGATACGAGAATTCTTGGTTTGAACTTGAGACTTCCCGAAATTAATGCGGCAATAGCAAAAATACAAATGAAAAAACTAGGTAGCCTTCTAAAGCAAAGACAAAAGAACGCTCGAGTTCTTACTGAACTTTTGTCTGATTTGGAAATTGTAATTCCTCATGAAAGAAAAGGTGAGAAGGTTAATTGGTATCTTTTTACAATTGCCATTAAAAACAGAAACAAAATAATGAAAAAACTAAACTCTGAGGGAATTGGCGCAACAGCTTACTATTCAATTCCCGTACACAGGACTCCGTTTTATAATACAAAACAAAATCTTGCCGTTACAGACTGGGCTGCATCTAGCGTTTTAAGCTTACCAGTTCATCCGCTAGTAAGTAAGCAAGATCTCGAATTCATATCAAAAGCTATGCATAAAGCTGTCAAGACATGAATTTAATAGAAAATCTAGCTGGAGAAATATGCAAAATTATTCTTCCTATAAACGAGGAAGTATTTTTTGGGAATTCAAAATCCTCACTTGCAATTTGTACCCTTTCAAGCATGAATTTGCTAAAAGAAATTGCCAATTCTAATCTATTGTCAAAAGTTGCCCTCGTAGGAAGACTATTTTCTGAAAACAAAGGAATTGATTCATTGGTTAGATATGTAATATCAAATAAAAATTTAGAAACAATTCTACTTTGCGGAAAAGATACACCTGGACATAAACCAGGACATTCACTTCTTAATCTTTACAAAAACGGAGTAGACAGTCAGGGAAGAATAATCGGTTCATCTAGCCCTGATCCTATACTGACTATAACAAAATCAGAAATTCTTGAATTTCAAAATCAGGTAAAACTCATTGACGAAATTGATGAAACTAGTATTTCCAAAATTAATCTTTCAATTAATGCTACAGTGAAAATCTAATAACCATTTTTCTGTCGTTCTTGATTAATTTTATTTTTCTTTTGATACTCATTTAAGATATCATCAGGTGTCATATTCAATTCAAGAGAAGCTTGTATAACAAAATGCCATATGTCTATAAGTTCCTCACGAGCGGCAGCTTGATCAAAAGTAGTTGGTTTTTTCCACCACTTCCAGTTTGTAGTTCTTTGTAATTCTATTGCCTCATGAATTATGGCTGTACAAAGAGCAGAAATTTTTCCTTCTACATCCTTTGGATATCTATCTAGACTCATCATTTTTTCCAAATTCTTTTGTAACTTGAATATTGTCTCTAGCTTATCTTCCATGAGTTTGATTTTAATTTGATATCTATAACCTTTGTTAGAATCTAACCATATTCCTATATTTTTTGAATCTTTTCTGAATTTGTGATCTCTTTAGATTTGTTAAACCATATACTCCGTATTTTTCTACAGCAAATGATCCCATAATGTTTCCATAGACTGCAGCTTCACGAATAGTTGAGATTTTTGTGCTATTCTTGCTTGCCATGTATCCAATCATGCCACCGGCAAACGAGTCACCTGCTCCTGTAGGATCCACGATATCCTCCATAGAAAACGCAGGTGATGGGAAAACTACGTCATCATAAAAAAGTAGAGAACCATGCTCACCTTTTTTGATAATTACATATTTTGTTCCCCACTCCATGATCTTTTTGGCGCATGTTATGAGGTTATGAGTTTTAGTCAGAAGCTTTGCTTCCTCGTCATTTATTACAACAGAATCTACTACGCCCATCATTTTTATGACATCGTTTCTTTTACTGGAGATCCAAAAATCAATAGTATCGCACATTGAAAACTTGACTCCGTCAAACTCTTTTATGATTTTAGTATTCTGTACAGGATCGTTATTTGCAAGATAAACAAATTCTGATTTTCTGTACTTTTCTGGGATGATTGGTCTAAAGCCACCAAGAACATTAAGCTCTGTCTTATTTGTAGTTCTAAAGCTTAGTGTCTCGTCATAGCTTCCATCATATCTGAATGTTTTTCCATTTGCACGTACTACGCCTTTCAAATCGACAAATTTGTTTAAAATATTATGATATCCTTTTGGAAAGTCTTGACCTATTACTGCGATAAGCCCAGGTTTTACAAAAAAACTGGCTGAGATTGCTGCATAAGTGGCAGCACCACCAAGTACGTTTTTTAGAATTTTTGAAGGTGTCCTTATGGTATCTAGTGCAACAGAACCAAAAACTGTCAGCATATTTTGCTGATTTACGTACCGTGTATAAATGCGCTAGCTTCGTCTTGCGTAGGATAATATGTAAAGGGAATATTAATTGAAGCAACAAGGAAATCATATTTTGTTATTCCAGTTAATTTTACAGATGGAACATTGTCATTTTTGTTATATTTATCAAGGATTGCATTATCCGCTAGAAATGGAGCCTTTTTAACAGTATTTCCCATAGCAGGTATTGTAGACGGTTCTAGTGTACCGCTACCAAGATCTTGGCCTTCAACAGATATGACAAAGTTAGTTTTTCCTACATTTAGAATCATTAATGATGGATTCTTAAATTCAAGCTGCATGTTGTAAAGTGTACCGTCATTAGTTCTCTCTACAATCTTACTGTCTACTATAGATACATGAAGATGAGTAACAGAAACATACTGAATATAACCAAAAGCACCAACAGCGCCTATTATTGCTATTATGATGATTATCTTAGAATTCTTTTGCATACCATCTCAACCAAAAAATTCCTTTTTAGCACACATAGGAAAAAAAACCAAATAATTTGTGTAAAAATTTTGATCTGTTTTCTAAGCTACTTAGAGCTAACAGGATAAATGAAAATACTCAAATGGATTGATACGAATGGCCAAAATCAGACTAAAATTCGGTGAAAATGAGATAGAAGTAGAATCTAAGGACTTTTATGTAGACAACAAAAGCATAGACGAAGTTGTATACAATCTTTCTAGGTTTGTAGCAAGAAATCAAACAGAAGAACAAAGAACAAACACACAGGTAGAAATCATAAGGGAAGCACTAAACAATGAACCAAAAACAAATTATCTAAGCTCGCTTGAAGATGCTGAAATTCATGAGCCTGAATTCGTTCAACCAATCTCTATTGATAGGAATCAGATAAGAAGCAAAATACACATACTGGCACGGGATTCTTTTTTTGAACAACCAAGAACAGTTTCAGAGGTTGTCGCACAACTACATGAATATGGTTGGGCTGCCGTACCATTAGATGTTTCAAAGGTACTGGCAAATATGGCTTTGAAAAAAGAAATACAAAAGGATATGAGAGAAAAGCGTAGCTATTACTCAAACAAGATAATAGTACAGCTCAGCTAGACTCGTAACCACAAACTTTGCAGGAATCAAACACATCTCCTTCCAAGTGGTCAAAATGAACATTACATTTTCTACATGTGTGGTGCATGTCAAAATACCCATCAATTTCGATCTTGCCTGCCTGTTCTGATTTTAGATCAGTACTTCCGCACTTTATACAATGACAACCACATTGCATAAAATCCATTTAGAGATACTCCTAATAATCTAGTTGAAATTTAAGCGGTTTCTGAACTGTAATGCAATTACAACAGTTATTCCTATGACTAGTGGCACAAACAACGGAAATTCAGGAATTGCAGTTGTACCCGTTAACCGAATTGTACCGGATTTGGATGGGTGGAATCCAATCCAAGCATGAGTTCCGTTATTGTGAAATGTATTGGTCAAGGTACCATTACCGTTAAGCTTTCCTTGATATGGCCCCCATAGAAGCTCCTGTGGTATTATTACCGTTACAAATGAATGTGGTTTATTGATGTCAAATGCATAGGCTTTTGCTGATTGATCAAATGTATGAGGGCCTAAACCTGAAAGAGTTCGTATACCTATTATGAAATTATTATTTTGCCATTGTACATTTTGTAAAGTCATTGGTTCATTGATAATATAGTCCAAAGCAAAACCAACACCGTGGTGTCGAAGTCCTTTATCGCCAAGATAGATTGGTCTATCATTGGCCCAAACCGTGTCCACCCCTTTTGGGAAGTAAAAATCTGTATAACCTGCATCTGATGGTTCTGTATAATTCCATTTCCAGACACCATTAATTTGAGATACAACATTTGTTAAATCATATTTGATTACAGTCATATTTCTTGATGTTGGAGGAAACAATACTGATTTTTGAGCTGTTGCAACACTGAAATATTGTACAGAACTGCCATTTTGATCCGTTACAGAAAAGTTTGTCATGTTTCCTTTTACTGTAATTACCTGAATTGCTACTAAACTATTACCTTTAACAAAATGTGTCACATGAGCTGTTCCGCTTTGATCAAGTACAATTTTAATGTCTTCCACTGGTTTTTGTCCCATTGTTAATTCCTGACCAAAAACCTGTGACACTGATAAAAGCATCAAAGATATTATTAAAATTGAAAGTAATTTTCTCAAATTCATTATCCCTATTCTGATATTGTCACATGAAGCATTCTTGCTTCCTGATGTGGGCAATCATTTTTGTCTCGCGGTAAATTTACTATTTTGTCTGCTACATCCATACCTTCTGTCACTCTGCCAAAGACCGTGTACTGCTTATCAAGAAAAGTACTATCTGTTGTAACTATGAAAAATTGTGAACCAGCACTGTTAGGATCCGTTGCACGAGCCATAGAGACTATTCCACGAAGATGTGATTTTGAACTAAATTCTGCTTTGATAGTATGGCCTGGACCGCCTATACCCCACTTACTTTTATCTGGTTTTTTGGTATTGGGATCTCCGCCTTGAATCATGAATCCCGGAATAACCCTGTGAAATAGCGTTCCATCATAGAATGAACTTTTTGCAAGCTTTGTGAAATTTCTTACTGTCTCTGGTGCAAGATCTGGTAAAAGATCAAAAACTACCTTGCCAAAATTTGTCTCTATTGTAGCCTTGGGCATTTTCTTCAATCTGGGTCATTTAATCATAAGAATCTTTCTTCACAATTGTTTATGTTAAGATGCTTTTGTAAATATATGTCGCTATTAATCCTGAAGAAATTATACTAAATAATCTAATTATCACAAAAATGAATCAAAAAAATCCAAGACTTTTAATTTCCAAAATTAATCAACCTAACAATAGATAAAGCCCAGCATGTTATTTTTTGATAATCATATATCTAGATTCAATCTTATTGTAACTAAGGAAAAATCTTTTTATGTAATCAAAATTTTTCATTTTTTAAATATCTAATTAATACTACAAAAATGATAGTAACAGTCTTATATAGAAGATCTGAAAAATACAAAACGTGAATCGCTCTACTCAAAGCACAAATATTAAACAAGCCATAAACTCGTTGCTTGACAAGGGCCTTACAGATAAACAAGATATCTATACCAAAGTGGTAGAAGAGCTTGGCGTTCCAAGACCAACGGTAAGGCGAGTAGCACGAGATCTACGAAATGAACTTTTACAAAAAATTCAGATTTTGCAGTCTGAGATTCCAAAACTTGAATCAGGCGATAAAGATACTAGTAGTGACTAGCAAAATCTTTCCTTTTTATAATATACATTTTAGTTCTGATAATTTCCATTACTATTATATTCTAGGAATCGCGTGATAAAATTATGGGGCACATTCCTACCATAGTAGTTATTTGTCTGGCTTCTGCTCTTACAGGACTATACTTTGTGCTACCTGATGCAACACACTTTGCTATGATAGTATTCATCGCAGCCGCATGGTTTCTTGCTGCAATATGTTGGTTAGCCCAAAAGAGTGCTGACTATATTACGAAGGGCGGCTACGGTCATGAAGAAAAAAAAAAGCTAGTTAACACTAGTAATCATCAACAAACAGTACAGGTAACTTCAATCCAAATCAAACAAGCCAAAGTTGCACTTGGCGCAGAGTTAGATGAGCTACGAAATACCGTAAAAAATAAAGACAGTGAAATTGAAAACCTAAAAAATGAGATTGCTAGCCTACAGACTCTTGTACAAATAGAAGCTCTCAAGACAGAGCTTGCAAACCTAAAGGCACTAGCAGCAAAGGAAAGCTCAAAGAGAAAATAATTATTTACAATGTGGACAGCTAGGCTTTCCGTGATTTTCTTTACAGCTTGGGCAGCTTACTGCACCACCAAAATGGCAATTACAACGACATCCATCATTTAGTTTCTCTTCTGGTACCAATTGATACAGACTAATTATGCGTCATCTTAATATGTAACTTTTTCAAAAGAGAATTCATGAAATATGTACTTGGCATGGCAGTAGGAATCTTTTTACTATTAATACCAAGCCTGAGCTCTGTATCACAAGGAGCCCAATGGGATCCAAAATTAACTGCTAGTAACGATATTCAATTGGTAAAATCAATAGTGTACATGCATATTCCGGTTGATAACAAACTTCCATTTGGTTGTGTTTGGGGCAAAGTAACAAACGCTGTACCAGGATATCCAGTAGTAGTTCAGATTTATCAAAATGGTAAACCAGTTTATTTTGCCCAAGTAGATGTGAAAAGTGACGGTTCATACGAACACTATTTTAGAGTTAAATCTGTAGATGGTAATAATGTGATTAATGTTTTCTTGGGAGATTACACCGTTGATATCTTCAAAACAGTTTACGTTACAACTGCTCCAACTATAACCTAAGAGAGTTTCACAGTTTCATCTAATACAGTAATAAAACGGGCTCGGAGGGCTTCGATCCCTCGACCTGTAACTTAGGAGGCTACTGCGCTATCCATGTTGCGCGTCAATAAGACTCTGCGCTACGAGCCCAGAAAAATTCAGCCCTGTTAACAATTTAAGCGTAATCAAGATTTGAAACTATCATCTGTCTGATTTGATTCCAAGTTGGATCATCAAGACTGTTCCATTTCTCATAAAATACAACATCTTTCAAATCAAGTCGCGGAAGCCAACCAGCTGTTTCTAGATCTGGTTTTTCTGCAAACTTTGAAACATGACCAAGACACAAATATGCAATGGGGACAACATGTTCTGGTATTTCAAGAATTTTTTTCAGATCATCATTTGAAAGTATACTGACCCAACCAAGGCCAATACCTTCTGTTCTTGCAGCAAGCCAAAGATTTTGTATTGCACAACATACACTGTAAATTCCTGTTTCAGGAATACTTGATCTTCCTATCACAAAAGGGCCAAACTTTGTAGGATCATATGTTACACAGACATTTACTGCCGAAGATAAAATTCCTTCTAACCGTAAGGAAAGATATTTTGTTCTTTTTGGATCCTCAACAAGAGCTGCAGAACGTTTTCTTTCATCATCAAATGATTCTTTTACTTTCTTTCTAGTTTCAACATCTTTTATTAGAATAAAGTTCCATGGCTGCGAAAAACCAACAGACGGTGCATGATGTGCAGCATTTAGAATTTTAGAGAGAGTCTTGTCGTCAATTGGCTCTGGCATAAAATGAGATCTCACATCACGTCTTGAAAAAACTGCTTTGTAAAAACCATTTTTTTCATCTTGGGAGAATTCCTCATTCATAAAACATTCACCAGTAACAATGCATATTATTCTTGTTTTCTCAAATTAAACGTTAATAACGCCTACAAGAAGAGTCGTATTTTAACGGGCCGATCGTCTAGTTGGTTAGGATACCGCCCTGACACGGCGGTGGTCGAGAGTTCAAATCTCTCTCGGCCCATCTGTTTTTATTCTATAATTTTATGACTAGTACCGTGGTCAAATTTACTCAAAAGGAAATTGAGTTTTTACAAAACAATGAGGCGTGTAGAATAGCAACATCTCATGACAACATACCGCATGTTACTCCAGCTACATATTATTTTGAAGATGGGTTTTTCTATCTGGCAACAGATTATGATACAAAAAAATATTCTAATCTTAAAAAAAATAACAAAATAGCAATTACTGTAGACATTTACATGTCTGGAAAACATAAAGCTGTAATCGTACAGGGAACGACAGAATTTATTGAAAAAGGATCAGAATACAAACTGTTGTATGAAATTTTTTATAAAAAATTTTCATGGGTAAGAGATAATCCTTGGAAAGAAGGAGAAGCGCCCTTTGTTAAAATAAAACCAAAAACAAAGACTAGCTGGGGCCTAAACTAACCAAATGTAGATTCAAAATCTCTTGTAATTAGAGTCCATGCTGACTCTACAGTTACTTGGCCTGTTACCTTGTAGCTAACTGGTTTACCATTTATGATGGATTGGTATTCATTAGAAATTTGATCAGTATTCACCAGTTCGAACGTATTGGTTAATGTTACTGTACTACTGGGAAACAGTGGTGCTCTTCCAGCCATGGCAATGTCCTCAGTACTATAATGACCACTTCCAAGATGCTTACCATTTACAAACAAATCATAATTGATAGAAGGAATAGTAGCTGTTATGGTAGTAGGGTTTGTCACATTAAATAATACCTCAAGATGAGCTCGATTGTTTATCTTGTTTACATCAATTAACTTTACACCAACCAAATCTATTTTTACTTGTTTGAGAACATCTTGACCAGAGTTTGCAAATAAAACCAAAGAAAGTAACAAAATACCCAATCCAGCAAATGCGCTAAATATAACAACTCGACCTCTGCTAACCAATTCAATAGCTACGGGTTCTATAGAATTAAAAAACCTTCTCAGGATCACTTCTGTTAATTTTACGGGAGTTCAGGATCCGAATAGATATTACTTATAATAGTAGAAATACTGACAATGCCAATTTTGGATGCCCTACTAATGTGGGCACATCTTGTTTCTGCTTCCATATGGGTAGGAGGCTCGATTTTCATTGGAATTGTTTTGGCACCACTATTGAAGACAATCTCAGAATCGGTGGAAGAAAGAGTAGCAATAATGATTCGGGTTGGAAGAAAATTCAACAAGATTGCAATTCCATCATTAACAATTTTAATTGCTACTGGACTTTACAACTCATCTAACATTCTAAGTAAACCAGAATTTTTGCTTTCTACAAATTATGGAATAATACTTGTAATAAAAATAATTCTTGTAATTTCTTTGCTTGTGATGTTTGCCATTCATGTTAGGATAATTCGAACTGAAATTGAGAAAAAGATCGAATCAAAAGAAATGTTGCCAGAAATAGTTCAAAAACTCCGTTCAAAAATAATTTTCCTTGGCAGAATTATGGTCTTTGTTTCTATAGCTATACTGCTTATGGCAGCACTACTACATTCCGGCATCTGAATTTCCTTTTATTCTAACTTCAAAACCGTCATTTAACTTTCCTATTCCATACTTGCAGTTTGTAATTTTTGAAGTAACAAAGAGGTTTGTCTCCAAGTGTTTTGTAATTTTGTTTACTCTAAAAACCGAAGTCTCACTAGTCAAAGCCAAAGGAATCACAACCATATCTGAAAGAAAATGGTCCACTCCTAAATTCGACTCTAAAAACCTGTTTGCTACAATCGATCCAATTCCTTTCATGTCTTTGTTATATATCGCATCAGAACCAATAATTGAACTATCATCATGTGCAAAAGCTAAGAGTGAACATCCTTTGTCCAACGCAGATTCTTCTTTTATTTCATAATCACAAGACAGACCATTACTTTCAAGAATTTTTTTAGCCTCATTTACTTCATTTTCAATTGATTCTTTTGAGATAATAGAATATGAACAAAGAATCTGTACTTTTTTTGTAGTTCTTTGTAGTAAAGAAATAGATTTGATTTTTTCATTAGGTAATACTTGGATATCCACAAGTCCACCACCTCTTGGATAATATCCTCGTTTTTTAATATCAATAGAAAAATTAATTCCTATTCTGGAATATGCTTCTTTCAAAACAAATTTGGTATAGTTACTTGTTGGACTCCACATAACATCAGTTCCACCCGTTATTGACAATTTCAATTTTTTTTTGGAAATAGATACTGCAGGAATTAAAACCTGTAAAATTAATGGAACACTTCCAGCAGTTCCGACATTTTCATTTAAACTGGCATCATTAATCTTGGAAGGAAAAAATCTAAGTGTAGTTGATCCAACATGCAATCCATCTACTTTGGCATTAGAAATTTTTGCAAGAATTTTAATTCCAGTAAGATGCTGCGGCCTTAAACCGGGAACGTCTCTGCCCTTACGTATGTTTTCAATTTCTATTGGTGTTCCAGTAATTGATGAAAGTGTTACCGCAGTTCGAATTATCTGTCCTCCACCTTCACCGTATGATCCATCTATTTTTAGAGGCTCCATAAATAATTGAATCGTCTTGCCGTATAAGTAATGATAGTTTTTTAAAGAATTAAAATCAATTTTTAATATGAATGGTCTTTTAATTGGCAGATTCCAACCTTTTCATAAAGGACACCTTGCAGCAGTAAATTTTGGACTCTCTCAAGTAGAGAATCTTTGGATAGGTATAGGTAGCTCAAATAAAAACAACGAAAAAAGAAATCCATTTTCTGCTGATGAAAGAAAGGAAATGATACTATCTTCTTTAGATAAATCCATCTTAAATAGAGTTCAGATATTTTACATTCCAGACGTTAACGATCATGCAAAATGGACATATCATGTTGATTCTATTGTACCAAAGTATGATGTGATATTCTCAAATGATGATTTTACAACAACACTTTATCAAAAACGCGGAATCAAGGTTATCTCGGTACCTCTGTTACAAAGGGAAGTGATCTCTGGAACCAATATCCGTGAAATGATGGCAATGGGAAAAAACTGGATGGAACTTGTGCCAGAAGGAACTAAAAATGTACTATTAAAAATAGATGCAGAAAGACGACTCTCAAAAATTCTGTAATTATAAATAGCGGTTCCTAATCGTTAAGATTGGAGAATTTATTTGGAATATTTGGTTATGTTGCCAGGGCCAACAAACGTTCCCGAAAGAGTTACCCGTGCAATGTTTACTCCTACAATAAATCACAGGAGCAAAGACTTTGTTAAGCTATACACTGATGTTATAGAAAAAACTCAAAAGGTCTTTCAAACCTCACATGACATTATTGCACTTACTGCATCAGGAACTGGAGCAGTAGAGGCATCAGTTGTAAATCTAATAAAAAAAGGAGACAAAGTAATAATTCCTGTAAACGGAGAATTTAGCAGTAGACTAGCTACAATGCTAGAATGGCAAGGAGCAAACGTCATCAGACTTACAACTCCTTTTGGAGAAAATGCAACTTTTGATCAAGTAAAAGAGGCTTTTGATAACAACAAGGATGTAAAGGCATTCTATGTAGTCTATAATGAGACATCAACAGGAACGCAGGTGAAATACCTAGACAAGATCTCAAAACTTACCTCAAGAAATGACTCGTACTTTGTAGTTGATGCTGTCTCAATACTTGGTGGCGAAGAATTACCAGTAGACAAATGGGGAATAGATGTCTGTATTGCAGCAGGACAAAAGGCAATGGCTGCACCTCCTGGAATTTCACCAATATCGATTAGTCCAAAAGCAAAAAAATACATGATTGCAAATCCGCCTCCAACTTTTTACTTTAACTTGGCAAGATATTTCAAATATTATGATGATACAAAAGAGACACCATTTACACCAGCACTTCCACTACTTTATGCATTCAGAGAGGCACTTGACATTATTTTAGAGGAGGGAATGGAAGCAAGAATAAAAAGACATCGAGTTTGTTCTGACGCGTTTTATTCAAGCCTTAGTGCAATGGGTCTTAGTCCATTTGCAAAACAAGATGCAAGATCTACTGTTGTAATAGCACTAAACTATCTGCAAGGACTTGAAGATAAAACATTTAGATCAACACTTTCAGAAAAATTCCGAGTCCTTGTTGCAGGTGGATTTGGTGAGCTAAAAGGAAAAGTATTTCGAGTAGGATGCATGGGAGAAGTTCACAAATACCATGTCATGAGAACAATCTCTGCAATCTCCTCAACTCTTGATATGATGGGATACAAGACAAACCCAGAAGCACTCAAAGTAGCTGAAGAAAAACTAAAAGCGCTTTAAACTCATGTTAACTTAATATAAGGAATTCCAAGCACCGATCACATTGACTTTCCAAAAAGGTACACTAATTTTAGTGGATTACACTGCAAAAGTAAAAGATACCAACGAAGTTTTTGAAACAACTAGAGAAGCTGATGCCAAAACAAATTCAATTCATGACGCTAATAGAAGATATCAACCAAGACTCATTTCGGTTGGAGAGTCATGGGTCCTCAAAGGATTGGATGATGCATTACTTAACACCAATGCCGGAGACAAGCTAACTGTTGAGGTATCACCAGAGAAGGGATTTGGAGCAAGAGATCCTGCTAAGGTTCGCATGATTCCACTTCGAAAACTTGGTGATGATGCAGAAAAAGTTTCAGTTGGTGATACAATAGAAATCGATGAAAGAACTGGAATTATTCGATTTATTGGTTCTGGTAGAGTTCAAGTAGATTTTAATCACAGATTTGCTGGAAAGACAATACTTTACGATGTTAATGTGATAAAATCTCTTAACACAGATGAAGAAAAAATAATGGGACTCTTAAAGAGAAATATTCCTGTTGATGATTCAAAACTGAAATTTGAGGTAAAAGGCTCAGAACTTAATGTTTCAGTACCAGATGAGATACTTATGGCTGAAGGATTAAGTACAATAAAACGCATTATTGCAAATGACATTTTCAAGTTTGTAAGCAAATTAGAAAAGATCAACTATACTGAAACATACAATAACAAGAAAACTGAAAAACCAGAAGCCAAATCAGCTGAAGCAAAGTCAGAAGAAAAACCAGTACAACCAAAGGCCGCGTAAATTTACAAAACACCAGTACTTTTTGCTAGTGCAATAGCCTTTTTTTCAGTCATTTTTACTTGATTTAGAATAGTATATCTTTCAGGTCTAAGTGATTGGGCAATAGTGAGAGCTTTTGCAAGAATTTTTGGTTTTAAACCTATTTGTTTTGCCGTAGTTGGGGCTCCCACATTTTTTAGCATTTGAGTGATTTTTTTCCAGTCTTGACCTTGTAGTTTTGAAATCAAGATAGATCCTATACCGCATTTTTCTCCATGTAATCCAACACCGGACTCTAGATAATCAACAGCATGGGAAAAGAGATGTTCTGCACCAGAACAAGGTCT
>DASYXK010000011.1:0-15646 GCA_035935115.1 Nitrosopumilaceae archaeon
CCACAACCACCAACAGGTCTTACTGCAACAGCTCTATCATCATCACAGATTGACCTTTCATGGACTGTACCTGCAAACAACGGCGGCTCTGCCATAACAGGATACAAGATTGAGAGGTCTACTGATGCTGGTTCCACATGGCCTACTGTTATAAACATTGGAAACACGACAGCATATTCCAATACAGGACTATCTCCAAGTACAGCTTATGCTTACCGGGTCTCAACCATCAACTCGGTTGGAACAAGTCAACCATCTAATACTGCATCTACTACTACAACTGCCCCGTCTACAGGAATAACGGTATACGCCCACAGGATTCCGGCTTCTTACTGGGATCCCTGTTTTGCCACAAAGTGCAGCGCGGGAACGGGCCCGGGGGCTTCGATGTACTTTGGATTGTATGATTCCTCTTGGAAAATCGTTCAAAGCGGATTTGCCGACGAGAACGGATACACATTCTCAGGTCTAAATGCTAGTGCCACATACTATGTGTACCCGGCTGATTGCAACATGTGTCATGTCTCGAATCACGATGTAGTGTTTCAATACTGGGGAGATAATCACAGCACTGTAAGGCCAAGGGCAGCGACTGTAGGAGCAAGCCTAGACGCATGGTACTCTTGCACAAACGGCTGCGGTCTAGGACCCTAATAAAGAACGCTAAACGTGACTCTACGGCCTGTGTTTTCCTTTTTTACTATGTCTCTTTCCCAATTACGTCTTCGAGATCGTCCAAATCTCAGAAATTCAGCATCATTCTTTTTTTCGTGCCTTTCAGCACTGAAAGAAACACTGAATTAGACACAGAAAATCTTAATTCAGTGTTTTTTGAAAGCATTTAGGAATAAATGAGAGATACAACAATACGACAACTTTTGTCAGAATTTGTTCCTAAATTTACCTATATAGATTCTTTTAAAATAATTCAATTAATTAGATAGTGACTCAAATAAAGTTTAATCTAAAATGATCTGGAATTTTCATTTGCTTGAAACATAGTTTGGTAGAATAGTTCTATAATATTTTTCAGGAAAATTCATACCAACATCATAAATCAAATGATTATCAAAAGACGTTATGGGAAGTTGCTATATGTCCATACCTGCAAGCGATGAAAAAATTACTTGCAGTACTTGTGGTAAAATAATTCCAGTTCTAAAAGCAGAAAAACATGTCTTTGAATGTGTAGGAAAAAAAAATGAAAATAGAAACTAAACTTATACCAATTTTTGTTTTAATTCTACTTGTGCCATTAACGTCGTATGGGCAACAGACAGGTACACTTGAAATTGATTTGAAATCTGTGGGTGGTGAGATGACAGATTACCACGGAATGGCATTGAAGATATATCAAGACAACCAAAAGATTCCATTTAAAACAATAGGCTCGCTGTCAGGAAACCCATACAAAGTTTGTTTACCAATAGGATATCAATACAAAGTTGAAGTCTATGCAAGCAGTATGTATGCTAACATTGGTTATGTAGATCTACAAAATAGTAACGAAAAACTTGACCTTGTTATACCAAATCCAGGAAGTGTCCTTTTTACTGCTGTGTATAATGATGGCACTACTCCAATTAACAACGCAACAGTAATAGTAAAATCAGGTAATGGCACGTATGAGTATTGGACCCCCAGTACAACAAATGAGGATGGTAAAACCATCAGGTTTTGGTTAGAGCCTACTATTTCAAACGATGATCACTATATAGCCAATATTTCAATTGAAAACAATTTATCATATAGTTATTCTCCGGTCAGTATTTTGCCAGGTATGCCAAGTGACATCAAAATCGTTACACCATGGCCACCTGTGACTCCACCATTAGTTACATCTATTTACAAATCCCCAATCCAAAAAATTTCAAAATCAGATGGGAATTTTGTGGTACAATTATACGACAACAAGAAAAACAAAGTTTCTGAATCCAAAGTAGATATTAGAGGAGAAGCATATTTTTCTAATCTCAAAGTTGGCAGCTACATTTTGCGTGCAATTGATCTAAATGATGATAATAACAGAGTGTGGGGTGTTACCAATATCGTACTTGATGGAAAGCAGACGTCAGTACAAATTTTTAAAAATCAAACCAATAATAAAATCTTGAATACCACTCAAAATGTGTCATACTCAAATGAAGCCTCTGTTGTAACTAATCCTGTTATTATTTCACAAAATTTGCAAACTAAAATCTCACCTGATCTGTTGCTTGATATCAAAGAATGGAATGGAAATTCAGCAATTACAGTTTCAGATTCGAAACTTCTCTCTGATATGGGAATTAAAGCCAATCATATTCCATCTTGGATAACAAATAATGCCAAGTGGGTCATAGATGGCAAAATAACTAAGCAAGACTTTGTAAACGCAATTATGTATCTGCATACAAGCGGAATAATAAAATAAAAAAACTATAGCACGTACATATCTTGATTGATTTTTAATTTTTCAAGATTTGTTTGCAATTTCTCATTCTGATATGGCAGTAAGAAAATCTGTAACGGATTTTTGTTCAGCAACATCTTTGAGGTTAGCTTTGATTGCTTCTACAATATCTTTGTAGTTACTACCAAATAACTCCTTGAGAACTTTGTTTAGATATTCTGGATATTCATAACAATCAGGCAAGTAACAATGATGATCTCCATAGAGTTTTTGAATCACCTTTTCATATGTAGGATCTCCTATTCTGCGTAATGCCTTTTCTATAGACAAAGATATTATAGATTTTTTTATAATCTGATTTTTATTAGTTATTTCTCTGTCAGTATAACTCAATATTTGTCCACTGTTTGCATCTATAGATATTCTTCTGATCTGTTTATTTACTAATCCGATTTTTGCTGCAACTATCCAAATTTCATTTTCCAAAAAAGCAGATTCAATTGTGACTGTAGAATGATACTGCTGAAGAAAATTTCCTGCTATTTTTTCTGCTCTTTTTCTGTCTATGTACGGCATATTCTTTAATTAATCTCGCATTTTTTAAAGAATATAGAAGTATGTCCTAGAAGAATGTTATATTTTATGTTTATACTTTTGACTATGATTACAGATAATTTCTCATAAATGAAAGCCTTTGACACGTGTAATTCTTTTCATTTTGATTTACAATCCAATACAGATTCTAACTTGAATGTACTGTATTGTTTTCATTTATAGCTATCATTATCTTTCTTGCAATAGAGATGGGACTAATGTTTGCCTTGCATGTAACAAGTATTACATTATCGTCTATTGGAAAAGAGAACATTGACAAATTTTTTCTAGCTACAAAAGTATATCCTATCTGACCAAAACATTCATCAAAATCTCTTCCCATAGATATTGTTAATGCACATTGCATCAAAAGCATCTCATTTTCTTTATAGGGAATTATGTAAGTAGATTCTCTTGTCATATTTTCTATAGGTCTTCCATTTTTATTGATGATAGTAACAGATTGTATGTTTTTATTGACTGTAAATATTGAACTACATAATCTTTCTGTCTCTACGCTTTTCTGAATAGTTGACATTGTCAGTTGTTATGAATAATAAACTTATTAAATTTAAGGGAACAATGTTATGGAACATAGTTCTATTTTCCCACAGATTTTTGATTATAAATGCGATCATTTGAAATTTTAATAAATTCTTTCAAGAAGCGATTCTCTATCTTCATAGTGTAATCGTAATACGGGATTCTCCTCTAGTGATTTTAATAAATACAAAGTTCCACCGTTTCTAATCTTTTTCATTTCTTTGATACGATAAATGGCGCTTGAGTTTTTTTCCAGATCAATTATTCGGACTCTTTCTCCACGATTAAAAACAGACATCTTTTTTGTGTAAAAAATAATCATAAATTAATTTTACGCATAAATCACACCATGCAATGTTATATAAGATAACATAGAATTGTGAAATGATAGAAAATATGCGTAACACTTTATTAAGATAATTATTTTCGTTGCATAATAGATTAATTTGAAAATGAGGGCATGAATTATTCGATACAAAAAAATACGACATAAAAAAGAACTCCAAAGAATAGATTGGGGAATAATAAGGCGACTTGTCATATCATTATACTATAATAACAGGATGAAAAAAACACACATTGCAACCAAATGCAATCTGGGATACGATAACTGCCGTCTTTATCTAGATTGGATGGAAATGATGGAATTGATAAAAAGAGAAATCAACGAAGATCGATTTGAAGTGATAATTTTAACCGAGAAAGGCAAAACACTTCATAATAAGAAATTTAATGACATGTCCACGTTCAAGCATGATCATAGTGATTGAACAATGATACAGAACGATGTTACTTAGCTCTGTGGTGAACACAAATTATTAGCAATTTAGAGATAGAAAGGAAAATACTAGACGAATCAAGTGGTTTGATGATGAATATCCTTTTTACAGAAGTTTGTCACAATACAAATTAATAAAATAAATATTATTACAAATTATGCTATTAAAGATTGATACCGCAAAAGCAATAGACATTGCTAGAGAATTCCTTAAACAATCATATACTACTCTGAGTTTCAAAAACATAATTCTAGAGGGACAAGTGTGGATAGTTGAATATAATGTTGGATTTTTAAAAGATAATGTCAAGAAAGTGAGAATAGACACTAATAATGGTAAAATAATTGGTTGTATGTAGGCTTTGATTGTTTCTGGTTTTTGTAAACGTATTTGGTTAGATTTCTATTCTATTAGCTAATTATTTTCTAGTGATTTTATCCAGATTGATCCTATAGAACAGTTTGTGCATAGTGAAATGTACAATGTAATTCCATATTAGAATGATGTCTGCACAGTTAACTAATGATGTAAAATGACCGCATATGATAGCATACGATTTCAAACCTTGATATTATTTTGCCTTGGATTATTTTCAATAATAATTTCTATTTCTATTTTTAGCTTGTCTAATACAGTGAATGCATCATCACAATCCTCTGGAATTATAATTCCCTTGTATACTAAACCAGGAAATGAGTGGGAAAAAATAATACAAGCAAAAAATAATCATACATCAGTTCCAATATTGGTTATAATTAATCCTAATAATGGTCCAACACCATGCCTAAACGATGATTATGTGAAGGGAATATCACACCTCAAATCCGCAGGAATATTTACTCTTGGATATGTCTTTACAAATTATGCTTCACGAAATGACACAGAAGTAATTTCTGATATTGATGATTGGAAAAAATGTTATCCAAATATAGAAGGGATTTTTTTTGATGGAATGTCTTACATACCAGGCAATGAGAACTATTATGCAAATCTAACATCATATGCCAAATCCCAAGGTTTTGAATTTACAGTAGGAAATCCTGGTATAGATACACTACCCAGCTACATAGGAACAGTAGATAACATAATAATCTATGAGAATAGTGGACTGCCAACCATTAAATCACTTGAAGGATGGCACAAAAAATACGACAAAAGCAACTTTTCAGTAATCTCCTATGGTGTTAATGATATCAATTATTCAACTATCAAAAGAATTTCTCACGATATTGGTTACTTCTTTATAACAAATGGCACTTTACCAAACCCATTTACTTCATTGCCACCATATTTTAGCCAAATAATTGAAACATTAGATAAACATCATAATGAACAAGAAGAAGATTAGGCATAATGACAAACAAGAAGATCGACATCATAAAATGCAAAATAGATAATGCCAACAATATGGCAACTATTCAAGTGCAATAAATTTAATTTCAATATGTTGGCAAACTAAAGGAGAATATAGCTCCATTCTTGTCAGTATTATTTTCTGCCCATATTTTTCCGCCATGTGCTTCTATGATATTTTTACATATGTAGAGTCCTAATCCAGTTCCTTTGTATGATTTTGTTGCAAACTTTGAAAACAAAATTGGTAAAATTTGCGGATCTATACCATGTCCATTATCATGTACACTAACAATTATTTCATCTCCACGTCTTTTTGAAGTAATCATAATAGTACCATTACTAGTAAACTTGATTGCATTATGAAGTAAATTGGAAACGACTTGCATTATTCTATCTCTATCAGCTTCTACGTACATTTTGTCTTTGCTAGCTTCATGTTTTAGGTTCACACTGTTATTTTCAATCTGAGTATTTCCATCTCTTATGGCAAATGACAATGCATCATTGATTTCAAATATCTCTTTGTTTAGTTTTAATGTCTGGCTTTCAATTCTTGAGACACTAAGTATGTTTTCTGTGAGGTGCTGTAGTCTTTTTGCGTTTCGTATGATAGTTTTTATCTCTTCCTTATCACTACCAATCTCGGATTCTAATAATTCTATATTTACCAAGATGGGCATGATTGGAGTGCGCAACTCATGAGCTGCAATATTGATGAATTCAGTCTGCATTATGAGTTGTTTTTGGATGGATTTGAAAAAGTCAGACGTTATGATTTTCCTTGCTTCAGATTCAACAGAACTAAATATTATTGGATCTTGGATAGCTTTTTTGAGCATTTCTTCCTCTAGGTTGGTTTCTCTCAAAATTTGAATAAATTTTTCAAGCGCTTCAAGACCCCTGTTGACTCGTATGTTTGCCTCCCTGTGAATTGCCTCTTGGTTTAACCTATTTCTTATCACATCATGTTTGGTTTGGATGATTCTGGTAGTCTCTTTCAGTTTTTCTCTTACTTGTTCTATTTTTTTACTTCTGTTTTCTAATATCTCCTCTCTTGCAGTAAACGTTCTAACTCGTATGTCTTCTACTTGTTCCCTGATTTGATTCTGAATATTTGTTACCTGTTGTTCATGTTGAATTATTCTATCTGCTAGTTTTGGACGATTCAATTAAACCCCTTCTTTTGTTCTGATATGCTGTTCAAATCTTTTAAAATTTCAGCTTCATTTTTGTGATATGTTTCTTCATCTATAGCGCCTCTTTGATATTCTAAATTTAATTGCATTAATCTTGATTTTATTAATCGCATCTGTTCTTGTGAAATTTGTTCTGTCGCAATACGATTACATTCTTTTAAAATCGAATCAAGAGTTAATTTTACTATGAGATATGTTATAAAAATTAGCTTTCACCTCAACAAAATGAATATGGCGCCCATGGTCCACTTAGATGAAACGTTAGACCATCGTTTTTGTATTTTTCTTGCAGTTTTTTCAATTTTAAATTGAAACTGTCATGATCTTTTTTCTTTATCAAATAGGAAGCGTTCAAGACGACTTGGTCTATGTCAGTTTTTAATAATCTGGTATCCTCCGCTGAGATTGCAAGATAGTTATGAATCTCTCCAACCATATTATCAATTTTTTTTAATTTTTCATTTTTGATTGCCTCATCCATCTTCATTTTAAGAAAATATGCCGAGCCATCACCGACACTAGACATTTCTTTTTTAATTTTTTTAATTTCATCAGAGTTGTTATACGTAGAATGTTTGATTTTTTCTGTATGGTTTTTGTCAAAAATTACCCTGACACCAAATTCATCTTTATCTTTGAATTTGGTTATTTTTGATCTGAAATCTTTGTATGATTTTACAAGTAAATTTTTTACTCCATCTTCGGTCTTTATGATTACCCCAAATCTTACCGGTAATGTGGTGCCTATTTTTCTTGATGCTTCGACAACTCTCTGATGAGCTACAATGTTGTTTACATTTGCTTGCATTTCTTTAAATGGTATCGCACTTACTATTGCATTAAGGTCCTTATGGCCTATTGTATACACACTAGTATCGAATAATCCTATATTTCCGATATCTGGTTTTTTTTCCCCTTCTAATATGCAGTAAACATATCTTCCCTTAATCATTGCTAACCATATCGATAGTTTTTACTGATTTATTTTTCTTTGAAGGTATTGAAGAAAGTGTTGCAAGAAGGTTTAATGCTATTAAATCCACATCAGCAACAGAAATTGTTACCTGACCTGTAACCATTACTCCCTTGTCTAGCAATTTGTCAACTACATCTACAATTGAAATCTTGTCCAAAGATGCATTTCCAGATTTTATTAGAGAACCAAGATTAAGATCAAGTTCTTCTGCACTGCACCCAAACACTTTGGAAATCTCTCTTATTTTTTGTCTAGTTTGCATAAAAGCAAGCCCTAGTCTCTCGGTCTCTTCACTTGTCAGAGTGCCTGATTCGATTCTCCGTTGTGCCTGTCGTTCAAGAATCTGGCGAAGTATCTCGACAAGAGTTAATACAAGCTTTCCAAGCCCATTTTGTAACTTTTGCCCGTCTAGGTTTATTTTTTCAACATTTACTAACTCTGTTTTATGACTTTTAGAAAAATTTCCCAACTAGATTATCTCCTGATGTTTTTTGTCTCTGATCGCTTTGTCATTTCTTTATCCCATTTTTCCCAAGGAAGTTTTATTCCGTATCGTTTTGCAGTTTCAAGTGAAGCGATTACAAGATTGATTTTTAAAGAAAGTAAATCTACACCTACAATAGATATTGTAATGTCGCCATTTATTACGACTCCTTTATCCAAAATTCTGTCAATTAGATCTATGATCGTTAATTGTTTTGGAGCGAGTGTCTTAAGCGACATTTTCGTTATATCCCTCACGCTTCATTTTACAGTAGCTGCAAATGCCGCTATCCTTAAACCAGTGTTTATCGCAAAATGCTTCTAGATATTTTTCACCGACAGTTTTTGTAAGATATGTGACAATAATGTCAAACTGGTTTCCACGTTGACACTCAGGACATCGTGTAAAGACCCAACCATTACTCATGGCTTTTTTTAGGTCTACTTCATCATATTTACCACATATTAGACAGATTGCCATGCAAATTCGCCCGTTACTACTTTTGTGGGAGTCCTGGCGGTGCTGCTAGTCCTAATGCAGATGCATATCTAAGGAATGTGTCAATACCTGAAACCACTATTCTAGCTCTTATGACAAGTATTTCTATGCCTACCAATGATACAGAAAGATTTGCATCTATAACTAGTCCTTTGTCCAGTATTCTGTCTACTAGGTCGTAAATGTTTAGCATCGGTCTACTATACATTTGTTGGGACATTTCTGATCTTAATTCCTAGAGGATTCTTACATATAAGATACTATGGTAGATTGTTCTATGTTGTTTTTATGTGAGCGTATCACAGCATCTTTTTTTAGAATAATTCGAAATGATTACTTTGTTACCTACTGGAGATGCTTAACCGAAATATAGAAACAGTCGCTAGAAGAATGGTACCAAATTAATAAAATAAAGAATTCACAATTAAAAACATGTTTGTATGTCCAAAACGAGTCCAGACTTTAGAAATTGGAAATCATATAGCGGTAGTATATCCAGACAAAAAAACAGAACTTGAGGAAGCTTTTGAATTCTTAAAATCCGGTCTAGACAAAAACGAAGTTATTATATTAATAACGGATGACCTCTCCAAAGATGAAATTCGTAAAAAAATTAATACTGAATGGAATACGGATGCTGGTGCTCTTGAAAGAAATGGATATCTTATCATAAGAACTACTCCAGAATGGTACTTTCCATATGAACTACCTAGTGCACATAAGCTAAACACAGTGTGGATTTCAATGATTGATTATCCTTATATCAAAGGAAAAAACGGCATGCGGGTATTTACTGACATGTCTGCATTTTTTAGATATGGATTTGTACGAGAGTTACTTCTCTATGAATCAACACTAGAAAAGCAATTTGATTTTCCATTTACATTGATGTGTGCCTATAAATCTAAAGACATTGAATCTCTAAATCAAAGAGAACAAAACATGTTAAAAGAACATCACTGTTTGATGTGGAAATAAAAATTAAGTTTTATTTGACATTGTTATGCTTGAAGACCTTGTATGATTTAAAACTGGTATATGATTACAACTAATTTTCAAAAACTAGAACATTATTTTATAACAATGTAGCAAATTTTTTTAGCAGACTATGCATATATTTCAATATGAAATATCGTAGCAGAACAGAGATCGCATCTATGATACTAGATGCCACAAGGTTAGGTGCTACAAAAACAAAGATAATGTACAAGGCGTATCTTTCCTATACTCTAGTTAAAGAATACATGTCGTTTCTACAAGGTAATGGACTAATAACATACGATAAAATGACAAGACAGTACAAGATAACTGAGAAGGGACTCAAATTCTTACACTCATATGATCAAATTCTTGAATTGCTCTCTTCAAAAAACAAAGAAAAGAAAATTGTAGTCTAAACGAAATCATAAAATTGCATGTAATGTTAGCCTTTCATATTTTTTATCAATTAAGAATAACATATTGCCATAGTTCGTTGTTTCTAAAATATGGACTTGTAGGACTTTGATTCGTTGGATGTATGCCGTAAAGGTTTAGCGTTATAGTGATTCTGTTTACCTTGAATCACTCATCTTTCATCTTTTCTTCAACAATATTTCTATATTTTGGATAAATTGTTGCTTCCAGGTCTTTATTAAAAGTCTCAACAAACAATGTATCTTCAATTGCAATAAGTAAATGTGCTGTGTTAGCAGGGATGTGTATAATGGTAGGTACAGCAATAATCTTGATTTGTTCTTGACCCGTCTTTACATTTTCTTCCCTGTATTCTAATTTACCGGAAATAATGAAATGATATTGCGCAATTTTATGATAATGTCCTCCACGTGCAAATCCCTTTTTGATTTCTACAAAGTTCATTTTTTCATCACTATAAGACAAGAACAGGATTTTTCCCCTTACATCTTCAACTTCTTTTTCAAATCGTAAACTCAAACTATTAGGTTATTGTTTTTAATATTCTAAAGTTTTATGGTAACAACATACTTTCATTAGACGTCTGATTTACAACTTGACTATAAAATTATAAAAACCCACTGGTTTCCAAACATGACCAAATAAGTGTGATCAAATCTGTGATACAATGGTTTTCTGTTTATTCTGTTGATGTTTTATTAACATTGCAAATTTACAGATCTTGACCAGAAGCAGGACTAGTAAGCATATTTGGGACAAAGAATCTATTTTTCTGTACCGCTACAAAGACTCTGATTACTTCCCATTCCCATTGTGCTTTAGGCAGTAATGATAACTCATTTTAAATTACGCAGTGATTTTCAATTATGAAAATTGCTCATGATTTCTATATGAGAGAGTTAGCTAAGAATTAATGAACGATGAAATTGTATCAGTTACAATCTATACGCAAATGATATAGAACAGTTTTAGCATATTCAAATATAATTTGAAATTATCTTATAACCATTGAACAAAAAATATCTTAACGTCTTTATGATTTCTGCCGTTTTTTTGATGCTATTTACACCTCTAGTTAGTAATCAAGTCGTAAATGCAGCTATTGTACAGTCAATTAGTCTGACCAAATCGGGATTAATTGTATCTGATCCACTCAACAATGAGACCAAGACTCAGCAGCAACTCCAGTCAAATCCAAGATACTGGACCTATGGCGGTGATGCAATAGCACTAAAAGCACCATATGCCTTTTTCAAAGATACACGAGGACTACACATTGGAGTGCAGTCACCTGGCAATAGTACTTATGCAGGATTTTATGCGGTTACACCAAGTACCAATGCCCTGTTATACCATGTTATATTGACTACACCTGTCAGAACTATACCAAGTCAAGGCATAATTACAAGTGACACCTTCCAGAACGGATTGTATGTACAAACAACACAGGCACCAGTAAACTATGTTACATGTTTTTCTATAACAAATAACCAAAAAACAGTTTGGTCTATACTGCACACATACGGTACTCCATTTGGGTCAGTAGTCTTTGATACATTGTGGACTGATCCTAGCCAGAATCAACCTCTTACAAGGGAATGTACCATCATAACAAACGGCCAGAATTATCTCAAAGTATATCTTGACGGAGTGATGGTGTATTCAAACAAACTGCTTGCACTAGGCATGCCAGCACCATTTAATGCCTTCCTTGAACCGCAAAACTCCTATCGAGGTCAACTTATCAATGCAACATTTACAGATTTTTACATGACCGCAAATGAAACAATTCAGATAATCAAAAATCCGTCCAATGCTAAAACAGTAACTGTTACAAGTTCATCTGGAGCTATACTTGCAAGTGCACCAGTATCAAATGGTAATGCCACAGTTGATGTAGGAAAATATCACTTTCCACTAGCTGCAAACATCCATGTATATGATTCAAGTAACACACTGATTGCATCTACATCTAGTTTTGTAAACATATTTGGTGGAAATGTCTATTCAGTAAATCCTCTGGATTTGTCCGAGAACTATGTGAATCAGCACTAGAAAAGCAATTGATTTTCCATTTACATTGATGTGTGCCTATAAATCTAAAGACATTGAATCTCTAAATCAAAGAGAACAAAACATGTTAAAAGAACATCACTGTTTGATGTGGAAATAAAAATTAAGTTTTATTTGATATCATCTTTTTGAGGACCTTGCAGGATTTGAACTAGCCTAATTGCAACTAATTTTCAAAAACTAGAAGATTATAGCATGGTCATTTAAGTAAATCCGTATTGTATAAGAAATAGCCACAAAACATGAAATACACAAGTGATACCATCTGGGAAGTTTGGTCAAAGGGTGAAATTTTTGCTGGTAACGATCCAGTTTTTTGGCGAAAGGATCAATGCGGTGCTTGGATATTTCGTGGTCATTACGGGATAAAAGATTCGGAATACGGGTGGGTGATTGATAAAATAAAACCATTATCCGAAGGTGGTACAGATGACATTTCAAACCTACGTCCTATGCAATGGGATAACACTATTCGAAAATCAGATGGCTATATTGAATGTCATGTAACATCAGCTGGTGTTCATAATGATAAACCCACAGGAAACAAAATTACTGAATATCCAAATTTGAACATCTTTAATTTCTAAATGGTAATGTAAAAAAATCTATTTTTAGCATGAATTTTAATAATTAATGTAAACTAGAACATTGTTTACTAACAATATAGCAAATTTTTTTAGCAGATTGTGTGTATGTTTAAATGTGAAATATCGTAGCAGAACCGAAATCTCAGCTATGATCCTAGAGACTGCAAGGCCGGGAGCTACCAAGACGAAAATAATGTACAAAGCCTACTTATCATACACACAAGTTAAAGAATACATATCATTCCTAAGAGACAACGATCTTCTAAGATATGAAAAACTAACAAAACAATACAGAATAACTGAGAAGGGATTCAAATTCTTACACTCATATGATCAAATTCTTGAATTGCTTTCTTTCAAAAACAAAGAAAAGAAAATTGTAATCTAAATGAATCAAAGCATGGCATGTAATGTTTTGTTACATACAATTTAACTTAAATAAATTATTCTGATTTTTACAAAATAATTTTTTGTTACGATAATTAATTTTATTTAAAATTAAAAATGAAGTTTGCATACATATTTTTCCTACCGCTGTCTTTTATATTACAGAAGATTGTTCTAGATTGATTTGAAAGTAAAGTCATCTATAACATTTGTCGGGATTTTTGCAATCCTACTTCTGGTTACTATGTCGTCTGTTCTATCACATCAAGCTCATGCCGCATCGTCTACTGGAGTTATGATTGCACTTTACACTTATCCAGGAAGTACATGGGACGCTATTGCACAAGCAAAGAGTGCACATCCTTCAGTACCTATAGTGGCTATAATTAATTGTTGCAATGGACCTGGCACTTCTCAGGATTCAAATTATGTGACAGGAATACAAAAACTTCATTCTGCTGGCGTAATAGTGATAGGATATGTAGACACGTTATATGGTGCTAGGAATACAAGTATAGTTAAATCTGAAATCAATGCTTGGAAGAGCTTTTACAACATAGATGGAATATTTTTCGATGAGATGGCAAATACATCAGGTTTGGAAACTTATTATTCCAATCTAAGTCAATACGCAAAATCACTTGGATATACAATGACTGTTGGCAACCCAGGAACAGACACTCTACCAAGCTATATTGGAACAGTAGATGACATGATGATCTACGAAAGTCCAGGCTTGCCAGCTTGGTCTACACTTCAGGGATGGCATACAAGCTATAATAAAAGCAATTTCTCAATGATAGCATTTGGTATTAGTTCTCTAAACCAATCCTTCATCACTAGTGCCTCAAACTATGTAGGATACATATACATTACAGATAACAATTTGCCGAATCCATACAATACAGTTCCTTCATACTTTGGCAATGAAGTTGCAATGCTTGACATTAGCTCACCGTTGCCTTCACCTACAACGCCTTCACCTACAACGCCTTCACCTACAACGCCTCCGCCTACAACACTTCCGGATTTCTCCTTGTTAGCATCTCCAAGCTCTGCATCAATACAACAGGGAGGCAATAGCAGCTCTACAATAACTGTGAGATCCTTGAACGGATTTAGTTCTGCAGTAGGTTTGACAGTTTTAGCTCCAACAGGTATGACAGTTTCTGTCTTGCCCACCTCAGTTACTCCAGCAACTGGAGGATCTGCCACATCAATGCTGTCCATAAGTGTACCTTCGAGTACACCAATAGCGACATATACCATAACTGTAACTGGAGTTAGCGGTTCGCTGACTCGTACGGTTATCATACCTCTTACAGTTTCTGCACCACCTCCACCCACACCGCCTTCAATTCAGAGTTCCATATCTGTAAATTCCGTTGACCTATCAGGAAAGCCGATAATTGGTATGTGGACTACAATTCAATCTGGCTCAACTGTATTAACAGTTGGTTACACGCCATTGACTTACACAGTCACAGCTGGCAGCCAATACACTGTGACCGTTGCAAACTATCAGACTACTGTATTTAACCACTGGAATGACGGAAGTACAAATAGCTCAAAGACAATCATACCAACACAGAGTACAACTTTAACTGCGTACTATTCTACTGGCCCTACGGTTCCACAGTCATCAACTGGTCTTACTGCAACAGCTCTATCATCATCACAGATCAACCTCTCTTGGACTGCACCTGCAAACAACGGAGGATCTGCAATCACTGGATACAAGATTGAGAGATCAACTAATGCTGGTTCCACATGGTCCACTATAACAAACACTACTGCCACTGCAATAACATATTCTGATACCGGACTTGTTGCCAGCACTGCATATTCATACAGAGTATCAGCAATAAATTCAGTTGGTACTAGTTCTCCATCTAATACTGCATCTGCAACAACGCAATCTACCACAGCACCACAACCACCAACTGGTCTTACTGCAACAGCTGTATCATCATCACAGATCAATCTTTCTTGGACTGCACCTACAAACAACGGAGGATCTGCCATAACAGGATACAAGATAGAAAGATCAACTGATGCTGGCACTATATGGTCCACTATAGCAAACACTACTACCACTGCAATAACATATTCCAATACAGGACTTGCTCACAGTATCACTTACACATACAAAGTATCTGCAATAAATTCAGTAGGTACAGGTTCTCCATCAAATACTGCATCTGCAACCACTTTCAATATTGTACCACAACCACCAACAGGTCTTACTGCAACAGCTCTATCATCATCACAGATTGACCTTTCATGGACTGTACCTGCAAACAACGGCGGCTCTGCCATAACAGGATACAAGATTGAGAGGTCTACTGATGCTGGTTCCACATGG
>DASYXK010000012.1:0-7201 GCA_035935115.1 Nitrosopumilaceae archaeon
AATTTTTTGTTTTATATCTGCAAGTAAATTATTTACCTCGATAACACCTTGTAATTGTATACCTACCTTTGTTGCATTAGATTGTAATGCGTTGATACGATTTTGTATATCAGCATATTCTTTGTCAAAATGCGCTATGCGCCCATTATTTATGATACTGATTGTATTTTGGAGATTACTTGATTCATCAGATTGATTAATTATCTGGTCAGGAGTACTTGCATTTTGTAATCTTTGTATAGTATTTTGTAGTTCATCTATGACGGATTGCGGTAAACCCAGTTCTTTTGCATGAGTTATTGTTTTGTCAAGCTCAGAGATTGTATTATTAACAAACATTTTTACTCTCTCTGCTTTTTTTGCATCTGCGTCGGTTTGTATTTTTTCATGGATTTGTTCTAGTATTGTATTTGCTTTCGCAAGTTGTTCATTTGCTGCCTGTAGATTACCAGATAACAACAATCCTTTTGAAGCATCTATTTTACTATCATAATCAGCAAAACTAACAATTACATTATTACTGGCAGCCAAGACTCTGAGATCCTGAGCATAATTTTCCGAGTTTGTTATAGCGTCTACAATTATACTTGCATCATTTGCATGATCACTAGTATTGTTATAATTTGCTTCTTCAGCATTGATCGATTCAACTGCTTTCTTAAATAAAGACATGGCCTTTAAGGCATGATTCTTTGCTATGGTAATGTCATTATTATTAATGGCATTTAGTGACGCATTATATTCAACCAATCCTTGAGAATACGAGGAATTTGTGTCAACCGATATGATGATTCCCTTATTCTGTAATTCTTGCATCTTTTGACTAGCTTGATTGTTTGATTCATTTAGTATCAATTTTAGATTGGTTGAAAGATTACTATCCGCAACGACTGGCGTTATACTTAACACTGTACCTGTCAGTACAATTAATATTAGTGGAAATATATTTTTGCGCATAACATATTTTAGACATATTATATATTAAGAAGACGTTTTGAAACGTCCATGCTAAATGAAGAAGATTTGATCAATAGAATGATCCAAGTAAAAAAGCTAAGAGAGGAATGTTACAAACATCTAGAAAGTACTCAGAATACACTTACGCACAAAATTATTTTTACTATAGCAAAACTATCATCAGAAAAGATGGGGCCAGTCAAACTTGCTGAAATTGCTCAAGCAATTTTTGAAATAAACGATAAATCGAAACAGGATATTATACGCCTTACAATGGAAAAGACTCTTCTAAAGTGTGGCATGGTAGAAAAATTGCATTATGCTGCAAATGATGTAAGATATATTCTCACAGGATATAGGTTTCAAAAAGTAAAAAAAATTGAAAGTTTCAGAGGCGATAGTTCAGAGCCAGTAGGAGAAGTATTTGAGATACCCAGATCATCATGGCCAATCCCCGATGAGTTTTTTATTCTTAGATCAAAAAAGAGCGGTTATGAAGAGGCTCTAAAAAAACTAAATTCTGACTACGATGCAAACAAGGTACAGAGAGGAAAGTATGAGGATCTAATACGTAAGCTTGCTGGAAATTTAAGTGAAATTACCAAGAAAACAAATGCAAAATTTGCTAATCTTGATGAGACCATGGATGAATAGTCATGAAAAAATCATTCTTGATGTCAATAATTGCCACAGTTTTACTTATTGGCACAAACTCCATTGTTAATGGAGAACTAGAAGCCAAAAACACTTTGCATGTAAGTTATGCAGATGATACGGCACAAAGTTATTCAGTCTTAGTTGATGTACATCAGAAATATACAATCAATCAAAGTTACTCGTGGATAAAAGATCAAACAAGCAGATACAATCTAGTTTCTTATTCCATAGACAATGGTGTAAATGTTCCTATTCCAAGAGTGGCAAGAGGAAATTTCACACTAGATATTCCAATGGATTCTTCTCATAATGTTGTTTTTTTTGCAGTTCCTCAATATCCTGTTGCCATAAATAGCACAGCAACATTTTCTCCACCATCACCAACAGCAGACAACTGGTTTGATGCCAATTTAGATATTACAATATCATTACCTACTACAATAGACATTCAACAGGGCAGCATCAGACAGCAGCTTACAGCATATTCTGTTGATCAGTCCGATACACAAATCATTCCAAGAAAAGAATCAGGTATATTTAGCACACAAATGCACATGTCAAGTGCACACAATCTGGATTTTACTTCCATAATGCAATATCACATAAATGTAATATCACAGTACGGTACTGCAATTGGCAGTGGATGGTATGATGCCGGCAGTACAGCAACCATAAGTGTAAATCATCCTGATGAGTTTCTGGTTCGACATGTCGTAACTGGTTGGGAAGGCCATAACATAAAATCTGATGGTAATTCTGCAAAACTAGTAGTTGATGCACCAGGTACAGTAACCGCAGTATGGTCAACAGATTATAGCCAAGCAATAGTAATAGGCATTATTCCAATAGGCGCCGCCAGCGTCTTTTTTGTAATAAGGAACAAACAAAAAAAACAGTCTGTAGGTGTTGACACTGTACAAGCACCAGTACAGCCCACGCAGACAATACAAGAAATCAAACCACATACAGAAGAAATTAAACAAACTCTAGAGGTAATCAAACAAACTCTAGAAGATATTAAACAACCTACTGAAGAGATAAAACCAAATGTTGATGACAATTATTCTGAAGAAATAAACAACTATATTTTGCAAAAGGCTCTTGAAAAGCTAGACTCGATGCGTGCTGCAGGAGTAATATCAGATACAAGATATAACGTATTGAAGGAAAAGCTTGAAAAAGACATAAATTTGTAAGTTAGGTTTCAAACACATCCTTTTCCTTGACAGTCAGGTTCGAACTAAGTTCAAATTCAGCATATTATAGATTCGAACCAGAACAAGGGCAGTTCGAAGCAGTTTGATATATCCTGTGTAAACAAACGATTTTCCATGCAAAAAAAGGAGGTGAAAGAGCTATAAACAAAACATTAGCCGGCTTGACAGTAATGGTATTGCTATTAGGTATCACTAGTCATTCATTAACAGGTTCTGCATTTGCACAAGATGTAAAGGGGGTTCAAGACAAGGCAAAAGCAGATGTGCAAAAATCTGTTTCTGAAAAGAAACCCATGACTAAAGTAGAACAACAGAAAATAAACAGAGAAAAACAGACAGCGGCAGAATCCTCAAAGACTGCTAAAGACAAAGCAAAGACTGATTCCTTAAAGTCCAAGTATACAAAGACTGAGGCAAAGCCAAAGCCAGCAGTAGAGAAAAAGCCAGTAAAGCCAGCAGTAGAGGTAAAACCAGTAAAGCCAGCAGTAGAGGCAAAGCCAGTAAAAAAGTAAAATGAAATAAATTCCATCCCAAAGATGGATCGTATTTTATTTTTAACACACATTTTTCTAAATAGTCAGGTTCGAAGCATTCGAACTAGACCCCAGTTCTTTTTTGATTTCATAGAACCAGCGGATAGAGTAGCTCGAACTAGTTGGTCATATCCTGTGTAAACGACTGAATTTCATGCAAAAAAACCCGTCACATGAAATAACATTTGATACAACACTCATAGTTAGTTTGATAGTGATTACATTACTATCCAGTTTTGTATTTTATCCGTTAGTAAATCACGTATTTGCAGATACACAAAACAATATCAAAATAAAAGAAAAAACAGACAGCCAAAACATGAAAACAAAATCTCAGAAAACAATAGTTGTGGCACCTCTTTTTACAGCAGCTGCATATTCTCACAATGGGTTTTATGATTACTATAGGGGAGAATGTGATACAAAATGTCTAACCGTCTCCCTAAATCAAGCACAGAATGGTAGTTATGTATCAAGTGGAAACGGAGTTGCAATATTGAAAAGTATACTTGGATACTCTACAATTACAGACGCAGATGTTGATAAAAATCCAAGGATTTTACAAGACTTTAACAGGGTAATTTTATTGCATAACGAATATGTGACCAAAAAAGAATTTGATGCAATAACACACCATCCAAATGTGATTTACCTTTATCCAAACGCACTATACGCTCAAGTTAAGGTAGATTATAGTAAAAATACGATTACTCTGATTAATGGACATGCATATCCATACAAAAACATTGGAAATGGGTTTAATTGGAAATATGACAACTCTAAATTTGAATATGATACAAAGTGTGACAGTTGGCAATTTGTAGAGATCAACAATGGCAAAATGTTAAACTGCTACCCAGAAAGTCGGATACTAAATGACACTGATTTGATAAATACAATAAAAGAACTAAAGGCAAGCAATTGAAGAGGAAATAATTTGAGTTCAAACACCTTCTTGGGAAAAAGCCTTTCAAAGTCTCATAACTATAGTAATTCTCTTTTCCATCATTTGAATAGAGGTGATTTTTTTCACTGGACAAGGAAACGAATGCCAAATGTCATATTTCCTTCGGAACATGATGATTTTGTAGAAGAACTTATAAGTATACAGAATAAAAACGAAGGACTGTTTATATGAAATACTTTTTTTTCTTATTTGCTATTCTGAATCTAATCTTTTCCTCAATGTTTTTTTCATATGCAGCGGCACAAGCACCACCAACTATACCTGATCCACCAACAGGAATTACAGCAACTCCTGCCTCACCCACCAAAATCAATCTCTTATGGAGTGCACCGTCAAACAACGGCGGTTCTGCAATAAAAGGCTACAAGATAGAAGTTAAAATCCCTCCAGGTGATTATACCGTTTTAGTTGCAAATACGGCAAACACTACCACGTCATATTCTCACACAGGCTTGACAACTGGTAAAGCCTATGCCTATAGAATTTCTGCAATAAACTCGATTGGTTCCAGTAACCCATCTACAGAAGCAGTAGCAAGAACAACAAAAACTTCAACGACCCAAAATGTACCATCAGGCGATACTTCGGCTACACAAACAGCTATACCCAAAGTTTCATCTCAACCAAAAACAACAACACCAACTGGACTTGCTGCTATTGCAGCCTCATCAACTAGTATCTTTCTCTCGTGGACTCCACCAACAGAAACATATGGACAACCAATTGCGGGTTACAAAATAGACAGAAAACTATCCTCAAATGTCTACGATACTCTGATAGTCAGTACAGGTACTGCTTCAACTACCCGTATTGTTACTGGGTTGAAGACAGATACCAAGTACACTTTCGTAGTTTCAGCCGTTTACTCTGTAGGCGCCCACTCTAATCCTTCGAACGAGGCCTCCGCAACGCCAACCAAAACATCTGTTCTACCACCAACACTATTGACAAAACAAAATACAGTACAAAATCCAGCAAGTGGTTCTACTTCCATAACAGAAAAACCAAAAACACAAAAGGAACAATTAGCAGAACTATCAAAAAAAGCAAGAGAAATAATAGAAAAAGCTAGGGCTGATAAAATGACGGAAACAGACAAAGCAAAGGCTGCAAGAGTAGCGGCTGAACAATACAATGCAAAGGTAAAGGAAAACGCAACAGCGGCACTTCAGAAAAAAATCGCCGAGTCAAAGGCTCTAAAAAATGAGACACAAAATACGTCGTCAATTACTGAAAAGCAAAGGTCAGAACAAAAGCTCAAGCAGATAGAAGAAGAAAATAAGAAGCTGCAGGAAAAGATAAAAGCCACACAGAAAAGACAAGGTAATTGAATTTTCAACCATAGGATAGCGCCAGAGTTAAATCATAATCAGTAAATCCATTTCAGCTTCATCATTTTAAAAAGTTGATGACTTTGGTTTTACTTAAAGCTCAAAAGACTAGGTATGTTAAATGCTCAAAATAATACTTCGATCCTTGTGATTATACCATGCTCTCATTTATCATGATGGTATGGTTCTACTCCAAATCATGGTTAAGCGTGTCTATTTTAAGACCATGAAAGTTAGGTAGTCAGATGGGACTAGTGTCCCTTAGAATCCGTGAGTACTGATTCTGCAATAGGTATAATTTCTTCATAATAGATGGGTTCGAACCGTTCGAACCAGATTACAGTCTGTTCTAGCATATCAGAGAACTAGATAGTTGGCACATCGAAATGGTTTTTCATATACTACGTAAACAGTAGAATTTCCATGACAAAAGAAACACTATCGTACTTTGTTCTCTCATCTTTCATACTTTTCAGTCTAGTCGGTAACCTGGGTTCTTTGCCGGACCAAAATAGCCTGATATCTAAAATTAATGCTTTTGCAGAACCAAGTGGAAACAACAACCAAAATGGCACCCATGAGGACCACATACAAAAAGGTCAGGAGCAACAAGACACAAAACAACTGCATTCAAGTAATGCATCTGCTGTTGTATACCATTATGATTTTCTGACAGCGCTAAAGACGGTCATAAGTGAGTCTAATGGACAAGTCAAGTTAAAGATAGATGAATTGAAAGGAAAAAGTATTGCAATTCCTGCTGATGCAAACTATTCATACTCTAGTGGTTTGATAGAATATAACGGAGCATTAAAGGCTCTTAGTGGTGGAGACATTGAAACTGCAAAGATTCATGCCTTTAAGGCTATGCCTCTATTTAGAAATGCTACTTTAATAATGAATCAGGAAGAGGAAAATCACAATTCTACTAATAATCATGCAGACGAAATAAGTGCGCTTGTAGATAGTATCATAAATTCTAAAAATCATGCTGATGAGCTTAGAAGCTTGGCTATCAAAAATAATGTAACCATTAACTTTACAGACTATAATAACGCAATAAACACAGCCAAGAAACTACTTGCAGCTGGCAATTTGTCCGGAGCACAAGAACAATTTGCAATAGCTCAGGGATTGCTTGATGGTATAGACAATCAATTAGAAACCCTAGTAGCTTCGTATAGGGCTGAGAAGATAAAGGAGTATGTAGCTAACACGATTGTAGAGATCAATAAATTAATAGATCATGCAAAAGAATTAGGTCTACCTCAATCGACTATAGTTCAACTACAAAAATCCATAGAAAACTTGCAACATGCAAAAAATATTGAGGAGCTAATTAATGCTACTGACCAATATAGTTATCTTCAAAGTGCAATTGACATTTATAACAATGGACGCATAGCGCATTTTGACAAAGAATATGCTGATATACAAAATCGTATCAACGCATTACAATCTAATGCAACAAAGGTAGGTATACAATTACAAGGTGTTATCGAGGTAAATAATTTACTTGCAGATATAAAACAAAAAATT
>DASYXK010000013.1:0-37779 GCA_035935115.1 Nitrosopumilaceae archaeon
TGCCACAAGCTACACTCTCTTCCGATCCATCTCTTCATCTGGTCCATTTACTCCAATACAAGCTGGACTGATCTCTACTACATTTACTGATACAACCCTGTCACCATCTACAACATACTTTTATCAAGTAACAGCAGTCAATGCAGCAGGCTCATCCAGTCCATCAAATACAGTATCTTTAACAACAACAGAAGATGAAGGTACAGAACCTCCAGCACCCACTCTCTCTATTGCATCTGTTACTGCAACCAGTGCAACTCTCTCTTGGTCGTCTGTATTTGGTGCCACAAGCTACACTCTCTTTCGATCCATCTCTTCATCTGGTCCATTTACTCCAATACAAGCTGGACTGATCTCTACTACATTTACTGACACAACCCTGTCACCGTCTACAACATACTTTTATCAAGTAACAGCAGTCAATGCAGCAGGCTCATCTAGCCCATCAAATACAGTATCTGTGACGAGGGAAGCACTAACTAACATGGAAGCATATAATCAATTTGATCCTATAACCAAGGACGTCATAGTTTTTGGAATAAACGGTTCGGGAGTTTCGTTTGGACCTATTACACCAACTTCTGTAGTTAAGACTTTGTGGGAGGGAGATAACAGCGTGGATAAAAATCCTAATGACATCAACAACGGAAATGCAGAGCTTGTGACATTTACCACCAGTGATACTTTTGGAAACTCGATCGTGTTGGTAGAGAAGGGAAGGGAAGATAACAAAGAGAATAAAAATACTAATGACATCAAAAAAGAAGATGCAGAGCTTAGGACATTTACCATAAATGATACTTTTGGAAACTCGATCGTGTTGGTAGAGAAGGTAAAGAGAGATGGTAACCAAATTAAAGTTCAAGTAATTAGCGTTCAGCATAACGGAGGAGAAATAATAACAATGCCTTCAAACACAAAGATGTTTGAGTGGACAGTCGATGAGAATGGCAATATTGAGAAACTAGAACAAAAAATGACTGTACAAAAAGGAGAGATCACAGAACAGGTGACCGCAAAATTTGATGGTAATAAAAACCAAACAGTAATTCACTTTGATCATCTGCATATCAAGTTGGTAAAACATGGTCTTGTCTTACTCCAAATGTTCACACACAATAATGACTTGATAATAAAAACTTCTTAATTTTAGAAAATAGATCACATTGTTTCATGGCATCAAACAAATTGGAGATTCAAGTTTAGCAAAAACTAAATTAATTCTAGTTAAGAAAAACATCACAGGGTTGGCATAACTCCACTCAAAAAATAATTTAACATTTTAATAACGAATTTTTAATACACAAAACCAAATAATTATGAAATCTTTTGGGAGAGGAATTTCCAAGTTAAAATCAAACTGAAAGTCATAAATTTTCCAAATAACATAAATTCCAAGGTGGAATCATAAAAATCTCAGTTATTTCCACTGTGGTATATCCTTTGAACAACAATTTCCGCCCCATTTAATGATTATAAAATTTGATTATTAGGCATGGTGGATGGGATACCTACTCCAAGTGTAATGATACATTCAATGAAAATTGTAGATTCTAAAATCCCACCCTCTATTTACTACAATTTTATTGCAGATGTACTACGGGGTAAGGATCCAATCACCATTTTACTAAAACAAAGAAAGGAAATGATTCTTTGAAAATAAAAATTATTTCTCTTTTCTTGTTTTTCCTGCTTGCAATTTCCTCGTTGGCAATTGCCGGTGCCGATACAATGGTGTTCAACAATAATTATGTCAAGCAGACTCCCATTGACAAAATACAAGCTAATTTCAATGGTCCCAGTCCAAGACCTGCCAGCACAGTTAAAATAAATCTTGCAGAAAGTCTTGCAATTATTAATGATGGCACTTCACAACCACAGGGGAAACAAAATGAACCAACTACAACAATTACAACGCGACAACAAATTAACCTATCAGAAAATCTTGCAATCACAACAGATCCCCAGTATCAAAATTTAATTGCAGTTGTAAAACAAAACTCTGAACGAAATTCCATCATGGAAAGAATTTGGAATAATGATAAAGTACGATTCAACGGAAGATCAATAATAACAAATGATGATTTATGGAATGAACAAACATCAATTGACAAATCAAATTTAGATGTAAAACAATTCTTACAACAGCTTTCTATCACGGATAAAAACAATATCATGATATCATCACTTGATAAAATTCTGTTTTTACAACCAGTGGTGACAAACATTCAAAATGTATATGATGTAGCTACATTTTTTGAAATTTCAAATCCAGCTAAAATCAAATTCATAGGTCTAGTCCATGATCTCACTGATACAAAAAATCCAACAATACTTTTGTTGTTGGTTCCTCTTTCGGGTTATGTTTTATTTAGATCCGAGGAGGAAAAACTCCGATTTAAATCAAAACAGGTTCTCTCATTTTGTTTTATTGTAATTCTTGTCTCATCAGCTGTTGTGACACCCATTTCTGTCTCACCTGCTTTTTTGGGTATTGTATATGCACAAACAATGAATGATACTAGTGTTACCAATAATGCTAAAAATAATGTTACACTGCCAATACAATCTACAGGTAATGCCATACCCACAGGACCTCCAAGAAAAACCTCAAATGATACTTTACAAGTAGCAATCAACTCAATAATACCAATCAACTCTACTCATACAACAGTACCAACCAACTCTAAATCCTCTCTATTAGATCAAATCAGTATAACAGACAAGATCACTGTCAATACAGGTTCATCACCTGTAGGACCTATAACCAACTCTACTCATACAACAGTACCAACCAACTCTACTAAACCATCTCTATTAGATCAATTCAGTATGACAGACAAGATCACCATTAACTACACCAACATATCCAAGATTCCACATGCAATAAAATCCTGGCAATTTAATTCAACACAAAATGTAACAGCAGTAGGCAGCGCAAAAATACAAAACAACACAAATGTGACCTCACTGAAACTGGTTGGCACAGGATATCTCAAACAGCAACTCAACTTGACAAGAAACCTCTCCGCTCTGACATTGTCTGCATGGGTAAAGCCAGACTATAGTCAGGGCTCTCCGCAATTTACCATAATAAGCAAAGAAAAACAGTTTATCTTGTCTATAAATAATGTAATTCCTCCAATCAAAATAGCCACATTCTCAGTCTTTGATGGAATCAAGTGGAGCACTGTCAACTCTACCGTACCAATCCAAGAGAACTGGACACACCTTGCTGCTACATTTAATGGCTCATCAATTAGCATCTATGTAAACGGTACACTACAATCAACCATGCACATAACAGGAGTACCAGCACTATCTGTCAACGGACAATTGACAACAAAAACGGTAGATCAGATATCTTCTAATGCAGATATTGTGATTGGTGCATATCTTAATACCCTACGAGGAAGTCCAAGCAACCAGTTTTCTGGATTGATTAAGAACGTAAATCTGTATGATACCGTTTTGAGTCAATTGCAAATTGCTCAACTATACAACATACCATCTAGCCATCAATCTACTACCTCTAAAATCAGTAATCCAACATTATCAGATCAAATTGGTTTTACAGATGCAGTAACTGTCAGCTTGTCTTTACTCAATGCTACATCAACTACACCAACTAATGCTACCACGTCATCCAACGTTACTATCACACCAGAGTTAAAGGCAGTAAAGAAAGGTTACCTTATAACAGAAACCCCGCAACTTGAATTTCATTATCTTAATGATTCTGACATACTAAAAAATGCAAAAAAAGAGATCAAAGACCAGCTAACAAAGATAGACAAAGTAGAACAGAATCTCAATAAGACCAAGACTCTCATTAATAGTACCTCAAACGAGCTTACATCCAAAACAATTAAGCAGATAAACCAAGCACAACAACAGATAGATACTGTACAAGAACAGATTAAAAAAACGCAGCAAAGCATAGCTGTGGCAGAAAAGACTGGATCTCCACAACAGATCCAAGAAGCACTAAACCAGACAATTGCGACACAAAAACAGGTTAAAGGTATATCTATACTACTCAAAGATACAGGAGATCAAATCAAGCAAACTGCCCAACAAGTCAGCACAATAAATAATCTTACCAGCTCTGCACAGGATATTGCTACGGTCGGAGCAGAACTAAACAGTACACAACAAACCCAATCTGGTAAATGGACCAATTCAAAGGAAACCATAACAGTAAAAGTAACTGGTCCTGATGGCAAGCCAATTAATGCACAGCCTCAAATTGAGCAAATGGTGGATGGAAAATTCAACATTAAAATATCTTCCACCAGAGATGTTACACCAGGTATCTACAAGGTAGAGACCACACTACTCAAAGACGGCAAGACCTACACTACTTATGATACATACCAGTGGGGTCTTGTCTCCCTTAATACAAAAAAGAGCACATACAAGCTAGGGGAGACTGCAGATTTTATAATTGTGGTACTGGATAATGGCGGCCACCCAGTGTGCAATTCTAACATTGTGACAAATATCATAGATCCTGTCAAACACGCCACTGTTCTCTCCTCTGGACATGGAATCACGCCAAATTCCCAGTGCGGTTTGTATGATGCACAATATGTTACCACAACTGAAGGCAACTATACTGTTAATGTAACAGCACAAAACCCATCCGGTGTTGCCAACTTTGATACAACATTTTTGGTACAACAAAATTCCATCTTTGATATAATCAGAACTGCCGAGAGCAAGATTGATCCAACAAAGTCCAATTTATTTAATGTGCGAATAGACGTATCATCATATGTAAACCAAAAGACTGTACAAATTCAAGAGTTTGTTCCTTCCGTGTTTACTGTTACTACCGATGCAAATGTCCAGACCATAGGAGATACCAAAGTCTTAACATGGAACAAAGATCTAATTGGCAATAAGACATTTGTACAATATTCTTATTCAGTTCCTCTAGAGTTTCCAAGACTGTATGCTTTAGGTCCACTTGAAATAAAGTATGATGGAAACCAGACCTTCAGAGAGGCAAGACCTTGGTTTGTGGCAAATGATCCATTCGCTATAGCATTTGTCAGTGCAGCTAATAATAGTGGTAGTGCTACACCCATCGCAGTTACAAAAACCGTAACAGCTAGAAATACCGTTGTTGTTGCAATAGTTGAGACTCCAGCTACGGTAGCTGTTACTTCTATAACTGGTGGTGGAACATATACACAACAAGGAACTTTTACTAATGGAGTAACCAAAGTAGAACTTTGGTCAACTACAGCAGGTGGTGCAACAGCAGCGTCGTCCGTGTCTGTAGCATTTTCAGGAACTGCAGATCAAGTTGCTGTTGGTGTATCTGAATATAGTGGAGTTGTAGCTCTTGGTACTACAGCCACAAATTCAGGGGTTACTGCAAATCCCACAATTTCAAAAACAACAGTTGATAACAATAACTGGATAGTTTCTGGTCTTGGTGGCTCATCTGGTAGTACAGAAACAGCTCCTACAGCTCTAACTGGTAATTTAAGAACTGCTGTAGGAACTATTATAGGTAATAATAATGATGTGGCACTAGGAATAGTAGATAACACGGCAGCAACGCCATCTAGTGTAACAACTTCAGAAACACATGCTGCCGATACTTGGGCGGCTGTGGCATTAGAATTAAGATTAGGTAAGCTTCAGACACTAGCTGAGACTCTAACATCATCAGACACAATAACCAAATCAATTAAAAAACAACTATCTGAAACTCTAACTTCATCAGATACAGTATCTACAACAGCATCCAAAAAAGCATCACTATCTGAAACTCTAACTTCATCAGATACAGTATCTACAAGATCAGGCAAGACACAGTCATTATCTGAATCACTCACATTATCTGACGCAATATCAACAAAGAAAGGAAAAACCCAGTCACTGTCTGAATCACTTACCACATCAGACACTCTATCCACATCTGCAAATCGCAATGTCTTGGTCACCTCTATCGTATTTCAAAATATTCAATCGGTATCTGGAACAGGCTCTACAATCACACTTCCTAGCTTTAGTGTAAGCAGTGATTCAAACAGATATCTTCTTGTTGGTGTGGAAACAGATGGCGTTACTGTAACCAGTGTAACATATGGCGGAGTAAACCTAGGTCTGATAGTAGCAAAACTCAATAGCGTAGATACCGAGTTTTGGGGTCTTGCCGCTCCAGCCAGTGGAAGTGGAAATATCGTTGTGAACCTTTCTGGTTCTGGCAATGTGATAGTGGGAGCGTATAATATTATAGGTGTTGATCAAACTACCCCAATCGTCGCTACCGCAACCGCATCATCTGCACTTGGTGGTGGTCCTCCAACTATTTCAATATCGAATACATACGCCTCAAGCGTAGTCATAGATTCTGCTGCAAAACTATTGACTACAATAACTTCAAATCAAATGCAACAATGGAGCATCATTGTAGGATCTGCTGTTAGCGGAGGTTCAAGCTCAGCTGTTCCACTTTCTCCAAGATCCACAACTTTTACTTGGACACCAGGCTCTGACCCTGGAAGGTGGGCAGAAGTTGCACTAGAAGTAAAGGCAGCAGGGCTGATTCCACCAGCAGAACGAATTCAGATAACAGACACTGTATCTACATCTGCTGGAAAGAAACAATCGTTATCTGAAACTCTAACTTCATCTGACACTGTATCTACATCTGCTGGAAAGAAACAATCGTTATCTGAAACTCTAACTTCATCTGACACTGTATCTACATCTGCTGGAAAGAAACAATCGTTATCTGAAACTCTAACTTCATCTGACACTCTATCCAGAAAGGCGGTATTATCTAGATCTTTTGCAGAATCACTTGGATTAACTGATTCTCTAATAAACACTTCAGGACTTCAACGATTTGTTGATAACTCTGAGACCCAAATTACAGTTGAATCAAACCATCCACAATTAGTTGTGTTAAGCTGTAATGCCACTCTTTCAACCATAACTGTTCCGTCAACAGTGTCTACTGCTATGCTAAACTATTCTAAAATAGTTCAGACAAGCGGTAGTTCTCATACAGTCCAAGTTTGTAATGCTCTAACAATTAATAAAGACACTACTGGAAATTCTATTAGTGACATTCAAGTCATAATTCCTGCAGCCATAAATATGACAGGTCCTACATCTTGGAACGGTGCAGTTAATCTACCAACTGTTCAAGCCACAAGCTCTGTGCCTTTGCCAGCACAAGCAGGTGTAACTAACACAGTTACCAAGAGCATTGAAGTAGGATTTGGATCCACTACACTAACTCTCAACAAGGCAGCACGCATTGTGTTTGTGGGTGCTGCAGGACAACACGTTGGTTATTACAACTCGGTTATACCATTTACAGAGATTACCACAACCTGTAGCGATAATACCCAAATCACAAATAATGGTCTACCATCTGGAGGAAATTGCAAAATTAACGTCGGATCCGATCTGGTAGTTTGGACAAAGCACTTTACCGGATTTGCAACATTTAGCTCATCAAGCTCGTCTGCTCCAGCTGCTGCAGCAGCACCTGCATCTGGTGGTACAGGTGCAGCTGCTGGTGCAGTTGGTGTTGGTCCATCAGGTGCAGGAACTGGCACTACTGGAGGATTTGGTGGAATCTTGGTACCATATTTGAAGATCCACCAGGTATCTTATGATGTATGTAACCAAAACATTGTCAGAATAATAGTAGGAACTGATAACACTGTTAATCCATCTGTCATACTACGTACCTCAATTAGTGGAGTAGTAGGTGCACAATTAGCTAAAGAACAACCATATGAACAACAAAACGTCAATGCAACAGTTCGAAAGTTGGTCTATGAAGCTCACATAAATCCAAAAGAAAAATCCTTTGAGGTATTGGCGCTAGAGGCAGTTGGACATAATGTCTATTCTACAGGAAAAACAATTGAGATAACAGGATGTCAAGAAACCATCGACTTTGTACATGTAGGATTACAACCTCAACCAACCCAAGTTGACCTTACAGCACCAAAGATATTTGATGTCAAACTACAATTAGGAAATGGAACAAAGGTCTTAGCATCGGATGCAACAAGCTATGCAGACAAGCAGTCAATGTCAGTGTTTGCTATTATAGACAGCCCAGCATCAATTGATCGTGCAGAGCTTAGATTTGTCAAACTAGGAGGAGATCTTGAAAAATATGCAGCAGTAAAGATGGACGTTATCCCACTCCAGGCATCTAATACAACATACATCGTATCTGGAACAATTCCACAAGGGTCCATGCAATCTCCAGCTACCCAATATTGGCTAGATGTGAAAAACAATGCTGGCAAGACAACTGATTCAGAAATATACACTATCGGAGTCAAGACCAGTTATTCAATTAACGGCAAGCTAGAATTAGACATAGTACATAATAGGGCTGCAGGAACTACATCTAGACCCACTGCTTACTTCACTAATGAAGCTAATATTCCAGTTTATGGAACCATATCGCTCATTGTTGATGGAGAATCAGTTTATACATCGCCAGGACAACTCTTCAAGGCAGGACAGACTCCTATACGTCTAGAATGGAAGACACAGCCAACTGATCAGCTTACAAACCATAACATACAGGCAGTGGCAAATGTTTATGATAAATCATTTACTGCACAAGCAACAATCGCTACCTTCTCTGCAACCAAAACTGTGTCAATTAGTGCACCAATTAAAATTGAATCCATAACAGACAATAGTGGTCATACTATAGCGAATCCACAAATTTTGTATTCCTCATTTAATAATGAAGGAAACATGAGATTCAAGGTGGTAGCACCAGATGGAACATGTGTGATAGGTGGCTCTAATAACTGTCTTGTAACAGGATCGACATTTGGATTGCCAGGACAAGTAAAGAGCATTACAGTAGGGGACCAGATATACAGAGTTAGATATTCAGGAACAGATTCACCACTTGAAAGATTCTCAATTACATCAGTAGATCCAATTGTTGGCCAATGGAACACAGAGATTGATTCAAAACAAGAATTACTACCTATGGCTCATGCAATGCAAGACGTCTTCTTGAAGATTACATTTAGACCAGTAGAAACACCATTTGTAACAGAAACAAAGTAAAATTTTCAAGTTTATAAAATGAATACCATGTAGACATATAGTAATTGACTGTTCTTTAGCTATGGAAAGGCAGTAGCTCTTGCAAGATGCAAATCAAGATCTGAAATTTTTATTCTTTCTTGACTCATAGAATCACGTAATCTAATAGTGACAGTTTGATCTTGGAGTGTCTGATGATCAACAGTGATGGCAAATGGTGCACCAATTTCATCCAATCTCCTATATCTTCTTCCTATGGCTCCTGAGTGATCCAAAAATGTGTCATATTTTGTCCTAAGATGAGAAAAAATCTCTTCTGTCTTTTCAGCAAGACCATCTTTTTTTACAAGCGAGAGTATGCCAACATGAACAGGAGCAAGATATGGCTTTAAAGAAAGAACAACTCTTTCATTTTCTTTATCATCACGAAAACTATGTTCTAAAATGGTGTAAAGACTTCTATCTATACCCATTGAAAGTTCAAAAACATGTGGGAGTACTTTTACTTCATCATCAAGTACCTCGAATTTCTCCTTACTTGTATTAGCATGACTTTTCAAATCATAATCTGACCTATAATTACACGCAACAAGTTCAAGCCAACCTGTAGTAGTTTCAACTTCAAAATCAAATGCAACTGATGCATAAAACGCCTTTTCCTTATCACCAAGTTTTCTAAACCTGCTTTTTGTTACATCAATTCCTGTTTTTTGATAAAACTCTAGCAATAAACCAAGATAATACGCAACAAGCTTGTTTGGTAAAATTCCAGCGTCCAGAGCTTGTTTGCAAGTCATAGTTTTGATATTGTCTTCAACCATGATTCTGATTTCGGTATTTTCAACCTCAGAAAATTTTTCAAGATTATCTAGTTTGTTTGGATTACAAAAGACTTCGATTTCTGCCTGATAAAATTCCCTCAATCTTAAAAGACTCTGTCTTGGAGAAATTTCATTTCTAAAGCTCTTTCCAATTTGGGCTATTCCTATTGGCAATTTGCCACGCATTGTTTTGAAAAGTCTTGGGAAATCAACAAAAATGGATTGGCATGTTTCTGGCCTAAGATATGCTGGTTCTGATTCAGGACCTATGCCAACCTTAAACATCATGTTGAATTTGTGAGATTTCTCAAAAGTACCTTTGCACTTTGGACAGACAATGTTTTTTTCTAAAATCACCTTATCGAATTCGGCAAGATCTGCGCTCTCAGGCACTACAATTGAGGTAATTTCAGTAATCAGTTTATCAGCTCTAAAGATAGATTTGCATTTCTGGCATCCTATGATAGGATCTGCAAAACTAGAAAGATGACCTGATGCCATAAAAACAGACTGTGACATTATTTGGGAGCCATCTATTTCCATCATTCTGTCTCTTCTGACAAACTCACGTCTCCACAGCTCAACGAATTTATTTTTTAGACTAACACCAGATGGACCATATTCCCAAAAACCAGCTTGTGCATCGGAATAAATTTCACAGCTAGGAAAATAAAACCCACGCTCTAATGCAAGCTGCATTATCTGATCATAATTCATAACAAGTCGCTCTCTATACTCAAATTCATATATAATTACGCTAATTCCTTTACTTTTTTTATGTTTCCAAGATCGTCACGTCTTTCATCTATCGGTGTTTCTAAGATGATTGGAATATTTTTAGAGTTGGTAAATTTTACAACTTGTGCGAGACCAATTTCTCCAATTTGTCCTAGTCCGATATGTTCATGTCTATCAATATTGCAACCAATCTCTCCTTTAGAGTCGTTCAAATGAACTATTTTGAGTCGCTCAAAGTCTATTGCATTTCCAAATTTTTCAAGAGTCAAGGCAGCAGCTTTTTTTGTTCTCAAATCATATCCTGCTGCAAAAGCATGACATGTGTCAAGACATACTCCGAATCTTTTTTCTGGCTTGAGTTGAAATAGTATGGATGCAAGCTGTTCAAAATCAGAGCCAACACTGTTTTTTTGTCCTGCGGTATTCTCAAGAAGTATGGTAACATCATCTGCTGTTTCTTTAGCTGCTTTTGTAAATGCTCTGACTAGTTTTTCTATCCCTTTTTTATCCCCACTCCCTTTATGGCTGCCAAGATGTGCTACAAGGTATGGAATTCCCAGTTTACTGCATCTTTTTATCTCATCTATTAATGAATTCAAAGATTTTGCAAATGGATCATCTTCAGGAGAAGAAAGGTTTGGTAAATATGGCATGTGAGCAACAGTTGCAAATCTATCAATCTTGCTTGCCGCAAGTTTTTCTTTAAAGCTTATAATGTCATTTTTGGAAAGTGGTTTTGCAGCCCACCCTCTTGGATTTCTTGTAAAAATCTGAAATGCTGAACAACCCATTGCTACTGCGTTATCAATTGATTTGTCTATGGAACCAGCTATGGATACATGCAAGCCAACCTGCATGCTGGTAATCTAATTGAGGATAATTTAAACTCCTAGGGCAGATTTGAAGCAAAATAATGCCAAACAAATTCTTACCTTGAAAACATAACCAAATTTTTAAGGTAAAAAGAAACAAAGAAAACGTGTTACAACTTGGCATAAAGGAACTTGCAAAGTATCCATTCCTAGCGGAAACCGGAGATTATCTGAGAGATAAAGGATTCAGTCTTGAACAACTATCCGATCCAGATTGGAAACCAGTGGTTGAAAAGGCATATGGCAGGATTGTTGTTGCTACCACGGGGCAAATTTATGGTGGTGATATTGAAAACCCAGATTTGGAGATTCTTTCTTTTGTTATTGCTATAATATTATTAAAATCAGTGGGGATTTCTACTCTAAACAGAAGATTCTCCCTTGCAGAAGCAAGAAGAGCAGAAAGATATCTAGAACAAGGTCTTAATGCTTTACAAAAAGATCGTACCATATTGGAAAATCTAAAACTAAAAGAGGAATCAATTCAGTCTTCCCTGAAAATAATCCAAGATCTTTTTTCAATTATAGTAGAAATGGAAGATGACCGATTAAAAATTCGTATTGCAGACTATCTCAAACGTGCAGCTCATTTTAATGAGCGAGAATGGAAGCTAGTAAATAGACGAGTAGAAAATGGTTATGTGTATTTATCTTCACATGAAATAGTCAGACTTGTACGAAAAGAACTCGATGTATATATAAATTCAAAAATACAATCTGTTAGTATATCATTTACTCCAGAAACATTTCGGGAACGGGTGGGTGATTTGGTTTTACTTGCAAAGAAATTTTCTACTACTGTAATTGTTTCTAGTGATTATCCTCCATGTGTCAAACATGCAATCGAGGTACTTGATAGAGGAGAAAACTTGCCGCATTCTGGAAGATTTATGCTTGCTACATATCTACTAGCAAAAGGACAAACCATAGAACAGATTGCGCCATTATTTAAAAATGCACCAGATTACAATGAACGTGTTACAAAATATCAGCTTGAACATATTTCAGGATCATCTGGTAAAGGTACAAAATATGTTTGTCCCTCATGTGAAAAACTAAAGAGTGAAAATCTATGCTTTGCTATACCAGAATGTGACGGAATTATTAATCCAGTTCAGTTTGGTACAAGGAGAAAAACAAATGCTTGAAAAAAATGTAAACTTTGTGGAATCTGCTCTGAAAGAATATTACTTTAGTAACTTTGAGCTAATTCATGTTCCCTCTAGAACTTCAGAGCGAGAATTTGGCTATCAAAAATTTAATTCTGGCATGATTAGACATCTTACAATAAAAAATGACAAGGATTTGCATTTTTTACTTATGACGCAGATACCATCTGACGTTTATTGCTCAAATGCCTGTTACTCTTTTCCAAACCTTCCAATGTCAGAAAAGGATTGGAAAGAAGCAGAATTGATATTTGATATAGATGCAAAGGATTTGAAGCTTGATTGTAGAAAAAATCATACTTGTTTCAAATGTAACTCATGTCAAAGCATAAACGAACAATCATCAAAATGTGTTAAATGCAATTCTGACAAATTTGATGTAATATCAGTTGCTTGCCAGAATTGTATGTCTGAAGCAAAGAAAGAGGTACAAAAACTAGTCCAAGTTTTAACAGAAGATCTTGCAATAAATAAAGAAAAAATTCTAGTCTATTTTTCTGGAAATGAGGGATTTCATGTACATATAGAAAATTCTGAATATCAAACCTTGGATTCTAGAGAAAGAGCAGACTTGGCAGATTATATCATATTTAATGGAGTGATACCGGAAACTCTTGGAATTAATAGGCAAAATAGTTCAAAGACATCGCTTCCCGATATTGGAGAAAAAGGTTGGCGTGGACGAGTAGCAAAAGAAATTTTTGGCTCAAAATCAAAGCGACCAAAAATTATTCAAGAGATACTTTTAGGAGGATATTCATCTTTTCAGTCAAGACTTGAAGAAATGAGACATACAATAGGTGTAAGAATAGATCCTAAGGTAACAATGGATGTTCACAGAATCTTCAGATTAGGTGGATCTATTAACAGCAAAAGCGGCCTTTCAAAAATTCTTTGTAAGGATTTAGAAAATTTTGATCCGTTTTCTGATGCCTGTTTACTTGGTGATGAAAAAGTTGAGATTTTAGCAAATTGCCCTATCTTGTTTAAATTAAAAAATAAGAAATATGGACCATATTGTGATGAAATTATTTCTGTACCAAAACACACCGCAGTTTACATGATTTGCAAAGGACTAGCTGATGTCGCTCAATAATAATGAAAATTAGGCTCAATTTGCAGAAATTTATGCATTTTACAAGATTCCATACAATCATGTCTTTCTTGGTAAGACATTAATTTGACACAAAGTAAGGAAGCATGATTTTGTACAGCTCATCTACTCAAGACAATCCACCTCCGCGTGATGCAGGAAGATACATCCGAATAGGGATTGCCGCACTTATTGGTATCATAATTTTTGTGATGGTAAGTAATCAGGCTGTAATTTTATTTATGAATGTAAAAGAATTTGGCCACCTATTTACACAACCACTTTATTATTCTCTTCTTTCGGCTGTAATACTTGCTTCCATAGTATTAATACGAGTAAATATCAAAAATCGCTCTTCTATTGCCTGGTATAGCATTCATGCAGCAATAAATTTTTTAAAAAAAGGAAACAACTATTCTGTAACTGAAAATATACCAAGCTTTAAAGATTACAAGCTTAGTATTCCTAATTTTATAATTTGGCAAATAACTAAAGTTCTGCTCTTTGGCGCATTCTTTGCAAACCTTATGTTTGGTTTTGCAGTTTCATACATGCTACAAGGAAATGACCTTGGAGTCCAAAGCATATGGGGATTGTTTTCGTTTCCATTTACAACACCTCCCACAGATCCTTCGTATTCATTCGACAAAGTTACTCCGATGATTCCAACCCTTATTGTTTTAGTTCCACCAATACTTGCTGCAATTGGTTTACGTCTTGTACTTTATGTTGGATTACACAACATCGTTAGAGTCATCATAAATTATGTCCAAGATGCATCAAAAGGCAAACCAAAATTCCTTGATTATATTGCAACTATAGAAGGTATAATTGGTATTGGAATACTTTGGGCTGGCATAAACATGTTTTTCACAGATCAAATAGATTACAACACAAAATATGCAATTGGAGGCACTCTTGTTGCAGGGTTTGCTCTAATTGCATTTTATTTTATTGATAAATTCAAGTCCAAAGTAATCATACATCCTTCAAAACGTGACGTCTATATCAGAATACTGACACTAATTACAATTGCAGTAATTGCAGGTTCTATAATGGCTGTCAATAACAGCATTGCTGACGCAAAAAAAATAGAATATCTTGGTCCATACAAAGCTCAACAGATAGGTGTCAATAGATATCTGGGCCAGCTTGATCAAATCCAGATTACACCTCATGAAGTCAAGCAAAGTTCTTCCATTCGACCTACAGATATTCCAGATTATGTGATGCAAAATAACGCTCTTTTAAGCAAGATAAGAGTTTGGGACTCGGAAGGGGCTCTTGCAAAAATTAAACCCGAAATTGGACTCATACCATATGTAGGTTTTGAAAACAACGACATTTTGAGATTCAATGACACGCTTTATTGGACAGCTTCAATGAAACCAATTCTTCCAACATCTGTAACTCGTGAAAATACTTGGTATAACCAACATCTTGTTTACACCCATGTTGACAACGGATTCCTGGCATTAGATGCAAGTAACGGAACAATAGTAGACAGTAGTAATCTCTTCAAACAAAGAGTGATGTATTATGGAGAGGGAGGTCTTTTTGCAGAAACATGGGCTGCATATCCAGTTAATAGAGATGGAAAGACTGCTGAACTAAACAATGCGACATATTATGGAAAAGGCGGCATAGATGTATCTCCGCCAATAAGCCAAATTTTTGAACCAAACTTTTTCCTTTCTTATCCTACAGAACCAATCCACATTATTCGATATAGGGATATTCACGACAGAATGCAATTATTGTATCCGTATTTCCAATACAACCTATTTGGGAAAGCTGTAGATGTTTTACCTGTTACTGACGGTAAAAGGACATACTGGCTTATTCCACTAATAGTGGGGTTTGACACAAAGAATGTCCCTTGGTCAGTAAGTAATCCCTATCTTAGGCTTGTTGGTTATGCATTAATGGATACATACGACGGTAACGTTACTCTGATAAAAACTGGTGATGATTTCTTTACAAAAATGTTTGTCAGTGAATATGGAAATAATTTTATCGATACACCTTCATGGCTTCAGAAACAACTTCGATATCCAGAGGCGTTATTCAATTGGAAAGTAGACATGTTTAACATATATCATGTTACAGACACTTCGACATTCATACAGGCAAAAGACTTCTATGAAGTTCCAAATGGACTTGGAACTTATTATGTAGAGGCAAAACCGCCAGGATATGATAAAACATCATTTATCGGAATTCTTTCACTTGAATTACAAGGATCACAGGGAAGAAACCTTGCAGGTTTTATGACTGTTCAAAATGACATTCCTAATTTGGGTAAGATGCAATTTTATCAAGTTCCCTTAGATTCTAAGACAAAGCTTCTTGGTCCATCAGCAGTAAGTGAGGCACTATCCAGGGATCCTGATTATGCTAAATTGCAAACATTACTTCGAAATCCACGACCTGGAGATAACATTCTTTACAGAATAAGTAATGACGATGTTTACTTTATTCCAGTATATACTGCGGGTTCGGGTGGAGTTGTCACACAACTTGGAACAATTGCTGCGGTTGGTGCCGCATTTGAAGGAGAGTATCATGTAGGACTGGGAAATACACCACAACAAGCCTTTGCGGCATATCTTGCTAAACTTAGTGGTGTTGCTCCGTCCAATGTTACAAGTGCCTTACAGCTAGATCATGCAAGTAGGATTGCTACACTAAGATCTGTATTAGAAGCAGATAACTTGAAAATTGTCAGTCCCACATCTATACAATTACCGCTTTCATTTGAAGAGGGGAAGACTTCTTTCTTACAGCAATCTGATCTAGACAATACAAAGAAGCTAATCTCAACTTTCTTGAAGAACTTTGTCCAGCCAAGAAGCGACAGGATAATTTTCTGGGAAGAAAATAGCACAGTAAAGCTAGGTACAATTGTGGTTGTAGATAATGTACCAGAATTACATTATATCTCAATTGAGGTAGGTTAGTTGCTTTTAGTCGTAGATAACGGCTCTGTCTACACTAAATCACTTTTGGATTTTTTATTACGCAAAAAAATAACCTTTAACACACTCACTTTTGATAAAGTGATTCTTTCAGAGATTCACAAATACTCGTCAATAATTCTCTCTGGAAGAACAACAAACATTGCTTTGATGAATGCCATTAACTCAAAAATAATAAGATATGCTGTTTTAGAAAAAGCCCCACTTCTTGGAATCTGTTATGGTGCAGAAATTCTTGCACTTACACTTGGAGGTACAATTAAGAAAATGGACAAATCACACAATGGAATCCAAGAAATTGAAGTCTTAAAACCAAATCCCATATGCAAGAATAAAATTAAAGTTTTTGAGAGTCATTCTTACTTGGTTTCAAAACTTGACAGTTGTTTTGAGCAAATTGCAAAATCTGACTATTGTAAATATGAAATATTCCAATATACAAACCATAAAATCTTTGGAACACAATTTCATCCAGAAATGAGTGATGATGGAAAACTTCTTCTAGAAAAATTCATCACTATTCAATAGTTTTAATATTGTAAATTTATGGTGATTTATAATGGAATCTAATCACATTCTTTCATTACCAATCGTAAGGGAGGAAAACATTTGTTTGCCTCTTGTAATTACCGCTGTATCCAAGTATTGGGGAATAGATCTCCCTTTCTCGGAAGCTAAAGAGATTGCAAAAAAATATCCTAACATGAAAGGAAGCATAATGATGGAGGGAATTGAGCTTGCAGAACGACACGGACTAGCTAGTTTGATCTTAAATTCTACAATTAAAGAATTAAAAAAATTAATTGATATGGGAATCCCACCCATAGTTATCCTTCCAGGGATACGTGATACTGTGCAACATGCATCTCTTATTTTAGGATATGATGATATGGAAAAAACAATCTTACATTATTTTCCTGAACCTGATAAGATTGGGGCAATACCAGAAAAAAAATTTGATGAACAATGGTCGGAAGATGATAAACTCTTACTTGTTTTAGTTCCAACAGATATACTTTCAGAAATAAATTTAGAAAATAAAAATGAAAAATCAAATAGATTGTGTTTCAATGCTGAGAAATTACGCTTACAAGGAAAATTTACAGACGCTATAACCACATTACAAAAGGCACTTGAAATAAATCAATCCAGCTCTACTGCATATTGTTTGCTTGGTGGAATGCTAAATGATCAAAATTCTTCTGATGCTGTGCAATATTATCAAAAAAGTATTGCATTAAATCCTAGGTGTTATCTTGCATATAGAGGCCTGGGTAATTTTTATCTAAAATCAAAGGATTATTCAAATGCAGAAAAATACTATACAAAAGCAATTGAAATAAATCAAAATAGATTTGGTCCAATTTATAAAAATCGTGGTTTAGTAAGACTAGAACAGAATAAAAAAATTGAAGCTAAAAATGACTTTGAAAAATACCTGGAACAAATGCCAAGTGCCTCTGACAGAACCGGGATCTTGGAAGTTTTAAAGGAATTATAGTATTTGGAAAGGTTTTACAATGCTTTGAAGAATAAAACAACATGGATTGTATTTTTTGTAAGATAGTAGAAGGTAAGATTCCATCAAGGAAAATAACTGAAACTGAGAAATCACTGGCATTTTTAGATGCATTTCCATTAACAAAGGGGCATACGCTAGTTATTCCAAAGAAACATTACGTCAAAATTCAGGAAATGAGCAAAGAGGATAACTCGGATCTATTTGAGGTTGTAAGAATTTTAACAGGAAAAATGGAATGCCTAGCACCATCTTCACTTGTAGCTGTTCATAATGGTAAAGAGAGTGGACAGGAGGTTCCTCATGTTCATGTACATATCATTCCACGTAATACTGATGACTCCGTAGGACCGGTTCATAATATGTTTAGCAAAAAACCAAAACTTACAAATGATGAATTTAACAATATTGTAGAAAAACTTGCTAAATAAAAAACCAGTTTCTTAAATTTATTATCGTTTTCATTATATATAAAAACTTTAAATTTTACTTCGAACATTATAAAAGCATAGCATATTCATCCCAAAACAATATTGCTGTTGCAACAATTCAGGGACGGTATTATTTCAAATTTGTAAAGATGCTCCAATTTTTAAAAATAAATTATGATTCTATATTACCTACTGAAATAAATAATACAGATCAAAGACTTATTCTTACCACTATACAGGAAGCATCTCAAATTGCAAGTAATTTTGTTCTATGTGCAGAAGAATTTGATGCAGATCCAACTGTAATAAAAGGACTGATAACACAAAAACTTGAAGCTGGTTTTCATGAATGTACATTGGTTTTAGGAATAGACCCAGGTAACAGGATAGGACTTTCTGTTTTTTACTATCAAAATGAAATTGAAAGCTCTACTTATACATCACTTGACGAATTAATATCACATATAGTTAGAATCTTGGCAGGATTGAAAGCTGATAGAAAAATTGTCAAAATAGGAAATGGAAATATGAAAATAGCTCGTCACATAATTGATAGATTAAATCTTAGTTTTTGTTCACATTTTGAATTAGAATTTGTAGATGAGCGAAAGACTTCACTAAAAATTAAAAATTATAACAAAAGAGGAGAACGTGATAAAATGTCTGCAAGATACATTACACAAAGGGATGGATATCGACACTTGGTTTTACCACTCTCAAGAACTGGCTAAAACATTATGTAAAAATTATTCATTGTATAAAAAATGCTTATATGATAGTTCTAAAATTTTGCCCCAAAAATTGAAAAATTTCAATTTTTTAAAAACCATACATATTTATATCGGTTTTTCAGTTTTTTTCTGAAAACTCTAGAATTGTTCAAGAGAGACCTGTATAATTTTTACAATAAATTTCATTATTTGATATAGAAAATTCTGATCCATGCTTAAATACCTAGTAATACTATAATAAATCATAAGGAATAGTGACTGAAGAAAAATGACATGTAAAGGAATATGCACAAGATACAAGGCACAAAAGCCAGTAGGTACGGGTCGTTATGCGTCAGGACAGAAGAGATGCCAGATTTGTGAGATTTTCATAAAATGGGAAGGTCTTTGGTGTCCATGTTGCGGATACAGACTTAGAACAAAACCAAGAAACCTAAAATACAAAGCAAAATTGCGTGCTAGAGTTGAAGCTGACTCTCAACTAGAATCTGTTGTTGCAAAGGCAGCAGAGGTGGAAGAGATTGAGGTAGAGGTAGTAGCAGCAAAAAAGGCTACAAAAAAGGCTAAAACGGCAAAAGTTTCTAAGAAGGTAGCGATCGAGCCGGTAGCAATAAAGGCGTAACTGACGTAGATTATTGATGTCCCAAGTCGGTTATAAGAAAAAAACCGTCAAAGTGGATAATCGAGAATTCTTGGTTCAGATAGTTCCCTTTGATAATGGAAATTTTATCTCAATAACTGAAGGAAAAGAAAAGATTGGAGCTATGATAGTATCAATCGGTTCTGGAACTCGTATTAGTACAGCTACTGTGATTCCATCAAAATCAGATTCTTTTTTTTTGAAAATGGTTTCTGAAAGATTAGCCTCTACTATAAATGGAATCTGTGTTGCATCACTTAACATACAAAAGGAACTTGGGTTAGAACCCATGAAAGTACTTATGAACGAAATAATGGAGATTGTAAAATAATGACTGATTTACGTGCTTATCTTAACCAGATAAAAAAACTAAATGAATTATCTGTTGTAAAAAAGAAAGTATCTACACAATATGAGATCGCTGCTCTTACTGAAAAAATAGACGGTGGCAATGCAATTTTATTTGAAAATATAAAAGAAAGTAAATTTCGATTAGTAGCAAACCTAGTTGGTACTAGGGCAAGATTTGCTAAAGCAGTAAACGCAAAAGAATCTAACATTCACCAAAAGATAATCTTTGCAATTAAAGGTGCAAAAAAACCAAAGATTGTTTCAGATGCAAAATTCATGGAAAACAGCTCAAATGACTTGTCTATCTTACCAATTGTACGACACTTTGAAAAAGAACCAGGATCTTTTATTACCTCCTCTATAATTTATACACAAAACCAAGAAACCAAGAAACAAAATTCATCATTTCATAGATTGATGCCTCTTGATAAAACTCACTTTTCTGTGAGAATGGTAGAAGGAAGGCATCTGCATCGCACATTTGTACATGCCAAAGAACATGGTGAAGATCTAAGAGTGGCAATAACTATTGGTGTACATCCCGCAATTTCTATAGCTGGTGCATATCAAGCAGACTGGGGAAAAGATGAGTTAGAAATAGCAAATGCAATTTTGGGAAATAAACTAACTTTGGCCAAGACACCATATTCTGGTATCAAAGTGCCATCTAACGCTGAAATAGTTATGGAAGGAAAAATTCTACAAGATAAAACTCACAAGGAATGGATGGTTGAGATGCTTAGAACTTATGATTTTAAAAGGGAACAGCCAGTTTTTGAACTAGAAAATCTATACTATAGAAACAATCCTATTTTTCATGATATTCTTTCTGGCTATTCAGAACATAGATTGTTAATGGGGATGCCAATTGAAGCCAAACTAAATCGCGATGTTAGAAAAGAATTCCCTAGGACAAAAAAAGTTGTTATGAGTGATGGTGGTTGCAACTGGCTTCATGCAGTTGTACAAATTTCAAAAAAGAAAGACTCTGATGCAAAAAAAGTGATTGAAAAAACTTTTGCAGCACACAGGTCATTGAAAATGGTAACAGTAGTAGACGATGATATTGATCCAACTAATGCAATAAGTGTTGAATACGCAATGGCTACTAGATTCCAGGCAGACAAAAACTTGACAATTATAAAAAAGGTCAGAGGATCTAGTCTGGACCCATCAAGTGATCAAAAAAAACTGCTTACTGCAAAACTTGGAATTGATGCAACAAGACCTCTTTTAAAAAGACCAGAAGGATTTGAAATAGCAAAAATTCCAGGAAAAGATAAAATCTCATTAAAAGATTATCTAAACTAGATACTCTCACAAAACTGCCTAGTTTTGACTAGTTAATGGATGGAGCCTATCATTAATCCAATAAACAATATTGCAAGATAGGGACTAGAAAATTTGAATAGTGTCCAAGATGTCTTTTCTGATGGCTTAGTTAAAACCCAAATACTGAGAATTAACATTATTGCACCTGAAACTATTGCAGTATACAAATAAACATCGTTTACTATTTTCTCTCCATTGTTTGTAAGAAAGAATGGAATGATGCTAAAGAGAACCATCATGAGTGTTGTTCCTGCTATTACTCTGACAGATGTCTTTTCTGATTGTACTGCAGTAAGCATTGGCACGTTTACTTTATTGTAATCCTCTTTGAAGTGTAATGTAAGTGCCCATATGTGCATAGGAATCCAGACAAATACTAGTCCAGCCATTACTAGTCCAAGATCCCATAAACCATGAGTAGTTACTGCTACATATCCAATCATTGCTGGTGCCCCTCCTGAAAATCCGCCTAAAACTATGTTAGTTCGACTTTTTCGTTTTAGTAAATAACTATAAACTAGAATGTTGTCTGCTAATCCAAACGCCATAAAAATTCCAGCCCATATACCATTCCAAAAAGAGCTAGTAAAAGAAATGGAAAATGAACATACAAGAGAAATTACTGCAAGAATTAATCCAAAATTTCTTGCCTTTTCAGGAGGAAAAATCCTTCTACTTGGAATTGGTCTGTTCTTTGTTCTTTCCATAATTGCATCAATGTCTCTATCATGATAGTTGGTCAACGTATTAGCTGCAGCTGATCCTGCTGCAACACCGCCTAACATCAAAGCCCATGTAGCAAGAGAAATTTCAATATGATAAATATTTGATGCGGTAACAGCTGCACCAAATGCAGTAAAAACTAAAAGATACCAAATTTTTGGTTTAGTTAATTCATAGTATACTTTGATTCTTGAGCTTGCCTTTGTGGTTAACACTCTTTCTCCTCTTTTTTGATCTTTTTTAGTTATTTATAGGTTGAATAAACTCCTACTTTACTGGTTTATAGGGCATGGGCTTGGTTGTTCTTTTCATCTCAATAAAACTCTCAGAACGCTGTACACCTTCAATTCGACCTAATTTCTCTGAAATCAATCTATGCATCTCATCCAAATTCTTTGCATACATTGTAACCAAAATATCAAATCTACCTGTAACCTCTGAAATCTCTCTTACTTCTGGGACCTTGAATAATTCCTCAATCACATGGTCACGAAGCTTAGAATCCATGTTTATTCCAGTCAAAGCCTTTACCGTGTATCCAAGTTCTCTATCATTTACAACTATTGTGAATCTCTCGATAAGTTTTCTTTTTATTAATCTCTTAATTCTGCTATATACTACAGATGAATTGACATTGATTTTTTTTGATATGCGTGGTACTGAAATATTTGCATCTGCAGCAAGTTCAGATAGAATTGTCATATCTAAATCATCTACTTTTGCCATTTAAAATACCAATTATTCTGAATAAATGGATCTTAATAAAGGTATTATTACAATTTTTCTAAAAATTTTTCATCATTTTATATGAGACCCTTTTTGTAGAGCATCTCAGCTAAAAGCACTGCACCTTTTGCGGAACCCATTTTTTCGTTATGGGAAAATAGCACATACTTTATGCCATTTTCAAAAACTGTATCCTCACGTAATCTTCCTACAACAGTAGACATACCTCCATCCATCTCTCTATCTAATCTTGGTTGAGGTCTAGTAGGATCATCATTTACTACAAGATAATTTTTTGGTGCAGATGGAAGGCCAGTTACACTAACTTTACTTGAAAAGTCTTGCATTGCTTTTTTGACAGTGTCAGGTTCTACATGTTTTGAAGTTTCAACAAAGACTGTTTCAGTATGACCATCTATTACAGGAACTCTAGTACATGTACAACTAACTTTAAAGTTTGCAGGACTTATTTTTCCATCTGAAAATTTACCGAGAATTTTTCCTGTTTCTATTCTTACTTTATCTTCTTCTTTTGGTATGTAAGGAATTATGTTATCTGTAATATCTAAAGCAGAAACACCGGGTGATCTGCCTGCTCCAGACATTGATTGCATAGAAGTCATGATTATTTTTTGTGCACCAAAACTATCTAACAACGGTCTCATGGTTATCGCAAGTCCAGTGGTAGTGCAATTTGGAAGTGGCGCGATAAAACCCTTCCAACCGCGATTCTTTTTTTGTACCTCCAATAATCCTACATGATCATCATTTATTCCAGGAATAAGAATGGGTACATCTGCTTCATATCTGTAGGCAGCAGAGGTGCTGATCACAGGAATATCTTTTGCAAATCTGCTTTCAATTTCACGCGCAGCTTCGCTTTCTATAGAGGTAAATATTAGGTCCAAATTCTCTGGTTTAATATCATCGACAGATTCAACAATCATGTTCTTTACATATTCAGGAATCTCTTCCTTTATGTGCCACTTTAGGATGCCACTACTTGTGTCTCTTATGGCATCTACAAACTTTTTGTTTGCAGAGCGTTCGGAGGCTGCTATTTGTTTTACTTCAAACCAAGGGTGTTTGTTTAATGCTAATACAAACTCTTGTCCTACTGCACCAGTAACGCCTATGATTGCTACACGTTTCATAACAAATGTTCCTTCATACAATTAATATTCCTTTAGCACAACCAAAACACACTAAATCCCTTTATGGTATTTCATGGTGTGAAATTTGCGCTAGAAAGAAATGTTTCTAACCACCATGTAATACAACATGGAGGATTTTACTCGAATGGACTACAATATGACTCTAGATTTATAGATTTTAGTTCAAACGTAAACCCGCTTGGCTTTCCATCTTCAATAACAAAAATTATCAACAAAAATAGAGCACTTCTTTCTGTTTATCCAGATCCTGATTCATCAAAGTTACGAGATGATTTACAAAAATATACAAGCATTCAAAAAAACCAGATAATTGTTGGAAATGGTGCAACTGAAATAATTTATAATTTTTGTAAAGTTTTTCTTCATAAAGATAGTGATGTCTTAATACCTATTCCAACATTTGGTGAATATGAAGCAGCTTCTAGATTAAGTGGTTCTAGAATAACTTTTTTTAAAACAATGAATCTTAACAAAAACATTTCAGAATTTCAGGATTTGGTAACAAAAACAAGCTGCATCTTTGTATGTAATCCAAATAACCCTACTGGGATATTAACATCTAAAAATAATCTTTTGAAAATTCTCGAGTCAGCTTACAACAAATCAGTGCTTATGTTTTTAGATGAATGTTTTATTGAACTAGTTCCAGATTCAAACGAATCTCTTATACATTATCTGAAAGAATTCGATAATCTCTTCATTCTTAGATCTCTGACCAAATCATTTGGACTTGCAGGATTAAGAATTGGTTATGGATTAGGAAATAAGACGATTATCGACGTGCTTCAGAGAATAAAAATACCTTGGAATGTAAATGGTCTTGCACAGATGGCTGCAAGCGAAGCACTATCTAACACGTTTCATCTTAATAAAACAAGGAAATTGATAAAAAAAGAACTCAAGTTTTTGAAAGACTCTATTTCAAAGATTAATGGCTTTATTTGCTATGATTCGTCAACCAATTTCATTCTAATAAAATCAAGAATAAATTCAAAGAAAATTCAAGAAAAACTAATAGCAAAAAAGATTCTGATTAGGGATTGCAGTAATTTTCGAGGTCTTGATAACAAATTCATACGAGTAGCTGTTCGTACTCATAAAGAAAACGTAAAACTAGTTAGAGCTTTGGAAGAAATCTGAAATGACCAAAGCAATAATGATACAAGGAACTTCTTCCGGTGCTGGAAAGACTACACTAGTAACTGCACTGTGTAGGATATTTTCAAATTCAGGATACAAAGTAGCACCTTTCAAATCTCAAAACATGTCTTCTTATTCATACAAGGGAGACAAATTTGAAATTTCTAGGGCACAAGCAATACAAGCGATTGCAGCAAGAGCAGAAATAAATCCGAACATGAATCCAATTCTTCTCAAACCACTTGGAAATTATAATAGTGAAGTTCTTGTAAAAGGTAAGTTTTACAAAAAGATGCATGCAAAGGAATATTATAAAAAATTTGTACTTCAAAAGGGATTAAAAATTGCTACAGAATCACTTGATTGGTTACAAAAAAACTATGATCTAATAATAATTGAAGGTGCAGGTTCACCGGCAGAATTCAACTTGGTAAAATACGATATAGCAAATATGAGAATGGCTGAATATTCTAAAGCTCCAGTGATCCTTATCTCTGATATTGATAAAGGTGGTAGTTTTGCTAGCATTGTAGGTACACTAGAATTATTGGAAAAGAAATACCAAAAGCTCATCAAAGGTTTTGTTATTAACAAATTTAGAGGTGATATGGACATACTCCGCCCTAGCTTCTATAAATTGAGGCAAAAGACTGGCAAACCAGTCCTAGGAACAATTCCTTTAATAGAATTTGATATTCCTGACGAAGATTCTCTTTCTGCAAATCCAAAACGGGTAATCTGGAACAAAAAATTTGTACAATGTTTAGATGAAGAAATAGAGAATTTAAGTCAGATTGTAAAATCTAGTTTGAACATGAAAGCTATAGGTGATTTGATTAAATGATCCTAATACCTGCTTTAGCTGTACTATTTGCATTATCGATAGACTTTGCATTTGGAGATACAAAAAATAAATTTCATCCCACCGTATGGGTAGGAACACTGATCGGAAAACTTGTACTGCTTTTTAAGAATAATAATCCAACTATTGAGAAAATTGGCGGTTTAATTCTTACAATTTCAATTACATCTCTAGTTGCATCAATACTTTATTTTCTAAATGTAGCACTACATTACCTAAACCAATTTGATTTTAATTTTGTGACCAAAATTGTTGTTTTAATTTTTTCTATCATGGTTACTGGTTATTTACTTAAAACTACAATTGCCATTAAAGGAATGGAAAAACATGCAACACTAATCATGCAAGCACTTTCACATGATGATGTAGATGACGCAAGAGTAAAACTTTCTATGATAGTGAAGCGAGATACAAAGAATCTAGATAAGCAACACATTATTTCTGGAACTTTAGAAAGCATAAGTGAAAACACTGTAGATGGAATTATCGGACCGCTTTTCTACTTTGCAATATTTGGTTTACCAGGGGCATTTATCTATAGAACCATAAACACCATTGATTCCATGATTGGCTACAAGACTATCTTGTTTAGAAATCTAGGTTGGTTTGGTGCAAATTCTGATAAGATACTTAACTTTCTACCCTCTAGGATAACAAGCCTTGTAATGATATTTGCAGTTATGATTCTAAGAGAAAATTGGAGACATTCTCTTGAAATAATGATGCGTGATGGTAAAAAAACCGAAAGCCCTAACGCGGGATATCCAATGGCAACCTTGGCAGGTGCTCTCTCTGTCAAGTTTGAAAAAATAGATCATTATGTCTTGGGAGATGGAAATTTGGAATTTACCGAGAACCATTTCAAATCTGCAATATATATAATGAAATTAACAACACTTCTCTTCTGTATTATTTTCACAATACCAATGATTGTAGTATTGTCTTATCTTGGATGGTGGATACATGTTTAAAGAAATAAGTTCGGTCATTTCATTTTTGACAATTATTCCTTCTAAAAATATGGAACTTGAAGTTGTTGCAAAAAACATGTATCTTTTTCCAATAGCTGGTGCATTAATTGGACTAATCATTGGTGGGACTGGTTATGGTCTATCTTTATTTTTGCAGCCATTGATTGTAGGATTGTTACTTACAGCATCGATAGTGATTATAACTGGAATACATCATACAGATGCACTTTGTGATTTTGCAGATGGAATGATGGCAAAGGGAACAAAAGAAAAAAAACTAAAAGTCATGCGCGATCCAGCAGTTGGCTCTGCTGGAGTGATAACAGTTGTTCTATATGTAGGAGGCATGATAATGGCACTTTCTATGATGAAGGGGTTTGCAATATTTCAGGCAATTTTGTTAAGTGAACTTCTTGCAAAATTTGTAATGGTATTGCAAGCAAATAGAGGATCGTCAGCATGGCAAGGCCTAAGTTCACCATTTACACAATCTATGAAAGATAAAAGGAAGCTTGGTGTGGCTGCTGCATTAACCATCATTCCTATTGTTTTGATTGGTGGAATGACTGGCGTGATTGTAATAATTGCAGGTGTAGGACTGTCTCTTTTACTTCTTGCTGTGGCAAACCGCAGTTTTGGAGGTATTTCTGGTGATGTATTTGGGGCAACCAATGAACTTGTAAGGCTCTCATCACTTCTAATTTTTGCATCATTATGATAGGACTAGTAATGTGTGGTGGCAAGGGTGCAAGAATGAATTTGCCACAAGAAAAACTTCTTTTAAAATACAAAAATCCAGTAATACAACATGTCATAAATGCACTTCAAGAGTCTGGCTGTTTTTCAAAGATCATCGGAGCTACAAGCTCTAATGCTCCAAAAACCAGTGAATTTCTTAAAAGTCTAGGAATTTCTACAATTCAAACGGAAGGAAATGGATATGTTAATGATCTTAATCAGATTTTACACAATCTTGATGAACATGTGTTTGTAATTTCAGGAGATATGCCACTTTTGGATGCAAAAATAATTAAAAAAATTGTACAACTTGCAGATATTAAAAATACGTGGACTGCAGTTCTCTTAAGCAAAAACTTTCTTGATTCGCTACACATGGAAACAGAATATCTTGTAACTTATAGCAAAAAAGAATATTCCTATTCTGGTATTTCAATAGTAAATCCAAGTAGTTTGTCTGGAATGAAACATGTTGAAGAGTCATATGTGATACTAGATGACAAAAGAATTGCACTAAATCTAAATACAAAACAAGATTATGATTTACTCGGCACTACCTAATATCTTGCCATTTATCTTTGCAATGGAACCTGTTGATTCTGCAAGTAAGTTTCCACAAGATTTGCAAGTAACATTAGTTGCTACATGTGAATAGACAACACTCTCTTCACTGCATTCCTTACATTGAACTTTCTGAAACTTGCTACTTGGTTTTGGGATTAAAATTTGTCCTTTTTTCATTATGCTACCAACTCGAACTTTCTTAATCTGATACCAGGCTTATTAAATTTCTTTTTACATTCTGGACATGTAAGAATTGGCGTGAATTTTTTAGTTGTTTTTGCAGGTTTAGCAAGTTTTGGGAATTTTTGACCACCGTAACCTTTCTTGTCTTCTGCGTGTCTTCTTTCACCAATGGCTGAACCTCTTCTTTTTCCAGCCTTGTATATGGAGATTTTTTGTAAAGTGTGTTTTTTACATTTTGGGCAGTATCGGCTGATCTCCTTTGGCACATTCATAAAATAAAACCGCTCTTGACCGTAATTTAAACATCGCTTTGAATCTATAATAGTAACAAAAACACACATTCCATCTGTGCAATCTAGCTCGCTTGCTACTATGATTTCCTCATTAAATTCAGTAGCAATGGGAGAAAAAAAAGCAGATATGGTTTTGAAGAATTGTAAACTCGTTAATGTCTATTCTAGAGAGGTAATATCTGGTAGCAATGTAGCTATTCTAAAAGATAGAATTGCGTATGTTGGGACTAGTGCATCTCACACCATTGGAGAAAAAACAGCAGTAATTGATTTACAAGAAAGATTTGTCACACCGGGATTTGCAGATCCACACGTACACATAGATCAGTTTGTTCTACCATCAGAATTTGCAAAAAAAGCTCTCTTATGTGGTACTACTTCATTATTTTCAGATCCAATAGATATTGTAAGTGTTTGTGGCTACAAAGGGTTTAAGGAATTTATCAGATTTGGTGAAAACTTGCCAATCAGACTTTTTCATGTAATTCCAGGAGGTTTACCAGTTGACAGAAAATTTAGCAATGCCAAGACCTTGAGTTTAACTGAAGAAAAATTGGCATTAAATTTAAAAAATGTACTTGGTCTTGGAGAAGTTTTTTCCTGGACAAAGGTAACAATGAAAGATCCAAAAACCATGCAAACTCTGAAGACTATGATAGAAAATGACTGTATCATAAATGGTCACACTGCTGGAGCAAGTGATAAAAAATTAAATGCGTACATTTCATCTGGAATTCTTTCTTGCCACGAACCCATTGATTATGATCAAGTTGTGGAAAGATTGCGCCTTGGTATGTGGATAATGATGAGAGAAGGTTCCATCAGAAGAGATTTCGACAAAATTATTCCTAGAGTCTTATCCAATAAAACATATCTTGATAGACTAATGTTTTGTTCAGATGGAGTAAACCCAAAAGATCTGTTAGAATTTGGTCTCATAGATCACTGTGTAAGAAAATCAATTGCCCTTGGAATGGATAAAATTGATGCAATTTCTATTGCCTCAAAAAATTGTTTTGATTATTATAATATGGGACGAGACTACGGTGGTATTGCACCAGGTAAAATAGCAGACATTCTGGTTTTTGATGACCTTGATAAACTTAAACCAAAAAAGGTCTTTGTTGGTGGCAAACTTGTGGTATCTCACGGAGAGATTGTTACAAAGTTTAATGTAACTAAAATCCCAAAATGGATTACAAAAACTGTAAAGATTAGAAAATTCGTAGAAAAAGACTTTACCATAAAAAGTTTAGCAAAATCTGTGAAATCTATGGTAATAAAACTAGATACAGAAATAATAACAAAAAAAGATTATGAGGAACTCCAAACAAGGGATGGAAACGTCATATCGTCTTTTGATAAGGATGTGTGGAAAGTTGCAGCAATTGATAGGACACATGGAACTGGTAAATTCGCTGTCGGTTTCTTGAAAAACTTTGGTGCAGATATTGGGGCTTTTGCTTCTACACAAAGCTTTCATGAAAATGACATGATTGTAATTGGTTCTAATGAAAAAGACATGGCTTTTGCAACAAACAAATTGTCCGAAATACAAGGAGGGATAATAGCAGTAAAAAACCAAAAAATATTGGCAATCTACTCTCTTCCTGTTGCTGGTCTGATATCTAAATTGCCATTTGAAAATGCACTTTTAGAATTTTCAAATCTTAATACAAAAATTGTTGATGCTGGATGCAAGTTCAAAAATCCTCACCTGATCCCACTTTTTTTGCCATTTCTTGCCTTGCCAGAAGTAAGAATTCTATACAGCGGAATTGTAGATATTAAAAATAGAACATACATTGATATTTTGAATTACCCTAAGACGTAACAGAGCCACACGAAGGACACTGTTCAATCTTAGGATCATTTCAATGTGATGTTCAATTCGGGGTTTGAAGTGTCAAGTTAGGGTACTGTTACCTTAGGTTGATGATATTAGGTTCCAATTTACCTAGTCGCTCTAACAATTCTCTTGCACCCATCGGTTTACTAAGAAAACGTCTTTCGTCTAATTCAGGAAATGCTTTTTTAAAATCTTCTCGGTAAGTTTCAAATGCAGTAAGAAAACAGAATTTTGGTTTTCCATCTAGTTTTATCAGTTCTCGATATAATTGAAAACCATTCATTTTTGGCATTTTTATATCAAGAATAACCAGATCGTAAAAATTTGGCATAAACTCTTTCAAGGCTTCATGTGGGTCAGTGTACGTATAAAGTTCAAACCCCTCTCTTTCCAATACTTTCTTTATTGAACTAGCAATATCTGGTTCATCGTCTACAAGGAGAAGTTTTGGCATATCTAAAACTCTACTAGTTTGAGCAACTAAATAACCTCACCCTAAGAATCTACTAGAACAATTATAGCTAAAATCGAAATACATCCAGATCGCATTTTCAAGGACTTTATAGCAATAAAACTCACAGGAAAAGTCAGTGAGCAACTAAATTCCTAACTTAACACTTCAAACCCCGAATTGAACATCACATTGAAATGATCCTAAGATTGAACAGTGTAACACGAAGGGCTATGACCCTATAATGTACCAGAGCCTAATTCAATAAGGTATTAAAAGGGGCAATCAATTATCGACAATCAGGGAATAATTTTGGCTTCAATTCAACAAACTCCACAAGGTCCTGTTTTAGTGTTAAAAGAAAGCGCACTTCAACAAAAAGGCAGAGACGCACAAAAAAATAACATAGCTGCGGCAAAATTGGTAGCAGAACTTGTACGTACAAGCCTTGGTCCACGAGGAATGGATAAGATGCTTGTAGATTCCCTAGGTGATGTCACAATAACAAATGACGGTGCTACAATTCTCAAAGAAATTGATGTTCAACATCCAGCTGCAAAAATGATGGTAGAAATTGCAAAAGCAGTAGATAATGAAGTTGGAGACGGAACAACATCATCAGTTGTATTTGCTGGCGCTCTCTTGGCAAAGGCCGAGGAACTTTTGGATAAAGATGTTCATGCTACTGTAATAATAGAAGGCTATCAAGCTGCAGCAGAAAAAGCACTTTCACTTCTTTCGGAACTTGCAAAAGCTGTGGATCCACGTGAAAAAGAAACTCTCCTCAAAATAGCAAAAACAAGTATGAATTCAAAATTAATCTCAGATGATAGTGACATGCTCTCAAAACTTGTGGTAGATTCTATTTTACAGGTGGTAGATAAACAAGGCGAATCCTACAAAGTAGATTTGGATAACATTAAAGTAGAAAAGAAAGCCGGTGGATCAATAAGAAATACCTCACTTATCAAAGGAATTGTTTTGGATAAAGAAGTGGTACACAGTGGCATGCCAGCTAAAATTGAAAAAGCAAAAATTGCACTAGTAAATTCTGCACTTGAAATTGAAAAAACAGAAATGAGTGCAGAAATTCGAATTACCGATCCAACGCAAATGCAGATGTTTCTTGAAGAAGAAAACAGAATGCTCAAAACAATGGTAGACAAAATACATGATATTGGCGCAAACGTATTGATATGTCAAAAAGGTATTGATGACATAGCACAGCATTATCTTGCAAAACAAGGCATTCTTGCTGTTAGACGAGTAAAAGAAAGTGATATGACAAAACTCGTAAAAGCAACCGGCGGAAGAATTATCACAAACCTTGATGACATCACAGCAAAAGATCTTGGCTCTGCAGAACATGTGGAACAAAGAAAAGTTGAGACAGACAAATGGGTGTTCATCGAGGGATGCAAAAATCCACGTGCGATAACACTTCTTCTACGCGGTGGTTCACAAAGAGTAGTAGATGAAGTAGATAGATCAATGCATGATGCCTTGATGGTAGTTAAAGATGTAATAGAAAAACCAGCAATTGTTGCAGGTGGAGGCGCACCTGAAGAATTTCTTGCTTCAAGTCTTAAGGATTGGGCTGATCGCTTTGAGGGAAGAGAACAACTTGCAATTAAAAAATATGCAGAAGCACTTGAAATAATTCCTCTTACAATTGCAGAAAATGCCGGTATGGATCCAATAAACACAATGATTACGCTTAGGGCAAAACAATCTCAGGGAAGGAAGTGGACTGGAATAGATGCAAGAAATACCCGCATAGCAGATATGTTTTCACTTGATGTCATAGAGCCAGTAGCAGTAAAAGAACAGATAATTAAATCTGCTACTGAGGCAGCCTGTATGATTTTAAGAATTGATGATGTGATAGCCTCCTCTGGTGGCAGAGGTGGCGGTGGACATGGTCCTCCAATGGGCTAAAATTTTCTCATGTTAGAGAAGCTGCAAAATCTTAATTTTGTTGGCTCAGTTGTCGTTTTAAATGATTTTTTTCTAGACAGAATAGTAAAGATAAGTGACATTACAAAATTATTTGAGCTTGTTTTACAAAAAAAAACTCTTGGAGGAAGTATAAGGGATATTCATCAAGTTGATTTGAAAGGGGGCAATGCAACAAATGTTGCATTTGCACTTGCAAGACTTGGTTCTCCAGTTTCGTTGATTACTATAGCAAATAAGACCAGCTCACAAATTCTTCAAGATATATTTTCTAAATTTCCAAAATCATCTTTGTATATCATAGATGGAAAACCAGGCATGACTACCTCGTTTGAGTTTAATAATAATGGAAGTGTTGTGAATATAATGTTGTCTGATTTGGGAGACAATGAAAATTTTGGACCTGAAAAACTTGGTCTAAAAGAACAAAATGCAGTGAAAAATGCTGATGCAATTATAGTAACAAACTGGGCAAGCAATAAGAAAGGTACTGATCTTTCAAAATTTGTATTCAAAAAATCACCAAAATCTTTACATTTTTTAGATCCTGCAGACATACAAACAAGACAAGATGAATTCAAGATGGCAATATCTGAACTTGCACCAAATCTTGATTCTTTATCTCTAAATGAAAACGAATGCAACCTGCTTTTGAAACAATTTGGATTAGGAAATATAACTAAAGAAAAGGAAACTCAAAAACTCATTTCTGAACTCTCAGAAAAAATATCAATACCAATCGATTTACATACTACTTTTGGAGCTTTTTGGTCAAACGGTAAAGAGACAGCATTCGCAAAATCTTTCCCTACTGAAGTAAAGTTTGTTACTGGTGCAGGTGATGTCTGGGATGCTGCTAATATCTTAGGTTATCTTGCAAATCTTGAACCAAAAGAAAGATTACTTTTTGCAAATGCAACCTCATCGTTGTATATTAGTAATTCAAATGGGATGCCACCAACAATGCAAGAAGTATTATCGTTGGTTACTGAGGTTCAATAGTTGCTGGAGGCTTGCTTGAAATTACATAGCTCACCCATACAGCATCCTCAACTTCATTAGTAATCCTATTGCTTATTTTCTCTAGAATATTAGCAGGAAGCCTTGTCCAGTCAGCAGTCATTCCATCTATGGAATCTACAACTCTAACAGTAACAATATAACCATATTTTCGTTCATCTCCTACCACTCCAACTGCTTTGTCATCTCCTACTGCTGCATAAGATTGCCAAACTTTATCATTCAAATTTGCTGCGACAAGTTCATCTTCAACAATCTTGCTTGCAAGCTTGCAAATCTGCAATTTCTTTTCAGTCACTTCTCCAATTATTCTAACTGCAAGACCAGGTCCTGGAAATGGGTGACGATTTAACAGTTTGTCAGATACGCCAAGAGCCTTTGCAACCTTTCTTACCTCGTCTTTATAAAGAAAACGTAATGGTTCTAGTACTTGCATGTTAAGCCATGAAGGTAAACCTCCAACATTATGATGTGTTTTTATCACTGAAGCCGGTCCTTTTGAGACACCACTTTCTATTACATCTGGATAAAGCGTTCCTTGAGCCAACCATTTGAAGGGACCATTTTTTTCAGCAAATTCTGTAAATATCTGGACGAATTCTTCGCCAACAATTTTTCTTTTTTGTTCAGGATCAGTTATTCCTTTTAATCTTTTAAGAAACCCTTCTTTTGCATTTATGTGTGTAAAATTTACTGCAAAATTATTTTTGAACATTGTTTCTACTTCTTGCTCCTCATTTAATCTTAAGAGGCCATTATCCACAAATACGCATTTGAGTCGGTTTCCTATTGCTTTTTGAATCAAAAGTGCTGCTACTGTAGAATCTACTCCACCACTTATACCGCAAAGGACATTACCATCTATCTTTGAAATTTCAGATACAGTTGTTTCAATAAAGTTTTCAATTGTCCAATCCTGTTTTGCTCTACAGATATTTATTACAAAATTCCTAAGAATCTCTGTACCTTTCTCAGTGTGAACTACTTCCGGATGAAACTGTATTCCATAAATTAGCTTTTGTTTATTTGCAATAGCAGCTGCATGAGAACTTTCAGTATGACCTATTATGTCAAAACCATCTGGAATTTTTTCTGCAGCATCTCCATGACTCATCCATGCTCTTATTGATTTACCCATATCAGATAGCAAATCAGAGTCATTGTCAACAATAAGCAAAGAGGAACCATATTCCTTATTTGCACGCTTAACCTTACCTCCAAAATTATTTACTATTAATTGATGACCATAGCATATTCCCAAAACAGGAAGACCAATATCAAATATGCCTGTTTTTGGTTTTGGTGAGTCATTGTTGTAAACACTTGCTGGACCCCCAGAGAAGATAATTCCTTTTGGATTCAATTTTTTTAACTCTTCAAGTGATATATCAAAAGGTACAAGTTCTGCATATACAGAAAACTCTCTAATTCTTCTACAAATTAGGTGACTGTACTGTGATCCAAAATCTAGAACAACTATCTTATCCATAAATTCACTTTTCTGAATTTTCAATCATACGGGAAAATGACCATGATGCAGTGTTTATAATTTCATTTATTCTTTCTCTTTCACGATAGTTTTTGATCAAAATTTCTCTGATTTTATTTCCATCTTTATTTATTATACAATTTATTACTGCGTCTTCTGATATCTTTCCATTTTGTACCTCCAAATTATCTTTGTCTTCCATTCCGCCAATTATTCTTCCTAGGAAAAATGATTTGAATGGACGAGTCTCTGTATCTAGTGTCACATCTTCAGATGGAATAATTATAACCTCATCTGGTGTGACATGTGCGTTTGCAATAATCTTATTATCTGTACTTCTTTTGATCGGTATCATAGTTTTGTCTGATAATGTGGCTTCTTTCTGCTCGCTCTTTGATACAAAAGAAGATGCCTTGCTGAAGCTGGATTGTTTTATAACCGAATCTAAAATAACAAGGTTTTTTTCTAATCTTTCTATCTCTTTTAGATGCTTTTCGATCTCCTCAGAAATCCATTCCTTTAACTCCAAAATATCACGAATCTGCTCTTCTGAGTAATCCATGTTTTTTTTAATACTGCATGGATAATAAATATTAAAATGTATTAGATCCTAGAGTATCTTTCTAAGATCTGCATATCTTATCTTGCTAAAACCCTTGATTTGCTTTGATGTAGTGTATAATTCTAAATAATTCTGCAGCGCAAGCCATTCCAAAAGCTCCTTTCCACGTTCAAGTTTTCTAATCTTTGTAGTTCTGTTGATAACTTTATTTTTGGAATATTTTCCTATTTTGGTTCCAAAATCCATTCCAAACAAAATAATTTTCTTTGCACCAAAGTGTTTAGCTAAAAAAACACATCTATCTCCATCCGTAAATCCGCCAAAATTATGTATATTTCCAAATGGTTTTCCTTCCGTAGTTCCTAGACAATATTTGAAACCTGATGCCAAGTGCAATTTATCTATGTTATCTCCATGTGCATGTACTATCATAATTGCATTTTCTTTACTTGCTTTTTTTAAAAATTTTTGATCACCATCAAGATCTGTAACTACAATATCAGGCTTGATCTTGTTTTCAATTAGTGCTTTGGTTGTACCATCTGCAACTATCTTTGTTATTTTTTTATATTTTTTCAATAAAGGTATTGATCGATTAAGCGAAGAACCAGCTCCAATCACAAAAACAGTTTGATTTTTTATCTTTTCTTCTAATTTTTTTAAAGGAAACTTGGTTTTCAAAATTGAATTTAAAACTCTAGCAGATTGTGCATCTTTTCTTCTACTGTATTGAAATTCTCTCAAAATTTCAGTATATTTTTTACCCCATCCTTTTAGTTTCATGTAAATCTAAATGTATGAGAGGTAAATCATAAACCATGTGAATAGACTGGGCCCAATTTCTGTAGGTGGATTTAATCCAGTAAGAATAATGGGGATAATTAACACTAGCCCTGAATCGTTTTTTAGCGAATCTGTAATAACCGATTCAAAAAAGATAGCTCGTGCAATAAAAAAAATGGAAGACGAAGGAGCAAATTTTGTGGATGTAGGTGGCATGTCAACTGCACCATATCTGAATACTATGATTTCTGAAAAAAAGGAAATTGCGAGAATAACTAAAGCAATTAAGGTAATTCAAAAAGTTTCCAACATTCCAATTTCAATTGATACCTGTAGATCTCAGGTTGCAAAGACTGCACTAGAACTTGGTGTAGAAATTGTAAATGAAATTTCCGGTCTTAAATATGATAAAGATATGCGAAGAATTGTAGAAAAATTTGAACCTTCTCTTATTTTATGCGCCTATAGTAAAAATCAGGTAAGAGGAAATCAAATCAGGCAGGCAAGAGATCTCATACATGAAAGTCTTACAATTGCAAACTCTGTAAATATTCCT
>DASYXK010000014.1:0-8589 GCA_035935115.1 Nitrosopumilaceae archaeon
CTAGTGCTACAACTGAACCATCGCCTAGTATTGCAAGTGGGTTTATCTCTGCCAACTCTGCTTCTTTTTCTGTAGTAATTTTAGATAATTTTTGTAAAATGTCTACAAAATCTGCTGCAGTCTTGTCTTTTAGATTCATTAGTTGTGCCACTTCTTGAGCAGTTTTTGCATCAACATCTCCTAAACCAACTTCTTTTATGATCTGATTTTTTACTGATTCTATTTCTACACCACCTTCTGCTGATGCAATTATTGTGTAACATCTTTTTCCTCTGTTTAAAAATAATGAGAGATAAAGTTCTTTTTTAATATCGGCCATTTTTTCAAGCAGTATTGCTTTTGTCTTTTCACCTTTGACAACTTTTTGCATAATTTCTGGATACTTTAATTCAAACTCGTCTGCGTTTTGGCACTTTTGTATTGCCCCTGCTTTGCCTCTGCCTCCTACTGCCATCTGAGCTTTAATAACAAATGGAAAACCAAGTACAGCTGCATCTTTTCTTCCTTGTTCGATATTAGTTGACGTCAGCCCTTTTGGAATTGGAATTTTATATTCTGCAAACAAGGTTTTTGCTTGATATTCTAGGAGCCGCATGCAAACTTTTCTTTTTTATGTTCTTTATAATCTGTTGGGTATTTTTCTTCAGATGATGATCTTACAGGACTTGAATCTTTGTTGACACTACAATTGTTGAGATTATAGAAATTGCAAGTACTAGCATTGTAATATAACCAAACTCTGGAACAGCAGATGATGGCTGAGAAGGTCTAACGTTCACTTCGCCTACCATCCACTTGTCGATTTTGTCGGAATATTTGTACGTTCCAGCATTATAGAAAGTAAAGGAATATGTCTTTCCTGGTGCAATCGCACCACTATCAAATATAGTTCCTATTTGTTTTGCATATGGCAGACCACTTACTACAGTGTGATCAACATTGTCATTGTTTGTCCACATTATGGTATCGCCAGGAGAAATATTCAATATGCTTGGAGTAAAACAGGTAGCTGTTTCTGAGCAATAGTCACTAGGACCTGAGCCTGGAATGATACTTACTTGAAAGGTATCTGCAAAGACTGATGGAATTATGCCAACACTTCCAAGAATCAGGGTGGATGTAAAAATAATGTAATATCGGCTTATGTACAACATTTAGAGTATCTGTAAATTGTGATGGTATTATATGATTTTGATCATGCGTAAATACTTGGAAAACAACTATGGTTAATGACAAATGAAAAGACAAAAGAAATCTCAGGAGTAGAGAAGATGACAAAACAAGAAATGGCTAAAATAATCAAAAGTGCCAAAAGAGAAGCCGACTCTTCTGGAAAAGAGAGCACTGTTTCAATCTGTGATGTTATGAAAAATAACACATCAGAAGTAATTCAGAAAATAGAATCAAAATTTCCAACCTATGCACAACTTTACACGGATCTTTACACAAAATATCTGCACACCATTGATGACCTTTATAGCATCTGCTATGTATCAGAAAAGGAATTTTTTGACAAACTAGGAATGGACAAGAAAGCGCTTCAAGCCTTTGACACTTATTGGAAATCCATTGCCAATATGACCATATCTCAAATTGATATGGCAGCAAATTTTGCAAAAATGTATGTACAATTTAGGCTTGTCACAATAGACTCGTATGATAAGGTAGCACATATCATGATGGATAGTTACGCAAAAGCTTGGAACCAGTTCAACTCGTACAATAAAAAATAGTCATACTAATTACAGGACCAATTAGTTGGGATTTTTACATAAAATGTATTATCTGTTGTTACTTTAACTGGTCTTCAAGAAAATCAACACACCGCTGTAAGAGATCTTTGCTTTGTCTCATCAACCAATCTGGAAATTCATCTATTGGAAAAACCAATTGCTGTTGAACACTTGGCACAATTCCTCCACCAGATGTTATGACTTGGATAACCACATATCCTTCAGTTAGTGTACAGATGGTTTCTTGGTATGATTCTCCTTCCTCTTCCATCGTATTTCGGTATAGTACTATGGGAATTTTGGTTTTGGCAACATATAATGAGCCTTTTTTGAGAAGCTCAGAAAAATGGTTTAAGAGCCATCCGTCTAGGGTACTTTGCTTTACCATGATTCCATATGTAGAATTAATTATTTAATCACCTCGAATTGCTTGAAATTTACTATTGATTTACTGAAACTATTGGTTTTTAGCTAGTCTTTTACAAGCTGGACATCTAGGACCATAATCTCTGTCTTTACTTACAATGATTTTATGACATCCTATACAATAATAGTAATTTGTCATTCTGTATCACTCGACAGAAATACGTATCTTCTGTCCATCAATATCGTCTTCTTTGTAGACCTTGGCTTTGTCTGAAAACTCTACTCGTTTTACTCTAACTAAAAATGCAAGATCATCTTGTTTTTCCTTTATCATCTCAAGTGATTCCTCATCAAGATCCAGAACATATGCTGCTTCCAAAACATCAGTTGGATTGTAGCCACGCTCTTTTCTTAAAACCTGCAGCCTTCTTGCAACATCTCTTACCATTCCGCGTGCCATCATCTCCCTATTTCTTGATGTGGATATGAAAACGATAAGGGAGTCATGACGTGCCATGGCATATTTTTCCTGCTCTGAAAAATCAATTACAAAATCTTCTTTATTCAATACTAGATTGTTTCCGCCAAGATCAAAAGTATGTGAACCTTTTTTCAATAAATCGTCTATGATTTGCTGTGGAGGAGTGGTTTCAAATTTTGAAAACAGCTTACCCATGTCATGTTTTGCCTTTGGTCCAATCTTCTTTCGGTCAAATTCTATTTTTGGAATGATAGGAAGATTGGATTTTAATAAATTGGCAACAAGCTCAAGGCCTTCACTTTTTTCCAATTCTATTATTTTGTATTTTTCAACATTAATCTGTGAAAGTAGGAGATTTGAAAGCGATTCTAGCTTTTTCTGGTGTGATGGCTCGACACAAATTATTGCTTCATTTAACGGCCATCGGCGCTTTAGCTTGCCTTTCATTCTTGCAGCTGCAGAAATTGAAATAACCTCTTTTAGCAAATCAAATGCTTCTTCTACGGCGTCATCTACAAGAGATTTTTGCGGTACAGGCCAGTTCTCTAGGAGAATGCTTTTCTTTTCTCCAAATGATGAATACAGGTATTCTGTAGTAAACGGGCAAATGGGGTGCAACAAGACATCAAATGTTTTGAGAATCTCTGATAGTACTGCGTAAATTGCTAGCCTTCTCTCACGCTGAGTATCGTCTTCAGTCCAGAGATCCTCTCTTGTGATTGGTATGTAGACTTGGCTGACAGAATTTATGATAAAATCATCTAATGCCTTTGCAGCTTCATGAAATTTGCACTTGTCTTGTAATTCTTTGACTTTGGATATTAGTTTTTGAAGTTTTGATAAAATCCAAATCTCCGGTGATCTTAAGAGATTTTTATTTTTTGCCCATTCTAGCGTGTGGGATTTGTCAAACTTGTCGTATTCGCTATTTTGTTTAAAGTAAATGTGCAAGTGGTATAATGTGCTAAGAATTTGATATGGTCTTGATACTAGCTCATCGGTGCTAAAGTTGAGTGACTCAATCGGACTAGACTTCCAAATAAAATACAATCTTATCAAATCCACTGGATATTTTGTCATAAGCTCAATTGCATCCAAGACATTTCCCTGACTCTTGCTCATCTTGTTTCCATTTTTATCCAAGACATGTCCCTGAAACAAAAATGATTTGAATGGAGCAATCGGTTTATCGTTATAGATCACATTTTCCATCAATAGTGTATATGCCCATCCTCGCGTCTGATCAATTCCTTCTGTAAGAAACTCTGCAGGAATGTACTCTGAATATTCTGTATCTGTAAGTGAAGCATATGGTGCTGCACCACTATTGTGCCATGTATCCAAAACAAATTGTTCTCTTTCCATTTTAGCATCACATTTTTTGCATTTGATTGTGATTTTGTCTATCCAAGGTCTGTGTAGCTCAAAGTTTGGTCCATCTGGAAGATCAGAAGCTTCGCTAACTATCTCATTTCTTGAAAAAAACCACTTGTGGTTTCCACAATTTTTACATGTCCACCGTGGAAGAGGACATCCCCATATTCTCTCACGAGATATACACCATGGGTGCTTGTCTTTTATTATCTCAAGGAACCTGTTTTTTGGAGGATCAAAAAAGTACTCTACGTTTTCTGCTGCTTTGACTGCCTTGTCACCTAATCTGTCTAGAAAATAAAAAAAGCCTCTTCGTGCAAGCCACAAAAGCTTGTGCTGGGATCTCCAACATAATGGATACTGGTGTTTTATCTTGCCAATTTTTACTAGTGCTCCTTTTTCACGTAACGAATTGACAATTTTTTCGTCTGCATCTCTTACAAATAATCCAGAGTACACACCTGCATCCTTTGTGAATTTGGCTTCGTCATTAATTGGATTAAATACTGGAATTGATCTTTTTGTTGCAATTTCAAAGTCCTCTTCACCGTTTGCAGGAGAAAGATGTACTAGCCCGCTTCCTGTTTGAATGTCAACAAAACTTTCTGCAACTGACGTGTGAAATTTCTCTAGAGTAGATTTTTCTTTTAGTCCTGGTATCTCATCAAGTAATGGATGGATGTATTTTTTTCCGTCCATCTCTGAACCCTTTATTGTTTTTACAACGGTGTAATCTTCAATTTTTGCTTCTTTCATAAACTCTTCTAGTCTTTTTTCTCCAACAACCCAAGTCTCGTTTCCAACTTTAACATGAACATAATTTTCATCTGGGTTTAAACCAACCATTGTATCGGTAACCAAAGTAAATGGCATTGTAGTCCAGACAATCAAAAACAAATCTTCATCTCTCATTTTCACTTTGTAGTAAAGTGACGGATCTTGAACTGTGTCATATCCCTGGTTTACTTCGGCATGACTAAGTGATGTCTGACAGCTGGGACAGTATGCAACAATTTTGTAATCTTCTGAGAGTATGCCTATTTCATGTGCCTTTTTGAGATACTTCCATTCGCGTTCGATGTATTCGTCTTTGTATGTCCAGTATGCTTTTTCTTGATTAAATGACATGCCCATTAGCTTGTCTGCTTCTACCCACTTTTCATTAAACTTGAATACAATTTTTTTGCACTCTGATACAATTTTTTCAATTCCCGCAGATTCTATGACTTCTGACTTGCTTCCTGAAATGCCAAGCTCCTTTTCTGCTTGTAGTTCGACTGGCAGTCCTTGCGTATCCCATCCAGCATTGAAAATTACCTTGTTTCCACATAGTGTCACGTATCTGTACCACAAGTCTTTGATTACACGGCCCCTCAAGTGACCTGCATGTGGTGTGCCGTTCATGGTAGGCGGTCCTTCGATAAATGCAATTTTTTTGTTCTTATTTAGAGATTCAAAAATTAATTTTTGCAAATCCAATGAAGAAAATTTATTTCTAATTTGTTCCTCTATTTGTTTTGCATTAAATTCGTGAGATATCTCCATTTACAGAACTGGTAAATTCTCTGATATTATAAAGCTAAACTAATTGGAGTCTAGCTTTGAATCTACTTTGATGTGTATTTTTTCGCCACTGTGATGATGGTTGTTGTACATCATCTTTGTCTTGAATCCTTTTTTATGTAGATATCCTTCAAGCAGTAGCGCCCAAGGAAGTGAATGTCCGCTGTTTAACTTTGATTCAATGATGATGTGGTTTCCTTGTGGCTCATAACGTGCTTGTCCTGAACATGTCATCTGCAAGGTAGAATCAACAAGAGCAATGATTTCATCAATTGTTTTTGCTTCCAAATCTACACCGTTTTCCTCAAGAAATTCAAGCATGTCAATTTCTTTGCTTTTAGATTGCAGAACAGAATTTAGTACAAAGCCAAGCCCATTCTCATTTATGGCTTGAATTATCTTCAAAGTTTCCTGGGCATCAATTTTTGTCATATCAGAAAGATTGTTTACTTTGATGGCATTCTTCCAAGTTTGCTCAAACGTTTTGGCTTGATTTGTTCCTAATACTTCGGTTGACAAAAATATTGCTCCTTTTCCATTGTTGCTATTTATCATAAGAATTTCAGAATCATCAAACATGATTGAATTTTGCGAAACATCAGCACACTTTATCTTGACGTCATCTGGAATTGCTCTAAATGTTTCTGATCCTACCAAATTTGGTGGAATTATTATTTTGATATCTATATTTTTTCTAATTGCATGTATCAGGGATTCTTTGCACTGTGAAAAAAGATTCAATCCCCATGAATCAACTATTGCATGAATCGAAGTCTTTGAGCCATCAATCATGGTTTCAAGTTGCTTGAAGACATAGTTTGGAGTAAGATGGAAATATCGTTTTTCTTCTGAACCTCTTGCTTTTTTACTGTCTTCACTTACCTCTTTTAGTTTGGTTACGAGATTGTTCATGCCATTTACTTTGTTGATATGTTCCTGCACCAATTCATCAAAGGCATCTTCAGGAGCTATTGCAGTACACATTATTGGTTTTGTTTTTGATATTATTGCAATCTTTTTCTTTTCTAATTTTAGTAATGTAGGATACACCTTTGTTCTCGGTAAATTGGAATAGTATGCAAGCTCTGCTGCAGAAATGGTGCCCTTTGTGATTAGAGTTACGTAAGCTTGGGCTTCATACTTGCTTAGGCCAAATTCTTCGAGGCTGACTGCTAAGTCCTGTCCTTTTACCATTGCCAACAATTTGCTAGTTGTAAGGTAAAGTCAATAGCTAAATTCATTGAACAAACGTTTGAAAAAATACTGAGCTGTATCCAGAGAGAGTGTTACCGTAGTGACATCATTCCATGTAACAAGTGTTTGATATAGAAAAAGTATGGTCATTATTTGGTACAAATGGTAGCAGAATCTAAATGGATAGTAAATGACGAGACAAAAAATCAGATAACACGGGCAAGTACTTTGAAGCCAAGACTTGACTATGCAGCAGAATTAATTGATGGGATACTAGACACACTTAATCACAAAAAGTTTGATCTTAACAAAAATAACTTGAAACTTTATGAAAAAACTAAAGAAAACAAGCATGCTTTGACAGAATTTGAAAGACAACTGCATTTTGAATCTGAAATTTCTTGTGCTGTAGAATCTCTAAGACAAGTAAGACGATGCATTGATTCTGTTTTTGGGCTTGGAAATATCATATTGGTTTTAGCACCCACCATATCAATAGTGAGAACAATACGTTCACAAATGCTTGGAGTGTTTCCTGCAGCAGATTCTCAATTTGGTGAACTGTCCTTGGTACTAGGCGGGTTGATAATAGATACGGGGCAGCTCACCAGTGCTAATCTGGACTTTGAGTTGGCAAATAAAGAATCTTCAAGACTCTTAGATGAAGCGAAGTTGATTGCTGACTCTAAAATTTACAAGCAGTTTCCTCAAGTAGATTTGTCGTAAGCAAGGACTGCTTATGCTTAATTTTTCAAAAAATGGACCCTCGGAGGATATTTCCGTACCTCTTGACAAGATAAGGAGCATCTCGTCTAAAATAGAGGAAAAAATTGCCCAAAAATCTCCTGACAAAGATGATAAATTTATTGAAACTCTCTCAGTTGAAGAGCTAAAAGACCTACGACAGGTAATGATGGCGGCAGAATACCTGCTTTCAAAATATCAGGATAAAGAAGAACTAAAGGAATTTTTGGAGGACTTTATTGGAATAATACTCCATGCTACAAATTCTGTAAATACAATGCGTGATGATCTTACAGACCTTCTCATATCTGCAGAAATGGCATTTAACCAGATACAGACTCTGCATGAGGAAGTTACACAAAACCTCTCTATGGATAGGTTCGTTCAAACTCGTCTAGATGATTATCGTAATACCTTTGTGCCACATGCAGCTGCACGGACCAAAATTGAGGAAGATAAAGTAGAATCAGTTCCTAGTCCAATTAATTTAACAAATACTACTAGACGAATTTACACACATGATTACCTAACAAATACCGCAGTTGAGATTTAGGTATTAATAAGATGAGTCTAGCCCCGCAAGAATTAGAAAATAGTGCCAGTAGATTTGCTGCAGAGGCAATCAAGCTTGACTCTCAGGGAGCACGCGGAATGGCAATATCCAATTACCAAAGGGCAATAGAATCCCTTACGAAGCTCATCCAGCTATATCCAGATAACAAGTTAAACCGAGTTTACACTGAACGCATGGGCGCATATCAGAATAGGATAAAGGCATTACAAATGACTAATGTAGAACTTGAACCAGCGGTTGATCCAAAAGCTACACCAGAACAACAAAAACAATCTCTTGCAAAAAATGAATTTGATGACCTGGTGATGAAAGAAAAGCCTAACGTGAGTTGGGCCGAAGTTGTCGGACTAGATGATGCAAAAGATGCATTGCGTGAATCTATTGTTTATCCAGCAAAGCGACCTGATCTTTTTCCACTGGGCTGGCCAAGAGGAATTCTTCTTTATGGGCCGCCAGGATGTGGAAAGACAGTTCTTGCTGCTGCAACTGCAAGCGAAGTTGATGGTTATTTCATAAATGTGGATGCTGCATCAATGATGAGCAAATGGTTAGGCGAAGCA
>DASYXK010000015.1:0-91694 GCA_035935115.1 Nitrosopumilaceae archaeon
CATAGCGCATTTTGACAAAGAATATGCTGATATACAAAATCGTATCAACGCATTACAATCTAATGCAACAAAGGTAGGTATACAATTACAAGGTGTTATCGAGGTAAATAATTTACTTGCAGATATAAAACAAAAAATTGCAAACGGGCAAACAGTGGAAGCAAATCAGGAATTAGATGAAGTGGATTCTTTGATGGCTGACATGGAACAAACTGTAAACATAGCATCTCAACAGCAAAATGAAACAATGCCATCACAAAATGACACAATGCCACTACAAAATGACACAATGCCACTAGAAGGAGTAAGTATGCAATGAAAATCACATATGCCTCGATCAAAATGTTGAATAGAATTCTTAATTTGCACTTGGGACAGTTTCTAGGACGTGGTTGGTATGTTGTTATAGCTCTTCTTCTGATTCCTTTTGCATTGCAATTATCATATGCCGAGTTTTCTGAAAATAGTCTGACAATTGTTGTTTCTTCAAACGGTATGGTTAAAGTGATTGAAAAAATTACTCCACGGGTAACAGTTTCAAGTATAAATATTCCAGTTATTTCTAATAAAATATCAAATGTGCTAGTTACTGATGAAAAAAATACTGTTTTGAATACGGTTCAAAACGGTAATACTATAAGGATTGATTCGTTGGGGGCATCTCATGTGACTTTGACATATAGTGCTAAAATACTTGAAAAGACATCAGGAATATGGAATTTAGCCTATAATGGCCATATTGTATCCACTATAATTTTACCCCACATATCGGATATTATTTCTGTTAACAACATTCCTCTTGATATCAAAGATGATACCGTTATGATGCCCACTGGAGAAATTTCTCTTAGTTATACAGTTAGAGCTGTTTCTACAAATAATTTCGTTGCATCATGGAATAACTCAAACTATCCAGTCAACATTATAACTTCATCAAAGGTAGATAATTTTGGTTTTGTACAAAATTCAAAAACAATATCATTGACCGTTGATAATGCTGCTCCAATGCTTGTAATTATACCGAAATTGTTGCTAGGTGGTCCATATGGCGTTCAACTTAACGATCATCCAATAGAATTCAAAGAATACTATCAAAATTCTACACATTCTTGGCTGAAGATTGATCCAACCAGTAGTGGTTCTATAAAAATAATTGGTACTAGCGCAATACCTGAATTTCCAATTGCATTACTAGTTATGCTAATTGCTGTTACTTTGACAGTTACATTTTATAGAATTAAACCAATCAAAATTTAATATTTTTACAAAAGTGGGTTCAAAATACGACCGTGATGATACGGTCCTAGTGTACTCAATCCTTCTCTTTGAATTGTGAATGTCAAACTGGTTCATCATATCGACAGGGTTCATTCAATTTAAGGCGTGTAAAATTTTGTTCATTATGGGTTAGACAAACAATGAGAAAAAGTCTCTTGGTGTGATACTTGCAGATTCTACATCGTTCCACTTTCTCACCTTTTGTGTTCACAGTCATGATTAGTTCATGGGTGTGTCCACGTTTTTTGTAGCGTCTAATTCGCAATGTCACAGGTACAAACGGTCTTTGGCACCTATAGCTCTTGACGCTTATTCTTCCATACATTAACTCATTTCTGAGTCAATTACTGATTGTATTACCAAATTATTTAAAAATTGAGTACGATATGTACATACAAGGAGTATCTGATAATTCTTCGTTGCATAAGCTTCATAGGTTTTATTTTATTCTGTTTCAATATCATCTGTGGCTTCGAAGTGCATCCCGTAGGCTGCCTTTGATCGTAGACGGTGCATCCTCAGACATGCTCTGTAGTCTTTGAAGTTCGTTTAATATCTCTGGAACTAGCTTTAATCTAGATTCCACATACTCTGAATAGTTCATCTTTTTATGACTAGACAACAAGCCTATCACACCGTCCAGTTCTGCAGAAAATGCAACTGTACGTCTCTGCTTTGTCATACCATAGTATGAATATAGTATGATATAAGGCCGATCCTCTTTGTATTTGTTAGTGAATAACTTTAAGTTATCTGTTGTATTTATACAACATATGTTGGAAGAATACAACATCACACAGACAACCTTGAAAATAATAGGCCTTTACACTGACAATTACAAGAAATCTATACACTTACGAGAGATAGCAAGAGAGACCGATGTAGATGTAAAATCTATCCAGCTACAACTCAAAAAGTTAGAGAGGATTAATGTTCTATCAAGTATTCCTAAAGGCAGAAACAAAGAGTATACGTTGAATCTTAACAACGTAATTACAAAATATTATTTGATTATGGCAGAAGGTTTCATTTCAGTCATCTATCTCAAAAAACATTTTTTGATAAAGAAAGTGCTTGAGGAAATAGGTCGCAAGATCGACTATCCACTTATTTTGTTTGGAAGCTTTACAAAAGGAGGACATACCAAAGAAAGCGATATAGACTTGTTTGTCATAAGTGAGGAAAAAATCGATAAAAGAGTGACTCTGGAAGCTTCGGATCTTGTTGGCAGGGACATTAATATAAAATCCTCAAACAAAGCACAATTCTTGAACGGATTACGAAACAAAGATCCATTGGTACACGAGGTTATCTCTAATCATGTCATCCTAAAAGGAATAGATGAATTTTGTGAGATCATGTGGGGGTATTATGTCAGCTGAGAAAAAATACCTCAAATGGTGTGCAAAGCAGAAGAAAGGCATCAAACTTGTTAGTGAATCGGAAAACTTGCAAAAGGCATACCTGAGTAAATCAAGAACTGCTTTACAAGCTATGGAAGTTAACGCAAAGGCAGGTCTTGATGAATGGACAATATCTGCTAGTTATTATGCAAAATATTTTGTTATCTATGCATTGTTATCTAGGATAGGAATAAAGTGTGAGATACATGATTGTACTATTGCGTTATTCAGTTATCTATTTGAGAATGATGTGCCTTTTCACCTTATGCAAGACCTACGGCAGGCAAAAGAAGATCGGGTGGATGCACAATATTACAGTAAAGAAGTAAAAATAGACTCGTCAAATATTATTGCCAAGACCAAAGATTTTGTTATCAAGATAGAGGAGATTATTGATGGATTGAATCCACAGACGATTGCTGGCATTAGAAAAAAACTCAAGGCCATGCTTTGACTAGAATCATTTTTGATTCAATAAGAAAAAATTAAATAAAAATTTAGACCCGAACCGAAATGCAGTTGAATTCTGGCGCGGGGAGTGGGATTCGAACCCACGAGTCCTTACGGACATGGGATTAGCAATCCCACGCCCTACCAGGCTAGGCGACCCCCGCATACAGGTGCTGAAATTAGATCTGTTAATTAATCTAGCTTACTCTTCGCCAAAACGCTTGTAGTGTGCAACAAGATCTTGCAATGGCATTAGTTTTCCTCCCACAATTTTCAAATCAATTTTAATTTTGTTTTTTTCAATCGTTATGATATTGTATGCGTTCTCAAATAACCCCCGCATTCTTTCTGATGAAGCAGTTCCGGCATTTGCTATCATTAGATTTCCAAAATTCCAAATCCAAGGCCTGTGTTTATGACCACATAAAATAAGATCAACTTTTCCTGAAAGTACTGTTCTTAATACATCACCAGCATCAATTACTGTCACCCTATCAGTTCCTGTATCAGGGACGCCTACTAGATGGTGGTGCATGGCAACTATCTTGATCTTTTTTTCATGTTTTTTCAAGGTACGCTCAAGCCACAAATTTTGTCTATACCCAACCTCACCCTCATCCCTGTCTGGTCTTGCTGTACCCAAAGTTATTAGAACAGTATTATCGTCAAGCTCATTTACTGCATCAAATGGAAAATACTTTTTGAATAATAGATACCCAGTGTTTCTATAGTCGTGATTGCCACTAATTGTAATAATTTTTTCTGCTTTAAACTTTGAGAATTTTGTTTTGCATTTTTCATATTCTTTTAGTAGTCCTTCATTGGTAAGATCCCCAGTTACAAGTATTGCTGAAGGCGCCAGTTCATTTACCTCATCTACCACAGTATCAAAAACTTTTTCTTGAAATTGAGATCCAACGTGAATGTCTGAAATTTGTACTATTTTCATATTGAATTTACCATGTCAAATCATCGTTTAAGGATTGGGTTTTTGTTTTAAAATTAATTGCTCCGTGTAATGTTATGAAAATTTCTTAGTTAGAGTTAAATATACTGGTTCGACCACGTTGGAATGTTTTGGGGAAAAAAGCTGCAATAATTAAAGGAGACGGTACGGGCCCAGAACTTGTAAATGCAGTGTTGCATGTACTAAGATCCTGTAATTCCCAGACAGAAATGATCTTATGCGAAGCTGGTTCAGAACAATGGGAAAAACATGGTGGCGCCACATACATTCCTGATTCTACAATGAAACTACTAGAAGAAAGTGATGCATGTTACAAAGGTCCAACAACTACAATTCCCCGCCCAAATGCACCTCGAAGCGTTGCCGTTACAATTCGACAGAAATTTGAGCTTTATAGTAATATAAGACCGATCAAGACTTATGACAGATTATCACCAAACAAAAAGCTTGATTTTGTGTGTTTTCGAGAAGCCACGGAGGGCCTTTATTCAGGAATTGAGTTTAAGATATCAGACGATGCTGCAATAGCTATAAGAAAAACTACACGTAAAGGTTGTCAAAGAATAGTAAGATCATCGTTTGCATGGGCAAAGAAATATGGCTTGAAAAAGATCTTTGCCATTACAAAGCGAAACATACTCAAAGAAACTGATGGCATATTCTGGTCTGAGGTTGAAAAAGCAATCTTAGAGAATCCTGGAATGGAGGTGGAAGAATATTATATTGATAATATGACTCAGCAACTTGTTAAAAATCCAGAGAGATTTAATAATTCAGTATTATTGAGTACAAATCTGTTTATGGATATAATATCAGAGTGTGCGTCTGGCAATATTGGCTCAATAGGTAACGTATACTCTGCCAATATAGGAGACAAATATGCAATGTTTGAACCTGCTCATGGCAGTTCGCCAAAATATACAGGTTTGGACAAAGTCAATCCTACTGCAGCGATATTGTCTGGAGCTTGGATGGTTGAATATCTTGGAGAGTATCAAATAAGAAATGCAATATTTGCAGCTACAGAACAAGTGATCAATGAAGGAAAGTATGTTACCTATGATATTGGTGGTAATGCTACAACCTCAAAGATGGCCGAAGTCATAGCACAAACAGCATCACAAAAACTGAGAAAATAAGATATCATCAATAATGAAAATCAAGTTTTGTTAATGATGTAGTCCGCACTTTTCAAAATATTGCTGATGATAATCTTCCGCTTTGTAAAACGAAGATGCCGGTACGATTTCAGTAACAATTTTCTTGCTCTTGAATTTGTCAGAGTTTTGTAATTTTTCCTTTGAAATTTTTGCAGTTGCTTCTTGTTCTGCATCATGGAAAAATATTGCAGACCTGTATTGATCTCCTACATCTGGACCTTGTCTGTTCAGTGTGGTTGGGTCATGATTATTCCAAAACACTGTAAGAAGATCGTTATATGATACCATAATAGGGTCATATTCTACTTGGACCACTTCAGCATGTCCAGTTTGTCCAGAGCACACATCTTCATAGGTTGGATCTTTAAGAGAACCTCCAAGATATCCCACTGTTGTGGATTTTACTCCCTTTACTTGTCGAAATAATGCCTCAACATGCCAAAAGCAGCCTGCTCCAAAAGTAGCTTTCATGGTATCATTTGATGTAAAGTCTCATTAAAATGCTATCATGATTTAATGGAATAATTATAATTCTCATTTTAAAACGGCTTCAACTAGGATCAATTCCTCAAAAAATATTTTCTTTGTTGCCATTATCTTTGTATTAAATCCTAGATGTGTAATCTCTTCCAATAACTTTTTGTGATTTGCAAGTGATGACGTCAAGTATATCATTTTACCTCCTTTTTTTATGACGTTTTTTGCTGATTTTATTATTTGAAGTGATACTACCAGTCCTTCACCTAGGCCATCAACTGCTTGATCAATAATTTTTTCAGAAGGCAGGTAAGGCATGTTGCAAATGACAAGATCAAATTTCATAGCAAGCGGGTCTGCAGAATTACAACAGATGCAATTTTGGATTAAATGGTGAGCTTTCTTTGCTGCATCAAAGCTAATGTCAGTTGCTATTACAACCTCAAAGTTTGGCAATAAAACATTTGCAAGATATCCAGAACCAGTGCCAATGTCAAGAGCAGATTTTCCTTTTTCATTTTGGATATGATTTGCAAAAAATAACGTATCCTCTGCAGGAGAATAATATTCAGTTTTTATTGATTTGTTTTGCAAGATTAACTATTTCACCATTTGTCAAGTCTTCAAATCTTTTGTCAGAATAAACCGAAATTCCAAATTGTTTAGCAACATTATGAAGTGTCTTTCTCCTGTATGAAAAAAGCTTGTTTACTGTATTTATAAGATCTTTTGAGATCTGTTGTTTTTTAGTCAATTTCAGTACGACAGACTCTACCTTTGGGGGAGGGGAAAAATTAGATCTTTTTACATCCATCACATGTTTAATTTCTGCACAATGATTTACAATCACAGTTATTGCCTTGTGGTTTTTGCTTCCTGGTTTTGCTACAAGTTTTTCAGCAAATTCCTTTTGTACCATAATTACTCCATGAGAGAACTTTGTTTGAGCAAGCCATTCTATTGCATTTCTGCTCTCAGAATATGGAAGATTTGATACAAAAATCGTAAAATCAAGATCCATCTTAAAACCATCTCCTTGTTTTAGTATCAGATTAGGAAAATTCTCAAACTTTTCTAATGCTTGTGAGTATAATTCCTTGTCTTTTTCCACAGATATCACTTTTTTTGCCACATGACACAAGTGTGGAATCATTATTCCTCTACCAGTACCAATTTCAAGAACTGTATCTTTTTTTGTTATTTCTGCAAAATCAACAATAGATTTTGCAATAGATTGTGAAACCAGAAAGTGTTGCCCAAGTAATTGTCGCTTTTTCATCGTCTCACAAAGAGATTCATTCTGGTCTCGCCAGTAATTTCTTCAAGTATTCTCTTTGCGATTTGCTTTATCGGTTCTTTTAGTCCTACTCGGTCTTGTAGGTCCTTAAAGTCAGTAAACTTTTTCTTTTCTCTTTCTGTAAGCATTGTTTTCATGTACGTCTTTCCTATTCCTGGGATCAATTCTAGTGCATGAATCCTTGGAGTAAGTGGTTGTGCATTATTTAGATAGTCTATGAATCTTTGTTCGTTTTGTAAGACAATTTTTTCTATTACACCTGAAAGCTCGCTTTGTGCTGCTGATGATATTTCATTATACTCTAACCTACCCAAAACTGATAGGATTTTTGTTCGTCCCTCTTTTCCAATGTACACTCTTTCCCCAATTTCAAACGTAGAGTTTGGCAATGCAAGCAATTCCAGAATTGTTAATCTTTCTTCGCCTAGTGCAGTTACTATGATTCCGTCTCGTCCTCGCACTGTAGAAGATTTGCCTCGTATTACAAAATCTAAAACGTATGCGTACTCTTCGTATTTTCTAGGTTGAGTTCTTTCCAAGAACATCTACTCCTTAGTGGATTTACACGTTCTCCTTGATAATTTTTAACATTTTTTCTAGCGTTTCTGCTAGGATTAGTTTTTTCCAGCCAAAGGTAAATGCACGTAATTCTGCCTCTGTACTTGGGAGGTTATTTACAATTTCTACTGCTTCCTCTTCTGTAATTCCACATTCTTTAACAAGTTGTTGCTTGAGTTTTTTTGCAGCCTTTCCGTCAATTTTTGCAAATTTGGACACATAATCAAATGTCCATCTTTGTATTTGATCCATAGATTCTGGATCAGATTTTTCCATAATTTCTTTAACTTCAGAAACGGAAATTGGTTGTTTCTTTTTTATCTCTTCCATGTTTATACACCAAACGGTTTGATATGATCTAATCTCGTTATGAGAGTTTTTGTTTTATTACCAAGCTTAACATCCATTGTTACAACTCTGCGTCCAACACTTGTTATAGTTCCAACTTTACCATGATATCTTCGATGTGGCAATGCCTTGTGTTGTGAAGGATCTATGATTACAAGAGCCTTGTCTCCTTTGACAAAAGTTCTCATAAGGAAAGATACGCCTCTTATTTTGTCCTTGGTCATAACAGAGCGTGACTTGTGCATGAATCCATGAGAACGACCATGTGGTTTCTTTGTAGTCATATTCGTAAAGACTTGAGTTGCCCATAATTTAACACTTACTAGCTATTTGGGCAGATTTAGATCTTAACTACAGATAATCAAAGGTTCGATTCCTTGAAACAAGGAAAAGATTGGGTGTGTGTCTATTCCTCAGACTCGTCTTTCTTTTTCTTCTTTGTTTCTTCTTCTGGATCAGATACACCGGCTTCAGTCAGAGTGAATATTACTTCTTGTTCTGGATGATGTGGACTGTCAACCATTCTTGCTATTCTCTTCTTTCCAGATTTCTTAAAGTATACTCTGTATGTGCTTGAATGTGCAACAACGTTTCCTCCAATTGGACGTGTCGGATCACCAAAGAACGTATCTGGAGATGACATTACTTGGTTTGTTGCAATCGCTGCAATATTGTATGTTTCAGCAGTTCTAGTAAGAAGATGCATGAATTTGTTTAATCTTTGCTGCCTAATAGAAAGTGTTCCTCTTCCCAGATATTCTGATCTGAACAATCCTACTGCAGAATCAACTACAATTAATTTAATTTTATTTTCATCTATTACTGTGCCTGCTTCTTGCATTATCAGCTCTTGGTGTGAGCTATTGTACGCTTTGGCAACAATAATTCTATCTAATGCTTTTGCTGGATCAAGACCTTTTGCTTTTGCTATAGAAACAATTCTTTCAGGTCTGAATGTGTTTTCAGTATCAATATACAAAACTCCTCCGTCTAGACCGCCTTCTTCTTTTGATTTTTGAACATTCACACACATTGTATGACAAAACTGTGTTTTCCCAGAGCCAAATTCACCATAGACTTCTGTTACAGCTTGTGTTTCAATTCCACCATCAAATAACATATCTAATGCATTTGTATCAGTAGAAATCTTTCCAATATCCTGTCTTCTTTTGTAAATTTCTGTAGCACTAACAAATTCTTTTTGAAGTTGTCCAGATTCAATAAGAGATTCTCTTGCTTTGGTTACTAGTTTTGCTGCAGTATCAAATTCCATTCCAGTGATCTCTGCTATATCCACTGGACCTCTCACTAGCAGATCCATTATGTTATGAATACCTGCATCATTTAGCTTCTTGGTAGTTACTGGGCCGACCCCATCCAAACTGTCTAATCTCACTTCGTCCATCTTACCGTATGGTACGGTACGAGTACCACATTAATGTTTTTGTTGGTTGAAGTTGACAAGTTGTTAGTGGTTTTTTCACTTGTAAAAAATTGTCGGTTCATTGAGTTAACCAAATGGATCATCTCTATCTTTTGGTTTGTTATGATAATCTCCTAATAGGTTTTCTTCACATGTACATGAACCTAATGTCTTTTTACAGAAACTACATCTTTCTTTCATCTATAACCCTCTTCTATAAAATCATGTTCAGGATATTTATGGATATTTAAAATAGGCGTGTTTTTCGTTAACTTTCCATAATTTTAAAAAAATCAGACATATCTTTTTCCATAACTAGTTCATCTAATTGCAATTTGATCTCTTCTATTATGGAGTTGTAATCTTCTTTGTATACTTCTTTGAGTATGGTTTTCAAATATTCAGGATTTTCACAACAATCTCTGATTGAACAATCATAAAGAGAATTAAGTTTGGCCACTACCAAGTTATACTTGGTATTACTTTTGCTCATCAAGACAATTTCTATGCACGATATTAAAGCAACTTTATGTTGTTCTTTAAAATCCATCACAGTTCTATTCATCGAATTGTTTTAAATATTTCCATAGTTGGAAACAAACAGAATTTTCTAAAATTAAATTAGAAAACTATTTTACTTGATTTTTTGAAAGAGATGATTTGATTAAAATTCAATAAAACGATATTTTGATTCTGTTCCCTTACAAGTTGACTGTTTCTGTTCTAGGTTAATTCATTATTACATTTTGGACAAATTGGTGCGTCCATATCAACATGATAATCTTTCCGAGGCTTTGCTTGATATCCACATTTCTTACATGATCCAGTTGTTGACATTAGAGATATGATTAGAATTGTATGTCATGATATAAGAGTATGATGTATTAAGAAATTTTTATTTATTTGGAGGATCTTTCATCAAACCCTTGGATTAGGATAATTTTTGGTTGATTCGTTAGCCTGTAAATTCAGTTGAGGATTTCATGTTTTTTGCTTTTAATCAGCAGATACAGATCCTTTATTTTCTGATTAGTTGGGTTTGATCTTTCTAACATTTTACGATTAATACCAAATTCCTCAATGACTTTCCACATTTCCTCTACAGATATTTCTTCGTAGATCAATTGCAGTCACTGTCTTATGGTGAAAAAACCATATGTATCATTGCATGTGCTAAAAAATTACACCTTGTTGTAAAAAACTAGTTTACGCATAGAATCTATTGATTAACAGAGTTTGTTATTCTACTTTCTCTTTCTTCGTTGTCCTGGTTTGTTTTGGCCAGGAACTCTTTTTAATTGAAATCTTTTTCTAAAATTTTCCCTATTTCGCATGCTAGAAATAATTCCATGTCTTTCTCTTGCTTGGACCTTTGGCGTTTGGCCTCTAACTTTTCCTGCTTTTGTAAGCGAACCGTGAGTTGGCACGAATCAACTTTTCCCTAATTCAATTTATGTATTTGGATCTTACCAGTATTTCGCTTTGATTTTCTCAATAACTTGCTCGTGATCTCTTCCTTTTCGTCTTGCGTATTTTTCCATTGCGCTTAATGGTACTCCGCCCAATGTTCTTGCCAAACTGGTAAACGCCTTTCTCTTAAATGAGCTGTTATGTCCAGTCTTGTTCATGAATTTTTGAATTCCATATTTGAAGTTGTGTTGCCAAGTCTTGTACATGACACCAAGTTGTGCTGCATCCATTTCATTTCCTATATCAAAGAACTCTGATTTTTCTAACAATCCAATTGGAACAAATGTTAACGGGGTTGTGGTAAACATGGATTCTGGTTGTTCTTGCTCTAATTCACTAATTATTCTAATTGTCTCCCATGCATCATCATCGGTTTCATCGTTGTCTAATCCCATAATCAGTGTAAATGCAGGAATCCAGTGATTTTCATTAAGCGTTTTTACTCCTTCTTTTACAACCCAGTGCCATTCTTCTGGTTTGTATGGCGAAAGTTTTCTATCTGCATATTTACCGATTAACCTTAGACTTCCTGTCTCAAACCCACATTGAATTCCTATTTTATTATCTGCGCTTGCCTTGATAATTTTTGAAATGTTTGGAATCAGTTTTTCATCTGCAATTGCACCTGCCAGTGTGCCATGTGTCGGGTTTGTATGTCCAATTCCAGTTGACATCACTACAGTGAAAAGCTCTTCCAGAGCATCTCTGTTAGGAGCCATGTTCTTGGTTTTTCTTGGATCTAATCCATAAACAAAAATATCATCACTATGAAGCCATGCAGATTTTGCACCGCCTTTTTTTATGTTGATTTCTATTTCCTGTTTGACTTTCTCCGGAGGATAGTATCTCAAAGGTCTTAGTGTTACATCACAAAACTTGCATCCTCGTCCACAGCCTCGCATTACTTCAACCATTCCGTGCATGCTTGGCTCAACTATGTTAGGAATTTCATCAATCTCAGGCTCATCCCAGTAATGGACAAATCTTCCATGATATTTGTTATCATCTTTTCCAAATTCTTTAATGTCAACTTTAAAATCGCTTTTTGCAAAAGGATTCATGTTTTCAAAATCTCCATTCATCAGATGATTGAAAAATTCTCCTGCATGTCCATCAATTTCTGGACCAATACCTCCCAACTCACCTTCTAGAACTGCATATAGTCCATATTCTTGAATTTTTTTTGGATCATAATTATACTGCCAAGTACCAGATGCTCCAGCAATTACTTTGGCGTTGCTGCCGTTTCTTTTCTTTGCAGCATTAATTCTTAGGTGCAAGTCCCTGTTGTAAAATTCATCATATGACATTTGCTTGCGGCCATATGTGAAGGTCATAGTTACTGGTCCCATTCCCAGAGGATCCATTTCATAGGTTCCGACTACTTGGGTTTCTGGACCGATGAATTTTTCCACATGATCTGGATGTGCTACAACTACATCTTCACGTTTAAAGCCATCTCGCAAAAGTGCGGCCTCTACTTTTCTTAATCCATATGGAGCAAAATCAGCAACACCATTTTTGTGACCAATTGGGTTACATATGAAATCAAACAGAACCTTTGGAGTCACTTGATCTTTTAGGATGTAATACCAAAGGCTATTTTTTGGTCTATGAGGATCTATAGCTGGTGCACAGCCAAAAAAAGTAGCTAGAGAGATTCCACGGTAAGGCGACATTAATGTACGATCAGCTGTCAAAACAATTTTCGGATGAGCCAATTTTCAAATTTTGAGTGATTCTTATGGCTTTTTAACCTTTCCAGTATTTACAAGCAAGACTAGTAGTCTTCAAGCATTCCTGCCTTATTTCTATGAGTGTAACCAAATTCTTTGTTTGTGAGTAGATATTTACCATCAAAGACAGTACCGTCTCTACAGGCCAGAACTTCACCAAAACAACAACTCCCACATATACCCATGCCACATTTCATCATTCTTTCAATGCTTGCTTGAACATAGATGTTTTTTGACGATGCTAGCTGCACTACTTTGTGCATCATTTTTTCTGGTCCGCAGGTATAAACTGCATCAAATTTTGTTTCAGAAAATAAGTTTTCCATCACTTGTGTGACCAATCCAGACTTTCCATATGAACCGTCTTCTGTTACTACAATTACCTGATGTTTGTTATGTTCAAGAATTTGGTTTGCCATTTTTTCAAAAAATACTTCATTTTTTGTTTTTGAACCAATAAGTAGTGTAACGTCATCTGTTTTTTTAAGAAATATCAGTAGACGAATCAATGGAACTAAACCCGTGCCCCCTCCCACAAGCAGAATCTTGCCTTGTTTTATGGTAAAAGAATTCCCATACGGACCTCTAACTCCAATTTGTTCTCCTGCTTTAAGTGAATAAAGTTCAGTTGATGCTATACCGTGTTTTCTTACAGTAAATGCAGCCTTTCCTTTTTCCTGCGATATCATCACACTCATAGGAAGTTCATTTATTCCCGGAATCCAAACCATGGCAAATTGTCCAGGTAAAACATTAGAAAGAACTTCATCTGAGAAGATCAGTGTTCTTACTGTAGGAGTTTCATCTATTATTTTTTCGATCTTTACAATTGTTGGCGCATCAAAATTTCTTTGTAATTCCAACCATCTCCTTTATCTTTGAAAAATTTTTCTTTTCCATGTATTTTGATATGCCGCTATTAATTTCTGAAAATACACCAACCCATTTGTCTACTAGTGCGCTACCAATCTGTACTGCACTTGCACCGGCAAGTATGAATTCAATTGCATCTTCCCAGCTTGATACTCCTCCACACCCAATAACAGGAATATCAAACTTTGATGAAATCTCATAAACACATCTTACTGCAATTGGTTTTATTGCAGAGCCAGACAGACCACCTATTTTATGACTAAGAACGGGTCTTGTTGTTTCTACATCTATTGCCATGGCACGAACAGTGTTTATTGCAGTAATTGCATCAACACCAGACTCGCAAGCTACTCGAACAGTTTCCAGATAGTCTGAAGAACCCAATCCTACTTTTGCTATTACCGGAACTTGCGATTGTGATTTTACAGATTTTACTATTTTATGTACAAGCTCAGGATCATCTCCTACTTCTAGTCCCACTTTTTCCACATGAGGGCATGACAAGTTAAGCTCGTATCCAAGAATTTTGACATTTTCAAATTGTTTAATCATAAAAACAAAGTCTTCCGGAATTGAACCAACAAGGCTTACAATTATTGGAACTGTTTTGTTTAACGAAATCATTTTTGCAAAGTATGGAGCACCTGGGTTTGAAAGACCTACAGCATTAAGATAACCTGTTTTTACACCAACAACAGTAGGATTTGGATAACCCTCCCAGGGTTCTTTACTTAGTGATTTTGTAACTAGTGCACCTGCCCCGTCTTTATATAGACGGTCAAAAACCTCAAGTGAGATACCCAGAATTCCCGAGGCAAGCATTGTGGGTCGTTCAATCTTAATTGCGCCCACTTGAGTTGAGATATCAGGCTTCACTTCTAATTATAAAAAATTGTTCTCTTATAACAGTTAATGTAGAGTCCGCCTAGAATGTTACCTTTTTTAGTAAGGCGTTGGAAAACTGTGAATATGCATTTTGTTATTTTAACAGAATTAGGAATTGCAGTATTTGATGAAAATACATGTGTAAAATCCATTCCATTTTCAGACCCTGCAAAAGAATATGTTGAGATAAAAAAGGAAAATGCAGATATCACTCAATTACAAGAAGTTCTTTCAAAAATTGGTTCTGGAATTTTTGTTAATGATTCTTCATTGTTAAAGATTTTGAAAAAAAATTCAATAGATACGGAACTGATGGAAGAGTCCAAGATAGATCACATACAATCGTCAAAGCTGAGAGTTCTTGTTGATTCTGGTTTTGCAAAAGATGAGTCAGATGCAAGAACAAAGCTACGAGATTTTGCTATTCAGCTTTCTTCATCTAGAGTAACTGAAACTTCGGAAAGTCCTGATTTGCACATAATTCAGGCAATAAACACATTAGACGAAATTGACAAGATAATAAACGCACTTAGTTCCAGACTGCGAGAATGGTATGGATTACATTTTCCAGAGCTTGATAATCTTATTGATAGCATAATAGGTTACTCAAAAATTGTTTTAGCTGGTAAAAGAGATAGTATTACTCAAAGTGTTTACACAGATGCAGGATTTCCTGAAACAAAGGTGGAAATGCTTTCTCTTTTGCAAAACAAAAGTAAGGGCGGACAGATTTCAGATGAAAACCTAGCCATCGTTCAAGTAATTGCAAAACAGATTTTGGAACTTTTTGAATTGCGAAGTAATTTAGAAAAACATGTAGAGACTCAAATGGAAGCCATAGCTCCAAACATTGCCGGCATACTTGGAACTGCCGTCGGAGCAAGAATTCTTGCAAGAGCTGGAAGTCTTAAAAGACTATCATCAATGCCTGCAAGCACTATACAGATCCTCGGAGCTGAGAAAGCACTTTTTCGCTCTCTTAAGACTGGAGCACAGCCACCAAAACACGGGCTGCTCTTTCAGCATACTTTGGTACATGCTGCACCAAGATGGCAACGAGGTAAGATTGCAAGGGCAATTGCAGCCAAGGCAGCTATTGCTGCTCGTGTAGATGTTTATGGTGCTGGAAAGAATCAAATGTTATTTGAGAAGTTAAATGTAAGAATTACAGAGATAGGTGAAAAATACAAAGAGCCAAGTGAGAAAGAAACTCTAAGAGCCAAACAATATGACAGTGGTTATTCTAGAGGGCAAAGGGGATTTGGTGGAGATCGTCCACAAGGTGGAAGAAGATTCGGTGGAGAGCAAGGTAAGCAAAGGGGCGATTGGAAGAAAGGAAAAAAGAGAAAGTTTGGAAAACGAAGAAGATAATATTTTCTGGGTTAAAATAGATGGCGAAAAAAGACTCGCTACAATAAATCTAGTTCCCGGGAACCAGGTCTATAAAGAAAAGTTAGTAAAAATTAAAGACGAAGAGTTTAGGGCGTGGGATCCCTTCCGAAGTAAGCTTGCAGCAGCAATCATGAATGGTCTTGAAAGTTTGCCAATTGTTAGAAAATCAAGAGTTCTCTATCTTGGAGTTTCAACTGGAACTACCGCAAGTCATGTTTCAGATATTGTAGGATCAAATGGTATTGTCTTTTGCGTAGAGCATGCAAGTAGAGTTGCACGGGACTTTTTGGATAGAGTAGCATCATTTAGATCAAATATTGTTCCCATTTTACAAGATGCAAGGCAACCAAAAGAATACTTTTCCGTTTATGGAACAGTAGATGTTGTCTATGTTGATATTGCACAACCAGATCAAACCGAGATAGCTATTCTTAATTGTAAAACTTATCTAAAAAAAGGCGGTTATTTGATGCTTGTAATTAAAACAAGAAGTATTGATGTAACACAAGAACCTGCTCAGATAATACGAAATGAAATTAAAAAACTAGGTCCCAATTTTGAGATGGTTCAGGAAATTAACCTAGATCCCTATGAAAAAGATCACGGAATGGCAATTGCAAGATATCTGGGCTAGATTGTATTCATCATTATTTTCACTGGCTTCCAGCTTTTACGCACAAATTCTGGTGTTTTATTATGTTCCAAGATCCAGTCCTTGATGAATTGCATAGTTTTAGAATCAGATGGATATCCGCTTCCTAGATCGTATTTTTTTCGTAGTTTTTCAATTTCCCTGTCTCTATTTACTTTTGCCACAATAGAGGCTGCAGAAACTACAGCAAACCTACTATCTGCATGATGTCTTGAAAAAATTCTACCAGAATTAGCGAGCTTTGAAATTTCTTTACCAAACCTAACTGGGTTTACATCACATGAATCAACATAGGAAGAATCTGGTCGCAATTTTGCAATTACTTTGGCCATGTATTTTGCTTCCAAGTGGTTTAGTTGGTTCTTGTGAACACTTTTATCTATTATTTTAGGAGAAATTCTTGTAACGTAGTAGTCGTCCACAATAGCAATAATTTTTTTATACAGTGTTTCTCGCATTTTAGGACTAAGTTGTTTTGAATCTTTAACTCCAATTTTTGATAGGTGTTTTATCTTTGTGCGTTCAATAGATACTCCTGCTATGACAAGCGGGCCTAAGACGGACCCCCTTCCTGCATCATCTACACCACAAATTATCATTTGTGTTTTTGTTGCGCTAGATGTATTAAATCATTTTAGAATATCAATTGTGAAAGAAATTGGAAATTGACGATCTTGTAGAAACTGTAGAGGGAAAGACCAAACTTTTGGTTCCCAAAGATTCACTTTTAGTAAATGCCCCACCTAAACAGCCAGCTTTTTTCAATCCTAGAGCAAGGATAAGCAGAGATTTTTCCATTATAGCATATTCAACATTTTTACAAAATTTTAAGGGTCCAAAAGTTTTTCTTGATTCTCTTGCAGGGATTGGTGCCAGAAGTATTCGAGTAGCAAATGAAATAGAGACTATTGAGAAAGTTTTTGTTAATGACATTAATCCAAACGCTATTGAAATTGCCATGAAGGCATCAAAGTTAAATAATGTTACAAAATGTGATTTTTCTGAAAATGAAGCATGTAGATTTCTTAGTTTACATTCTAAAAGAGATACACGTGGAGCTATTGTAGATATTGATCCATTTGGTTCTCCTACAAGATTCCTTGATTGCGGCATACGTGCCACATCTCATGGAGGTCTTCTTTCAGTCACTGCCACTGATCTACCTGTCTTACATGGATTATACCAAGAGGCATGTAAGAGAAAGTATTACGGAATTCCTGTAAGAACAGAATATGGAAACGAGATTGCAATACGGTTGATCCTAGGATGTATTCATTTGGTAGCTGGAAGATTAGATGTTCAAATTGTTCCACTTTTTGTACAAACCAACATGCATTACTACAAGGTCTATGTCAAAGTGTTGGTAAGAACCGATCCTCAGGAAAATATTGGCTATATCGTACATTGTAAAAGCTGTGGTCACAGAAAAGTACAAAATGAAAAAGGCATCTCTTGCGAAGTTTGTGGTACAAAACCAGAATCTGCTGGGCCTCTCTGGATTGGTGATCTATATGACAAAGTATTTGTTGATATGATGTTCAATGAGCAAAAAAAATTCCTAGTTGACAAGTCTTGTGAGAAAACATTACTCAAGTGCCAGAATGAAATAGGTATGCCCAGCACCTATTTTACTCTAGACGAGATTGCACAAAAAAAACAATGTGCTCCTCTATCCCTATCAAAGATAACAGAAAAGCTTCAAAATGAGGGATACAGGGTCAGTCAGACCTCTCTAAACCCTTCAGGGTTTAGGACGGACGCAAGAATAGACAAAATATTACAGATTTTTTAAAATTAAGAAAGGTACCCGAGGCAGACAAAATATAGCTCACTGCTTGTTTTCCTACTTGCTTTTGGTTTTCTTAATTGTACTTTGGTAAATTTCTTTTTTATGTAATCCCGAAATTCGTTAGAATATTCGCCATCAAATACCTTAAACAAAGCATTTCCCTTGTATGCCAATACATGATCCATTATTTTAGCCGCAGCATAGTTTAGTGCAATCTGTTTGGCATGATCAATTGCCCACGTTCCACTTACTTGTGGAGATAGATCACAGATTACCGCATTTACTTTTCTCTCAAAATATGAAAAAACTTCCTCAACGATTGATTCATCTTCGATGTTTCCCCTTATGATGTGAGCATTTGGAATTTCTTCCACAAAAGATGTATCGACACCCAATACTTTGCCTTTATTTCCTGCAAGCTCAGTGGCAACCTGTGTCCATCCTCCAGGTGAACATCCAAGATCAAGAACATAGAAACCAGGACCAATTATTCGGTATGATTTGTTTAATTCTTTTAGTTTGTACGCAGCTCTACTCCGATATCCTTCTTGGTGAGCTAATTTTCTGTAAAAATCTCGTCGTGCATCAATTAATTTCATTTCTTTGGCTTTTTGATATTAGTAAATTCTGTTATAACCCATTGTTCAATTAATGGACAAGTCCTTGGACTTATTTCTCCCTCCAAAGTACATTTTGATTCTACTGGACAGATCAAACATGGTGCGGCCTCAATTGATTGTGTAGTTACTGGTGCATGGGCAATTTTCAATTTGTATGTCCAACGACCATTTTCTAAAACTTTTTCTCGTTTTATCATATTTTGTCTTTCAAGTTTTAAAGCTAGCCTAGAACCATCTCTGCTAGTTAGTTTCATCTTTTTCCACAGATCACTTTGGAATATTCCTTCATCTCCGCTTTTTGTTACAATATTACGAACATTAGCAGTAAGCTTTTCCATATCCAGTCCTTCAATCTCAAAGTTTTCTAGTTCCTTATCTGAGATTTCTTCAAATTCATCTTCTTCAGGTTCTTTTTTAGTGATTACTTTCTTTTCAGTTAATTGTTTCTTGCCTGCTAATTTTTTCTTTTCAGTTTTCTTTTCAGTAATTTTCTTTTCAGCAGTTTTCTTTTCTTCTACTTTTTTTGCAGATTTCTTCTCTTTCTTTATAACCATAAATATCACTTAATGATGCAATTACTCCCAGAGTATTTGGGTTCAAAGCAATATAATAACATAACATTTGATTTATTGAACTTTAAAGTTAGCAGTGGACTTTATCGCATTTTGATTGTTTTTGTCTTTCATTTCTGTTACAATTTCATAATTACCCGGCTTTCCAATTATTTGTGAAAAGGTATCATGAATTGGCAAAGTCAAATTATTTTCTGCAAAGCATTGTGAAAAGTAACCATTTTGCGCCACTGTTTGGTTTGGAGAAGTGTTAAGGTCATAAATTGTAATATAGAGATCACCGCAATCAAACGCAGTGTTATTGACTAATACCGTAATGTTTACTGGTGTAAAAGTAGAATAAGAATTTAAGAGGTTTTGAATTTTAATGTTCTTATCTCCTGTTTGAACTGGTTGATGAGCAACAAATTGCCACATGTTAAGATGTCTATCTGGTTGTGCTAGCACATTTGATAGTACTGATGCACCAAAAACTATTGAAATTACAACTGGAAAAAGAAAAACGAGCCAAGCTATCTTTTGCACAGTCATTTTGTTATCTAACCACTTTCATTCCCTTATATCTATTTAGTCAAAAAATTAGTATGGCAACAGATAACTTTGACGAATAAGTTAAATCATAGACAAGCCCATAGGCGCTAGATGCGACTTCGAAAATTTAGAGTACGTGCATTTCGTTGCATTCATGATTCTGGTGAAATAAAAGTTGGCGATTTGGCTGCTTTCGTCGGAAGAAATGAGAGTGGAAAAACAACAATACTTGAAGCACTTACTTTACTCAACAAGGATTCCAAAGTTTCTGAATTAGATTTATGCGATGAGATGATAGATGAGCTAAAATTAGAGGTAAGGTTAGTAGAAGGGGATTTTGAACTAAATGAAAAAGAAATAAAGTTAATTCAAGAAAAATTCCCGAACTTACAAGATATCAAAACCATAAAAATCTACAGAACTCAGACAAATCCAAGAGTACAATATGACTTTGGCGATGTAAAAATCAGTGGCGAAGCAAGCAAGAGGCTAAACTCTTGGGAAAACTTTGTAGAGCGTATTGAAAACTTTGTATCTAATATTCCAAATCCCATTAGAATAAGAGTAGATATGAAATTCTTACAGGGTCATCCTCCAAGAACAAGAGATGCATTTACCAATATGATGGCAGAATTCAACAATCAGATTTACCTATTAGCGTCAGAAGACAGACAAGTAATTTTAGAATGGGAAAAAATATACAAAGATGTAGATAACATCTATGATAATCTACTTGTAGGAACAACTGAACGCTCAGCACTTGAAAATTTTATTGAAGATAAATTACATCCGAGGTTTGTTTATTTTTCAGATTACAAAAAGATCCTTGGGAATATAGATCTTAACGAGTTTTTAAAAGAAACAAAAGGTATAAGGCCAAAAGGATTAGAATACATTGAGGAATTTGACAAGGCCGAAACAGTCAAGAATTTATTTTATCTAGCAGAACTTGATGCAGATAAACTGGAACAAGTAGCAAATACTCCCTCAAGATTGATAAAACTTTTGCACACTACAAGTAGGAAGCTAAGTGAGAGATTAAATCCTGCATGGAAAGGTGATCCAATTCATGTTGATCTGAGATATAATCCAGGAAACATATTGAGTGTTGTAATTTCTGATGTTCATAAAGATGGTACAGTTACAAACACTGGACTTTTGAATAGAAGAGCAGAAGGATTCAAGTGGACTTTTTCATTTATTGTTAACTTTGCTGCAGAAACACAAAGATCAGAATTAAAAGAAGCAATACTACTTCTTGACGAGCCTGCAAGAAATTTGCATCCGACTCAACAGCGAGGAATTTCTGATTTGTTAAAAAATCTTGCAGGGTCTAACCAGATTCTATATGCAACTCATTCTCCATTTATGATATTTGATTATACTCCAGGAAACTTGCTTGTTGTAGAACTTGATAAGAGAAAACATCTTAGTCATATTTATTACGATTATTGGAATGCCGAAGACCAAACACTTACTCCAATTCTTTATGGCCTATCTAGGGGTCTTGTAGAGTCAATTATTGATAGAGAAATCGGATACAATTCAAGACCTGTCATTATTGTAGAAACAATGACTGATTCTATGTATCTAAATGCGTTTGATAAGTTCTTAAAAGATCCTAATCTTTCGATGAACCCATTGAACATCGTTCCAGCATACAATAAAAATTCAGTTTTACCACTTGCCATATTTTATAGAAACCATGGTTACAACACATTTGTGCTTCTAGATAACACGGATCAGTCACGTCAAATTTCTACATTATTACAAACAAATGGTTTCAAAGCAGTCCAGATGATATTTTTTGAACTTGGCGGTCAACCAAAGCAGGCAATAGAAGATCTCATAATAGATGAGGATTATCTCCATGCTGTTAATCAAACATATGAAATCAAATTAAGAAAGGAAGGATATACCAATCTAACTCGAGAAGATCTCATTGCAAAAGGTAAAAAGAGCATAATAGAAAATCTAAATGAGATCTGGAGAGAAAATCAACATCTTGGTTGGGAGAAATTTGACCGTGAAGAAATTTGTAGATACATATGTGAAAAAATTGCACTTGAAGAAACTGAATTTTTGTCTGACAAAACAAAGGACCAATTCAGGTCAATATACAGACTAATTGCTGAGAGGATAAGACAAAACCAGAATATTGTTTCTGAGACTACCATTCCACATAAAAGATAATTTTTCAGAAAATAACTAGAATTTGTACTTTACTTATCTATGCTACTATTCGAAATGCAAAAAAAGTAATGGCATGAATAAAAGCTGGTTAAGGTTTAATTTGGAGAAAGATTTTGTTTTGTTATGATATATACGTCAATTAGGGCAGTCCTTCTTTTAATTTTACTTGTATCTAGCTCATTTACTTCACTATTTTTCACAGAAGCACATGCTACAACTAATCTTGTTACCGTAACTGCCTCAAATAACAATATGACAACAACCTTGAAATTTACTAACAACGCGGGGGACATTTCTGATATTAGTTCTGTGATTTTGCAAATTGGTCAGGGAGGTAATTTCAAGTCGTTTAAGACAGACAGTGGTTGGTTTGGCATAAAAAGTTCTGGCAACACACTCACCTTTACTTCTACAAATCCAATAAAAGCGGGACAATCAGCAAACTTCATTATTAAAACGGATCAATCAAATCCCGATATAACGTGGAAAGCACTAGATATCAAAAACAATGAGCTTGGTTCAGGAGAGATTGGAACACCATCACTTGGAACACCATCACCTGGAACACCATCACCTGGAACACCATCTACTAATCATCCAGGAATATTAGATGGCTCAAGTTTTAGAATCATTCCTTCTACACCAAGTCCTGGCATCAATGTACGTGTTATTGGTCAAAGCTTTTCATCTAATGCAAATCTTGATTTGTATATTGGAAATAACAAGATTGATTCCTTTACAACTAATAATGGTAATTTTATAGTAACTACAAAAATTCCAGATGATCAACCAACTGGCAGTGTAAGTTTCTTTGTCAAAGATCAAAATGGCAATTCAAAAACATTTACCACGATAATTCAACCAGCACATCAAAGAGCTAACACTCTTACTCAGAACGTACCGTTAACTCTTACTGCCGATTCAATATACCACAGAGGAGAATCAAAGACACTTTCTGGAACTGCAACTCCTGGGAGTACTTTAACTATAACAGTTCTGGATTCAAATGGTAACACACTAACAACTTTTACAACAACTGCAGATAAAACAGGTCATTATTCTTATACTACTACAGTTCCCATAGATGCTCCTTTTGGAGAATATACCGTTGCAGTTTCTGATGGCAAAAACAAAGTGTCTAAAGCTCATAACATAGTAACATCCCATCAGATCATACTTTCAACATCACAACAAAAAGTTGATCCTGGTAAAACCATAATAATTAATGGCACGTCTATTTCCAATCAACCTGTATCATTTAGAATTAATGATCCAACTGGGAATCAAATCCTTGCAAAGGATGTCAATGTTACATCTGATGGAAAGGTGGTAATAGCATATACGGTGGGTGTTGGAGCTGTAAAAGGTACCTACAAAGTAACAGCTTCACAAGGAACCGACGAAGTTACCATATACTTTGGAGTTGGTGAAACGGTAGTGCCGCAGCTTACACTTAAAATGGACAAACTAAACTATCAAAACTCAGAGAAGCCTACTATCAACATATCAGGTCCACCTACTTCAACTCTTAATTTAGTAATTGTAGATCCATCTGGCAAACAAAAGTTTGCAGATACTGTTTTGTTAGGAGCTGATGGATTTGTTGATTATTCTTTTAATGTTACATCATACACACCTGGAATATACTCAGCCGTAGTTACTAGAGGAAATGACAAGACAGCAGCAAATTTTGCAATTGGTCTTCAAACTGGTTGTGGACAAATCACCATGAAAACTGTAAAGGACACATATCTCTTAGGAGACAACATCATAATACTAGGCAAGTCCAACCCAAATTGTATAATCAGAGTCACTCTTTCTGATCCTAATGGTGTTATTGTCAAGTCTGTAGAGACATTCAGTGACAAAACAGGAATCTTTTCCTCAACAGATTTTAGAATTCCGGGGAACGGTACACCAGGAACTTGGAAGCTTGAGGCTACAAGTGGCATTAATCACACAAGTCTTACTATTACAGTAAAATCAGGCCATGAAGGAATAAGTGTTAGACTTGACAGGGTTCCGCCAATTTATGTCAGAGGAGATATTGTCACGATTTCTGGCACTGGTGCCGGTAGTGATGCTAACGTAATCATCATGGTACTTGGTAATAATAGCACTCAACTTACATCTCTTAACATATCATCAACAAATATAGGAAACTTTAGTACAATATGGAAGATACCTCTAAGCTTCAATCCTGGGTCTTATACAATCCAGGTAAAATCTGCAACTGGTCAAGCAACTACAAACATAAGTGTTCAATAATATCTTTTTAATTAGAAATATTTTTTATATCCACCTAGCGCCAGTCATGTTGTGAATCTAAAAGAAAAAATTGCAGAAATACCAGATTTTCCTAAAAAGGGAATTTTGTTTCGTGATATCAGTCCACTACTAAGAGATCCATCTGCTCTCTCGCTAGTCGTGGATGAATTTGCTAGACTTTACCATACAAATGAGATCGATTTAATTGCAGGAATTGAATCAAGAGGTTTTCCTCTGGCTTGTGCACTTGCATTAAGATATAACAAAGGAATGATAATGATACGCAAGCAAGGAAAGTTACCAGGAGCCACTAAGAAAATATCCTATAACATAGAATATGGAAGCGCAACAATGGAAATTCAAAACGACGCCATAAAAAAAGGACAAAGAGTACTTATTTGTGACGATCTATTAGCCACTGGTGGAACAGCAAAAGCTGCAGCTAAACTAGTTGAGAAAATCGGTGGTGCTGTAACTGGATTTGCATTCATAATAGAATTAACGGATCTAAAAGGTTCAAAAGAAATTAAAAGCTACAGACATGAATCGCTAGTGAAATACTAATGGAACAAGCAGAAATAGGCATATTTGGCGGAACTGGAATTTATGATTCTGGCCTCTTGACTGAAAGCAAAGAAATTACTATTGATACTCCATTTGGAAAGACGTCAGATTCTATAACAGTGGGATTTTTCAAAGGCAAAAAAGTTGCATTTATGCCACGGCATGGAAGAAAGCATACAATTCCACCTCATTTAATTAATTTCAGGGCTAACATTTGGGCTTTCAAAGAAATTGGCATAAAGAGAATAATCGCACCTTCTGCAGTGGGAAGTCTAAAACCAGATCTCAAACCTGGAGATTTTGTTTTACCATCACAATTTATTGATTTTACAAAGTCAAGAAAGTATTCTTTTTTTGAGGGAGAAAAGGTAGTTCACATATCTGTTGCAGATCCTTTTTGCCCAGAACTTCAAGATGCAATAAGTAAAGCTGCAGATAGAATAAATCTAAAGATTCATAAAAATTGCACATATGTTTGCATAGAAGGACCAAGATTTTCAACACGTGCTGAATCAAAATTCTATAAAGAAGTAATAGGAGCTGACATCATAGGCATGACTTTGGTACCAGAATGTCAGCTTGCCAGAGAAGCTCAAATATGCTATGCTTCAATTTCAACTGTCACAGATTATGACGTATGGGCAGATAAACCAGTAACAGCAAAAGAAGTTTTGGAAACATTATCAAAAAATGTTGAAACTACAAAGAAAATTCTTACTCTTATTCCTGATTTAATACCACCGCAAAGAAATTGTTCTTGTGAAAAGGCGCTAACAGAAGCTCAGTTTTAACTGTCAGCAAAAGTTTCTTTTTTGAGTCCCTCTGGTAAAGTAATATCTCCACGAACTAATTTTTGTTGAAGTTCATTAATCACTTCATCTACATTATAACCTAATTTGGCAATTGCTTTCTGAGTAGATTTAGGAATTTTTGCTCCAATATTATGTCCTCCAATTCTTCCAAAAGCAATAGCATTGAATCTAAACGAATAGAGCTCGTCAAGGGTAAAAACTCCAGTAATTTTAGCAGCTATCTGACTTCCATGAACATTGTTGATATGAACTCTAAGATTCATTAATAAACCCTAAATTTCAACTGCCTTATTAACAGAGTTTTCTATAAGAAAGTTCCAGTGTTTTTCGTCTTGAATCTTAAAGTCATTTACTTTTAGCTTTATTACTTTCTCATCCAGACATTCATGTTGGATCTCATCGTCCTTTCTAAGCTTTACAAGCTTCCATTTTTCTTTATGTTTTTTTAAATTACATAAAAGAACTGCCCATTTTTGATCTTTGTCTATTTTTGGCATTCCTACATAATCTACTATATTTTCAATTCCTAGTTGTTTTTCTTCACAGAATATTTTTTTACATTTAACACAACGCCAGATATCAACTGAGCCAATTGTTCTTTTTTCATAATTTATGTTTGTAACACCAAAATAAACTATTTCGTGTTTACATGTCTCTTGATCTGTTGACATGATTTCTTCTCCAGATATGGTTCTATTTAGTTCTTGCATCATCATATGGTTTTTCTAAAACAATAGATATGTTATCGACAAGTATATTTTTTTTAAATTGAATGTTTTCTCTTTGGCACATACGTTTGTACATATTTACAACTGCAAACCTTGGATGTGTCGATTCAAATTCTGTTGTTGTTATATCAATAAAACCACCAAGTTCGACTAGACTTTGTGCAGTTTCTAGTGCTACTGAATCAGATATTTCTAATTTTTTTGCAATAGTTTCTGCAGACATTTTGCCATTTTTTACAACCAAAACAAACACCTTTGTTTGAATTGGTGAAAGCCTAAGCTCCGAGACTAGTTTTTCTTCAACATTATTCAAATTCACACTCATAACGTCTGAGAAAATCACGATGTAATTAAAGATGAGGCATGTATCGTATCGTTGGAATTAAATATTAAACTAAAGCAGTTCGTGTATGAGGTTAATCATAGGTATCACTGGTAGCTCGGGTATTCTTTATGGTATAAGAATGCTTGAAATTTTAAAGAAGTGTAATGTTGAAATTCATTTAATCATGACAGAGTGGGCAAAAAAATGTCTTGTTTTAGAGACAGAGTATGATTTCAAATATGTAAGATCTCTTGCAGATCATTATTCTGATGACTCTAACATGGCGGCAAGTGTTTCAAGTGGAACCCACAAAACAGATGGAATGATTGTAATTCCATGTAGCATGAAGACACTTTCAAGCATAGCAAATGGTTATGAAGAAACTTTGGTTGCAAGAGCAGCTGGAGTAACTATAAAAGAATCAAGAAAATTGATACTTGTTCCACGTGAAACACCAGTTACGAGCATCCATCTAGAAAATATGTTAAAACTTGCAAGGATTGGAGTGATCATTCTACCTGCAATGCCAGGATTCTACAATAAACCAAAAACAATAGATGACGTACTAAATCATGTTGTTGGAAAATGTCTAGATCAATTCGATATCGATCACAGTTTGTTCAAGCGATGGGAAACTACCTAAATATTTTACAAAATATTTCATAATTTGATTAGAAATTAAATCAATAAAAATAACTTTAGTCTAATAGGTTTATCAGATGTAAAAAATCAAAGATCCTTTATATTTGGTGTAATGATGGAATATACAGAAAACCTTGGCAAGCTACAAAAATAGATATTCAAATGACAAATCTCTTGATTTCATAATACCATTAATGGTATTGTTATTTCTTGGAGCAGTTTACATTATGTCTTTAAGAGCTTCAGAAGGCTATGTCAGCTTTATTTTGATAGGCATTACAGCTGCCATTATGATTTACTGGGTAAGAGTACTAAAGAAGATGACAAAGGACACACAGCCGCAATATACTACAAAAGAGAGTGATACAAAGAATTGGGTATACGACTTGATAAAAGGAGATCAAGAATTGGTATTTGTAGCAGAAGTACCAGGACCAGAAGATCAAGTTACAGTTAGATTGATTGATGGCATTTTATACATAAGAGGATCAAGCAAATTTTCTAAAGAAGTTCACATAGAAGCCACTCCAGATATGGGAATTCATGACTTTAAGTACAGAAATGGAGTTCTAACACTAAGAATTAAAAAATTAGAGGCTCTTTGATAACTCTAATTTTTCTGGCAGATATTTATCAGTAATATTTGTCAGTCCGTATTTAGAAAAGGCTTCAAGCTCAGCCTTTCGTTTTAGTTTTAAGAATACTTCCAGTTGTGTCTTCCAGTTTCCCTCTTGGTAGCGAGGATCCTTCTGCAAATCATATATTCTCTTAATATCGGATTCAGTCATAGGTATTGTTGGGAGTTTGTATTTTTCAATATCTGTAGCCCATACACCAAGCCACTTTGCATCAGGAACTGTTAATTCTCTTAAATGTGCGGCGTTTGCAGATCCAGATTTTATGACCATAGCAATGTGTTCACCATATACATCGCCGTCTGCCAAGATAACAACTGGCAATCCCAGTTCTGTGTTAAGTCTTTTCAGAAGAGCCCTGGTAGAACGTGGTGCCTGGCCTGCAGTATCAACTATTATTGCTTTGAATTTTTTGTGAACTTTTTCTTCAACAAACCTTGTGAAAAGACCACCTTTCTCTATTGCAATCACAAGCTCAGCACTTGTATCTATCAATTCTGCACTACTAAGGCTTGGTCCTATCAGATATCCATCAGGGTGATCAGAAAGATTAACTTTCCTTCCTTCATATCCAGGTACGGTATATTCTATTGTTAGATCCCCAAAAACACTGCTTCGCTCTTCAGGAAAGATGTGAAAGTCTTCTCGAGGAAATGAAAGTAAGGCCTCAAGATCAACTATTATATTATCAGATTCTGGCTGATCTTCAAAATCAATTTCAAAAGCTTGTGATGAATAATAAATATCTCTCAAGGTAGATGATTTTCCTTCTTTTACTAGTCTGTTTACAAAAAATGAAAGCCATGAAAGTTGTGTGTATGAACGAAGCTGCGACATGTTTCTTGCGCTTCGAACTGCACTAGAATTACCAAGAATGTATTGTCTTAATTTCTTATCATATACTATATTGCTAACAGATCTGCTTGGAATTGAAAATTGTGGAAATTTACCATTCTCCAAATCATTATAAATTGTAAGACCCTGATTTTTTAGCGTTAAAAGTAATTTTTCCTTTCTTGCTTCCGCAGTTTTAGCTGTTTTAGATTTGTTGTTCTTCAAGTTCACTTCCCTTCTTTATTAGTTGTTTATAATTTGGTTCTTTTTTGTTTGCAGAAAGCTCCGTTGCAAATTGTGCAATAAGTGGGATGTATTTTGAATATAGGTTAGCTCTTTTTTTTGCCATGTCTGCTATTCCTTGTCTTGACATATGTACTGCCAATTTTCTTGCCAAATACTGTAATGCATTTTTAAGTTCGCGTTCTATTTCAGGTCTGTCAGCAACATTTTCCTTTCCTACCGTTTTGTATGGAATTCTGGTAGAACATATATGTGAAACAATAACAAGAGGTGGATCTCCCTTAATCTTATAACGACTCCAATCCATTTCATTTACAATCTTAAGAACAACATCACTTCCTTCATCATAAAGAAGTGGAATACGGTTGGCAAAGCGATATACCTTAAGTCCGGCCGCCGGAATATCTCCCCCATATGCAACTCCCATCTCAACTACAAATGGAAATCCAGAGTAAGCAGAAGCACTTCGCTGAATAACAGACGCAAATTCTGGATTAAAAAATTTCATTACTCCTTTTGATAATGGCTCTTCTCCAAGGGGTGCAAGGCAACTTGGATCTGGGGACAGAAATTCTTCAAATTTTTGAAGTGCGTCAGCAAGTTTAACAAGTTCATCATTAGTCATACTGCCAATTCTTTTTTCAGACTTAAATTTGGCAAATTCACAGAATTTATCTGCAGTTGTTGGTCCAACTCGTTGGAATCTTTTTGTCAAAAAGGCATGTAAGGTATCTCCCTGTACAGTATTTGCTAGTTGTTTGTAATATGGACTCTCTGAATCTAATTCAACTACATGTGATTTAGATTCACCAAAATTCCAATATGTGAGTTTTTTATTTGCAACATCAAGATCATCTATACGAATTTTGCTCAATCCATCAAAATCTAAATTGAGAAATGATATCATTGCAACAACTGTTCTTACAGGCCTAGAAAGACCTGACCATTTTTTCTGTGCTCGTTCCATGATACCTTTTGAATTAAGATTTTTTTTCTGCAATCCAAGTTCACTTCGAACTTTTGTAATCATATTATTATCAACAATTGGTATTTGATAGTGTGTATCTACTATCATTCTTCTAATTGTCTCTACATCAATGCCATGTGGATGTGGTTTTATGATAGTAGGTGCAGGTGGCATTTCTTTTACAATTCTGGGAAAATGAGATTTTTCTCCGGAAGGATCTTCAAATGTTATAGAAGCATATGGCGTGATCAGGGATGTTTGTGATACATAATCACGAATTTTAGTTCCTGCCTTTGAATAGTCTCCCTCTAAAATAATGCTAACTGAAAGCCCAGTTTTTGAAGCTTCTTTTGTGGTATGTTTTTGTATAACTGGTTTATTTTTTTGTATATCAAGTAACATTACAAATTCATCTTGTGTTTTCCCATCGGCACAGCTTTTTACAATAACTGGCTTGTTTGTTGTAATCTGACCATATAGTATAGCCATTGTTGCTCCAAGTCCAAACATGCCTCTGGCTTGTTTTAATCCGAATTTTGAGCCATAGAGAACAGTTCCAAATGCGAGAGGCACATGTTTTGGTTCAATGCCAGGGCCATTGTCTTTTACTGAAAGTATGTATGGTTTTGGATCTGGTTGTTCAGGATCTACTGCTTTAATTGACAGATGAATATCTGGTAAAATTTTCTTTTGGTCACATGCATCTAATGCATTTTCAACAAATTCTCTAACTGATGTATATAGTGATCTTGTAGGATTACTAAAACCTGCAAGATCTCTATTTCTATAAAAAAACTCACTTGGTGAGATCTGGCTAAAGGTTTCTTTAGTCAAAGACATTTCCGTTCTCCCATAGCTGTAGTCTTTCTAGTTTTTCTCTGCGTCTTGCTTCCTGTAAGTCATTGTAAACTTTTCCATGTGTGCTTCCACTTGAGAGTGTAGTAATGGCATCTACTGCAGTTCTTAGGTGATTTCCTTCCCCAATTATTGCTACTGTACGTCCATAGACTGAGATACTTGCACCGCTAAGTTGTTCCATATTTTGTCTGACTCTACCACCCTCTCCAATTATTCTTGCTTTTATTCTTTCAATATGGGAAGAAGATTTACCGCCAAATTCTCTCAAATCAATAACATGTAATGCATTTTCACCCTGTAAAAGCCGCATTGCTTTTTCAGGAGAAAATCCACGACCTATTGCCATAACAACTTCTTCAGCCTTGAAAGGAAGCATATCTTCTATTTTTCCAGTTCCTCTAATAGTTACTTCACCTGATTCGCTATCTATATCAATTGTAACTGAGCATATTTTTTCTATTTTTAATTTTACTTTTCCTGATTTGCCAATTAGTACGCCAATTCTATCAAGTGGAATAAGAATAACTTTTTCAAAACTCAATTCATTATCCTCTCAAGTATATCAGATGGATTCTCTACTGTCAAGCCTCTTTTAACAAAGAAATTAGTTATATTTTTAATATCTCTTTCAAGGAATTCTTTTGCATTTTGATGTTTTATGTCAACTGAGGAACCAAAATCAAGTACAATCAAACCTTTCTCAGTTTTAAAGATATTATATTCAGACAAATCAGCATGTACTAGTTTAGCCTTGGTATAAAGATCTGAAATAATTGAAATTGATTGTCTATAGTCATCATAAGTAACTTCGATTTCTACTAAGGTAGGTGCAGGTACTCCATCTTTTCCTACAAATTCTAAAGCTAATACATTTTTTATCAGGCTAACAGGTCTGACTGCTGGAATACCAGCCTTGACACATTGATTCAAATTTCGAAATTCCTTTTTGGCCCAAAGCTCCACCATATTTCTGGTACCTTTTTTGATACTTGAAAATCTTGGATCCCCTAGAAGATATGGAAGTCTTTTTTTAAAATTAGTGGCAGTTACAAGATATATCTTCAAGGCAATATCTCTTCCAGAAGGATCCACAGCCCAATATACCTTAGATTCTTTACCAGAACCAATTGTTCCGTTAACATACGATATAATTCCAGAATTTATCATCTTTGATAAGATCATTATTGTAGTTTTGTCCAGAACATCGTCTACAACTTTATTTCTATCAAATACGCCTTTGTAGGATTTCTCCCTTCTCTCATTTGCAAGAACTTTATGATCAATTCGTTCTGCTAGTTTCTTTTCAAGATCGTCTGACAACATCATAAATTGAATTTACCGTGTAAAATTAGTTACGGATATGTTAGAAGTCTTTTGGCAAATGACCGTTATTTTTCAACCAGTCAACTTGAGATAGAGTATACCTCCAAGTAATATCACCTTTTTCATCTGCTTTGAAATCCCATGGAGCAATTGTAACAACATCATTATCACGTATCCAGATTTTTCTTTTTAGCTTTCCACGAATTCTACCCATTCGTGTTTTATCATCAGTACATTTTACCAAAACATGATCACTACCTAAAAGTTTTATAACTCTACCAAGAAGTTCGTATTCCTCTGGTAATTTCATTTCTTTAAGTTCACTTTCGTTTAGAACTTTACGTTTTCCCACTATGATCAAAAAATGTTTCCTCTCGAACGTATATAATTGTGGTGTTTTGTCAGAATTTAAAAACTAAAAGAAATGGAATGTCCTCAATTTCTTTTACACCTTTTGAAGATCCTATTCCAATTTTGATAGATAAAGAAATAGTTTCTTTTCCTACCATGTTTATTATTGAACAAGTTTTCAAAAGTTCTTCTGCTTCCTCCTTCTCAACAATTCGTTCTGCAAAATAGCTTCTGCTAATGTTTAATGTTAAATCTGATTTTGTAATAGTTCTTCCAACTAGATTGGCATCACAAATATTCAGCATCCTTTTTTGTTGATAAATAACTGTTCGTACTGCAAACGCCATTACGCGTATGGACCCTTAAGTGAGGATTTTGCTCCACATGCTTCACATACTAGGAAAGTGAGCCTATTTGATTTTTCTACTCTAGTATCAGGACTTTTGCAGGTCGGACATTCCAAATATTCTTTTACGTATCTTGTCAAAAGCATAGTAAAATCATGGGGATCTTTTTTTCCTACGAATACTGCTTTATCACCAGCCACTTGAACTGGTGATGCAAACTCTTTTGAAAGATATTGAAGTACTTTTTCAGGATCCCTTCTTAGAAGTTTTGGAAAGTCAGCAAAGTTACGGAAAAATGTTCTGTTACCTTGCCACATTATGTCAACTGCTGGGAGTTCAAACCTAGAACCTGTATCTTTTTTGTTTTCAGAAATCTTGTCTTGGATTTTTTTTAATAGTTTTTCATATTCGCCTTTTGCCAATAACAGAACTCGCGGATGGCTACCTATATTGATTTAGTTTAAAAAAGAAGAAAATGGTCCCTAAGGCTTTCCTATTCGAAAAACGTTAGTGCCACATTTTGGGCATGTGCCCTTTACTGCAGGTCGGCCGTTTTTTAGCTTAACTTCTTTTGGACCCGATATCTCGACTTTCTTCCTGCATTTTACGCAATATGCTGTAGTCATTTCACATGTTTACGAATGAAGTTGTATTTAGGAAGACGATGTAAAAATTATTTCACTATACGCTAGAGGCTCATGAATTTTTACAATTTGTTTATTAGTTGAGATATATAGAAATTCTATAAAATGTTAGAATTTTTTGTTATTTCTAATGAGTAAATGATCCAACTTTCATAAATTAGCAAATTTGTGCCTAATGAGATATAAAATTACGTTAGAGTCAGTTATGCTTTTAACCGCCATCGCATGACGGAGGGGGTGGCAACAAAAAAAGGCATAATCCTTACTGCAATAATACTGGGCATAATCACCGCTGCCAGTTTTTCATTATGGTTAATTCCCCAACACTCTAACTCTGGTCCTCTCCTTTCTGATTATCGTAATGAATTAGAAAGTATCAAAGAAAGACACGATATCATAATCAATGAGACTAGTAACGAGTTAAATAACATGCTTGGTGGTTCTCTTTCTCCTGATGATTTTATAACGAGAGCCCAAACATCGTCCTCACAAGTAGATTCTCTCTTATCTGAAATAATAGAAAGTAGAGCACCTCAAGAATGGCGTGAAAGTTATCTCAATTATGGCGAAGCCCTAAAAAAGTACAATGATTATCTAACAGAAACTATAGTCATCGCAAACAAGGTCAAAGGCAACGTCTCAATTAATGATCTTCAAGGTGAACTACAAAAGTTGGACTCTATGAGAAAGGAATCTAAGTCATATGCAATAAAGGCTAATGAGACAAAACCATGAGATTAGTGATTTTTTACGTCAAATTTTTTGATAACAATGGTTTGATGATGTATAAATTAGATTAATTAATAGGAAATACAATTTTTGTATATATCATGTCAATAAAAGAGGCCAATCTGCAAAAAAATACTATTGAGGGCAGGACCAATAGATTGCTAGTAATTTGTGTTGACAGAGATGATGATATTGGCAGGGCAGGAGTTATCACACCAATTGTTGGTAGAAATGCATGTATTGATGCTGCACAAAGACTTGCATTAGAAGATCCTGAAGATGCAGATTCTAATTCAATTTTTGCAGCAGTAAAAACCTACGAAGATCTAGTAAGCAAAGGATATCAGGCAGAAGTAATTCTTGTTTCCGGTACAGAAAACAGAGGAGTAGAAGCTGATGAGAAAATAGTTTTACAAGTAAAATCAGTTATGGAAAAATACACTGCAAATGGAGCAGTAATTGTTTCTGATGGAGAAGATGACGAAAGTGTGATTCCAATAATTCAAAATGTATTACCCATTGTTTCAGTTCGAAGAGTTGTCATGCGGGCTAGTAGAAGTGTAGAATATTCATATGCAGTCTTTGGAAGATATTTGAAAGCAATTGCTTTTGATTCAAAATATTCAAAATTTTTCCTTGGAGTTCCAGGAATTTTGCTTTTGATTGGAGGGATTGCCACAGTACTTGGAATGACCAGAGAAATCTTTGCAGTTTTAGTAAGCATTCTTGGTGGAGCATTTCTAATCAGAGCTTTTGATGTTGATCGAGCTTGGTCACATTGGGTAAAACCTACACCTGCAGGATTTATCAGAACATTTACAATGGTAACTGGAATACTTTTGATTCTAGTTTCAATACCCTCAGGATTAGGAGCTATTAATCCAGATCTAATTACGGCAAAACCGGACATATTGAAACTGGCCACAGATAAAGTGGTGATTGGTACTTTTGTTTCTGGAATGTTACCATTTTTGTGGATGGGTGTAGGATCTATGTTCGGAGGATCATTGTTAAGCAGCTGGTTCAAAGGAAGCATAAGATCAATAACGGACATACTTAGAATTGTTGTTTTGATAACACTCTATCCTATTGTGTTACAGTTCACAACAATTATGACACATAATGAAAGTCCATTCACTCTACTCCCGCCTCTATTACTTGGACTAGCAGTAATACTGATATCTGCCTCACTGCTCTTCCGTAGATATAGAAGGAAGAAAGGCGGTGAAGTACTATCGGAATAAAAGAAAAAGCGCTTCATTTTGCTGGATTTTATAAAGTCTATTCAAACAAGCTTGAAAAGGAAATCAGGAATGGGGTAATTCCAAACCACATTGCAATAATATTGGATGGCAATAGGAGATGGGCAAAAAGGAATCTAATTCTAAAGATTGACGGTCATTTCAGCGGAGCTGACGCTGTTGAAAAATTATTAGACTGGTGCGAAGAGCTTGACATAAAGATAATAACACTTTATGTTTTATCCGAAGAGAATTTGGCTCGCGATGATGCTGAATTACAGTATCTTTATGGTTTGATAAAAGCCAGACTTGAAAAATTGTATAACGATCCGCGAATACACAAAAATCGTATGAGGATAAAAGCTATTGGTCGTGTTGAGATATTGCCAGAATTTCTAAAAGAAGTTTTGAATAGATTGGATGATACTACAAAGGATTACGATGATCATTATCTTAACATAGCTATAGCTTACGGTGGTCAGAACGAATTAGTAGATGCTGTAAAAAAGATTGCAGTCAAGATCAAGGAAGGTTCGCTTGATGTAGATGCAATAGACAAGGACGTTATTGAATCCTGTCTTTATACATCACATCTTCCACAATCATCACCAGATATGATATTGAGAACTTCTGGAGAAAAGAGACTCAGTGGGTTTTTAGTATGGCAAAGTGCTTACAGTGAACTTGTTTTTATGGATGTATACTGGCCAGAGTTTAGAAAGATAGATCTCATGAGAGCAATTAGAACATTCCAAAGAAGAGCACGAAGATTAGGAAAATAGTAGAAAAGAATACGTAGCTGAACTAATTGTCCTAAGTAATGATTGAGGAAAGATCAGCAGGGACAGTTTTATTTAGAGAAACTCCCTCTGGTAAGATGTATCTTCTTCTAAACTATCCTTCTGGTCATTGGGATTTTGTCAAGGGAAATATCGAGGAAGGTGAAACCCTAAAGGAGACAGTGATAAGAGAAATCAGAGAAGAAACAGGCATAACTGACGTGAGTTTTGTCGATGGTTTTGAGGATAAAGTAGAATATCATTATCAACGGGATGGGGAATTGATTCACAAAGAAGTTGTTTTCTTTCTTGCTAAAACAAATACTGCAGATGTTAAGATTTCTCATGAGCATCAAGGATTTATCTGGCTTGGATATAATGACGCGTTAAAGAAACTAACCTATAAGAACGCACAAAATGTAATAAAAAAACTAAGAAACTTAGATGCCAAGACTTAGTTCTTGAAGTTTTTTCGCTTCCAAAACAGGATCTTTTGCATTCAAAATTGTTCGTCCAACAATTAGATAATTTGCACCAGACCGAATTGCATTGACTGGATCCCCACCTTGTGTACCAACTCCGGGAGAGTAAATTTCACATCGTCCTTTTGATCTTTTGGAGCATGACTTTATTATTTGTGGAACTGTTGCGCCAACTACAATACCGTCTGCTTTCATAGAACAAGACCATTCCAAAAATAATTCATTAATTTTTAATGTCTTTTTGTTCTGTAGTACGGTAAGACCATATCCTAATTTTGCACCAGGATGACTCATATGAACAAGTGTTATAATCCCATGATCATCTTTATGTGCAGATTCAATAAGACTTTGCAGATTTTCGGAGCCCATTATTGGATTTACGATTACCGCATCAAATCCTGCTTGCCACAATTTCTCAGTTGCAATTTTATTGGTATTTCCAATATCATTTAATTTTATATCTGCAATAGTTTGCAAGCCTGCATCATGAGCAACACGGTTTATTTTTGTAAGACTTTTTATTCCAAGTGGTAAGATTAGATGAAAATTAAATTTAATTGCACATAGAAATTTATTTAGTGTTTTTATATTTTTTATTGTATTACTTTCTAGTTTTTGAGTAGATGGGTTTTCCAAATCGTTTGCCAATATGATTCTGCTTTTACCAGATGCAGATTCTCTTATTCTTGTTCTATAACCAGTCATAGTTTAACTAGCGGATGTTTATCTTTTAGTTTTATTACTTTAAGATAGGAATAACCATGCTCCGTTATAGCACTTACAAAAGTAGGTATCAATCCATCCTTACTTGAATATTTCAAAAAGGGTTTCATTGGTTCACTATCTAATTTAACATGACAGAAATAGGACACCTCATCTGATTCATTAAAATTCATAAAGACACCTATCACCCAATTTGTTCCATTTTGAAAAGCAAAAAGCGGGAATGGGGCTTCTTCAAATCCATAGCTTAGTTTTATCAGACTTGTAATGTCTTCAAGCTCAAGCGGTTCATAAGTTACTTCTAATTCTTTGTTTGTTTCTGGTTTTAGAGATGGAGGTAATGATTTTACTCTAACAATTGGTGAATAGAGATATGTAGGATTTGTGATGGTATTAACAATCTCAGAATCTTCTTTTCCTCCCTTAAAACCATATGAAAGATAATGACCAATCTTATCTATTGGAGTAAAATAGATTACCGGTTTTTCTTTAAGAAGATCCATTTGGACAGAAATAACATGTTGACCATCAAGATCAAATGAAAAAGATGTACGCGGAACTCTTTCAAAAGCACATACTAGTCTTGAAAATTCTATTATATCAGCAACTTGAATGTAATGTGGTAGTTTTATCATAGATCTCTTGAAAAAAATACCCCATTAAAAGGTAGTTAGTTACTATTCTAATCTTTATGACTCGCGTCGATCAATTATATCATTTACGTCTGGGCCAGTACCAATAAGAGTTATTGGCACCTTAAGTTGATCTTCGATTGATTTGATAAAATATTTTGCTGGCGAGCTAAGATCCAAAAAAGACTGCATGTGTACACATTCAGGAAAAATTACGTCAAGCTTGGTTATGGCAATTTGAGTTGCGCTGTTAAGCATAATTGCCCTTTTTGCAAGTTCAAAATCAAATTCAGCTGCTCTTCTTTGTCTGCCAGTTACCGTTCCAATTTCTTGCCATCCTTTTGTAGTTGTTTGTTCTGGAGAAAGTTCGTTCTTTAAAGGACCTGTACCAACTCTAGTTACATAAGACTTGAAAACTACCATTACATCAGTTACGTTCTTTGGCCCAAGTCCAATATCAGAACATATTCCTGACGCAGTAACATCCTTTGATGTAACATAAGGATATGTTCCATGCCATAATGAGAGAAATGTACCTTGTGTTCCTTCAACAAGAACATTCTCGTTTTGCTGTAAAGCATAGTTAATTGCATTAGGTACATCCTCAAGATAAAGCGCCAGAGAATCTATATCTTTGGCAAGTTTTAGCGTTCTCATAGCTCTATCTGCATTAGCAGGTCCTGTACCTGAACCAGTACTGCCAATTGATTCTTTCAACCTACCTTGAGAGTCAGCTGTTTTATGAGATTCTTCAATAATTCCGCATTGAAAATCTACAAATGATCTATCAGATACTCCAAATTCTTCTATTTCTTTTAAAAGAATTTCTGGACTTACCACGACTCCAGGTCCAATAAGAAGTCTAGTATTTTTATTCAAAAATGCACTTGGCAACATTCTTACTTTGTATTTTTTATTGTCATATTCAATTGTGTGACCGGCATTTGGACCTGCACCTCCCCTTACAGCAATCACCGGATTATCTTTCATTGCAAGATAGGAAATTATCTTACCTTTTCCTTCATCTCCATAAAATCCACCCACAATAACTGTTGAAGGCATACAAGGAAAACATAGCTGGACATATTTAAGCCAAATTATACCAATACAATTTTAACAAAGTGAGTCAGTGCAATTTTGTTGTCAGAACCAAACTATGCTGGAAATATCATAGTTTCATTAGCAAGTCTTCCAGAGTTTCTTCGAAAACCTATTTTGAAAAAAAGATTGATAGAATTTTTTTCAATGTCACAATTAGATAAACAAGAAATAATAAACAATGCTCTCCAAGCTGGGCCTACGATCCCATTTGATAAATTTTCAAAGCTGTTTAAGACTTGGCTTGAAATTTTGAGCACTTTATCAGAAGAGCAAAGAACTGTCATGTTTACGACATACATTAACGAAATTACAGAAAATCCACAAAAAATCATTTTATTTAATCTAGATGGAATTTTGGAAGTGTATCTATCCTTGAATCAAAGTGAAAAGGATACAATTTCTAAATCAGTTAAAAAAATAACTGATGTTTTGCAGGATAATAAAAAAAAGAGGCTACTTCTCACGATACCAGATAGAGCAAAAATCGAGCTTGGAATTTAAGTTGGTTTTTCGGGATTTCGTTTGTTTTCATCGGCAAAGTTTACGACATCTCCTTCTGGTGTTAAAACACCAACAAAGACTTTTTCATATTTTTTGAGAACCTTTCTGTGATCTGGCATTGACATGTCAAGCTTCATTTCATTCATAACCATAACTCTGTATTGTTTCCATTCGGCCCAACATTCATTACAGCAGGGATAATTTGCTGCCATAGGATCAAGTTCTACTTCTACCGGAATATCTTTTTTACATTTGGTACATATTTTTGCCATAACGTGACAACAAATTGTCGCAATTTATTCTTTTAATAAAGAGATATTAGCGCAATTAACGTAGATATGATATGAAGATAAAATGCCCAAAATGCAGCGACATAGCAGAGATGGGAGATGATTTTTCATTTGTCAAGTGTTCACATTGTTCACTTGATATGACATATGGTGAATATGTAAAATATCTTACATACAAAGATGCCAGATATTCTGATATTCTAGGAGATTATGCTTCCGCTACAGAAGGCACTACAGCTGGAACTCTTGACGATTGGTAGAAAAAATTTACCTGTAAGACTTAATTAATTTTGAATGAATACTGCGATTAGTTGGAATTTGTACTTGAGATAATTCTTAATCTAGTAGGTTTTGGAGTAGGTCTTCTAATAGGAATTTTTGCACATATTGGTTTTAAAAATACTGGCAGCCCAACACTTTTCCGTTTAACAATAGCTTTTTTGGCAATAAGCATAGGATTTGGCGTTGTAGGTTTGGGATACATAGGCGATTCTTTTTTCATTCATTCTGGAAAAATAGAATCAGGAATTCAAACTTTAGGAATTGGAATTCAAACAATAGGGTATTTTTTTATTGCATTTTCCCATGGTATCAAGTCATTTTTCCCCAAGTCAAGATATTTGAAATCAATTGTTGTACCACTTTTCATCATTCCAGGTAATTCAATTGAGCATATTATAAGGTCAATTTCTTTTATCCTACTGGTATATGGGACAATAGAGACAATAATGTCATATATGGAAAATAGGAAGACTAGTACGATTTTCGTTGCTTCTGGTCTAGGGCTCCTTGCATTAGGAGAATTTCTTGGATGGTATTCCGTGGTGTTTCCAAAATCAGTCCTTTATGTGATATCACTCTCAACTAAGATAGTAGGATTGGGAGCTCTGTTCGTACCCATCTCCAAAGTTCCATTAAGAGGGATGAAATTTGGCGGCAATATATAGAACTCACATGAGTATAATTGGCGATATACTTACTACTACAAGAGATGAGGTACCAGATGAGACTGGTGCCAGTGTTACCTATCTCATACGAAAAGCTAACATTTCTTATGGAAGAATATCAAAAATTTTAGAAACATTAGTGCAGCAGGGCCTTTTGGAACAAACAAGCTCTGATAGAGCATGCAAGTATAAGATTAGTTCAAGAGGAAGGGAATTCTTGCAGGCATATCGTGGATTCAGAGAATTTGCAGAGACATTTGGTTTAAGAATTTAGCTTTTATCTTCTTCGACATCTTCTTCATCTTCGATATCATCATCAAAATCATCTTCAAAATCATTATCGTATTCGTTTGACATCGTCAGTAGAAAAAAGTAAATTACTATTAAGGATTTAGGTGGATAACTATTTTTGGTTTTGAAACATCAAATGTAGATAATTAAAGTTCCGCTGATATGTTGTTTTAACAATGATTCTTTTAGACAGAAGCTCCTACCCAACCACCACATGAAACACAAATGTCCATTCCGTCTTCATTGACATATGTTTCACCTCCAGGTGGACATTGACATTGTTGAATTTCTTCACCCATATACAAGGTTACGTCAATCAATCTTATATTGTTTAATAACAAGACATAATTTACTTCATCGCCTTTTGAAAAAATTGTGATTGTTGCTTGCGATCCGCATGGAATCAAATTAGCTGCCATTACAGTAAAGAAAGGTGGTCTAGTTGTATTTCCTACAGATACCGTTTATGGCATAGGATGCGATCCGCGAAATCCAAAAGCTGTTGATGCAGTCTACAGAATAAAGAAAAGGGGCGAATCCAAAAATTTGCCTGTCCTTGGATATTCAAAAAAAGAGATATCGGAAATAGCCATATTTGATAAATTATCTAACAAAATTGCAGACAGATTCTGGCCAGGACCAGTAACCCTAGTTTTAAAATTAAAAGATAATGAAATTAAGGAGTCTATGAAGTTAGATGACAAAATTGCGGTACGAGTTCCTAATCACCCATGTGTACTATCTCTTTTGAAGGAATGTAAAATCATAGTTGGGACTAGTGCAAATTATTCTGGAAATCCACCATTTTCTGATTCAAAGGAAGTATTGGCGAACTTTGCAGGATTCGATGTTTTCTTAGATGGTGGAAGAATACTAAATTCGAATGAATCCACAGTTGTAGAAATAGTTGAAGATGATTTGAAAGTATTAAGATCTGGAAAGATAACTAAAACGGAGATAACAGCATTATTTTGAATCTGATTGTAACATCTAGTCGCCATCTTGAAGACGAGGCCGCTCAAGAGATAACCACGATTCTAGAAAGTTTTGGTGATAATAACATCACTATAAACATAACAAATCTTTCGGGGATTGTGACTTGTAATACTACACTTGAACCATTTTCAGTAATTAAAAAAATTCAAGAAAAAATACTGGAAGAACCGTGGAGTATGAGATATTGTCACAGAATTATACCTATCCAGGAAACAGTAATCACTGAAAAACAAAACATAGTGAATTCTGTACTCAACTTTGCAAAAATAATGAAAGTCGAAGACACCTATAGAATAACAGTTGAAAAGAGACATTCTACCATTTCAACAAAGGAAATAATTGATGCAATTGCAGATAAAATAGATAACAAAGTATCCCTTGAAAAATTTGATTGGATAATACTAGTAGAGATTCTAGGAAACAAGACTGGCATTTCAATACTAAAAGAAAATGATATTTTGAGTACTCAAAAATTAAAACGTAGTTTATCTGAATAGGACAGCTGATTTTTCTGCAAGTAAATCCTCAAGTGGAGTAAGAGATGTCACAGATTGTAACTGTTTTGCAGATATTCCGAATTCTTTTTTTAGAAAATTAGAGTTATTTTTTGGGAAAACAGCAGATGTTAGTAGATGTTCCAATGAGGAATATAGTTTATCAAGAGAGTGTTTTTTTCCAATTGCTATTAAAATAAAATTTTCACGTCTTTTTATGCCAACTTTTTGAATTGCTTCACTAATTTGTCTTGTACAAGCAAATCGCATTAAAATGTCTGTTTCAAGTTTGTTTGAAAGCATACTACCAGTTTTTTGAGCTACAAGGGAAATTGTGATTACTTTTTTTGCATGTTCCAAGTTCAGAACATAAATAGAATGCATACCTTGAATTATCAAATCCATATGCTTTTGACGTAAATCTTCAAGAAATTTTATTGGATCATCAAAATTATTTTTTATTCCTATCAATTCCATCCTAGTTTTGAACATGTTAAACCATATTCTTTTCACATTCCCGCCATGAATTACAGGAATTATACTAACTACATCTCCATCTTTTAGAACAGTTGCCAAGCCTTCCAAGGTAGAAGAATCAATACCGTTGATTGCAATTAACATATTTTTTACATCTAATTGTGGCAAGTTTTTTGGAATCCTTTCCTGAAGGAGTTCTATTAATTTGTAGACAGATATTGAGTCATTATCAATTTCTAATTTATCTGTAGAAAAGGATTTTTTTGCTCCTCCTAGAAGTTTTATCGTTAGCATTAGTCAAATGTAGATTCTTAACCTATATTGAATTTCTGATTCAAATTAACAAGAGCAAATTCAGGTATAAAATTAATTTAATATTTCTTCTTCCTGCAGTCCTTCTGGCTCTACAGATTCTGTTGCTTCTATTCTTTGAGCTTCTTTCTCATTTTGCTCTTCAATCTCACGCTTAATGTATGTTGTAATGTATCCTGCAATCTCATTTTTGAGACCTTTAGATCTAACAATAGCAATTTGATTGAGGGTTTTTTTATTTTGTGCAAAATCAGTTCCGAATTTATCTTTATAGATAGCTAGTACTTCTGTTGAAATTCGTTTGATTCTATTCACGTCTTCGATTGGCAATAGGGGTTTTTTATACCTATACACCAAGATAGTGCTTACAATTTTGTTCTAATTGATTGGAGATGTCATCATACGTTGTGTGCAAGACCTTTGCAGCACAAAATACAACACTTGGAAGAAAGGCTATCTGTCCTACTTTAAATCCAAAGCATCGTGAAAATTTCACAGGGCCGTCTGTTTCTACAAGAATTCTTTCTGTACTAGTTTCCGAAAGTAAAACTTGTTTGTCTTTTGCATATAACATAGCAGGTCCATATGAAACAAAATACTCACGTTCCATTACTGTTTTTAGTTGTTTTTTACTACCTGCAAACCAATGTAATAAGATGCCAGAAATAGAATAAGATGGCAATATGGACAATATTTCCTCTAATGTTGCTCTAGAGTGAATGGATACTGGTTTTTTCAGTTTTTCAGATAATGATAGCATTTTGTGGAAAACCAGTTCTTGATTTTTGAATCCAATTTCATCTGAAACATATGTTTTGTCAAGTCCAATCTCCCCAACTCCAGAAATATATTTTGAATTTTCTTCTATCAGATTAACAACAGGCTCTAAATCATTTGAAGATGCCTTCTCAGGATGAATGCCAATAAATGGCAATATCAGATTGCTTTTCTTACCAAGCTCAAGTGTTTTTTTTGAACTTTGAAGATCTACAGATACACAGCAAGCTCGTATTCTCAATTTATCCATACAATTAATAATAAATGGCAAATCTTTTGAAAATTCATCATCGGAAAGATGAATGTGAGTATCAGTAAGCCAACTCATGCAAAACCTTTGTTTTTTGTCCTTAAAATAGTAACACATGAAATCTAGATAAAAACATGGCATCAAGTTAGTCTGTAGAAATCGATTCCTACGTAGGTTTTTTTCCACTTGAAGTCTTTTATGAAAGTTAAGAAAAATCATCACCATGACATCGTCTGAATTTGGTCTTTCTGCAATGTATCGCATTTTAAAGAAATCAGGAGCAGAACGAGTTAGTGATGAATCAGCAGATGAATTAAGAAGGATTCTAGAAGAGATTGGAGTTGCTATAGCAAAAAGTGCCGTTGACATGTCAGTACATGCTGGAAGAAAGACCATAAAAGCTGAAGACGTCAGGCTTGCTGCAAAACAGTTTGCAAAATTCTGATCTAAAAGATTTAATTGTTCATTGAAAGATTTTTTGAGTACGGTGAGGTGGCAGAGCGGCTATGCGTTCGCCTGCAAAGCGAATCTATAGGGGTTCGAATCCCTTCCTCACCTTTTATTATATCATAATAACCAACTTCTCTAAATACACCAATTTCTAATCATGCTAGTTTGACGGAAAGATCTAACGGTCTATTAGAATTCATACCTGGGGCCCGTCCTGTTTTACAACAAATTACAAATGGACAACCTTTAGAAGGTTTTGCACAAAATATTCGAGACAGTATAAGAGAATATTCAGAGGATGCACAAAGTGAGGTGGAAAAAGGACACAACTTTCTTCATTGGGTACTCACTAGAGTTTTTGAAGCAACCGAAGATGACGCAACTGATGCCATAGTAGACGGTGCAAATGATCTAGGCATAGATGCATATCTTCCTGTTGACTTTTCTGATGATAAAATTTACCTCTTTCAATCCAAGTATGGCACTTCTCATTCCATGGAAGCTATTGCCAAATTCAAAGAAGATGTTAGGAACTTACAATACAAAGACATTTCAAAAATGCGTCCAGAACTAGCCCGCTTGGTAACTCAGATACGAGAAAAAAATCTTAAAGTTGAATGCGTATATGTGACAGATCAAAAAGTAGAATATCAGAATCAAGAGTCACTTGAGATATTTGATATTGAAATAATAGTTCAACGGCTTTGGGATAGAATAAAAAAACCAGCTGCAGGTAAAAAAGCGTCTATAAAACTTGAAAGTAAATTGAGATATCAAAACACTCTACTTGGAATTTTAAAACTAAGAGAGTTAACACATTTTGTTACAAAAAATCGTGATTATGTTTTTGAATCTAATATCAGACAATGGATGCAATTCAAAACAACGGTGAATAAAGGTTTGAGAGAGACTCTTCAAGAATCACCTAACAAATTTTTCTATTATAACAACGGAATCACCATTGTTGTAAGTGACTTTGAAGAATTGGAGGAAAATGCAATACTTTTACATGCGCCACAAATAGTAAATGGAGCTCAAACATCAAATTCAATTTTGGATCATGCAAAACGCACCCATAATCTAGAGGGTAGTATAACAGTAACAATTATCAAAGCTGCTGATGAACAAGATCAAAATAACATTACAAAATACAGAAATTCCCAAAATGCAGTGAGAGGAAAAGACTTGGTTTCCCTCATGGATTTCCACAAATCAATTAAATCACAAATGGAAAATTTTGGATATTTCTATGAGATTCAAGCTGGCTCTTTTGATTCCAAGGCAAAATCACAGCAAAGCGAATTTGGAGGAGATTCAACTTATAACAAGTATCTTCCTGAAAATCACAAAAAAGTAATTGTCGCAAAAGATGCCATACAGACATTTGTAGCTGGAATAGAACAGCGCCCTACAGAGTCATATAGTTCTCCTGCACAATTTTTGCCACGTGGTAGTAAATATGATGAAGTCTTCAATGAAAGACTCAAAGACGATTTAAGATTACTTTTGTACCCATACATTGTAAAAGAATATGCAAAGAGAATACTAAATTATGGAAAGAAAGGCGGTCATAAGACAAAGAGATATGCAACACTATTTTTTGTAGCAGTATACTTTAAAATTCTACATGAAAAAATTCTGCTCACAAAAGGGGATTTCAAGGAAGACATAGCAAAACTTGAACCTATTTTCAAGAGTTTCAAACTAAATCAACGAATTTTAAAACTCACAGATACCATTGCAACAAAATTTCTAGAGGATACTGTGGTAGATGACGAGATGACTGCTGCAAATACATATCATAATTTCTTTTCTCATCACGTATGGCAAGACTCCATGATACGGGTAATTGAGAAGAAGATAAAACAGGAAGAAGATGAGATAGGCAGTATAAAAAAGATAGTACAAGATCTTTTCTAAGTTTTTTAAACAAATAGCGGCAGATGGGTGACCGATAAGGTCTCTTGCAGGAGGTCCGCATCTAGCCATCCAATCTACCGCAGCTTTATTCTATAAAATAGTAGTATTTAACATGATTTTTATAACGAAAATTAAGAAATGTTGTCACGTTGGAAGAAAATCAAAAGTGTTCCCTATGTAATGGACCGTTAGATCATTTCTATCACCCAATGGAGAAATGGAATATCAAAGGATTGTTGTGCAGTAAATGTTATTCACAAAAAATCTTTGAATCATATCCAGGAACCCATGAAAGAGTAAACAAATCTTAAATTTCTAAAAACCAACCAGTCGCAATTTTATTTTTATTGTGTTCATCACCTATACCGGTAGCGTATCGCCATACAAAAGGAGCAGTTGTTTTCATTTTATTTTTAATACTAACAAGGGATTCTACTTCTTGATTTACATTTGTAGCAGTAGTGCCACACTTTTCACAAAATTTGCACTTTGAATCTAAGACGATAGGCGATGATTCAATTACAGGATATGCTTTGCAAGCAAGTGGTCTGTTTTGATATATTTTACATTTATAGCCACCATGCGGAGACCTGTCGCTATTTTCAGTATCCAAAAAAGGACAAGTATTACCGTTAGAGTCTTTTCCCATTAGCTGATATGCAATAATTTTGGTTGGTCCATCAGATTTTTCATGCGAAATACCAATACGGGGAAGAATTGAAATTCCTAAATTGTGGATTTTTGCATATGATTCTATTTTTTCCTTTTCTTCAGGCAAAATTAGAACGCCTATTTTGCCAAATTTTATTGTAGGATAATATTCTCGTTCAATACAGCATTTTGAGCAATCTTTGATACATTCAAAATTCACATTATTATTGCGTTAAAAATGGATAAAACTCTTGCATTCAGGTCTCTAGATTTATGGCATCTGGGGATTCTTCGTACAATAGTTGAAGATCAGCGTAATACCCTTATATCACCAAATCATATGTTCACTAAATATGGTGACTTATAGAACTAGTATGCAGATAGTAAGTGATTTACTTACAGTTACTGAAGAGAGCGGAGTAAGTGGCATAAACGTAACCTCACTTTTAACAAAAGCTAATCTTTCACATTCTAGACTAAGCAAATTTATCGATAATCTTACTGGCGCAGGTCTAATAAATAAAATTGAATTTGATGGCAAAAACGCCTTTATCATAACTCCAAAGGGCAAACAATACTTGGAATCATACAAGAATTTCCAAACACTTGCAGATACTTTTGGTTTAGATCTTTAAGTCCAAAACAAGCCATAACGAATATTTTAAAACTAATCAATTTTGATCTTAATATAACACGCAGATTTTAGAAATTTATGAGTAAAACACTCGAAGCCATTGGTTTTGTATTGATAGGAGGAATGTTTTATGCCATGTTTAGTGGGGGATCTAGCGGTCCAATATGGTCTCTTTTTTGGCCTTGCGCTGTTGGTACTTTAGTAATAGTTATGTATAGAGCAAAAAAGAAAAGATCTAAGGAAAAAAATGTTTAAAAATTTTTGAATAAATCTTTTGATCGCTATTTTTTATTTATACAAATGAATTTTTCATTTAAATTAATCAAATAGAAGAAAACCGACAGATCTATAAAGGCGGATCTTGGTGTAAGGAAAGAGGAAAGACGTGACAGAGATTTCAATGTGGTGGAAAGGATTGGGCAAAGAGCTCGAAATAGATATAGAAAATCTCGAGGAATCTGAAAAAAAGAGTCAGTCTCTAATTTAATTTTAATAATAAAACTTTCCAAATTAGACATTTATTGCAATAGAAAAATAATAAAAATTCAATTTTAGTGATAAAGCCTCGAGTGGGATTCGATCCCACGGCCTAACGCTTACGAGGCGTTCGCTCTACCAGGCTGAGCTATCGAGGCAATGGTTCGCAATGTCATCAGAGTTTATAAAAAGCCTTTGTGCTTTGGATTCATTGAAAGTATCCATCTCTGGTGTGAGAGGAATTTTTGGTCATGACCTAAACCTTAGTGACATAATAAAATTTTGTCAGAATTTTTCTTTGTTAGTAAAATCAAAAAAATGTGCTGTTGCTCAAGATACAAGACCTTCAAGTAAAATTGTAAGCGAGGTTGCCATTGCTTCTTTGATGGAAAGAGGGATTGATGTATACAATTTAGGAATTGCGCCAACACCAGTTGTTTTTAGAGAATCGCGAAAATACGGAAGCGGTATAATAATCACTTCATCACACAATCCCCTACAATGGAATGGCATGAAATTCATCATAGATGGAAGAGGCATAAATGAAAAAGAGTTAAAATGGATCACTAGGAAAAACAAGTTTTCAAAAGAAAAAATTGGTTCAGAATTTCAGATAAATTCTAAATACATATCAGACGCCATAAAATTAATTGGTAAGGTAAAAGGCTCACCAAAAGTTGCAATAGATGTTGGTGGGGGGGCAGCATTTGAAGTTGCGCCAAAAATGCTTGAAACTCTTGGTTGCAAGATACAGAAAATCAATGGAAAACCTGGAATTTCTTCACATGGTCCTGATCCTACATCTGAGAATCTTACAGAGCTAGGTTTAGCAACAAAAAAGTGTGACATAGGATTTGCGTTTGATCTTGATGGAGATAGATTAGTAGTTGTAAAAAACGGAAAAAAACAGGCACCAGACATAACTCTTGGACTAGGCGTTGCAAAAGCACTTGAGATAGGATACAAGCGCTTTGTTTTGAGTATAGACACTAGTGTTTCTGTTGAGAAATTTATTAAGACACATGGAGGTCAGGTTCAAAGATCAAAAGTAGGAGAAGCAAATGTTGTGGATTTAATGATAAAAACCAAGTCACAAGCAGGAGGCGAGGGAAGTAGTGCAGGATTTATCTTGCCAGAATTCAACATGTGTAGAGATGGAATATTGACTAGCGGATTAATAGCTAGTATGCTTGGAACCAGAACCTTTACTGATGTCATGAAATTCATGGAACAGTATTTCCAATTAAGAACTAAAGTTGAGGTGGAATCTGTATTTCATAAAAAAACATTACAAATTTTGTTAGACAAAATGAAAAAACAATACAGCGAAATAATCACACTTGATGGAATAAAATCAATTATTGATGAAGATAGTTGGGCACTAGTAAGACAATCAAATACTGAATACATCATAAGAATATCTACTGAATCAAATAATTTGAAAAAAGCAAGATCTATTCAGAAGCAAGTTACAGAGTTAGTTAATCAAAGCTATGAGCAAGCCAGACGAAATACAAATAATTAGAATATTTCAGCAAAGTTTTGGAAAAAAGTCAAAATTCGTACCTGAGGATGTAGAAATTCTAAGAATGAACAAAGCTACCGTTATAGCCAAGTCAGATATGCTAGTTGAAAGTACAGACGTATCACCAGGCATGAAAATTAATGAGATTGCTAGAAAAAGCATGATTGCGTGTGTGAGTGACTTTGCCTGTAAGGGGATAAAGCCGCAATATGCTATTGTTTCCCTTGCGATTCCAAAAGGATTTTCCAGATCCAAAATAAAGAAGTTGGCAGCTGGTTTTTCCATGGCATCAAAAGAATATGGAGTTAAAATTGTTGGTGGCGATGTAAATGAGGGAAAGGAAATAGTAATTGATGTATCCATGTTTGGCATTTCAAAAAAAATAGTCAAACGAAATGGAGCCAGAATAAATGATATTATTATTACATCTGGTCCATTTGGCTATTGTTCTGCAGGATTAAAAATCATTTTAAATCATTTTAAAGCAGATGCAAAGTTTACTAAAAAATGCAAACAATATGTGAACAAACCAACGCCAAGATTAAAATTTGGTTTAGGAATCTCAGACTACATTTCATCTTCAATGGATTCAAGTGATGGATTATCTTCTACTTTAAACGAGATGAGTAGGCAGAGTAGAAAAAAATTCGTAATTACAAAACTTCCTACCAAACCAGATGTGAAAAAGTTTGCAGAGACAAACAAAATTAAATTAACGGATCTTGTTTTTTGTGGAGGTGAAGAATATGAGATCGTAGCTACAGTATCAGGACATAATTTAGACAAAGTTAGACAAATAGCAAAGATACACAAAATTCCCTTGTTTGAAATTGGATATGTTACAAATGGTCTAAATGTTGTTTACTATCAAGAAAACAAACTAATTCCCGTGAAAAAGTGTGGCTGGCGTCATTTCAAATCCTAATGTTTTTTAAACCCATAGATGGCTTTTGAAATGTTGTCAGAACAAGAAGCTAAAGAAAAATGGGGAATTGCCCATATCTATAGTAGTTATAACAATACAATTGTTCACATCACAGATCTCTCTGGTGCCGAAACTGTCGCAATTAGTTCTGGGGGAAGACATGTAAATGCAGACAGATACGAATCATCTCCATACGCAGCCATGAAATCCACAGGTGCTGTTGTTGAAGTTGCACATGATAGAGGCTTTACTGGTCTTCACATTAGAGTAAGAGCAGTAGGAGGAGTAGGAGCTAGAGTACCAGGTCCAGGAGCACAAGCTGCAATAAGAGCACTAGCAAGAGGCGGTTTTAAGATTGGAAGAATAGATGACGTGACTCCAATACCACATGACACAACCCGCAAGAAAGGCGGTAAAAGAGGAAGAAGAGTTTAATCTTCCAATAGTTTTACTTTTACTTTACAATTATTATATTCAAAAAAATTTATTAGAAAACTAATAAATTTATCTTCATGCTTTTTTCCTTTTGAGATTGCAATCTGATCGGCAAGTTTTTGTTGCATAGCAAGAAGTAATTCTACTTTGAATAATATTTTAAAAAAAGCCCATCCAAATCTCTCCATTGGATTACTTATCAAAAAACCTTCTTTTATTCCACATAATGATTGAAGACGTTCCATTGCTATAGAAATAAGCTCTCTATCAGTTTCGTATTTTGTTGTAGCAATTTCAACAGTTACTGCCTTATAGCTCATAGCATCTTATTTTTTTACCTACTTTTGTCTTTAACTAAACCTATTGAATGGAAAGCCTCATTTGTGATCAGAATTATGCACATGTAGGATAAAGAAATTGGTTGACAATGATGATGAAGAAAAAAGACACAAAGATGATCTGGTCACAGACTATGGAGCAGTATTAAGAGAAAGTGCGATTTTAACATCTTTTTCAGGTTTTCTATTTGGATTTTTGTTAAATATCTCGATTAATTCCTCAGCCAGTTTTATCCTCATAGATAAAATCATTCTTTTGATATCTTTACTTTCAATAACGACATCAGTTTCACTTTTTATAATGCCTATAATTTACCACCATTTAGAGTATCCGTATATGGATTTTGAAAAATTCAAGCAACGGAGTCATCGTTTCACATTATTTGGTTTAATCCCTGCAATGATTACGTTATTCTTGGGTTTACAACTTGCCATGAGATTTTTGGTAGGAAATATTGTTGTCTCATTCCTACTTGGTGCAATACCATTTGTGCTTATCTATGTATTTTACAGATTAAGGAAGTTTAGGACTCAGATCTAGTTTTATGCTTTGTTAATTATGTGATAAAGATTACAGAGTATTTTGTTCAGAAGTTTCTTGTGAAGTATTTTCTTTAGGCTCCATTGTACGCTCTTTCAATTTATCAGACCATGAAACAAGCTTTCCATCCTCTTCTACATGAATAGTAGTTTCTACTCTCACACGAATTCCAATAGAGCGAAAAAGAGCAAGTAGTTTTCCACCGTCAATTATTTCTGTGACTTCTCCTGACTGGATAAGCTCAGCAAGCTTGTCTACAACCATTTTAGTTTCATTTGGAAATTGGCTTTCTGCATTTTGAAGAATTTCAAGACCTCTATAACCTAGTTGTTTTACAAGAATTTCTCTTGGAGATGGAGTATTTGATGTAGAAGGTTTCTGTGCCTTTATTTCCTCTTGTTTTTGTTGTTCCGTAATATTTTTTTGCATCTCACGCAATCTTTTTGCTTTTAAAAGTTCTAGTTCTTTATCTTCCTCGCTCATCCCTTAATTACTCCTATTGGAACAAGTTTTGCAACTTTGGTTGCAATTCCAAGTTCATGTGATACATTAGCGACAGCATCCACGTCTTTGTAGGCCTCTGGTGTTTCTTCTACTACTCCTTCTCTTGTAAGAGCTTTGATGAAAATTCCTTTATCACCAAGTGATTTTTGTACTTGTACATCAGTAAAGTTGCGTCTAGCTGCAGATCTTGACATCATTCTTCCTGCACCATGTGCTGTTGAGCCAAAGCTTAGATCCATTGAATTAGGTTGACCTAAAAGAATCCAGCTGCCAGTACCCATAGAACCAGGAATAAAGACAGGTTGACCCAAGTCTCGGTATTTTTGTGGAATTTCATCTCTTCCTGCTGGAAATGCTCTGGTTGCACCCTTTCTATGCACAACCACAGATTTTAGCTTGCCATCAATTTTGTGCTTTTCTACCTTTGCGATATTATGGGCAACATCATAGATTAATTTCATGTCCAAATCTGCTTCGGATTGTTTGAATATTCGCTCAAAGGCTTTTCTTGTCCAATGTGTGATCATTTGCCTATTACTCCAAGCATAGTTTAAGGCAGCAAACATTGCTTTTCTATATGATTCACCTTCTTCAGATGAATTTGGTACGCATGCTAGCTCTCTATCTGCCAAAGTTATATTGTATTTTTGTAGTGCTTGTTCCGAAATTCTAAGATAATCACTGCACACTTGGTGACCAAAGCCTCTAGAACCACAATGAATCAAAATAGTAATTTGTCCTTCGTTATAGATGCCCATTCTTTTTGCAGCTTCTTTGTCATGAATTTCTTGTACTTTTTGAACTTCAAGAAAATGGTTTCCTGAACCAAGACTTCCAAGTTGTGGAGCACCACGTTTTCGTGCTGTTGGAGATATCTTATTTGGATCGGCATTTTTTATTTGACCATTTTCTTCACACACATCTGCATCATCATTTGAACCATAACCGTGATCGATAGCCCAACGTACTCCTTTTACTAGTACTTCATCAAGTTCTGAAAAATTCAATTTGACAGCTCCTTTTGATCCAACACCAGATGGAATTGAATTGAAAAGTTCTGTTACAAGGTCTTTGAGTTTTGGCCTTACATCTTTTTCATTTAGATTTGTTCGTATTAGTCTGACACCGCAATTAATGTCATAACCCACACCTCCTGGGCTAATCATTCCTTCTTCTGCATCCATTGCAGCAACACCGCCTACCGGAAATCCGTATCCTTCATGTCCATCTGGTAAAACTACAACGTGTTTTTGTACACCAGGCAAAGTTGAGACATTTATTGCTTGAGTAATTGTTCTATCAGTCATCATTTTTTGCATTAATGCCTCATCTGCATATATTGTGACAGGAACTTTCATTCCTCGGTTTGAATCAGCTTCAATTCTATATTCCATATTACCAATTTTTTTTGGAATTAATGATGTCATCTAGCTCAGTGAGAAAAGTGGATTTCTACACAATTTAAATCATAAGTATTTTTTACAAATCAAAAAATTCCGTTCCAGATAGAGAGAATTTTAAAATAATTAAGACAATTCTATCGAACGACCATAACGGGGCAGCTAGCATGATGCATTACTTTTTGTGAGACGCTGCCAATTAGTAATTCTTGAAAAGTACTCCTACCTCGAGTTCCCATAATAATCAAATCATATCTTTTGGTTTTGGCAAGATCAATTATTACTTGGGCGGGATCACCTTGTGTTACCATTATTTCTATGAGCACGTTATTTTTTGCAGCTTGAATTTTATACCTGTCTAGCATTTTTTCAGCGTTGGTTTTGAACTCGTCTATTAGCTCAAAGGTTGTAGCACTATCACCTCCCAACTCGCATTGTACAACATGAACTACATCTAATTTTGAATTGCATTTTTGTGCAAGATAAATTGATTCTTCAAATGCCTTTTTTGCTGATTCTGACCCATCTATTGCAACAAGAATTCTTGAGAACAATAAAATGATTATGTGGTTGTTATTAATATTATTGACTTTTATCCAAAAAGTTTGTTTATCTTATCAAGTGATTATTGTCGATGAGATTGATTTATTCTATGGTTGTATTTTGGACTTTCTTTTGTAAAAAAAATTTTTTGTATTTATTATTTGCGTAGCTTTGTTACTGCACATAGTTGAGTAATTCATTAAATATACAAAACCTCAGACGCTACAAGAACAAAAATGAAACTTCAAAAAAACCTAGGAATTGTGATGCTTTTGGTAACAGCCATGGCATTAACAATTCCTGCAGCATTAGCACAGACTGCACCTAACTTGACTCCAGGACAGACTGAGCAAAAGAAACCAACACATCTAGAAGTCACTGATAATTTGCACGGAGAAGGAATAATCATTGACAACTCCGGCAATCTTTTCAAGGGACATTATAATCTAGATTTGATCCAAGCACAATCCTCAGATAATACTACTGAATCATATTTAGTAAAACGTGGTCAGTTTATTATCAATGGTGAGGATCTTGGGATTACACTAAAAGTGAATCCTGATTCTTGGACTATAAGCAAGAGCCAAACTGGTTACACTGCAAGCGGCGATGTTGTTGACATCTATGGAAAGACATTCAAGGTATCCCTTGACGCAAAACACATCCGTGATGTAAAAAATGGTAGTGTATATCAAGTAGATGGAACCTTTAATGACAGTAGTGGTGTGATTTTTGAATTACACTATTATTCTGTTCTAAAAGAAAGACAACACAAATTGGCATAGAAATATAAAATAATTCCCTTTATTTTTTTAATAAAAATTACAGCATTCTCTTAATTTTTCATGTAGTTCCCTTGGGACACTTGCTGAAACCGTTCGAGACAACTGTTTACACCCATAAACAGTTGTTTTCATTTCTAATAAGGACCATGAGAAAAATTAGCTTAAAAACATTGACGTAAGTAGGTTTATTTTCCTTATTTAGTTTAAATTTGTTATATGCCAATTTTACCAATTGATGGTGGACGATATGGCACCAAAGAGATGCGTGAAATTTTTGATGAAGCGAAGAAAATCCAGTATCAACTCGAAATAGAGGCAACCACTGCAGAATCACAGGCAGAGATCAACATGATTCCAAAGGACGTAGCACAGAATATTGCAAGAATAGCACGCTCTGGCAAGGTAACCTCCAAGAGGATAAAAGAGCTTGAAGCAAAAAGTGATCATGACACTGCTGCGTTGGTTGAAGCTCTAAGTGAATTATGCAAAACTACTGCAAAGCCTTGGGTACATTATGGTCTTACAAGTAATGACCTTGTAGATACAAGTAATTCTATGCAGGTAAGAGATTCATTTAAAATAATAGAACCAAAGGTTGCAAAGTTAGCTATCATTTTAGCAAAGCTTGCAATGAAATTCAAAGATACTCCTGCCGTTGGAAGAACTCATGGACAACATGCAAGTATCATAGCATTTGGTTTAAAATTTGCAAATTGGGCTTCTGAGATGTCAAATCACGTAGACAGAATTGAAGAATGTAAAAAAAGAGTGTTAGTCTGCAAAACTTTGGGGGTAGTAGGCACTGGTTCTCTAATGGGTTCAAAAGCACTTGAGGTTCAAAAAAGAATTGCAAAAAAACTCTCTTTGTATCCTGCTGATGTCACAACACAGATCATAGCGCGAGAGAAATATGCAGAATATGTGTTTTGTAATGCCTTGATTGGAGCAACATTAGAAAAAATTGCTGTCGAGATACGAAATCTTCAAAGAACAGAGATTGGAGAAGTTGCAGAGCCTTTTAAAAAAGGCCAGATGGGAAGTAGTGCTGTTCCTGTAAAAAGGAATCCTACAAAAAGTGAACGTGTTACGTCATTGTCAAAAATACTGCGAAGTCAGATCAACATAGCATTTGAAAATATTCCACTATGGCATGAAAGAGACCTTTCGAATTCAGCAAATGAAAGATTCACTATTCCTACCAGTTCTATTTTACTTGACGAGATGTTGGAGGCAATGACCAAAATTATTTCTGATCTTTATGTAAACACGGAAAGGATCAGAAAAAATACAGAGATGACAAAAGGACAAATTTTTGCCGAATTCGTGCTTGATGCCTTGATCAAAAAAGGAATCCCCAGATTAATTGCATATAGAGATATCCAAAGAGTAGCTTTTGCAGCTTCTGACGCAGAAACAGAGTTTTTAGATGCAGTAAAAAAAGACACTGCAATATCATCACATCTTAACACCAAAGAAATAGAAGCGATTTTTGTTCCAGAAAATCACTTGGGTGCAGCAGATAAAATAATCAACAATGTCTACAAAAAAGTATTGAAGACATGTTCTAAATTTACTTGATCTTCATCAGTGTTTTATGGATAAGCGAACCGTATTGAAGGGCTTTTTTACGTTTATTTGAAGATATTTCAGGAATCCCAATTTTTAATGCGAGTTCTCTGATTATGTGTTTTCGCAAGAGATCATCAGAGTCATGTATTTTGTGTTTTAGGGGAATTTTTTTTGCAAAATCAATAAATGTTTGCAAAAGAAATGGTTGCATCAGCACAACTCCAAATTGAGAAGATATCAAATTCACTGCTTTCATCATTTTTATTTCATTTTCAAGTTTTGATTCCATAAGTTCCATCACATGTGGTTCTCCCAATTTTATTGCGTTTCTATATGCGTTGTAACCACAGAATAACTCATCTATGCCATTTGCAGTAATTACTTTTTTTATATCATAATGTTTTGCTAGTTTGGATACATAGTAAAATGCAATACAGTTTTCAATCCAGGATAAATTATCTGTTTTAATTATTTTCTTTACTTCTTTTGAAACTTTGGAAAAATTTGTTAATTTTATTTTTTCAATTTTATGATCATATCCAAGTATTTTTGATATTTCCTGTGAAAACATTACATCGTGAGAGTCTTCAAATCCAATAGTTAACAGAGTTACATCATAGTCAAGATCAACACAAATTTTTGCAAGAAGTGTACTGTCTACCCCTCCAGAAAAAGCAATACCGATTTTTTTGTCTTTGACAGTACTTTGGACAGATTGGGTAATCTGAGTGTGAAGTTCAGATATCAGATTAGTCATTTTGTATTAGATAAAAAAACCATCCTAAGTGAGTTGCGGTTATTTTGACAGTTAAATAACAGGCTTTGCTAAATCATATCATGACAATGACAAAGTTATCTGAAGAACAGATAAGAAAAGAATTGGCAAATTTGTCTGGATGGAGTGTAGTGAATGGAAAACTTCACAAGGAATTCACTTTCGAGAGCTTTATTGAGGCATTTGGGTTTATGACCACTGTTGCATTACATATAGAAAAGATGAATCATCATCCAGAATGGTTCAATGTTTACAACAAGGTAAAGGTGGATCTTGTAACCCATGACGCTGGTGGCATAACCCAGAATGATATTGACCTTGCGAGAACTCTTAATTCCTTATCATAATCTGCCTCATAGAGAATAGAATTCATAATTTTTTATTTGAATTCTGTACAGAATTTATATACAGAGGATACCAAATTTTCCAAAATGGCAAGTGGTTCAGCAGTTTTGGATTCTGATTTCAGATATACTGATAGAAAAGGTAATCTTTTGAGAACTAGAACAGAGCTTTCTATTGCAGAAATGCTCTCCTTTCTAGATGTAAAATATGAATATGATTATAAACTATCTCTTAAAGACGGAAAAAATATTTCTATAGATTTTAAGACTGAAAAAGGTTTCATTGAGGTAATAGATAGCGATAAAGACATTATAAAATACAAAGAGTTGAAAAATAATTTCCCAGATAAGAAAATAATTGCCATGGGCCATCCAAATTATGCAGCAAGGATAAAAGAACTCGACGATGTTATACTATACAAAACAAAAGAAGTTCAAACAGGATCCATATTCATGGAGGATCCATCATTTGCGTTTGATTATGCACATATTCTTCCCCTAGTTGAGAAATGTTCCATACTTCATGGTCACACATCTTCTGTAATGGTTGAGCTAGTGGGTGAAATGAAAAACAATCTCCTCATTGATTTTGGAGAAGCAAAAAAAATCATAAAAGAAATAATTTCTATTTTAGATCATAAATTTTTCATAAATGAAAAATATCTAGTAAAAGAGGACAGCCTACACTACAAAATTGCATTTGATGGTCCAAAAGGTATGTTTGATTTACAGGTTCCAAAAAATACAACATATCTGCTTGAAGGCGAAGCAACAGTAGAAAATCTCTCTACAGAAATAATTAAGCTCCTAATACCAAAAATGCCAGAAAATATTGAGGCGGTAGGTGTCTATATCTATGAAGGATATAACAAAGGAGCTCATATTTTATCACACATATCAAAATCCTGACATGGAACCTAAGATCAAAGAGACCGCATGGAATCCAGAGATTGAAAAAGATATTCTAAAACAATGGCAGGATTCTCACCTTTATGATTTTCATGCAGAGGGAGACATTTTCGTAATAGACACACCGCCTCCATATCCATCTGGAAGACCATGGCACATAGGTGCTGCAGCTCATTATGCACAGATAGATATGATTGCAAGGACGGCAAGAATGACAGGCAAGAATGTCCTTTTTCCAATTGGGATAGATAGAAACGGCTTGCCTGTTGAAATGTATACAGAAAAAAAATACAACATAAGAATGCGGGAAACTGACAGAGCCGAATTTTTGAAGATGTGCTCAAATGCATTAGATGATCTTGAAGCAGAAATGATAGAGATAATGACAAGCCTTGGACTAAGTGGAGACTTTTCTAATTATTATAGAACTGATTCAAAAGAATATCGTACTCTTACACAATCAACATTCATTGATCTTTGGAAAAAAGGTGTGATATATCTAGCAAATAGACCAACCAATTATGACTGGGTTACCGGTACGACAATTGCAGATGCAGAGATAACTTACTTAGAAATTCCAACAAAGTTAGTGTATATGAAATTTAAAATAAAAGAAGATGATGAAATCATACAGGTTGCAAGTACAAGACCAGAGCTTTTGTGTGCTTGTCAAACCATAATTGTCAATCCAGAGGATAGGAGATATTCAGATATTGTTGGTAAGAAAGCCATAATTCCTTTATTTAACAGAGAAGTTGAGATCAGAACACACCCATCTGCAGAAAAAGAATTTGGGTCAGGAACTGTTATGGTTTGTAGTTATGGTGACCAAAATGATGTTGCACTTTTTAGAGAACTAAAGTTACAAGAAATAGTTGCAATTGGAAAGGACGGTAGAATGACAGAGACAGCAGGACCATATTCTGGATTAAAAGTAAAACAGGCTAGAGAGAAAATAATTGAAGATTTACAAAATCAGGGATTTGTAGAAAAAATAGACAACATCAATCACCGCACTCCTGTTTCTGAAAGAAGCAAAGTTCCTATCGAGATAATACCTTTGGAAGAATATTACCTCAAACAAATGGATGCAGTTCCAAAAATTCGAGAAATAGGTTCAAAAATCACATTTCATCCACCGATGCATAAACAAATTCTCATGAATTGGCTAGATTCAATTTCAATAGATTGGCCAATTTCAAGAAGAAGATACTATGGTACTGAGATTCCTATATGGTATTGTGCAAAATGTTCTGATCCTCACGTACCAGAACCTGGAAGATACTATCAACCATGGAAAGATCCTTCACCAATACCAAAATGTACAAAATGTGATTCAAGTGATTTCATTGGAGAAGACAGAACATTTGACACGTGGATGGACTCTAGTGTATCACCACTCTTTGTTTCAAAATATAAACAAGATGACGAATTTTTTAAAAAGACATATCCTGCAACTCTAAGACCACAATCAAAAGATATTGTTCGAACTTGGCTCTATTATACCATATTAAGATGCGAACAACTTACTGGCAAAGCACCATGGTCTGATGCATGGATAATGGGATATGGTGTAGATGAACACGGAACAAAAATGAGTAAAAGCAAAGGAAATGTTGTTGACCCTTTGCCAGTTATACAAAAATTTGGAGCAGACACTTTTAGATTCTGGAGTGCAAGTGAAATTAATCTGGGATATGATTTTAGATGTTCGGAACAAAAAATTGAAACAACAAAAAAATTTCTCAGTAAACTTTGGAATATCTCCAGATTCCTTTCTGGTTTTTCAGTTTTGAAATCAGGAAAGCCCAGTCCTGCTGACAGCTGGATTCTATCTGAGCTAGACAAATTAATAATAGAATGCAAAAAAGGCTATAGTGAATACAACTTTTTCATTCCTGCTACTGCAATACGAGAATTTACTTGGAATCTTTTTGCAGCACATTATATAGAAATGACAAAGGGACGTGCGTACGGGACTGGTTTTTCAGATGAAGAGCGAGACGGTGCTATATTCACACTTCACAAGGTACTTTCTACAGTTTTGCTTTTGCTTGCTCCAATTACTCCTTTTATCACAGATTATCTATGGCAAAACCTCTATTCTGATAAAACCATACACAATGAAAAATTTGTCAAAGAAGAAGATTATGAAGATTGGACAACTTTCACAAAGGAAATTTTAGAATTTAATTCAAACATATGGAATAAGAAAAAAGAGGCAGGTTTATCCCTAAAGGATTCAATCAACATACAGATTCCTACCAACCTAGCACCATTTGCAAAAGATTTGCAAGTCATGCATAATCTAAAATAATATTTTAAGATACTTCAAAGACTTTACAAACCAAAACTTTGATGCTCTTGTTTCTCCTTTACATTCTCTTGTCTGTTTATCAAGTAGATTCCGCTTAACATTATTGCAATTGCGATTATTTGATAAATGCTTATTTGTTCATGTAAAAATGTAAATGCAAAGACAATACCAAATACAGATGACAAAGAAAATATTGTGATTGTTCTGATAGTACCAATTCTTTTTAGACCTTGTAAGAAAAAGTAAAGCGATCCACCAAAGCCTATAACACTTATGAGTATAATATACGGTATCTGTATTGGATTAATTTCCAGATTTACATGTAACAAAAATGTCACACCAAGTAATATTGCACCACCAATAGCGGATTTTAATTGTACAAGCTTTGCGGTATCTATCTTGGTTGATAGAATTCTACTTAGATTATTATCCAAAGACCACAACAAAGTTGCTCCAAGAATAAGAAAATGCCCTGTATTTAGCTGTAATAATGAACCTGAAAATTGAAAGTTAGTTGTGATAATAGTCACTCCAAACAATACTAACCCTATTGCAACAAAGCCAATCGGTCTTAGTTTTTCTTTAAAGAACAGTAATGCTAGAAGTACTGTGAATACAATCTCGGCATTTGATAAAAGCGATGTATCTGAGGCAGTGGTTTGGTTCAACCCTACAAAGTACAAATACGGGGCTATTGCAGCACCACAAATAGCTACCGTTATCAATAATCCATAGTCTTTTTTTTGAAATTGTATCTTCGCCCTTTTTGCCAATGGTGTAAACGTGAGCGCTGTTATGAGATAAGCCATTGAAGAAAGTAGCAAAATATTGATGTCAGATGTTATTGGTTTTGCAATGGTAGGAACCGATCCAAAAAGTGCAGATGCCAACAATACAGATCCATAGCCTAACATTACAGATCTGCCATTCTTCTTTAACATGTCCAATGATTTTATACAATTTTTGTTTTAAATAAATGTCATTATTAAAAAAGCAATTACCCAGTATTCTCTTATGTCAGGGGCTTGAATCTGATCTTCATTTTCTCTAGCTTCATTCTCTTTCTTTCTATTATTACATAATAGTTGATAATTTCAAGAATCTTTTCTTCTATTGTTAGATTATGCCCATTAGACGCTTTTAGAAAATCTAGATAATCTTTTTCGCTTATCTTTATTCGAATTTCACGCAAGAAAACAGAATCAAATATTCATAGATAAAATTTGATCATTGTAAAATTAGCTAATCAAGGGTTAAGGAATATAACAAGAATTGAACAATGACAAAAATTTGCAATATTGTGCGTTCTTTAAATAGTTATTTTGTACACAACTTACCATTGAAGGCAGTTGTCATTAGGAAACACGGTGGTCCTGATGTATTATCCTATGAAGAGGTAAAGAATCCTGCACCGAAAAAAGGTCACATAATTGTTAAAGTAAATTATTGTGCGGTAAATCACCTAGACATATGGGTTAGAAATGGGTTACCGGGGAAAAAAGTTTCATTTCCACACATTTTAGGTTGTGATGTTTGCGGTACTTTGATAGACGATTCTGGAAGTTTCAAAAAAAATGAAAAGGTAGTGGTATATCCTGCAGTAGAAAGCGGCGTCCCAAGAGTTTCATATTCAATTATCGGTGGATTTGGTATGTACCAAGGAGGATATGCGGAATTTATTCAAGTTCCACAGCAAAATATAGTCAAAAAACCGTCTTGGTTTTCAGATGAAGAAGCTTGTGCACTCAATGTATCCTATCTAACCGCATGGAATATGCTGGAAAGGTCAAATTGTAAAAAAAATGATATCATGTTAATTTGGGGTGCAAATAGTGGAGTAGGTTCTGCTGCAATACTTTTGGCAAAAGCAAAAGAAATTCAAGTAATCACAGTTGCATCAGATATGAAAAAAATAAACCAAGCAAAAAAGTTAGGTGCAGATCATATCATAGATAGAAGTAAATCAGATATTAGTAGCGAGGTTCTAAAATACACAAAAAATGAAGGCGTAGATGCTGTAATAGATCATGTAGGTGCAAAGACATGGCCAATTAGTCTTAATGTACTAAAAGTAAGTGGAAAGATGTTGACGTGCGGAACAACAACTGGATCAGAAGCTACCATAAACATACGTGAATTTTATAGTAAAGAAGCACACATTATTGGAGCTTATCTTGGAACAAAATCCCAGCTTGTTTCACTTCATAAATTTATGAAATTAAAAAAAATAAAACCTCTTATCGATAGTATCTATAAATTGAAAGATGTAAGGCAGGCACATGAAAAGATGGAACAGAGCAATCAGTTTGGCAAAATCATTCTCAAGATTTAACTAACAAAGTGTCTACAATCACAATCTAAGACAAGACATGTTTCTTGAGTTCTGATGTGATCATCCATTGGATGTTTACATTTTATATTTTTACAAATCCTTCGCGTCTTTTCTCTTTCCACTACTTTTTGAGCAATAGCATTTGCTTTTTCTTTGGAATATCCTTTTTTATCAATGTAGTAGTGTACGACTCTATTGTAAAGCGCATTAGGATCAAATTTTTCGTCTAGCATAATAATCACAAAAATTGAACAAATTCTGCCCTGTTCTAGATTTTGCGTTACGATAAATCTCCTGGGTAAGAATTGACCTCATGTAACAATAACGTCTTCAAAATATTTGAATTTACTGGTATTCCTTTTGTCGTAGAATATTCAATGCCGAACCTGTCTTGAACCAATCTATTTGAAATTTATTGTAAGAATGCTTGAGCAATATCTCTTCTTTTGTTCCATCTGTATGATTTAGATAACATTTTACTGGTTTTCCAGGCTCCAAATTGTTTAGAGCCACAATACTAATTTTATCAAATTCCCTTATTTTTTCATAATCATTTGGATTCTCAAAAGTTAAAGCAAGTATTCCTTGTTTTTTCAAATTAGTTTCATGGATTCGTGCAAAACTTTTTGCAACAACTGCAACACATCCTAGATATCTAGGGGTCATGGCAGCGTGTTCTCTGCTGCTCCCTTCCCCATAATTAGCATCACCAATTACAATCCAGTGTATTCCATTTTGTTTATACTGTCTTGCTATCTGAGGAATTGGTTCTATCTTTCCATTGATCATGTTTTTTGCTTTGCCAACTTCGTCATCAAAAGCATTTACTGCACCAAGAAACATGTTGTCACTAAGCTTATCCAAATGACCTCGAAATGTAAGCCAGTGACCTGCTGGAGAGATGTGATCTGTAGTAGTTTTTCCCTTGGTCTTTATCAGTACTGGAAGATCTTGAAAATCCTTGCCATCCCATTTTGTGAAAGGTTCTAGTTTTTGTAATCTGTTACTATTTTTATTTATAATAACTTCAACACTATCAGGATTTTTTGATGGTGGAACATAGACGCCTTCTGTATTTTTGAACCCATTAGATGGGACTTCTGGTGCTATTGACGGAGGTTGTAGTTTGAATTCAGAGCCATCTGGTCCAATTAGTGAGTCCTTGAGAGGGTTAAATGAGAGCCTGCCTCCAAGAGCCAAGGCAATCACTAATTCTGGACTACCAATGAAATTCATTGTTTCTCTTCTTCCGTCATTTCTTCCAGGAAAATTTCTGTTATAGGATGTAACTATGGTATTTGGTTCTCCCTTCTTTAGTTCTGGCCTGCTCCATTGTCCTATGCACGGACCACAAGCATTTGCAAGAACAGTAGCTCCAATTGCTTTTAGAGACTCCATTTGACCGTCGCGTTCTATTGTGGCTCGTATTTGCTCTGAACCCGGAGTGACAAGAAGTGGAACTTTTGCTTTTATTCCTTTTAATTTTGCTTGCTCAGCAATACTAGCAGCTCTTGACATATCCTCATAAGAGGAATTAGTACAACTTCCTATGAGAGCTACCGAAATATTATCCAGATAATTATTTTTCTTAACATCGTCTGCCAATTGTGAAACAGGTCTGGTAAGATCAGGAGTATGCGGTCCTACAACATTAGGTTCAAGCTGTGGAAGATCTATCTCTATTATTTGATCAAAATATTTTTCTGGGTTTTGCTCTATTTCAGGATCTGGAGTAAGTAAGTACATGTTCTGGTTTGCAAGATCTGCAATTTTTTCACGATTTGTAGCTTGAAGATAAGTTTCCATTCTTTTGTCATATGGAAAGATGGAACATGTAGCTCCTATCTCAGCTCCCATGTTTGTTATTGTTGCTTTTCCGGTACAACTGATTGATTTTGTACCTGGTCCAAAATATTCAATGATTGCATTAGTTCCACCAGAAACTGTAAGTTTTCCTGCCACATAGAGAATGATGTCTTTTGGAGCAGTCCATCCGTTAAGCTCACCTTTCAAATAAACTCCAATTCGCTTTGGATACAAAAGTTCCCAAGGAAGTCCAGCCATTACCTCAGCTGCGTCTACTCCACCAACACCTATGGCAAGCATCCCAAGACCACCAGCATTTGGTGTATGAGAGTCAGTTCCAATCATAAGACCTCCTGGAAATGCATAATTTTCAAGAACGACTTGGTGGATTATACCAGCTCCAGGTTTCCAGAAACCCATCCCGTATTTACTACAGGCTGATTCCAAAAACTTGTACACTTCACTGTTTTCATCAAGAGCAACCAAGGTATCAATCGCACCTTCAATTCTAGCTTGAATCAAATGATCACAGTGAACTGTTGTTGGAAGTGCAGTTCTTTTTAGTCCAGATTGCATAAACTGTAAAACAACCATCTGTCCAGTAACATCTTGTAAGGCCACTCTGTCAGGTCCCAAATAGACATAACTCTTGCCTCGCTGTAAGTTGTCCTCTTCTACTAATTCTTCCAAATGTCCTATGAGGATCTTCTCAGTAAGTGTAAGCGCTCTGTTTACCTTCTTTTTATATTTGGAAATATTTTCTTCACTTTTTTTATAAACGCGAGATACAAGTTCTAGTGTGGTTTCTATTTCCATGACATGTATTGGAATCATCTACAATTTATAGTTACAAATAATGCCAGAAAATTGTTTTTCAAAAATTAAATCTATTTAGGTTATTTTGCTAGTTTTTTTCTTTAATAAGATTTACAAAATATTTGTGTAGTGAAAGATCAACTGTTAATTCTGGATGAAATGATGTGCCAAGAATTTTTCCCTGTTTTACTGCAACTATTTTTTCATTAAATTTTGATATTATTTCCACATTGCGTCCAGTTTCTATAATTGAAGGTGCTCTGATAAAGACGCCTTGGAATTTTGGAATCCCTATCTTTTCCATTGAAATTTCTGATTCAAAAGAATCACGCTGTCTTCCAAATGCATTTCGTTCAATTTTTACATCCAGCAAATCTAAGAGTGGTTGATCCATCTCACCTACTACTCGGTCTTTTGCTTTTTTTGAGAGCAATATGAGACCAGCACAAATTCCAAAAACAGGCATGCCAGAAGCAATTTTTTCTTTTATCTTTTTTAGAGAACCGTTTACTAGAGAAAGTGTGCCTATTACTGTGCTTTCTCCTCCTGGGATGATCAAACCGTCAAGATCAGAAATTTGTTCTGGGTTTTTTATTTCATTTACAATTCCTTCAATACCAAGTTCTTCCATAGCCATTTTTGTCGCCATTATATTTTCTGCAACATCACCTTGAACGGCAAGTACACCAATGTTAAGTCCATTCATGCTGTGCTTCCTCGTTCTTGCATTCTAAGCTCCAAGTTTTTGGTATCAAGACCCAGCATAGATTGCCTTTCATCTATCATCTTTTGAGCTTCTTTTACTTTATCAGGGTCTTCCCAAAACGTAGTTGCAAGAACTATAGCTTGTGCCCGTTCTTTGGCATCCTCTGCTTTGAATATTCCAGAACCTACAAAAATTCCATCACATCCAAGTTTCATAAGATATGCGGCATCTGCTGGAGTTGATATTCCACCAGCTGCAAAGTTGACAACTGGTAGCCTTCCAAGACTTGCTGTTTCTTCTACAAGAGAGTATGAAACTTTCATTTCTCTTGCAGCACTAACTAAATCTTGTTCGTCACCAGAATCATAAATTGATTTTATCTTTCGAAGTTCATTGTTTACGTTTTTAATATGAGTCACCGCTTCTGCCACGTTTCCTGTTCCAGGTTCACCTTTTGTTCTAATCATCGCTGCACCTTCTTCTATTCTTCTAAGAGCTTCACCAAGACTTCTTGCGCCATTTACAAATGGTGTGGTAAAGTCCCATTTCCAAATATGCCTGAATTCATCAGCAGGAGTCAAAACCTCAGATTCATCGATCATGTCAACGTCTGTTTCTTGTAAAACCATAGCTTCGTAAACGTGTCCTATTCTACATTTTGCCATTACAGGAATTGTTACTGCATCCATAATTTCTTCAATAACTCTAATACTTGCAGTTCTTGCAACTCCTCCAGCTTTTCTTACATCAGATGGAAGTTTATCTAAAACCATTACAGAAACTGCTCCTGCATCTTCAGCTATTTGTGCTTGTTCAACTGTTGTAACATCCATTACAACACCATTTTTCAACATATGTGCAAATCCGCGTTTAAGTGTGGATGTTCCTCGTTTGATGGAATATGACTCTATTTTTTCCTTGATGGTTCCTTTTGTGTCTGCAATATCACCAGAAAGCGGTATCATGAAAGATGATCCCCGCGAGATCTATTTATTTTATTATTTCTGCAATTATTCCGTCAAGTTCAGATTGAACTTGGGTCACAATAGGAGGAATAAAGGTTTGACTTGCATTTTGTTCAGCCCAATGAAGATTAACTGACTTACCGTTTAGTGTCACTTGCAGACCAAATTTGTCATATTCTCTCGAATCTGGTTTCACAGGAAATGAGTCAGAAGGAATTTCTGTAAATCCAGTTTCTTTGATCAAAGCTGTCAGTTTTGTTAATTTTGATTTTTCTAGTTGATATTTTACATCAGGTTTAGAATACCCATTTTGCGTGAGTTGGTAAGTTGTTTCTCCATCATTTTGTATGGTAAGAACCTCCGTTTTATCAGCACCTAGACTTTCGGTCAATCCAAATGATACTTTCTTTAAATGCTGTTTGTCATAAGCTATAGAAATTATATCGTCAGAATTTACTGCAGATGTTGGAACTTCTGGTCTGATGAGTTGTGGTACTACGATAAAAATGGCTATCAAAACAGGAATGGCTCCAAGTAAAAGCATTACAGGTTTTACCATTTTAGATTTTCCTACACAAAATCAGGTTCATTTTCCAATGTTTCTCTTTTCATAATTTAGATTCACCAGTAAATTAGTTGAAATAGTTGAGATAAATTTCGACAAAATCACACTAACAAATTAGATCGGTCTATAACAAATAAATCTTCGGCAGTTAAGTAAATTAAAATTCGAGTGGTTTTATGTTCATTACGTGGGGTCGTAGCCTAGCCTGGCATGGCGACAGGATAGATCACATGATCACCGCTAAGGGCTCCAGTGGTTCAACTAGCTTCACTGACGAAAGGATGATGTACAGTTTGGAGCTGTAGTGACCCGTGTGTCGCCGGTTCAACTCCGGTCGGCCCCACCATTTTGTTTTTTATTTTAGAAGAACAGTTATAAGCTAAAAGCATCTATAGAAGTTCTGATCTTAGTGGGGATGTTTGAAGTTAATATAAAATGTACAGGAGGTAACTATTTTTGAGTCGTAGTAATTTTCCAAGTTTTGGCGGATCTAAAACCGGCACATACGTTTCCACACTGAAAAACTATAACCTGCCACATTTCATTCTGGAAAAAGTGGCACTAGATTGTAATTCTGAACTTATTAAAAAGGGCAGGATTGAAGATCGTCTGCAGAGCATGAATGATACTGCTCTTGAATTGCTTCACCGTGTTTTTGTTGATTGTGCTGAAGACGCCTCTGGTCTTTATGCAAATTATCGCTTTTTTGCTTACATATCAAGTATGTTCCACAAGTGCGAGATTTTACTTAATGAGAAAATTCCTGGTGCATCAGGTAAAATTCACAAAGTTCCAGTGGCTGTAAAAAACAATGGCATGTACATTGCCGTTGGCTTTAACAAATCAACTGGTGGCCCCACATCCAAAAAAGAAGCAATAAAATTCTATGAAATTGTTGACGACATAAAGAAAGGTGAACATGGAAATCTTTTAACAGATGGAATTTTTGGATCTTCAGTAGGTTTTGACGGCGAGGCATTAGTGAACTTGGAGAAACTAAGCAAATCTCGTAAAAAAGATCCAGAAAATAAAATAGACTTCAAAACAGCAAGTTTTGAAAACAGAATCTATTCTGTAACAAAGTGTTAGTGTGCTTTTTTAGCTGAACAGAATTTTGCGTGGATTTGTTTTTCAGCACCTAGAGTGGTTTCATTTTCATGAAATAGTTTTTGTCCACAATCTGGACATATGAATTCTGGCATAAAAAAAAATTTCAAAGACCTACTTATAGTCTTTTACAGCCATTTTATGCCATCTTTTTCATAATACTTTTCTTTTGCCCTAGAATGCCGTGGTCTAACATGTAATACTGCACTACAACATGGGCATTTTGTACCATCCCATCTGAAATACACGCCACAAACACCACATCTTTTTTGCCCATCCATGTAACGAAAGATAGTTTTTCCAATAGATGGTTTAAACTTGGTTTTACATTCTCCTCTACAACTTAACATTAATTTAATATGAAATTTTGAGGTTAAAAGAAACTGGTGATGCTACTATAACCGAAAGCCGGATACATCAATTGTTGCAAAAATTGGTTGCTTGTTAGTCTTTACAAAATTTTCATCATAGTATTCAAAAGGCAATGATGCAAAAAGGTGCTTGTCCCATATGTCATGTACAAGTTCCTTGTAATTTTTGTAACCAGATTGTCTTAAAAACTCATGAGCAAGTTCGTGTGAGACTTTGACACAGTTTTTATCCATTAGAAATGAAATGTCATCTTTTTTATCATTTTTTTCCCACCAAACCATGCCAAAGTTTTCAGCAAAATATCCTTCACATGTACAATCTGTCCATAACGGCCTAAAATAGGTCAAATAAAAGTGAAAAGTATCCTCTCCTCTTTTTCTATGATCTTCAATAAGAGTAGGAACATTAACTAAATTAAAAGAACGACCAGATCTTACTATCATTTGGTCTGAAAGCACATCTACTTGCTTTGAGAAAGTTTCAGCAATCCATTTTTTATAAAATTGTGCCATTTTTGATACATATTCAAATTCCCAAGATCTTTTTTCCAATTCATCTTCTTTTACAAGAAAAATAAAATGTACCAGCATATTTGCAAAAATTACATTATAATTAAAAGGTCTTTGCATTAAGATACATCATAAAATAATGAATAAAAAAAGAAATGGTTGGTAATAAATTCAAAAACAATTCAGATTCATAAGAAGAATTGTTTATTACCTAATCCACAAAAAGTGGAATAAGTTAACTTTGGCCTTCTATTCCCATCAACGTTAGAGTAGAACGGATCTTTTCGATTTTACGAATTTTCCAAGTTATTACTTCTCTTAAGGCTTCTACTGTTGGCGATTCTATTTTGGCCAAAATATCATAGGCACCAAAGGTACCATGTACCTCTTTGACACCCGGAATTGCTTTCAACTGGCTGATAATTGCCTCTTCAGAACCAAGTTCGCAATTTATTAACACATATGCAGTTGCCATACAATACCTATACAATGCAAATATATCAATAGATCTATCAGAAGTTTTGACCGAGTATCAATACAAAAAAACTTCATTTTATTTATAATTAGGCAAAAAATTGAACAATAAAATATGAAAATTATTGAAAATCATTTTACAATATTTATCAAGTAAAAATTAGTAAATGTTCCCCGGTTCTGACCCACAAAAAATCATTGGTAGCGTCTTAGCCAACCCTCATCTTGTTCTTGTACCGGGGTGCCCATGTCGCACGGCTGGGTGGACCAAAAATCATGTTTTATCATACCAGTCCGTCTGCGTGCTTTTGGGGCAAGAATAATTTGTTATTCGTTTAATATAATCCAGTAAGTCTTATCTCAAAACCTGCAATAGGTACTCTCAACTTGAAATTATCAGTTATCTCAGGAAGAATCTCTCCAATTTCACCAATTTTGTTATTAACAAATATGTCTGCACTTCTACCATCAATAAACATTGAATTTGAAGAGGTGATGGTTTTACACTCTAGACCAAATGTTGTTTTAAGAAAAGACTGTAAAACTGATTTTATTTCTGTAAAGCTAACATCATTATAGGCACTAACACATCCAAGATGGATTTCTTCTTTAATTTCATCATTGTTTTTTAGGAATACAGTGCCAGTCTCAAAGAGCATTTGTGGATATGGTTCATGAATATTTCTAGATAAAGTATCAATTAGACTAGGCAATATAGCATTACGTAGTATGGTATGCTCCTGACTTTTAGAGTCACTAACTGAGATAATCTTAGAAGCATCTCTTTTTGTATAATCATACAAGACGCGTTGACTAGCTAGACTGAGATTCATTACTTCAGAATATCCAAGTCCGATCATTACTGAACTTATTGAATCTAATGTAGTTGTGATTTTATTTTTTTGACCAACAGAGATAGATTCAGGAATTGTCGGTTCAAAGTTTTCTATACCATATCCAAGGGCTACTTCTTCAACAAGATCCATTGGTCCAAAAATATCTGTCCTATATCGAGGAATAGTACAAACAATTTTTTTTCCTTTTCCTTGAGCATCTAATCTACTCTTTCTAAGTGCAGACACCATTTTAGGTATTGAAATTTTTATGCCAAGTGTTTTGTTTACCAGTTCAGCATCAAGAATCATACTTCTGGGTTTCAACAACGGAGTAGAGTTGTTAGCACCACTAATTTTTATAGAGACAAGTTCAAAACCAGCATCTTGAAGTATGTTTGCTATTACCGCAAGAGTATCTTCAGCAGCGTTTTTTTCAATCGCTGTAACTTCTACTAGTAGATTTTTAGTATTTTTTGAAATCCTTGTTCGTTCTGAATTTATTATTGGTGGAAATGATATTGTATGACCTTTTAAATCTAAGATAACGGGTGCTTTTTCAGAGTTTTTTATCAAGTGTCCATATTTTATACCTGTTTCATCTTTCACAAGAATTTCATTTATTGTCATTTCTTTTGACGATTCAAGAGGAATGAATTTGTGGTTCTTGCTAGTTGCGGTATATGTTAACGGAAATGAAATTTTATCTAAATCATGTATGCCTATGGATGTCTTTTTTCTCCTTCTTCCAATTCCATTATGAAGATCCTCCTGCATCACAATAATCTGTTGTATTGTTTCATCGTCAAGCTTTCCATTTTTTGCCTCTATAGCGGTTACAAATGGCCTTACCTTTCTTACGGATGGATTTACTATTATGACATCTTTTCCTTTTTTGATTTTTAGTTTTGGCATTCCAGTTTTTATTCCAAGAAGACCTTGCAGACTAGATACTATTCCATAATCTGTTGAATAATCAGGTCTGTTAGGACTGTATTCCACATTAACATAATTTTTTGTTTCCTCCTCAATATCTAGTCCAATAAAAGGCAGTGTTGAAATGATTTTTTCTTTTGATATTTTTTTGCCAAGGATATTTGCAATCCTGTCAAAATACAAAGTAACTACCGGCATTTTGGTACATTCCTCAACCAGCCAAGGTTGTTATTGTAAAGTTCACGTACATCATCCAATCCATATTTGAGCATTGCAATTCTTTCAATTCCTCCACCCCAAGCAAGAACTGGATTTTTTATTCCAAGCGGAATTGTTACCTCAGGTCTAAAAATACCCATACCAAAAAGCTCTACCCATTTTCCAAGCTTTTCATTATATACCATTGATTGTAAAGACGGTTCAGTGTAAGGAAAGAATGTAGGCCAAAATTTTATTTTTTTCATACCCATCTTCAAGTAAAACTCCCTTTGTAATCCCATCAAATCTCTCAATGAGACATACTTACCAACCACTACTCCCTCTACTTGGTTAAACTCAACTAGGTGTTTGTAGCTGACTTTTTCATTTCTAAAGACTCTGCCAATAGAAAATATTCTGGCTTCTTCAGGTCTACTATCTGCCAATTCTTTTATTGTTACACAGGTTGTGTGTGTACGTAAAACTAATCTTTTAGATTCTTCTAGCTTCCAATCATATCTCCATCCTTTTTTATGAACTTGAGATACGTTTGATATTTGATTTTTCGTACCAATGTTTTTTGCATGTAATCCTTTAAGGTAAAATGTGTCTTGCATTTCTCTTGCAGGATGATCTTGTGGAGTAAAAAGTGCATCAAAATTCCAAAAGCTAGATTGAGTTTGATTACCAACGATTTCTGTAAATCCTAGTCCAACGAAAATTTCCCTTACTTCATTAATTACGTCTTGGAGTGGATGAGATCTTGCAGCAAAAACTGTAGGTGCTGGAGCTTCTACATCAATTGCTCTTACAGTAACATCAGCTGTATCACTTGATACGTTCTTTGCTGTTTCTATTCCTTTTTCAGTAAGATTTACTGTAGTATATTTTGTAAAAGTAAAGGTAAGAAATTCGGGTCTTTTTTTTAGCGAGTCAAGTGTACTCTTGTCTTCTATTTCATCTACTGATGATACAGGGGGACTCTTGGATGCAATTAATTTGATAGTTCGTTCTTCAGGAGTGGTATCATGATATCCTTTAAGCAAAATTCTATTTTCGTAAATTTCTATCCAGCCGTTTTTCTTTGCATTTGCAATGGCTGGACTAAATTCATTTTTTAATTCATTCTTTGCTTGACTGATTTCACAAGAAAAACCATCTATTGATTTTAGGTAATTAACAAGTTGTCGTTCTGGCAATCCCTTCTCAAACGCCTCATTTCCCATCTTTCCTAGTGCAACAAAATTTTTCTCAGATTCATTAACTTGAACTAGTTCTTTGAATTTAAGCCACTCAATACCACGTCTCACTTGATCTATTGATAGTTGTGTTTTTTCACAAAGATCTTCTGGTGTTAAGTTTTGTTTTTCAAGTAATGATTTGAGAAGCTTTTGTTCTATTGGATGAAGAACTTGTGACATTATCACAAAGAGCCAAAAAGACTTTTTAAACCTTAACCTAACTGAATGATGAATGTCAGTTGACGAATTCACAGTTACTCCTTGGAATGTAGAAGGAGACGTTGATTATGAAAAACTTGTACAAAAATTTGGAACTGAAAAGATTTCACCAGAACTACAAAAAAAGATAGAAAAAATCACAGGTGAATTGCATCCAATGCTGAAACTAGGATATTTTTTTAGTCACAGAGATTTAGACAAAGTTTTAACTGAATATGAAAAGGGAAACAAATTCTATCTTTATACAGGACGAGGTCCTTCAGGTCTAATTCACATGGGACATTTACTTCCATGGATCTTTACAAAGTATCTACAGGATAAATTCGATGTAAATTTAATTTTTCAAATTACTGATGATGAAAAATTTCTCTATAGTGATGAAAAATCATTTGATGACATATCAAAGTATACAAAAGAAAATATTTTAGATATAATTGCAGTAGGCTTTGATCCTAAAAAAACAAAAATTCTTATCGATACTAAAGACATCAAAAAAATATACCCTATTTCACTTGAAATTGCAAAAAGAATAACCTATTCTACAGTTAAGGCAGTATTTGGTTTTCAAAATTCTACAAATATTGGCATGATTGGTTTTCCCCCAATTCAGGCAGCACCGTGTTTTCTTCCATCAGTTTTAGAGGGAAAACCTACACCAGTACTCATACCTGCTGCTATTGATCAAGATCCATACTGGCGAGTTACTAGAGACATTGCAGAAAAGATGGGATATCCAAAACCAGCTCAGATTCATTCAAAATTTCTTCCTGGTCTTGGTATGAAAGGAAAAATGTCGTCATCGATACCAGAAACTGCCATCTTTACAACAGATAGTGAGGAAATAATTGATAAAAAAATATCAAATTCTTTTACAGGCGGACAACCAACTGTTGAATTGCAACGTAAGCTGGGAGCGAATTTTAACATATGTCCTGTCTTTTGGTACTTGCGATACTTTTTTGAATCTGAAAAAGAATCTGATGAAAGAGCAAGAAAGTGTAAAGGTGGGGAGCTTTTATGTGGAGAATGCAAGTGTGATCTCAAAGATGCAACAAAACCTTTCATCATAGAGTTTAAAAAGAAACGAGAAAAAGCAAAAGATCAAGTAGAAAAATTTTTGTTTGAATTATAATATGAAAAAAAGAATTATTTGCGAAGACAAGTATGAAGCTCAGAAATTATCTAGTCTCATTTATGTAAAAGACAACAAAGAGACTTTTGTTTCAGGCATTTTGGAGATTATAGATAATGAGATTATTGTCTCACTAAAGGACAAATCTGCACATAGTATTCTTTTAAAAGACAAATTAGAGGCAGAATCTTTTGCAGATTTTATTCAGTCAGTTGTTGAACAAACAAGCAGGATAACAAATACTGAAGTTATTGAAAACATAGTAGAAATAACAAAGGAATGAACTATACCAATGTCTTATTCATTTCATCTGTAAGTATTTCTTGAACTTTTAGAAAATACAATCTGGTAGAATATGGCATTTCATCAATATGATTTTCTATTGCCATCATCAAATATCTCACAGCGCGTTTTGAGATATCCAAGTTAAACTTCATTTGAAGTATAGGATCTTGTATTACCTTTATTTTATCTACAAGCCATGGAGGAGCCATGTCTTTTGCCTCATCTATTACTTTTTTATACCAAAAAGCTATGTTTTCAGGATTAAGGCCTTCCTTTAGGTTAGTGACATCGTTTGACATCTTTCTTAACATTTGTTCAGTAATTTCTTTCAATGTCTAGTGCTGTAAATTTCCTGTTTTAGCACACTTACTCAAAGTTCGAAAAGTTGTTTGTCAATTCAGCGCAAGTTACCCTCAGTATCAATTTCAGAATCCTTAATACGTGATGTTGAAATGCGTTTGCCATCAGTTGCGAGAGCCATGGGAACACTCACTATTTCTACTGGTGGCAGTTGCCTTTCATGTCTTAGTTTATTTAGTATCTGACCTTTTCCTATGGTTTCTTCGCTTACAACCAAAGCCTCGACTTCTTTTTCCAGTACTGCAGGCCCAAAATCATTATCTAGTTTGCTTATTTCAAATTGAGAGTTTGGAAAATTTTTCTTTATCATTGATTCTAAAGTATGATATCTTTCAAAATAATCATGTAAAAGATTCTTTCCCTTTTTTGTAGCAAGTTCATCACTAGTAAGACCAATTATAACTTTAGACGAAATTGAGAATCCTTTTTGTAGTAAAGCAAGATGACCTTTGTGTAAAATATCAAACGTGCCACCAAGCGCAACTAGATGGAATTTTGCCATGAATACATTTCGTTGTGGGTTAAATTAACTCTGTTGAGACTTTACAAGTACGACGTTTATTATAGGTCCAGTTGGAGCAAGAGGAATATTATCAGAATTCCACACATATGTTTCTATAAAATACGGTCCATCAGTAGTAGGATTCCAAGTTACTGTTGCGTTATCACTTTGACCAAGAAATACACCTGAATATTTTCCAATAAATTCAACTTGACCTGCAAAATTTTTTACTTGTACATAGTAAACATATGCTTGGTTTGCCTGACTTCCAAGATTTCTTAATTCACTTGTAATTTTTACAGGAGCTCCAACTGGGATTGTGGAATATTTGTTACCTTGCGGATCTGTAACTAAGGTACCGCTAATTATAACTGGCAATGTTGCAACGATATCTGTTACATCAGTGATAGTTGACTGATAGGTATCAGATTCTGCAACAAGTTTGTATGATTTTGCATGGGAGTTTGGAGTAGATGTTATACTGAAGCTAGATGTGGTTCCTGGACCAAGATCAATTGGTTCTGCATTATCTACAGATACAACTCTCACATCATTAAAGTCGTATGATATTAGATAAATTTTAGTTCCAGAAGAGGTCATTGTTCCGGTATTTTTTATAGTTCCAGAAAGTGAGAGTTTTGATGCAATTTGTAAATGTCCAGGTACAATGCTTAGGATCTGTTGTTTAGATGAGGAAGAAGTAAACCCTGCAATTTTGGTTTGAACGTTTACTATTGCAGAATCTGATTTTGTTGATGAAATTGAAAATGGCGCCTTTCCGTTTTCTGGTATAACCTTAAGCAAAGTAGAGCCAGTCTTGTATTCTAATGTGTTAAGATTTTGATCTAAAAAGGACACGCCAATAGTCACACCTGTTATTGGAAAGTTATTGTGGTTGACAACCTCGCCAAGTACTATCGTTGTACCGTCAGCTGCTCTATAGCTAGAGATACTTGTATCAGGTATTTCTACCGTTAGACTAGTATTTGTTTGAGGAACGCCTGAAGTTGCCCATACTAAATTTGACGAAAGTAATGAAAATGCTAACAAAAGGACAAGTATAGAGGCAATCTTCATACAATATCCATCTTACTTTAGTGATTAATCATATAATGTATATCATAATCTAAACAATGAGGATTAGAAGGTTTTACTAAACTTGCGTTGATTCATAATATAAAAAGAAAATGAAGATTTTTACGAATCTACTTTTTACTTCTACGAGCAGTAATTACACACCAGTAAACAAATCCTGGAATCAATCCTACCATCAAAGGAATGTATACGCCCGCTTGTGCCCAATCTTGCATTTTTAAATTACCTATCCATCAAAAAACAAATATGGTATTTAAATCCATCTTTCATTATTACAGGAGTTAAGTTTGGAGATAATAATTGAGCCTTGGAAAAGGCTTGTAGTTCACGAAATCATAGAATACCGCTTTGACGATTTTGTTCAAATGGTAGCTTCTCAAAATCGAGCAATGGGAGGCGGAATACCTACCGTAAACTGGGCAAACGGTATTGTATTTTCAATGGGTGCGTTACCAGATACGGAGTCAGTAATTCAAGAAAAATTAAAAGGAATACTTCATTGGGGATCTGTAATTTTTGCAATTAAAGAGAGATTTGAAAAACAGATCATTAGAGAAAACGTGACTATTAATTTCAACGATGTAGGGGTTAATGAGATATTTGCAAAACTAGCAGAGACGCTTAAAACATACTCTAAATTTAAAACAAATTAATTTTTAAAATAAAAAACTACTTTTTTACCTTAATAATAACTAAAATTGTTCCTATTAGTGCAAGAGCAATACCGGTTATAAGGTATACAGGCGGATCGGATTCAATTGGCAATAAAAAAATCCCCACTGTTATTATACCAAGATATAACAGCATTTTTGTATCAAATTCAAGTACCATTTAGGAGATTAATTACACGTATATTATAAATGGATTCAAGATTTAGTTTAGAATTATTTTTGATCTGTGTTTTCTACTTCCGTTAAGTTATCGAGGTTTTCATGACTAATTTTCTTCCTGTTAACTTTCGAGGTTTGTTATATGTGCCCTTCTAACTTCCATATTGCTGATCTTATTTTATGCCTGAGCATGATGATGATCCAAAATGCTGAACAAATTATTGTGATTTGGAAAATGTTAGCGAGTGGTGTATTGATATAATTTCCTATATCATTTAATGTTGTAGCAAATTGTCCCATGAATCCACTATGTTTGTAGGATAAGATTTCTCTGGGTATCTCCAGAATTACTTCACCGATTATGGTACAACCTACAATAACACTAACTAACAAAAACAAAATTTTGTATTCCTTTTTCACTAAAGGAATACAGCAGAGTTTACTTTAAAGAATTTCGATTCTTTGTAGCCATTTTAATCAAAGTTTCGATCTTATTTATCCTAAATCTAGCTTGATTCCAGCTTGTTCTGCAGGAGTTTTTTTGATACTATCAACTTGTTTGAACGATAAGAGAGATGGACTGGAGGGGATTTGAACCCCTGACCCCCCGCGTGCAAGGCGGGTATTCTACCGCTGAACTACCAGCCCATCGTATGGGATGCTAATCGTGCAGATTTTAATTGTTGCCTTTATGCAGGCAAAGATTTTATTGACATTATTCTTACAATTTTTTATGGTATTACTAAAATCAGAAGTCGTTTTAAAGAAAGGTGACAGGGCTCCTGACTTTGCACTTTTGGGAATAGATGATAAAAAACACTCTCTTTCTGAATTCAAAAACTACAAAGCTATGCTTGTAGTCTTTATGTGCAATCACTGTCCATATGTACAAGCAAAGACAAAGGCGCTAAATGAGATCTATGATAAATTCAAAAATGACATAATTATGATTGGAATAAACAGTAACGATCCAACAAACTATCCTGATGATAGTTTTGAAAATATGAAAAAGTTTGCAAAAGAAAAGGGAATTAAATTCACATATCTTGTTGACGAAACACAAGAGATTGCAAAAAAATATGGTGCCGTGTGTACACCTGATCCTTTCCTTTTTGACCAAGAGAGAAGGCTCGTCTTTCATGGCAGAATTGACAATGCCATGAGCCCAGAAGATACTGCTACAGAGAAAACTATGATCAATAACATAGAAAAACTACTGTCTGGAAAGAAAATAGAGAAGGATTTTGATCCATCCATGGGTTGTTCCATCAAATGGAAAAGCCAGCAAACTTAAATGACCGTTGACTAGAAAAATTTCTTGGGCCGATAGCTCAGCTTGGCTGGAGCGTTCGACTGATAATATCTTTTCAGATATCGAAAGGTCGTGGGTTCGAATCCCATTCGGCCCATTTTTCTTCTTGAAAAGACTTATCTCATCATGAATATACGAACGAGTTATCTGATATCTGAAGAATATGTCAAAGTAGGGGAAAACAAGATCCGATATCTTGACGGAGGAGGCTCAAATGGCAATATCGTTCTTATTCATGGTCTTGGAGGATTTGCCGAAAGATGGTCAGCAGTCATGCCTATTCTTAGTAAAAAGTATCGTGTCATAGCACTTGATCTACCTGGCTATGGATATAGTGACAAACCTTCTATTGATTATACGCCTGAATTTTTCTCAAAATTCATTTTTGATTTCTTAGATAGTCTAGACATAAAGAAAACAAACATGATTGGCACTTCACTTGGAGGTCAAATTGTCGCTGAATGTGCAATAACGCAAAGCAAAATGATTGAAAAAATCGTGCTAGTATCGCCTGCTGGAATAATGAAGAGTTCTACTTCTACCTTAGATGCCTATTCAATGGCTGCCCTATATCCAAGTCATGATACTGTAAAAACAGCATATGAAATGATCACTGGCCCCAAAAATGTTACTACTGAATCAATTGAAGGCTTTATTAAAAGAATGACCCAGCCAAATGCAAAAATGGCGTTCATGTCAACTATACTTGCACTAAAAAATTCTCCACCCATTACAGACAGGCTTCCAAATATTACAGTACCAACCCTGTTGATATGGGGAAAGCATGATACCATGATTCCTGTAAAATATGCAAATAACTTTGTTTCTTCAATAAAAAACTGTCAGCTAGAAATTATGGAAAACTGCGGACATACCCCCCATATTGAAGAGCCAGACAGGTTTTCGCAAATTGTACTTAATTTCTTAAACCAGTAGATGGTTATAATATCCAATTATTACCAATAGGTATAAATACCGCGATAACCAATAGAAACCAATGATTGGTAATAATATTCAATATGATCCAACAGAAATGTTCAAAGAATGGATACAAAAAAGCGGAAAAGCACAAGCTGATTTTATGAAAACATTTGGTTCCATGATGAGTCAGAATAAACCAGAAAGTTTTGAGCCTGTAGGTACATTAAAAGATCTCATAAGCAAGGGATCAAAAGCTCAATCTGATTTTGTTGAAAATCTTGGCAGCATGCAATCTAAAGCAATGGACAGTGTTTTCAAACTTGCACAAACAATGCCACAATTCGTGTCATGGGGAGCATTTAAAACATCAATTGGAAGTAATGGAAGAATTTCGATTCCCGAAGCTGAAAGAGATGCACTTGGACTAAAAGAAGGAGACCTAGTTCAAGTTGTAATCATTCCTATCGAGAAAAAAATCAAAAAGAGGGGGTGAAATAATGAGTAAGACAACACAAGAAACAAAAGAGATCTATGCAACATACAAACAGAATGTAGAAAAGTTTTTTGAAGATATTGAAAAAGCAGCACCACAATACTTGCAATCAATAACTAATCTTCAACAAGAATACACTTCAGCATGGAAAAATGCAATAGAATCTGCTATTTCACTACAGCAAGAATTTACAACAAAGGCTGGAATAAATACAAACGTACCAGCAGCAGTAATAAAAGCTGTAAATGATGTAACTGAAGAGGTAATAAAAGCAAGATCAGTTCAGAATAAGGTAATATTAGCTGCAATTGATGCAACAAAACAAAACATCAAAACCTTCAATGAGAATGCAAAAGCATTTACGGGATTAAATGAAAACCTTTTCCAATTCTGGATCTCTGCATTGACACCTACACGAAATTAGTATAAAGGAATCTTTTCCTTTTTTTATTTTGATCTTTCACTTAGCCATTGGCCAAGCTCGGTAAGAACTTTTTTTTGCGAAAATGAACTTGCTATCATTCCAACATGTCCAGTGGGATAAATTCTCATGGTTTTGTCCTCAGTTCCTACTGCATAATATAGAGGCATACTACACTCAGGAGAAACCAAATGATCCCCTACTGCCACTTGGATGAATATTGGCATTGTTATATTCTTAAGCGATACAAGCTGATTTCCAACATACATCTTGTCCTGAATTAGTAGATTTTCTTGGTAAACATCTTTTATCCATTGTCTGAAAAGTTCACCGGGTATTGATGGTGTATCATGTAACCATTTTTCAACACGTAGAAAATTGTCAACATAATTCTTGTCATGTATATTTTTGAAAAAATGTATGTATTTCTCTACTCCCTGTTCAAACGGTTTTAAAATAGAAAAAACATAATACATGAATTCAGGCGGCATATTACCAATTGATTTCACCATCTCATCTACATCCATGTGTTTGGCAAGGTTACCAACAACTGTGGTGTCTTTTTTACCGTCAATCACAGGAGCAGTGACAACTAGATTTTTCACTTTATCTGGATGAAGTGCAGAATAAACAGTGGCCAGTGTACCACCCGTACAATAACCTTGCAAAGTAACTTTTTCTACATCTGCTTCATCACATACGAAATCGACGCAATTATCGATGTAACCATTAACGTAATCATCAAAGCCTTGATATTTGTCAATATTAGTTGGACTTCCCCAATCTATCAAATAGACATCAAATCCCTGATTTAAGAGGTTTTTAATCCAACTTTTTTGCGGGTGAATATCCAAGATATGATATCTGTTTACCAGTGCATACACAATAACAAGTGGAGTTTTATGCTGTTTTTGAATTGAAGAATTGAAATGTAAAAGACGCACTTTATCTTCAGAATATGCAACATCATATGGAGTCATCTCAAGATTAATTTCATCAATTGCAGGCACCATTTTTGGAGCTTCGATCAAATTTTTATTAAATTTTAAAAATTCTTCAATTAGTATTGGATCAATTTTTAATTCATTTTCCATTGTGGTTTGCTCCAGATTTCCTTTCATTTTTTTCTAATTTACCTACTCTTTTTCGTAAGGAGTGTAATTCTTTGTAAACTTCATTCAAATCATCTTTAGTTGGAACATTTACAGATTCTAGTAATACAGCAAGCATATTATTCCAATGTTTAGAAAGTTCAACCTCACTTGATATTAATTTGCCAAAATTCTCTCCAAATTTTTCAGAATCAAAAAGTTGTGTAAAAGCATTTTCAAATATGTCAATCCACACCCGTTTTGAAGATTCAATATGTTCTATATCATTAGGGATTTCCGGAATTTTGGCATTGAATCTTTTTTGTGATTCGCTCCAAGTATCTGAAAGTTGCTTATAATATTCAGCAAGTTTAGTATTAAATTCTATAAGATCTTCATTTGCTTCTATCATTTCAGTTGCCAGTTTTTTAGTCTGTGATGAAAATTTTCTCATGGGTCCTGCTGATGTTAAAGCAGATGGTTTGCTTGAAATTAGATATGCCATATCAGTCCAAAACAATGAGAGGTGCTTGAAATAATCTGCGGCTTCCTTAGGGTCTATTTTATTTTTAAATTCAGCACCAGATTCCATGCTAATTACATACAAGAGATCGCAATAAATAGATCGCCTGTTATCATTTATTGTTGAAATTTAATTTAATGTCTCGTTTCATGATATCTTATAGGGAAAGTAACAATGGATTTTGAGAAGCTATGTAAAAAAGTCCTTGAAACAGACTCCAAGATAAGATTTGCAGGAGCCATAAATCAGAAGGGTAGGCTTTTTGCTGGCGGAATGAGAGAGGGTTTGAAATCTCTTGAAGATTCAAAGGATGATGAAATGTTATACATGGAATTAGTGTTAAGAACAAAAATGAGGCGTGAGTTTGATCATGTTTTAGGACCGGTAAAATTTGCCATGTCGTATAGAGAAAAAGCAATAGTGATGAGCTTTCCAATGGATGAAAATGTTTTGTTAATTTCAGCTGAACAGGGATTTGATTATGCAAATGCACCTTTTAAGATACTGAAACTTTTAGATCACTAAGATTGTGATCTTTCATAAACTGTTTGGCACCACTGTAATACTTTTTCAACATCATCTGAAACAAAATCTGCTTCTTCTTTAGTCTTTTTTGCTAGTTTTGTACAAAAAACAAGATGTAAAGCCTTACCAAATTTTGCTTTTGATGCAGTGACAGCTTGGGAAAAAAACTTGATTGTGCTTTCTGTGGAAGAAAAAATCACAATTACCATCAAACCTTGTTTTTTTACCCATACTTTGTTTAGAAATCTTTGTAGATCTATGTCAAACATGACATCAATGGCAGTGGACATATCTCCTAGTTGAGATACTTTCCAACCTTCAACATGAAATGCTGCAGATGCAGCTTGTGCCATAAGTGAATTTTGGGAATCTGTCGAAAAAACAATAATATTCTTTTTTATGTCTGTTTCCTGTTCAACCAGAATGATAAGATAAATTGAACCTAAGATAATGTCATCAAGATAATTTTTTTCAGATTTTCCAATCTTCCCGGCATCATACGAATTTTGAATGGATTCTATTGCTGGGATAATTACTTCTGTAATCATTTTAATAGGATTGGCTCCAGAGTGAAGCGAATTTCTGAGTATATTATGAGCCTCTTTACTAGCACCTGAGAGCACATACTGTAGATACTTATTTTTTAGCCGGTAAAAATCTGCAGGAAATTCAAATGATTCTACACCTTCCTCCATAAACCATAGGTTCACATTTCCTATGTTTTTTTGCTTTACGAGTCCCTCTGCGGCAAAGACTTGGAGATATTTTGTCATAGTTAATCTGTTTATTTTCAATTTTTCAGAAATCTCAGTGCCTGAAAGGCCGGTTTTTGAATCACGTAAAATATCAATTAATTTTTCTTTTATCTTTTCAGATTGATAGCCACGAACCAATGATTTTGAAAATATCTTTTCTAGTATATAGCATTACTAAATTAACCAACAGGAACCTAAAATTTCAGGTCTCCCGCGGTCAGGTACTTGGTATGGTCTGGTATTCAGTACTTTGGTGTGGTCTGTAATTGCTTACGAGCGCACTAGAGTTCATAATACAAATTTGATAAATAAAAAACGCGCATCTATGCTACTAAATATTTAATAGTCAGATCTTAAATTTTGAGGATTTTCTATTTGATTTTTTCTCAATTACTATTCTTTAACGAGTCCTGAATTTTATATGTGCCAAAACACTAGCTGATATAGCTAGCATAAAGGTTGAAGGTAACAACAAATGGATAACTTTAATTCAAAATGCCAGTAAAAATTAAAGGATTTTTTGAGATTGTCTATAAACTTACTAATAAAATTATGGCTAAGGTCAAATGATCAAAGCAGATACATAGCTGAATTGATCGAATAACGTTTTATTATTATCTTCATATTTCTTTTACATGAGACGAATTATCAGGTGCTGTTAAGATGGTAGCTCTTTTTAATCGTGTTAAATATTCGTTACTTCTCGATTGGTAAAAATTTAATCATAAAAAACTGGTTCTTCTTTTCCCATTTTTTTATACATTTCACGCATGCGATCTTTTAATGAAATACCATTTAATTCACCACATCGTGGACAGTGATAATTACCATCAATTGGTACACCGTTTTTATCTATAAAACCAACTTGTTCCCAAACATGTTGACATTTCTTACAGTTACAAAGCATTATCTTTAATGTCAATTAGAACCTAATTAATACAACGAACATTTTTCCTTCTATTCTTCTAAAGTGAAATAACCCTGTTCCTTAAATATAAAAATGCAGTATAGTATTCATGGAAAAAATGGTTGATTTTTTGAATTTTAGATTTGAACTATTTAAATATCAGAAATTTTCTCTTATAGAAGAGTCTGTTAGAACATGAGTGTAGTCAAAAAATCAATAGGTAAGGTAAGTTGTGCAGTTGTTGGACATGAAATCTCTGAAGATGAAGAGGATCGTTTATACATAAAACCAACAACAATTGATGGAATTAGAGAAATGGATTCAGTTTGCAGTAGATGTGGTACAAAGGTTCATGTAAAAGTAGATCCAACAAACGAAGATGAGTTTTTCATAACGGAAATTTAGAAAATATTCTATTACTTATTTTATAAGTAAATTATGTACATGATCAATGATGTTAAGAACAGCTGCAATAGAAGCAAGTATGTAAAGAATTAATTGTACTATACGTAATACACTGTTAATACTATAATCACTAATATCAACTTCAGGATGTTTTTGTCTGAATTGGTAAAGTCTTTTTTTAAAATCTCTACCATGTAGTACCTTTAATTCACAATAATATCTTCTAAACTGACCTTCTATTTCATGTTCATATCTTGGAAGTTTGCATCCTTTACCCAAAATTTCTCCTAATTCTTTTTGCATTAGATTATCTAATGTCTGATTTCTTAGTGTTACTTGAAGTCTAACGTTTGGTACAAAGAGAAAATATATGATCTTATACAGTAGCGATGGAGATTCGCTGTATATCCGCTCCACATTTTTCGAGGAGCGTGCTTGCTGTTTCTTCAATCTTTTTATCATTTTCTAAAACCAATACCCCAGAAATATCACTTGTAGGTGAATTTGGAGTATCTTTAACTTTTATGAAATGCATTTTTTCCATTTCTTCAATTACCTTTGGGCATGCTTTGTGCGAACTGCACAAGATTTTCCATTCAGTCTTTATTGCACTCATTTCAAATCACTCGGACTATGTGTGTACTTTACTAATCTTATATTTCTTATCTTATAGTCAAATTTCGTGTCATTCAAGTCAACAAAAATGAGTGTATTGCCCATAAATGATATTCTATTTTAGGAACTGTTATCCTCATGGGTGATGAATACTTTATGGGTTTGGTATGAAATTAGTCTGCGTTTTACATGTTGAACAAAATTCTCTAATTGTTGTGAAGTTGGAATCAGCAGGAGGCAATCTTCTAATTGTTTGTCTTTCACATAAAGTACATCTATATTCAATTGGAATAATGTTACTCATAAGGTAAGAAAGTTCTGTTAATTATTAACAATTACTTTTTGGAGGTTCTGTCAAGTTGTTGTCAGTTTATCCTTGTCAAAAATTATCGGGTATCTTTTTGTTAGTTATCTTTAAAGTGGTGAAAATTCATACTTTCCTGTGTATAACCCGCCATAATACTGTCCAAATTCCTTTAACAGCATTTGCTTAGTGCTTTCCCTCATACCGTTATTATTTTTGATTTTTTTTATTTCTTCTCTTAGACCACTCTTACTATTGTCGAAAGGAAACCAGATGTGTATTGGGAATCTCCTTTTCATGACTTAAATTCAGTGAGGAATGATATAGGTGTTTTTCTGGGGATGCTGTTACCTTCAGTGATTAGATAGAAAACATAAAGAAAGTAGATGAACAAACTATTTCAAGAGATCACATTGACACTATGCTTGACTTATGTTTCAATATTTGCTGGAATAATAGCAATTCTTGGAATAGTAATTCTTGCTTATACTGCATTAACAACAGATGAAAACAGAGCATCTAAGACAAAAACCAAGCAATTAAAAAAAGAATCCAAGAAACAGGAACTAAAAGGAAAATTTTATGTAAAATATGGTAGTGATTTAGGAAGTGCATCTTCTGGTTATACTCCAGATCCTAATTATCCATCACTAGCTCCAGATATTATTAACAAATTTCTTGCCGAGCATCCTGCGTTTCCATTGCCTTTTTTTTGGAAGAATAGAAATCTGGTTATCATAGGAACTATAATCTCAATAATTGGAGTAGTGTTGGGTATCATATCACAAATCTTTTGTTAGAGATGAAAAGATCACTTTGTACTTGCATTTTGAATTAAGGTTATCCACTTGTTTTGTCCTTGTACTGTTATACTAGCTATGTCGGCTGGTGTCTTACCATCTAATGCCTGATGTGGTCGTATGAAATTATGATATATCTTGTAACCCTCAATTATTGGAGTATCCATTTTCTTTAGACCACGCATTACCTTTTCACGATCTCTAATCTCTCCGTTCAATCTCTCCATGCGATTATTGTTATGCTCGCCCTTTAGCGTGATGCTTTTGATATGAATTGTACGAGGATTTTCCATTGTCTTGAATTCCTTATTGTGTGCTACGTGAAAGTTTGGTGCACCATCTGTAACGAAAACTTTTGGTCTTTTACCTGCTACTTCCTTTCCCTTAGAAAGTAATGGTTGGACATCCTCAGTATATTTTGTATCTGCAACCTGTTTTGCTATCCAAAAGCGACTATCTTCATCCATTAAGGCATAGACATATTTCATATTGCCTTTGATCTTGACAAACATCTCATCTGCTCTCCAAACATCGCTTAGTTGTGGTGTGATTTTGTCGAGATATTTTTCCATCAATCCAACATATTTTCCAATCCAATTATAGACAGTAACATGAGAAATTTTAACGCCCTGTAACTTTAAGAAGTTTGTAACATTTCTAAGCGATTCTCCGCTAAAATATAGTTGCATAGCTGAAGTTATGACTTTGGGAGATGCCTTCATTCTTTCAAAGCCTAGATTGAATACGAAATATTTCTTGCAGTTTTGGCATTGATACTTTTGAATATCTCCATACTTGTTATGTCTAAGACCACGTTTCACAATGTTCTCAGATTTACATGAAGGACAATTTTGTGTAGAAGCTGGTAAAATTGTAACGTGCTTCCATATTTCGCTTCTAATCTTTTGGCTAAATTCTACGGCGAAAATATGCTTGCATTTCGCCTTTCTCCATTTATGATCAGGACAGATGCAGACAAAGCCCTTTTCTGTCGCAATTACATCATACCATGAATCATAGGAAAGTGATTGAGATTTTATCTGATACCAGTTTTCATCTATTCTTTTGACCTGATCTGGTTTTTCTGCAATTTGTTTTCCTTGTTGCTCTCTTATGTTTTCCATATCTACCTATTAGTATACCTACAACATAATATAAAGTTGTCGTCTATCAATAGAATATACATAGGTAGATAGTTTTATTAACATGCGAAACTAATCATGACTATGGATTTAGAAAGTACAGCATCAACAGCAAGGACTGGAACAAATTCTTTGAGAGTTACAGTACCAGAGGGAATCGTAGCATTTCTCGGATTAGATGTTGGAGATAAGCTACAATGGATCATGGATACTGATAAAACTGAAAGAGTTGTAATAGTGAAAAAGAAAAAGGCAAAAAGAAATGGATAAGGTTGTAATAGATAAACTAAAAGAATTTGTTGAGAAAATCAAAAGTAAAGAATGGGAAATTGCTCCAAGAGCAAATGAAATTCTCCTTTGGGATGGCAAAGCGATCTTAGCAGTATGGCTAGCCAAAGCAATGAGCGACTTTGAGATTGCAAAAGAGCCAAAACCAGTAACAGACCGTGTTCTTGTTGACGTAGTATTATCACCGAATTGGCGTTCTCTTGAAGACAATAAGAAACGTGAATACGAAAAAGTTATTGAAAAATTTAACGAGATGGTAAATCAAGCAAATATTCATAACGTTGTTACTGATAATAAATCAAAGAAGGAATTAAAAGAATGTCAAGAAAAACGATCTGAACTTGAAAATCAATTAAAAGACATAAGAAGTCTTAACACTCAACTAGCTGAGGATAAAATCAAGATTGAAAATGTTATTAGAGATATCTTCAAAGAATACTCAGCAATAAGAGACAAATTCAAAAATAAATTACCTACGGGATTTTTTGATGACGATGATGATCCTCCAGAAAGCGAGATTACTCATGGCTGAACTCGTTCAATGTACAAGATGCAGAAACATCATGCCTGATGAGGATTATGATGAACATCGATGTGAGCCAAGAAGGAGAAACTTTAAACTAATTAAATTCACGAGTTTTCACGTTATAGATGGTTTTGATGGTAGAAAAATTCTTGACATAAATGCACTAAATGGAGATAATTTCATGTTCGAAGAAGTTCCAGAAAATAAAGAATTTACGAAAATGCCTTATGAACCAAATATGCGACGAGACTTAACAGGGAGAAAAAATGACAAGGACTTAACAGAGTCGAATCCAGAAACATTAAATACTTGTACTTTAAAGTACGGTATAGGTAGGTAATATGCCAAAAGCAGGATTCAAATCAATAACAGTTTCAGAAGCCGTATACAACAAGTTCCATGATGTATACAAAAAAAATAAAGATGACCTTGCAATGAAAGGCATTAACAGCTTTGCTGGATACATCACTTTCATGATGGAAGACTTGATGCAAAAAGACGAGACGTTTGCAAGATATGCACCTAAACTTGAAAAGATTTCAGTTGATGATAATAGAGTAGTAGTAAAAGACAACATCAAAAACAGAATTGCAGAAGTTGCAATTCAAAATGGAGAACTTTATTGCATGTTCTGTGAAGAGAAAGACTGTGTTCATGTTGGTTTTGTGTTTTCTCTTCCTGACGTTTATGAAGTTCTAAATGCCCGTGGAATTAAACATCAAAGATAAAAAAAGTGCAGGAGGTGGGATTTGAACCCACGAACCCCTAAGAGACGGGATCACCCATTTTTATGATCTTAAGTCCCGCGCGTCCAAAGGCTAGGCCTTCTTTGGCCAGGCTCGGCGACTCCTGCGTTTTATTAGCATAAAGTTGTGGAAATTAAACGTTTTATGAAAAATTTTGTCAAGACCAAGTAAGATTAATAAGGATTCAGTAAAGCGACCATGTCATGCTTCGATAGCTCAGCCTGGTAGAGCGTTACCTTGGTAAGGTAAAGGTCGCGGGATCGAATCCCGCTCGGAGCTTTTGTTGTTTTAAAAATATCATTTCGAGTTTATAATTCAGTAGGTTTTTGCAATGTTAAATTCAATTTTATGCGGAGAGAGGAATTGTAAAATAAAAAGTAGTTCCTTCTCCTTCTTTACTTTCAAACCAGATCTTTCCTTTCAAATTTTCAACTATTAGGCGACAGATTACCAATCCAAAACCACTTCCACCATATCTTCTTTTTAAAGATAGATTAACTTGGTAGTATTTTTTAAAAACAGAATCCTTTCTTTTTTCTGATATACCCATACCATTGTCCTTGACAAAAAAACGAATACCGTTATCCTCTTTTTTGGCACCAATCTCGATTTTACCTCCTTCTTGCGGTACAAAGTCTACTGCATTTTGTATCAAGTTATCAAAAACTTGCTTTAACCTGTTTTTATCACTTTGAAGAATTGATTTTTCTTTTGTTGTATCAACGAATTCAATCTTTTTGTCCTTCATCATAGGAGTACTAATGTCAACAACGCTTTTCATAAATTCATTAATTTTGAATTCATCTTTGTTGAAACCCATTTTACGAGCAACAAGCAGTTGAACATCAGATATATCCTCAAGCATTCTCTCTAATCTAATTGTATTATTGTAAATCTCATTTACAGCTTCCAATTGTTGGGCATTTAGATTTGCAGCAACTGGATCATTAAGTGATTC
>DASYXK010000016.1:0-34536 GCA_035935115.1 Nitrosopumilaceae archaeon
TTTAGCTGCTTTTTTTAAAAATTTTTGATCACCATCAAGGTCTGTAACTACAATATTACACTTGATCTTGTTTTCAATTAGTGCTCTGGTTGCACCATCTGCAACTAGCTTTGTTATAGTTTTATATTTTTTTAAGAAAGGTATTGACTGATTAAGCGAAGAACCAGCTCCAATTACAAAAACAGTTTGATTTTTTATTTTTTTTTCTAATTTTTTTAAAGGAAATTTGGTTCTCAAAATTGAATTTAAAATTCTAGCGGACTGTGTGTCTTTCCTTCTACTGTACTGAAACTCCCTCAAAATTTCAGTATATTTTTTCTCCCATCCTCTTAGTCTCATGTAAATCTAAATGTATGAGGGGTAAATCATAAACCATGTGAATAGATTAGGTCCAGTTTCTGTAGGAGGATTTAATCCAGTACGAATAATGGGAATAATTAACACCAGCCCTGAATCATTTTTTAGGGAATCTGTAATAACTGATTCAAAAAAACTGGCTCAAATGATAAAAGAAATGGAATACGAGGGAGCAAATTTTGTGGATGTGGGAGGTATGTCTACTGCACCATATTTGAATACTTTAATTTCTGAAAAAATGGAAATTACAAGAATAACTAGAGCAGTTAAGCTAATTCAAAAAATTTCTAACATTCCAATTTCAATTGATACTTGTAGAGCTCAAGTTGCAAAGGCTGCGCTAGAACTTGGTGTAGATATTGTTAATGACATTTCTGGGCTTAAATACGACAAGGATATGAAAAAAATTGTAGAAAAATTTGAACCCTCTCTTATTTTATGTGCTTATAGTAAAAATGTGATAAGAGGAAATCAACTCAGACAGGTAAGAAATCTTATACGTGAAAGTCTTAGAATTGCAAAATCAGCAAATATTTCATCTGACAAAATTGTTGTTGATCCAGCAATCGGATTTTTTAGAAAATCAGGAAAGAACAATTTTTTCACAAAAATAAATTCAGATTGGCTAAAAAGAGATCTATTGATTTTAAATAATTTGAAATTAATCAAACAGAAAAACCCAATACTTGTTTCTATTTCACACAAATCATTTATTGGAAGTTTATTAAAAATAAAAAATCCCGATGAACGACTTTATGGTTCTATTGCCGCTGAAGTAATTGCGGTTCTTAATGGTGCAGATATTATTCGAACACATAATGTGAGGGCTACTAGAGAGGCAATTCAAATTGCACAAAAATTATCTTCTCGTTTCAGGAAAGGCTTATAACACAATTTCATTTTACACTAGAAGGTTTAGTTGGAAATACGAGAAGGACTAACGTTTGATGATGTACTCCTCGTTCCTAAACGATCGAGTATAGTTACTAGATCACAGACTAACCTACAAACTAAACTTTCCAGAAACCTTTCTCTTAACATTCCTATAATTAGCGCAAACATGGATACAGTAACCGAATCTGCCATGGCAGTTGCAATGGCGCGTGAAGGTGGGATTGGAATAATACATAGATTTCTTACAATCTCTGAACAAGTAAACGAAGTACTCAAAGTCAAGCGTTCAGGAAGCATAATTATTGAAAATCCATATTTTATCAGACCGGATCAAACTGTAAAAGAAGCTGTAGAGTATATGAGAGAAAAAGGCGTGTCAGGTCTTTTAGTTACTGATGATAATATGAAACTAGAAGGCATATTGACAAGACGCGATATCGTTATGCTAGAGCCAGATAATCAGAAAAAACTTGTAAAAGATGTAATGACAAGTGATGTGATTACTGCAAATTTTGGAGTTGGTATCTCTGAAGCAAAAGAAATCTTACGTAAAAACTGTATTGAAAAATTACCACTCTTAAATGAAATGGGACATGTAAAAGGACTGATAACAAGTAAGGACATCATTAATGCAGGTAATTATCCAGCTGCTTCAAAGGACAAAAAAGGCAGACCGCTTGTTGGAGCTGCAGTAGGAGTAAAAGGTGACTTTATGGAAAGAACCGAAGCCCTACTTGATGCTGGTGCAGACGTGATTGTAGTTGATATTGCACACGGACATAGTGATAATGCTCTAAATACAGTGCGTCTGATCAAAAAAGCATTTCCAAATAGCGAACTAATAGCAGGAAATGTTGCAACGGCTCAAGGAACAGAGGATTTAATCAATGCAGGTGTAGATGCAGTCAAAGTTGGAGTAGGTTCTGGTTCTATATGCATAACTAGAGTGATAACAGGTTCTGGTGTGCCACAACTGACAGCAGTATTTGACTGTGCAGAAATTGGTAAAAAACATGGCATTCCTATTATCTCTGACGGTGGAGTGAGAACTTCGGGTGACGCAACAAAAGCGCTTGCAGCAGGTGCATCTACAGTTATGGTTGGTAGTATTCTTGGTGGTACAGACGAAAGTCCAGGTTCACCTGTGATGAGAAATGGCAAGAGATTTAAAATTTACAGAGGTATGGCTTCGTTTTATGCATCACTGGGAAGAAAGTCAAAGGAAACAGGCACTATCTCTATTGGTGACGATCTTAATGATTATGTTGCAGAAGGTGTAGAGGCAATGGTTCAGTATAAGGGAAGTGTAAATGATATCATTAAACAATTAACTGGCGGAATACGTTCAGGATTAAGCTACTGTGGTGCAAATACCATTCCACAAATGCAAGAAAACGCAGAATTTATGAAAATGTCGCGAGCAGGATTTGTAGAAAGCCAGCCACACGATGTAGATTTAATGTAATTCACTTTTAAATATAGTATAAAGGTAAAGTCAAATATGTTAACAAAAAAGACAGCTATTGGAATAGGAATTGGTAGTCTTGCTATTGTATTAGGATCATATTTTCTAATCACGGCAATCTCATCTAACACTCATCAAGTTAATGATGTGGTTGAAATTGGTCAAAATGATGTATTCAAATTTAATGCAGAGAAACATTTCCAAGAACTACTTAATGTTACTGGAAATTCTTTTCATGTAAAATTAAAAACACCATCTAATGGATTGCAAGTTAATAATGATTTTAAAAAAGAGATAAGCTTTGATTGGGTTAGTCTTGAAAACGGTGAGCATTTTATTAATATAACAAACACTGGAGATTCAGTTCTTCATGTATCAGGTAAACTAAATGCAACAACAAATCCGTTGATAATCACCTCACACCTAATTGTAATTTCATCTGGTGTGCTAATCATTGGAATAAGTGCAGCCTTTTCAATAAGAAAACCGAGAGGTTTTTAGCTCAACTCTGCACGTGGATATGAACCAAGTACCTTGAGAAATACTGTATGTTGTTTTATCTTTTCAAGCATTTCCTGAATGTGAGGATCTTCTAGATTACCTTCAAAATCGACATAGAAATTGTATTCCCATGGTGTGGATTTTGTAGGTCTGGATTCTATTTTTGTTAGATTTATTTTATTTGCATTAAATTTTTCAAGGATAGTGTAAAGTGCTCCCGGAACATGCTTTATAGAAAATATTATTGAGGTCTTATCTTTATCCGTCTTTTCTTTTTTTTTATTTGCAAGAATTAAAAATCGCGTATAATTATTCATATTGTCTTCTATTCCTTCTTTTATCACAGGAACTCCATAGATCTCAGCAGCATTTTTACTTGCAATACATGCCAAGTTATTCTTTTTTAATTCAAGAATGATTTTTACACTTCCCGCTGTATCATAAGTGGGTATTGGCTTTAGTTTATGTTCTTGGATGAATTTTCTACACTGTCCAAGAGCTTGGGGGTGGGAATAAATGGTATCGATTTTTTCTAAACCATCAAATCCTATTAGACAATGTTTTATTCTATGATAAATCTCACCTACTACATTTAACTTGGTTGTTAAAAGAAGATCATAACTTTCACCTACGCTGCCTTCAAGTGAATTTTCGACTGGTAATATTGCATAATCCGACTTACTTTGTTCTGTTGATTCTAAAACTTCGTAAAAGGTTGGATATGGCATTGTCTGCACGCCTTCTTTGAAAAAATGAATTGCTGCTGCTTCACTATATGCACCTCTTTCTCCTTGAAATGCAGTTCGAAGCATTGTCTTTACTTGGAACCGAGTTTTATAAAATCGCTGTTTCCAAACTTAGTTGAGAGCTTTCTTTCTTCAATATAACCACAATCAACACACTTTACATTTCCACCAATCGTGACTACCTTTCCTGCACATTTGTTACATTGTGTAAACAATACCCCAAGTTCCGGTTCGCTGATTGTAGCATGGATTGCTCCATTTAGATGACTTATGACCTTTACCATAACTATGTCGCTAACTCTTACTATGATTCTTTTCTTTGCGCCCTTTGCTTGACAAATGCATTCAAGACCAGAATGAGTTGGTTTTCCATTAATGTAAAGTATGACTACTGCAAACATGTTATTCATGAGTGCAGATACATTTCCAATTACTAGGTCGTTGATCTGTGGAACAGCTGGTGATTTTACCTGATTAATTTTTGCAATTCGATTTGTTTTATCAAAATCACTAGTGCCAATAACAACTGATCTTATAGTATGACCGTCATCAAATGTGTTAATACCTGTTTCAAATTCTTCAATAATTGCAATTTTATCACCTGGCAAACTTGGCTTTTGAGACAATGTCTAAATTTTGAAATCTGTTGATTATAATTGTTTATAGCCAATGTGGAATTTGCAAAAATCCATCTATGCTCTCATTTTTTAAGAGTTTTAAAAGGGCATTTGCTTGTGGAGTTGAAAGCACTGGTTTTTGGAAATGATTGTCTGTCGATATTCTTGGGCATGCAACCTGGATGAATGCATCAATTCCTTTTAGATTACCTAACTTGTCATCTGTAATGTCAGTAAGAGCAAAAAGTTGGACTTTCTTTCCTGCTTTTTCAAGCTCTTTTTTGAATTTTAGAGCAGTTACTTTTGAAAACTGGCCTTCCTTTAAGCCAATAACGATTCCAAAGGTTTCTGCTTCCATTGCTTTGTATACTGAAAGAATTGCTTTCTTTTGTAATTTTTCAGAAAATTCTGTTACTTCTCTTATCTCTTCAAAATAAGGATCAAGAATGAAAGTTGGTTTACCTGTAGAAAGTGCTATTCCGGCAGCATGAAAAGAGCTCTGACCCAAAAATACATTTGCATCCACGCTGTTTTTTGTTAGTGATGTTGGATAAAACTCGCATCCAAAAACCTGACCATCATTTAGTTGGCCCTTTCCATCTCCAATTTTAACTATAATTCCTCCTTCTTCAAGAATTTTTTTTACTTTCTCAAGCTCTAAAAGATGTTGACTATCTGTAACAAGCGAAACTGTTTTTCCTTTAAGCTCAATAACACATTTTCTTGCGACCTTTTCGAAAGAAATATTGTCATAAGCATCTATAAGAACAACATTTTCTCCAAAATTAGTCGAGTTTACTGTATGACCAATATGAAATAGTATTTCTGCTCCAAGAACTTTGGCACCATTGGTGTTCATATCACATGTTCCAAAACATGAATCTGCAAGGACATATGCTGGTATGTCAAACTTTGACATTATTTTTAATGCAGTTTCCTGGATTTTTGGTAATAATCCATCTGGACCATTCAAAGCTACTGAAACGGGACTACGTTTTTCTATTTCATCGAAAATTCTTTTTTCATCAATTATTATCATTTACTTCAAATCTCCTGATTTTTAATTTAAATCAACCGACCTACACAATATTTAATATCATATGTACTACACTCCAAAGACATGGCGATTGCATTTGTTCTGATAAATGCAGAACTAGGAGCAGAAAATGAGCTTGTGAATCAATTAAAAGCCATTGAAAATGTCAAGTACGTTTACGTTCTTTACGGCGCATATGATCTAGTAGTAAAGATTGAAGCGCCAAACAGTGAGATACTGAAAAAAACCATTTCAAATAACATAAGGCAACTCAAAAATGTACGTTCCACACTTACAATGACGGTCATTGATGAAAACTGACTCTATACTTCACATAGGCTTTGATGATACTGATTCAAGAAAAGGTATGTGTACTACATTTCTTGCATACAAGATTGTTGAATATCTCAAAAAAGAGCAAGTCAAGTTTTTAGATTACCCATATTTGATTAGATTTAATCCAAACATACCTTGGAAGACACGTGGGAATGGAGCTGTAGCGTTAAAGATTAAAACTGACAAACCAGAATCTATTAAAAAAAATGTTATTGAGTTTATTAAAAAATACTCTGCAATAAAAGATGGTGCAAACCCCGGTCTTGTTTTTTATCAAAGTGAAAAAATTCCTTCACATTTCTCTGAATTTGGACATAAAGCATTATGCAGTTTAATTAAAAGAAATAATGCAAAAGAATTTGTTTTAAAAAATGAATTAGAGTCATTTTATCTTGGTAATGGTCAAGGATTGATTGGTGCTATAGGTGCAATTGGATATGCTTTTGATGATTATACTTTTGAATTAATTAGTTATAGAAATAAATCCAATTTTGGAAAGAAAAGAGAAATTTTCAAACAGAGTGTAAAGAAAATGCAGGACTTGACATATCCAAATACATTTAACAGTTTTGATGAAGAAAAAAATAGAATTCTAATTGCCCCACATGGACCAGATCCAGTTTTTTTTGGTATTCGAGGTGAGGACATAGATTCTGTAATTCATGGTAAATCACTTGTACACTCTCCTGAAAAATTTGATGGCTATATGGTATTTAGAACAAACCAAGGCACGGGGGCCCATTTAAAAAATGAACTTGATGTACATAATTTGAAACCATTCTCATCGGGTTATATTACTGGAAGAATTTTCAATGTACCTAGAGTGGAAATAGGCGGACATGTGATTTTTTCCATAATAAATGATGATCAAAAAATTAAATGTGCAGTCTATAAACCAACAAGACTAACCAAAATTGCTTCAAAACTGATCAAAGGAGATGTGATAAAAGTTGGTGGCGGGGTACGAAAAGCAACCAAAAATCATCAAAGAATTCTAAATGTAGAGTTTCTTAAAGTATTGAGGCTGGAAAAAAACATGAAAGCAGTTAATCCTCTCTGTCATACCTGTAATAAAAGGACAAAATCTAAGGGCAAAAATCAAGGCTTTGAATGTGTAAAGTGTAAAAAAGCATTCTCAAATAAAACATTTGAAGAAACTCCAAGAGAAATTAAATGTAGACTTTATGTGCCTACCCTTTCTGCACACAGACATTTGGCTAGACCTATGCAAAGAATTGGAAAATTAAACAATAAAATTGAATTTGATAACTCAAGAAAATGGTTTCATACCTCAAAATCTGGACAAGCAGTAAATAAAAAACTTGAAATTAAAATCAATACTAGAAAGCTAAAACACTAATTCAATCAATCTGTGAAGAAGATAGCGGGGAGTAGATTTGAACTACTGATTTGCGGGTTTCTCATCGGTTTTGATTATGAGCCCGCCGGGATGACTTTGCCCAAGTAGTCTGGCTTCCCCACCCCGCTAACTGAAAAGATGTCTGAGGGTGATATATACGCTTTATCTAATTTAGAAATAATTAATAGGATTTGTAAAGTGTCACACTTGTGGATAAAAAAATTAGAATAATAGGAATTCTTGCAGCAATTACAGCTTCGATTATAATTTTAACATCACCATCTAATTCTGTTGTAATACCAAAACCAACTACTAGCTCAATTGGAACAGATGCTGTACAAATTGTTGCGACAAACTTGCAAAAACCCTGGTCTTTAGATTTTACAAATGACAAGATTTTCTTTACCGAAAAGATAGGTCAAATAAGAATCATAGATAAAGGTGTTTTAATAGCAGAACCAGTTGCAGACTTGAAAGTTGCAGATGTTGCTGATGGCGGTTTACTTGGGCTTGCACTAGATCCAAATTTTGTAAAAAATCATTTTCTCTATGTATTTTACACATATCAGGAAGGGGATAAGCTTTGGAACAAGGTTCTTCGAATAACTGAACTAAACAATAGACTTTCTGACGCTCAGGTTATTTTGGATAAAATTCCTGGTGCTGAATTTGACGATGGAGGAGTTATAAAATTTGGTCCTGATAAAAAATTGTACATAGGTACAGGCGATGCAACAAATGATACTGCATCCCAAGATCTAAAATCATTCGCTGGAAAAATTTTAAGATTAAACAATGATGGTTCTATACCATTAGATAATCCAATAGCAGGATCTCCGGTTTTTTCATATGGACATCGGAATCCCCAAGGTCTGACATGGGATAACTATGGTAACCTATACGAATCAGAACAGGGACCCACTAAAAATGATGAAATTAATCTTATAAAATCTGGACAAAACTATGGCTGGCCAGCACAGGAATGTTCAGGGTCTAAGGAATACGTGGATGCTTTGGTTTGTTATAACCCAAGCTTAGAACCAGGAGGAATTGTGTATTATTCTTCTGATAAACTAGATCTTGGAAATAGTCTAGTAATGGCTACATTAAGGGGAACAAATCTATACCAATTAACAATAGGAAATGGAACCATTACATCACAAAAAATCATATTGGATGGATTGGGACGAATTCGTGACGTCAACATGGGACCTGATGGTTATCTTTACATTCTTACAGGAAACACAGATGGAAGAGGATTTCCGGACAAGACAGATGATAAACTATTGAGGATAGTAAAATAAATTGGCAAATTCATCCATCCATAAATTTCATGAAAAAAATAGAGAAGAGCGGATAAAAAAAGTAGCATCATTTTCTGGTCTATCAAAAGAAGACATTAAGATCTTAAAAAATGAAGGCGGGATCTCCTTTAATGATGCAAATAATATGGTTGAAAACGCTATAGGTACAGTATCATATCCACTTGGAATAGCAACTAACTTTCGGATAAACGGCAAGGACTATCTCATTCCAATGGTAATAGAAGAGTCATCTGTCATAGCAGCCGCCTCAAAAGCTGCAAAGATAGCAAAAAAACAAGGGGGGTTTACTATGAAGGCAGATGATTCCTACAGTATTGGACAAATCCAAGTGGTCGATGTTAAAGTAAAATCAGCAATGTCTAAAGTTATGAGTTCTAAAAAAGAAATCATAAAACTTGCTAATTCAAAAAGCAAAACACTTTCCAAAATGGGAAAGGGCGCAAAACAAGTTACCTGTAAAAAAGTAAATAGTGATTCTGGACCGATGTTGATTGTTGAACTTCTAATAGATGTTGGAGATGCAATGGGAGCTAATGTCACAAACACAATGTGTGAAGGTGTAGCTCCTTTGATTGAAAAATTAACTGGAGGACGAATAATTCTTAGAATACTTTCGAATTATTCTACAAAAAGGCTAGTGCGAGGTACAGCTTTCTTTGATAAAGAAGAACTTGGAGGCAAGGAAACTGTTGATAAAATAATATTAGCATATCAATTTGCAGCAAATGATCCATATCGTGCTGTTACTCACAATAAAGGAATAATGAATGGAATAATTGCTGTTGCCAATGCTACAGGTCAAGACACAAGAGCTATAGAAGCAGCAGCACATGCATATGCATCAAAAAGAGGAAAATACGGTTCACTTACAGAGTGGAAAAAAGGCAAAGACGGAAACCTGATTGGTAAAATAGAATTGCCAATGTCTGTTGGCATAGTAGGAGGAATTGTAAATGTTCATCCTATGATTAAGGTATGTACAAAAATTCTTGGAGTAAAATCTGCAAAAGAACTTGCATGTATCATTGGAGCAGTTGGACTTGCCCAGAACTTGAGTGCAATACGTGCACTTGCATCTGAAGGAATACAGAAAGGACATATGAGACTACATGCAAGAAATATTGCGGCAAGTGCAGGTATTACTTTAGATAAGATGAACAAGGTTACCAGACAAATGATAAAAGAAGGAAACGTCTCAGTACATAGAGCTAAAGAAATACTCAAAGAACTTTAGCGACCAAGATATATATCTAAAAACCCTTGCAAGGACTACGTTGAACTCTGTTAAATTTGCAATTCCTAAAGGTAGTATTGAGGAAGCTACTTTCAAGATTCTAGAACAGTCTTGGACGAAGGTAAGACGTAGAGACCGTACATACAGAGTGGTGTTAGATGATCCTCAAATTACAGTAAAGATGCTAAGACCGCAAGAGATTCCAAATCTTGTCTTTGACGGATTATATGATGTAGGGATAACAGGAAAAGACTGGGTAAAAGAAACAAACGCCGATGTACAAACTCTTTTGGATCTAGAATATGGTAAAATAAAATTAGTCATTGCAATCCCAGACTCTTATAATTTCAAATCACTCGATGAAATGATATCATCATATGCAAAAAAGAAAAAAATTCTTAGAATATCTTCAGAATACCTCACAACTGCAGCAAAATTCATAAAACAATCTAAAAGCTACAAAAAACTCTACGGTTCAAAAGAACCACTAATCATAACTCCTTGGATGAGAATTGGTTCAAACAAAAATGTTCAGATCTTTCTTTCTTTTGGTGCTACAGAAGCCAAGCCTCCAGAGGACGTAGACGCAATTATGGATGTAACTGAAACTGGTACTACTTTAACTCAAAATCAACTAAAAATAATTGATACTGTAATGGAATCTACCGCCATCTTAATTGCAAACAAGTCATCATTAAAAGATAGAATAAAAAGAGAAAAGATCTATGACATTGTAACCTTGTTGAGGGGCGCAGTAGAGGGAAGAAAACATCTACATCTATTCCTAAACGTACGTACACAAAACCTTGATCGATTGTTAAAAGAACTTCCCTCACTAAAACGCCCTACAATTAGTCCACTAAGTGAAAAAGGCTGGTATGGAATAAACACAGTAATCCCAAAATCTGAATTACACAAACTTGTTCCAAAACTTAGAAAAATTGCACAGGGATTAGTGGTTCACGAACCAAAACAAATACTTGCCCTTGAGGAGATAAAACGTGATGAGGAAAATTGATGAGAATCATTTCAGTTCGAAATATCAACACTACGGTAGAATCTGTACGACCAAAAATTAATCAGCAAAACAGGAACAAAGTCAAATTCATCATCTTAGATGTAAAAAAAAGAAAAGATAAAGCAGTAAAAGAATATGAAAAAAAATTTACAGGCGCCAACCTTAAATCAATAAAGGTTTCACAGGCTGAAATTAAAAATGCATATTCTAAAGTAACAAAACAACAGATTACTGCAATTAGAATGGCAAAGAAAAGACTAGAGAAATCAGAACTTACTGTAAAGAATCAACTCAAAAAAATTGTATTACAAATTGATGGAATAAAAATAAATCGAGACTTTGTTCCTCTTCAAAGTGTAGGATGTTACATCCCAGGTGGAGCTGCTAGATATCCCAGTACTGTAGTGATGTCTGTAACCCCTGCAAAAGTAGCTGGAGTTAAAAAAATTATTTGTGTAACACCACCAAACAAAAATGGCACGATTGATCCATTAACTCTTGTTGCTGGCGATATTTGTGGTATAGACGAATTTTACAAGACTGGTGGTGCACAAGCAATTGCGGCACTAGCATATGGTACAGAATCAATACCAAAAGTAGATAAGATAGTTGGACCGGGGGGTTCCTTTGTAATTCTAGCTAAATCATTTGTAAGTGAGATTGTTTCAATCGATATGATTGCAGGTCCAACAGAGCTGGCAATTATAGCTGATTTAACAGCAAATCCTGATCTGGTTGCTTCTGATTTGATATCACAAGCAGAACACAGCCCAGAAACAACATGCTGTTTGATAACAACTTCCACAAAACTAAAAGACAGTGTAATGGAATCTTTGGAACAAAAAGTTCCCGCAATAAAACGATCAAAAATAGTAAGTGAAAGTTTAAAGAAAAATGGATTTGTTGCAATTTGTAAGAATACTGTTGACATTATAGAATTTGCTAACAAACTTGCCCCGGAACATTTGGAAATAATTACAAAAAACCCTGAAAATATTGCAAAGAAAATTACTGCAGCTGGGCTTGTTCTTATTGGAAAAAATACTCCTTCTTCTGCAAGTGATTACCTATTTGGCTCAAATCACATACTTCCTACAAATGGATTTGGCAGATCTAGAGGTTCTCTTGGTGTATTAGACTATATGAAAATACAAAATAAAATAGAATCCACAAAGGCGGCACTAGAAAAGATATCTGATTCTATGAGGGCATTTACATATGCAGAGGGATTGCCAAATCACTACGAAGCAGTAAGGAGCAGGTTAAATTGAAAACAGGTTGGTTTAAGAAAAAGGTAGACAAGCTTTCAAAACTAAAAGGATACAAAAAGCCTGACAAGTATTCAAACGTAATCAAGCTAGATTCAAACGAAAACTATGCAGTGAAACGAGAATTTACTTTGGATTTGATTAATCAAACACAGGGAAGTCTAGATGTCAGAGAATACCCATTAGGAGGAACAGAAAGACTCGTAAAAGCGCTTTCTGATTATACCAAAATTCCGACAGAAATGATAGGCGTAGGAAATGGGTCTGATCAGATAATTGATTTAGTACTTACAAACTTTGCGTCAACAGAAACAAAGATCTTGACATCAGAACCTACGTTTGGTTTTTTTGAAGAGCGATGTAAGTTATATTCTATTCCAACACTAAGAATTCCTTTTACAAATATCATGACACTGGATATTGAAAAATTCATCTCAAATGCTAAGAAAGCAAATATACTGTATCTTGATTCACCAAATAACCCCACAGGATTTCAGTTTACAAAAGATGAGCTTGAGCAACTAATTCAAGAATTTGAAGGTCTAGTTATAATTGATGAAGCATATGTGGAATTTGCTGATTATTCAGTACTTGATTTGACCAAAAAAGTAGATAATCTGATTGTTCTTAGAACACTATCAAAATCATTTGGACTTGCGGGCTTGCGTATTGGGTATTTTGTTGCAAACAAGAAGGTGACAGATGTTTTTAATAGAGTTATTCAATATCCCTATCCATTAAACACAATTGCAATAGAATCTGGAATCTTGGCATTACAAAAATCAAAATATTTCTTAGATGTTGTAAATCAAATTAAAAAAGAAAGATCACGAATAATAGAAAAACTTCGTGCTATGAAGGTGTTTGAAGTTTATGATTCAAATGCAAATTTTGTTCTTTTTGTTGCACGTGGTTCTAGTCAACGTATCTACAAAGCTCTCATTGAACAGGGAATTTTAGTAAAAAACTTGGGAAAGATAGGAAACCATGAGGGATGTTTGAGAGTGACTGTAGGCTCTCAAGAGATGAACTCAAAATTTCTATCGGCTATTCGTGATTTATTAACATGACACTTGAAAAATTAGATAACGGTATCTTTGTAGATACTTCAAAAATTGACAAAATAAAACGTCTTGATGGGATAATATTTGATTGTGATGGTGTACTAATTGATGTCTCAAATTCATATGATCTTACCATAAAAAAAACGACAGACTTTGTAGTCAAAGAGTTTGTAAAAATAGATCAATCTAATATGGTAAATACGCAAATGATAAATGGTTTTAAAGACACGGGAGGTTTTAACGACGAAGTTGATGTTACTTATGCCATGATTTTGTCTATTATTGCAGCAAAAAAATTAAAAAAACCATTTTCTGAATTCATTTTTGATGTTATAAAGAATTCAGACCAAAGCGGAATACTATCTGTTGAAAAATACCTTGATATTCTAAAAGTTGATCTTTCTGAAATAAGAAAAAAACTTGCATATCCCGGACCTCGTTTCACAAGTGCGCTGTCTTCTATTTTTGATGAGATGTTTTATGGTGCTAACCTATATTATGATCTCTACAAAAAAAGGCCAGACTTTTTTGATGGAAAAGGGCTTATAGAGAATGATATAGTTCTTGTAAAAAAACAATTGATTGATTCACTCAAAAACAAATTTGGCAAAAAAATTGCTATTGTTTCTGGACGAGGCGTTATCTCCGCGAGATATTCATTAAAGGAATTATTCGAAGAATTTGATCTCAAGAATTCAAAGTTTTTAGAAGACGAATCACGCGAGCTTGCCAAGCCTAATCCCGTCTCTCTTATCTCATCAATCAAAGGATTAGGTTCTACATGTACTTTGTTTGTTGGAGATTCTATGGAAGATTACATCATGGCAAAAAAATCAGATGAAATGGGTAAGAAGACAATTTTTTGTGGTATTTACGGTACCAGTAAAGAGCCTGAGACAAAACGCAAACTCTTTGAGAAAAAAAATGTAGAAATTATATTAGACACCATAGATTTGATTCCGAAGACATTAAATCTGGTTGGGGCATAAACCCATTCTCTGCAGGAATTTATATGAAATCAAGAATAGCTAGTATCAATAGGAAAACTAAAGAAACCCAAGTTTCTGTAACTGTAAATCTTGATGGAAACGGCAAAATTTATGTCAAGACAGGAATAAACTTTCTTGATCACCTGATAACAAGTCTTGGGAAACACTCCATGCTTGATCTTAAATTGAACGCAATTTCAAAAGACGGAATAGCACATCATCTGATTGAAGATGCAGCCATAGCACTTGCAAGTGCAATGGATTCTGCTCTTGGCAATAGATCTGGCATTGTAAGATTTGGACATGCCTCAGTACCAATGGATGAATCACTAGCTGAAGCATCACTTGATCTAGTTAAACGACAATATCACAAAATTGATCTTGCAATTGAACGAAATCAATTAGAAGGAATATCCAAGGAAGATTTGGAACATTTCTTTCGTTCTTTTGCTCAGAATCTCAACATCTGTATGCATGTAACTGTAAAGTATGGAGAAAATGATCACCACAAAATTGAGGCAGCAATAAAGGCATTTGCAGTTGCATGGAGGACAGCCGTAGGTTCAGATGAAAAACAAAAAGGAATACCAAGTACTAAAGGTGCCATGTGATGGTCAAGGTTGCAATATTTGATTATGGCGCAGGAAACATATTCAGTCTAAAAACATCTTTAGAAAAAAATAATGCTACTGTAGATGTAATAAACAGTCTTAACAATACAAGTGAATATTCTGGACTCTTATTACCTGGAGTTGGAAACTTTGATCCAGCAATACACAGTTTGACACTATCAAAAAAATCATTTAGAGACTTGGTAAAAAACCAAATTCCAATTCTTGGGATTTGCCTTGGAATGGAAATGTTTTTTGAAAAAAGTGAAGAGGGAAAAGCAAGCGGACTTGGTGTTTTAGATGGGGAGGTAATTCTACTTCCAAACAAGTTTAAGATCCCACATATGGGCTGGAATGACTTGCAAATTAAAAAATCAAGTAAACTTTTGGAAGGAATCGAAAATGGTTCATGGGTTTATTTTGTACACTCGTATAGGGCAAAACCACAAAACTCAGAAATAATAAAAGCGGACTCTGATTATGGGATTAGTGTTCCAGCTGTCATAGAAAGCGGCTCACTTTTTGGTACGCAATTCCATCCTGAAAAATCTGGTAAGGTGGGTTCAATAATGATTAAAAACTTTCTACGAGAGTGCAAAAAGTGAAAGTTATCCCAGCAATTGACCTTATGGATGGTAAAGTAGTGCGTCTTGTTAAAGGAGATCCAAAAAATAAAACAGTTTACAGTGATAATCCGGTAGAAACTGCAAAAAAGTGGGAAAATGCAAGCGCAGATATATTACATATAGTTGATCTTGATGCAACTCTTGGGACTGGCTCTAATTTAAAAATAATTAAAAAAATTGAACAAAACATTTCTATTCCAATTCAAGTTGCAGGAGGATTACGTAATGAAGAAATAATTAATGACGTACTTACATTTGCGTCAAAAGTTGTTATTGGTACACTTGCATTTAAAAAAAAAGAAATCTTGCCAAAGATTTTGGAAAAATATGGTGACAATAGAATTGTCATATCTGCTGATCAACTGAACGGAAAAATTGTTATAGATGGATGGAAACAAAGCACAGACATAGAATTGATATCTGGAATTGAAAGCTTTGTTAAATTGGGATTTTCTGAATTTCTTCTGACAAGTGTTGATCGAGATGGAACTATGCAGGGACCAGATATTCAATCTCTTAAGATGGCATGTGCTATAAAAAATACTAAGATCATTGCAAGCGGGGGAATCTCAAGTCTGAAAGATACAATTGACGTAAAAAATTGTGGAGCATATGGAGTTATTCTTGGAAAAGCACTATATGATAGAAAAATTTCAATTGAAGAGGTTAGAGAAACAATATGACTTTAACCAAGAGAGTAATTCCTTGTTTGGATGTAGACAAAGGAAGGGTTGTAAAAGGTATGCACTTTGCTTCGATAAAAGATGCAGGTGATCCTGTTCTGTTAGCTGAAAAATACAGCAATGAAGGTGCTGATGAGCTTGTCTTTCTTGATATTACTGCATCAGAACAACAAAGGGAAACCATCAAAACACTTGTCACTAAAGTAGCTCAAGTTATAGATATTCCATTTACCGTTGGTGGTGGTGTAAAAACATTACAACATGCAAGAGACATTCTGTTAAGTGGCGCAGATAAAGTTGCAATAAATACTGGTGCTGTAAAAAATCCTGAAATTTTAACAAAACTCATGGAAATTTTTGGTAAGCAGTGTGTTGTTGTTGCAATGGATGTGAAACGCAATTATGATTTTAAAAAAGGAACGAACATTTTTTCCAGTAATTCTGAAAAATTCTGGTTTGAAGTGTATATTTATGGCGGAAAAACTCCAACAGGTCTTGATGCAATAGAATGGGCAAAAGAAGTTGAAAGACGTGGTGCCGGTGAGATTCTTCTTACAAGCATAGATATGGATGGCACAAAAGAAGGCTATGATATCCAGTTAACAAAGGAAATCGTAAACGCCGTTAACATACCTGTAATTGCTTCAGGTGGATGTGGAAAACCAAAACATATGCTAGATGTTTTTCTTCAAACTAATGTCGATGCAGCTTTAGCTGCATCAATATTTCATTATAAGACACATTCGGTAGATAGGGTTAAAGAATATCTAAAAGAAAATGGCGTTCCTGTTAGAATATAGAAAAAGATTAAGAAAGGAAAGAAGAGAAGAACATTTATGAAAAAAACAATTGGAGAGATTGATTTTGCCAAAGGAGACGGTCTTATTCCTGTTATAGTACAAGATGTAAATTCAAAGGAAGTTCTCACGTTAGCATACGCAAATAAAGAATCTCTTGCACTAACACAAAAAACAGGCAATTCATGGTTTTGGAGTAGATCAAGAAACAAGCTGTGGATGAAAGGAGAAGAATCTGGAAATACACAAAAAGTAAAAGAGATTTTAGTTGACTGTGATTCCGATGCAATAATTTATCTTGTTGAGCCAGCAGGACCTGCATGTCACACTGGTGAAAGAGTTTGTTTTCACAACTCTCTTGGAAAATAAATCATTTACATAAATCAGGCGGTATTGCTTTTATTTCAGATTGACTGCCTTGAATCCAATCATTTGTGACATTAAATGACAAGGGATGATAATGTACCCCTTGGAAGATTATTCCCCAACGTCCTACCAATTCTGCTGGGGTGCATATCTTCACGCCAACATTAATAGTATCAGGTTTAAAGAATTGATGGAAACTTGTTTTGAGTGTACCATTAAATGGAATTGTGGAATAAATATCTCCTTTAGGATCGACAACAACAATTTTGCCAGCTTCATTTGGCTTCAAATTGCTTACAATCATGAAGACATTTTCGCCAAGCTTGTATTGGAACTTATTTATTGCAAATGGACCAGAAACATTCTGCCATTGAACATCAACTTCTGATGCTTTTTGTTGGTTATAATAATAAATTCCACCAATTATTATGATGGCTATAACAATTACGGAAATTATAGGGCCTATTTTTTTCTTTTTTCGTTCAGCTATTTTCTTTTTCAATTTAATACCTTCCTTTTTATCTCCATTAATATTTTGTTGAAATGTAAAAAATTTAAAATTATCATGAATCTTAATTATTTTCAATATGACGACTTGATTTCTGTCATCTTTTTTGTAATAATAGACAAAAATTCATTAAATTTTACTCAATAAATACAGCCCAAAAATTAAGTAATACTTAACTTCATATTAGGACGTTTTATGTAGTATTTTACAAAGTCAGAGTTATCTTGACTACAGTAAAATCATTACAGTGCAGGGAATGCAAAAAAGAGTATGCTCCTACATTCAAGTACATTTGTGATGAATGCTTTGGACCACTAGATGTACATTATGATTTTCCATCTGTAAATAAAAATACATTTACAAACCGTGAACATACGTACTGGAGATATTTTGAACTGCTACCAATTGCAGAAAAATCAAACATAGTTAGTATTGGAGCTGGCATGACTCCTCTGATAAAGGCAGAAAAGCTTGGTGAAGCTCTTGGTCTAAATAATTTATACATCAAAAATGATTCTGTAAACCCAACATTTTCATTCAAAGATAGACCTGCAGGAATTGCTGTATCAAAAGCAAAAGAATTTGGTCTTTCAGCTGTTGGTTGTGCATCAACAGGAAACCTTGCATCAGCAACTGCGGCTCATGCTGCAAAAGGTGGTTTTCCATGTTATGTCTTTGCACCAAGTGATATAGAACATGCAAAAATTACACAGGCTCTTGCATATGGTGCTAACTTTATTGCAGTTGATGGAACATATGATGATGCAAATAGAATTGCAGCACAGGTAGGTGACAGTAAAGGAATTGGAATTGTAAACATAAACATGCGTTCCTATTATGTAGAGGGATCCAAGACTTTGGCATTTGAAGTTGCAGAACAACTTGATTGGCAAGTACCAGATAATCTTGTAGTTCCTGTTGGAAGTGGTGCAATGTTAAATGCAATATGTAAAGGATTTGAAGAATTAGAATCTCTTTCCTTGTTAGGTAAAGTTTCTAATATGCATATGATTGCAGCTCAACCACGTGGGTGTGCCCCTATTGTTGATGCCTTTAAGAAAAATAGTTCTGATGTTATACCTGTAGAAAGCCCAGATACCATAGCAAAAAGTTTAGCAATTGGGGATCCTGGAGACGGAAGATATGTGCTAAAACGATTAAAACAGTATAACGGTTATGCTGAGGAATCATCTAACAGAGAAATTCTTGAGGCTATACTGTTGCTTGCAAGAACAGAAGGAATTTTCACAGAACCTGCAGGCGGAGTGTCTGTTGCTGTATTAAAAAAGATGGTAGAAGAGAGAAAAATTGACAAAAACGACTCTACAGTTTGTTATGTGACAGGAAATGGCCTAAAGACAACTGAGGTTTTGATGGAGATCCTATCAAAACCTGAAACAATGCAAGCAGATATAGCAAAAATTTCTGCAATGGTGAGATAATTGGCAAGTATAAAGTTCACAATCCCATCTGTTTTAAACAAAGGTGGCGGAGAAAAAAAAGTTGATGTTTTGGCAGTAACACTTTTGGAAGCATTTACTAAAATTTCAGAAAATATGGGAGATGAATTTCAAAGACGTGTTTTAAATCCCGACGGTACGCCACGTTCTCTTATCAATATCTACATCAATGGAAAAAACATGCGATTTTCTGGAGGAATGCAAACAGTACTAAAAGATGGTGATGAAGTTTACATACTTCCTGCAGTAGCAGGAGGATCTGAGCTTTCAAGTAGAGATCTTGAGAGATACTCAAGACAAGTCATGCTCGAAGAGATTGGTTATGAAGGACAGCTTAAACTAAAAAATGCCAAAGTTTGTGTTGTAGGAGTAGGCGGATTAGGAAATCCAATTATTTCAAGACTTGTTGCCATGGGTATTGGAAAAATAAGAATAGTAGATAGGGATGTAGTAGAATTGTCTAATCTGCACAGACAAACAATGTTTGATGAATCTGATGTTGGTCAGATTAAAGTTGAAGCTGCCGCAAAGAAACTAAAAAAAATGAATTCTGATGTTTTAATAGAAGCATTTCCCGTATCTGTAAATGATTATACAGCTTTTGACATAATAGAAGGATGCGATGTTGTTATTGATGCATTAGATAGTGTTAACGCAAGATATTCACTCAATAAGGCTTGTGTTACAAAAAAAATTCCATTTGTTACTGGAGCTGCAGTTGGAGTTTCTGGACAAGCATTTACAATTTTGCCAAATCAAACTGCATGCTATCATTGTTTATTTCCTGCATTAGATGAAAATTTGATGCCAACATGCAGCACAGAAGGCGTTCACCCATCTATTCTTTCTATTATAGGTGGAATCGAAGTTGCAGAAGCAATAAAAATTATCATTGGAAAACGACCTAGTCTTGCCAACAAATTACTTTATGTTGATTTGGATAATATGGAATTTAATTCCAGTATTTTTTCAAAAATAGAAGAATGTCCCGTTTGTGGGACTGGCAAAAAAGAAGAACTACCAAAAGAAGAACTGATAATAGAAGAGCTTTGTGGTCGTAATAGGGGAAAGCGTACATTTTCTATAACTCCTACTCAGATGTTTAACCTTGATGTAACCAAAGTGACAAACAATGCTGCAAAAAAGGGATTTAAAATACAAAATCAGGGAGAGATGGGTTTTTCCATTTCCTCAAATGATATATTTGTAAGTTTTCTTAAACATGGCTCTGCTGTTATAATAGGGGAAAAGGACGAGAATTCTGCAATTGCACTTTACAAGATATTTATTAATGCATAGACCTATTTTGCAAATAAAAAAAGGTCTAGGAAAACACATCCAAAAACACATAATTTGAATATCAAAATACCTAAAATAGGCAAAAATTTAGAATAATGCCTCTGAAAAGATCAATGTTTGAAAAATTTATACTGATATTACGTGTATTTTTCACAAAGTTCTCTCATAAAATCAAAATAAAATGAGAATTGTTGCAATACTGAACGAATTGTCCATTATGCTTATATAGACAGATTCAAGCAAAAATTACAATAACTATGTACAACGAAACATTACGTAAAATAACTAGTCTATCACTATTAACAATACTTCTTACAAGCACTGCTGCTTTTGCAATGCCAAACGCATTGCCACAAGCACATGCTGCGACAAACGCAAACTTGTTTGTCTCTGCCGAAAGTTCACAGTTCAACAATTACTTTGCCGGTCCACAGGTAATCCAAGTAATAGTATCTGATCCTAATATTCAAAGATTAGACCAGGTCTATGGTGAACCTGTTGTAACTGTCAACGGTAAGAAACTGAGAATGGCACAGGCAACAGATGGTAACTGGTATGCATACATTGCAGATAGAGACCAAGCAATTGCTGCTGCTAACACAGCTGCAGTTACAGGAAAAGGCCTAAACTTTGGTGGATTCTGTGCTTCAACAAGTACAACATCAGGTAAATCTGGTGTTAACTATCAAGAAACTAAAGGATTCACTGTTGCAAGAGGATCATTTCTATCAACTAACCACACAAACGGAACTATCACTTCAGGTGGTCTTCCAGTCTGTAACAACACTCCTACACTAGCAGGAGGAAATGCACTTACCGCTAGCCAAATGGAACATGTAGTTAGACAAAATAAAACTATAAACATGAACACTGCTGGCTTTGGTTCTGGAGCAGTAACCTATCCTCAAATGTGGCCTGTCATACAGCTATACGACTTTGGTGGAGCTCAGCCTGATACTGTCCAAACTGTAACAATTGATTACAACAAGGCAGGTGGAGATCAAATCTCTACTCTGACTTTTGCTAGAATTCCAACCAATTTGGTATCAAGCTCAGTTGACAGAACAGCATATCCACCAAACTCTCAAGTCTTTGTTACATTAAACGATCCACAACTTAACATCGATCCAACAGAAGAAGACTCTTGGACATGGGGTGCAAATGCTACAAACAGTACATTGTACTATATGGCATTTAACAGAAACGGTGGTCTTGACGCTGACGGTAATACTGCAGCAATGCAGAACCTCATCGGTAACTTGACCAAATTCATGTTTAACCACAACGGCAAGTTTACACTAAACCCAGCAGCTCAGGGTGTCAACGTAGTTGACTTCCAAGCAAACGGTAAGGAAAAACTAGTCGGAACTCAAAGAGGTCAAACAAATGCAGTTGCTACCAATTCAATTGGTAAAAACTCTGCACCAGTTACCTTTATCGAGTCAGGTGGTGTCAGCTCAGGTGTCTTTGTAACCTGGGACGGTGGAAAGAAATCTGATCTAGTAACATCAAACACTCTGGCAATAAGAGGCCAGTCTGCTACTGTAAGATACAATGATGTATCTACTAGTATAGTAGGCGGCTTTGGATTTGCAACTATAACATCTAGTCCAATTAATGGAACATGGGCAGGTGGACAAAAGATCCCAATTACACTAGTTGATGCTGATGCAAACCTAAACTCCAAGCTTGCAGAGAACCGTTACTTGTTATCTCCAATCATCTACCAACTAAGTGGTGGTGCAGGAGTAACTGGCGGTGTACCAGCAATGACGATTGGAACTCCATTCTCACTTGCTAACAGTGCAACCAATGATATTGCAACCTTTATCAGAAACTCTACTTCATTAACAAGAACTGCTGGTGGTCAATTATCCATCACTGCAGGTACTGCAATACACACTGGAGCATCAAACGTTACAACTACAACAACTAATGCTGATGCAAACAATATACAGCACATTGCGTTGGTAGGTAGCGGAGGATTTGCTGCAGGTGGTGTTACATTAACCAATACCACTTTTGCAGTAGTCAGAACTGGTGGTGTCATTATAGATTCAAGCAAGACAGTCAATAATCTGTTAGGTACAATTCATGACGACCTTGCAAATGACACTGAAAAGTTCAGAGGATTCAACTTTATCAACTACGACCTACGATCTCTTAGCACAAACGCTAACGCATCATTAGGTAACGTAGGTGTCTACTTGGTGACAAACCCAGTAGGCACAGGTATTCTAGGTGCTACAGGTAACTTGGTTGGAAACGGTATAGGATTCAAATTCACATCTATTGCAAACTCGACAAGCCTTCAAGACCTCATAAACTTGAACGGCACGTCATTGCTAGGTGATAACAAGGGATCCCAATTCACACCAAATAAAGTAGCTAACGGTACACAAATCACAGTTAACCTCTTCCACAACATCCCGAAGGCTGCATCAGTTGGTCTGTTCTTCAACTTTACCGGTAAGGTAACGCTTGATACATCAGTAAAACCAATTGCGGCAGACTTCTTCTCAGTTGGAATAAAAGGTGATGGTATAACCAATGATCAAAGAATCAACAACGCCATCTACAGATGGGAGCTTGAAGAGACAGGAACTAACACTGCTACCTTTACAGGTACCACAGAGTATCTCATGCTCAACCAGCTAAACATCTTTGATCCAAACACCTACTCTACACTAAGAACAATCAACCATGAGGTCAAGTTTGTAGCAATTCAAGATATGCGCCAGGCGAACTCTCGTGCACCCCAAGCTTCATACACAGACTTGGGAGCTGATGGTCAATTCACTATCATCTCAGCACAGACAGATGTTCTAACACACACTGGTGTCGTATCATTTGATAGCAAGACATACAAGATTGCAGACACAGTCACTATAACACTAAAGGATGCAGACCTAAACGTCGACAATAACCTTGTTGACATCTATACCACAGTAGCACCAAAAGCAGGAGTTACATCAATTGCTAACGAAGATCCAGCATCCGACACAGTCGGTAAAGCAGGACTTGGCTTTTACTCTGATGGTAAGACAGCATTTGGACGTCTATTAGATATCCAATTTGGTCAACAAAATGCTAGATGGGCAAATACCGGATGCTTTGGCGCTGCCACAACAACTCCACAGGGATTAAACCTTGGATTGTTTGACACAGGTTTCACACTAGTTGAGACTGGTCCATCAACAGGTATCTTTACTGGTACCTTTGAAATTCCAGATCAAATATGTGACAACTCAAACCCAACGACAACATCAAAGTCAACCGTAATCTCAGCAGTCGGTCAGAACATCAAGGTCAACTATGTTGACTTTAGAGATGACTCTGGCAAGAAGATTGAGATAAGCGACAACGCTGGTATTAGAGGAAACACAGGTTCTATCACATTAGATAAATCTGTCTACCCAGTACCATTTGGTTCCATTGCAACATCTGCAGCAGTATTGAATGACTTTAACAGCCCTGCTACTTCTGTAACCAGTAAACCAGGCGTATTCCCAATGCATCGTGACAATACCGGTAACGGTCTGACATCGACTAATACATTGAACAATGGTGACACACTTGTGCACATCAGAGTCAATGATCAAGACTATAACATATCGGCAACAGGTACTGATCACATTGCAGTTGGTATCGCAAGAGGTACTGATACAACACACGGTCCAGTATGGGCAACAGTTAGTAGACAAGGTGCAACATCATTACTAGCATTTGCTGGAGGTCCGACCGTACTAAATGGTAAAATCAAAACAGCACCAGTTAGTCCAACGGCACCAACAGCAGCTGATGCAGCAGGTGCAAGAGATCTTGGTCCAATGACTGAGATTGATCCAGCATCTGGAATATTCCAAGCAGACTTGCCAATTAGATTCACAGACGGTCCAGCCGCAAATGACTGCCCCGTCCCAGATAACTACAAGTCAAGCAACGGAACATTCGGTGCTTTACAAACCAATAGATTTGATGTAGCAGCAACTGGTAGCAATCACTATTGTGTTAGACAAGGAGACGTACTAACCGTCTACTACAATGACACAAACGATGCATCAGGTCATCAGCAAACAGTAACTGACTCAGCAACATTTGATTTAAGAAACGGTGTATTACAATCCGACAAGTCTGTCTACATCATTGGTTCGGACATGATCCTAACCTTGGTTGAACCAGACTTGAACTTGGACTCACAACAAGCCGAGTCTGCATCACTTGATCTCATAGAATGGGATTCACATGCATTCAAGGGTACTATGGGTCCATTGGGATTGAACACTGCTAACTTTGACGCTAAACCATCATCCCTTGTAGAAACAGGTAAGGACACTGGAATCTTCCAGGCAGTAATCAAGATACCAAAGCAGCTATCCACAACTGGTGCTGCTAAAGGTACATTACTCGAGAGAGGAGAACAGATCCACCTAGAATATACTGACTGGGGTCCAGCAGGTTCCAAGACGGTAGGCAAGAATAATCAGGATATTCAACTGACTATTTACACTTCCAACTTTGGAGCAACAGTTGAACTAGACCAGAAGGTATACACATGGACTGACAGAGTTTACATCACAGTAGTAGCACCAGATCACAACTTTGATCCAAACTTAATTGACACCATTGGTGACACTGACTTGAATAAAGTTACAGTATCAACAAGAGGCAACTCCATCTCACCATACAAATTGGTGGAAAGTGGAGTTGACACCGGTATCTTCACAGGTTATGTTATCTTAACTGGTAAAACGAACTTGAAAGATTCAGGTGGAGTCGATGGTGCAGGTACACAGCCAACAGGCGCCGGTCCATCCGGTGTTGGTCCAACAGACGGCTTCTTGCCAGCTGAGGACAACGACGGTGTATCAGTATCGTTTGAGTTCACAAGAGATCAGACAGTAACTGGCTCAGCTCTAGTAAGATGGAACATTGGTGAAATAAAGTGGCTTCAAGCATCATACCCAGCTAACGGTCAAGGAGTATTACAAATAGTAGATCCAGACATGAACCTCAATCCAAAGGCAATAGACAAATTCGACACTAACGTGTGGTCTGACTCTGACTCTGGTGGTATCAAACTTACCATGACAGAGACAGGAGCCGCAACTGGAATCTTCCAAGGTACAGTGTACTTTACAACGAACTTCCAGTCTTCAGGCAACAGATTACATGTAGCAGAAGGTGACACAGTCACTGGCGAATACAAGGACAGAACACTGCCCGCTCCATACACACCAGCTGATCAGTTAAGATTGACATCGACAACATTCATTGGAACAGTAGTGCCACCACTCGAAAGAGCACCGGCATCTAACCCAAGAATAGTTGACTCGTTTGGCAATGCATTAACCTCAGTCAAGGTCAACCAGCAAATCCAGGTAACTGCAGATTTGACTAACGGCCAAGACAGAGCTCAGCCATTTGCATATCTAGTGCAAATACAGGATGCTAACGGAGTTACAGTCTCGCTATCTTGGATCACAGGCACGTTAACTGGCGGTCAATCTTTGAACCCAGCACAGTCGTGGACACCAACTGCATCTGGCACATACACTGCACAAATCTTTGTATGGCAGAGCATTGATAATCCAAACGCACTGTCGCCACCACTATCAACTACAATAACTGTAGCATAGACAAGAAACTTCTAACTTTCCCTTTTTTCCTTTTTTTGAAAACTCCTAACGAAAGTTATGAAATGAAAAAATCAGTTTTCCACACGTAAAAATTGCTGTCAAAAATTAAAATACTAAAATTTTATTGATAGCTCTGATTTGTAATAAAATAAAATCATAACATTTATTCTTAAATTATATGTAGACTTGGATCTCTGAAAATCTTCAAAACCCTTAAATAGAAAATGAAAACCACGTCAAATTGATAAATGAAGGGTCTCATTGCGATTTCAGTCGTTTGCTTAGTTGCTCTTGTTCTTGTACCACAAATTCATTTTGCTAATGCAGCACTGGGAGGACAGGTTTCAGAAAAACAATATGTCAATATCAGAGCTGAAGTGTGGAACCTCTTTTTCAGAATGACAACAGCTGCCTTTACAGTTGGTGCTGTGGTTTCAGGAACTATGATCTGGCTGTGTTGGAGATTTAGAGAATCACATCCAAAAAATAAGAACTTTAGAACAAAATGGGAGCATTTGGATGATCCGACATCTGGGGATCACACAGGTGGTCATTAGATGGGTCACGATACATCAGAATGGGTTTTTGTTGGAATAGTTATTGCAATTCTAGTTTATGTCGGTGTTGATTCTTGGAACATTGAAAAACTTTTAGAAGATATTCCAGCAGATGCAGAAACAATCAAGGTGACAGGTCAACAATGGTTCTGGAGCTTTGAACATGCAGATGGAACAAAAGAAATCAGCACGCTTCATCTAAAGAAAGGTCATGCTTACAAATTTGAAATTTCTTCAAAGGATGTAATGCACTCTTTTAATATTCCTGACTGGGTTGTATTTCAGGATGCAGTACCAGGTCACATAAATCACGTTTGGTTTTCACCAGATCAAACTGGAACATTTCCTATACAGTGCAGAGAATATTGTGGATTATTACATTATAACATGAGAGGTTCACTTGTTGTGGAGGATACCAAGTCTTGAGCAAAAACATTTTATTGACTTTGTCTAAAATTAAAGAGGGAACTGTATGGTACTAGAGCTACAAAAACCACGACCTGTTTGGCAGATAATGTTTTCAACTCATCACACTGATGTGGGTTATCTTTACACTGTAACATCTCTTGCATTCTTGTTCATGGGTGGTGTACTGGCGATGCTAATTAGGACGCACCTATTTTTCCCTGGACAAGGAGTTCTAATTTCTGACTCGGTTACATTTAACAGAATATTTACTGTACATGGTACTACGATGTTGTTTTTGTTTGCACTACCATTTGCTGCGGGAATAGGAAACTATCTTGTGCCAATAATGGTAAGATACAAGGACATGGCATATCCGAAATTAAACGCAGTTGCCTTTTGGATGGTTCCAGTAGGTGGTGCACTTGTATGGCTAGGATTTGCAGATACAACATGGGTTGCTTATGCTCCATATTCAGTTATCAGAGCTCCAGGTCCGGCAGCAGACATGTGGATATTTGGTCTAAAGATTTTGGGGGTTTCATCTATTTTATCATCCATTAATTTTATTGTTACAATTCTAAAGTGTAAACATCCTGATTTGCCTTTAAGAAATGTACCGTTGTTTGCCTGGTCCATGTTGACAGTATCACTTATGACAGTTGTTGCGATGCCAACATTTGCAGCATCACTTGTAATGATGCTAACAGACAGACTGGGGGTATCAGGATTTTTCAATCCGTCATTGGGCGGAGATCCAATTGCATACCTGCATTTATTCTGGTTTACATTCCATCCTGAAGTTTACATCTTCCTCTTACCAGCTATTGGTATGATGTATGAAGTCATTCCAAGATTTTCAAGAAAACCACTTTTCAGTACAGGATCTGGAGTATTTGCATTTGTAATGCTTGGAATGATAGGATTTGCTTCATGGGGTCACCATATGTTTTCGACAGGAATGGACTTTACAACAAAAACCGTATTTATGATTGGAACATTAGCTGCAGTGCCAGCATCAGGCATGCACGTCTTTAACTTTTTAGCAACAATGTGGGGTGGCAGAATTAAATTTTCTGCACCAATGAAATTCATGGTTGGTGGAATAGCATTATTCTTCTCAGCAGGAGCAGGTGGTGTCCTTAACACTGCAATGCCACTTGACTTTATCACACATGGGACATACTGGGTTGTAGGTCATATGCACTTGTTCCTTACCGGCACAATTGCATTTGGTTTTGTTGGCATGATGTACTACATCTTCCCATTATTTACTGGAAGAATGTACAGCGAAAAATGGGCAACTGTACAGTTCATCTTGATGATGTGGGGAACAGTCCAAGTATTCTTTACGCAACACATTCTTGGACTGGAGGGCATGGCAAGAAGAATATATGATTATCCGGCAGATTTCACATCGTGGACACAACTAAACCAGATAGCAACAATAGGCGCATGGATTCTTGGAGTTAGCTTTGTAATCTTCTTGGCGCAGCTAATTTACTGCGCTGTAAAGGGCAAAGAAGCCAATATGGATGATCCATTTGGATTGGGTGGAAAGTACTATTATCCATATCAAGCAAAAACGCCGCATCACGTAGGATATTGATATGAGTCATTCAGAACACGACGCACCAATACTTAGGACATCCCCTAGAAGAATGGGTAAGATGCTTGCAATTATTATTGGAATTCAGATTGTTGGCGGTTTGATATTTTTTGCACATTATGATTTCTGGAATTCATATCTTCCAATTGCAGGGAAGCTACAGGAGCAAGGTGCCATTACAGGTAAGACAAATCAAGGTCAAGCTACTGGAAAAACAGTTAATATCCCTCTAAAATTTGTAGAATCACCAGATTTTAAAACATATGCGTTTAATGCACTAAGTGGACCGGATCAGAATCCTGAGATCCACGCTAGCGTAGGGGATAAGATTGTTTTTGATGTTACAAATGCTGGCAAATCGTTTCATGCATTTGCAATTACTGATTCAAAAGAAGGACCTGGTCCAGCTATAGATGGTACTACAATTGGAACTGCTGATAACCCAATGAAGCCAGGTGCTAAAGGTGAAGTAACATTTGTTCCGGCAAAGACAGGAGAATATTTCTATATTTGTGCAGTACCAGGTCACAGAGAATTGGGTATGGTAGGTAAAATTGAAGTTACTGCAGCATCTTCAGGTGGAGACGCATCTGGAGCTACTGTGACACCAACCGGTAAGAAGGTGGAATTCTCCTTAAGCTTTGTAATGAGTTCTGATTTCAAGGATTATGCATTTAATGCACTTCCTGGACAACCAGGACATAATCCGGACATCAAAGTAAAATCTGGTGATACTGTCACAATTCATATCAAAAATGACAGTAAATCATTCCATGCTTTTGGAGTAGTTACAGATCCCGATAGTCCAAATGTTTTATGGAATTCTGCATTAAAGAGTGCGGATAATCCAATGAAACCAGGAGAGTTAGGTGATGTTACATTTGTTGCTGGCTTGCCAGGTAAATATCACTACATCTGTACTGTTCCTGGTCATGCCGCATTAGGTATGGCTGGCAGCTTTATCGTCGAGTAATAATGTATTTCAAATATCTTGCTCTATCTTCTCTTGTAATTTTATACTCTCTAATGTTTATTGGAGGATATCTTCAAGCAAGTGGACAGGGTCTTTCTTGTCCAGAGTGGCCATTGTGTCCTAGTGGGATTCTTCCATCTGCAGAATATTTGACAGAATGGATACACAGGTTGATTGCAGCAACAACAGGGGTACTAATTATAGCAACTGCGATAGGAAGCTGGAAAGTAGCAGGTTCTGATACAAAAATTAGAATTACTGGAACTTTGGCTGGAGTTCTTGCTGTTGCTCAAATTACACTTGGTGCAATAGTGATTGATACTAAATTGCATGCTGTAATTGTAGCAATACATAACGGTGCAGGAGTTTTGCTTTTTGCAATGGCACTTCTTACTACATTATTTGCATTTAGATTGGCTAGATCGTCAACCATACAAACTAAGGCTTAGCTTTCATTCTTCGCTTTGTAATTACTGCCCAGATAATTAGTACAAAAGCTCCCAGACCGCCTGCAGAAATTATGTATACAAAGATTGGTCCAAAGATGTTTACTGCTGATACATTAAATTGGTAAGTATAGGGTTCACCGTTTTTTCCCACATTGTATAGATCCACCTCAACTACATGATTTCCTGATTCATGAAAAGTATAGGTGGTGTCCCATTGACCGCCATCGTGACTCTGAGGAGGTATTGTATCAATTAATTTGTCATTATAGAAAATTCTAATTCCCATTCTAAAATGATCAACTTCACTATTTTGAGTATTAAATGAATTAAGATAGTTAGTAGATTGCGCATAATTTAAAACTCTAAATTCAAGTTTGAATGGTTCATTTGCGGCTGGTATTTCAGGTATGGTCGCAACTTGTACTTCATAATTTCCAATTGCTTCAGAATCAGAGTTGAATGCAGAGTGTGCACTTGCACTCTGAATTGCAGGAATTGTTAGAACGCCTAAAAAAAGTAATAATAAAAGAAAACCAGATTTTCGCATTATTTTGTTAGGCTGTTTTTCTTTAATAAATTGTTACAAGATTGATTAGATCATTGAAAATTAACAAAAGCTTTAAATCCAGTCTGACAAGAACGGGGAATGTATGACCATTGTCAGTAAAACAATCGATATCAAATCCAAAATCTCTAACGTCTTTACCTATTTTGCAAGACCTGAACACATTTCTGACCAATTTGAAGAGCGAGTGGGAATGACTGTGGTACCTATGGATGTTAAAGCAGGTATGGGTGTAGGAACTACCTTTAGAGTAATAGGTGATTTTGATGGTAAAAGACTAGAATGGGATTGTGAAACAACAGAATTCGTACCAGAACAAAAAATTGCAGCTAAAATGATTAAAGGTCCCTTCAAAAAATGGGATATTGCTGTTGAATTTAAATCACTAGAAGAAAAACTAACTAAACTTACCATGACAGTAAATTATGAAATGCCACTAGGTCCACTAGGTAGCATTTTAAACAAATTTAAATTTGCAAAGACAGCAGAAAAGGGAATGGAAACTGCTCTCTACAAAGTTAGAGGACTCTTGGAAGGAAATGGTTCAATTCCAGTATACATTACACTTGATGCGTATAGGAAACTTTTAGAGGAAAAAGAAAAAATGAACAACGTACCAGTTTCTACTGTCTTGACTAAAATATTAGAAAAATACTCTCAAATTGAGACAGTCAAAAACTAAAAATTAATTTTATTTCAACTCAAGTTTAAATAACGAACTTAGTGTTTGCTATTTTGCGGGTCTATGGCTCAGCCAGGTAGAGCGAGGGACTCTTATGCTCTTTCAGAGAAATCCCTATGTCGTGGGTTCAAATCCCACTAGACCCGCTATTTTGGAGAAATATTCTAATGCATACATTGACAGTCTACTAATTTTGTGTCAAAAGTACAATCATGTGGACCATCAGACATTGCATCGATAGGAATTTTTTTCATGCATTCGTCATGTCTGCCCTTTTTACAAAACCAACAAATTTTTGCAGAATAATTTTGAGAATTTGTTTCCATAAGAATCTCTCAAATTAAAATACAGTTACATCGCCTGGAGCAGGAGAATGTTCGTGGCTATTTTTATGATATTCGATAAATTCTTTATGTGATATCTCTTGATGTTTTCTTAATTCTTTAATATTTTCAAAAATTTCATTACAGAGATAACATTTTGGTTTGTGTTGATCAACCATTGATAATACCATATCTGAAATGGCGGTGTTGTTGTAATTGAATCTTTCAGGTATGATTTTGTATCATTTGAGGTAACATTTTCAAATTGGAGTTAGCCATTTTGAGAATCTTTTATCTTTTCCCATTACCACATTCAAAAAGGCATTCTGAAGCTTTCGTGTTATCTTGCCAGGCTTCCCATCTCCTATTGTTATGTTATCAATCTCTGTTACTGATTTTACCTCTGCGGCTGTCCCAGTCATAAATACTTCATCAGCAACATAGAGATCCTCTCTATCGATATTTGCTTCTGTTATTGAAATTTCATCAGCTTTTGCTATTTTGATGACACTGTCTCTTGTTATGCCATTTAGTATGCCAGCACTTGGTGGAGGAGTAAATATCTCGCCATTACTTACAAGAAAAATATTTTCTGCACTTCCTTCTGAGACTTTGCCATTATAATTTAACATTATAGCTTCATCATAGCCATCTTTTAGCGCTTCTACTCTGGCAAGTGCCGCATTTGCATAGTTTGAGGCAGCTTTTGCTTGCATGGGTTGGGATCTGGAATCTATTCTTAACCAACTTGAAACTTTACATCTGGCACCGCGTACTTTTCCTGCACTTGATTCACCAAGTTTCCATTCCCAACATGCAATGGCAAGATCAATCTTGTTTGGAGTTGGAGTTAAACCAAGTACTCCGTAACCATAGTAAGCAATAGGCCTGATGTAACATTCTTTTAACTTACTTGCCTTTACCGTTTCTATTATTGCCTTGAAAATTTCATTTTTTGAATATGGCAATTTCATAGAATACATTTTTGCTGATTTGAATAACCTGTCCACATGCTCTGGTAATCGAAATATCATGGAACCTTTTGGAGTGTTATAACATCTAATTCCTTCAAAGACTGCTGTTGAATAATGTAGTGCATGGGTAAGGACATGTACTTTGGCATCCTTGAATGGTACAAGCTTACCATTCATCCAAATCTTCCCCTGTTCTTTCATAGAAAAGGAGACGGAGTCTGGTAATTTAAAGAATTAATCAGGATTTAGAGGGTGTTTGATAATTTTGAAATCAATGTTGTAATTTTATAACTGAAAGTCTATGTTTCCTTAAATTTAAGTTTGAGATATTTATTGTTATGAATTCAATTCTCTCATTTGTTGCAGTTGTTCTTCTAGTGATAGGTCTAGTTGGAAATGGATTTGAGATGAGAAAAATTCGTCTATCTGTAACAAAGGATGAGGAACTGACCTCAAAAAATGTTTTCTTGAATAAAAATAACTGGAAGTGGTATGCCTTGATTGTGATAGCTCTTATCTTATGGATTATTGCCAATAATACTAATGGATCTATATAGATCAGGTCTAAATATTGCCGATGTGTATATACATTAGCGCGTGTTTTGGGTAACGCCGGGCTGATTCTAGATACGAGGCCCAAGAATAAACCCACTTTGACTTCTACAGGTATAGGCTTGTAGGGGTCAAGTGCTTAAGCTAAATATTTGTTGTTTTCAAAATAAAATAATACAGAAAATATTGCTGCATTAAATTGCTAAAAGCAAGAATTAACTAGTGTCATTTCATTTGTTTCAGTATGGTTAAAAGAAAAACAGGTAAGCACATGAGAATTGCAGATCAGCGCGCTGTACGCAGAAAAAGAAAGAAGTAATCTTCAATTTTTGTCTTTATACAAACTTGATTTTTGATCTTTCATTATGTACTGTACGAATAGCTTTTTCTATGTTATCTCCAGTGTCCTCAACTACTATTATAATTCGTGAAGTCTCTTCTTGAGCATCCATATTTAGTATGTTTAAACCAGCTTCGCCTATCTTAGAACTAGCTTTGGATGCTATTTGTTGTACGCGCCACATCTCGTCTCCTATCAAAGTAATAACACCTCTATTGTAAGTAATTGAAGCTAACGAATCAAATGCTAGAATATATCTTTCATTTCGTTTTACATAATCTGCATCAAGAAACAGTATTCTAGTAAATTCTATACCATCTTTTGTATATGGAGATAAAATTACAAATTCATTATACCTCTTGTCCTTTTCAAGGGACTCAAACAAACTTTGTGCAGAAACATTTTCTATTCGTAATATTGCACAGTTCTTCTTTCCTGTAACTATCTTAAGAGGATGGCCATTTTTTTTACTAGGGTTTCTCTCAATAGTAGTAAATTTTTCAGGTCTATTCATGTCAGTTATTATTATTGGCATATCTACACCATTTTCTACTATTTCTTTTATTGCAATTGGATCTAATATTTTCATTCCAAACATACCTGCGATTCTAGCCTCGTTATACGAAAGTTGTCCAATGTCATCTAATTCCTCTTTTACAATTCTTGGATCAGCAGAAAGAACTGCACTGTCCTTTTCAAAATCAATTTTAGTGTGATACTTTTTGCTAAATAATATGCCTAGGTCTGCAGCAGTTCTATCTGAGCCTCCTCTTTCATAGGTAGTTTCTAAGCCGTCAACAGTTTTTCCAATGAACCCTCCAATGGATAAAACATCATTTTTTTCTAGTAAGTTTTCAATTGCATTTACATTCTGGAAAGATTCTACAACCAGAAAGTTCGCTGATTCT
>DASYXK010000017.1:0-66025 GCA_035935115.1 Nitrosopumilaceae archaeon
CATAGCGCATTTTGACAAAGAATATGCTGATATACAAAATCGTATCAACGCATTACAATCTAATGCAACAAAGGTAGGTATACAATTACAAGGTGTTATCGAGGTAAATAATTTACTTGCAGATATAAAACAAAAAATTGCTAATGGACAAATAGCTGAAGCAGTAGATGAAATAAATCAAATAGATTATCTCATAAATGACATGCAAGATATCTTAAATGGAATTGTGTCAATATTTCAAGATATCAAGGACACCAAAAGCCTAATTACAAATCTAGAAGCAGAGATTCATCAACAAAATAACACTGTAGTCATTAATCAAATACCAATAGCGATAGTATTACTTGACTATGCACATTCGGTAGCCATCAACGCTACATCGTGGTTTTACTTGGATACAGCTAACGAGGCAATTAATCATGCAAAGAATATTCTTAATGATGTAAGTGATGCTATTAGTGGTACTAAAGATATTGCTGATTCCATAACGAACGACATTAGTCAGCTTGAAGATCAAGCCAACAGTTTCAATAATACTGCAACACAACAAAATAATACAAAAGCACTAGCTGAAATACATACAGCATTAGTACTTGGCTCTGATGCCAAAAACCTAGTGTCAAAATGGAATCTTTCAGGTGCTCAAGCCAAACTAACAGATGCTCATACACACCTTGATAAAGCTAACAATTTCATTGAACAAGAGACTTCTGCTGAGCTAAAGGCAAGAGCCGACTTGTTGAGTACAAGAGCTAGCACGCTAATCGTGAACGCAACAACTCAGAAGAATACTGTAGCTATCTCCTTGATACATAATGCAACTTTGTCAATAAGTGATTCCAGAGGTCTTGTAGAAAAGGGAGAATATGATACGGCAAGTCAAAACCTAGACAATGCTTCGTATCTGATGGATACTGCAGAAGGATTGATTAATGAAGTTAATCAAATTGTGGCTCAGATAGATGATCAGACAAATCAAGCTAAAACATTAGAATCTGATGCTAAAGACCAGAACAATACAAACGCCTTGGCTGAGATAAACCAAGCTAGATCACTAATCAAGGAGGCTACCAGCACTGTACTTCAGGGAAACACAGAAAAAGCAAGAGCCTTCTTGGATCAAATCCAAACTCATTTAGATAATGCATCACAATACATTACAAATGGTGTTCTTATACCATACAAGGAGACTGTACCACAGCAACAAAACGAGACTGTACCACAGCAACAAAATGCTACTGTACACCAATAAATGAAAAAGTAAAAATTATTTTAAAAAATAACAAAGTTGATTTTAAGATATGATAACACGCATGGATAATATTTTTGGTCCCAGTCTTCAGTGTATCCGTGCGAAATATCTAAGCAAAAGGCTGGGATGAAAACAATAGGAATTTTAAATTTTGGATTGCTTTTTGTACAAATTTGCCTTATTTCCATAGGGAAACAAATTCTGATCTCTAAGTCCAGACAATTTCTCCAAATCTAACTTAGATTTTTGCCATCGATCTAACCTGTTTGGACTGTATCCCTACAACTGCATTTCATTAGGGTCTAAGATTTGCCTTTTTTACTAAATTTTGTTCATTGCAGGATTTCAAAATGTTTATACGCACTACACGTGCTTTTTGCGATCAAATACTTAGACTTAATAATCCGATTTCAAGATTCAAAAATGATGGTAAGGCGCAAAACTGTAAAACCAAAGTCAAGCGGCCCAAGAAACGTTACCACCGGTTTATGTCCAAAGTGCGGAACAATTGGCAAGATTTTGATTATAGGTCTGACTGGCAGTGAGAAGGGTAAATGCCAAGCCTGCAACGCTGAATTTGTATTATAGCAAAAACTGACAAATACCTCAATAAAATAAACCATAAATTTTTAAGATCAATTTCCAACCCTAAAATGGGTATGACAGAGAACGAGGAGTCAATTTATGAACGAGTGGCAAGACTTGAGGATGAAATTGCTACCTTAAGAAGCGAAATGGACGTTCTAAAAGGCACCATGCGCAATAAAATAATTCGATATGAACATAAATTGATAAAACAAGGTACTGACGTTGAATCTATTGTTGATTAAATTTTTCTTTGATGTTTCTTATTAAATCCAAAACATAATCGACATCATCAGCCTCTGGTGCAATCTCAAGATATCTGTTCAAAGATCTTAATGCAAGTTCATACTTTAACTGTCTTGATTCTAAAATTCCTTTATCCCTTACTTCCTCTGGTGATTCTGGTTCTATACCAAGTATCATGTTTATACAGTGAAGTGCCATGGTATAGTTAAAGGACTGTGTGTAAGAGTTCTTCAAATTCCTGCTTATTCTAATAAGAATTTGTTCTGGTCCAATCTCATTTAAAAAATCTGGTGAAAATTCTACACTGCCACCATAGTTTCTATCTAGTATTTCTTGTAAATTCTCAATAGAAAGCAGCCTGCCTCTGTTGAAAGGATCTAAAATTAATTCCTCAGAATATTTTACAAGAAAATGACTAGGGAAACCCACAGGACGTAAATCCAACCCTGTGTGGTTTGCAAGTTGTATGTATATGATGGAAAGTGTTATTGGGATTCCACTTTTTTTATCCAATACAACATTTAGAAAATTATTTTTTGGGTTGTAGTAATCATCACCATCACCAGTAAATCCTAATCTGTCAAACACGTATTCATTTAACATGGAAACAAGATAGGTAGGATTCTTTACTTCAGAAAGAGAATTTTTCAGATCTTCTCCCATGGCATGTAACTTTTGAACATAGTCAGCTATGTTAAGATCTGGGTATTCCAGAGTCTGGGATAGTTTTAGACATTTTTCAACCAATGTATATCTGGGATTTTTAGCAAAAGATATCCAGTCTGCAACAAGTGGATCAAAATCTTGACTCATAATCTTTTCAGGTATGTTTCTGGATTTTTTAACTCTCTAGTTGTTGGCGGATTATCAATTAATGTTCGATAGGTATCTTTGCCAATCTTTGAAAATACAGTTGATGTAAAATCCATCCCCATACTCTTTCTTACTTGGTATGAAGAAATGTCTGTATTTGCAAAGGTTACAAGATAATCCTGAAACTCCTTGTCATCTTTTAGTATGTTTTGAACTGCAAACTCTGCCATTCCCTCCATTGTGGAAAATGCAGCATGATGAATTTGGATTGGCTTTAACCATCGCTGATAAATATCTAAAAGCTGTGGTAACATCTCTGAAATTTTAGGATCTATGGTAACCTTGGTAAAAGTCATCACGTCAGGACCCAGTACTCCTACGATAAAAGTATCCGGATTTAACATGAAAAATAGATTTGCTCTTCTTGCTATTGGAAATTCTTCTGGCACTGGAGGTAACTGCAAATATTCAGAAAGCTTGTTGACTGTACTGTCATCTAATGATAGAATAATTTTTGCAAGCTCTTCATTTATGGCATTTACTTCCATGACTACCTTTTTGTTGATATCATGTAAATTGCCTTGAATTGCATGAATTTGTTCTTCTAGTATGGTCATCTTTAATGCACCAACATATCCAGAATTTACATATGCAAATTTGACTTCATATGGCTCTCCTTGTTTTTGTAGTATGATCTGGGGATAACTCGAGAGCACAAACTTGTTCAAAAATATTGTAGAATCTAGATAGTCTCCATAAGTTGTAGATATCTTTGAGATGTATGACTTTGCATATGTGGAATAGACAAGAAATTTTACTGGATCTTTCTTCATGAGTTGTACCATCTTGTCGCTATTTTCATGAGCTATGGCAGTAAAAAGTTCGTTAACAAATTCAACAGAATCTTTTGTAGGAAATACTTTTTTTCCCTTTAATTGTTTTAATTCAATTAAATCCAGAAATTCTAATTTTGTTTCTGATGGAACAGAAATTCCGGTAAACTGGAAAACTTTTTCTGCCAACTTTGGGAAAATATTCCTTGATAACACATCTATATCTTCAAACTTGATTGTAGTTGGTAGCGCTTGGATGGCCTTTGAAAGGGACTTTGTAATGTCTTTTTCCTCGTTTATTTCAACTGAGAGCTGATCTAATAGTGCTAGTGCAAACTCGTCAAATTCTTCCATCTTACTCGTGATAAATGTGAACCAATTTAACATTAACTTTGAGATTTCAAAGTAGCAGAATTAGCGGAAGGTTACGAACAAGACGAAAAATTCGAAGAATTTCAGGATTAAACGCGTCAGACAGGTCTTGTAATCTGATTTATCTGTCTCTGTTCCAATGACAATCGCAGTTGCATCCCTTTTGGCATTTCATTCGTTTACAATCAGAGCAAATGTTTTGTCGCCAAAAATGATCAGAACTCATAAAATTGTTAGTAGCTGCAATTAGATAGATTTTGTGGATAAAGGTAAAGAGGCAGTATGGGACTTGGTTGGTTCAAATGCGATTTTAGCAATCAAAGATTATCGCCAAAATTTCTTGTATGTTTATCAACCTCGTCTTGTGGAGATGGTGATTCTGCCTCATGTTTATGCTCAGTTTTATGACTGCGTTGTGCCATTTTTTTCTCATGTTCCTCTCTTGAATGGTGCAGTCTATCACTTTCATGGATGAACTCTTTTCCACATTCAGCACATTTGACTATAACATGATCATGCTCATGACGTGCGTGTTTTATCAGATCCTCGTATACAGAAAATTTCATTTTGCACTGATCGCAGCTAAATTTCTTTTTAAAAAGACCCATGCTTGTCAAATCCGTATTGAACTCACAGATAAGAATGTTTTACAGATTGTAAAAATTTCATATAGATGTGACCAACCTATGCAATTCACAGTCAACTAATATACTAGATTTCATATTACTAGTAAGGAGTGATAAGAAAATTTGAAATTCTATATTGAATTTGAACCATGCAAAGAATGCAAAGATATGATTAGAGAATTTGAAAACTCTGATGAAACTCAAATACATGAAGACTCTAAAAAATTTTTACGACACATCACATACAATCACAGCGAGATAGTGCAAGCCATAGTCAAAGATTTCCCAAAGGAAACAAAGAGGGAAGACTTTTCCTGGTTCAAATAAAATCTCCCTAAACTTTCCCTCTTGTTTTAATTATTTCGTATCATCAAATGTGTTAAACTAGATTTAGGGGGTACCGGGGGTGGGTTTCGAACCCACGACCTCCAGATTATGAGTATTACCCTTTTGTGTGGACTGGCACTCTAGGCCAGGCTGAGCTACCCCGGCACAGATTACGCCTAATTTTTTATGCAATTAAATGTAATTGTTAGGGTACAAGCAGATTCAAAATACAGGTAGTTTTAATTTTTTTGGAAAAAGGATTAGACCTTCTCAGGTCACAGTTTTTTTATCTTTTCTTTGCTTTTGCTTTTGTTTTTGATTTTGCTTTGGCTTTTGCCATGCAAAGTATCTCTTTACATCGGTATTAAGTGCTATGAAATGCGTTAATTATCAAAATGAGACAGTAAAATTTTTGATAATTTGATAAATTACATCACTTTTTATTGGACGACATGTCATGAACCAATAAGAGAAAGGAGGTGCAACGATGAGTTATAACGACGGAGGTTTTGGAAGATCTAACCGAGGATACGGAGGCGGCCGAGATAGAGGATATGGAGGCAACAGACGATTCAACGACGGACCAAAACCAGTCGAAACAGGAAAAGAATACGACGTTACCATAACGGAAATTAGTAGAAAAGGAGACGGTATCGCAAGAGTAGAAGGCTTTGTGATATTTGTTAAAGATGGTAAGGCAGGCCAGAACGCAAAAATAAAGATCACCCAAGTAGGTGGACGATTTGCTTCAGCTGAAATAGTAGGTTCTCAATCCGCAGCAGCAGAACCCGCAGCCGAATAAGATTTTATCTTATCCAAAAAACTAATTTTTCCCAATTTTTATTTATCTTTAATTATTTTAAAAACAAAGCTTGATCTAGAATCACTAGGCTGCAATTTTTTTCCAGTCTGTTTCTACCTTTGTAACCCACTGGAATTTCTTTTGTAGTGCAGATGTATACAGTTTTTCCCATTCTAATCCTACCTCGTCAGTCCATGCCTTGAACACTCTCGGGTCAATATAATTTCGAAGCGAGGTTCCAAGATTGTAGTCCTTTGTTTTCTCGGTAAGTTCTATTGTTAACTTCATCTTTTCTTCTCGAAGCTTTTGTTTCTCACGCTGTTTCTCAGTCTTAGGCGGTGTCTTCTTTAGTTTTTCTAATGCTTCTTTCTTTTTGTTTAAGGATTCTTCAAAAGTCTTTGGAATTGTTCTTTTGTGGTTGCATGTGATGGCAGCTTCAAGATTTGCTAGCTTGGCATGATATATCTTGATATTTTCTGTTTTTGAATCTAATTTATCTACATTTTTGAGATAGTTTTTCACTACAGTAGTAGCAAGATATGTTCTGAAAACTTTGGCAGTAAGTCCTTTTACTATTTGTCCAAGAAATTCGTTTACATGTCTTGATGTGATTCCATCAAAAATTAGTTCATCTGTTTTTTTCTTTTCTGTAAATTTCTTGAAATTATCATATAGTGTTTTATCTTGGCCGCTAATTGGAAGCGATTTTTGCCATCTCACACTGTCCTTTCCTAAAAAGTCAAACTCGATAGCATCTGGTTTTAGCTTGATGTGTTCGACTCTTAGTGTAGTTGCACCTACAGTATCTGCCTCATCAGGATCTTTTTCATCTCCTACTCTCATGGCTGTTTTGAATATCAGATAGCATACGGTTGCAACCCTTCTTACTTTTTCATCACGGTCTGTCATTTTTTTAACTACGTTTTCTAGTACCTTGTTAATGTGCTCGGATAGTTTTATTGCCTTGTCATACTTCATCTGGTCACGCTCTTGTTTTAAATCAGACGTATCAGAAAGCCAAACATATTTTCGTTTTTCTGTAAGATAATCTTCCCAGCTTGCAAGCCACATAAAGTCTGACTCATGAATAATTTTTCCCCAGTTACCTGATGGTACCTTGGCTTCCTTTCCTAGATTTAATGTGACATCTTTTTCTGAAATTCTTGGCTTCCATTTTCCACGTAATGGGTGATCTCCTCTTCCAATGAAAAGTCCTGGTGGTTCTGCCATCCAGTTGGCAACATCTACTTGTTTTCCATCAATTATTGCAACTCCATATCTTGCCTTCATTTTTTCCTTGATCTCTTTTCTTGAAGTTGCTATCTTCTTTTTTTGATCCTTATCTAGTGTTAATTTAGCATCTTTTTCCAAGTCTACAACCTTGAATGCTGCAGAAAAATCAATATCGGATAGTGTGGTGTTCTTGAATTTCGGAGGCAGTACCTTTACGAAATCGTCTAGAAAATTTTTACAAAAGGTTTTGTCTTGAACATACGGTGTATCTTTTTTCTTTGCCCACTGGTAGACCATTTCCTCTTGATCTAAATTTAGGGGTACCTTCTCGCCTTTGATCTTGATCGTTATCCCTTTTGATTCAAAAGGAGGCGGAAATGCTATGCCATTATGTTGTAAAGTTTTCCATTTCATTTTAGATTATCACCAAATTTGTGCCTAAATCTGTTGACTTTGATAAAAATTGACTTGGCGGCGTATATCAATCTAACCAATCTAGTTTGTAGACTGATTCTTTCTAAAAATTAACTAAATTCTAGAATATCTCGATTAAGATTTTGTTACTTTAGGAAAAGAGCTCTTTTTTGATGTAATTTTCAAACTCTAGATCTGTCTTGTTCTTTTTTGCTTCAAGAAACATTATGGCATCATTTCCAACTACATATCGAGGTAACGGGGTTTCAGATTTTATTGCCTTGATAATTGTAGTTGCCACTTCTTTGGCCGGTGTGCCCATCTCTGACATCATGGTTATTCCCATGATAACTTTGTTTGTAATGTCTTTGTATGCAGAATCTGATTTTAGAGATTTTTTTGTTGATGACATGAAATTCGTCTTTATGACTCCGGGTTCAATAATTATAACGTTAATTCCAAACGGAGAAAGTTCATACCTCATTGATTCACTTAATCCTTCTATGGCAAATTTTGAGCTGATATATCCTGGAGAAACGGGAAAGCCTATTTTTCCCGCAACAGAGCTTACATTTACTATGATTCCAGATTCTTGCTTTCTCATTACGGGAATAATTGCCTGTGATACTCTAACCACACCAAAAAAGTTTGTCTCAAATTGTGCCTTTAGTTCTTCCATAGAAATATCTTCAAGGCATCCAAAGAGCCCATAGCCTGCATTATTTACCAAAATATCAATTCTGCCTTTTTCTTTAACAATTTTGTTTATGGCGTTTTTTACACTGTCTTCCTTGTCAACATCAAGCTCAAGTGTTTCAAGTTTCAAATTTTCTTTTTTTGCAACTTCTTTGATGGCATCTCCTTTCTTTGTATTTCGCATCGTAGCGTATGTGAAGTAGCCTTCTCGTGCTAAATCTAACGCTGTCTCAAAACCAATACCACTTGAACTACCTGTTACTATGGCGACTTTTTCCATGATTGGCAATTAATATTGGTATTAATAATTTGTCTGATTTTTCTTAATATTGATTAACTTTTCAAGTTTAGAAGAATATTTTGGAAAATAGTCTAGATTCAAGAATTTTTTCCTAGACAAGTGGCTTATCGCCTTCTACTGGCTCAGAAACCTCTGTTGATTCACCATCTTTGATTCGTTGTAAAATTTCTGTACAGGCAAGCTTGTGCAAGTATTCATTATTGTTTCCACATCTGTAAGAAAATGTACATCTTGGACATCCTGATTCACTTTTGCAGGGACATTCTTTTACAATGTGTAAGCTTCGCTCAAACGCTTTTTCCAGTCTGTCATATAGTGCCTTACTTGCACCATTTCCACCAATGGCTCCATCATAGATGAAGACTAGTCCAGATGTACCAAGTGATATGCCGCCTAAATCCTGTGAGACTCCGCCTGTTATCATATTACTTCCTTCAATTACAACGTGTTCTGTTGCATGATATCCGCTGGCTTCTGTGTATTCTTCATTTTCAGATTTTCCTATTTCATTGATTGGTCTTGGCACCTTGAATACAATTCCTTTTGTGACAAAATCAAACTCCAGAGGTTTTTCTAATAACACCCGTTGACCTTGTGTTACCTCATGACCGATTTCAATATTGACATAACCATAAACTCTTTTTTGAATATGTAATCTACAAAATGCAACCTCTATTCCATTCGCATTTCTTTTTTCAAAAATAGTTTCAATAGTTGGCCATTCTTCCGTCAATGATTTGGTATAATATGGATAATCCCTTGGAAGAAATTCTATTTTTGCATTCATCTTTCCAGGATACTCTAGCTCCTTTACCTTGTATCTTGTTCCAGCTAGAAAATAAACTGCTGACTGGTGTAGCTCTTCTAATGCTATTGGAAGATTTCTCTCACCAACTTTTTTGCCATTTAAAAATATGTCAATTGATTTTCCAATTCCTCTTATACTATAATCTTCAAGTAATGATTTGATCTGCTCATGATTTGGAACATACCGATTCTCAATTAACACCAGATTTCCAACAGCTACATGTCTTGCAATCACTTCACCATGTTCTGCTAATTCATGTCTTGCAATGGGTTTATCGCAGGCCATTGCTAATACTTGAAACTCTTCTACAAAGGGATTTTTTGGATCAATGTAGATCTTCTCTATATCCTCAAAATAATCAGTTGGATGATTCTTGTAGTATTGTGATATGGGATCATTGCCAAGTACCAAAAACGCATAACCATTTTGTCCCTTTCTTGCAGCTCTTCCTATTCTCTGAACCAATTTGTTGACTGGTATGGTAGATGAGATTACTCCATCTACATTGCCAACATCTATTCCTAATTCAAGAGTAGGAGTAGCAGAAATTGCCATGAGGGTGTCATTTTTAAAAGAATTTTCAACTGATCTTCTGTAATTTGCCATCAACCCTGCCCTGTGCACTTTGATGTCAATTTTTTGTTTTCTTGCTTGCATTGCTAAAAGCTCAGAGTTTAGGTGAGAATTGTTAAAGACCAGAGTCTTGTGTTTTTTTGTTGTGAGTTTTTTTAAAATTTCTATCATTAGTGCCCGTTGTGTTCTAAGAGATGGAAAAAGCATGCTAAAATCCGTCTTTCCTTTTTTTCCAGAACCTGTTATCAATTTCATTTTTACTCCAAATAACTGCTCACAAAATGATAATGCATTTTCAAGTGTTGCAGAAGAAGCTACTATTTGCAATGTTGGGCAGATCCTTTTCAGTCTCTTTATGATATAGTGAACGTTTGAACCAAATATTCCAGAATATACATGAGCTTCATCAACTATCAAAAATCGTACCGTGTTTAACAATGCAGCAAACCTGCTTCTGTGCCACATGTGATAGTGTAGCACATCAAAGTTTGTTATGACTACTTGCGGAGGATTTTCTAAAATTTTCTTTCTGTCTAGTTCCTTTGTATCTCCATCAAATATTTCCACCTTGATGCCAAGCTCATCTGCGATTTCTTTTATTTTTGGTAGTTGATCTTTTGATAGAGATTTAGTTGGGTAAACAAAAAGGGCCTGAATGGTGTTACTTTGTCCCTTTTCAAGAATTTTTTGTAAAATAGGAATTACAAATGCTTCAGTTTTTCCAGAAGCTGTAGGCGCACTAATTATTACATTATTTCCCATCATGATATTCCGTATTGCCTCTTCTTGGAACTTGTAGAATTTTTCTATTTTTTTTGACTCTAAAACACGAGTAATGTTGTCATCTAATCCTGATTCTGAAACAATGTTTCCCATCTGAGGATCAGGTTCACTTAATGTTCTAAAATACGATACATAGTATTTTCTTGCAAACAAAACAGAATGAGTAATTTCATCAAGATTGGCACTTCCTATCATTTTTTTTATCTCGGCCTCACTTTGGATTATGCCTTCTTTTTCAAGCATGGTGTCTGATTTTTTCTTGCTTGGTATTTTACCAGTGTCAAATCTGTTAAGAAAATCTAGGTATGCCTCATCAGTATTTTTGGTATAGTTTACAATGTCTTCTAATTTACAATCAGGACAAGCAAAGACAATTTTTTGATTAAATGTTTTTTGCATCTCCATCTTTGACTTACATTTTGGGCAAGAATACATACCTCATCAAAGACTAATGGTGATTTAATTTTTGATTTGTTACTAATTTTGTTAACTGGTTAAGCCTTTAAGCAACAAATCTTATCTTAAATCATTGAAAGTCCTTGTTACTGGTGGGACAGGGTTTATTGGTTCAAAACTTGTCGATAAACTAGTTAATAGAGGAGTTTCAGTTACTTGTCTTATCAGGCAAGGAGCAGTTTCAAATCCTACTGCAAAAACAGTGACAGGAGATCTTACTTATCCTGATTTCATACTTCCAGACGAAGAGTATGATGTAGTTTACCATCTTGCAGCTGCATGGCCTGGAGAGAAAGACAAGAAAGTTCTAAGAGCGGTAAACTATGATGGCACTGTAAATTTATTTAGTTTGTTAAAAGATAAAGCCAAATTCATTGTGTATGTATCAGGCCTTGGAGTGTTTGGCAATCCTGGAAATAATATTGTGGATGAAAATTCACCAATAAAACCGCATACCGAATATGCCAAAATAAGACTAGAAGCTCAAAAATTTCTGGAATCAAGCTGTAAAGAACATAAAATCGCATTTAGTGTGGCGTATCTTGGAGACGCTTATGGAAACGGTGGTTGGTTCAAAAAAATCTTGGTGGAGAGATTAAAGAAAGGTTCGTTTAGAATGCCTGGATCTGGAGAATATTATCGAAGCTTTGTACATGTAGATGATGTTGTATCTGCTCTTGAATCTATAATAGAAAAAAATGCCATAAATCAGTCCTTTATTATTACTGATTCAATACCTGTCACATTCAAGAATTTTGTTAGTCTGGTTTGCAAGGAACTTGGAGTAAAGGAACCTGGTTCCATTCCAACAATTTTGGCAAAGGCTGTCATAGGCGGTGATTTTGTGAATCTTTTGACCACATCGATAAAGACATCAAATAATAAAATTACATCGATATGTGATTTTGTGTATAAATCATATAATGAAGGAATCCCTGCAACAATTTCTGAAATGAAATTTTGAATTGACATATAATATCCGGATATTCTAAATTTTTGTGTGGGTCTTGGAAGCTATTGGGGCGAGGTACTTGATGTTCTGGAAGATATAATTCCTGTTTACGATAAAGTTAATTCTGTAATATCGCTTGGCAAGGACAAAGATTTTCGCATTAAAGGAATTTCTGGAAGAGTAAGACAAGGAAATCTTGTACTAGATGCAGGTTCTGGATTTGGCAACATGTCAAAAACTGCATTAAAGATTTGTAATGATGATTTACAAATTACACTTTATGATCCATTGCAACCAATGCTAAAAAATACAAAAAGATTGTTTACAAATACTCCTAGTCTGGCTTGCGGTGTGTTCGAACACATTCCATTTCAAGATGAAAAGTTTGATGCTGTGATGTGTGGTTATTCATTACGTGATGCTATCAGTCTTAAAACTGCGATATCTGAAATTCATCGCGTATTAAAAAAGGGCGGAAGATTTGTCATTGTGGATTTGGGAAAACCAGATAATTCTTTTTTGAGGTTTGGTGTCTCATTTTATCTTAGAGTAATACTGCCAATCATAGCAACAGCGGCAGCAGGCAAACTTGGCTTCAAATTTGGAACACTTTATGGTACATACAAATTGTGGCCACAAAACAAAAAGCTTGAATCTCTACTGCTTGAAAAATTCTCTAAGGTTGAATTTGAAAAGGGAATGATGGGTGGAGCAATAATGGTCGCTGCATACAAATAGTTTCCAAAACTTTAATTTCGTAACAATACAACTTGAAGCATGTTAGATTTTTCACTTGATATCATTGGAAATGAATGGATGATCATTGCTTTTGTTGCCATAATTCTGTTTTTAGGAACAAAACGACTTCCTGATGTATCACGAAAGATTGGAAAGATCATGGTTGAATATAACAAGACAAAAAATATGGTACAAAACGAATTACAAAAGGCAACTACAAGCTATAACATATCTGTACAGGGACCAGTGGAAACAGAGAGACAAAAGCTTGAAACAATTGCAAAGTCACTTGGAATTGATTATATCAATAAAACAGATGATGAACTAAAGAATATGATAGCATCAAAAATAGGAAATCAACCGTCAACAAATGGTACTGACAACCAAGCATCATAAGTTCTCAACAAATTTAAATAGAATATCTAGTCACTCAAGATGGTAATAATTTGGTAAAAATAGATCCCTGGCAAAACGCATTAAAACAACTAGACGATGCAGCAAAAATTCTAAAACTTGATCCTGGTGTTCACCAAATACTTGCAATGCCAAAAAAAGTTCTAACAGTAGCCATCCCAGTAAAAATGGATAACGGAAAGATCAAAGTTTTCACAGGATACAGATCACAGCATAATGATTTTAGAGGACCACACAAAGGGGGAATAAGATATCATCCAGGTGTTACAATAGAGGAAGTAAAGGCACTCTCAATGTGGATGACATGGAAGTGTGCCATAGTTGATGTTCCATTTGGTGGAGGAAAGGGTGGAATAATTTGCGATCCAAAAAGAATGTCCGCTGGAGAAAAAGAACGAATGACAAGAAGATATGCATACGCAATTTCTGAAATTATTGGACCGGGAAAGGACGTTCCAGCTCCTGATGTTTACACGACTGGAAAAGAAATGGCTCAGATTATGGATGTTTATAGTGTAATGCACGGACAAGGTGAACCAGCTGTTATAACAGGAAAGCCGATCTCAGTAGGAGGTTCTCTTGCTAGAAATGTAGCAACTGGTTTGGGTGTAGCATATTGTGTAAGAGAGGGTGCAAAAAAACTCAAACTCAAATTAAAAGGTGCCAGAGTAGTCATTCAAGGATTTGGAAATGCGGGAACTTTTGCTGCTGAATACATAGAAAAAATGGGCGGCAAAGTTATTGCAGTTAGTGATTCAAAAGGTAACATAATAAACACAAAAGGACTAGATTCAAAAAAGGTTCTTGATTACAAAAACAAGCACGGCTCAGTTGTTGGATATCCAGGAAGCAAAAAAATAACAACAGAACAACTACTTACTACACTATGCGATATACTTGTTCCAGCAGCACTTGAAAATCAAATCACACCAAATATTGCAAAAAACATCAAGTGTAAAATTATAGCAGAAGCAGCAAACGGACCAACAACTCCAGAAGCAGATGACATTTTATTCAAGAAAAAAATAATGGTGATACCAGACATTTTGGCAAATTCAGGTGGAGTATGTATATCATATCTGGAATGGGTACAAAACCTGCAGAGATATTACTGGACCTTTGACGAAGTGGCAAAAACTATGGAAAAACATATTGTCCGAGGCTTTAACGACACATACAACTTGGCACAAAAACACAAAGTAGACATGAGAAAAGGCAGCATGGTTTTAGCAGTTAGCCGAGTACTGGAATCGTTTGAAGCACGTGGCTTGTGGCCTTAGGATATATTCAATAGCAAGGAAAGTCAAGTTAGATTATGGCCAAAGCATTTGTTGCAGTTCATTGTCACACAGGAAAGGAAAATCAAGTAATTAGAGCATTAATGGAAATAAAAGGAATCTCAGAAGTTACTGGAGTTCTTGGACTGTATGATGTCATAGTAAAGATAGAATCAGACGATACCATGAAACTTGAAGAAATTATTACAAAAAAAGTAAGAACCGTACCTTATATTCTTACAACCATGACACTAGTTGTCATGTAAAAAATTTTACAATGTATTGACTAGATTATAAAATAAAAAGTGATTTTAGTCTGGTTTAGGATGTGCTAAAGGAGCTTCCACATGAACAGCTCTTTGTCACGTTTGGATTGTTGATCTTAAATCCAGCGCCCATCAGACTTTCGATATAGTCAACATTTGCACCTTTAAGATAGTCAGCACTGTAGCTGTCTATTACCATCCTTACGCCATTCTCTTCTATTACAAGGTCGTCCTCTTCGGCCTTTTGCTCAAAACCCATTCCATATGAAAGGCCTGAACAACCGCCTCCTTGAACATACACTCTAAGAAATGATGGCTTGTCTGCTTCCTCTTTCATAAAGGCAATTACTTTTTCTGCTGCTTTTGGAGTAATTGTAAGCAGTTTGGTGGTCTGTGAGTTACTCATGACTAATGTGAGTCTTTTAAATTATAATAAGCTTTTCATACTTGACATATTAGGAATCTCATAAAAAATGAGGTCTTTTTCTATTTCTTTGACTTGTTTACAAAGGCAGTCATTCTTTCTGCTCTGTCTGGATGAGTAAAACATAATCCCCAAGTGTATAACTCCAAGGCAAGTCCTGTGTCAATGTCAGAGTTTCTGCCTTTGTTAATGGCAATCTTTGACATTCTTACTGCCATTGCAGAATTTTGTGCTATCATCTTTGCCATGTTGTTTGCTTCCTCTGCAAGCTTTGACAATTCAACTACTTGGTTTACAAGACCAATTTCTTTTCCTTCATCTGCTTTTACTTGCCTACCTGTATAGATCAATTCTTTTGCTTTTGCAATTCCAACAATTCTCTGTAATCTTTGTGTTCCGCCCCATCCTGGACAAACCCCTATGGTTACTTCTGGCTGACCCATCTTTGCAGTGTCTGCAGCAATTCTGATATCACATGCCAGAGCAAGTTCACATCCTCCCCCTAATGCAAATCCATTTACTGCAGCAATTGTTGGCTTGCTACAATTTTCAACTGTGAAAGTTAAAAGGTGTCCTGTCTTTGCATATGTCTCTGATTCAATTGGTGTGATGGTAGACATGTATGCAATGTCTGCACCCGCAGAAAATGCCTTGTCGCCTTCTCCTGTAAGTATGATTACTTTGATGGTATCATCTTTGTCAATCTCGTTGAAAACTGTAATTAGTTCTTTAGCAACTTCAGTATTCATTGCATTATATTTGTCAGGACGGTTTATCTTTACGGTAGCAATTCCATCTGATTTTGAGACATTAACTAGTGGCATGAAAAAACTCTAATCTACAGGAAATTAAACGTTGTCAGAAGGTTTGTGTTTTCCCCATTGATGTAATGCAGATGCAACTGCTACCCATGTTCTAATGTCATCATAGACTGGAACATTGTGTTTTTCAATCAAATCTGAAACCTTTTTTGTATAAGGTCCACCATTTCCACCGACTATGATTGGTTTCTTTCGCTGTTTTGAAAACTCTCCAAGATAATCAATGATTGTTTCTTCTAATGGGTCATCTTGAAATACAAACCATGGCATGATGATATCCACATTAGGATCCTCCATGAATTTTTGAATTGCATATCTATAATCGTCTGCATTTGCTCCGCCAGTTACATCTACTGGATTTCCACTTCCAATAACATATGTTGCTGGATAGTGCGCCTTCATTTCTTTTACAGTATTTTCTGTTACCTTGGCAAGTTCTAATCCAAATCTTTCAAAGTGATCTATTGCTCCAATCATAGGTCCTGCACCATTACTTACAAGACCAATTCTGCCACCTTTTGCAGCTGGTTGCCATGCAAGCGCCTTTACTACTCCTGCAAGTTCCTGATAACTATCAACTGAAATTATTCCAGCTTGTTTGAATGCTCCCATGATTATTGCGTTAGAGCCTCCCAATGATCCTGTATGTGATGCTGCCTGTTTTGCGCCTAATGTTGTTCTACCGCTCTTCCAAATTACAACAGGTTTGTGTTTTTCTGTCATTACATGCTTTGCAGTCTCTATGAATTTGCGACCATCTCCAAATCCTTCTACATATAGTGCAATTACTTTGGTCTGAGGATCGTTTGCTAGATACCAAATCATATCTGCTTCGTCTACATCTGATCTGTTTCCATAGCTTACCATCTTTGAAAGACCAAAAGTATCTGCAGTTTCTAAAAAGCTAATTCCCATAGTTCCGCTTTGAGATAATAATGCAACAGGTCCTAGTTTAGCTCTTACCATTCTTTCCTGTCCTTGGAATGCGCAATCTAGTCTATTTGCGGCATTGAACATGCCTATACAATTTGGACCAATTATTCTAATTTTGTGTAATTCCGACAAACGTTTTATTTCTGCTTCCATTGCCGCTCTATCGCCACCAAGTTCTTTTCCGCCACCAGATACGATTACAACATTATGGATTCCTTTTTTTGCACACTCTTCTAAAACTGGCGCTGTAATGGAAAGATCTACACAAACTACTACCAAGTCTACCTTGTCTGGAATTGCAGATAATGATGGATAGCATTTGAGTCCCAAAATTTCTTCTGACTTTGGATTTATTGGATATACTTTTCCTTTGTAATCATGTTTTGCAATACTGTCTAAAACAGAGTTGCCAATTTTTCCTGGAGTTGCAGATGCTCCAACCAACGCAACTGACTGTGGCGTGAAAAACGTCTCCATAAATTCTGCATTTGGCTGTGCTTTGGAAATTGCGTCTTTCTTGAATTCTTTTCTTAAAAGTATCTTTGCATCAACAACATAGTATGATTTTGGATACACCACAATTGGGTTAAAGTCAATGCTGTCAAAGTAACCTGCATTGTCAGTTCCAATCTTTCCTATCTGAACTAGTGCCTTTGCAAGCATGTTTTGGTCTATTGGTTTGCTTCCCCTATACCCTTGCAATATTTTTGCACCTTTTAGCTCTTCAAGCATAGACTTTGCATCTGCAATTGTAATTGGAAGCATTCTAAACGCAACATCTTTGAATATTTCAGTTAATACACCGCCAAGGCCTACCATTATCACTGGACCAAACTGTGGATCGTTTTGAAGACCAACAATAAGCTCTACTCCTTGTGGTACCATCTTCTCAAGAAGAATTCCTTTTAGGTGAACACCTTTTTTCTTTGAGAGTCTTTTGTACATGTCATTGAAAGCTTGTTTTACATCTTTTTCATTTTGTAATCCCACCTTGACTCCACCAACATCTGTTTTGTGAAGAATTTGTGGAGAAACAACCTTCATTACAAGAGGATAGCCAAGCTTTTTTGCTGCCTTTGTAGCTTCTTTTGCGGAGTTTACTAGTGCATATCCTGGTACCTTGATTCCATATTTCTTCAAAACTGCTTTTGAAAGATCTTCTGTGATTACCTTGTGATCTGTAGCAATTGTTTCTTCAAAAACTTTGGTGACTGTACTCAATTTGAAAACTCCATTGTTTCACTAATGCATTTTAAAAATTTTTGTAGATTGACGATTTTTGATAATTTTTTCATGACCAGATCCGAAAGTCTTATCGTCATTATATTAAACTTTTGTCATAGATTGAATTTTGACTTGAAATTTTGATAAAAGATTTTCATGTTGTTTTGTATTGTTTCCATGTTTTCAGGTAACTTTCTGATTATCTTTTCTGGATCAATATATGGCGTCTTACTTAGCTCGTCTTTTGATTTTTCTAGCCATAGTTTGATTGTTTCTTCATCAACTTCTAGGTGAAACTGTACTCCTACCGCGCTACCTATCTGAAATGCCTGATTTTGATAATCTTTAGAGTGTGCTAGTCTTGTTGAATTTAGGGGCAGATCAAACGTGTCTCCATGCCAATGAAACACTGTGGCAGGACTTTTGATTCCAGAAAATAGGCCTGATGCTATATTATCAAACTCTATGTCGTGGTAGACTCCTATCTCTTTTTTATTTCCGGGGTATATTTTGGCACCAAATGATTTGGCAACAAGTTGTGAGCCAAGACAAATTCCAAGTAATGGAATCTCTTTTTTTACCGTATCTCTTATCAATTCCATCTCTTTTTTTAGATACAAAAGATCGTCATTTGCACTTTCAGGAGCGCCTAAAATTACAACTCCAGAATGGTTTACATCTGGAATTTTTTCTTTTTTGGCAAAAATAATGCTAGTTTTAAATCCGTCTTCTTCTAGAAGTTTGCCTAGATTTGATAATCCTTCATACTTTGCATTTTGTATTACAAGTATGTCAGACATAATTTTGAAAAGTGCTTAATATGTTAAATACTAAATGATTTTGTGAATTTTGACGAGTCAGAAATAGTACAACTTCAAAATTTTATTCGTTCGTTGAACTCAAAAAAAGACAGCATTGTGGTAGTTGAAGGAAAACGGGACACGTCTGCATTACAAAAACTAGGATATTCTGGTAACATCTGCGAGTTTCACAGCTTTAAAGGACTGGCAAGATTTGCTGATTCGGTATCATGCTACAAAAATCTGATAGTTTTGTTTGATGGTGATAGAAAGGGCAGATACCTGACAAGCAAGATAATATCTCAGCTAGAGCACCGCATCAGAATAGATCTCTCATTTAAGAAAAAACTTGTATCAATAACAAAGGGAAAAATCAGGCATATTGAGGATCTCTCAAAATACGTGACACATGATCGATTTACAGCCGTATTATAGCAATAGCACTTATATCCGACTCGTACGAAAATAAATTGATCAAAAATTAAGAGGATTATGAATTGCCACCTACTGGAATTGTCAAGTATCACGTTAAGCTCAGCTTTGACGTCGATGGATTGGTTGAAAAGGCCGACATAATAGGCGCAATTTTTGGCCAAACAGAAGGACTGCTTGGACCAGAGATGAACCTAAACGAACTTCAAAAAGTATCGAAAGTCGGTAGGATAGAAGTCAACACTACGGCATCGTCTAGTCAGACAAAAGGCGATGCCTTGTTACCTATGAGTACTGATATCAACACTGCCGCTTTGATTGCTGCAGCTATTGAAAGCATTGACAAAGTTGGGCCATTTGTAGCTCATTTCAAACTAGAAGCAATAGACGATGTTCGCTCTGCAAAGAAAAAAGAGATTGTTGACAGGGCAAAAGATATCGTACAAAAATGGTCTACTAAAACAATTAGCGAAGGAGAGGAGATGCTAAAAGATGTCTCAGAAGGCGGTGGCGGAAAACTAGCAACATTTGGAAGAGAAAAACTGGCATGCGGTTCTGGTGTTTTTGATTCTCCATGGATAATTTTAGTTGAAGGAAGAGCTGATGTAATTAATTTACTAAGAGCAGGATATGATAATGCACTTGCAATTGAAGGTGCAAGAATAGATGAATCCATTAAAGAACTATGTGCTTCTAAATCAAAAGTTGTTGCATTTTTAGATGGTGACAGAGCTGGCGGATTTATACTAAAAGAGCTCAAAGCTCTAGTTAACGTTGATGTGGTTCACCGCGCACCTGAAGGAGTTGAAGTTGAAGAACTAACACCAATACAGATTGTAGAAATTTTAAAGGAGACTGCAGAGGACATGAAAAAAGAGACGGTAAAACCAAAGTTACAGGATCCAAAAGATGAACCAATTGCAAACGTTGCAAAAAAAGTATATTCAGATCTTAATGAATCGCTTGAGGCAGTAGCACTAAATGAAGACCTCGGTGAACTTTTCAAGGTTCCAGTAAGTGAAGTTGTAGGAAAACTTTCTCCCGGCTCTGGTATAAAATATCTGGTTTTAGATGGAATCATTACACAAAGGTTGATTGATGCTGCAAAACAAGCAGGAATAGAGTGTGTTATAGGTCATAGAATGGCTAACCTAAAATCCGCTGACGGTATGGTACTCAAAACATTTACAGAGCTGGGCGTAGCCTAAATTTTAATGCCAGAACTCAAAGTTCAACACATCCTTACACTAGCAGAACTTTTAGCAAAAGGTGCCAGACATAACTTTGTTACAATAACAACATTTTCACTAGGAAAAAGCATAAACAAATCACAACAAGCTGCATCAAAACATCTTTTAGAATTGGAAAGAGATGGATATGTAGAAAGGATGCGAAGTGGGCAGCGAGTCTCTGTTAGAATCACAACTAAAGGCCACACTGAAATGGCAAGAATATCTGCAATTTTAAAATCAAGTTTGGAATCTTCACCATCTTATATCGAGTTTAAAGGTACAATAGTTTCTGGCATGGGAGAGGGTGCATATTATATGTCAATGAAAGGATATGAAAAACAGTTTAAATCAAAACTTGGCTACATCCCATTTCCTGGCACGCTAAATGTTAAACTAAAAGATAAGGAATTCATAGAAGCAAAACGTACTCTTGATGCACATCCTGGAATAATGATAAATGGATTTTCTGATGGCAAGCGAACATATGGTTGGGTAAAATGCTATCCTTCCAAAATCAACAATTTGACTGATGCCGCATTGATAACTTTGGAGAGGACACATCATGACGATTCTGTCATAGAATTAATTTCAAAAGAAAATATCAAAAAAACAACAAAGCTATCAACTGGCTCACAGATCTCAATTAGAGTGCCAATTCGTTCAAAATAATAATACTAAACTAGTTATTGACCACGTACGAAGAGAACTAGTGGTATTTGTTTGGATTGGTATTGGAATAGGAATTTTAGCAGTCACAGTTTTGGTCTTAAAAGTAATAAAATCCACCAGAAACAGTTTCATTACTTTTAGATGTAAAAAATGCGGTCTTAAGACAAACGGCTTAAAATGCCCACTATGTGAAAGTGAAAAAAAGGCAATTTAAAATAAACTAAAACTATCACACAGTTATGTTCTATAGATAGAACTGCCATACTCGTTTTCTATTTTAGAACTTTTAATGTCTGGTATGGGAGACTGTAATCTTGCAATGCTTACATTGACATTGATTTTCCTGCATCCATCTGTTATGAATTTCTCCTGATGAACTTGATCGTATCCTAGTGCTATGATATCAGGTTTTACATATGCTACTGTCTTGAAAATATCTCCTTCATGTCCAACTACTGCATAGTCCACCATTGAAAGCGAACTTACCAAATCTCGTCTTAGCTCCATGTTGTGAAGAGGTATACGGCTCTTCATTTTCTGTGCTGTCTGGTCTGTTGCTATTACAACAACTAGTACATCTCCAAGAGCCTTTGCAGCTCGTAACGTGTGTAAATGACCAGGATGTATTATGTCAAAGACTCCTCCTGCCAAAACAACTCTTAGTGAAGATCTGCCTAACTCTGTAAGTGTTTTTTTATCGGATTCAACGATTCCCTGTTTTACAAATGACTCTATCTTTGCCTTGAGATGATCAGGATTTACTGGAAGCTTCCTTCGAATTATTGAAATAGGATCATCTTTTGAAAGAACAGCTACGTATAGTGCTGAAATTATTTCCTTATCAAGCGCATCCAACTATATCACTAAAACAAGATTCCTACCCTTGTTTCATCTATAAACTCTATGCCCATGGGTCTATTCCTTTTGAAAATCTCAAGGCATCTATTAGTCCCTCTGCATATCCTATGCTTAATACTGCAAGCTCCTCCTTTCCTTCGCTTTGAAACTTTTCAGCATCATCCAAGTAAAGATCAGCGTTTTCTAAAACAGATTGAAGTGATTTATCATCCTTGAATTGTTTTGTTACTTCCTCTAGTGCTTTTCTAGCTTTTGGAATATATTTTTGTAGCATCTGTTCTGAAATTTTTTTAATCTTTGAAGAATTATCAAATGGTTCATCAAGACATTTTGCAAGAACTTTTAGTGCGTCAGATTCTGTAAAATGCATCTTTCCTGGTATTATAATTGTGTGTGGTGGCTTGCCAAAATCTGTCTTTTTAAGTGTGGATAATTTTCCTGCTATTATGTTTTGACTCTTTGAACCAATCCTTGATGCCACTATTGCAAAACTTGATTCGTCAATTACATTTCTTTTTTGTTCTTTTTCAGTCAAAAGTAGATTTGTTAATGCATCTTTTGGCTCCAAGAAAAATTTTTTATCATTGTTATATTCTAAAATTATTATGCTGTGGCTTCCAGCTATGAGATTTTGATAAATTGTATAATATACACTAGGTATTGACTGCTTTTCATTCATCATGGTTACAGGCTTGCCCAACTTGTAATAATGTAAACCACATTCTCCAACGAGAGATGTGATAGCAGATGCAGCATGGATTGTTTTTGTTTTAATTTTTTCTAAAATGGCTCTTGTTCTCAATTCTATGTGAGTTGTTGCTATGTATGGGTCTCCATATGAGACAAGTACAACATTTTTCTTTTTTGCTTCTTTGAGAATTGTCTTTCCATCTTCTACCATCCATCTTGGTGCTGTTTTGAACTCGCCTTTAACCATCTTTTTTATTTTTAGCATTTCTGATTGTGGTATAGGACTGGTAAATATTTCAAAAAATACTACGTCTGCACTCTTTAGTATTTTTAATGTGTCAAGACCTATTCCATCCGGACCAGAAATTCCTAGACCTACAAACCAAAGCATAATCGAATTTCAGATTTTGGCTATTTTGAGCTTCGTATTATTTACTAAGATTTACCATGTAATCTTTTTAGATGGTAAAGCATTTGCTTGAAAACCTCAATGCTTCTAAGAAATTCATCTACGGAAACCCGTTCGTCAATGGTGTGAGATGCATGAGGATCTCCTGGACCATATGTAACAACAGGTATGTTCAACGCATTTCCAATTATGTTCATGTCGCCAGTTCCAGTTTTTCGGATTAACTGAGGCCTTGCTTTTTCAACATCTAGTACTCCCAAAGTTAATGCCCTTACAAGTGGAGAATTATGCGGTGCCTCAAATGGTTCTGTTTCATCAAGTACAGAATAAAATGCATTAACTCCTTGTTTTTTTGCAACCTCTTGTACTGTAGTTGCTATTTTTTCTCCAACTGTTTTGCAGTTCATGTTTACTGGAATCCTGATGTCCATTATTGCATCACATTCTAGTGCTGTTACATTGTGACTCGTTCCTCCTTTTATCTCAGTTAAAGTAGCAGTCAGGATCATACCCTTTGGTTTGTCCGATTGATTTGCCTCTAGTGCATCCTTGAGTTCTTTAATGAACACATATGACTCGTCTATTGCATTTTTTGCAAGCCAAGGAGCGCTAGCATGTGCACTATTTCCTACGTTTACCTTGAGGTTGATAGCAATTCTTCCCTTGTATGCAATTGTTATATTCCTAATTCCACTTGGTTCACCAAATATGGCATAATCAATGTCTAGTTTTTGTTTAACCAAACTTTTGATTCCTGTTGCATTTCCTTCTTCATCTACCACTGCAGCAAATACTACAGTTCCACTGTTGTTTTGAATTGAAGCTGCAGCAAGAAGCATTGCCATAAGGGGTGCCTTTGCATCAGAAGCACCACGTCCGTAAATGTATCCATTGTCATTTTTTACTTTTATTTTACCTGGCACTGTGTCCATATGCCCACACAAAAGAATTTTCGGAGAGCCAGCACCTTTTGTTGTAATAAGATTCCCAACCTCGTCTATGTGAATATTTTCAAATCCCAAATCATCGCACTTGTCTGCTAAAAATTCGGCAAGAGGTTTTTCTGCAAGTGAAGGAGTGTAAAGCCTAAGTGCTTTCTCAAGCATTTTTACTGAAAACCTTGGTGTTACTGTAATTGAAGAGTCCAATTCTTATTTTCTCGACTGTAATGCGTAATCTATCATCATTGCTGGAATATCTACACCAGTAACTCTGACGGTATTTTTGTATTCTGTTGTGTTGTTTACTTCATGTACAACAAGGCCTTTTTCTTTACTTTCCATTAGATCTACTCCTACTATCTGACCGTATACAGCATTTTTTGCCTTTATACAAATATCTTCCAATTCTTTTGTCACCTTGCACACTTCGGCTCTTCCGCCAAGTGCCATATTTGTTTTCCATTGACCATCTCCAGAGTATCGATATATGGCAGCAATTACCTTGTCACCTACCATGATCGCTCTAATGTCTCTAGGTGGTCTTTGTACAAATTCTTCTAAATAATACACTTGGTAAATTGGGTACATCCTCTCTCTACTCTCCATTATCCCTTCGGCAGAATCGCGGTCCTTTAGCAATGCAATCATTCTTCCCCAGCTACCTACCGTCGGTTTGAGCACCATTGGGTAACCGCTCTTTTCTAGAGCTTCTAGTGCAGCCTCTTCAGAAAAGGCAACGGTGCTAAATGGTGTTGGTATGTTTTGTTTTTGCAAAAGCATGTGTGTGAACAATTTGTTTCCTGCAAAGATGCTTGTGTTTAAAGAATTTATCACATTTACTCCCTTTCCCTCTAGTGCGGCTGTTGAGTGAAGACTACGATAATAACTAACACATCTCTGTAATACTGTATCAAAATTATCTTTTCCTTTGTCCAAATCTAAAAATAAATTCTTACAGTCCACCATCTTGATCTCGATGCCTTTTTTCTTACCGGCATCAAACAGTGCTTTTTCCTCCCACCTAATGGTGTCGTAAAGAATCGATAAACCTGAACTCACTGGCCCCAGTCCTCACCAACAGTTTGTGCTGGTTTTAACTCAAAGCCGGTAGATCCTTTTACAAGTTCAAAGCTTGCGCCACAATCTGGGCATGTTATTATTTCTCCTGCCATGGAATCTTTTGGAGGGGAGATGTTTGCATCACATTCTAAACATTTCATATTATTTTCCTGCTTTTATCTTCACTTGGGTGTCATTAATTATCTTTCTTTCCAATCTATCATCTAATGGAATTTCAAGCAAGTCTCCCATTCGCAAGTTCTTAAGACCTGCTGCAACAGCTTTGGCATGTTCATCGTTTTGTTCTAAACCTAAAAGTGACATTAGATATGCTGCACCGTTTTTACCAGCCAGTTCGCCAAACACGATCCTTCTCCTATTTCCTACTACTTTGGGGTCAATTGGCTCGTACGCGGCAGGGTTTCTAAGAATTGCTGCCAAGTGAGTTCCTGCTTTGTGTTTGTAGGCAGTAGCCCCAACAATTGGCTTGGAATCATATGGTCTGATAGTAGTATATTGTTCGATTAACCTTGAGAGATCCATTAACATGTCCAATCTGAAACTGTTTGGAGATTTGTAAAGATAAGATAATGAAATTGCAGTTTCTGCTAATGCAGGAATTCCAGTCCTTTCACCAATCCCATCTATTGTAGTGTGAATTTGATCTGCTCCGGCATCACAACCAGCAAATGCATTTGCTAATGCTAGCCCAATATCATTGTGACAGTGTACATCAAGTGGTGTTTTTATTTGATCACGAACTGTTTTTACTAAATTATACATTCCATTTGGGCGCATTATTCCTACCGTATCTGGAATGCTTATTCTATCAACACCAACTTCTTCAATTGCCTTGCACATCTTTATCAAAAATGCAGGCTCTGCTCTACTTGCATCTTCCATTGTAAATCTCATCTTAAGTCCATGTGACTTTGCATATTCTACGGTTTCAACTGCTCTGCGTAACGCCTCTTCTCTAGTTATTCTTAATTTATCCTTTAGATGTATATCTGACATTCCAAGATATGTGGCCATCCAAGTTGCATCACAATCAAGTGCAATATCGACATCTTCCTTCAAGGCGCGTACATGTGCTACAATATCTGCTCTTAATCCTTGTTTGATTATTGTTTTTGTTGCTTCTTTATGATCGCTTGATACAACTGGGGAAATTTCAATTTGATCAACCCCAAAATAATCAAGCATCCACGCAATTTGGATTCGTTGTTTGTTTGAAAATGTAACTCCTGGATGTTGTTCTCCTTCTCTTAGAGTGCTATCTAGGACATGAATTTTCTTTGGTTTTACTCCAATTTCATTATATTTGTATGCGTAGTAATTCGGATCGTCCATTGCTGATCTAGTACAAAAAACTGGTGAATATAAACATATTCGTACAGAAATCGGCTGTTTTTAGAATATCTGTGACGCTTTTCGGTGTTATAGATAAAAAAGATCCGAACTTCGTTTTTTAGGTCACAGTACGTAAAATGATGACTGTGTTGGTATCAAACACACCGGGAACTTTGCGTAAAGAATCTATGCAGACATTGATGTCTGCAATGGTAGGCGCTCTGATTATAACTGCAATATCATACTGTCCGGTAATTTCATAAACAGTGTGAACGCCATGCAGCTTTGTCAATTTTGCTGAAACTTTGGATGTATCTGTTGCAGAATCCACAGAAATCAAGATGATTGCACTAGTTGCATTTGCATCTCCTGTTTCTACTGTGAATTTTTTTATGATTCCACCATCAGTAAGATTTTTTACTCTTCTTCTTACTGCAGATTCAGAAAGACTCAGCTTTTGTCCAATTACTACAAAAGATTCCCTAGAGTCTTTTTTTAATATTTCAATGATTGAATCATCTGTTTTGTCTTTAGACATTTCTTCTTTTTTCCTCTTTTCCTAGTATTACATCTAATGTTTCTAAAGCTTTGGTTATATCTGATTCAGAAATGACAAGTGGTGGTAGTAATCGCAATATGTTCTTTCCAGAATATAAAAGTAAAAGGTTGTTTGCTATTCCATCAAACAAAATATCTTTTACCTCAAATTTCATTTCTACTCCAATCATCAAACCCTTGCCTCTAATTTCTCTGATTATTTTGTGTTTTTCCTTTAGTCTTTCTAATCCTTCTCGGAATAATTTTCCCATTTTTACCGCATTTTCAACTAATCCATCTTGTGTCAAAGCTTCAATTGAAGCAATACCAGCTGCACATGAGATAGGGTTTCCTCCAAAAGTAGATGATTGTTCACCTTTACTTATACACGTGAGAATGTCTTCTCGTACAAGTGTAGCTCCCATGGGGATTCCTCCAGCAATTCCCTTTGCTAGGCACATGATGTCTGGAGTAGTATCCCAGTGTTGGCCTGCCCACATCTTGCCAGTTCTACCAAGTCCAGCTTGAATTTCATCAAAGATCAAAAGAATGCCTTTTTCATTACATAATTTTCTAACATCCTGTAGGAATCCATCTGGTGCAACATGAATCCCACTTTCTCCCTGTATTGGTTCCATTATGACAAATGCAGTATCGGAATTTATTGTAGATCTTAAAGCTTCTATATCTCCAAATGGAGAGAATGAAACTTTTTCTACTAGTGGTTCAAATGGTTTTCTGTATTTTTGACTAAATGTTATTGAAAGAGATCCAAATGTTTTTCCATGGTATGAGCCATTCATTGCTACCATTCCTGTTTTACCAGTGAATTTTCTTGCAAATTTCATTGCTGCTTCTACTGCCTCAGTTCCACTGTTGTTTAGGTAAACTTGATTCAGATTCTTTGGAGCTATTTTTATCAGAGTTTCTAAGAATCGTTCACGTGTTTTGTTATAAAGTGAACTGTGTACTGTGATTATTTTATCAAGTTGTTCTTTGATGGCCTTTACAACACGTGGGTTGCAATGACCTACAAGAGCAACACCATATCCTCCCATGCAATCAATGTACTCTTTTCCATTTGTATCCCACACATGTGAGCCAAGACCACGTTCTATTGTAACAGGAAATCTTTGATAGATATTTCCCATGAATTGATCTTCAGTCATTTTGTAATCACCGTACAGTTATCGTGTGCAATGGCAGCTGATATAGGATTTTCTCGTTGACCGTTTGCAATAAGAGCTTGTTTTACCCCCATCTCAAGAGATTCTGTTGCAGCAAGTATCTTTTTTTCCATACCGAATCCTATTTTTGGAAGAATTTTCTTTGCCTCAGCTAAAGAAAGTTTCTTTACAAGCTTTTCATCCATCAGTAAACCATCCACATTGGTCAAAAACAATATCGTGTCAGACTGCATCTTGCCTGCTACATATGCTGCAGCTCTATCTCCATCTACATTAAGAAAATCAGATTCTTCACTTATTGCAATTGGTGATATGACAGGAACGTAGCCTTGGTCTAGGATTGATTTTATCAGACTTGAATTTATATCATTTATCTTTCCAGTATAGCCTCCATCTATAGCCATCTTGCGGCCTTTTTCGTTAATCACAACCAATTTTTTTTTGCGTTCAGCCTGAATAATTCTTCCATCTACACCTGACAGTCCAACTGCATTGATGCCATTTTTTTGTAGCATTCTTACTATCATTTTGTTTATTTTTCCAGACATTACCATGGTGAAGATCTCTACGGTTTCCTTGTCAGTAAACCTGCTTTTTATTCCGCCAGGAGAAACAATGAATTTTTGTTCTTTTCCTAATGCCTCTGAAATCTTTGTTACTTCTTTTCCTCCACCGTGTACCAGAATTACTTTTTCTTTTTCTGAAACTTTTTTTAGATCAGAGATAGTTGACGGATGAAGCCCATCTACCACGCTTCCTCCGATCTTGATTGTAATCATTTTCTCACACAGGTGTTAACGGAGAATATCTGAGACCTTCCATCTCGTCAAAACCCGCCATTACATTCATGTTTTGTATGGCAGAACCAGCTGCCCCTTTCATCAAATTATCTGATGCTGACAATACAACCAATCTATGATTGTCCTCATCTATATCAAATCCTACGTCACAGAAGTTAGATCCCACTACAAACTTTGGATCCGGAAACTTGTAGAATCCTTTCTTATCACGAATTAATCTGATAAATTTTTCATTACCATATTGTTCGCGATATAACTTCCAAAGGTCCATCTCGCTCATTGGGTTGTTAAGGAAAGTGTGATTTGTACACAATATCCCTCGTACAATGTCTACCGCGTGCGGACTCATAGAAACGTGAATCTTTTTTCCTGCAACCTCTGTTAATTCCTGTTCTATCTCACCAGTGTGTCTGTGTTTTGCAGGCTTGTATGGTCTAATTACTCCTGACCTTAAAGCATGATGTGTACCAGCTAAAGAACCTGCACCTGCACCAGATGAACCAATTTTTGAATCAACAATGATGTGTTCTGTATCAATTAAGTTTTTTTTCACTAGTGGATACAACGCAAGTATTGAAGTTACTGCCATACATCCAGGACAAGAAACAAGTTGTGATTTTTTAATTTGTTCTCTGTGAATTTCTGGAACCCCGAAAACTGATTTTGACAATAATTCTGGGTAAGGATGTTGCCAGCCATACCACTTGTCATAATCAGGGGCATTGTGAAGACGGTAATCTGCACTTAGATCAATTATTTTCATTCCACGATCATACAATGCCTTTACTATCTCAGTTGCTGTTCCATGTGGTACTGCAGTAAAAACAAGATCACACTTGTCTGATAATTTGTCATAATCTAATTCAGAAAATGTAATATCAGTAAATCCTTTCAAGCTTGGTTGAATCCTTGAAACATATTCTCCCACATATTGTCTTGATGTTACCATGGAGATCTCTACTTTGGGGTGACTTACAAGTAGTCTGAGCATTTCTCCTCCTACAAAACCTGATGCGCCGATAACTCCTACTTTCATTGATACACTCCTAGCATAAAGGGGTATAATTTATTTTATAGCTTGCTTGATTGCAAAATCAATCATTTCTTTTGGAATGTTCTTTTTTGAAACTTTTGATAGTCCTTTGAACTCTACAGTATTGTTTACTTCATGTACAACTAGTCCTCGCTTTTCATCTTCCATTATATCAACTCCCAATATTCCTCCACCTACTGCTTTTGATGCTTTCATACAAACATCCTCTAACTCTTTTGTTATCTCACACAAAATTGGTTCTGCACCAAGAGCAATGTTTGTCTTAAAACTACCAGACGAGGTTCTGTACATTGCAGAAATAACTTGGTCTCCTACTACAATAACACGAATGTCTCTTGGGGGTCTTTTTATCATTTCTTGAAGGTAATAGATTCTGTCTAGTGGTCCATCACTTAGTTCTCGTACTTCGATTATCGCATCGGCGGTTTCTCTGTCTTTGAGAGGTATCACGCCTCTACCCCAGCTTCCTACTATGGGTTTGATAACTAGTGGATATCCAACTTTTTCAAGATTCTCAAGTGTAGCTTCAGGTGAGAATGAAAAATATGTTTTTGGAGTAGGTACATTGTGTTTTTTTAACAAAAGTGAAGTTATCATCTTGTTACCGCAGTTGTTTGCAACTTCATACTTGTTTATGACTGGCACATCAAGAAATTCTAAACATGCAGTGAAATGCAGACCGCGGAAATAGCTTACGCATCTTTCCAGTACTACGTCACCAAAATCAAAATCGTTTTTTTTACTTTCAGTGTTTACCTGAGTTACTTTCGCATCTATCATCTTTGTATCGTGACCAAGCTCGATTGCTTTTTCTTCGAGCATTTTTTCCTCTGTTCTGACTCGATCGTACACGATACGAATCTTTGGCATTTATTCTCCCCAATCTTCGCCGACTTTTTCAGCGTGTTTGAGTTGACAAGTGGTACCGTTTTTTAAGGCGATCTCGAAATCTGCTCCGCAGTCAGGACATGAAACTATTTCTCCTACACTTGCATCGTCTGGAATTTTTAACATTGCATCGCATTCTGGGCAATTCATATTTTATTTTTTCACCTCTTATTTAGTAATTTATTAGCTTCTGTTGATTGGAGTCCCCACAACTCAACAAATCCTTTTGCCAAAGTTTGGTCAAATGTGGAACCAGAACCGTATGTTGCCAAGTCATGGCTATACAACGAATATTCTGATTTTCTTCCAACTACGATTAGACTTCCTTTAAACATCTTTAGTTTTACAGTTCCGCTAACTCTCTTTTGAGTCGCATTGATAAACATATCTAAATCAGATTTTAGTGGATCTTGCCACAATCCGGAATATGCTAACCAGGCCCATTCTGAATCTACAAGTGATTTGAATTTGAGTTCGTGTTTTGTAAGAACCATCTTTTCCAGATCGGTATGAGCTTCAATGAGACAAGTTGCTGCTGGTGTTTCGTAAACCTCGCGTGATTTTATACCAACTACGCGATCTTCTATATGGTCTACAATACCTATTCCACAAGCGCCTGCCTTTTTGTTGATGTATTGTATTAGTTCAATAGGTTTTAGATGCTTGCCGTCAACTGTAACTGGAACTCCTTCTTTGAATACTATCTCTAGATACTGTGGTTTGTCTGGCATATTCCTTGTCTTTACCCAGATGAATGCATCTTCTGGTGGTTCCTTGTATGCATCTTCCATATCTCCCCCTTCAATTGCACGACCCCACAAGTTTTGATCTATACTGAATTTTTTTGCTGTATTGTCTATTTGGATGCCGTGTTTTTTTGCAAATTTTAGTTCAACATCACGTGTAAGATTAAGATCCCTGATTGGTGCTATGATAGGAAGAGTAGTACCTGAACGCATTGTAACATCAAATCTTACCTGATCATTTCCTTTACCTGTGCAGCCATGTGCAAGTGCTTTAGCATTTTCTTTTTTTGCTATATCAACTACCTTTTGTGCAATTAATGGTCTGGCTAGTGCAGTTGCAAGACAGTATTTTTTCTGGTAAAGTGCGTTTGCCTTTATAGAAGGGAAAATGAAATCATTTACAAATTCTGCGCGTGCATCTAAGTTGTAGTGTTTTACTACTCCTAGTTTTTTTGCCTTTGACGCAATCTTTTTTTGATCATCGCCTTGACCAACATCTACTGTAACAGTAACTACATCCAAGTTGTGTTTTTCTTGGAGATATTTTACAACAACCGACGTGTCTAAACCACCAGAGAAAGCTAGAACTGCTTTTCCTTTCATTGAGGTTTTCTGTGATCAGATTTTAGCATTTATCTTTTGTGCTTTGTAATCTTTTAATTTTATTTTATGATAAAAAACAAAAAATTATTTTTAAAATAATGAGACAAACTAAATTAGTCCAAGCTAAAATTCGAACACTATTTAACCGCATTATTATAACGCTGTTATATGAAATTGATCGCTTGGAATATGGCATTTCTAGTGTCTACTATCGGTAAGATGAGAAAGGAGACGATTTCTTATGACTAAACTGCAAGCAAAAAACATTGTAAAACATTTTGATCATAATGGTAACTCGGTTCTTGCCTTAGATGGAATTAATCTGAACATAGAAGAAGGTGATTTCGTATGCATTGTTGGTCCTTCCGGATGTGGCAAATCAACATTTTTGAATATTGTAGCTGGACTTGAAACACCAGATTCTGGAGAAATTTTGCTCAATGGAAATAAAATCTCAACTCCTGGTCCTGATAGAACAATGGTCTTTCAAGAAGGTGCGTTGTTTCCATGGCTTAAGGTAATTGATAATGTAGAATTTGGATTAAAAATGGCTGGCATTCCAAAAAATCAACGTCGACAAATTTCAGAACGATACTTGGACATGATGCAACTTACCAAGTTTACAGATTCATACATTTATCAGCTATCTACAGGAATGAAACAAAGAGTTGCAATTGCAAGAGCTCTTGCTATGGATCCAGAAATTCTTTTGATGGATGAACCATTTGCAGCACTAGATTCTCAAACAAGAGATTTGTTATTGGTAGAATTGCAATTAATTTGGGAAAGAACAAAAAAGACAATCATTTTTGTTACACATAATATTTCAGAATCAATAATTTTAGGGAACCGTGTTGTTGTATTCAAAAACAGGCCATCTAAAATTAAAAAAGAATTTGTAATTGATTATAGACGACCCAGACTTGCTGAGGATGAAAATCTCCAAAAATATTATCATCAAATTCTTGAAGAATTAAAGAGCGAAGTAATGGCACGGATAAAAGATGAGAACATATGAATGACAAATTGATTTCAAAGAAAACATCACATGGTAGTTTTGATGATGCTGCTAATGCCGCCCTATTTCTTGCAGTGTTTATTGGTGTGTGGCAAGTAGTCTTCATGCTTGGCATATGGCCAAAAATCTCATTGCCTTCACCATTGATGGTTGCAGAATCATTTGTCAAGATAATTTGGAATCATTCTCTACCTGTGAGTATAGGCGTAACTTTGGCCAGGCTTGTAGCCGCATTTGTTATTTCCATAGCTCTTGGAACCCTCATAGGACTTGCCATGATTAAATTCAAGGGATTTGGAAAGACACTAAGTTCATTTTCTGCTGGTCTTTTGTCGTTTCCAAGTATTGCATGGGTGCCTTTTTCTATTCTATTGATTGGTTTCAATGACTTTGGAATTTTGTTTGTAGTTGTTATGAGTTCAATTTTTTCAATAATGATTTCGACATATAGCAGCATCAGAAACATACCGCCAATCTATCTTGATGCCGCAAAAAATATGGGTGCAAAAGGATTCTACTTGTTTAGACATGTCACCATACCAGCTGCTACGCCTTCATTAATCATTGGCATCAGACAAGCTTGGTCATTTGCATGGCATGCTATCATTGGTGCAGAGATATTGATGTCAATTGTTGGATTGGGTCATATTTTGTCTGTTGGAAGAGACTTTCTTGATATGGGTCAGGTGATTGCAAGTATGATTACTATATTTGCAATTGGATTGTTAGTTGATAGACTTTTGTTGTTTAAACTAGATGAACGAGTGAGAAGAAAATGGGGACTGGATTACCATCGTTAAGGGTAATAGGTAGTACAAATGACTCCTCAAATTAAATTTGGAATTGCAGGAATAATTATTGCACTCGTAATTATCCTTTCTTTTAATGTAAATTCGGAGAACCAACTTTCTCATGATACTGATAGATCTGTTAATGTTTTAAGAATCGGCTATTTTCCAAACATAAATCATGCACAAGCAGTAATAGGTCTTGGAAATGGAGATTTTCAAAAAGAGCTTGGAAATATTAAAGTAGAAACACATGTCTTTAATGCAGGTCCATCTGCGATTGAAGCATTATTTGCAGATAGGATTGATGTCACATATGTTGGATCAAACCCTGCTATCAATGGGTACATAAAATCTGATGGACTAGGTTTACGAATAATTGCTGGTGCAACAAGTGGAGGTGCAGTTTTTGTGGTTAGAAATGATGCAGGAATAAATTCATCTGCCTATTTTGCTGGTAAAAAGTTTGGATCTCCTCAGATTGGAAATACACAGGATGTAGCACTACGAAGCTATTTGCTAAAAAATGGATATAAAACTATCGAGAATGGTGGTAATGTAACAGTAATTCCTGCGAATAATCCCGATATTGTAACACTCTTTTTAAAGAAGAGTATTGATGGAGCATGGATACCAGAACCATGGGGAGCAAAACTTGTCAAAGAGGCAAATGGAAAAATTTTGGTCGATGAGAGAGATTTGTGGCCAAATGGAAAATTTGTAACATCACAAATAGTAGTTAGGACTGATTATTTAAAAAATCATCCAGATGTTATAAAAAAACTACTAGAAGCACATGTTGATGAAACTACTTGGATAAATAACAATAAAGATCAAGCTGCCCAAGTATTTAATGCCCAATTAGAAAAACTTACAGGTAAAACAATTCCTGTTGATGAGTTCCAAAATGCATTTTCGAGACTTGAAATAACATATGATCCTGTAAAAGAATCTCTTTACACATCTGCAAATAATGCATTTGATCTAGGTTTTCTTGGAGACAAAAAGCCAGATCTGTCCAACATTTATGATCTAACACTTCTCAACGAAGTTCTTAATGAGAAAAAATTGCTTACTATACCTTAGCTATTGCAAAACTTTTCTAATTAGTTTTCTTTTTCCAAATAATTACACTAACAATTACAGCTACTGCAGGTATTATTATCAACAAATAATTTCTAAAATTGCCAGCCGATAAGAGTGACGGTCCTTGTTCTCCAAATCCTGAAATTAAGACTGAACTAGTTGACTGTGGTGACAAATTGAATGCTACATGCCAATATCCATCTGGATCCTTGCTTTGTAGTGCATCAGCTGGTTTGCCATCTAAATAAACAGAAAATTTTTGGTTATCATTTTGGATACGAATCATGAAATTTACATATGATGTTTGAGGCCAAGGATTTCTTGCAGTAATTGAAAGCGAATTTTGTGAATCATCAAACTTTGCAGCATCTAAATATGCCGCTGTCAAATAAGTGAAATTAACTCGATTCCCGCCTTTTTCAACAGAAATAGTAAGTGTTGGATCCTCACCTAATGCAAAACAACTGTAATAACTTACTTTTGATGCAAGTAAAGGATCAGGATACATGGTAAATTCTCTTTTCTCACCAGGTTTCATCTCAGTGATAGTTTCGACATTTTTACCAATGTCAAGGAATTTTCCGTCCTTACCATAAATCACAGCGTACACTTTTACTCCATATGCAGAAACAGTATCGTTGTTTATGATGACACCAGACGTGTGGCCATCTGCATGTTTGACTAGAGTGGAATCATAAATCACTTGTATGTCTCTGGAATTATGTTTTGCAAGTACAAAATTTACATCAGGTTTTTCTAAAATGGCATTTTTATTTTCTATTAGCGGTATTTTTATTTTAAATGGGATGTCTTTTGACGCATCAACTATTGACAGAGTATAAGAATCAGAAATTATTTTTTCATTATCTTTTATGTTTATGGTAATTGTAGGCACTATTGCTACATTTTCCGTATTTTTGACAGCGCCTATGACGGTGTATACGCCATTTGAATCAAAATATCCTCCAAACTCATTATCAGGAATCCATACTTCCGCGTTTACATGCTGAAAGGAAACTAAACCTATCGCAAACAATCCTGCAAATAAAACTGATATTCTAAATAAATTCATATCATATCCACAAACACGATTCGTTATTCTTTAATTTTAATTAGTCGCTGATTTTCATTTCTTGTTAGGGATACATCAAGCCAGCTTTTTCAATATCTCTAAGGCTCCAACAAAATCATTTGGTGAGCTAATCAACACATTGCCTGAAATTTTGTGTACTTGTTTTATGAAACCAATCATGTCTCTACTATAACTTGACCAATCCAAATTGAGCATTTTTGCAGATTTTGAATTTTTTTCCGAAGCTAACAAAATACAAGGAATTATCTTGAACCCTTCCGGTTTTAATTTATCAACTATTCTTGTAACTTGGTCAATAGAGCTAATGACCTGAGTGACAAATCCTTTTGGCTGAGCTTCAATTTTTTTGTGAATTTTTTCAAAATCTGGATTGCTTGATAAGGAAAGATAAAGATCAATTTTTTTCCCAAAACCTTGTTCGTTAAATTGCTTTACAATATCACTTGGTATAAGCTTGGAGTCCTTTGGTCCAACAGGTGGAGTATCTCCTTTAAGAATAAGGACACCGTTTAGATCAAGCAAAATTGCATCAGAAATTGTTTGAGTAATGGAAATGAGGTTTCTGTCTCTTACTCGTATGCTTGCAGAAATTCTTATTTTTTTATTAGAATCTCTAATAAAGAAACCGGCAGTAATGGGAGAAATCCTTGGTATGCCAAGAACTGAATCAGTCAAGTGGATGCTTTTACAAACCTTGCTCACCTTCAATGCTTTAGATTTTAATTTATTAAGAGAATCTTGCAGTTCTTTTTGAGATAATACTGTATCCTGAATGATTTTTGGGGGATTTATCTCATAGGTGATTGTCATAGAAGGTTTTTTTGAGTACTTGATTATAACCTTTGAATGTAATCAAAGCAAGAAATTAAATTGATTAAAACCATCCCAACTTTGTCTTGGTACAAAAAGTTCCTTTCAGTGAGGCAATAAAGAACAAAATTTTGCTTTTTGATGGTGCAATGGGAACAGAGATCCAAAAGCTAAACCCAAAACCAGAAGACTTTCCAGATGGCAAAGATGGATTCAATGATGGACTGTCTTTCACAAGACCTGATTGGATAAAGAATATTCATAGAAGCTATCTGAAAGCAGGCGCTGACTGTATTGAAACTAATACGTTTGGATCAAACAAGCTAAAATTAGAGGAATATGGTTATGGAGAAAAAACTGTGGAATGGAATAAAAAAATTGCACAGTTGGCAGTAGAGGTATCTCAAGAATTTACTGACAAGCCAAGATATGTAATTGGAACTATGGGACCAAGTGGATTCTTACCAAGCTCAAATGATCCATCACTTGGCCAAAAATCTCTTAATGAAATCAAAGAGGCATATGAATTACAAGCAGAGGGTCTTATACTGGGTGGAGTTGATGCGTTACTAATTGAAACAAGCCAAGACATTTTAGAAGTTAAACTTGCAATAGAAGCTTCTCATCTTGCAATGAAAAAAACTGGTAAAAAAATTCCATTAATTGCAAACGTGACATTAGATCAATATGGAAAGATGTTACTTGGTACAGACATTCAGGCTGCATATACAACCGTATCTGATATGGGAATTGATATTTTTGGATTGAATTGCTCTACTGGGCCAATAGAAATGACACCAAGCATACAATGGTTAGATGAGCAAAACAATTTGCCATTGCTTGTAGTGCCAAATGCTGGAATGCCAGAAAACCAAGGCGGAAAAGCTGTTTACAAAATGTCGCCAGACGAAATGGCAAAAACTCTCAAAGACTTTATCTCTCAATATCCTAATGTGAGAATTATAGGAGGGTGTTGCGGTACTAATCCTTCCCATATCTCACAACTCCGAAAAATAATTGATCAAAAATAGGTAATAAACGCTAAGTATTTAGAAAATTCAGTTTACAATTAATATGTTGAAAATTCCAAGAGTAAGTTCTGCATTAAAGGCAATTGATCTAAAACAAATTCCGCCACCATTGATTATTGGTGAGAGACTCAACACTCAAGGTTCAAAAAAGGCAAAGGAAGCGGTACTAAATGACAATTTTGATGAATTACTAAATTTAGCAAAGGCCCAAGTCGAAGAAGGTGCACATTGTCTTGATGTTTGTGTTGCAACTACGGAACGCTCGGATGAACTGGAGTTTATGAAAAAACTTGTCAAACAATTGAGTCTAGAAATAGACGCTCCCTTGGTTATTGATTCAACTGAACCAAAAGTAATTGCCGCAGCACTTGAACAAATTCCTGGCAAGCCAATAATTAACTCAATTAATTTGGAAGGTGATGGATCTAGATTTCATTCATTAGCTCCCATGATGGCAAAATATGGAGTTCCTGCAATTGCAATGTGCATTGGTCCAAAAGGAATGGCCAAAACTTCCCAAGAAAAACTAGAAACTGCACAACTGCTTTATGAAACTGGAAAAAAATACGGTCTACAAGAAGATCAATTTATTTTTGATGCTCTAACTTTTACACTCGCTACCGGGGAAGCCGAATTTCAGGATGCTGGAAAAAATACACTAGAAGGAATAGCATTAATCAAAAAAAGATTTCCTAATTCATATACCACTCTTGGCCTAAGTAATCTAAGTTTTGGACTTGCACCTAATGCACGCAAAGTGCTCAATGCTATATTTTTGTATCATGCAGTAAAATATGGCCTTGATACAGTAATAATCAACCCAAAGGATGTTATTCCATACTCTGAGATTAGTGAAAAAGAAAGAAAAATTGCAGAGGATCTTATCTTTAATCGACATCCAAGTGCGCTTGCAGATTTAATAGCATATTTTGAAAACTCAAAATCTACAAAGACCATTTCTGTAAAAAGAGTTGAAATCGATCCTTCTTGGAATGCTGGTAAACGATCTAACTTTAGAATTGTAAATAGATTAAAAGATGGAATTGAAAATGATGTTGTCAGTGCAATTGCTGAAAAGATTACACAAAAACATGAACTAGTTGAAAAAAATAATACTTTGAGCATCCAAGCTCCAAAAGAAATAACACATCAGGCTGCAATACAAACACTAAACGATGATCTTCTTCCAGCTATGAAAGAAGTAGGTGACAAATTTGGAGCAGGAGAACTCATTTTGCCATTTGTACTTAAATCTGCAGAATGCATGAAAGCAGCAGTAGGCGAACTTGAAAAATATCTCTTAAAGGAGGAAGGTACTAGCAAAGGCAAACTTGTTTTGGGTACAGTTTATGGTGATGTTCATGATATTGGAAAGAACTTGGTAAAGACAATTTTTGAAAATAATGGTTATACCGTATATGATTTGGGAAAACAAGTCCCAATGCAAAAGTTTTTGGAAAAAATTGATGAAGTAAAAGCAGATGCAATAGGTCTCTCAGCACTCTTGGTTTCAACGTCAAAACAAATGCAATTTTTTGTAGAACATGCAAGAAAAAACAACATGCAGATTCCTATATTGTGTGGTGGAGCTGCCATTAACACTAACTATATCAATAGAATAGCAAAAGAGGGTGGAATTTACAAACCAGGTGCATTTTACTGCAAAACAATGTTTGATGGTCTGAAAACAATGGACAAGCTTGTTTCAAATGAGAAAGAACATTTACTTAAAGAGTGGAATACAAAACTAGAGAAATGGACAGAAACTAGTGTAAAGACAAAAGTAGGAGATATTCCGCATAGCGGAATAAAACCAGTAGAACCACCGCTTGCACCTCACATCAATAAACAAATCCGATTTGAGCCTACACAAATTAATTTACAAGAAATTTGGAAATATATCAACAAAAAATCTCTTTTTGTTTTATCATGGGGACTTCGTGGAAGTACCGCAAAAGAATCACAACAAGAACATGAAAAATTATTTGAAGAATGGAAGAAAAGAATTGTTGACGAAGGTCTTTTTGAACCGCGTGCAGTATATGGCTATTTCAAATGCCATAACAAAGATGGAAAACTTGTAGTTGATCATCCAAATGGACAACATATTACATTTGATTTTCCAAGATCAACAAAATCAAAGCATCTCTGTATTACAGATTATTTTGGTAAGGACGATGTTGTTGCATTTCAAGCAGTAACAGTTGGAAACAAGACTTCAGAAATAATAGAAAAATGGAATAAAGAAAACAAGTATACTGATGCATATTATTTACATGGTCTTGCTGTTGAGACTGCAGAAGCAATGGCAGAATGGATTAATCAAATAATAAGAGATGAACTAAAAATTGGACCAAAAAGAGGATTACGATACAGCTGGGGATATCCAAGCTGTCCTGATGTATCACAACACACTTTGGTATGGAAATTATTAGAACCTGAAAAATCTGGCATGAGTCTTACAGAATTAGGTCAAATTATCCCAGATCAATCCACAGCAGCTATAGTTGTACATCATCCTGAGGCAGAATATTTTGTACTGTAATAGAAACCAAACATATCCTCTGAAGATGAACCTCTAACGATAATACCAAATAAACGAATCCTGTATTACTAGTATAATTGGAAATAGAATTACTCAAAAAAGCACTATCTAGTAAAATTACACCTGCAGTAAAGTATGGCGTACAAACAAAACTCGCTGCTGTATTGATAGTGATTTATGGAAAAGAACCCATGATAATCATGACAGAGAGACCAAAAACAATGAATCACCATGCTGGTGAGATTTCTTTTCCTGGTGGGACATGGACACAACGTGATGATGATCTGCTAACTACAGCTCTTAGAGAAACAAAAGAAGAGATGAGTCTTGACATATCTAGACAACAAATCATCGGTCAGATTAGACCTGTGACAACTTTGAATTCTGGTTTTACAATAATGCCGTTTATTTGTATTCTAGATGAAATACCAAAACTTATCCCAAATTCAGAAATAGAAACTATATTACACATTCCATTTTTGCCTCTGTTAAACACAATAGAAGATGATCTAGATCCTTCACATAAATCAATTCAAGAGATGTATACTTTTAGATATCAACATCATTTGATATGGGGTGCTTCTGCAAGGATGCTAAAGCAAATGTTTAACATTTTATCAGAAACCGGCTTAGTATAACTAATTTTTTACATGTCATTTTTTACGTAAATTCTTGAGATTCATTTAAAAAGAGGTCAAGGTGTTCAAATTTTTATGGCTGCGCACAAATCTACTCCAAGGAAGATACGTTTAATGAAGAAACTAAAGCAAAGCTCACCGGTACCAACTTGGGTTGTAGTTAGAACAAAAAGAAAGGTACGATCAAATCCAAAAAGGAGACAATGGCGCAGAACTGATGTGGGAGTGGGATAATTGTCAGAAGAAACACTTGAACGCGTTTATACAATAAATCTTGGAAAAGTTTGGCTTTCTCCAAATAACCAAAGAGCCAAGAGAGCAATTAACATGATCAAAGAATTTGCTACACATCATATGAAATCTGAAAATGTCAAGATTGAAGAAGATGTAAGCCATCTTGTATGGGCAAGAGGAATACGACATCCACCAAGAAAGATACGTGTCAAATTAACAAAAGATGATGACGGTAATATTCTAATTTCAAAATATGAGGAAGAGAAGAAAGTAGAGGAGAAATCTAAAGGAAAGAAAGCAGAGAAAAAAATACAGAAAAAAGAAGAGAAGAAAGTAGAGGAAACACCAAAAGAAACTAAAGTAGAAACTAAAATAGAAACTAAAGTAGAAGAGAAACCAAAAGAAAAGAAAGAAGAAAAAAAAGTAGAAGAAAAACCTAAGGAATCAAAGTCTGATAAAAAGACAAAGAAAGATTAATTCTATTCTATCTGTGTCAAGTTAAGATCTAATTTTATGCTGCATTCCGGTTCATCCCAATCTAGCATGTTCTGTTTTGGAATGAATCCCAATGGATCATATTTGTCAAATCTAGTCTCTCCATCTATCGATGTTAACAAAACAACTTTAGAACTTTCACCTGCCATAACAGAAAGACTTACTCGAGTACTATCGTCATTGAAGATGCCGCTGATTGTATTTACCATGGAATTTAATGTTCCCACAGAAACCTTGTTTCCGCCCATTACATACAATATTGCACTTTTGACACTATTAGGCGGTGCATCCTCGTAAAGCATCTTGATAGAATCTCTTAGTGATGTCTGTACGTCTTGGCCTTCTTTACTTGTGGAAAGAATGTTTGTTCTTAGTGGGAAAGATGCAGACTTTAATGATGAAACGATTTCAAGTAGAGCGGCATTTGTTATGGTATGACATGTATCAGGAGTAAGATCCGGGTTGCTGTCAAGTAATGCATCATTATCTACTATTATGGTACAGTCAGAGTTCGCCTTCAATCTCTTTAATGATACACCCGAAAAGAAGATTCTATCTTTTTCGAATTTGAATGGCATTATAGCAAAAGAAAGAACGTTCTTGCCCATCTCTTTTGCAACCTGTGAGAGAATGGGTGCTAATGCTGCCCCTGACTTTCCTGCCAAGTTTGCCATTATGACAATAGTAGAATAATCCTCAATCTTTTCTCTAATGCTATCAAGGGCACCAAATGATATGCCTCGTATTAGATACAAAGATGGGTTAAGAATGGGATTGGTATTAATCAAAATTTTAGAATTACCAGAATTGAGGTCTTTTGGGTCATGACTAATTAGAATACACTCTGAACCAAGTTTCTCTTTGGCGTCTATTGCTAACTTGCATCCTGCACCGCCTAATCCTACAACTAGGATAGGCTCCTCTATCTCAAATTCCATGACTCTCTTTTGCTTACAAAATTAGTTAAAAAACTTTGTTGATTAGTTTTGATCCAAGCTTCGATCTAAAAAATTTTAGCTTATGGCTTTACCATAAAGACCACGTTTTGTTGCTTTTGTGATCTCGACTTTGATTTTTTGTCCAATTTTTACCTCATCATCAATAACTATAGGTTTGTAGGCAAAGTTTCTTCCTTTGGTGATGCCATCTGAAATTTCATCAAATAAAACATCGCCCTTCCAACCAACCCATTTAAGATTTCTCTCATACACTATCTTATTTGTCAATTCAGAAATGATCTTACTTCGTCTTTTTACGTCAGAAATATCGACTTGGTACATTTTTGCAGCATTTGTTCCTGGCCTAGCACTATATCTTGAGAGATTTATCACATCAGGCCTTGTTTCTTTAATGAGATCTATTGTCTGCGCAAAGTCTTCCTCACTTTCAGATGGAAATCCTACTATAATATCTGTAGAAATGGTAAATCTTTCAAATTTTTTCCTAAATGCGTCATTTGTATCCCTAAACACACTTGCTGTGTGACCACGCTTCATCTCTTTTAGAATTCGATTGCTTCCGTTTTGTACTGGAATGTGAAGAAATTTGAAGACTTTGTCATTTTCAAAGGCTTTCAAAAGATCCTGCTTAATCCTTGTCATATACATGGGATTCATCATGCCTACTCTAATCATAAAATTATGCTCTATTTCAGATACACTCTCGATAAGAGTAGGTAGGTTAGTCCCAATATCAAAACCATAACAACCATTGTCTGTTGATGTAAGCCATATTTCACCGCATCCGTCTTCTACATCGTGTTTTACCTGCCTTACAATATCGCCTATCCTATAGCTGCGCAAATTCCCTTTTGATAATTTGGTTTGACAAAAAGTACATTCGCTCATGCAACCACTTGCAATTTCAACAATTCCTACAGCTGAATTCAATCTGACCTTTGGTAAACCAACTTTAGATACATCAGAGTCTGCAACCTCTATTCTTTTTATTCCTCTTAGGGTAGAACTTATGACATCAAGAGTTTTTCCTAAAGAATTTGGACCAAGTAAACTAGCTTTTGGGCTGAATCTTTCAACGGTGGATTGTTCTGCTTTTGGTAAACAACCAGCTACAACAAGTGGTTTTGTTTTCATTTTTTTAATTCTATATATCATTTTATGTGCGGTTGCATCTTTTACTGAACAAGTAACAATAAGATTCAAGTCTGAATCAAATGAGTTCTGGGCAAGTGTATGACCTCCATTTAGAATCAAACCAGAAATCATTTCAGAGTCTGCAAAGCTTGCTGAACATCCATATGCTTCAACCCAAATCTTTGCCATTTTTATCCCAAAAATGACTTTACTTCTTTTTCACTCATCAATCCTTTTGATATTACCAACTGTTTGATGGTCTTGCCAGTTTTTAGAGATTCTTTGTATAGATCAGCAGATGTTTGATAGCCAAGTTTAGGTGAGAGTAGTGTTACTATTACTGGGCTGTTCTCAATATATTGTTGAAGTTTTTCTTTGTTTGCAGATAAACCATCAATCAAATTATGAGAATAAATAGGAACAAAATTTCTTAGCATATCAGTTGAATCTAAAACAGATTTCAGCATTACAGGAAGCATTACGTTTAGCTCAAACTGTCCTGCTTGGGCTGCAAGTGCGACAGTAGAGTCATTTCCAATTATATTAAAACAAATCATATTCATGCATTCTGCAAGCGATGGATTTACTTTGCCTGGCATTATAGAAGAACCCGCATGCACTGCAGGAATCCCAATTTCTGATAAGCCAGCAACTGGACCAGATGCCATCAATCTAATGTCATTTGAAATTCTGCCAAGTTCCACTGCTAAATTTCTAAGTGTAGATGACAAATTTGCCACTGCAAACCTGCTTTGTAATGAATATTGCATGTCCAGTTGTGGTTTTAATGGTAGTTTGGAAACCTTTGCTAGTTCTGTAATGACAATATTTCTGTAACCTTTTGGAGTATTTGCTCCTGTTCCAACAGCGGTACCGCCTAGTGCAACAAATTCAAGTTCTTTTTTTGCTACAACTATTACATCACGAGCTTTTGCGATTGCAATTGCATATGCTGCAAACTCACTACCTAAACTAACAGGCAGTGCATCCATAAGGTGCGTTCTGCCTATTTTTTTATAACTAGAAAATTCTTTTGCTTTTTTTATCAGAATTTTTATCAATTCATCTAGTACAGGAATGACTTGATTGATATTAAATAAAATTGAAACATGCATTGCAGTTGGGAATGTATCGTTACTTGACTGTGACATGTTTACATGATCATTTGGATGTATTGCTTCATAATCTCCTTTTTTCTTTCCAAGTATTTCTAATGCAACATTTGCAATTACTTCATTGGTATTCATGTTAAATGCAGTTCCTGCACCAGAGTTTATTGCCTCAACGACAAACTGATCAAGATGTTTTCCTGAAAGAATTTTATCACAAGCTTTTACAATTGCATTTCCTTTCTTGGCATCCAAAGCTTTAGTTTTCATGTTGGCAACAGCTGCTGATCTTTTGATCATTACAAATGCCATGATCAAATAGGGATGAGTCCTCTGACCTGTCACGTGATATTGTTTTATAGCTCTAGCTGTAAAAGCTCCATAATATGCATCTGCAGGAATCTGAACTTCGCCTAAAGAATCTCTATCGGTTCTAAACTTCACGTGAAATCTAGAATTAATTTTCCTAATATTCATTCGCTTTTCAAAAATTACAAAAATTTATTCAATATTTCAAAAAAGTTGAGTTGTTTTCTATCCATTTCCCAATAGGTTAATATACTTAAAATAGAACATTCGAGACGATGAACAGACGATACAGTATACTCTCTATTGCCGCAGTTGTGGCAGTATCAGGAATATTGTTCGCTAGTACGTATTCACAGTCAGAAATGACTGCAACAAAATACGGAGTTTCAACAGTACAGAATGATTTGGTCCAAAAAATCAATGATATGGGTGGAATTGAATTACAAATGCCATCTGCATTTGCTCAAGTCCCTCTAGATCAAATTGATTCAATGGTACAACAGGGACGTCATGTAGTGGAAGTCAAATTGACAGCACAAAGTGTTGACTTGCCCATAATGGGCGGTGGAAAATTCCACGCAATGACCTTTAACGGTCAAGTCCCAGCTCCAACAGTAAGAGTTACACAAGGAGACATTATCAAAATGACTCTCACTGTACCATCAACCGAATTAACTGCACATGGAAACGATATGCACGCATCTCAGATTTCTGCAGGAAACTTTGGTGCGGTTAAGCCAGGAGAATCCAAAACATATGCTTACGTTGCCGAAGTACCTGGTACATTCAAGTACCATTGCTCAGGTGTCAATGTAGCTGCAATGGATCAACACGTCCTTTCAGGAATGTATGGATTAACAATTGTTGATCCACTGAATGGATATCACAATCTCTTGGTTACAAAGACCAAAGTAGTTAATGGCCAAGTAGTATTAGACAGACAAATTGTTCCAGCAGACGCTAAAGAATTTGTGTTAGAGTACAACCAATTGTACTTAACCGCAGATGGTAGCTATGACCAACAAGCAATGTTTGAACACAAAACAACACAAACTGTTGTTAACGGATTTGCATTTGGCTATGTTCCAAACGGAGACATTAACAAATTGGTCAAAGGCGATGCAAAACAGAATATCTTTGTAGCACAGCCTTGGAATGATGCATCACTAAAACAGTATCAATCACACCCACTGTTTGTTGATACAGGTGTTCACTACAGAATCTTTGTTGAGAACCAGGGTAACATGCCCGTATTCTTCCACATAGTCGGTGAAATACTCGACCGTGTAACACAAGGAAACGTAGTACAAGCTCAGGGAACTGAAACTTGGAACATTGGTGGCTCACAAGGCGCAACAGTAGATATCGTATTTGACAATCCAGGTGCATATGTTGCAGTTAACCATGACTATGCAGCAATCTTCAGCGGTGCAGCAACAGTATTTGTTGCAGGTGACCCATTCAAATTGGGATACAATCCAGGCGATATGCCAAACCCATCTGATGCGGTTCCTCCATTAGGCAAGAATAGCATTCCACAAAAGGAAGTTGTTCACTGTCTATGTACTGACGATCAAGCAGCAGCAATAGCGAAACAAATCGGTGGTTAAAACCCCAAAATCTTCTTTTTTGTTTTTATTTCACACAATGATTATATTCTGTACTTGATGGTTTTCTTGCATGTCAATGAATCAATCCGTACTAATTTGTGATCAGGTTGCACCAATTCTAAATGATATCTTACAAAAAAATGGTTTGAAAATCACATACGAGCCTGAAATTACTCCAGATCAAATCAAAGAAAAAATAAGTGATTTCGATATTGTTGTAGTCAGAAGCAGAACAAAGATTACAAAAGAAATGATTGATAGAGCAAACAAATGTAAAATAATTGCACGAGTAGGCGTAGGACTTGATAACATTGATGTAGGTGCAGCAAAGACAAAGGGAATTCGAGTCATCAATGCAGTAGAAGGTGCAATGAATGCAGTAGCAGAACTTGTTTTAGGGTTGATGCTTTCACTAGCTAGAGAAATTCCAAGAGCTGACAGGGAAATTAGAAATGGAAAGTGGTTAAAAAAAGAACTAATGGGAACTGAACTTTCTGGAAAATATCTTGGAATTGTTGGTCTTGGCAATATAGGGAAAAAACTAGCTAAACATGCAAGAGCACTAAATATGAATATCATTGGCTATGATGTAATTCCAATACCAGACGATTTTTCGCGTGAAGTAGGACTAATAAAAGCAGATCTTGACACTCTTATTTCAAGTGCGGATTACATATCTTTCCATGTTCCGTTTACAGAAAGCACACATCATCTTGTAAACTCACAACTACTCGCAAAGATGAAAAAGAATGCATGTCTTATCAACACATCTAGGGGAGAAATAATAGATGAGAATGCATTGTATGATGCGCTAAAAGAAGGAAAAATTGCAGGTGCGGCATTGGACGTTTTTGAATCTGAACCTGCCACTGGAAACAAACTTGCAACACTACCAAATGTGATCTGTACTCCTCACATAGGAGCTCAGACAAAGGAAGCTCAGGCTTTAGCTGCAAATGTTATAGCAGAAAAGATAATAATGATTCTTCGTGGCGTTATATAGAATTGACATACTTGAAATTATTTTTGCCGGTATTTTTTCTACTAGGTATATCTTTTGTTTCTGTATTTGGTGACACTGGTAGTATCGCTGTTGTATCTGGCAAATCATTTCAAATCAACTATAATGCAAATTATGTCCAGGTTCTTAGTGCACAACCAAACACACAAGATCAAGCATTGATTTTTTCAATTAAGGTTACTAATCCTACCTCCACATTGGAGTTAACGCTTCCTCGTGAACTAATTGATGCTACAAATAAAACTGGCAGTGCTGATTTTATTGTACTAGCTGATGGAGCATTTACTCCGAATGTGGAAAAAAGCTCAGATAAAACAAGTAGAACAATTCTGATTCAACTTGCACCTGAAAACAAAGAACTAGAGATTATTGGAACTAGTCTTGCAAGCTCAGGTAATGGTGGCACTAGTACAACACAAAACCCATCTTCACCTACACAAACTCCAACTACAAACCCAGCTCAACAACAGCCAAATCAACCTTCACAACAACCATCGAATACACAATCACAACAAAATCAGACTTCTGTTCATGTACAAAAACCAACTGAGAATACATCAACACAAAACCTACCTGTACAGGAAATTCTTTCAAAGATATTTCATTTCATGCTACCAAACTTGCCTTTCAATATGAACTATAAACAAATTATTGAATATTCTGTAATAGCGTCAGCAATTTTAATTCTGATTATAGTGGCTGCATCCTTAAAGAAATCAAAAACAAAAAAACAAATTCGCAAATAGAAAATCAGACTGTCATAATTTTAGCCTTAATGAGATATTGTATTGCTAATCCAAAATCATTATCTGAGATGAGATCATCTGACCACCACTTTGAATTATTTTTGAACCAATTTGGTATATGTATTGGATTTGTTGTCTGATTATGATAGTTTGTAACTTTGATTATGTCTGCATGTATCAATTCACGAATCAAACCTGCATAGTCATTATCTGTCGCACTTCCTTGTAACCATGTTTTTACTAGTGTTTTGTATTCTGTTGGAATTGCAATTTTGTCTGAATCTATCAGATCGAAATAAACACTAGTTTTGATACCAGCGTACTCTGCATCTATGTTATATTTCCCAGGACTATAATTTGTCTTGTAAAAGGGAAATGGCGAAGTTATCGTGTAATTTAACTTGCTTATTGGAATATTGATTGGTGCACTAGTCTTTCCAGAACCATCCACAATGTGGATAATTATTGGTTGACCAGTTAATTCTGATACTCTAAATGTGATAGAAAGAAAGTCTCCATATTCATAAGTCTGTTTGCTTGTAGAAATTGCTAAAGATGATACCGCAAAACTATGTTGCAAACCAATAACCAATAATCCTAATGAAACAATCAAAATAATCTTTCCAAAACATGTCATAACGAGTAAAAAAAACCATTTTCATAAATAGGCTTCTTTGAGGTTTAATGTTCAACACTGGGGTTTCTAACAGAATATTAAGGGGAATTTAGTAGTGCCGTTTATGATTAGCCATCAGGATCAAACTTGGTTGAAGATGTGGCAGGAAAACTCTCCGGAACTGAGAGCAAAAGCAGTAGAATGGAGAAAACAAAATGCACTTACTAGAATAGATCGACCAAGCAGAATCCAAAAGGCAAGAAGACTTGGATACAAGGCAAAACAAGGCATAGTTGTTGTAAGAATGCGCGTAGGTAGAGGAAATATGCGCAAGAAAAGACCAGTAGCAGGAAGAAGACCAAAGCACCTTGGTGTTACAAGAATAAAACCAGATGTTTCGATGCAACAAGTTGCAGAACGTCGTGTACTTGAAAGATTTCCAAACATGAAACTTCTCGGCTCCTATTATATCTATAAAGATGGAATTTATCTTTGGTATGAAATAATTATGGCGGACCCATCGCATCCAAGGATCTCTAAAGATAAAGAAATGCGCGATAAGATTGTCGATTTGAAGAATTGAAGACAGAAATTATCATATCTTGTGTTCTGATACTAGGATTATTTTCTGCACCAGCTTTTGCGGACCTTAACCATCCAGGAATAAAATGGGAATGGAAAATATACGCGGCAAATTATACTTATACTGTTACTACAGTATCAAACTATGATATGAAAAATGTCACTCTAAATTCAAATAACAAGGAATTGATTTTTACAGGTAACAGCACTCACATTGATAGTATTGCTGAAATCGAGATACCACATAACCTCATCGGTGGTAGTCTTACTGTTACACAAAACGGAAAACAGATTTCACCAATTGTAATCAACGGTACTTATAGTTCCACTATAATGCTAAAATTCAATCAGACAGGCATCACTACTACAAATGTTTTGGGAACTACCTATCTTCCAGAATTTGGAGTTAGTACACTCGTATTTGTGATCTCTATTGGAATGGTAGTATTTACACTAAAAACTAGAAAGTTCTAGTAACCACTTGCATAGTCTTCCCACATATTTGCATGAGCTGTAAGCTTGTTCATCTGATAGAATATTCCTCCCACAATTCCTGCCTGATAGAAAGCATATAGATAAACTTGAGAATGTGTTGGATCGCTGTGGGTAAGTGTTAGGGCTATCATAGAAAAGAAGATGTATGTTCCAACAAAGATGAAGATCTTGCTTAGAAATCCTTCCATGCCCACAATTCGCTTTGTTGCGGCTCCCATTATTGTGATGCTGGATATAATTAGAAACGTTAGACCGCCGTTTGCCTGGACAAATTCGATTGCCCATGGAATCAAACCATCTGTAAAAAGCGATTTGTGAGTAGGATGCGCACCTCCATGCAGTGCAAATGATACTGATGTAAAAATAGCACCCATCATAAATAAAAACAAAAATAATTTTACAATTGCACGTTTTATTGGACTTCTTGTTTCAGATGGCTTCATGACACGGTCTGTCATTCTAAGGCCATAGAGAAAACCTATGCCAAAAGACGGTGCAAACATTAAATCAATCAATATTGGCGACTGCTTGATTGCTCTATCTATATCGGGCCCAAAAATCAAATATACAATTAATGCTGAGGCTGCAGCTCCTACAAAAATACTGATATCCAACCAGCTTCGGTTATGTCTAAGCTCGTAGAGGTCAGGTCCCCATTCGTCCATTAGATTTGTTTTTAAAATTAGCATTAAAGAAATGGATCAAAATGATTTTGCCCATTTTATCAACTCTCTTTACCTTTTATTGACTATTGTTCATAGAATAGGCAAATGAGAGCAGTAAAACCACTAATAGGAATTGGAATAATTGTTATAATTTTTGGAATTGTGTTTTTTCTACAAGGATATTCTGTAATGGGTCCAAAATCCTCGTTTATGTATTCAAATCCTCAATGGATAATTAATGGACAATGGATTGCAATTGTAGGAATAATTATTTTGGTAGTGGGGTTGTTAATTTCGAAATTAATTCACAATTCCCAAAGTCATAGTTGATCTTACTTTGTCTAGTTTGCGAATTTTTTTTGTTATTATGCTGTCCATCTGTGCCTCAGTTTCAGTTTCTACTTCTACTACAATATCGTAATCCCCATATACAATTCTTGCATCTTTGACTTTGTCCATTTTTGAAAGCTTTGACACTATATCGTTTTCAGAACCAAGCTCACATCCTATGAGGACATATGCTTTTTCCATAGCATTCTAACTACAGTACGATCTTAAATCTTTATTTCAAGAGTTTGTAGTACGTTTGAATTTATATCGTAAACTCTGATCAAGTGATTATTTGTGTCTGTAATGTACATCTTATTTTGGAACAACTCTACATCGCTTGGCTCGTAAAGGCCAAGGGAATCACATGCTGGGTCATCTAACCTGCATATTCCGTTCATTTCTGTTTTTCCAACTATTGTCTTTACCTGATTAGTTTCTAGATCAATTTCTCTGATTGCAGAGACCTCGCTGTCTGCAAAATACAATTTGTTTCCTGATATGGAAATCCCGCTTGGTTGTGCAAGTTGAGCTTGCTGTTTTTCACCATCTATGATATTTTCATACCCATTTCCGGCAAATGGTTTTGCAATATCTGATTCCATGTCATATGTCCAAATCTGATGATTTCCTGCCATTGCTATGAAAATTAGGTTATCTTTTTGTGCCACATCCCATGGTGATGTGATAGAAATTTCTCTTCCCTTTCCACCCTTTGAAATCCATGGACCTTGACGTCCTGTCCCAACAAGGGTGATGACTTTTTTGTTTACCAAATCTATTTTTCTTATAGCATGATTTTCAGTATCAGCCACTATTATGGACTCATTCTTCCATACTGCTCCTTGTGGTCTGAAAAAAGTTGCAGTTTCAAAACTACCATCAGAAAATCCGATCTTCCCACTTCCTATGATATGTTCGATTTTGCCAGAAAGGTCCGTTACAATGATTCTATTGTGGTTTGAATCAGACAATGCAATTTTGCCATTGGATATTGAAATTTTTCCTGGAAAGGAAAGTGTTGATTTGTTTTGTAATATTTTATGTGCTATCTTAACGGGTTCTTTTGCAAGCGTTCCTGTTTTGGAATGTTTTTCTAAAAGCACATCCACGGTATCCTCGATTGATTCTTTTTGGCCTTCACCTGATTGTTTGTAAACTATGGTACCATTAGGATCTATGATGATAATTGTTGGCCATCCGTTGACATCATACTTACGCCAAATTGACATGTTTCTATCAACTACTACTGGATGAGAAATCTCGTATCTTGCAACAGCATTTTCAATGTTTTTTTTGTCTTGTTCATTGAAGAATTTTGCTGAATGTACACCAATAAAAACTACCGGCTTGCCTTCATATTTTTTCTCCAGTGTTGCTAAAGCAGGAAGCATATGCATACAATTTATGCAGCAGTATGTCCAAAAATCCAACACTATTATCTGTCCTTTTAGTTTCTCAAGGGAAAGCGGTTCCTTTACATTAATCCAATCATACCCATCAGGAAAATTTTGGGCTTTTGTTATTCTTGTGAAAATTTCATCAAACATAATTTAATTTTAAATTTTTCAGTATAAATATCCAATGCAGGCAATAGTAAAAGTTTAGAAACCGGCAGCAATAGGATCTGACGGTTTCATTATCTCACGTAGTAAAATAGTTGCATAAGAACCTCGAGATAATGTAAAACTTACAAATGGCTCCGTTATGGAAAACTCTTCACATTTTATTGTAGCTTGTCGGAATCCACCCTCATCACTTACCTCCTGCATTTCTTTTGAAAAGAAGTCTTTTGCATGAATTTGTTCTTTTTCTAAAACTTTGGAAATTTGATAGTCAAATCTATTTTTTTTAGAATAGGAGTATCCTACCAGAGGTATTGCAAGTCTTTGATCTGGATCATTTTGATATCTTCCAAGATTATTTTTCTTATCAAAACATACGTCTCCCTCTTTTGGTAAAAACAATTCTTCACCATGTTCAAAAGCTTGACTCATAGTACAATTAAATACATAAGACTGAAAGGCTTGAACAAAAAATCTTCTCAGAGAAAGAGGAATTGCTCTTATGGCTTTGATTGAATCTCCATGCTGTACCATTTCACTTAATACCATTCTTTCAACATCCATTTGATGAGGAATTTCTTGTAAAGCTGTTGGATAATTTGACTTGTCTTCAAGCATTTTTCTTATTTTGTTATTTTCAACTGAATCATGTTCTGAGCTAAAAGAAAGAAGCAGCTGAACTGCCAGTTCAAAGTCATTTTGTAAGATGGCTTTTCCTATGAGATGAGACACTGGTCTTTTGCTACCAAATCTCTGATACCCGAAAAAGTTTAGAATCTTGTCATATTCTTTAAAGTCGCCAATTTTTGCAAAATCTGCATCTTGGATTTTTATCTTAAAATGATTTCCTACCATGTCTTTTTTTGTAAGTGGTTTTGCAACAAACCCTATTCGTGTAAGTTCATATCTGTTGGTAGAAAATTTCTCAGGTGATTTTGAGATGCTTGTATCGCACACAAATTGTTCTGTTGTTGCACTTGCATCCTTAAGTCCTAACGCCTTTAATCTTAAACCATGAATTTTAAAAATCTCAGAAAGGGCATGATTTGTATCAATTCCATGTTTTTTTAACTTGTATACTGCATAATTGCCTGTCTGGGAAATTTTAGATAATGTTCTTTGATCCAAAATTTCAAATACGAAAAAATCCTCTTGGCCTGATCTTATCTTTCCACCAATACCAACAAAATCTGTACTGTATACAAAGATCCCTATACTGGAATCAATCTTTGGAATCACTTCTTATTTTATGGTGACAGTAACATACTTTGATATTGTAACTTCATGATATCGGGCACCGATTAGAACTTTGTATGTTCCTGTAAATGCAAAATTATCTGCAGAAATACTGACTGAAACAGTCTTTGGCTGACCTGTCATGGTGACTTGATTATTATTACCAGAAACAATAATGTCATTAGTATTAGCAGTATTTGACGTAACTACAGTAACAGGATCAACAATTTGTTCATTTGGAGTTATTGTAAATGATACCGTGGAGTTCTGACCTCTGTGAAGAGTAATGTCAGCTGGAGTTGCACTTACAGCAATTGGGAGTGGTACTTTTGGATCTAGAAAACCAATGTTATTTTCAACCCATTCTGTAAACCATACCATGTCATCATTTATTGTAAAATCAAGCACTTGGGCTACCCCGCAATCTTGCAAGGCTCCACAATCAGACCAGTTTGGATTTGTAGAAGGAACTTGATATTCTACAAGAGAACCTTTTGCAGGATCAAAAACAGCTATTCTGTTTGCTACCTGTTCATTAAACCAGATTCTGCCATTGTTATCAATCTGATTCCAATATGGTCTAGAAATTGGCGTCTTTATCAATCCTGATGCATTGCCGTATGTAGACTCTGCAGGCATTGAAGTGATAAATCTTGTAAATTGCTGTGATTGTTGATCAAAACTGAAAAAGATGCTGCTTGCAGTATCTGTGACCCATATCTTTCCATCTTTATCTATTGATATTCCGTTTGGAGCTAAAATCCCTGGAGGAAGATTAAATTGAGTTTTGTTGCCTATTTGGGGATCATATCTTACCAGATTTCCTCCTTGCTGATATATCCAAACCGTATACCAGATTTTTCCATTAGAATCTACTGCCATGTCACTAGTAAAATTATAGTTTCCTGGAGAAGATATTGTTGAATACTGTATGGTAGAACCAACCTGATCTAAATTAAAAGATGTTATTTTTCTTCCTACAAAATCATTTATTAAAATTTCTTTACCGTTTACGACAAGCATCTGAGGAAATGTCTCCTTTTGACCAAGTGTTATTGGATAATTGAAATTAGCATATTTTTTATCATTAGGAGAGAATTTCCAAATTAGATTGTGTCCAGAATCTGTATACCATATGGTTCCATCAGGTGCATGACCAATTCCCCACATCATTGATTTTTCATGTGATTGCCATAACGGATTTGTATATTCTGTAAAGTTTTTGGTGGAAGGATCAAACTTGGCTATTTTTCCTGTATTTGACTCGGCAAACCAGACATTTCCATTGGGGTCTGTTGTTATGCCTAATGGCTGTGTACAGGCAGTAGGAATCTTGAACTCTGTTATGTATTTGTTAGATTTTGCATCACTAGTTTCACAAAATGTTGGGCGGTCTTTGTCTTTGTAATTATCAGCAGGCGTGCCCGTTATTGTGGTACCAGTGGTTTGAGCTGTTCTTGGACTGCCAAAACCGCCAAATAATGCCACAGTTGAGCTTCCTACCATTATTGCTCCAAATCCGACAGCCATTATAATCATTAGAATTTTTTTGTTTTTCTTCTTCACAAAAAGCCGGTAATTTTTCCTTGTTATATCTTATTCTTCTTAACATTATCAGTTCCTGATGCCGTAACAGGACACTCAAGGCTACCATCACTTCTCCTTACGTTATTTTCCCACTGTAGTGGTCGAAGATTTGTAATGTCATCTGTACCGCCTTTAGATACAGGTATTATGTGATCAATTTCCCAGCCATATTGCGAATTTCGATTTCCATAATCTACTCTCTTAATCCACTCTCCACATTCGTCTTTTCTCCAAAGTGGGGCATCTGAAACTGTGATATTAAACGCCTTACTCCATACTTGCCAAATGGTTTCATCAGAGAAACTCATTGTGTATTAGTGTGGTCTACTCGTACATTTAATCAATGTGATCAGTACTAGAACATAATTTTGGGTATTGTCAAGTTTTGGTGGCTTACTGTTCTCCTTGTAAACTCTCGGCTCATTCTTTGCCCTTATTGGTAAATCTATCAACTTTTGGTAAATTTTTTACCTGTTAATTTCTGTTGATGAATTAGTGAAATGCGTCACTTGACTCAATTCACGTGACAGCTTCAAAAATTCGAATCCCTTTTTGGTCGTTCTATAAAGTTGTGTTTCCTCTTTAAATATCAACAGAGCATGTTCTTGTAAATATTTTAGATAACCTATCATTTGAGCATAAGAGAGAAATGCATTGTACATTATTTTCGTTTTTGTTATTCCTGTTTTTGCAGATTCTAAAATACTAGCAATAATTTCGTATCTATTACGATACTTCATTATTCATATTAGATCATTTTATAATAAAAACAGTTTGGAATACTGTTCTATTACCTACGACTAGCATTCTGTATTAAGGTTATCCATTTGTGGTATTGCCAAGTTGTCGGTTGCTCACTTGTGATTCACAAGCATCAGCAGCTGAAGACTTGACAGCATTATTGATCTTATAGAATAATTTACTAGAAGAATAAACCAAAACAATTTTTGGGAAAATATTTCAATCTTGTTAAATAACATGAAGACGTACATAGTACAAGGATCGTTCAATGTATAGAAAAGAATTGAACGTGCGTGACACTGCAGAAACCAATGAGTGAATGAGGCACAATAGTGCTGATTCAATGGGAAGTAACTCCCTTGCGCTGCGTCAAGTGTCACGCCAACTTTTTCCTAGTTCTGTGCAAAAATCATGATTTTACTAAATGAAACTCTCGGTGTTCAATTTCTGGGTTTGTTTAGACCATTTCATCTTTTTACTAGTCCTGCCTCTAGCCAGGCACATCTAGGACAAAACATGTACTTTTCTGTGCCACTACAAAGACTCTGATCACATTGCCATTCTCCATTGTGTTTTGGACAGTAATGGTAACTCATTATACATCATTTAACGTGGTTTTCAATAATAACAATTGCTCATGATTTCTATGTAACAAAATTCGTTAAGAATTTATTAATAAATGGAAACTATGTCAGTTGCAATCTATATGCAAATGATATAGAACAGTTTTAGCATATTCAGATATGATTTGAAATTATCTTATAACCATTGAACAAAAAATATCTTAACGTCTTTATGATTTCTGCCGTTTTTTTGATGCTATTTACACCTCTGATTAGTAATCAAGTTGTAAATGCCTTGAGCACTACTTCCACATTAACTGTTAACACACAAGACCTCAACGGTGTTGCTATCACTGGAATCTACATATCACTCTATACAAATGGCAAACAGATAGCTTCGGGATACACTCCTGCCACGTTTATTGTAAACAATACCCAGATGTATACTGTTGTACCAAACAATTATCTTACCTATATCTTTGATCACTGGCTTGATACTGGTTCAACAACTAGCACTAGAAACATATCAATATCTTCTGATACTACAATAACCGCAGTTTACAAAACAGCGTCTTCAGCTGTGAGTACTACACCACGACCGCCAACAGGCCTTACAGCTACTGCAATATCATCATCACAGATCAATCTTTCCTGGACTGCACCCACAGATAACGGCGGCTCTGCCATAACAGGATACAAGATTGAGAGGTCTACTGATGCTGGTTCCACATGGCCTACTGTTATAAACATTGGAAACACGACAGCATATTCCAATACAGGACTTGTTGCTAGCACTGCATACACCTATCGTGTATCAGCAATAAATTCAGTAGGTACAGGTTCTCCATCAAATACTGCATCTGCAACTACACCTAGTACAGCTATAGTACCACAACCACCAACAGGTCTTACTGCAACAGCTGTATCATCATCACAGATCAATCTTTCCTGGACTGCACCTGCAAACAACGGAGGATCTGCAATCACTGGATACAAGATTGAGAGATCAGCTGATTCTGGTTCTACTTGGTCTGCCATTGTTTCTAATACTGTATCCACATCAACAACATATTCGAATACTGGACTGACAGCAAATGTTACCTATCCTTATCGTGTCTCTGCTATAAACTCTGTAGGAATTGGTAATTCATCTAACACTGCATCTGCTACAACTCAACCTGTTAGCACTACAACTTCCAAACTAACTGTTAGCACACAAGGCCTCGATGGGGCTCCAATCACTAGCCTTTACGCGGAACTATGGAAAAATGGAGCTATGATAAATGGAGGATTTACTCCTATTACATTTACTCTAAACAATAACCAACAGTATACCGTGATAGCAGATAATTACCTAAACTATGTCTTTGATCACTGGAATGATGGTAGTACAAATCCTAACAAAACCATTACACTAACTCAAGCTGCATCTTTGATTGCATACTACCGGAAGTAATTTTTAATTGTAATTGTTTGAAATTATCTTAATTTTTTGATGTATTTTATTATGCTTGTTGCATTTTCAACTATTTGTAATTGGATGTCTGAAATGAAGATATATGCTGCTTCAAACTTAGGGTATGTTTCTTTGCAAGAAAATAAGGTTAATACTCTATCATCATGATCGATTTTAAACCCATGACATGGTTCATGTCCTCTTACAATCATTTTAGTTTTTGACATTGTTAGCCATTCTTTTGTTATGTTTGTTCCAAAATGTCTGCCATATGTCCTCCTGGATTTTTCCCAATTATCACCATTTTGCATAATGCGTGGATCATTCCATAATAATTCTTCCAGTGTTTTTTTATGTATACTGTTTGACTGTACAGTTTCAATTAATTTTTTAAAATCTTTATTTTCAATTTCTGTTGGTAATCCACCATGTACCAACAATAATTTATTTTGTATTATAATTACCAAGTATAGTAACTGAAACAAGGTGGATATTTTACTGTGAATTGTTTTTTTATAAGTATCTCCAAAATATTCTACAATTTTTAATGATAAATCATGAGACGAAAACGGAAATTCCATGTGAGCTTCGTGGTTTCCTCTCATAAGTATTACAGAATCTGGGTATTTCTGTTTTAGATAACATATGATATACAAAACACTAATAGAATGAGTGCCCCTGTCTACATAATCTCCTAAGAAAATCATCTTGTTATTTTGATTTGAAAGGAAATGCTCATAATCTATTTCTTCAAGAATACGTTGAAGAGATAGTAAATCTCCATGAAGATCACCTACAATTACAAGATTTTTAGGTAGATCTAATTCGATTAATCCTGAATTAATTTTTCCACCAACAATGTGTCTTATCTTACTTCTTTCCTTTTGTAAAATATTGATAGCAGAATCTATTGCTTCAATAAACTCATAAACATTGGCGAAACCGAGTTTTTGCAAATTGTTATTCATGTAAAAATCAGTTTCTTGTAATTAAAAGTGAAGATTTTATCTTATTGTTGCTACATGTGTTTTCAAGTAATTTAGTTGGTAGTTTTTTTTCATTTACTTGTTTTGATCTTAAATTTGTTAATATCTGAGACAATTCCGTACTCCTTTTACGAATGGTTATGGTTGTTAGCTCAGATGCAATTGCGATACGAAGTTGTGTTGTGGGTTCTTTTGTTTGAAAAGATGCTAAATAAAGTGCAGCTGCAGCTAATGAAACAGGTTTTTTACCTGATAATATTGGATCTCCATTTGTCTGTTCTAAAATCTCTAATGCCTTTCTTTCTGTTCTCGCACTCAATCCTGCTTTTTTAGCAATTTGTGATATACTGTGTGAAGGATTTACTACTTTGATACTCATCTCTAGCTGTCTTAATATGAATTTGTAGTAGTGATTTATACTTTTTTTTGTTGAATTGCCTGCAAGTTCTACAATTTTATCTATTGAGAACGGAATATGCATTTCTTCACATGCTACATAAATAGTAGCACTTACAATTCCAGTAATTGATCTACCTCTGATTGCTCCTTTGTTGAGGATCTTACGATAGATATAGCAAGCTCTTTCTGCAATCAAAGTATTAAATCCAATTATTTCTGTAATTCTGCGAATTTCATTAATTGCCTTGTTCAAATTCTTTGTTTTTGAATTGCTAGAAATTGTGAATCTGTTTAATCTTCTTATTTTTTCTATTTCCGGATCATGAATATGCTTTCCATTAGCATCCACATTCTTACTATCAATTATACTTGGTAATCCTATATCATACATCATAAGAGAAGTTGGCCTGTCACTCTTTGAACTCATAGATGATGAATCTGTCTCATTAAGAGACAATGCTTGATTTTCGCTCGTAACTATTCCGCACAAACTACAAATTTTTTCACCAATATCAAAATCAGAAACAAGTTTTCCGTTACAAACTGTGCACGTTACGTCATCTATTGCATCTAACATATTTCGCGTTAACATTATACTCACAATAGAAAACTAGTTTTAAAGCTCTTTGCTAGATAGTTTAATAATTATTTATGATAAAAATTTTTAGAAAAATATTCTATTCAAAAGTTAGTGGAATTGTTGATAACAAATTTGTTATATTGATTTTAAAAAATATAAAATATTATAAATTTAAAAATTCAACTGCTTTCCGTTGGTTATTGGAGTGACTAGTTCAGTAATTTCTCCATAGGAATGCAAGAATTTGAGTCCTTTTGCAGTTATTTTGTAAAGTTGCGTACCTTCCTCGTAATCTAATAGTTCGTTGTCTCTTAGGAATGATATGTATTCTTTAACTTGTGTGTATGATAAGTAGGCTTTGTACATTATTTTCGTCTTTGTAACTCCACTCCTTGAGGCTTCTAAAATCATTGCCACTATTTCGGTTCTACTACGGTACTTCATATTTTTATGACCTAATTCTAGTATAAAACATTATTGAAAGATTGTTCTAGTAGATCATTATATTTTTCAAATTTTTACATAAATATGATGAATAATTTTAATAAAATTTACACATTTTATTTTGCATGTCCGCTCGTATGGTATTGCTTATGTCTTTTCTATGATTTATTTATAATAATAAAATATCTGAAAAATGTTATAGTGATTTTTACGTATACTCTGATAATCTCCAAAATCTACTATTGATTGTATGATGCGATCTCAACATGACAACAATACATTAGATAAAAAATTCTCAGATAAAAATAAACAAACCTTTTCATATTTATTTAAAAAAAATAAAGATTATTTGTTTATCAAATTTATACATCCGATTAGTTTGAAGAAAAAATCATACTAACATATTTAATCACTGAAATGAAGGCAGTACAATGCAGCTACAAAACATTCACACCAATACACAATGTTACCTTGACTGCGTACTATTCTACTGGGCTAACTGAGGCACTACAACCTCCAACTGGTCTCTGCAACAGCTACATCAGGAATAATCCATTATTTTACCAGAATAGGCGTTTATTCTGACTTGTCTGGTTTGCGTATTTGAGAATCCAAGATAAGCTGTAACTGTCCACACATTATTCTCTAAAATTGCTTCTGCATCAATGACAGTATAGTATTGCCCAAGAAACCTTCTTGTGAGTTCTTTTGCTCTTTCTGCACTTATTTGTGAGATGTTTTGTTCAGTCAAAGAATCGCCTCATTTTATACATTTGATAAAGATTTCGTGAATGGGAAGCGAATTTCGTTTGCTCTTTTTTCAATGGAGTCATACCATCAAATTCCTTGTATACATGTACAAGCCTTCTACCTTTTTCTGTTAATGTATAAAGTTCCGAACATGGTTTACACTCGATCAATTTGTTTTCAATCAAAAATGACATGTACTGATTTAGCTGTGAATATGACAAATATGCCTTGTACATTATCTTCATCTTGGCGGCTCCTTGGCTGGCTATCTCCAAGATCATTGCTACTATCTCAGTTCTGCTACGGTATTTCATATCTTTCTTATTAGCTAAAATACTATAAGAAAGATATGACATCTAATTACAGAACATGTATACATTTTTTGTATTAATAAGATGTTACATACAGTGAATCGTAGAATTTTTTACTCAACTTTTTTCCATAATCTAAATAATTTAATATTAGAAGATTATTACCTATAATTCATAGGCAAGTCTTATGAAAAATAAATACAAAATAAAATCATGCGGTTATGGTGTAATTTGCACGTTAGGCGATCCAACCTAAAGGAAGCGGTGTAAAACCGACTTGACCGCACCAAACATATTTCTCTTCATGAGTGAAATTGACATATCTTTTCAATCTGTATTGATAATGTAGAATAATTCTAGTTAACAATATGACTTATCACTGGAGTAAGCACTACTTAATAATTATTATACAAAAATAAAACAAAATGAGAATAAAGTCATCTCAGATAAAAAATATAGAATTGTTGATTTATTGTGCCAGATGATTCATGCAGGAGATGTGGAGGACCTCTCACAAAGTACTCTCTATGTGCAGTATGTAAGCGAGCTATACAATACATTTGTATCTACTGCGGCACAAAATCTGAAGGAATGTTACATCAGTGTCATTTACATATAGAAGTATATCAAACAAGAAATTCTATGATAGAAAATACATACTCTATATCAGTATGACAAAAAGAAACAATAATACATATAATTTCTACGAACTCCTTTAATGATATATTTTGAAGATCTATGCAATGAAATACGGAGGAAAAATGGAAATCATTGCTATGATTTTACAGACTGCGGTAGAAGGTACTACTAAAACAAGAATAATGTATGCCGCATACTTGTCTTTTCAACAAGTAAAAGACTATTTGGATTTTCTACAGGAAAATGATCTAATACTATATGAGAATGAAACAGGGTTTTACAAACTGACTGAAAAGGGAAATAGGTTCTTGAGGATATCAAATGAATTGAATGATTTATTTTCTTTTAAAAATTCAGAATTTAATAATTCCTTTGGAGTATGAAAAAATTTTTTGAATTAAAAAAACCTGTATTATCTGACAGATTCTGTAGATTTGGAGAATATAGTTCCTGCCTGCAAGATAGAATTTGGAGGTACAAAACGTCCTGGTAAAATTATTACTCCTGCTCCTATTGCACAACCATGTCCTATAACTGAACCAAAATGTGTAAGTCCTGTAGATACTAACATACTGCCTAGTTTGTACTTGACAGTTTCTTTATTTAGCAACACATTGGTTGTTCCTACAAAAGCTGCAAACCAATTATCATAACCAACGATACTGTCTAAAATTACATTATGATGAGAAATTATATCCTTGCCTACTAAAAAAGTTCTACCGACTTCACAACTAAATCCAATGGATGTATCTTTGCATATCATACAATTTCTAACAAGACTACCAGTACCAACCCTACTATTTTTTTCTATGTATGTGGGGCCTATTATTTTTGTAAAATCATCTATGACAACACCTTCTTCCATGACACAAGGGCCCTTTACAATTGATGATTCTGCAACAGATACGTTCTTTGAAATCATTGTTTCTGTAATTTCTGTATCTAGAATCTCACGTACTGCTTTCAAAACATCCCAAGGATATACCAAAAAACGAATAATGTAATTACCTGATTCTGATTTTATAACAGCTGAATTAAGAGGTATAGTTAGGAATTGATCTTGAGTCAAGGCATTACCATTTTTGTATTCATTGATTTGAATAAAAGGAAAATTTCTTTGTATGATATTCGCAATATGTGAAAAACCTTCAGGCAACATAATATGATCAATTTGCTTGTGTTCCAATAGGAGTTTTTTAATATTGTGTACAATCAATGGTTTACCAATTACATTCAATGAAGATGCTGGGCAGTCATCCATAGGATAGAATGTGTTCTCTAGCCAATGTTGTCCGTTCTCAAACACCAGCGTTTTTTTCTTATCATTAAGTTTGGTCGCTGTTTCTTTTTGTACCAGCAAGCATTTTCAATATATTCTAGTCTTATTTAGTTATAAGGAAAAAGGAACAATGTAATAGAAGAAATATCATTATACAAGTCTGAATATTAGAGATAATTGTTGTAGTATTCTTTACCGTAAATTCAAATAAACTTGAGAGAAGTAAATTATATTATATAAGATATTAAATTAGAATAATATCTTCGCTAAACTTGGCTTTTCTACTTATTTATTGAGATTGCGCAGCTCTGATGACTTAAGTTACATGTAATTTTGTTACTGAACAATTTACCATATTGTATTAAAACATCAAATGTAACAATATAGTAAATTGAAAGTAGTTATACACCAACCTCATTTTTTTCCATATCCTGGGTTTTTTCATAAATTAAGCTTGGCAGATACTTATGTTATAATGGATGATGTTCAATATGACAAAAGATGGACTAATAGAAACAGAATTATGGCAACAAATGGATGGACATGGCTAACCGTACCAATCAACAAAAATCATAAATTTTTGCCAAATATGTTAGTTGAAATTAATAATGAAATATCTTGGAAAGAGCATCATTGGAAGAAAATCTATCAATCTTATGCAAAATCAAAGTATTTTCATTTATACAAAGATTATCTTGAAAATCTCTATAAAAGAGAATGGAAGCTTCTTTTTGATTTGGATTTTGAAACAATTAAAAAAACAATTGATTGGCTTGGCTTAAAAATTGAAGTTGTGAAAGAATCTGAATTACACGTAAATGGAGAGTCAACAGAACGATTAGTCAATGTTTGTAAGGCTATTGGTGCAGATACTTACGTGGCAGGAGGAGGCAGTAAAAACTATATGGAAGAAAAATTATTTCTGAAAAGTAATCTGAAAATAGAATATCAGAATTACATCCCAATACCATATTCACAACGATTTACAGATGTTTTTGTTCCTGATCTTTCCATTATTGATATGCTGGCAAATGTAGGTTCAAGAAGCTTACAGATGATCACTTCAACACATGAGGATCTTCTTGTCATTACAAATAAATGATTGAGCTGTTCGAAGATAGAAAATATACAAGATATGAAGATTTTTCTAATTCTTCATATACAGTGGAAGTTCATCTAGTATAACCCGCTCACGTAAGAAATCGGCAGTCTCTCTTATTCCATCCTCAAAGTCTATCTTTGGTTCCCAATTTAGCAATTTCTTTGCTTTTGAGTTATCTCCAACAGACCTTAACATTTCCCAATCTTTTGGTATTACATGTTCAGGCTTTAACTTGTCACTTTTTCCACAGATGTCAATGACCTGTTGAGCTACATCAAGCATAGTTCGACCAATGCCACTACAGAGATTTATTGTCTCACCTGCGACTCTGTCCAACGTCAAACATCTGTATATGCCCTCTGCAATATCACTGGCATATGTGAAATCCCGAGTTTGTCCACCATCTCCATTGATCACAGGCGGTTTGTCTTTTAGTACTCTTGTTAAGAAACTAGGTATGACAGCGCCCTTGCTTCCAGCCTTTTGTCTTGGTCCAAATGTGTTGAACCCTCTGGTTATGACAATGGGATAGTCATAGGTGAGGTAATAACTTCTACAATATGCCTCTGACGAAAATTTACTTACTGCGTATGGCGACTTTGGCATATAGACTGGATAATTTTCGTCGGCCTTGTACGGAAACGCTATG
>DASYXK010000018.1:0-4209 GCA_035935115.1 Nitrosopumilaceae archaeon
AATGACTGACAAAGTCAAAGAGGTACTAGACGTTGATGGAATACCAGTCATGCTTGGTGGTGATCATTCTATTACTTTTGCAAATGTAAGAGCATTTGCAAAAAAATACAAAAACATAGGAATGATCCACATTGACACCCATGCCGATTGTGCACCACAGGGATTGTGTGGTTTCAAGTATGACCACGGAGCTCACATTAGAAGAATAATGGAATTGGGATGTCTGAAGGGAAAGAATTACACACTAATTGGACCTCGCGGATATTGGCCTGGACCAGATCTATACAAGTGGATGGCAGATCAGGACTTTCAATGGTTTACTATGCTAGATGTTGAGGAGTTAGGAATTGATAAGATTGCAAAAGAAGCTGCAGATAGAGCTAACGATAATGTCGATGCAGTGTATATCAGTTGGGACATTGATACATTTGACCCAGCATATGCCCCAGGAACAGGAGAACCTGAACCAAACGGCTTGACATCAAGAGAGGGGATGAGATTGATGAGATTGCTTTCCACATCATTTGATCCAGACAAGTTTGCGTTTGATCTTGTAGAAGTTGCACCAAACTATGATGTAAGTGATGGTAACTCTTACAATGGAGGAATTACATCAGGCCTAGCAAACAGATTGATCGTAGAACTGCTCGCAGGATTATCTCTTACTAAGAAAGGACAAACTGAAGGCAAACCGGTAAGACCAAACGCGTATCGTGGAAAAGGTCACACTTACGACTTTGGAAACGGTCCAAAAGCAAAGATTCCAAAAAGAAATTGATTAGAATCGAGATGGTGGTAAAGGGAGAATCAGATCTCTCCTTTACAAAATTGTTTGAATTCAGAAATGAAGATGATGCAATTTTTCATAATGTAGTAGAATTAGTCAAGGACAAACTCTCAAAAAATTTGAAACTAAACGTCAATGAAGCTTTGTTGACATATTGTGCACATATAGTAAGTGAAATACGTTCAAACAAATCTGAATCAGAAATAGTAAATAACTCATCAAAAATTTTAACAAGAGATAATGTTTTGATCGGAGTTCCAGAAACACTAAGAGAGATTATATTCAATATCACTTTAGATAGTTTTCCAAAAAAGATAATCAAATACATTGAACCAATTCCAACTGTAAATTACATAATGATAGATTCTGAAGCAAATGAGACTTGATCAGTTATGAAAAGAAAGAAAAATTGATGTGAATTTGAAAGAGATATACTGTCATAACTGCAAAAAATCATTTGGGAGATACAATGAAAAATACTTTAATGATAAATCTATTGAAAAAATGATAAAGGAGTATTGTTCGTTACATGTATTTTATGGACATGATGTAATTATTAGAAATCTACCTGAGATGCTCACGTAGATGCCCACAAAAACCATCAGCTCCAAAAATGGAAAATTTAGTCATTTTTCTATTGGATTCATACGATATGTAAGTATGGGTCCACAGGGATTCGAACCCTGGATCTTCGCCGTGTAAGGGCGACGTCATAACCAGCTGGACTATGAACCCAAGCAAATTCCAATTAGAAATGCATTTAAACTTTGAGAATTTTATATGAAAAGAAAAACGCAGAAATTATCATCAATTGAATTCAAAATATGAATAAGGTAGTTTTCTTTTCAAGTCCAATAGGTCTTGGACATGCAACACGAGACATAGCTATTGCTCAATATCTTGATAAAAATTCTACAAAATTTATCAGTGGTGAAGGAGGATCAAAACTATTTTCAGACTATGGTTTTGATATAGAGGATTTTTACCATCCTCCTTCTTTTGTAGTCAATCATGGCAAATTACAAAATCCATTAAATTGGCTTTTCAAATATTATTCGTATTATAAGGAATGTAAGGCCATATCATCAAATATAATAGAAAAAGAAAAACCAGATCTCATAGTTAGCGATGAGGATTTTGCATCACTTACAATAGGACAGGAAAAAAAACTAAGAACAATATTGATTACCGATATTTTAGAAACAAGATTTGTACGTGGAATTGGTTCTTTAATTGAGAAAAAGATGAATCGTTCAATGAAAGAGATAATTCAAAAATGTGATCTTGTAATTTTACCTGAAAATGGTCCTAATGAAGATAACATTGTAAGAGTTGGGCCAATAGTAAGAAGTATTATACAGACAAGGGATGAATTAAGAAAGAAATTTTTGTTTAATAAAAAAACAATTGTTGTAAGCATAGGAGGAACAAATGCAGGAAAATTTTTAATTGATGCAGTGATTGATATCTTTGAAAAAATAAAATTAGATGCCGAACTTGTCATTGTTTCTGGACCATCATTAAAAATTCATAATAATAAGATACGAAATCTTGGTTTTGTAAATAATTTACATGAAATCATTTACGCGGCAGATTTGATAATTTCTCTTGCAGGCAAATCAACAATTGATGAATCTAAAAATTATGGAACGCCGGGTATTTTCATACCAATAAAGGGACATTTTGAGCAAGAAGAAAATGCAAAAAAAGCTGGTTTTTCTTTTAATGATCTTTTCCGGTTAGAATCTTTGATTCCAGAGAAAATTAATGAAAAAAGAATTCAAGCGAATTTTGATGGGGTGCAAAAAGCTGCAAATTTGATAAAAAATCTATTATGATCTTAGTTATTTTGTTGAAAATTAATACAGCCAGTTATTTCCTTACATAACGATTCATTATGCACTAAACCTACCTCAGGAACATATTGTAATATATGATTTGTATTTTTGTCTTTGAATAGTTCACCTTGTATGAGGTTATTCAACTGAATTCATCCTCAAAATTTATCACAAATGACATAATTGACTAGTCTAAATTCCAGATTTAAGGAATGCGTATAATTCATCTGAATTCAAATGTCATTGAATTCATAGTTTACCCAAACTTTATACACGTATTTTGAGAGCTGTAATTAAGTTTTGAAAAATCTAGTAATTGCAAAGTTTGGTGGAAGTGCGATAGGAATTGACGGTAAGCAAATACCTCTTATCATCAAACGCATTAATGAATTAAAAAAAGATGCCAAAGTAATTGCGGTCTTTTCTGCTCCATTAACTGAATACGATAGTAAACAAAGATCTCTTACAGACATTGCTTTAAAAATTGGTCAAAAAGCAGAAGAAGGAAATCCAGTAAACATTGAGGAATTAAAAAAACCATATCAGAAAATATTAGAATTTGTAGACAAGAAATACCAAGATGATTGTAAAAAAATAATTGATTCCTTGTTAGAAAAATCATCAAATGCACTGAATATAGCTATGCAAAAAAAAGAATTTGCGTATGAAACAAGATCCAGAGTTCTTGCCTATTCTGGAGAAATACTCATGTCACATGTAATGAATTATGTTCTAAAAAGTGCTGGGATTAAATCAAATGTAATAGGATTTGATACATGGCCAATAATAACTGACAAAAATATAGAATCAGCAAACTTTCTGGTTGTAGAATCTTCTCAGAATGTAAATGCCATTGAAGCCTTATTAGAAAAAAATGATGTGCTATCTATTGGAGGATTCATTGGAAAAACTACGGATGGATTAGAAACTACCTATGAAAGAGGAGGTTCAGATAGAACCGCTGCAGATCTTGGCATATTATTTAGCAAAAAATATCATACTGAAATTGATTTTGAAAAGGATAGCGCTGTTCTTTCTGCCGATCCAAGAATTGTAAAAGAAGAATTAGAGGACATTGGGCAACTTTCGTATAACGAAGCTAGAATTGCTGGCATGTTTGGAATGAAAATTCTAGATCCAATTGCGATAAAGGAGATTGTAGAAAATGGTGTAGATATGCCAATAATAATAACCGATATGAATAGACCTGAAAAACTTACTACTATTGAGAGAAATCCTAGTAAAAAAAATGGCCATCCTCTTAAAATAGTTACAGGAAAGAAGAATTGCGCAATATTACGAATAGAAAGTGTTTCTGCACAAAATTTGTTTGAATCTCTTGAAAAAGACAAGAGGTATAATGAATTTGTAATTTTATCTCCATATACAAAAGATGGTATAGAATTTACTAGAGTATTGTTTCTTGATGCAGATTATGTAAAACGAAATGAAAGATACATTCTAGCATTTGATTCGTTAGCTTCAATTACTTACAACAGGGGTGTTATTACTTTGATAGGAGACGAGATGTGGCGTGTACAACAAATAGCATCCAAAGCTAGTTCTAAGATAGGTGAAGCTGGT
>DASYXK010000019.1:0-13433 GCA_035935115.1 Nitrosopumilaceae archaeon
AAAAAAAGATAAAATACAGATGTGGAGATACTACAATCGGTTCCAAAGTTTTAGCAGGCTGCAGCCACGAAGGAGTAGCTGATATCACAAAAGATTTGGGCAAGCTTGCATGGAAGGTAGAATTTGCTGCAAGATGGCAGGCATTTGATATAAGATTTGAAGCATATGGAAAGGACATCATGGACTCTGTCAAGGTAAATGATTGGGTAGCAGATGAAATACTGCAATTTCCACACCCGCATCATGTAAAATACGAGATGTTTTTAGATAAGGGCGGCAAGAAGATTTCAAAATCTCTTGGTAATGTAGTAACATCTCAAACATGGCTAAAATATGGTTCACCAAAATCCATTTTACTTTTATTATACAAAAGAATTACTGGTACTCGTGAAGTTGGATTTGAAGATATTCCATCTCTAATGGATGAATATAATGAGCTTGAAAATATTTACTTTGGAAAGACAAAACTTGATAATGAAACCAAAATGATCAGAGCAAAAGGTCTCTATGAATATGTAAATCTTCTAAATATTCCCAAAAATCCTACACCCTATGTTAATTATAGATTGCTGATCCAGCTTTGCAAAATATTCAGGGAAAACAGAAATCAACTTGTAATTAAAAAATTAATAGAGTATGGTACAATAAAAGAATCGAGTTCAGAAATTGACAATTTGATTAATTTAGCCGGAACATATGCCGATGATTTTGATAAACCAACAAAAGTCGAGGTACAAATGGATGAAAATATAAAAAAATCATTAAAAGAGTTAGCATCAACACTTTCATCTGATACAGAACCAACAGATCTACAAAATTTCATCTATCAGATTGCCAAAGACAATGGTGTTCAACCAAAAGATTTTTTCAAAATATTATATCAAATTATTTTGGCGTCAGAACGTGGTCCAAAGATAGGTCCGCTCATCATGGATATAGGAAGAAAGAAAGTTGCGCAGACTCTTTTGGAGTATCAATAATGGCACATAGTGAACATAATAGACCAAAAAGTGGAGGCATGGCGCTAATAGTTGGCGGGATTTTGATTTTTATTTTTGCCCCCTCATATTTTAAACAAAATTTGGTCGAAGGTATTGGTGCAATAATAGCAGGATTTGCTTTAGGCGGTATTGGTTTTTACCTTACTTTTTTGAAAAAAAAGAAAAATGTGTAAGATGGGATCAAATACAAGAGAATTGATATAAGCAGATAAAATCGGTTTAAGGAATAAGTTGAAAGTAATGTTCTTCGTAGAAGTAAAGAGACGATATTAATGGGCCTGTTTGGACGCTCAAAAAAACATGAAAAAATGGAATCAGATGAAGAAATCAAGATTAAGACCCCAGAAGAAACACCACAAAATGAGTTAGAACAAATAAAAAATGAGATACAAGATGCATTGGCTGCCCTAAATGCGACATCCTACCAATTAGAAAATGTAAAAGATGAATACGATATAGAACTAAAAAAATTAGCAGAATCTAAAAAAGAACTAGAATCAAACAAGATTGAGATTTCTAAATTAAGATCAGAACACCAATCCATATTAGAAGAAATTCAATCAGCTAGAATGGATCTTTCCACAATAAAATCACAGTATGATCAAAAAGAAGTGGAATCAATTAAAGAAAAAATTGAATCTGTAAATGATGAAATATCTGAAATAAATTCCAAAAAAAATGATCTCATGACAGAATTAGATGAGATGCAGTATAAGATCGAATTAGCGAAAAGAGAACTTCATGAGATAAATTCAAAGATCATAAGTGGAAAATCTGAGATTGTTGAGATTACAAAGAACCAAGAAGTAAAGGCCAAGGAAATTATGCTTGTAAAAAAGGAGATTACATTTATAGAAAAAGAATTAGCAAATGTTGGAAAAGAAGGCGAGACTAAAAAAATAATGGAAGCTGCAGGTTCTGTTGTCGCCTCAATAAATGTAAAATATGAGTCGATAAAAAAAGAACTTGAAATAATAAAGACTGCGCATGCAAGATTAAAAGCAGAACATGAAGCTGTGAAAATAGAATTAGAATCTCTCAAAAGTAGAGATAAATAAAAAATATCCTAAACTTTTTAACATATGTCAATAACTGGTACCTAATGAATGAAGCATATGTTTTGTTAAATGTAGATTATAAACATCAAAAAAATATAATAGAACAGGCAAAAAAAATACCAACTGTAAAGGCAGTCAAAACGACTTATGGTATTTATGATATTCTGATAATATTAGAATCAGACAATATGCAAGAAATTAAAAACGCAATAGATGTGTCCTTGCATAATATTGATGGCATAACCAACATTACTTCACTTATCACTGTAAACTAAATTGGTCCAAGAATATGAGATCATAATAGTTGGAGGCGGACCTGCTGGCTTATCTGCAGGAATATTTATTGCAAGACAAAAAGCATCATGTCTTCTAATATCAAAAGATCTTGGCGGTCAACTAAATCTAATTCCAAAGCTTGAAAATTATCCAGGTACAATTATGTCAAGTGGTCCATTATTAGCAAAGACACTAGAAAGTCAATATCTCACATTTAATGGCGAGATGATTTATGATACTGTTGAAAGAATAGATGAAACCGAATCAGGTTTAAAGGTAAAGACAAACCGCTCGGAGTATATCACAAAGGCAATAGTATTGGCACCAGGCAAAGTTCCAAATAATCTAGGAGTTGAAAATGAGTCTGCCTTTGCAAACAAAGGGGTGCATTATTGTACAAAATGTGATGCACCATTTTATCAAAATCGAGTAACAGCTGTTGTGGGAGTTGGAGGATACCTTGTGGAATCCGGCATTTTACTTTCAAGGATGGCCTCAAAAATTTATCTAATTTACAAAGGCGGAGCTTTGGGAGGAGATAAAGACATGATTGCTTCTCTTGAAAAGAAAGAAAATGTAGAGCTTGTTCCACAATCTAGCATTAAGTCTTTATCTGGAAACAACAGTCTTCAATCAATTACAATATTAGATAATTCTGGAAAAGAAAAAACAATTAACGTTGATGGACTGTTTATTGAAATGGGTTCAAAAATTAATCTTGATTTTGTAAGACATATAGTCAAAATTAATTCAAAAGGAGAAATCGAGGTTTCTGATGGAGGTAAAACTTCACATCCCGCAATATTTGCTGCCGGGGATGCCACCACTATCCCATACAAACAAATCATAGCTGCATGCGGTGATGGCGCTGCAGCTGGGTTATCTGCTTTTAATTACATCGAAAAATTAAAAGGTAAACCAGGCATACGAGCAGATTGGAAAAAGACCATTGGCGATTCAGTATTTCACTACTAAATTTTGGCATTATGTGTTAAACAGCATGAACATGATGTTTTGGAACTGTTCTCCACAAAATTACTGCAAGTACTATTGAGACCACCGAGATTATTGTAGCGGTAAGGAAGATAAGATTGTAGGAATCTATGGAGGGAAAGGAAGTAGTAAAACCTGTTAGCGTCACCTGATGGGTTTGCATGTACATGCCAGCAATTGTAGGCCCTATTGATGCACCAATTATTCTAATCAATGTAGACATTCCAAGTGATACCCCAACGGATTGTTTTGGCGTTGCCAACATTACAATATTCATTGCTCCTACATTTGTCAAAGAAAGACCTGCCGATAAGATAGCCAAGTTTACAGCAACTAAAGATTCTGTAGAGTGGAACAAAAAGAGAGAGTAAAAACCTGTAGCGCCAATTATACTTCCTGCAATGATTGGTTTTATAGAACCTAATTTAGAAATAATAAAACCCGATGTTGGACCAAATATCAATAGAACCAATGCAAAAGGCAGTTGAACATTTGCTGTAGTTAGTGGATCCTCACCAAACCCCAGAGGTATTGGACTTCGTACCAGTACAGGAATTGTTTGAAAGACCATAAACATCGAAAGCCCCACAATCATCACAATAATATTTGCAGGAAAGATGCTTTTGTGTAACAAAACTTTGAAATCTATCAGTGGAGATTTTACTTTTCTTTCTATCATCACAAAGAGGATCAAAGAAATAATTGCAATTCCAACAAGTCCAATTATCAGATATGAGCTAGAAGTACCATTTTCCATAAATGTAAGTGTGAGTAAAAATGATGTCACAGATATGGCAAGTGCGATTGCACCTGGAATGTCAATTTTATTTTGGAACTTTTCATTTTTCTTGCCTTCTAAAGTAATGTTTGGATTCAGAGTCTCATCAATATGAATAAACTTCTTAATTATTACTAAGAGTACCAACACTATAGGAATAATAGAGAAAAAGGTAGACTGCCAACCATAATTTTGTATGAGATGCCCTCCTGCAACAAGTCCAATCACAGCACCTGCGGCAAACATTGAGGTTATGATTCCTTGCCCTATGGCAATCTTGCTTCTTGGGAATTGGTCTCGTATTATTCCAAATGCTATTTGAAACATTGACATTCCAATTCCCTGAACAAGTCTAACTAGTAACATAGAATAGATGTTAGTTGTAAATCCGCCTGCAGAAACGCCAGCAGCATAAATTATCATAATTATTAACAAGACTTTCTTTTTTCCATAAATGTCTGAAAGTTTACCTGATATTGGAGTCATTATAGCGCCTGCAATAAGATACGTAGTAAGAATCCACGACGATGTACTATACGAAATGGAAAAATCTTTTATGAGATCAGGAATTGCTGGGATAAGCATTGTTTCAGCGTACATTGACATTGTTGCAATCAGACTAAGTATTGCAAGTGTTTTCCAAGCAGACCGTGGAATTTTATCTGAAGGAGATTGTATGTCATTTGCATCTTTTGGCATTACCATCCTTACATCTCCTCAAATCTTGACCTTTTTTGATAAAGTAACTATAGAATTGGTATCATCAAAATAGATTGTCAGATTTTTTGAAATCTTTCTTAGAACGTCCAATGTTGTTTTGATCTGTTCCTCTGAAATTTCTTTTGTAGAAAGTTTTCTTATTAGTAAAGCGCATTCAATCATAGAGTTCCAGAGATCATCGGCCTTGGTTGTTAGGTAAATTCGATTAATTCTTCTATCTTCATCATCTAATTTTCTTTTTACAAACCCATCTTTTTCCATTCTGTCAATTATTGGTACAAGTGTAGAACCCTCTATCCCAACTCTATCTGCAATTTCTTTTTGAGTAATACCTGGTTGCCTTGTAAGTGTACTAATTACGCGCCACTGACTAATAGTAACACCAACGTTTTTTCGAAGCTCGGCATCTAATGCCTTCTGGAATGCTTTAGCAGTAGTATTTACGATAAATCCAACGCTTGATTCAAAGTCATATTTTCTCATATTAGTTAGTCTACCAATCATTAGTACACTAATGAATTAGATATAAAGATTGAGATTAATTTGTAGTAAAAAATCTTCCATTGTCTATTTCCAAAGTGAGCTGTAAAACATTAGCGATTTTTTATAATTGCCATATTCATGATTTAGTTACTACAAATCTGTGTTTCCAATACAGGATGAATAATTTTAATCATCCAAGTAGATTTCGGAACTTCCTGTCAATGTACTAATTTCTAAATAATTCCCCTGCCAGCGATCTCTTTATATTCAGATTAGTAAATTGTTTGCCTATCAAAAGGAAAAAATCGTATGACAAAAAATAATCCAGATGTAATTGGCGTCAAAGTACTTGAACAAAATGGAGCTGATATCAAGGAAATAATAAAACAACTAATCTACAATGCGTCAGTAGAATTTACTGCGTATTATTATTTCACAAACCTAAGAATGCACTGTACTGGCATGGAAGGCGAAGGAATCAAAGGTGTAATTGAAGATGCAAGATTGGAAGATCTGTCACATTTTGAATCATGTCTATCAAGAATTTTTGAGTTAGGCGGTAGCTTGCCAAATGATGCACCGGCATTTATCAAAATGTCCGGTTGTGAGTTTTTGCAATTGCCGCCAAACAAGACAGATATTAAATCAATTTTAGAAAAATGCCTAAAAGCAGAACAGGGTGCTATTGTGAATTGGAATAAGATGTGTAAAATGACATTTAACAAAGATTTTGCTACCTATGATGTAGCAAAGGACATACTAAAAGAAGAGATTGAACACGAAGCTTGGTTCTTGGAACTGCTTTATGGAAGACCTTCTGGTCACATGAGAAGAAAATTCCCTGGAGAAAGACCTCATACCCAAAAGCATTCAAGATCTCTTGGATAAACAACTATTTTGATCATTATTTAACGTCAGTAATTTTTCGATCAATTTCAAGCTAAATTTCCAATTATTATCAGAATAGTGGGTTTACTAACAAATTATTTATAATATATCAATTCACATTCATACTAAACGTAGATAGTGATCATGCAAGAAAGGCTCTAGTTGCATTTGTTATTGAAAGGGCATTACTAAAAATTAGTAAAACTGCTCTAGACCAAGTTTCAAACATACTTTATGAAGAACATCAAGTTATTTGGAAGATTGTTATGAACATCCAGAATATCTAGCTAATGCACTCAAAGACTTGTTTGGTAAATCACATATTGTTATTGTTGAATCGATTAAAAATGAACTGATCGATTTTGTTGAACACAAACCAATTGAAAAGTTTCTCAAAGTGATTTCAGAATAAGCAAACATAATTACAATTTTTGATCAGCTCTAGCGACATTTTTTATGTCATTTCCAACTTTGGAAGGGCAGTTTTTTATATTAAAATAATTTGGGTAAGATTGAGTAAAGTTGGGTGGGTTAGAAGAGAGTCTTGGGATGTTAGTGGCATTGTCAGATATGGTAAATGATGCCAAGATTTCCTCGGGATCAGTAACTCTTAACGAATCTTTAAAAAAAGAAAATCATGAAAGATTCCCTTTAATGTATAATCTTTGTGTAATCAAGATAGGCTTGGAAATATTAAGATTGAAATTAAATGAAATTGACGGTATAACAAGTGAGCAGTTTTCTAAAATAGATACAGCTATATCAGAAATGAGTAACGAAATTCTCGAATTAAAAGAATGCCAAGAATCGTTAGTGAATTAAATTGCTTTACAGGTTTTCCCCAAAATCAAAAAAACGAGGTTTGGTTTTTGTCTACAATATCCCATAAACGACCACTAGGTGTTACTGTAAGAGGCTTATTCTACATCATAGAAGGAGTCATAGCAATTTTCTGTGGAGTGTTACTCTCAACTACAGCTCAGTACATAGAAATGTACTTGAATAGATTACCTCAAAGACCGGAGATCTCCATGTTACTTCAAATTTTGGATGGCGGTCTTAGCCATGTTTTAATTATTTGGCTCATAGTAGCTGGTAGTGCTGGAATAATAATTGGTATCGGAGTACTAAAAGGAAAAAGATGGGCGTGGAAAATTACAATAATTCAAACTTTGTTAAGCATAGCTATAGGATTGATTTATTTTTCACATACAAATACTGATCCAACTAACAAATTAATTGGAACGTCATCTGAATTAATTATTGGCATTGTAATAATTTGTTATTTTTTCCAGCCACATGTATTGGCTTACTTTAACAGAGTATCAACACCATAAAGAAAATTTTCTTGATGATTTTTGTTTATTGAATATTTTGTTTTAGATTATCGAATTCTATTTTTGTTATTTCCCCTTTGACCAATCTTTTTTTGAGTATTTCTATCGGAGTGTCGTTAGTTTTAAATTTTGTACCGTTTTTTATCAATCCACCAAATGTCACAAGCCCTATTCCAACAAGTCCCATAGAAATAGAACCCATTTGCATATATTTTTCCAAAGACGTTAACTGCAAACGCATATGATCAAATCCCGAATTCATCTCTGCTGAAGCAGTAGCAAAAGAGTGACTTGCTTGAACATCTACTGGGAATTCAGACATTACCTTTCCTTGAATAGAATCCGTAAGATCATTTACAGATGACAGCGCATTTGGTATAACAATTTGATCTGCTATAGCTCTACAATTAAAAATGCCCCCAAATCATTATGCCTATTTTCAATTTTTTTGAATTCCCTCATTATTAGAAAACAATTAAAATAAAAAACGGGTCTGCCAAAAATGGAAATAATATTCGCACATAACCAAAAATAAGAAGGCAAACCGAGAAAACAGGTGTAAAAAGAGAAAGTCGTGAAATACTCTAGTTCTTATAAGCAGTTAAACCAATACATATCAGAATTCTATGGTTTTACAGACTCTAAATGTTGGTACCAAGTGTGCACGTTGTGGAAAAAAATCCCTGGTAACTGATAATGTCACAGGAGAAAGGTTTTGTTCTGGGTGTGGTTTTGTTATTTCAGAACGCGTTGAGGAAACAGGTCCTGAATGGCGTTCATTTTCAAAAGATGAATCAGATGACAGAAGTAGAACAGGTTCACCTACCTCACTTGCTATGCATGACATGGGACTTGCAACAATAATTGGTCATGCAAACAAGGATGTAACTGGAAAACCACTGTCCGCATCAATGAAAAGTACCATAGAGAGACTTAGAACTTGGGACAGTAGAAGTCAAGTACACGAACCTGCAGACAGAAACTTTAGACAAGCATTTAGTGAACTTGATAGACTAAAAGACAAGCTTGCACTTTCTAATGCAGTAATAGAAAAGACGGCATACATCTACAGAAAGGCACTTGACAAGGGTCTTGTCAGGGGAAGATCAATTCCAGGTGTCCTTGCAGCAGCACTGTACGTAGCATGCAGAGAGAGTGGAACACCAAGAACATTAAACGACATGTCACATCAAATCAATGTAAAAAGAAAGGACATTTCACGATGTTACAGATTGCTTTTGCGAGAACTTGATCTAAACATGCCAGTTGTAAATCCAATAATATGCACATCTAGAATAGCAAGCGAAGCTGGCCTAAGTGAAAAGGTAAAGCGCCGAGCTCTTACAATTTTAAAGGATGCAAATGAGATGGAAATCACAGCTGGAAAAGATCCTATGGGACTAGCAGCGGCCGCATTATATCTTTCATGTGTGCTCAACGGAGAAAACACCACACAGAAGGTCATTGCAATGGCAGCTGGAGTAACCGAAGTTACAATACGAAACAGGTACAAAGGATTAAGAGAATCATTAAACATCTAAATTCTGTTCAAGATTTTTACCAAAACTTGTAGAACAAGACAAAATTCATTCTTACTAAATTTTACATTGTTTCTTCTGCAATAATGGTTGACGGGGCATTTGCTAATACAATAGTAGACCATCTTTTCTCCCCTGACGCATGTTTGTTGTCTTCACAGCTAGCACACACTTTAGATTCGTTATAGGTATAGGTGCCACATTTACAAGAAAGACATTTACATTCTACTGGAGTTTTTTGCATGCTCTACATAGTTTTGTTACTATAATAAGTCATCTTATCGTATTGGAAAAAACTAATCCTCAAAGAACTCGCGAAGATCATCAGATTCTTCAAATTCAAACTTATCAAGATCGTTGAATTCAAAAACCATAGTAGATTTCTTCACAAATGTTATCAGATTAGATAGATCATCAAAATTTGCATGGGATTGATCATAACATACTAGTTTATACAAATCTAAATCGCAAAATTTCCTAATTAATTCACTATTGCCTTAGCTTCTTTACTTTTTCATAACACTTTTCTGCTTCTTTCTTTTTATCTAATTTCAATAAGACTCCTCCCTTGTTGTGCCATGCAACTGCAAATCCTGGTTTGATCTTTATTGCCTTCTCAAAACATTCCAAAGCATTCTCTAGTTTTTTCAAATTAAAAAAACAGACGCCCATAAAGTTCCATGCGGCATAATGCATAGGATTTAACAGAGTTGCCTCATCAAAACACTCCAGAGCTTTATCATACCTTTTCAAATCAGAAAGACACACTCCTTTCAGGTTCCAAGCATCTGTTGATTCTGGATTTATTTGTAGAACTTTTTCATAACATGCAAGCGCTTCTTCATGTCTTTTCAGGTGAGAAAGAGCATCACCTTTTTTGAGCCAAGCATTTTCATATCGTGGTAACCGTTCTAATGCTTTATCATAAAATGTAATTGCTTCCTCATAGTTTTGTTTTGCAATCAACGCTTCCGCTTTCTCATATGATGATACAGCATCTTCAGGATAAATATTCGTAAACTTTGTTGTGATTTTTAATTCTGTTTTGTTATGTAGCCTCAAAGTTTGGTAAGCATCTAAAATTTGCTTAAACCTTGTTTCGTTACCATCTGAGGAGTCTTTATCAGGGTGATATAAAAGGGCAAGTTTCCTGTACGCTTGCTTGATTTCTTTTATTGAGGCACCTGGTTTGAGTCCAAGGGTTTCATAACACTGGTAAATATTCAATATTTATAATCAAAGATTGAATCAAGTAAATCTTTCTTGTCTGAATTAATTTAAAAAATTCTTATTTAATAAATTCTCTCAAGAAGTGATTCTTCATTTTCATAATACAATCGTAAAATAGGTTTTTCTTCAAGTGATTTTAACAGGTACAAGACTCCACCTTTTCTGATCTTTTTTATATCTTTTATGATGTAAGTTTTTTCAGAATTTATTTCTGATTCTACTATTCGAACTCTTTCTCTACGATTGAAAACTGACATGTCTTTGCGAAAGATCTATCATAGATTAATCTTACTCATGAATTATCAGCGCAAAAGAGTAAATTGAAAACTCTATAACTATCATTAATTGCATTTTACAGGATTAGGATAATATTACAATGAAATTGATTTTTAGGATCTAGGCAAGTTTCCATATTTGTCAAACTTGGACTGCACGTTCTTGCTTGCATTGCCATACTTTACATTCAAGTCATTGTTGACTTTGGTTATCTCACTTTTAGAGCTACCTGCGTTGTGAATTAATGCATTTCTTGCTTGATCATTACTGCCTCCTTTTTGAAGAACTTGATTCTCTGTAGCAAGACCTTCATTTGTTTTCTGTTCCGTAAAGTTAAACTGGCCCCAGAAAATGCTTGCAACGTTTTGATTTACTTGAGAAACAAATGCAGCGTATGCATTTCTAGGTGTAAACGGATTAAGTTGTGCAAACCAGCCTTGAAGATCAATTTGAAGTTGTTGATTGGCAAGCACTCGTTGACCATCTACAAATTTTTGGTTTTCTTCAATTTTTTTCATCTTCGCATCCTGTTCTGCTTGTTGCTTTTTTGCAATCTCTACGTTTTTGAGAATTTTAGAGGCAATGGGATCTTGATTTATCTTGTCACCAGATACCGTTTTAAAATCATATTGTTGAGACTGTGACACCGGTGTGCCATAAACAAAAAATGTCGTACTAGCAAGACCTATCCCATAGCCATCTTTTTGGGCCTTGACATTTACCATATATTGTGCAGATGCAACAGGACTTGAGTATTGGTATCTGAACTTGCCATCGTTGTCTGTAGAAATTCCAAAAGTTCCATAGGAAGTATTGATATTGACTTTGGCATTTCCTATTGGTTTGTTTGCTTGATCTGTAACAGTTCCAATTAGTACTGGAATTTCACCTGATTCAAGCGGACTTTTTTCTGGTTTTACTGTAACCACTAGGCTTCCCATAGGTACCTGTGCATATACTGTATGAATGAGTAAGACTGATGATAGTATTATTGCTAGGAAGAAAGATGTTTTCATTTTTTTTCGTTTAGATTTGAAATTATATCAAATGATATCAATTGTTTTGATCAGACAGGGTACATAATTTAGACTTGAAACAAAAATCTTAATACAAATAACTGCAGTTCATCACAAATTGGACAAATTTACAAAACGATGGTCTTACAATAGGGTGTTTGTTATTTTCAATTTAGCGATTACGCTTAAACAAGATCGTAGTCAAAAATAGGCAGGGCTCGGACTAACAGTTAGAGCGGGCCCGATGGGACTCGAACCCACGACCTGACGCTCCGCAAGCGTCCGCACTATCCAAGCTGTGCAACGGGTCCATTGGAAGTTTCACCTGACCCGTTATAATACATTTCAAATAATTTAAAATTCAAAATTTATGCTGCTTGCTGTTCTGCCTTTTTTACAAAAACATAATTCATTATCAATCCAGCAATTATTGCTCCAATAATTGGGCCTACCCAGTAAATCCAGTGAAAATCCCAGTATCCGGAGATAAGTGCTGGACCAAAGGTTCTTGCAGGATTCACTGAAGCGCCAGTCAGAGGAACACCAACTAGGTGAATCAAAAATATCATGCCACCAATGGCAAGACCATACATTCCTGCAGGCGCTTTTTTGTGAACTGCAGTCATGAAAATAACAGTAACCAAGAAAAATGTCAAAATAATTTCAACGGCAAGACCAGATATAGCACTATGATTTAGAAGTGCACTTGGTCCACCTTGTGTTCCAAAGTATACCTTGGCACCAAGATCTGGCAAGATTGCTTTAAGCGATGCAGCAGCAACAATTGCGCCAATTAACTGAAATATGATATAAGCAATGCCATCTTTGATTCCAATTCTTCTTGTAACCAACATGGAAATTGTCACCGCAGGATTAATGTGAGCACCAGAAACATGACCAAATGTATAAACCATCAAGCCAATTGCTGCACCATGTGCCAAAGATATCATAACTATTGCTGGAACTGACAGTCCATTTCCAAATGCAACAGCTGCTAGTATTATAGATAAAGGTCCAAAGAAAACCAAACAGTATGTTGCAATTGCTTCTGCAAACCATGCACGTGGATTTACCATCAGTCAATCACCTTTTGAATAACCATATAAAACATTCGAATAAGAAAAAATAATTAGGGAATAAAAAAAGAAACCTTGTGCTTACAGAAGGCGATGATGTTCCAGATTTTAGCTTAAAAGATGCAGATGGAAAATTGGTTAAAAAATCAGATCTAAAGGGGAAAAAATATGTTGTCTATTTTTACCCAAAGGATTTCACTCCAGGATGCACAACAGAGGCATCCGAGTTTGCCCAAGACTATAAGAAATTCAAGAATGCTGGAATAGAGATAATTGGAATAAGTCCAGATGATGAAGAGTCTCACAAAAAGTTTGGCGAAAAGATGAAAGTGCCATTTATTTTGCTTGCAGATACTCATACCGAGGTTGCAAAGAAGTTTGGAGTATGGGGCAAAAAACAGTTCATGGGTCGCGAATACATGGGTGTAAACAGGTCAACCTTTTTGGTAAACGAAAAAGGAAAAATTTTCAAGGTATTTAAAAAAGTAAAACCTGCAGGACATGCACAAGAAGTCCTAGAGGCTTTTAAAAATTAGTTAAGGTTTCCAGCCAGCTGGCAGTGTACCGCGTTTTGGTTTTGGCGGTTCTGGTGCAACTTGAACAGTTTGAGCCGTTGCAGATCCACCCTTGAATTGTTTGTCTGGAGGATGATACGACAATCTTGCTCTTGTTGCAAAATACTTGTTTCCAGTATAACCTGTAGAACTGGTTGTTGCATATGCTGGTGCAACTTCGCCAGATGATATCGATGATGTAGATGGTG
>DASYXK010000020.1:0-122843 GCA_035935115.1 Nitrosopumilaceae archaeon
GAGAATAATCAATGATGCCGCCCTTTGATGCCTTTCGTAGAAGCAGTTCTGTTTCTGCACTACATGCAATTACGGGTCCATGCACTTTTAGTTTATCAACAACAGACAGATCATGACACAGATCTGCCTTGTTTGCAGCTATTATCATCGGTCTTGTCCTTTTCCTCAATTCTTTTACAAATGTGTATAGATCATTTTCAGTCCAGTCTGTAGGTTTTTTCATTTGCAGGTTTAGATGCTGAATTAAAACTTCAATGTCATACTCTTTTATGCCAAGTCCGCTGAATCTTTGAGCAATTCCTTGTACAAGCTTAGACCCCTTACTTTCCATTTCTCGCGTTAGCTTTTGCCATTCACGCTGCAAGATTTGTTTCATCCACTGATCAAACTCTTCTTCAACAAACTTTGCATCTTCTAGTGGATCATGTGTCCCTGCAGGAACAGAGTGACCTTGAATATCAGTGGAACCAGAAGCATCAACCACATGAATTAAAACTTCGGCTTGTCTTGCATCATCTAAAAATTTGTTGCCCAGTCCCTTGCCCTCATGTGCACCAGGAACAAGACCTGCTACATCAATTAGTTTAACAGGAATGAATCTAGTTCTGCCTACACATAGAGGATGTGTGTGATTAATTCCAAAATGTTTGCATGCACATTCTGTCTTTACATATGCAATTCCTACATTTGGTTCAATTGTAGTAAACGGGTAATTTCCAATTTGTGCTATAGTCTCTGTTGCAGCTGAAAAAAAGGTAGATTTACCAACGTTTGTTTTTCCCAGCAGCCCTATTTGCATGGCAATCTTTCTAATGCATACTCTTATTAGTATTGCAGAAATCGTTTAATCCAATTTGATTTGATGGTATGTGTTGTCTAAAGTAATAACTGGAAACCCCGGAGTAGGAAAACACACTGTAGCAAAACAGATTGCAAAAAATCTCAACCTTGACCTTATAGATATAAACAAGATAGCTATAGAAAACGGCATATTTGTACGAGGAAAAGAAACGCTAGATGTCGATACAAAAGCTTTGCAAAAAATTCTGGATAAAAAAACTACAAATCATTCTCTGATAGTAGGACACTTGGCTCCATATGTAATACCAAGAAATAAAGTCAATATGGCAATAGTTCTAAGAAAAAGTCCGTACAAGTTGATTCCCATTTATAAAAAAAGAAAATACTCTAAACAAAAAACAATAGAAAATTTGGGCAGTGAGATTTTAGGAATCACGTTCTATGATGCTTTGAAAAAATTTGGTCCATCCAAGATACACCAACTTGATACCAGTCTTAGTTCAGTTTCCAAAGTTGTTAAAAGAATCGAGGTGCTTTTTGAAAAAGGCAAGTTTCAAGAAGACCAAGTCGATTGGCTTGGCTTGATTTCAAAAAAAGGAGATTTGAAGAGGTTCTTTCCCTACTAACTTCAAATAATGCTCCACAGATGATATAAGAAATGTTTGAGATTAAAAAGAGTGATCTTGCTGCAAGAATAGGAATACTACACACAAACCATGGCAAAGTTGAGACACCGGCGTATGTACCAGTGATTCATCCCGTAAAGCAGACAATTCCTCCTAAAAAAATCAGAGAGATGGGTTTCGATCTTGTCATAACAAATGCTTACATCACACTGAACAACCACGGAGATGAAGCAGTAAGACGCGGCATTCATGAAATTATAAATTATGACGGTGCAATAATGACGGATTCTGGTGGCTACCAGGTATTAGAGTATGGAAAAGTTGATGTCAATCCCAAAGACATGGCATCATTTGAGCAAAAAATAGGAACTGATTTTGCAATTCCACTTGATAGGCCAACAGGATATGGTCTTTCGAAAAAAAAAGCAAAGTTCTATGTGGATCATACACTCAAAGTTTCCAAAGAAACTCTGGATAATTCTGAAAAAAACGGTCAGATCTGGCTAGGTCCAATCCAAGGTGGCGAACACTTTGATCTGGTAAAGAGATCAACAAAGACTTTGGTAGAATATGGGTTTGAGATGTTAGCTCTTGGCAGTCCAGTTGAATTCATGGAATCATATGAATACAAACTTCTTGCAAATATGATAATCACAGCTAAAAAACAAATGCCTGATTCTATTCCTTTACATCTTTTCGGTGCAGGCCATCCATTAACAATTCCATTTGCCGTTGCTCTTGGATGTGACACTTTTGATTCCGCATCATATATGCTCTATGCAAAACATGGAAGGTACATTATGGAAGATAGTACCATGAGATTAGAGGACATGTCGTACTTTTCTTGTAATTGCGAAGTATGTTCAAAACATACTCCAAGAGAGATCCAATCACTTGAAAACGTAGAAAGAACAAACCAGATTGCACTGCACAATCTGTACGCAATAAAAGCTGAGGTAGATAGGGTAAAGGAAACCATCCATGAGGGAAGGTTGTGGGAATATGTTCTCAAAAAGGCCAGGTCACACCCCAAGCTTTTCGAAACTATAGATGTCTTTACTGAAAATCATCAGTATTTTATGGATTCTACTCCAAGATTCAAGGAAAAAGCCATCTTTCTGTATTCAAAGGAAGACCAGTACCGCCCAGAAATAGCAGCATTTCATAATACGGTTCGCAATTTCAAATCAAACAAGGATACTATAATAATAATACCAGATGGGACAATGCGACCATTTTATCTTTCAGAAGAATATAACAAACTAAGAAAAAAATTTGCTAAAAATTACGAAGACATTCAGTTCTGTCAATTCAATCCTTTTCTTGGAATAATACCACTTGAAATATCGGATATGTATCCAGCAGCACACTATGTTATGCCAAGAGCATCATTTAGCGAAGAAGAATTTCCAGAGTTTACAGATACTTGGAAGAAATTCTTTAGAAACAACTGCTTTAAAACAGCATACATTGCAAATGATAAATTTCTAAAACATTATGCAAAAATGCTTCCAAAAAAGATCAAAATAAAATTTCTTAATCGCATTTAAAAATAATAAAAAAGAGTGCGAGAACAGATTCCGCTTATAGTGCGGCGTCTTCTGCCCAGCCTTTTACGAATACTCCGTTCTTGTGAAGAGGAACTGGTTGACCAGCAGTGTAGCTCATTGGTCTCATCCAAAAGATTGATTTTGTTGGGCAAACTCCGATGCATGCACCGTCTGAGATGCATCTTTCTGGATAAAAGACAAATGCTTTACCTCTCTTCCAACCCTCAACGGGCTTGACACGAAGTACGTCTGGACCAAGAGAAGTACAGATCTCTACGCAAAGCGCACAGCCTATACATCTTTGTTCATCTATGTCTGGAATGATTGCTATTGGCATTCTGTTTTGATCTTCATCGTTTGCTATTTAAACCATCTGCAAAATCCATAACAGAGTTATAGAAATTTTTCACAATGGAATATAGAAAATAAAAAACAAAAAAGAAAGTATAATGATTATTTTACTTCTTGGTTTGACGCATTGCGTCTATTTGTCCGCTCGTTACCCAATCAAGTAATTCAGCGGCAGAAGGATTTAGATCACCCTTTTGATTCATCATATTATGAACCCAAATCCAATTTATCTGGTTTAGTAATGGTTTGTTTCCCTCATCGCCCTTTCGAACTTTGTCTCGAAGGTCTTTTGGGATGGTATTCCACCATTGTTCAAAGGTTCTACCCATGGTCAGATCATCTTTATTTGATCTAATTAAGTCTTTTGTAAATTATACAGATATTATAATTGATAGATTGAAAAACGATAAAGGTTTAAAGGTCCTTTTAGAAGACTTTGAATTCTTGCAAGTAAAAGTACTTGGGGCTGCCCAAGAGGTAGGTAGATCGGCATTTCAAGTTAATTGTGATGGCGCTAACTTTCTTTTGGACTATGGTGTTTCGCTGGGAAAAGAACCAGCATATCCAATGCATGTAAGGCCTAAAGATATCAATGCAGTAGTTATCACACATGCACATCTTGACCACTCGGGTAACGTACCAGCACTTTTTGTAAATGGTGGTACAGACGTTTATGCTACAGCACCAACACTTGATCTCTCCAGACTTTTGATCGAGGACATGTTAAGATTGGGAAAAAATACACTTCCATTTGAAATGCCTGAAGTTTCCAATATGATTATGCATTCTAAAGAGATCAAGTTCAAGCAAAAAATTACTCGTGGCAATGCATCCTTTGAACTCCACGAGTCAGGACATGTTGTTGGTGGTGGTTCAGTCATAGTAGAATCAGGAGGTAAGAGACTTTTCTACACTGGAGACATAAATCCACGAGGATCTAGAATGTTACGAGAAGCTGATCTTGATTTTGGCGAAATTGATTTAATGATTACAGAAAGTACCTATTCCCAGACCGATCAGATGCTACGAGAAGAAACTGAGGAAAAATTCATCGAGTTTGCTTACGAGGTTTTAGATAGAAAGGGTTCTCTTTTCGTACCTTCGTTTTCTGTAGAAAGATCACAGGAAATTGCATGCGTTCTAAAAAATGCCAAATTCAAGCACAAAGTGATCATGGATGGAATGGCAGTCAAGGTTAACGAAATAATGCTTCAATATCCAGAATATCTTCGTGATCCTAAAGTGTTTGCAGATTCAATCAACCATGCCGAATGGATAAGAGGAGAGCAGGAAAGAAAACGCGCTCTAAAAGAACCATGTGTTGTGATATCACCAGCTGGAATGTTAGTTGGAGGTTCTGCAGTCTATTATTTACAACAGCTTGCACTAGACAAAAAGAATGGTATTGCATTAGTCTCTTACCAAGGAGAAGGCACCCCTGGCAGAAAATTATTGGAAACTGGAAAGGTAAGCATTAGGAACAATGATGTAAAAGCTGAATCAGAAGTAAGACAATTCGAGTTTTCTGGGCATGTTGATAGAACTGGTCTTTTTGACATGATGAAACGAATTAAAGGAAATCCAAAAGTTCTGACTGTTCATGGAGATAGGGATTCATGTACTAAATTCGCAGAAGAGATTCATGAGAAGTTTGGGTTTGACGCCATAGCGCCAAAATTGGGCGATGAGATTATCGTTTAAGATGCAAGAATTTTCAAAAATAAACATAGATAGTACTATCAATAGCGGTCAAGTTTTTCTCTGGGACAAAATTGACGGAATATGGTATGGGGTAAATGGTTTAGAGGTTTTAAGAGTAGAACAAAATCCTTTTGATATAACTTCGTCACAAAAAAAGACCAGTAATTTTTTCAGGCAAGATGATAATATGAAAAAAATTTTAAACGAGATAAGCAAAGATAGTCTTGTAAGATCTGCCGTAAAACACTTTCCAGGTCTAAGGTTACTCAGACAAGATCCATTTCAATGTTATATTTCTTTTATTTGCTCATCAAATTCATCCATACAAAACATCAAACAAATGTTGAAACGACTTTGCCAAAAATTTGGCAGCAAAACAGATTTTGAGGGTCATGAGTTTTTTACTTTTCCTGATGTTGAAAAGCTTGCAAAGGCCAATCTGAAAGATTTGCTTTCATGTGGTCTTGGTTTTAGAGCAAAATACGTAAAAAAAGCAGCAATGACAGTTAATTCTAGTGCAATTGAGTTTAATTTTTTAAAAAAAATAGACTATATTTCAGCAAAACAAGAGCTAAAGGAGATCTATGGGATTGGAAACAAAGTTGCAGATTGCATACTCTTATTCTCGCTTGAAAAATTAGAGGCGTTTCCAATAGACAGGTGGACGCAGAGAATTCTCCAGAAATATTATTCAAAGAAATTTTCTGGTTTGATAGAAAAATCCCTCACGGAAAAAAATTATGAAAGCATTCATGAAAAAATTACAGAGTATTTTGGTTCACATGCTGGATACTCGCAACAGTTTCTTTTCAAAATGGAAAGAGATCTAAACAAAAAAAATTGGCTGTGAAAAACCCTTAATATGGTAGCCCAGTGCCCAATCCTTGGGCCCGTAGCTCAGCTTGGACAGAGCACTGGACTTCTAATCCAGTGGTCAAGGGATCGAAGCCCTTCGGGCCCGCTTACACTCACGGAGCGAGTCCTTCCATGGCCTGCACCCACAGAAAACATTTTACTCAATCACTATATCTAGAATTTTTTAAAATAAAATCAAAACAATGTGCAAGTCTTACAGGACCCGGAACCGCAGCAGCTTTTGCCCTGATTTTGTCCACTAAGAGATTGATCTTATATAATTTTTTTCTAGGTGATTTTTATCTAGAAATATGCGCATAGTAATTTTATGTATTGATCTTATGATATTTCGTGACAGCATTAAAGAGTTTTAATCGCAAACATCAATGGACCGCACTTGTTTTTGCCTTAATATTGTTATCATCGCTTGGTACATTTACAACCGATGTGTTTGGCCAGTTAGGTCCAAGAGTAATCGCGAACGTACCCGTTGGTGGCAACCCCGATGCACTAGCATTTAATCCCTCTAACAAAGATATGTACATAGCTAACGGTGGTTCCGGCACAGTCTCAATCATATCAGGTACAACTGTAATTGCAAACGTTACAGTTGGCAATGGTCCTTCTGCACTCGCATTCAACCCCTCTAACGACAAAATGTACGTCATCAACTATCATTCAGGCACAGTCTCGATCATAGAGGATGAAACCGTAGTTGCAACCGTACCAGTTGGCAACCAACCCGAAAGAATCGCATTTAATCCCTCTAACAACGATATGTACGTAGTTAACTATGGTTCCGGCACAGTCTCAGTCATATCAGATACAACCGTAGTTGCAAACGTTACAGTTGGTAACACTCCTGAGGCAATAGTATTCAATCCCTCTAACAACGACATGTACGTAGCTAACACTTCGTCAAATACAATCTCAGTTATATCAGGTACAACTGTGATTGCGAACGTGGCAGGCAGTTTTTACGGGCCTCGTGCACTGGGATTTAACCCTTCTAATAATGATGTTTACCTAAAAGATTATACTGACACAGCCTATGTCATCTCAGGTACAACCCTAGTTGCTAAAATATCACTCCCTCTAAGCGGCTGTTGCCTTGAAGGATGGACATTCAATCCCTTTTACAACTACATGTATCTAGCTATTCTTCCCGCTGAAAATATCTATGTCATCTCAGGTACAACTTTAGTAGGTATTGTAAATCTTTACTCTGAATTTGGCACTTTTCAACTCGCATTCAACCCCTCTAACAACAATATGTATACTGCAAACCCTCATGGCAACTCAGTCTCAGTCATATCAGGTACTATCAAAACTGCAACAATTCCAGTTGGCACCTTCCCAATGGCAATAGCATTCAATCCATCAAACAACGACATCTATGTAACCAACGCACAGTCAAACACGGTCTCAGTCATTTCCGGCTAGAACTACACTATATCACCGGCTTATATCTTAGCGCGTCAATCCTATAATTTTCCTTTTTTACAAAAAATTTGGAAAGGAGTTTTGTAGCTACTCCGATTAGCTTACTGCACATTTCTTGTTGAATTTTTTTTCACAAATTTCCAAGTTCTCGCGCCCACTGTCAGTCCAAAAACCATCGGACTTGAACCTGTGATTCAAAAATATGATCATGATTTGGAAACTATTTTTGAGATTTAGGTTTCTAGTTCATTTTGGGCCTGCTCCCATTTCTTTTTTTCATCAAGTGTACTTGATTTTTCTGATTCTATGATCTGTCTTTCTTCAGAATCTAGTTTCTCATCTTTGAGCATCTCGTTTAACTGATTAATTTTATTGGCATAAAAAGCAACAGACTCGTTTACCAGGTTTTTCCATTCTTCAAATTCTCTCTCAAGCATATTGTTTTTAATCAAATTGGTGATTTAGCAATTTCTATCTGGAAAACCTTGTTTTTGCAAGCTAGACATCAGGAGTCCAAAATAAGAACAATGACAATTGATGAGACTTGTCATGTACAAATCTACAAAACAAAAGAAATCAAAACTAATGAAAAATCCTTAAAGTGGTGGGGTAGACAAATCCCTCGGTCATTCTCAAATCCAGTCAGGGTGTAATAGCTCAAAAATCCTTTAGTTTTAACGGACAAGAAATTCCCGTACCTGAATTTGGTTCTGTGGTTGGTATAATCTCAATATGCTCCATAATTGGGATGATGGCTATCCTTCGTTACCAGCTCATACCCAATCTATTTCCAGTGTTAGAAACAGATAAAGTTATTCGACCAACCTAGAGATAACAGAACCAATAGAACAATGTTTAGGAAAAGTATTTCATACTAAGGTAAATACTTGGATTGGTATACTATAGAGACACTTGGTATCAACAGCAAGTGTTAGCATTGATTCCAATTCGGCAAAAGAAATAGCGACAAGATTTCTTGAACAACATCATACTATTATTGAGATTGAACATACTGTCTTACAAGACGACATTTGGACAGTCATAGCATTACTTTCGTCCGTTGGTGATAATATAAGAAAAATTCGGATAGATGCAAAGACTGGCAGAATTATTGACTGGTCTAAGTGAAGAATAATACAATTATTTCCTATGTCCCTATAACTTGACAGAACCAGATTAAATCATATATAATTTTTTCAAGCTATATTTAGGTCAGAATAAAGCTAAGTCACTTGTCAGATTAGCTTCTAAAAGATAGAACATAATTCCATAACATTACACCAGATCACTTTTATAGAAAGATGCAATATCCTATGTAATGAAATACCGTAGCAGAACCGAAATTATTGCAATGATGCTAGAATCTGCAAGATCTGGTGCTACAAAAACAAAGATGATGTACAAGGCATATCTTTCATATGCTCAAGTCATGGAATATCTGAACCATTTACAACAAAATGACCTACTAGCATATGAGGAAGGTACACAACTTTACAGACCAACTGAAAAGGGATTGAAATTCTTGAGCCTGTCAAATGATTTGAATGAAATGGCAATTGTAGCCAATTCTAAATATAATTGGAATAATGTATAGTTACTAAACCCCGACTTGTATCCAGATCTAGAAAAAGTAATGCGTGGAATGGATCACAAAGAATCTGCTCAGAAAACAATAGATGCGTTTAGGATTCATTACAATTTTGTTAGAGATCATAGTTCTATTGGTAAAACACCAGCAGAGCAAGCAGGAATTAAGTTAGAACTAGGACAAAACAAGATTGAGAATTTGATTAAACTGGCGTCTAAAAGATAACATAATTCCACAACATCATGCCAGACGACCTTTATAGAATGATGTTGTAGTAAATGTGATGAAATATCGTAGCAGATCTGATATCACCACTGTGATTTTAGAGTCCACAAGAGCAGGTGCTACCAAAACAAAAATAATGTATAACGCATATCTCTCCTATATTCAATTAGTTGGATACCTGAAATATTTGCAACAAAATGGTCTACTGGCATATGAGGAAGGTACACATCTTTACAGACCAACTGAAAAGGGATTGAAATTCTTGAATCTGTCTAATTCATTGGGTAAAATGGTTACTGTAAAAATTCTAGTTGATTGATATCGATGCCGATAAAGCAACTGTTATAGCAAGAAAATTCTTTGCACAAAGTTTTGATAATTTTGAACTAGGGAATGTATTTCTTCAAGGTGACGATTGGGTTGTGAAAGGGCTTGTAACCTTATTTGGTTTAACATCAAATCGAATACTTACAGTCGATTCTAAAACTGGCAATATTGTCAGTTGTGAGTACATCTGAGACTAACAGAACTATTGTTATTAAGACAAAATATGAATTGCTCTTCTGTAAGATTGTAACACAAACCATATTTTGGCAAATGCCTATAATATCATTAGGTTACATTTGGTATGGACAAATTTACAATAGAAAAAATAGCAGAAAAATTTTTTGGACAACAGCATTCTAACATAATGGTAAGAAAGGTTGTGTCTAAAGGCACTACATGGATAGCTACCGTATCAACTGGTATGCCCCCAGTGGTTAGACAGGTCAGAATAGATGCAGTTACTGGAAAGGTATTAGGTTTTGAGTAATCTGCAAACCCCGAAATTGCACAATGAGAAATTCAACTAATCAAACCCCGTTAACTACACAGAGCCAGATTTCATGCAGTGACTAGCTCTAAACTTTTAGGATTTATTTTATATTTGTTTATTGTATATAGTGCTTTATCATCGCCTTCTGGTAATGGGTTGGCACATTGCCCACATTTTGAAAATACAACCGCATCACATTCAATTTCACCTATAAATTTGTCACACTTGCAACAATGAATTGTTTTCATATCATACAAGTTCAAATCTGGTTACTTCTCCTTACAGATAGTTCTCTGTTATCTGCTTCAAAATTTCGTATTATCTTCTTAACCTTGTTAAGCAGCGTTGTTTGGTCTGTACCTTTTTTCATTTTGGCTAATATGATATGAGAAAAAGATGGTATTGAAACAAATTTTGAATTCTCCCTCTCTGTTATGGTAAAACTAACAGGCCCAAATTCCTCGTCAAAATCTCTAGCCATTGATATTTGCAATGCGCATTGCATAAAGTACATTTCATTTTTTTTATCTGGCAGTAGATCAGAATCATCACGAGCCTTTTCTTCAACTGCCCTGCCATTTTTATTAATAACCGCAACTGATTGTATGCTCCCACTAGAGTACAAGATTGATTCGCATAAATTCTCTAGCACACTGGTATCGTCAAGGATAACATGGGCGGCATTTGTACTCATGTCGTTAATCTTATATAAGATTTTTACTAATAAAGACGTTGTAACATTGTTCTATACAAATCTTAGCAAAGCGATTAAAATAAAAAAATTGGATTATTAACAAATCCTCAGTAACTTAATAAAAATCAAAAAAATTTGGGGTGGACGCGCTAAAACTGTTATGTCGCGAACCTTCGGACCCGCTTATTTTTAATTTAAAAATGTAATGTAATTTTCAAATCCACTTGTTTTCTCACAAGTTATTTATCTTTATTATTTTACGCATATACTATGAAAGATGTAGAAATAAAGATGGAAAATTTGAACATAAGGCCCCATGCTGAGATCAAAGGTAAAATTCAGGTGAATTATTCTGGTCGATACGATGGCGTTGTTGTGAATACACAGATATTAAATTCAAATCAACTCATAGTTTACAAATCATATAATGGTAAAGCCATTTCTCAAAATTTATCACGGTTATTCATCAACAAAAATGACATGCCACAAAATATAGCAGAATTTACAGCTGTAATAGAATTTGAACCTACTCATACTCATGATGTAAAATTTCGTGTATCCATAATACAAGAACATAAAGAGATTGAAAGCGACATTGTCTTTGCCAAGTTAACCCCCTAGACTTTCAGATTACGAACACAAATAGAAAAGATGATTAGGAAGTCGTAGCTCCATGCACAACGTCAATTTCGCCTGTCATCCAAGGATGTGGTTCACAGTGATACTTTATTGTTGCCTCTTGAGTGAATAGGAATTGGTAGTCTGTTCCCGCCTTTATTATTCCAAGAGAACCAAATTGACCACTATATGCGTCTTTGAATTCACTACCCTTGTCTGGCGTTACTGTATGACCAGTTTCAGGACTAGTGTTTTTCCAAATAACTAGATTGTTTACACCAAGCTGAGACTCTATTTTCTTTGGTACGTAATTCTGTTCTTGGTCTTTATTTTCAGCACCTGGTACTATAGTTATAGTAGTAGTTTCACCTGGATGCAATACTTTTTCAGAAATTATTGGTTTTGCATTTGATTCTGGGACAAAATATAATTGATAATATGAAACTCCAACTGCAGCCCCAATTATCACTGCTATCAATCCTATTCCATAAGCATGACTTGAACTTGGAAGGCTCAACTGATAATAATTTTTTTGTTTGTCATATAAAGTTATTCGATCGTATAAATTAGAAAATAATTTATGGCTTTTTAAGATCAGATGTTCCAACCGTTGGTTCTCTAATATTTTCTAGATTTGCAGTTTTTATTTCAGGTGCTGGTGCAGTATTTGCGGTTGTTACCGATGGTGTGTTTTCTTTTCCAGGAAGTGTTGTGGCAGAATCTGGAGAAGCGCCTATTGGTTTTGGAATTTCAGCAACTGCCTGGGGGGGCGGAGTTGGAATCTTCTTTGCTTCACTTAGTCCATGTCTGTAAAGATGGAACATGCCAGCAAATACCATTAAAATCAATCCTACTAGAAAGAGTGAAAAGTTTTTCATTCCAGATAGTGCCGCATTATACGCCGCAATGTTAAGATACACTTGAAATGCCAAAAGTGCAACAATTAACCAATTGATCCATTTTCCTGACAAGTTTATTTGAGCTACTTTATGCGGTCCTTTTGATGCTGCAAGCTTTGCTTTTCTTTCAGCTTCTTTTGCAAGCTTAATCATCATATATGAGAAACCAAACCCGATTGGAACCAGCAACAACATTACTGCGTAAAAGAATACAGGATCTATGACAAGTCTAGCTACAAGTGCCTTTGTTGTATCTGGTGAAATATAGAATCCCCAGTATGTGGTAACCATAACTTGGGCTATTCCAGTTATTCCAAATGCTGTAATGATGGGCCTGTCCTTCCAAGAGAATTTTTTGTACCTATCAATGAACGGAGTCAAAGCAAGAGCTATGATAAACATAGCAGGCCAAGCTACTCCGGTTACAAATTTGTCATATTGTGTTCTAAGAAATGCATAGATTCCTGTCAGATACCATTCTGGCACAGTGATTCCAGGCGGCACCGTGGGTTCAAATTTTGAACCAAGATCAACTGGAAAGACTCCGCCTGTGATAAATATTGCACCTGAAATTGCCATGACCATAGGAATATCGAAGACCAAAAATCTTGGCATATGAACTGCCATTAGACCAAGCATTACTATTGGCAAAACAAACACATGTTGAGTGTAGAATCGTAGAATAAAGTCTGCAAATCCTGAACCAAACATGGCATCACGTATAGTTGGTCCTGCTACCGGTATAGAGTTTGTAAGTGATGCAGCGATACTAAGTGCAAGCTCTGCTCGTTCACTAAATATTATATCATAACCTGTAAAAGCTTCAAGTATTGTTACTGTACCAAGAATGACTCCGGTAAACCAGATGAGTTCATTTCTTATCTTGTATCTTCCGCTAAAGTATTGATAATACATGTGTAACACTGCTAAAAGAACCATCGCATTAGATGCATGATAATGAATATTTCTTATCATAAAACCAAACGGAACGGTATTGTTTATTTTTGCAACACTGTCCCACGCTCTATCTAGTATGGGTTGATAGTAAAACATCAAAAGCGCTCCAGAGATTCCTAAGATTATAAAAGTAACAAATGTAAGCATCCCAAGAAATCCAAATGGACTTACAAATCTTGCAGGAAATGAAAATTTAGTTCCAATAAATATAGTTCTTTCAAATCCATCCCAAATCCAGTAGAAGAAATCTACTAGACCGTTTCTACGTTTTAAGGAAGCGACCATATCCTACAATTCCATTAGCGTTTATGTCCCATTTAGCTGGTAGAAACCATAAATTTCCATTGTTATCTGCTTCAAGATATAATGTTGCAAGAACATTTGAGGGCGGAGCTTGGAGTGATGCCGGTCCTGCAAAAGCTTTCCCAGTAAGTGGGTTGTACATGCTCCCATGACACGGGCATTCTCCTCTTTTTCTTCCATCTTGAGGCCAGTATTTCCAAAGACACCATAAATGTAAACATACCATACTATACACACGAAAAGCACTAACATCTTCTACGTCTCCACCAAGTTCTGATGGGAGTCTGATAAACTGCCATTTTCTGAATGCTTCTTTGTCAAGAACTGAATCTCCAGTTAATGGGTAAGTAACTACTTGAGAACTATTTTTTGGGAAAGTTTTTACGTTTGCTTGAGTACCATCTGGCAGTACAACTTGAGCTTTTTGCAGAACGGTATTTGAAGGATTTGGCATGAATTGACCCCAAGGAACAAAAGGAGTAAAAGCAAGCGCAGTTCCTGCAGCAGCCAATAACTTTAAAAAATCACGCCTAGACAGAACATTTCTAGCACTAGAATCCTGCTCAGACATCTAGCTTTCGTTTTTGAAAAATTGCATATAAACCTTGTCTAACTTCTCTTTGGATTTTTCAATTTTTTAAAAGTAATTATAATTATGGCAGTTGCTGCAACAATTCCAATTATTATTTCTGTTAACATATAATAAATTTCATTAGACGGTTCTTTTCTTTCTGGAGAGAATATTTTACTTATAGCGTTATTATCAATATTTACTACGATCGTCTGTACTGCTTCATTTCCTGCCTTGTCTTTTGCTAAAACGGTGATGCCATATTTTCCATTTTCTAATGTTCTTGTATCAAATGGTATAGATTTCTTATCCAATATTTTTTGGTGTGGTAGAATAACTGTTATTCCCCCATGATCTAAAAGATTCTGTTCATTTATTTCAAGATCTATTGTAGCCACATTTGAGATGGTTGAACCATTTGTTAGAGATTTGAATATAATTTTAGGTGCGGTATTGTCAATTGTAAATATAGATTCCTTTGATATGGTGTGTCCGACTGTATCTGTTACAACTAATCGAATAGTATGTGTTCCTTCAGTTAGTTGTTGGGACAAAATTGAGAATGTAGTTTCATTAAATTTTTGTGGCCCAACTCCATCAAAATAGTATTTTATGCTGTCAATATCTTCTCCTATTATTTTTGGTTCAATTTTGAATGTACTATTAATAAATTCAGGTATACCAAATTGTATTTTTGGACCATTTTCATCAGGTAAAATAGTGGAAAATTTTGCAGTTATTGTTAATGGTTCAGCTACAGATTGCCCTCCAAACAAAGTTGAGTGCATCAAAATAGAATATGTTCCAGTCTGATTAATTGGTGCGTATAATACAGTTGATGTTGCATCCTTGTTTTTGATTGGATAAAATCCTCCACCTTCACTGAATGGTGGGCTAGTACCAAGCCAATCACCAGTTGGCCAACCTTGAAATTGTCCAAGTATTCCGGGCGGAACATTTGTTTGTACAATTCTTCCTTGAGGATCTACTACAAACACAGATAGATTCGTGTCCTTGTTTTCCCATGAAATATTTAATGAAACTGCGTTTATTGTCCTGTCTTGAACGTCAAAATAATATTGTCTCCAATCACCTGCATTATACCTGTTTGACATATCAAATGCACCACCAATGTATCCATTCCCATACAATACGCCACCATTTTGTGTACCTTGTATAACAGTAGGCAAATCTTTTGGTTGAAGTTTCTTTAAGACCCCAAAGGAAACTGGGACGTTAACTTCATGTAAACTGTCTTTGAATGAAAGAAATCCTTGATGAACGCCAGGTATAGAATCTAATGGTACAACAATTGTTGCTATTATCTGAGTTGTGCTGTATGGTGGAACTTGTATATCATTATAATTTATCCATATATCGTTCCAGTTTTGCTTTTTGTAATAACTAGCAGTAATGGTATAATCCATGGAGGTAGAATTTTTCTTTGTATCCCCTTGCCAATAAGAAAATCTTGTTGGGACTGGATATACGCCTACTAGTGGGATATGCTTGATTTTTGAATTGGGATCTGAAACTTGAAGTTGCTGAACTGTTCCCCATGATCCCCCCCTGTTTATCATTGAAAGCTCAGTATAATCTGGTTTACCGTTTTTATTTTTATCATTCCAATCATATAGGTAAAGAGATGAAATCTTGATATCATCTGCAAACATCTTTGAAGTCGCATTCAAAAATTCTGAAAATGGAAAGTTGAGATCAAGAATCATCAATGATGCATCATCTGGAATAGGTTTTGAATTTTGGAAGAAAGAGAGCAGATCAAAGTGATCTTTGACATTCTCAAGAGGCACATAATTTGGTCTATAGACTCCGGATTTATTCAAGAGAGGATCTTGTAGATTTACAGTAGTGGTATCATTGTATTGTGACTTTTTAATCAATTCAAGAACTTTTGGCGTTATTTTAATTTCAAGTGTTTTGTTTGTCGGATTTTCAATCGTAAAGGTGGCAGATGTTCTATCACCAGGAAGTAGTCTACCTCCAAACCATGAAGTTTGTGGAAAAGAATTATTGTTTAATTGAAATCTTTCTAATCCCATAGAAGATGAATTCAATGCTTTAATTGGAACATCTATAATCTTTTTTATGTTAGAGTATGATGCATTGTTATATACAACAAATGTGTCATCTTTTCCCTTAACAAAATTTATTGCATTTGTTACATTTACCAATCCAGATCCTTGTGTAAATGGATCATTTTTCAGATCAGTTGCAGTTGACATCAGAATATTTTCTATTTTAAATGGATCATATTGTTCGCCTTTTTGCTTTAGACTTTCCATTAATACAGCAGCTGAACCAGCAACAAGAGGAGCTGCCAAACTTGTTCCACCAAAAAGTGCAAATGAACCAGTTGCATTTTTGTTATATTTTGTAACACTTGTTGGAGTAAAGCTGTATTCACCAATTCCCATCAAATCAGGTTTTGGATCACCTACTAAGCTAGGGCCTCTACTTGAAAAACCTGCAACATCACCTGAGAAATAAGTACTATTTCCAAATCTTGGTTGATTTTTAAACGAACCAGAACCAATATAGACATTGTTTGTTACAGCCCCTATCGTCAGAGCATACGGTGCAGCATCTGGAGTCCCCAAAGTCCCATATCCGTGCCCTGCATTTCCTGCACTGCTCACAACAAGTATACCTGGATAGTTTTTGTCAAGAGAACGTGGTACTTCAAGAGCACTTAGCAACAGAGATTGGATATCAAGTCCTGGTACTGATTGTAAAATCGGAAATGTGGAGATTCCCCAACTATTTGATAATATGTCAACTCTAGGTTTTCCATCAAAGACCCAAGCGTTTTTTTCTTGATTAAATCCAGCAGCCCACAGCCAACTATACACTGCATCACCAAACCACAGTGCTTTGATTGGAACAATTTTTGCTCCAGGTGCTACGCCTCTTAGAGAATATTTTGTAGTGTTGCCGTAAATATCATATTTTTCAGTTCCTTTCGATGCTATGGATGCAGCTGTAGAAGTTCCATGACCTTGAAAATCATACATTACGCCCAAGTAATTTCCTTTTGTATCAAGTGGGGCCAGCAGAGTCCCATTGGTTGCACCAATTTTTTTATCAATCATTGGAGATTTCCCAATAACTCCATAAACATCAAGTACTCGTGCACCAACAGTACCTGCACTATAATCTAATTTTCTATCATTGTTTGAATCATAAACAAGAAATTCTTTTCCATTTCCCAAAGTAATTGGGGTCTCATCTGTAAAATCATAATCATATTGTGGTAAACTGCCTATGGATAGATCAAAACGGGTAAAATCTTTCCAAGAATCAGACATGTCAGGTATTATGGTATCATACAAACCTGCTATTTTGGAATCAACTACAAGCACTGGGACAAGTTGTAAGCGTGAGGATTGACCCTGTAAAACATTTTCATAAATTATACCAAAATGATATATCCCACTTTTTGAAATAATGAAACTTTTACTATTCTTTCCAATTTTATAGTCGTTTGACGTAGTACCAGTAAGAAGAGGACCACTACCGCCTTTGGGATACATTGAATTGAAGACTTGAATGGTGGTACCATTTCCATTCTTGTTTAGGTTCAGAAATACCCCTTGAGAATTCACATAAACATTGGAAGTAATGTTTTTTGGAATAGTTGCGGTATAATTTTTCATTATTCCTTTATCATTTATGTTTGCAATGAAAGTCGCATTTGTTAAAACCAGCCCCTGACCGTCAGCGTCAATCATAACGGGAATGTTATTTTTGTCACGTGCGACAGAGTCATTAATATCAGGATTTGAAAAATCTGTCCCAGTGTCTACTATTCCGATTGTTATTCCTTTTCCAGTATAGCCATATTTTTGATAAACATCTTCGGTACCAAGGATCTTGCCTGCCCTAGATCCTTCTTGAACAACTATATTTGTATTAAATTGATTTAAAGAATCAAACTCTAAAGGAAAATCTTCAATTACTGTATATCCTTTTGATTTAAGATTCAAGATATCATTTTGGGAAAAAACTCCCACGGAAAAAAAACCATTTTTTGAGCTTGTGTCATAGATTAAATTGTGTGCAATTGATCTTACATCTGAGACAGGACCAGAACCAAATACTACATATCTTTTTACAGAAATTTCATATGGTGCTGGCAAGAATGTGATAATGCCAGATTTTTCTTCAAAAGCGGCAGATGGGGTTGTGTGGATAAGATCAACATCATAAAAAGCAGAAGCAGGCTTTGCAACTGTAGAAAAGAGCAGTGTAAAAATTAAAAAAAATGTTAATTCCTGAATGACAAAAAAGCCTTTCTTTGCCATTATTGTTATCTTCGCCTAGCGAGAATTGTTATTTGCAATGCAATCATTATTGCTATCAATGCAACAACAGGAAGGAACAGCGAATTTAATTGTCCCGATGCTAATTCAAGAAGATGAACAGAAACTGACATGGAATTTACACTTTGGTTTATGTGTTGGTTTGCTTGAGTTACTGATTGTTGACTACTGTTTAATACTTGACCAAAACCAGCAATTTCTGATTTTAACTTATCTAGTTCTTGTGATGTAGAATCCAAAACTGAATTTAGTTTTACTATTTGATTTGATATTCCTTCAATGTTCTGTTTGAGTACAACTGTAACTCCAGACCCTTGAGACACACTTCCTTGATCAAAGGCAGTTATGTGAAACACATAAGTTCCTTCTTCGGTTGGTGTATAATCAGCATAATAAATTCCCCGATGAAGTGTTTGGAATAAATCTCCTAAACTCACAGATGTACCATCAGGTAAATGTACATGTGAAGTGCCCAAAAGTTTTGCTGGAGGAATATCTACCAAAATTCCGTCACTTGTTACTTGGACAAATATTCTAATGGGCTGATTTACTGCTGCTGTTTGTGGTACAAAAACTGTTATACTGAGAATTCTTTGTATTGGGATTGATTGGAGAGATGACGATTGGGCAAACTTGACATCGATCTTTTGTGATGCGCCTTTTTCTGCACTTGCTATTGTTTCTACAGAATATGTACCATGTGCAAAATTTGTGGTGGCATTAGGCCATCGCATCAGGATGTGATCAAATATACCGTTACTATCTGCAGTAATTTGATCAAATTTTGCAATGGTACCATCGGGAGCAAAAAGTCTTATGATTAAGGGTTCATTTGGCAGTGCTGTTCCATAGACCAAAAGAGGTTGACCGTCAGAATACACCTGTTTGTCAGTTGACATTTGTAATGCAAATGCTTGTACCACAGATAAATTAGTGACCAATATTAAAAAGAAGAAAAGTATAGTTGCAGTTTTCAACCTGTTCATGATGACTCCAGCCCATAGATATTAGTTCTGTTAAATATGAACAATTCATTCATCTAAATCATATTCAATAAAAGATTTGATCATTGATATAAAATATAGTTTCATTAATCGGTATGGTAACTATCAGAGCTCATCGAATTTATAGCAACCATAGAAAAGTTGGATTGCTCTTTTTTTACTATTGTAGTAGATGCGTTTCTAATGACCAATTCGTATAAAGATTCTGGTTTTAGCTGCAAAACTGTTGAGATCATTGCTTTGATTGGATCCATATGAGTTACAAGTAAAATATTTTCATTGTCATGTTTTTGAGAGCAATAGTTAACCATATCAAGAATTCTTTTTTTTACACTAGAAAAAGGTTCAACGCCATTTTGTTCTATGACAGGATTATCTTGATAAAATTTTAAAAAAATATTACCATGTTTAGCAAACATTTCTTCATATAACATTCCTGAGAAGCTTCCCATCTCAATCTCTGTTAATCTTTGATCTGTCTTATATTGAAGATTTAGTTTATCAGACACTATTTTTGCTGTATGTATAGCACGCTCTATAGGACTGGAATAAATTGTAGAAATTTTAAGTGGTTTTAAAAAATTTGCTATTTTTTCTGCCTGTTGTAGTCCAAGCTCTGTTAATGGAATTCCTTCAGACCGTCCAGCAAGAACTCTTTCGACATTGTTTGTAGCTTGCGCATGGCGTAAAAAAATAATCAAGGACAATATTACAAACGATATTGAATAGAGATAATAATAACATTACCAGTGCATGATTTTATGAAGATTGGAATTATAGGCGGAACTGGAGGAATGGGAAAAGGTTTCGCTATTAGATGGTGCAAAAATCATGACATTTTAATTGGCTCAAGAGATGCCATGAGAGCGACGGAATCAGCTCTTGAATATTCTAAAAATGCTTCTGAACAATATGGAAGAATTAAAGGCACAATAACAGGAAAAGACAATCTTTCGGTTGCAAAAGAAAGCGATGTATTGGTTTTATCAATTCCATATGAAAATATTGATTCAATTTGTTCATCATTACTTCCAAATGTAAAAAATGATTGTGTCGTAATATCGCCTATCGTTCCATTGACAAAAACAGATGCTGGATTTGAATTCATTTCTTTTATAGAAAAAAAGCCATCTGCGTTTGAACTTGTACAAAAATATATGAAGAATAAATCAAAGCTTGTTGCTGCATTTCATACCATATCAGAAAAGAAACTAATAGATTCAAAACTAATCTTGGATTCTGATATTTTTGTATGTGGAGATGACCAAAATTCTATAGATACTGTAAACGAACTCATTAAAGAGATAAAATCTCTAAGACCCATATTGCTTGGTCCTGGGTCGCTTTCTTATCTTGCTGAAATTGCAACGCCTATTCTTTTGAATGCCATGATTAAAAATAAAATGAAAAATCCCGGAATAAAGATAATTTAAGCAAGAAGTCCCAATCAACATTAGATTTGCATTATAGGCGTAACAGAAATTGGTTTACTGCGATGGGGGTTTTGTTTATAGTAATGGCAGGCATTATTCTTATTAAAAATCTGCTTATTTGGGGGCCAGAGTTTGTTGCTGATTTTTTTACATCTCCTGAAATCACTAATGAAAAAATATCAATAGGCATGATTGGAATTGGATGTTTTTTGATCTTTATGGGTACAAGGAAGGAAGTAAATGAAAACATCTGAGTTTTTAAAGTCTCAGAAAATTTTGAGGCTTGCTACAATTGACAGTAAAAATAATCCTCATATTGTTCCCGTATGGTATGAATTTAGAGGCAAGAAATTCTATGTTGGAACCAATACAAGAACAAGAAAGGCAAAAAATATCAAAAAGAATCCCAAAGTAAGCTTTTGCGTTGATGTAGGAGTAAAATCTCCAGACATCTTTGGTGTTATGGGAATTGGTAAAGCCAAATTGATTTTAGAAAAAAATCAAGTATCATTTATTGCAAAAAGAATTCTAAAAAGATATTTTAAAAGTTTAAAGGTAAAATCTGCTCAGAAATTATTAGATGATACTGATTGCATCATAGAGATATTGACAAGAAAAACAACTGTTTGGAAATTTTAAGTAACAAACTCTTCTATTTTGTCAAGGGCTTTTTCCAGCACATTAATTTCAGGTAAAAACACCATTCTAAAGTGACCACTTCCATATTTTGTACCAAATCCTGAACCATGAACCGTAAGAACTCCTTTTGATTTTAAAAGCTCAAGGACAAATTCTTTATCTGATTTGTATTTATTGTTCTCTATTTTTGGAAAGGCGTAGAAAGCTCCTTTAGGAATTGGACAGCTAAGTCCATGCATTCCGTTTATTCGTTTAATGACGTAGTCTCTTCGCTTTTTTAGCTCTGAAACAAATTTGGGAATATAATCTTGTGGGCCTAGAAGTGATTCTAATGCAGCATGTTGAACTGGCAGATTAGATGCAATTCTTACTCTAGCAAGCTTTGGAACGTTTTCACGAAGAATATCAAGTTTCTTGGAATCATTAAATGCAATATAACCAATTCTCCAACCAGACATTAGATGTACTTTGGAAAATCCATTTAACAATATTACAGGAGAATCACCACTGACCTTTCCAATACCCACAAACTTTTCATCAAAAACTATCTGATCGTATATTTCATCACAAATTATGTACAAATCATTCTTAATTGCAATATCAATCAAATCTTTGAGAGATTTTTCACTAAAAACAGCACCCGTTGGATTATTTGGGCTGATAAAGCATATTGCTACAGTTTTTGACGTAATCTTTGATTTTACATCGTCAAGATCTGGTGTGGAATTGTTAAGATCTACTCCAAACTCTACTGGAATTCCACCAAACAATCTCACATACGAAGCATATGGCGGATAATATGGACCTGGAATCAAAACTTCATCTCCAGGTTCAACAATAGATGCCATTAGCATCTCTAATCCTTCTGAAACACCGTTTGTTACAATAATGTCATCTTCAGTTGTCAAAAGTCCTTTTCTTTTTTCTTTTTCAGCAATAGCATGTCTTAGTTCTTGTATTCCCTCTGATGGAGCATAATAATTTTGATTGTTTTTAATTGCCTTGATTAAAGCGTCTTTGACATTTTCTGGTGGTTGAAATCCATATGCTACAGGATCTCCTATGTTAAGATAGGTTATCTTCTGTCCTTGCTTTTCCAATTTTTTTGCAGAAAGTGTGATATCGCGTATAGCATATTCAACACCAGCCACTCTTTGTGATATTTTCAATTATCTAGACAGATATTTAGCCCCGTTAAAGTCTTACTTGATCGGACCCGTTGCACAGCCCGGATAGTGCGGGTGGCTTCGGACCACCAGGTCGTGGGTTCGAATCCCACCGGGCCCTTTATAGAGTGAATTTTAAGACAGGAAAATAAATATCAGACGTATGAGAAAGTTAACGCCTTTTAGAATTGGATTGTCATTGATGATTATTGGTTCAATTTGGGTAGCACTTGTATTTTCTACTGCAGAAAAGACATCACAAGATCTGAACATAGGTACAAAAGAAAATGCCAGTATTGATTTAGATTTAAAAAACAAAGGACTTGGTTTTTATAAAATCACTATTCCAAATTACTCAAAAGAAACAATATTAGTAAAAGTATTAGATCCTCAGGGAAATACAATGGATCTTAAACGAATAGGAACAAAAATGTCTGTAAATTATTTTGAATTTAGCTATACCGGAAAATATACTCTTGAAATTACTAACCTTTCTGAAAACCCCATACAAATTGAAGCAGAGTTTGGAAATACAAAATCAACAGATTTTACATTTCCCTCGTTCATAGCACTCATTGGAGCTTGCTTGATTGTATGGTTTGGCTACAAAAGATTACGAAATTACAGTACTGCACACCCTGAAGAGAATAAATCGTAAACAGGTATGCACAGTACTACTGAAGTAAAAAGTAGAATCAAGTTAAAACCTATCCATGATGCAGATAAAAGTACTGTCAGAATAGCAACTGGAATAACTTTTCTTGTCTTTCTTTTGTCAATTTGACAAAGAGTAATAAAACTACCAAGAGCACTTAGGAAAAGACCTGTTTCAATTGTAAGATGAGATGGAGTTACTAAACCGTCTACTCCGTATATTTCATGTGAAATAGAATCAGCATAACCCCCTACAAGTTGTAAAATTGAACCTAATAGTATAATCTTTATTCCTTTAAACAGAATTTTGTTTTCAGAGTTTAGCAATAAAATAATCATACCCAAAACTGATGAACTAACAATCATTCCAACACCAGCATAAATTGTAACATGTTGAATTGTCCAGAATTTTTCAGGTGCTCGCAGGGCATGTGTTGATGCATCCCATATTCCACCCAACAGCTCTGTAACTGTACCACAAATAACCAGAATTGAGATAATAAAGAGGATGGTTTTAGTTTTTGAAAGAAATGAGGTAGAAATTAGATGGGATAGACGCATTTTGAAATAACTTTGTTTTATACGTAATATATAGAATTTTGTTTGTTAAAATTTAGCTTTTACTTTCTTGAGCTCGCACATATGCTATTGCCTTTTTCATTTCAAGCGCTCGCTCAAAAATTATTTTTCGCATTTCTTCTGCTTCCATGGATGTCATACTACGTTTTTGTGATTCAAAGAATAATTCTGCAAACCCTCCAGTCACATATCCTACAAAAATTCCAAATGCCACTTCGGTGTCATCTTTTGTAAGTGGTTTCAAATCAGATGCCATGTTTCGCATATTCTGTGGATTTACCATTAAATTATCTATCAAAGAAACAAGTGCCTCCTTTAGCGGTAATGACAGACTCATTTGTGATCATAATATTACGTAACACAAGAACCTTACAAGATCATATCTTATGACAAATCTTAGATCTTTTTTGACTGACATGGTAACTATTATACCTCATACCATGAGAGGGTATCTATGAGTCCGGGAATAGGGTTGATGAAAAGAAGGCTTCCTACTGAAAAAGAAGCCATTCCTCTAGCAATATCAGGAATTATAAAAAAGTACAATGTTACTGAAGATCAAATCAAGACCTTGGAAACTAAGTATGACGACGAAGGTGGCGACTGGTACGTTGCATTGGGATTTAATGAAAAAAGAGCCATTGTTAAAATGGATTCTGTTTTAGGAACAATAACAGAGATTAATGAAATTTAATCAGTTTTGTAAAAAATTTATTTTTTAAACTGAACGTTTGAAACTTCTGGTTCTGGTATATTTACCAATCCTCCATCCCTTAGTTGTTGTATGAGCTGGATGACTTCTTTTTCAACCTGTCCACGTTGAAGACCAGTTATTTTTGCAAAGGCATCTACAAGTTCTGTTATCTTTCTTTGCCCATTACACAATTTCCAAAAGTCAATTATTGCCTGATTTACCATAAATCCTTGTTCATGATCATTCATCAAAACTAATGCTCCATCTTCTTGTTTTACTACAGAGCCAACACCTTGTGGCATTGCAGTTTCATAATCTATTGGAGTGATTCTTTTCTGTTTTCCATAGTTGATTAATTTCTTTCCTTCTTCTGACATTTTTTCTGGTGTCCATGCAGGCTCCCATACTATTTCCACATCCACTCCATTAACTCCAGGAACTTTGTTGACATATCTTTTAACATCACTAACAAGTGTTTCATGCAAAGGACAACCACGTGTTGTCATAGTCATTTTGACATCTACTTTATTGTCATCGTTTACTTTGACTCCATAAATTAGTCCCATATCTACAATATTGATTGGGATTTCAGGATCCATGCATTGTTTTAATGAATCTAATACTTGTTGTGATGTTATTTGTGCCATAAACAATTTCTTCAATTCATGAAAATAAATACCTTACATCTTTGATTTGAATAGTTTTTTTATAGATTCTTCAAAGGGTGATTTGGCAACTCCTGCTTCTGTGATTATACCTGTTATGAGTTCTGGCGGAGTCATATCAAAGGCAGGATTTATGACATTAATATCGTCTGGCGCAGTTTTGTTACCTGCAACCCCTGTTACCTCACTTGCTTTGCGTTGCTCTATAATAACATCCTCAGGGTTACTTTTTAGGTCAAAGGTAGAAAGCGGAGCTGCAACATAGAATGGAATTTTGTGCTGTTTTGCCATTGTTGCTACTTGATATGTGCCAATCTTGTTATAGACATGACCGGTTCGTAGAATCCTATCTGCGCCTACTATAACTTTGGTTACCAATCCCTTTGACATAGCATATCCTACAGCGGTATCTGGAATAAGACTAACATCAATACCATCATGTTTTAGCTCAAATGCAGTAAGCCTTGAACCCTGCATCACAGGTCTTGTTTCTGTAGCTATAACTTTGATCTTCTTTCCACTCTCTTTAGTAGCACGAATAACTCCCAATGCTGTACCATATCCGACTGTAGCTAATGCACCTGCATTACAGTGAGTCATTATAGTATCATTATTATCAAATAATTTTGCACCATGTTTTCCCATTATCATATTGGTTTGTATATCATCATCTGCCATTTTTTTTGCAGTTTGAATTATTGATTCTTTAATATCAGAAACATCTTTGCCTTTTTTTGCAACATTCATTATTTTGTCTAATCCCCATACCAAATTAACAGCAGTAGGCCTTGTTTCAAAGAGAATTTTTTTAGCTTTATCTAGATCGTTAAGTAAATTTTCTTTTGTTTTTGCTTTACTTTGCAATGCAGCTAAGGCAAGACCAAAAGCACCAGAAACTCCAATGGCAGGCGCTCCTCTTACCACAAGTGTTCGGATTGCATTTGCTACGTCTTCATAATTTGTATATTTTACATAAACAAGCTTGTTTGGAAGCTTGGTTTGATCTATCATTATAACGGTATTATTTTTCCACTCTATGGTTCTAAGACTGGAATGAATTTTTGTGTGTGATTCCAACATTCGTACTCAGTTCTGGTGTTTTTATAATCTTTACAGTCCCAAGTTTGTGTACACCAATATCCCATTTTTTTATAATTTTTGTAATATGCCTATGATTTTTTGATGATTAAACATTATATTGGAACCATTATTCATGTTAATAGTTGCTCAATCTTGCTACTTTGAAAAAGTATGATGTTTCAGGCATGTACAAGATTTATGACAAATGGCCAGAAATTGCCAGAGAATCTTACGAGTCAGTTCAAGATACAGTGGACTTTAAAGACATAGATCATGTTGTATTTGCAGGAATGGGGGGCTCTGGTGCACTGGGAGATATTTTTTCTGCCATATTATCAAAGACCAATATTCATGTAGCAGTGGTTAAGGGATATCATCTACCAAGTACGGTTGATTCCCATACCTTGGTTGTAACCACAAGCATTTCTGGAAATACGGTGGAAACTCTCTCTGTGTTGGATTCTGCCTACAAATCAAAATGCAAGATAGTCGCCTTTTCCTCAGGAGATAAGATGCAAAAATATTGCACTAGGAATAAAATAGAGTACAGATACATTCCACAATTACATTCACCTAGATCGTCTTTTACCAGATTTTTATACACGATATTGAAAGTTTTAGAGCCTGTGCTTCCTGTCAAGAAATCAGACATTCTTGATTCGATAAAAGAGTTGGACAGGACTAGGAAGCAAATTTCGTCTGCCAATCTAAGTTTGAAAAATCCGTCATTAAGATTAGCAGAATGGGTTTCTGGCATTCCAGTGATTTACTATCCATTTGGTTTGCAGGCAGCTGCAATAAGATTCAAAAACTCCCTACAAGAAAATGCCAAAAAACATGCAATGATCGAAGACATCATTGAAGCATGTCATAATAACATTGTTTCATGGGAAAAAAAAGATGCCGTAAAACCCATTTTGCTTGAAGGTGCTGATGACTATAGCAAAACCAAGGAGAGATGGAAGATTCTCAAAGAATATTTTAAGAAAAACAAAATTGACTATAGAGAAATTCGTTCAGTTAATGGCTGCATAATATCCAAACTGATTAATCTCATTTACCTTTTAGATTATTCAACGATATACTTGGCTGTACTATCAAAAGTAGATCCTTCACCCACAAAATCAATTGACTATATGAAAAGCAGATTATCGTAAAACATGTAGAAAAACTCAAAATATGACATTTTAGTTTGAAGCGTTAAATTATTTTACTTGTATTTCTTTGCAATTGATTTGGCATTTTTTACTTTTTTTGAATAGGTACTGTTCAGTTTTTTAATTAAATCAAGTGTTTGATGATGTATCAAATCTAGATTTGGTATGACACAATGGCCTCCTATGTAGCCGGGGAACATTTTAGGTCTATTCCCTAGTAATTTGTGAATTTCATCTGAAAATGACCACATCTCATCATAATCTACTTTATTTTTAATTGCTATCATGTTGCTAAGCTGGGCATAATTTATTAGCCAACCATAGTACGATGTGTCAACTACTATCTTTGCAAGCTCCAAAGTAAGTGGTTTTGACATTTTTTTTGTTTTAACGCCGCATTTTTTCATCAATCCAGAATATGCCAAAGATGCCCATTCTTTATTTGGGGCATGAGATTCAATCGCATAAAATTTTGTATATCGTTTTAAATCATATAACATTCTTTTGTGCACTCCCCTTGTTGCGCTGTAAATAACAGGAATTGGAAGCAAATGTTGAATCTTATTTGTAGTGCCAGGGCTGATGGTACTGTGAATAACTATTGCTTCTGGTTTAAAATTTTTATAAAGTGAAATTACATTTTTAATGAATTTATTTGTAAATGGTATGCAGATATGAAGGAATGAAGTTTTTAGTTTTTTGTATTTATCAAAATTTTTTTTATCCATTAATTTTGGATTTATGTCATACCCTACAGTTATGGATTTTTTTGAAATTAATTGTAAAATTGGATTTCCTATTTCTCCTAATCCTGCTACGACATTCTTTTTATTCAAATCACATCAAGCTTGTTTAAACTCCTAAATTAACCAATAGTTTTGTAATAATAAACCGATTTTGAATGTAGTAACAGGTATTACGAGCATGTAGTGTTAAAGTTCATTAGAAATAGGTTTATCTAATCTCAATATTGTTTTATTAATGACTTGCAAATTTTGGATAAAAACATAATAAATGAATTTAAAGGGAAGAAAATTCTAATCACTGGAGGCACTGGATCTATTGGTCTAGGTCTTGTAAAACAACTAATTCAATGCAAACCACAAGCAATTAGAATATTTACAAATGATGAAAATTCTATTTTTGAGGCAAGAAGGATAATAGGAGATAATCCCTCTTGCACTTTTTTTGTAGGTGATGTGAGGGACAGAGATAGACTGAATCTTGCAATAAGAGATGTTGACATAGTTTTTCATGCAGCTGCAATGAAGCATGTTGATATTTGTGAGCAAAATCCATTTGATGCAGTCAAAACAAATGTGATAGGAACAAGCAACATATTAGAAGCGTCCCTTATTGAAAATATTTCAAAGTTTATTTTAATCAGCACCGATAAGTCTACTCAACCTACAAGTACTCTTGGTGCCAGTAAATTATTGGCAGAAAGACTAACTCTTAATGCAAGTACCTATAGAGGAACTGGTAAAACTATTTTTTCCATAGTTCGTTTTGGAAATGTGATAGGTTCAAGAGGTTCAGTTTTTCAAGTATTTCTTAAGCAGATAACAGCTGGCATTCCACTTACTGTTACTGATGCTAGAATGACTCGTTTTATCATGTCTATTTCTGAAGCTGCTGCCATGATCCTAAAGGTTACTCACATTACTAAAGATAAAGAAATATTCATACTAAAAATGCCATCTGTTAGAATAGAGGATTTAGCAAAAAGTATGATGCATGTATGTAGTAAGAGATTTCCTAACGTGAAGGCCACATCAATTAAAATATCTAAATCAAGAGAACGAGAACGATTTCATGAATTATTGATAACTCCTGACGAGATTCCTTTCTGTCATGACATTGGTTCTATGTACAAAATTTCAACTGAACGAAGTTCGAAAAATATTCCATTTACCCAATTTAGTTCTGAAACATCAATAAGAATTCCTCAAGAAAAATTGAACAAAATAATCAACGAATTACTTGATGAATACCTATCTTAGATTAATAATTTATGATAAGATTTTTAATTTATTTTCATAAGATTTTCAATGGTTAATTTTAATCCTTTTTCTATATCAATTTGTGGTTTAAATTTTATTAACTTTTGAGCTTTTGAATTATCTGCCCAAATGCATCTTTCATCTTGGATTTTTGCATCTAGTTTAACATTTAATTTTTTATGAGTAATTTTTTCTATTGTTTTTACAAGATCTTTTATCATGTATTTTTTACCAGATGAAATATTGAATATATTGAAACCTGAACGATGAGTTTTGATAGCTTGAATTATTCCATCAGTAGCATCATCTATATACAATAAATCTCTTGACTGCTTGCCCTTATCGTATAAAGTAACACTTTTCTTGTTTTTAATTGAGGTCATGAGATTGGAAACTATTCCAGCCTTCTTTCTAGGACCATAAACATGTGATAATCGCAGAATTGTAATATTAAGATCATAAGTTTTAGAATAATATTCATAAATTTTTTCTGCCATCATTTTCACTATACCATAAGTTGTTTCAGGCTTTAATGGATCAATTTCCTTAGAAGGTGTTTTCATGTTTTCGCCATAAACGTTTATCGAAGATATCAAAATAATCTCCTTTGCTTTCTTTTTTATACATGAATCAAGAAGATTCAAACCTCCCATAATGTTTAGTTCAACAAGATTACCAACGTTTGAAGTGGTCTGCCCAATTAGATTAATTACAATATCACCACGTGAGATTTCACTATCCAGCATGCCTGGTGATAAGATATCACCTTTGAATGTCTGTATTTCTATATCTAAATCATTATTATGAATCATTGTTTTAACTTGAAATTTTTCTTTTACTAATTTTGGCAGAAGGGATTTTCCTATAAATCCTGAACCGCCTACTAGTATTATTTTTTGCATATCAAAAAGTAATTTTTTTCTGGATAGGTATTTTCTTTAAGTTAAGATTTTCAAGTATATGAACAATTTTTTTTGAGGCATTTCCATCACCGTACAAACTCTTGCATTTTTTAACTTTGATAAGGAATTTTTTATCTTCTAATGTCTTCTTTATTGCTTTTTTAATTTGTCGTTTGTTGTAGTCAACGTCTATGATACTATCTGCACGCAATCTTCCATCCTGTCTTGTACCAATATTAATTGAAGGTACATGTAAGAATGGAGCCTCTATTATTCCGCTACTAGAATTACCAATCAATGCAGATGCATGTTTTAATAAATTTATGTACTCATCAAATGGAACTGTAGCGTATTGTTTGATTGTCGAATGTTTGATCATTTCAGATATTTTCTTTGAACCAGCATCAGCGTTACCATAAATTATCAAAGCTTGAATATTCATTTCCTTGATTGCCTCAATAGTTTCAAGGACGTGTTTACCAATTTTATCTACTTCTGATGTTACAGTATGTTGTAGCATTATAATAAGCGGTTTATTCAAATCAAGACCATACTTTCTTTCTAATGTTTTTCTGGGAATATTTTTTATTCCTATTATACCATCAAGAGAGGGATTACCTACAGTGTATACAAATCTTGGATCTTCGCCCATTTTTATAATTCGTTTAGTAGCTTGAAAATTAGAGGTAAAATGAAGATGAGCAAATTTTGTTGTTGCATGTCTAATTGATTCATCAATGGTTCCCGTAACCTCGCCACCCTCGACATGTGCCACAACTGTATTAATATGAGCACCAATGATTGCAGAAGCAAAATTTGCTCCTATATCAAAACCTGACAAAATAATGTCAGGTTTTAATTTTTCAATTATATATGATAAATTAAGCACACTACGACCAAAAGATCTTACCATCTCAGCACCAGTATCAGACTTGTTTTTTTCATACATGGGAAAAGTAGAAGTTATTTTAAAATCATCATTTTTTATTTCGTTAATAGTTTTACCATGAGACTTAAGAAGATGACTGCCAGTTACAATCAAATAATATCTTAATTTTTTGGATTTTTTTATTTCTCCAAGTATTGGCTTAAATTTTGAATAATCAGCACGACGTTCTGTTACTATTAGTATTTTTCTTTTCATAAAGATAATCTCGATCTACCTAAATATAGAATAATTGGTTTAGTGTGGTTTGTCTGATGGATTGGAATGTAATCATACACTAAACTATAATCCGCTATTCTTGAATTTTATTACGTAATAAAATAAATGCACAGAATCCCTTTGGATCTGGAATAAATATTTTCTTTTTTCCAAGTCTATATTTAAGAAAACCCATAATTTTCTCAGTTTTCCCTTTATCAGCAAAATCAATAGAATAGTTGAACTGATATCCTGAGTAATCTAGTATTTCCATATCAAGATGTTTACAAATCTCTTGATAATCTGTTTTTAGTCTGATATTTTCCTGATATTCCTCCCTAAAATGGGAATCTGGATTATATGTTGATATAAAAATAAAACCGTGGGGGTTTAGCATTGATAATACCTTTCTAAGTACTTCCAAGGTATTTGGTAGATAAAATATCATTTGAGTTAAACAAATCAGATCATATTTTTTATCAGTCTCATACTGTTCAGAAAATAAGGCCCATTTTATTTTGTCACTAATGGCATATTGGATTGTATTCTGATCTGCTTCTATTCCCTCTGCTTGAATTCCCGAATCCTCCATTATCTTTACCAAATTTCCATATCTTGCACCAATATCAAGCGCTGTTTTGAATTGTGCTTTTGATTTTAAGTATTCAAAATAACCTTGTGCAATGAGATTTGCTAGATAGACACGCACAGATTTGGTGTAAAATTTGTTAAAGACATTGTCCTTTTTGGCGGATTTATAAAATCTTTTTTTATGTCTGCATTATTTGTATTCTTGTTCAACCGAGTTTCTGGCGCTTCTACATTATTACCAAATATATCTGAATTGTCTAATCTTATTTTTTATTTTTTGTTAATTAATTAGAAAGATTGTGTTTGTTATGTTAAAATCATCTAAATTATAATATTTTATGATTTTTAAGTCACATCTGCCCAAGATAGTTGTGTATCATATTGGATCTTTCTTTTAGCTCTTCTACCAATTAATCGAAAATAATCTCTAGCAGGAATGGGTCCCGTACCTGGTCGTTTAGTTGAGATATTTTTATCTGTAAATTTTTCATTTTTTTGTATTTCTTTTGTAGATACTACTGATTCTCTTGCAAATTTCAAGATTGGTTTTTCCTTATCTAGAATTTTTTTTGTATTCCCAAGTGCTAGCTTTACAGCTTTACATCCTTTCACTAATTCAGCTAATTCGTTTGGCTCAAGTGATAATTTTTGATCTGGACCTGGCATATTTTTATCTAAAGTAAAATGTTTTTCTACTATGGAGGCACCCTTTGCTACCGCTCCTAATGCTGTGTATATACCAATGGAATGATCAGAAACTCCAACCGGTAGTTTGAATATTTTGTATAGTTTTTCAATGACTCCTAATTTCACATCTTTGTAATCAGTAGGATAAGTTGAAGTCGTTTGGAGAAGTGCCAGAGGAGTATGATATTTGTTGAATACACTTACTGCTTCTCTGATTTCGCTTATTGTAGACATTCCTGTTGACAATATTACTGGCTTGTTTGTTTTTGCAATGTAATGTAAAAATGGAATATTTGTCAGTTCCCCTGAACCAATTTTATATGCAGGTATGTTGATTTTTTCTAATCTGTCTACTGCATCTTTAGAGAAGGGAGTAGATAGAAATAGAATTTTTTTATTTCTGCAGTATTGCTGAATTTTTTCTTCTTCAGCTTCAGTTAATTCACAGTTTTTGATTATACTCCAGAGAGTTTTTTTAGAAATATTTCCAGGCGTTATGTTTGATCTTATCATTTCTTTCTCAGTCATGTGAGTTTGAAACTTTACACATTGTACTCCTGCCTTTTTAGCGACATCTACCATTTTTTTTGCAATTTTGAAAGAACCATTATGATTGATTCCTGCTTCAGCAATAACAAAAACTGGATATTTAGGACCTATCAGATAATTAGAAATTTGAATATTCATCAATTCTAGAATTTAGAAAAGGTAATGAGATATTAATCCTTACTAGTTTTTGCATGAGAATTTTTAACACGATATAATAGTAGTTCCTTTAATTCGGCATTATAGTTATACCTAAGTAATTGATTTTAATTAGTTAGTAATTGATTATTTGATTGAAAAAAACATGTTCTCTTTGTAACTCAATTTTTGAATGTAATAATTCAATATCATGCTGGTGCATCAACGAAGGAAAAATTCCAAATAATGAGATAGATAACAAATTGGATTGTGTATGTAAAAATTGTCTTTTGAAAAATATCAAGAAAGGTTAACATAAAAAAGAATCTTCATATTTCATGGTTAGTAAGAACAAAGTCATAATGAAAAGATACAAAGTTGTAATTATTGGTCTTGGTAGAGTAGGCATGGGGTATGGATTAGATCCAAAAAGAACACAGCCTGCTAGTCATATAGCTGCAATAATTAAAAATAAAAATTTGCAGTTATCAGCGATTTGTGATTCTGATAAAAATAGAAGATCAGTATTTGTTAAAAATTATGGCAATATAGCACATATCTACGATAATTATTACAAAATGATTCAAGATTTGAACAAGAAAATAATTGATTATGACATAATAGTAATAGCGACTCCAGATTCAACTCATAGTAAAATATTAACGTATATCATAAAAAATTTGAAAATTCCAAAAAAACAAATAATAATTTTTTGTGAAAAACCACTTGCTCTCAATTCTAAAATTGCTAAGAAATTAAGATTTCTTCCAAGAAATTCAAATCTCAACGTTGTAGTAAATCACAGTAGAAGATGGAGTAAAGTATGGCAAGAAGCTAAGAGATTAACTGCAAACATTGGCTATATTCAAAAAGCATCTTTTTATTTTTCTACCTCACCAGAAAATAAAGAAATTTCACAAATTAGAGATGGAATCCATATTGCTGATTTGATCGCATGGCTCAAGATAACAGAAAAAACTACAGTGACCAGATTAAAATTACCATACTTCATTTATGATTTTCATTTATGGGGAACTAGAGGTAAAATTGAAGTTTTGAATTGGGGTGAAGTTCTAAATTTTTTTAGAGTAGAAAAATCGTCACACTTTCAAGGGTTTAAAGAATTAAAACTAGTTTTTTCAAAAAAAGAGAGAGAATCACTAATGGCAAACACGTATGAAGAGTTTGTTAAATTTCTAGATGGTAGAAAAAAATCTCTATCTACAAATTTTAATGACGCCATAGATGCGGTAGAAATTTTTGAAAAATGTGTATTTGATAAGAAACTATCTATAAATAATACACAAACTTAGAATTTTCAATGAACCGTTTTGATAATAAAGAAGTGGATGCTGTTAGAAATGTTATAGAAAATGGCAAATATCTATCAGGTTTTACAACAAAGTACCTAGGAGGGGAAGAAGTACAGAAATTTGAAGAAGAATTTGCAAAGTACGTAGGGGTAAAACATGCACTTAGTGTAAATTCGGGGACAATGGCACTTTTTATTATTTTTAAAACAGCTATGGAATATGGTAAAAAAATTAAAAACAAAAAATTACAGAAGCCTGACATACATATACCTGCATATACTTTTACGGCTGATGTTAGTGCGGCATTACTAGCAGGAGGAAAAATAGTTTTTGAAGATATTGATAAAATGACATATTGCATGCTGCCACCCAAGAATCATTCCGCAATTGTAGTTCCCACTCATCTCTTAGGTAATGCAATGTCAAAAGTGAATTTTGGTGAAACAGATTTTTCTGTAGAGGATTGTTGCCATTCACTTGGAACAACAATTGATGGAAAGAGGGTTGGCGGATTTGGAACAATGAGTATTTTTAGTTTTCAAGAGACAAAGCACATTACTACCTTAGGAGAAGGTGGTATGATATGTTCTAACAATGAAGAATTAATCAAGATTGCCGCAGCCATTAGAAATCATGCAGAATATTATCAGGAAAGTAACTTTTTAGGATATAATTTTCGTATGATTGAGGCACAAGCCGCATTTGGAAGAGTTCAACTTAAAAAATTAAAAGCCATTCTTAAATCATTTAGAAATAATGCAAAATATATAATTAGTCACCTACCAGACGGAATTTTACCTCCATTTATACCATCAAATGTAGAACATTCATTCTTGATGATTGGTTGTTTATATGATGAAAAATCTGTTGGTATAAATAAAAAAATATTCTTAGAAAAACTTACTGAAAACAGAAAACACCTTCTGCAAGGTGATGAAAAATCAGACATAAAGGGCATAAATATGAAATCTGGAAAAATAATAGGAAATGGATATTCAAAACCTCTTTATGAAATTCCTATGTATAGAAAATATAAACCAAAAAACGGGTGTCCTAACGTAGAAGATACAATCAAAAAAGCGTTGTGGATGGATATACATCGATTTAGAGAAAGGGAAGAAATTTCAGAAGAATTAGATATTTTATCTGATACTGTGAGAGAATTTCAGAAATGACGGTAGCTATTATTACAGCTAGATCTGGTTCAAAATCTTTACCTAATAAAAATATACAAGAATTAGGAGGCATTCCTTTACTTGCTTGGACAATAAAGGCCATAAGCAAATCCAAATTAGTAAGTAACATAATTCTATCAACTGATTCTGACGATTATTTTAGAATAGGTTCTAAATTTAACAACAAGTTGATTTACCATAAAAGACCACCACCTTTAGCAGAAGACGTACCATCAGAATTTGTGATACTTGATGTGATGAATACATTAAAACAATACTTTGATAATCCATTATTAGTATTAGTACAACCTACAACTCCTTTCATCACCTACTCAGATATTGACGAGTGTATTAAAAAAATGATGAATAATCCTAATGTTAATAGTTGTATTACAGTAAAATCTGTATCAGAATATCCTGAATGGCAACTTGTGAATAAGGAAGGTCATACTGACATTTGTGTATCAGGAATTCTTTCTGGAGAGATTTCAGTTAGACAAAACCTGAGAAAAAGATGGATACCAAATGGAGGAGTATATGTTATAAGAAAAACATTTCTTGAAAAAACTGGAAAAATTGTAGATGAAGAAGGAATACTGATTCATGAGATGCCAAAAATACGAAGTGTTGACATAAATGATCAAGAGGATTTTACCCTTTGTGAAGCATTAGTTAACTCTGGTTTTATTGTTAATGAGTAATTGTAAATTAAAACAAAGTTATTTTTAAACATGTTTTATAATTTGATTTGCTCCAAATAATGATCTAAAATATGATTTATTTTCTGAATCGTCGATAAAAATTTGTATCATTATTTTTATTGATTTTTAGATATCAAAATACAGTACAACAAGCTTATATTACCTCTTTAGTAAAAAATTTTTAAATGAAGAAAAAACTCTTAAAAGGAAATTATCTCCCAGAATCCAATCCAGAAATGGAAGAAAAGAATTCATCTTCATCTACCACAACACATGAATTTGAAAAGAAGGCAATTGAAAGGCTTGGTGGAAGCATAGCTTTCGTAAGGGGAGGAAAGTTATACGACGAAAATAACTGATGATGAATTACTAGATTTAGTAAGTGAAAGTACAACAAGGGTGAAAGGATCATCATGGTTAGAAAATATAAGATATAATGAAAAGCATTATGGATTTAAGGAAACCTTTAAAATTTCAAACCATGGTAGAAAATCACTTGTCTTAGCAGCCGGACCAAGTTTCAAGCGATTCAATCAAAAAAGTATGGAAAAAATCATAAGTAGAAGAAATGATCTTACAATTATTGCATGTGATGGAGCTCTTCCCGTTTTATCTCAATTTAATTGCATCCCAGACTACGTTGTTACAGTAGATCCACTTCAGATAGTTTCCGATTTCTATAAAAAATCTAGGAATATTCTGAAAAATGTCACAGCCATACTATCTACTACTACTCATCCTGACGTAGTTGAAGAATGTATTACAGCAAATCTCAATATAAAATGGATTCAGCCTTTTTTTAATGATGGTAATAACACCAATTTTTTTAGACGTGGAGTAACATCTTTAAAAATGGGAGGCAATGTCGGGACTACATCATATTTGTTCTCAGCCTTGTTATTGAAAAGTAAATTTATTGGATTAATGGGAATTGAGTTTGCTTGGAGTGACGAAACACCTTACTACGATACTCAGTACTACAAAAATTTGCTTAATGTACTAGATGATGATCATGAAAAGGCGATCAAACATTATGTACATGTTAAAAATCCAAGAGATGGAAAAACGTATGTTGCAGATCCAGTTTATTATGCATATAGTCTTATGTTTAAAGAAATATGGAATGAATTACCACAGAGTGTGAGGAAAAATACATTCAGTTTAACTCCTCAAGGTATTGTAAATATTGACCATTTAAAATATATTAATATTGACGAATACCTTAACTTGTAAACATTGAAAGTTCTGTTCATAAATCCCATTGTTAGATATTTTGATTACCCTAGACATGTGCCATTAGGAATTCTTCAGATTATCTCCATACTTGAAAGAGATCACAAATGGGTAAAGTTTCAACTCTATGATGCCAATGCACATAGAATTGATGATGTAAATCATGGGAATACAGATGGCCTTGACGAAGTTCTCAGATCAGATGACTTTGATGTTGTTGCTATTGGTGGATTAATCACTGGTTATAATTACATAAAGCAAGCAGTTCGACGTGTGAAGGAATTCCAACCGCATGTAAAAATCGTTGCAGGTGGCGGATTTTATTCCTCAATGCCCTATGAAATGATGAATTTCCTTCCTGAGATCGATTATGGTGTGACTGGTGAAGCATATCTTACATTTCCTGAATTGTTAAAAGCTATTAAAAATAATGAAGATGTTACTGATGTAAAAGGAATTTTTTATCGCAGGGATAGTAGTATAAAATTTTCACAGCCACGAGAATTGATTCCCGAAATGGATTGGTTACCATTTCCTTCCTACAAGTACGCGCCATTAGAGATTTACTTCAAGTACTCTGAACTACTCTTGAGTGAAATATCTATGACTTCAAAAAAGAGACTAGATGCATGTTTTAGTCTTTCCTGTCCTTTCCTGTGTAGATTTTGTTGGGATCTAGGTATTACTTCCAACTACGAAATTAACATGGTAGATGGAAAACCCCAATATGATGGAGGAAGACCAGGACGAAAAAGTATCGTAAGACAGCATTCACCAGAGTACATAGCCAGATACATTGAATATTTACGCAGAGAATTCTTAGACATACCAAGGGATGACGAAGGAGGTGGAATAGGTGATCCTATAGATTTCTTAGGTTGGTCAGATGAAAACATAGTAGCACATGACGCTCAAACTGGTTTCACATGGCTCAAAGAGATAAGAGAAGAGTTATGGAAAAAAGATCTTGTTGCAGAATGTGTAAAGAGAGGAGTTGCCCATGATCCAAGTTTCTGTAACGGTCCTCATTTTGGCGGTACAAGCCATGCAGGCCTTGTCAATAAGGAGATGTTAAAGACTTTGAGAGACATAGGATTCACATATTTGGATTATGGACTAGAACATTGGGATAGTAAAATTCTCAAGAGTATAGGAAAAGGAAGCACCCCAGATACTAACAAAAGAGCTGTCAATTGGACACTTGAGATGGGAATAAGACCCATACCTAATCAGATAATTATGTTTCCAGATGAAAGCTGGGAAACACTGAATACTATGCTGGACGCAATGAAAGAAACAGGCATTGTTAGCATGCCATTCATTTGTACGCCATACCCTGGTTCAGAATGGTATACAAAGTATAAAGAATATGTCAAAGAACAATATGATGGTAACTTAGAAAAATTTGTTTCTGACCTTGAAGACGCAACAAAACCTACTGCATTATTAACTAAGAGATTTACTCCTGCTGAAGCAGTAGGAATACAGCACATAATAGGCCATGCGGCAATTAGTAGAGATTTCAATAACGCCAAAAGACTTTTGTCATTGTCAAAGAAAATGAAAGAAAGTCAATATGTTCAAGATCAAATTTCAAGTTAATTTATTGCTGGTTAGTGAAAATAGAAAGAAATTAGTTTTTATCCAATAATTTCATAATTTCATCACAAATCCTTTCTGTTGCACGGCCATCAGATTTGTACAGAAATTCTCTAATGAATAACTCGCGTTGTTGTTCATATTTAGGATTTGTTGATAAGGCATTATGAATCGTGTTGATAAGATCAGCAGAATCATTACATTCTAGAGCTAGACCTCTTTGTACAAATGGATCTTTCTCATAATTGAAAAAATTACATAGAATTATTGGCTTTTTTGCCAGTATAGAATATACATCAGCTGTAGTGAATTGAAAAGAAAGTACAACATCAGCATTCTCTACAAATTCTTGTATGTTACCATTTTTATAAACAGGTATTGAAGGATCTATTGAGTTTATCAAAGATTGATATTCTGAAAGAACGGAATATGATGGATGAATTTTAACTACAAGTGACATTTCTTGTTTATTTTCAAAAATTGTTTTTACAATTTGTGTAATAGTAGTATCTCTTTGTGTTCTTGTCCAGAATCCATGTTCATATTTAGGGGTAGGTGCAAATAATATGCGTATTTTATTACCTTTAACATAATCTTTTTTTATTGAAAGTTTGTGAAAAAATTCATCATATATAGGATTTCCCGTTATTACGAATTGTGATCTTTCAAATCCGCCATCAAGATAGTCATTTAGTAAATTTTCATTATCAAGAAAATGCAAAGTACCTCCGAATCTAGAGTCAAAAAAAATTCTAGTACTGGAAAGAAAAAGTTTCAGTAGAATAAAAAAATTTTTAAATATTTGTAAAATACTCCATTTCATTGCTCTTTGTGTTCGTACCAAGAAAAGATATTTGTAAACAAAGAATCTACCTCTTCTCATAAATTGTTTTTTATTTTGACCAGTATCTGTTGGAATTGAACTTTCAAAAAAACGGGTTATATATGATTTTATGAGTGTTAATCTATTAGTTTTAAAATTAAAGCCAGTTGTAACATGAGAAACTACTGGAATATTTAGAAATTTTCCAGCTAAAGAAAATGCATAATCAATAAAACCCCATCCCGTGGTTGCATAAATTATATCTGGTTTTTCTTTTTTTAAAACCTCAAAAGCATTGTTATAATCATGAATACTCGATATAAAAGAATCTGAATCTGATGTTAGTAATGAATCAAGTTTATCCGGACTATAGATAAACCAGGTAATATGTACAATGATTCCCCTAGTTTTTAGTTCAGATACTATACTATGGAGTACCATAGTAGTTACTGATGTTACATCAGGCATAACATGCACCGGTGCGAAAATTTTTATTGTTTGCACAAACGATCTGTCACAATGTATGATAAATATCTACAGATGAATTGATTACAACCAATAGCTTTGTGTTAGAATTTATCATATAATAGTTGTAATAGTATGTTTTTAATTATTTTAATAATTTTTTAATTTCCTAAAATTCGATAACACTATGAATAACATTATCGTTCAAACAACTTTAAATTAATTATTAACACCTAGTGTTTATGATCGATACATTAATCCTAGTGGAAGGTAATCATGATATTGAAGTACTTAAGGATTCGATCATAAACTTAAAAGATGCAAAAATAATAACTTTTGATTTCCTTGCTCATAAATCACTAAAATCATTAGGAATATCACATGTTATTATTGAAGATTATTTCAATTCGGACGACGAAGAAAAGATTGACAATGAGGCAATAGAATTATCAACTGGATGGTATAAACATAGGGATTTTAGCATATTGGAATATGATGGATTAAACTTAGGTTCACTTCTTGAAACTGAATGTTTGGTGTATTTTTTTCTACATCTAAAAAGAATCTTAGGAGTAAAAAGAGTTCTAGAAAAAGAAAGACCTAGAAAGATAATAGGAGCATATCTTTCCAATTTTATTGATTCAGTATGTAAAGATAAAGTAGAAACTACCCTTTTTCAATCAAAATTTTCATCCTCATTATATTATGATTCATTTGAGATACCAGTTAACATAGGTCATCAAACTAAATCAATCAAGATTTCAAGAGAGTCTTTTATGAAAATAAAAAAAATTGTCGAATTTATTACTAATTTATTTTTCCACTTTAAACCAGATTCACAAGAGATAGCAAATAAAAATCCAATTTTATTGTTAGATTTTAATCCCGTTCATTATGAAGATATGTTAAAAGCATTATCGCGTAACAATAAAATTCTGTTATTAAACCAAAGAAGACCAGCTATTTTTAATTTAGAAAGCTTTAGAATAGTCAAAAATTCCAAATGTAAAATAATACAATTAGATGATCATATGGATCCTAATACATCACTTGAGATAGCAAGTAAAGTAGATGATTTAAAGAAAAAATTAAACATGATTTGGTCAAACACGAAAACCTTAGAAAAAACATTCTCAATAGAAGAAATTTCATTTTGGAATGCTATCAAAGAGGAATTTATTTTCATTATATCTAAAAGGTTTCAGGAAAGCATTAGAAGGTTAATTCTATTACAGAAATTATTTGATAGTATTAAATTTAAGAGTATTATAGAATGGTCTCACTTGGGAATAGAAGACAAGCCAGTGCTTTATGTTGCAAATAAAAAGAAAATCCCTATTATTTTCTTACAACACGCTCTTGAATTACTTAATGAAAAATTTGAAAAATATATTCCATTTTTGACTATATTACCTTCTTGCGGAGCTAAAGAAGCAGTTTGGGGAAGCATAATGAAAGAGTATATTCTAGATCATAAAATTAAACCAGAAGAGGTTATAGAAATAGGAAGCCCAAGACATGATATATTTTTCAAAAGAAAATCTCGAACTATTTACAATAATACGATCTTAATAACAATAAGTCCATTTGTGTACATTAAATTTGCTGCTGCCGATACAAAATCATATGAATACTTAGAAGAATGTATTAAAAAGATTATTTATGGAATAAAAAAAATCTCAAACAAAAAAATCATTATAAAACTTCATCCTGCCAAGTCTTATTATGATATAAAACCATTAATACGACAAATCGATCCTTCAATTCCAATATATCAACATCGAAATATAATAGATTTGATAGAATCATGTGATGTCATGATTACATTAAATTATACAACTGCGTTGTTAGAAGCAATGATTTTAAACAAACCTACTATGTTAATTGAAACTGAAAAACAAAGTATAGGTGAAGAAAACATGTTTAAGAGAGGTACGTCGATTTATGTTCCTAATATTAATGAAATAGAATCAAAATTAAATGATTTGATTCTTAATGATAAAATTCGTAAAGAATTAATTCAAAAAGGTCAAGAATTTGTCAATGATTACTTTGTAAATCATGGTACTGCTTCAGAACATTTAGCTAAAATATTAGAAAATTATTAATTTCATATCTATTATATATTATAAATTAATTATCAATTTGTTCTTTAAGTAACCTAAATGATTCATCTAATGAAAGAAATTTGAATTTTGATTCATTAATAATTTTACTAGAATCAAGACATTTGTTAAAACCCGTAGTGACATTTCTGCCTAATTCTTTAGTGATTACAGGTTCAATCAATTTTGAGTTTAGACCTAGAGATTCTGCAAGTTTTACACAAAAGTCATACCTACTTATTTGAATCATTGGAGCAGAATGAAATATTCCAGAATAATTCCCATTAACTAAATGTAATATGGATCTTGCAAAATCATCTGCCAAAATAGGTGAACTGTATTCATCTGTAACAATTTTTATTCTTTCATTAGAGTGTAGTTTATTTATCAACCATTGACCAAAATTTGTTGGTTTCATTGAGCTTGACGAAATTTGAGAAAGTAATTTTGGTAACCATCCATAAAGAACACTTGCCCTTACGACAAGATTATTCGTATTTTCTAATACAAGTTTTTCGCCTATCATTTTTGTATATCCATAATAATTGATAGGTTTTGGTATATCATCCTCTTTGTATGGGTCCTTTTTTGTACCATCAAAGACGGAATCGGATGATAAATGTACTAATTTGATACCTAATGGTTTTGTTATTTCGTATAATTTCTCAACAAAATCGATATTGATTTTCTTTGCTTCTTCTTGGTGGTTTTCACAATAATCTACGCTGTTAATAGCACATGTGTTTATTATTACATCGGGTTTAATTTTTGATAAAACATCTTTTACCTTTGACATATCTAAAATATCCAGTTTGATTCCATCAATGAAATCAAATTTAGGGTTGCGTAGATTATAACTACCATATATCTCAAAACCATTTTTTGCCAGTATAGCAATCTTGGAACCTGTCAAGCCCCCAATACCAAAAATAAATAATTTTTTCTTCAATTCAGAACATCCTTAAAAAATATCATAATCACCAAACGAGAAAAACCAATTATCATAATTTGCTAGTTTTTTAACGTATTCATCCTGAGTAAAAGAGGAAGAAATGAAATTAAGTTGTTGTGGTTTAAATGAATTAGGAACAGAGAAGAATCGAGTTTCGTGTAATATTGTACTCTCTAAAAATCGCTTATTACAAGTAGCAATTGCAACTGATGCTCCATTGTGGATAAGATCTAACAATGCAGTATTCACTAAATCTTTAAGACTTTTTTTGTCTCGAATCTCATCATCCACTAGGAAATCAACTATTACCCCAATAGTCTTTTCTTCAAATTTTGTAATCCTTGTTATAATGTACCCTTTTAACTGAGAATCCTCTTTGAGAGTAAAAATTTTGTATTTTCTTGTAGGACATGAATGATAACGCCATCTAAAAAAACTCACATCTCTTTTTACCATTATTGGTATTCTTTGCGTAGCTTTATTTGAGAAAGTTTCAAATTCCTCTGAAAAATCATCAGTAAATAAATTGATTTTACTATTTTCCACACTGTTGATTTTCCACATCCAATCAAATAATTTAAAAATTCTCTGTAGTGGAGAATTGAAAAATTTTGAAAAATTCAGAGGTCTCACTAATATGGGCAACGAAGTAATTTTTACTGCTCCTTGTCTGATAAAGGCATTAAACGATTTTTTATTTGGTACAGCATAAAAATACAAAACGCCATTTTTTTCGGCATATTCTTTCATAGATCCTAATAATTTTGAAAATATGCCTTGTCCTCTATATGTTGGATCTACTTGTACATTGCATGCCAATGATGATCTAATTGCTTTTTTTTCTATGATCAAATTAATTGGTATCAATACATTGGTACCAATTATTTTTTCATTCTTGCTTTCATCCTTAGCTAAGAGAATTAATGCTTTACCTTGTGGATTTATACGATATTGCCAATCAAAGTAAGATGGTTGAGTTATCTCTTGTTCACCAAAAACTTTTTGGGTCAAGGCAAGAATTCCTTCTTTTTCCGATTCTTCATCAAGCCATTCTGAAATTTTCATTAGTTTTTGTATGTTTTAAGGTAAGATATGAGTATTCATGATGATTCTTTTCAATTAAGAATATAAGATAAACTACCAAGATAAAACCAATTGAACTTATTAGGAATAGATTTTGAAGACTGGTTTCATCCCGAATTAATCCAAAAATATTTGAATTCAGACAAAAAGGAACCTACTGTAATACAAGGAATAGATAAGATTCTCAATTGGTTAAGACAAGCTGAGACATATGCAACATTCTTTATGGTTGGAGAGTTGCTATTAGCTAAACCAGAATTATTAGATAAAATCCTTGACGGGGGACACGAAATTGCATTTCATACGATGCACCATACTAGATTGGATTCTCCCAATTATGAAGAAAAATTTGATAGTGAACTTAAGAAGTTCGCAGAAATAACCTTGAAAAAATCAAAGGGATTCAGGGCTCCCTCTTTTTCATTAAATAAAAACACGGGCTGGGCAATTGACAAATTGTCTGAAAATAATTATGAATATGACAGTAGTATCGTACCTGCAAAGACAAAACTATATGGTGTTCCCAATGCTGAAACTAAACCCTATAAAATTTCTAGCAAAGGGATTGAAAGAGAGGACCCAAAAGGAATTCTCTTAGAATTTCCGCTTTTGACTACAAAGTTGTTTGGAAAATCTATTCCTGCAGCTGGTGGATTTTACATAAGAGCACTGCCATTGTTTGTAATAGAAAATGCAATAAAACAAAATAACAACAACGGAATGCCAGCTTCTTTGTATGTCCATTCATGGGAGCTCACACCTGAATTTATGCCTAGAATTCCTCTTTCCATTCTAGATGGATTTGTAACATATCATAATCTTGGAAAGACACTTTCCAGAATGGATAAAATAATTAAAAAATTTAAATTTACTTCATTTAGTCGTTATATTTCTAAACAAAATAAAAATTAAGAATTGATGATTTTTCTTGCAGTTTTACTTAGAAGGGTAATTATAAAACTCACCCTGTGAGAAGTTTTGGTATTAGTGGTTGAGATCGGAAGATGAAAGTTATCAGTAAAATTAGTTATTACTTGCTTATCTGAAATTTTGCGGTTCATATTAATTCTCTTACGTCTTTGATCAATTTCTTTATTCATTTTAATAAGAGAGAAAAATGTTTTTATTTTTACCAACCCCATTTTTTTACTTAAAAAAAATAGCAACATTCCAAATTCAACTATAATCAATAACGGAAATATTTTCAACATAGTCCCTCTTGAATATAATGTAAGTAAACAAATCCATCTATTTCGTTCTAGCAAGAAAAATTTTTTTTTACTCCATTTCAGGGTTGGACTGCCATAATGGTAAACTATTACTTTTGGCTCATAATAAGAAGACACTCCTAATAATAATCCCCTCCAACCATAGTCTACGTCATCATGATATGCAAAGAATATGGGATCAACGTCTCCAATTTTTTTTATAGTTTCACTAGAAGTAAAAGTACATGCTCCGCCTGTATAACAAATGTTCTTGAAGTCTTCATATTGGCCCGAATCTGTTTCTCCTCTTCCTTGCAAAAATGCAAGACCAAAAATGTTGATCATATTTCCTGCACTGTTAATTATGTCAGGTCTTTCTTTTTCAAGAAATTTTGGTTGGTATAGACCTTCACCATGTTGCATATGTGATTTTACAAACTGGTTTAACCAATCTGGTTTTACTACTGTATCAGAATCTAAAAACACAACATAATTGCCTTTTGAGATAGAAATACCAATGTTTCTTGCAGTCATTCCCAAATTTTCTTTGTTCTCAATTAGTATTATCGAAGGAAATTTTTGTTTACAGTTAAAATGACTATTATCGCTTGAGCCATTATCTATTACAATTACTTCAAATTTACATTTCTCAGTCTTAAAAATAGATTCAAGGCATTCCAGTATTACATTTCCACCGTTATAATTGAGAATTATTATACTAACAAATGTCTCATCAGGAATCTCAGAGCTGTCGTTTTTCATCTAGAAACTATCTCAAACAAGCAATATCAATCCTTTAAGGAGAAGAATTAAAGACTAATTTGTTATCTTCCCCTAATACCAAAAATGATTTTTCCCCGTTATTTGAGGTGATTTTCGAGTTGTATGAGATGATGCTATTTGTTAGATGTGTTTTGTAGTCAATAACGCAGCCATCCATTATTATAGAATTGTCTATCATGCAATTGCTTATTTTAGAATTATTTCCAATACTTGTATTTGGTCCTATTTTAGCAGTTCCTTCAATAACACAATTTTCTCCTATAATTACAGGTCCAATAATTCTAGCACCAGTTTTAATATGGCTATTAGAACCTACCATAACTTTTCCTTCCATAATGACATTGTCATATTTTTTTCCCTCAAAATATGGATGCATGTTTTCAAGGATTGTTTTATTTGCATCAATTATGTCTTCTACTGTTCCAGTATCTTTCCAGTAATTTGTTATCACATCGTATGACATTGTCTTATATTTTTCAAGTAACAATTGTAATGCATCGGTAATTTCAAGTTCATTTCTCCATGATGGTTTGAGATTTTCAATTATTTCAAAAATTGCAGGGGTCAAAAAATATATCCCAATTACTGCCAGGTTTGTAGGAGGATTTTTCGGTTTTTCCATAATTTTTTTTATTTTACCATCTTGTGTAACATCAGCTATACCAAACTGAGACGGGTTTGAGACCTCGCATAAAAGGATCCTTGCAGCATCATTAGAATTATTAAAATTATTTACACTCTCCGAGATATCTTTAAGCAATACATTATCTCCAAGAAAGACAACAAATTTTTCATTTCCTATAAAATCTTTACACAATCCTACGGCATGTGCAATTCCTCGTGGTTGGTCTTGCTCTACATATGTTATCTTGACACCAAATTTCTCTCCATTACCATAATATTCTTTAACCTTTGATGAGTTGTCTCCACCAATTATAATTGCAATATTTGTTATACCAGAATTTTTTAAAGAATTAAGACAGTACTGTGATATAGGCACGTTTGCTATAGGTAAAAGCTGTTTTGGCCTCGTGTAGGTCAATGGCCTTAGTCTGGTTCCGTATCCCCCATGAAGTATTATGCCTTTCATTTCTGTTATTTACTTCCTATATTTTTTCCAAGGAGTAGGATCTAACATTTCATCATTAGCTAATCCTTCCCACCAATCTCTATTTTGTTGATACCAATTAATTGTATTTTGTAATTCTTCCTCAAATTTCCATTGAGGTTTCCATCCCAATTCATGCCTAATCTTTGTAGAGTCCAATCCATATCGCAAATCATGGCCTGGCCTATCATCCACGAAATAAATTAGATCTTTTGGTTTTGACATCAATTCAAGTATTTTTTCTATGAGTGTGATGTTTGTTGATTCGTTTGAGCTAGATATGTTATAAGATTCACCGGTCTTTCCGTTTAAAAATACCTTCATTATTGCATCGCAATGATCTTCAACATATAACCAATCGCGTATGTTTTTTCCAGTTCCATACACAGGAATTTTCATGTTTTTATCAATTCTAATTATTGTTTTTGGAATAAGTTTCTCTGGAAATTGTCTTGGGCCAAAATTATTGGTACATCTTGTGATTATCACATCCATATCATATGTTTTCGTGTACGATTCTGCTATCAACTCAGCCGATGCTTTTGAAGCTGCGTACGGATTAGAAGGTCTGAAAACGTCCTTTTCTTTAGCATATCCTGTGCTAAGACTTCCGAAAACTTCGTCTGTAGATATCTGCATGAATCTGATCTTCGGTTTTTTTTCTCTAATAGTGTCAAGTAGTGTATACACACCCATAATGTTGGATTCAAGGAAAGGCTTTGAATCATGGATGCTTCTATCCACATGTGATTCTGCTGCAAAATTTATTATTCCATCTATATCAGAAGATAGCCGTTCAACTAATTTTTTATCATTAATGTTACCATGTACCAATCTATAATTTTCTGATTTTTCAATTGATTTTAGATTTTTTTCATTAGATCCTAACAGACCTGCATCTAGGTTAACAATTTTGAAATCAGGATAGTTTTTTTGCACGTGTAAGATAAAATTACTTCCAATGAATCCCAATCCACCTGTTACTAGGATTTTCATTTTTTCACCTGCATCATTGTTTTTGATAAGTATTGCAACATCACAACAGGCGGTATTTTTCTATTTAATACTATCTTCTTTAAGAAGGATTCATTTTGTTGTTTTCTCATTTTGTTTTACTATACAATATTTTTATAATCACTTTCAACCAGTTACTTATTGAATGAAAAATGATACTATAAGGTCTATAAAACTGGAAAAACATGAAACAAAAGACATTGTAGATAAACATGTCAATGGCTCTTTAACTGTAATATGGAGAGATTGGGATCAAATATTAGAAGTAGAGCCAAGGATGGCATATGTTTCATCAGTAAATCCAGGAGAAGTAAAAGGACCTCACTTACATCTAAAAAGGGATAGCTATTTTGTTTGTATCCGAGGAAAGGTAGTGTTTATTGCAAAAGATCTTTCTGGTAAGTATCACGAGATAGAATCCAGTGAGCATGAACCAGTACTAGTTCAAGTACCAAAAAATCATCCATCAGCTCACATCAATATAACAGATCAAATATCAACCATTCTTACCCTTGCAAATCCAGCATGGAGACCAAATGATGATGAAATGGTAAATGTAACTTTTGAAGATTATGATTGGAGCAAATGGAAAAAAAAGTAATTGCAAATGCTTGTTTTTAAATAATGATATAATTCAGAGAAACCTATAGCTTATGTCAGACAGTTGGAATAGAATTAGCAGATTTTTTACAAGATTCAAAGATTTAACAACTCTAGGTTTTGCAACTGTAGTCTCAAACGCAATTTCTGGAATATTTTGGCTTTTCATAGCTTCATTATTGGGCACAGAACATTATGGAGAAGTAAGCTATCTGATAGCAATATCATATGTAGCATTAGCAATTTGTTCAATTGGCGGTTCAAACACTATACTAGTATATTCTGCAAAAGAAGTCAAAATACAACCCCCAATCTACTTCATAACAACTATTTCAAGCATAGTTGCTGCTGGAATTTTATTTTTAATTATTCACAATATCGAAACTAGTTTACTTGTTATTACAAGTACAATGTTTTCAATTGCTACCGCGGAAATAATAGGCAGAAAACTTTACCTGAAATACTCTAAATACATTCTTGTACAGAGAGTTATCTTTGTAGCAATTGCCATAGGATTTTACTATGTTATTGGTCCATATGGAATAATTCTGGGATATGCAATTTCCTATTTACCATTTCTGATACCTGTATACAAAGGACTTTTGAAATTTAATATGGATTTTTCAGTCCTACGAACCCGTTCTCGCTTTATGATCAATAGCTATCTTTTGGATCTTTCGAGAACTTTTAGCGGGCAAACCGATAAATTGTTTATTGCTCCACTGTTTGGTTTTGCTATTCTTGGAAATTATCAATTAGGCGTTCAATTTTTAAGTCTTTTAACTACATTACCTGGAATAGTGTATTCATACGTACTTCCACATGACGCAAGTGGCAATCCCAACCAGAGACTAAAGAAAACAATAATAATAATTTCAATTATCCTTGCTGCGCTTGGGTCATTGTTAGGACCTATAGTTATGCCACTACTATTTCCAAAATTTACTAATGCTGGCGAAGTTATTCGAATTATAAGTTTGGCAGTTATTCCAACGACAATAAACTATATGTATATTTCAAAATTTTTGGGTTCTGAGAACAACAAAATTGTTGTCATAAGTTCTGGGATATATGTAATAGTACAAATTTCAGGCATTTTTGTATTAGGACATCTTTTTGGTATAAGAGGTGTAACAAGCGCTTTTGTGCTTGCAACAGCAGCAGAATCTTTATTCTTATTTATCATGGATCGTCATTCTAGAAAAAATGAAATGCCAGCATCTAATGTAGAGCATTAACAGTTAATATAAAGATGGAATTTTTGTTATCTAAAGTATGAAGAAACCTTCAGTTATCATGGTGGTTGCAAAGTATCCAGCAACTTATGGACACACTACGGTAATCAACAATCTTTGTGTTGGGCTTAATAAGATGGGTCATCGTACTGCTATTGGTGCTTTTTCTTTTGATGAAGAACCTCCACACAATGTAGAAAAAATAAAATTAAACAAATGGAAGCTGTTAACATCTGGCGTCAAATATCTTGACTTTGATATTATTCATCCTCATCAATCAAGAGTAAATTATTATCTGCTTTTTAAAAAACCTAACAAGCCTGTAGTTTTCCATTATCATGCGGCAGCCACAAAGATTCAAGAATTAAATTTGAAATTAATGATGGCCTTATTCAAGAAAAGGATCTCAAAAACCATATGTGTCTCTCAAAAAGCACGTAATCATTTGGAAGAATGGGCTGGAAAATGTGATACTATAGTTATCTATAATGGCTCTGACACAAATTTTTACAGTCCAAATTTGCCAAGGCCTTATAAAAAAGGAGAGCCACAATTGCTTTTTGTCAGTGTCTTACGTCGATATAAAAATACAGGCATGTTAGTAGATGCCATGCCAGAATTATTAAAAAAATATCCCAAGGCGCATCTTCAAATCGTAGGAGCTGGTGAGGATTACAACAGAATAAAGGAGAAAATAAAACAATTGGGATTAGAAAATAGCATTGAGATGGCGGGAAGGGTTACAGATGATGAACTTAGATTAAGATATTCCTCATGTGATTTGTATATATCGGCAAGTACTAACGAACACTGTCCTGTACCTACGTTTGAAGCTATGGCATGTGGCAAACCATTGGTATTGTCAGAATTAGAATCACATGTAGAAATTGTAAATGCCTCGAAGGCAGGGTTAACATTTTCATTCACAGATAGTTCTGACATTTGTAGAAAAATAGATGAGGTTTATAAAAATGAGAAGACATACAGCGAAAATGCGTTAAAGTTTTCAAAAAATTATGATTGGTCTGCCATATGCAAGCAGGTAGCAGAAGTTTATGATCAAATCTCCTAGTTTACATGAGAACAGAATTTATAATTCACAAATAATCTAAATTTACACATCTATTGAGAATAAAGTAACTCACACCATAACTAAATTGTAACGTGGGTTTTTATGTGTGAATTTTTAAGTTTTAGCATATGAGTTTCCATTCTTATGGTCCAACTCTTGTGACTGGTGGAGCTGGATTTATTGGAAGTCATCTTGTAGACAAATTAGTAAGTGAAGATGTTAATGTTGCAGCACTAGATAATCTTGCAACTGGCAAGCTTTCAAATTTGTCTGTAAGTGATGGCAAGAAAAATTTTCATTTTATAAAAGAGGATTTGAATAATCCTGAAGGAATAAGAAAGTCTTTACAAAATATAGAAACTGTCTTTCACATGGCTGCAGATCCTGAAGTAAGGACAGGGGTTGACAATCCAGAATCATCATACAAAGAAAATGTTAGAAATACATTTTTTCTTCTTGAAGAAATTCGAAAATCAAATGTAAAAAAACTAATTTTTGCTTCGTCCTCTGCTGTTTATGGAGATGCAACGGTATTACCTACACCAGAAGATTATGGTCCTCTATTACCGATTTCTGCATATGGCGCTTCAAAACTTGCCTGTGAGGCATATGTTTCCTCATATTGTAACAATTATGGCATCAAAGGAATCATCATCAGGCCGGCCAATGTAATTGGTGCAAGAGGCAGACATGGCGTTACTTGGGATTTTATAAATAATTTAAAAAAAGACAGAACAAAACTAGTCGTATTAGGAGATGGAAAACAAACCAAATCCTATATTCATATTAGTGATGCAGTCACGGGAATTCTGACTAGTTTAAAATCCAAAAATAAACTTGAAATTTTCAATTTAGGCAGCCTAGATAGGGTTGAAGTTATGACAATAGCCAAAATTGTGCGTAAGAACATGAATCTAGAAAAGGCAGAGATAGTGACAACAGGTGGAATAGATGGAGGCAGGGGCTGGATAGGAGACATAAAGTATGCTCATTTAGACATCTCCAAACTAAAAAATCAGGGTTGGACTCCCAAGCTTTCTAGTGAGGAATCGGTGGATCGTACTTCAAAAGAAATCATAAAGGATAATATGTAGAAAAGTTACAATCACTAACTAGAATTTGAAATATATGAAATCTTCAGGATTTCCACGATAAAAGAACAGTATCAAAAGTATTATTGCTGCCAAAAAACCAAACCAATAAACATGTTTAAGATTAGACAGTCTTTCCACCATATTCATTTTTTTATACGTAATAAAAGACAAAATTATAAACAAGACCATTAATGCCAAAGGAAAATTATGATATTTTATAAAATAGCCTATGTTTTGAATTTGAAAATCAAAAAACACATACTTGGTCATAGAATAAATCATATCATTAAAATCATGGACTCTAAATGCAATCCATGCTAAAAATATAAGATATTGTGTTATTAAAATAGAAAATATCTTACCAATGTTGCTTTTGAAAAATTTATTATTTTCAAGTATCGGAAATTTATTTACTATTGCCTTATGTATAGCTAAATACGAACCATGCAAAACTCCCCAAATAACAAAATTCCAAGATGCACCGTGCCATAAACCTCCCAAAAACATCACTGCAAATAAATTAAAATAAGTCCTTAAGTGAGATTTGCGATTCCCGCCTAATGGAACATAAAGATAATCCCTTAACCAAGATGACAAGGAGATGTGCCACCGTCTCCAAAAATCAGACGGGGATGTTGCAAAATATGGTTTGTTGAAATTAATCGGGATCTTAAAGCCTAGTATTAATGCAGCACCTATTGCAATATCAGTATATCCAGAGAAGTCACAGTAGATTTGAAATCCAAAGCCAATTGCACCAATAATTATAGTTAAAGAGTTTAACCCAACAGGATGGCCAAAAATTTCGTTTACCATAGGTGCAATATTATCAGCAAAAAACATTTTTTTCAAAAATCCCATTGCCATCATAGTAACTCCCAATTTGAGGTTTGAATCAAAGAGTAGAATTTGGCGAAGTCTTGCTCCTACTTGAGGATTATCAAGTTTTTCTCTAAGTTGTGGCAAGAAATCCTTTGCACGTAAAATTGGACCTGCGACTAGCTGTGGGAAAAATGCTACAAAGATAGCATATTCCACAAAAGTTTTTGCCGGCTGTATTTGCCCTCGATATATGCTTACGGTATAAGTAATTGAATGAAACGTATAAAATGAAATTCCAATTGGTAGTGCCAGATTCAAAAATGGAATGTTTGTACCAAGATCAAAATGTTGCCCTAGAAAATTGATTTGCGTTATAGCAAAATCACTATATTTAAAAAATCCCAATAATCCTAAATTTCCCGCAAGACTCGTTATCAACATGGCCTTCTTTCTTTTTATATTGTCAGCTTTCCAGATTGCTTTTCCAAAATAAAAGTCCCAGATTGTTGTAAATATTAAAAGTGTGATCAAATAATTGCTTGAATAATAAAAGAAAAAGTAGCTTGCAAATAACAAAAAGAGATGCTGAAATTTTCTTTCTTTTATTATTGCAATTGTAGTTAATACAACTATAAAGAAAATTATAAAATCAATTGTGTTGAATAGCATTATCGCCCAATCTCATTTAGAATTATTTTGGAAACATCTTCGCTATAGATGATAGAGTTTTGATTATAGGCAACATGCATGGCATCTGTCCAGATGTTTAATTCATTGTATTTATCTTGAAGCGAATAAAGGTCCATTCCATATTTGTAATGTGCATCTTCCAGTGTAGAATTAAAAAGCTGTCTATCAGAATTTGAGATTTTATCTACCCATAATTTGTTATATGGATTAGCAAAAACAGCAACTTGAATATTATTCCTCTTTAATGTATCAATAATTTTATCAAATGCAGATATCTCCTTTGGATCAATTCCATTAAAAATTCGTGGTGTTTGGGTAAATTCTTTTTTTATTATTTCATTACTGGTAATGTTGTCTGCCTGATTATGTATTATAAGAGGAGTGTTTGAATTCACATCAGGATAGTGACCTTGAGCTCCTGTGACATAAAGATAAAGCGTCAAGGTAACAAGTTGGGGATCGTTTAAAATTTTTGAAACAAACTCGTTATCTGTAAAAAAACTAGTTTGTGCACCAAACAAGTTACGTGGATCTGGAAATATGCTTTTTGACTTTTCATCAGTAGAAAATCCAATCGGAGATGTGTTTTCTTGGCTTATTTTTTCAAAATCCCTATACCCTACACCATAAATCACTAAATTTGGTTTCAATGAAATTATTTTATTCAAGTCATTTAATCTTGTAGAAGGTTTATCAGCTGAAATTGCCAAGTTATAGACAACAAAATTATTGTTATAACTCGATATGCGCTGATTGATGAATGTTGTGTTTAAAGTTCCAACTTGACTAGATCCCAAGATAAAAATTTGTTTTTGTTGTTGCTCGGAATTTAGTTTGGTTTTAACCCATCTATTGAATGGTTCATAATTAATCAAATACCATTCCATAACAGAATAAAATACGATTAATGCAAAAACAAATGCACCAAGTATGATAAGCGAAATTTTTATGTTTGGCGATAACGTAACATTCATCGAAACCAACTATCGCCTAAACTTATGATAAGTTTATTCTGAATCATACCTCTTTACACTAATCCTTTTTTTACCTATTATTATATTTCAATATCATAAAATACTGCGATAACAAGTGCATGTATGAGATAATTTAACTCTCAAATTATTATTTTTTAACACTATTAAAAATAATTAATTAAAATCTAAATTCCAAATAAAAAACAATTCGTATAGTTATAAATACGACATTACTAATTTACAGGTGTTTAAACCAAATGAGAGAGAAAATTGTTGATGCATTAAAACCATATTATTACAAATTTCCAGCTTTACGACCATTTATGGCATTTTTCCACAGAAGATTTTTTGTTCCAACAAAATTTTCAGGATTTGGAATGAAAACCATTCATGAACTTCCATGGAATGACGAATATGACTGGGAAGTTTTCCGTAAATCCATTATAGATGTACGAAACTTTGAATTCAGTAAAGATGCTGCCCAGATAGATCGTAATAATGTAGACGAATTACGTTGGAGACATTGGATAATTTCCTATGCGGTACGTCATGCAATAAAATTTGCCCAAACCAATGAATACAATTTTGCGGAGTGCGGTGTTGGAGACGGCTGTTCTGCCTTTTTTGCATTACGTGAAATAGAAAACCAGAAAAAAAACGCGAGTGGATTTTCCATGCACCTATATGATTCATGGATGGCAATGAGAGAAAATGAATTGCTTGAAAGTGAGTTAACACATGTTGGTAGATATGCACAACTTAATATCGATAAAACAAAAAAAAATCTCTCCGAGTTCAAAGATAATGTCATTTATCACCAAGGATATGTCCCAGATTCCTTCAGTATTTCACCTGAACCACCAAAATCAATTGTATATTTACACATTGATCTTAATTCTGCAAAACCTACTATAGCTACATTAGATTTCTTTCTTCCACGACTTGCAAAGGGGGGAGTGATTTTATTTGATGATTATGGGTGGTCAGGATACACAGATACCAAAAAAGCAGTTGACAAATATTTTCACGACAAACCTGGTGTATTATTGAAATTTCCTACCGCACAGGCGATTTATTATCATTGAATTTCTAGTTTTTAATTCAACCTACCAGAGTAATAACTAAAATACTGAAAAAATGAAAAGATATCGCTATATTCATCATGTATAATGAAAATATCATGAAAGGTATTTCATATAGTGAACTAATATCATCTCATATATCATATTGGAAAAATTTTCTTCAAATGCTATTTAATGTGTCTAAAACATTCTCAAATTATTCTACAGTTCTCAATAGTGCTCTTAATGGAAAATTTCCTATCGATGCAATATTGAAAAGTGGGAAGCATGTTTCACTTCAAACTTTTAATGCCATGTATGTACTTGCCTTTACACGTAATTTCAAGGAAGTACAATGTGATACAGAAAACGATCTTGTAATTATCTCATCAAAAATTGATCCGAGCAAAAAAACAATACTGTATGGAGGAATAAATAATGGAGACATAGTTTACGGCTTTTTAAAAGAAGATTATGGTAAATTGCCTATAAACGAAAAATTTGTAATTGATGTAGGCACAAACATTGGAGACACGCCTATTTATTTTGCATTAAATGGTGCAAAAAAAGTCATTGGTTTGGAGCCTTTTCCAAAAAATTACGAATTGGCAAATAAAAACATCACAGCAAACAATCTTTCTGACAAAATAATAATTCTCCTAGCTGGATGTGCTGCAAAAAAAGGTTCCATCACAATAAATCCAAATTATCAAAGTAATCATGAAAGTAAATTAATTGAATTTCAAGATGGTCAACAGATTCCTCTATTGACCTTAGAGGATCTTTTTAATCAATGCAACATACCCTCTGGCGCCATTTTGAAGATGGATTGTGAAGGATGTGAGGATGAAATCATCATGTCTGCATCTAAAGAAATGCTTCAAAAATTTAGTCACATGCAAATTGAATATCATTCCGGATACAAGGCATTAAAAGAAAAACTGGAAAGATGTGGGTTTAAAGTGAATATCAGTGGTCCTGTTGCAACAGATGTATTACACACATATTTACAGTCATTTAAAAAAAATCATTCTGCTATCAATAAAAAAGACGATTCAAAAATTGTCGATGATGCAAAGAATTTTCATTATAAAAAAATTCACAGGATAGGATATACTGGATTTATTTATGCATCTCGTAATATTTAATCACGAGATTTTATAAAAATTGAACATCATAACCAATGATAAATTTTCCAAATTATCATAAATTCATGTTTTGTAAAATCAATTCAATTTTCTACTCATATTCAAAACATGGTAAAGTATTATACGAACCTTGAAAGCATATGATTAAGTTGAGAATTTGCATATTACAATAGGAATACCTGCATATAATGAAGAAAAAAACATAGCAAAGATAATTGTAAAATTACAAAAAATTGCAGATAAAATCATAGTTTGTAATGATGGATCAACTGATCTTACAGGTGAGATAGCAGAAAAAATGGGAGCAGTTGTGATAAATCATACTAAGAATCTAGGATATGGTGCTGGAATTAGAAGCATATTTCTTAAAGCAAGAGAGATAGATTCTGATATTTTAGTAACATTTGACGCAGATGGACAACATAGAATTGAAGATGTTCAGACAGTGATAGAACCAATTATAAAAAATGAAGCTGATGTTGTTATAGGTTCAAGATTTTTGGGAGATGGAAAACAAGTACCAGGATACAGAAAAGCTGGTATTAAGACAATAACTAGCGTTGCAAACACTGCAATGGATTCAAAAATTACTGATTCTCAAAGTGGTTTTAGGGCATATAACAAAAAAGTCCTAAAAGACATTATTCCATCTGAGTATGGCATGGGTGTTTCAACTGAAATTCTAATCAAGGCAAATAAAATTGGGTGTAGAATAAAGGAAGTTCCAATAACAATATTATATGAAGGAGAAACGTCTACTCACCATCCAGTTTCACATGGATTTTCGGTAATTCTTAGTACCATGAAATTCATATCCATTGAACATCCTCTGAAATTTTATGGCATACCAGGAGTAATATTTTTAGGCATAGGACTATTCTTTACAATTTGGACGATTCAGATATTTACTGCGACAAGACAAATTCTGACAAATGTTGCTTTGGCTGGAGTAAGCTCGATTCTAATTGGAACAATGCTTACAATGACATCCATAATGCTTTACTCTTTAGTTAATGTTGTAAGAGAACGTCGTAGTAATTGATATGAAGATATCATTCATAATTAGACATGCCAAGTAGTTTAGACAAAATAAGTGGAATTGTAACCAGATTCAAAGGACTAACAACAATTGGTTTTGCAAATATCTTAGCTAGTGTTATCTCTGGTCTCTTTTGGCTTTATATCGCACGACTCTTAGGAACCACTCATTATGGAGAGATAAGCTACCTAATAGCTGCATCATCAATAGCTGTTACTCTGTCTTTTCTTGGTTCTGGAAATATTCTCTTGGTGTATACTGCAAAGGGAATAAAAATTCAATCTACTATTTACACTGTTGCAATTTTAGCTTCTGCCATAGCCTCTGTAATTTTGTTCTTAATATTTTATGATGTAGGAGTAAGTCTGTTTGTTATAGGAAATGTGATTTTTGGATTAGTTACAAACGAGCTTGTTGGCCAGAAACGTTACAAGCAATACTCCTTTTATATGATAACACAAAAAATTCTTGGAACTGTTTTAGCCATAGCACTAAATCATTTTATCGGTCAGACAGGAGTAATTCTTGGTATATCAATTTCATTTTTCTTGCCTACACATAGAATCTATACTGTATTTAGAGATCATAAGATAGATTTTTCACTTCTAAAAGCTCGTTCTGGTTTTATCATAAACAGCTATATCATGGATATTGCCAGGGCATTTAGTACCACACTTGATAAATTGATAGTTGCGCCATTGCTTGGTTACGCATTACTTGGCAATTACCAACTAGGAGTCCAGTTTCTTTCGTTGCTTGGAATACTTCCTGGAATAATGTTTCAATACATTTTGCCACATGATGCAAGCGGAAATGCAAATAAAAAATTAAAGAAGTTATCCATACTCTTCTCAATAATATTAGCAATTTTAGGCGTATTTTTGGCACCGATATTTTTACCATTGTTATTTCCAAAGTTCACTGAAGCAACTCAAGTTATTCAAATAATCAGTTTTTCAATAATAGCTACTACCATCAACCTGACTTACATATCAAAATTCCTTGGTGATGAGAAAAGCAAGATAGTTTTGATTGGTTCTGCGATATATCTTTCCATTCAAATATCTCTAATAATAATTTTGGGCAAAATGATGGGAGTAAACGGTGCTGCAATTGCAGTTGTCATAGCTACGTTTTCTGAAACAGCATATTTGGTAAGTGTGGACAGATTTGTTAAGAAAAAAACCAATCAGGTTTCAATTAAAGAATCAACTGAGAATTCAGATACATTATTTGAGGCAAATGAAACTAATAAGAATTCAGAGATTTTGCTTGAAAAAAATAAAACCAAAATGACAAATGGATTTCATTTCAAGTATGCAATTCCAGTTTTAATATCAATAGTGGTTATGGGTCTATTACTTCGTGTGTATTATTTTCCTTATAATGTTCCATTGATATTAGATGCGTTAAATGATTATTTTTTTTATGCTACTGATATTAGTATCTTAGGTCATCTACCAACTACATATAACATTGCAAACAATGGTTGGCCCATTTTCTTATCATTTTTCTTTACAGTATTTCATTTCAATAACATATCAGACTATATGACATTACAAAGAATAGTGGCAACATCATTATCAGTATTGACAATTATTCTAGTTTATTTATTATGTAACAAATTTTTTGATAAACCTTATGCGATTATTGGAGCAGCTATATTTGCATTTGAACCTAGAATTATCCAAAACTCCGTACTAGGCATAACTGAACCACTCTATATTTTCATAATAACTTTGGTATTGGTTTTATTCTTTAGCTCAAATAAAAAAATGCAATATGCGTCATTTGGAATTGTAGCACTTTCAACCATTGTTAGAGCTGAAGGATTGTTTGTATTTTTCCCCATGTTGATTATGTTCTTTGTAAACCACAGAAAGGAGAGACGCATAATAGCTAAGTCTGCTCTAGCGTTATCTATTTTTATTTTGATAATATTACCAGTGGCTATTTTTAGAATTCAAACCGAAGGAGAGGATTCATTAACTAGCCGCATAGCAGCACCTACAAACGAACTCTTATCGTCATCACATGAAGGCAATGTGAGTAAACTAATTTCTGGAACTATCGTAAAAGCAGAAAATGTCATAAAGTTCTCAGGGTGGTCTTTGATTCCTATTTTCATATTGTTTCTACCTATAGGTTTATTTTTAATTTTTAAGAAGCGAACTCCAGAAAGAACTGCGATCATAGTAATTGTAATTTCAATGATGCTTCCTGCAATCTATGGTTTTTCGTTTTTACCAGATACACGATACATCTATCCCTTGTTTCCGTTGTTTTGCATCATATCTATTTTTACAGTAAAAAGTTTTGCAGAAAAGATGAAAAACCAGAAAAGAATTTTAGTTTTAATTATAATAGGAATAGTACTATCATCTGGCATATTTTTAGAATTAAAGAAATTTGATTATGAACACCAGAGAGAAGCGTTTGGAATATCAGACTATGTTATCAAAATAACAAAAGGCGTTAATGATTATTACCCAGAAAGCAGCTATCTACAGCCAGCTGAACTACCTGAAAAATGGCCAGCCCTCAAATCATCCATTAATTTCAAAACAACAGTGATTCCAATTGATGGTTTTGATTCTCTTACTGCATACATCAAATCTTCAGAGCAAAAAGGTTTGACACATTTGGTCTTGGATGGCCAAAAGAACAGACCACCATTTCTAAATGATGTATTTTATCATGAAGAAAAGTACCCCTATTTAGTTGAAGTATTTGATTCGTATAAGCACGGATTCAAATATCATGTAAAGATATTCAAGATAGATTACAATCTATTTAATTCATACAACTAGACAATCATTACCTAGATATATTCAGGTATTATTTTAGACATAGATGATTGATTCTGATCAAAAGAAATCCTTGTTTGATCGAATTAGAATAAAAGTAGAGAAAAAATTTGGAAAATCCAATTATGGAAAGGTTTGGACTAAAGATAACCAATGGTACAATGAAATACACAATTCAAATCCCTTACTTCATGAGGATTTTGTCAAATATTTTAAGGGAAAAAAGGATGTAAAAACAGTATTAGAGATAGGATGTGGAACTGGGATTTATCCCATCCAGATGAAAGAAATGTTTGAAGGAATACAGTATACTGGGATAGATATATCAGATGAAGCAATAGAATATTGCAAGAAAAACTCTGAGTTTGAGTTTATTTGTGGTGATTTTATAAAAATGGATATTACAAAAAAATACGATCTAGTGTATTCTCATGCTGTAGTGGATCATGTATACGACATTGATGCATTTATATCAAAAATAGTAAAAACGTGCAACAAATACGCCTACATTAACTCCTATAGAGGATACTTTCCAGAACTAAAAGAACATAAAATGACATGGGACGGTCACAATGGTTGCTATTTTAACGATTTATCAATCCAGCAAACAAGAGAAAACCTTCTTAAAAGTGGACTTTCGGAAGATGAGTTTGTTATTAGATCGCAAGAGAGTGGACAGCAAGGGAAAAATGTTAATCTACAAATGGTAATTGAAATCACGAAAAAGATCAAACATTTATAATTTTTTTCCTGTAGCACTAATTCCACTTTCAATTTCCTTAAAATGAATTATCTTAGTTTTGGTATCTGCATACCATTTTCTAACCTCATCAGGCGTATGCCTGTATGCATATTTTGGATAATACCAATCAAAATTTACTCCAACACTTCGCTCAAAATCTTCATCATCTGCCCAGAAGCATTTGAGAAAATGCCAATAAATGAATCGTTGAACATCATAGGTTCCTGCTTTGATGTTTAAAAGTGAAATATCACGAGGGATAGTTATTTTCTTTTTTAATCTAGATAGACTTTTACCCAAAATTGTCATGTCCTTTGAAAATTCAACACATTCTGCTTCTGACATTTTTGTTGTTTTGGTTCTGATGTAATCGTCAGCAAATTCTCGTATTGGAGCTTTTTTGTTATATACATAAATAGAAATCAGTCCATTTTTTTGCAGAAACTTTGTCAGATATTTAAAAGAAGTTTCAGTGTTTTTTGTATGATGCAATACTTGGTCAGAATAAATATAATCAAAAAAATTTTTTCTAAATGGTAGCTTTCGAAGATCCGCTTGAAGAAAGTGCACATTTTCAATATGACCATATTTCTTATATGCAAAATCTATGCTTTCACTAGCATCAAGAGCAAACACTTGAGCATTTTTGCTATTAGATAGAAATCTAGCACTATTTCCTATTCCAGTGCCAGCATCAAGAATCTTCTTCCTACTCTCTAAAAATTTGTTAAATTTAGAAAGAGTGTGCCAGCCAAATCTTTCAAGAAACCAATTTCTTTGGAATTCAAACCATTCTTTCTCATGGTATGATTTATGGTATTTTTTCCATTTTGAAGAAAAGGCATCTTCCGTCTTGGCAAAGCTCTTAGATGTATCAAAAACAAACCTAGGGATGCCGTTTATGACTTTAAATTTATGATTTTGTGCGCAAACTAGTGTTCCCTCAATAATCTCGCTTTCTCTTTTTTTTATGTTTTTAATATGAAAAGCAGAACTGCATTTAGGACATACTAGAGCATCAAGTAAGCTTGTTTTCAAGATAATTCGCTAGACTGGAGTTAGCAAATAAAAGTATTAGGATCAAAGGAACAAAATTAAATTTCATATTCAACCATATTGCATATATTGATCTAAATTAGAATCAACTTGAACAAATGAAATTATTAATAGGCGGTTCTAGCTCAAAATTTTTTCATCTCAAAGATTTCGGGGAACATTTAGCCAAATTCGGAGTCGAGTACAAGATAGTCATAGATTCAGAAGTTTATGATGGATTTCCAAGTAGAAAGATTACTAATTGGTTTCAGTCAAAAAAGAAGTTTAACAAACTTTTAGAAGATTTCAAGCCAGATGCAATATTTGTTGACAGACAGAGACACTTTTGCCTTGCTGCAACCAAAACAAAGTTGCCTGTATTTATGTTACTACGTGGAGACTTCTGGACTGAGATAAAGCTAGCAAGAGAAACATTATACAAATCACCGTACAAACGCATTGCGCTTTCAAGATGGGAAAAAATAGGAGAAGAGTGTTTTTCTCAAACTAATTTTATTTTACCAATTTGCAAATATCTTGATAATATAGTAAAGTCACATTATCCAACTAAACCTACAGAGGTGTTGTACCAAGGAATAGATCCTACAAAATGGTATCCTGTAGAACCAATGAATCTGAAACATCCATGTATTGGATTACTTCAAGGAGCTTGGATTTGGGATAAGGCAAAAGAAATGTTCACACTCAAAAAAGTTCTCGAATCAATGCGTGATGTCATGTTTTATTGGGCAGGTGATGGACCGTATAGAAATAATATCTTAGAAGTATTGGGAAAATATGAAAATTTCAAATGGCTAGGGCCACTACAATATCCAGATAAAGTTAGAGAATACTTGTCTGCAATAGACGTTTATGCATTAGTCAGTGGCTTGGATATGTCGCCGTTAACCCTTCAAGAAGCACAGTTGATGCAAAAACCTGTCATAGCCACAAGGGTTGGAGGAATCCCAGAACTTATGGATGACAACAAAACAGGATTTCTCATAGAAAAAGGTGATCATGAATCTTTGAAAGAAAAGATATCTATTCTTCGTGGTGATTCTTCCAAATCAAAGGAGTTTGGAGCTAAAGGACGCGAGTTTATAATAGATAACTTTAGTTGGAATAAAATAGCAAAAAAATTCATTACAATACTTGATACTATTTCATAGTTTTGACATTATGATATTTTTATAATTAACTCAGAGTATCGTTAGGCTTGATTTCTTTAGTAACAAATAACCTAAACCAAATTTCAAATGCCAACAACCCAAGGAATTTGTTTACATATCTCACATCAGGATCTTTACCGAGTTTTTTAAGATGTTTTGTTACCCATTCATCTTTTATCCATCCTTTTTTTATGGTTCTGGCATCAGATAAATAATAATTACATAGCTCGCGTCCATGTGAATTCCATAAATTTATTGTATTAACTGAGAAGCCTTGTTTTGTTTTATACATCATTTTGTCATCCACATATTTACGAAGAATTTTTCTCAGTAGAATCTTTCCAAGATCTCTTTTGCTGTCATATTTTAATTTATAAGGTATATGAGTTGCGTAAGTGATTAATTCCTTTGACAGAATAGGTACTACTGATCTTATACCAAAATGTTTATGAATTTTTGTATAAAGTGGTGTCCAATTGTACAACAATTTTCCATTAAAATCTGCTAGAAAAACTTGTGCAATTGGAGCAAGATTATTATCAAAATATGGCTTCAAAGTATCATAGATTTCATTCCAAGAAAAGTGTGCTTTTTTACCAAATAGATTATTTTGATCAGGTACCCAATCCCTCTCATGACATTCCAAGTATGCCTTAACTTTTTTAATTGGTGAAAAATCTGTCTTTATTAGTGAGAAGAATTTTTTATATCTAAAAGTATACCCTCCAAAAAGCTCATCTCCACCGTCACCAGATACAAGAGTCTTGGAGATAGATTTTGTCTTTTTAACTACATGATACCAATGTAAATCCCAAAAAGGGAGTTTTATAATACTAATTGCTTTTGGTAATTCTTTAAGATAATTTTCTAGGTATATTACATGATGTTGTGCTTCAAATCTTTCTGCTATTTTTTCTGCATATACTGACTCATCAACACTATCAGCAAATTTAACAGAAATTGCATTAATATCAAGATCAGGGCATGTCTTTCTTAACAAGCCAAGAATTAAAGTAGAATCAATACCACCGCTAAGAGCAACTGCAACCTTTAGTTTCGAATTATTAAAATTTTTTTGTATGGTATTTCGTATGGTTTTTTCAATATGGATAGAAGGTTCGTTAACTGGTTTTTCTACAAAATCTTTCCATGTTAATTTTGGCAGAAAAGTTTTTTGTGTAGAATCATATCTAAGAGTAAGAATATTTTTTATAGAATCTGGATTGATGTGGTTAAACTCCCCCACGTCCAATGCCCCTAAAAATTAAGCCTGCTTTTTTTGCGGCATGAACGTCAATTAATCCTCTAGCATCCACCAGAACCGGAGTTTTCATTTTGGCTGCAAACAATGTAGGTTCTATATTATGAAATTCTTTATGTGCAGTAGCGATTATTGCTGCATCGGCATTTGTTATTGCGTTTATAAGATCATTTTCGGTCTTGTGTGAGAATACTTCAGTGGATTTGAAATAAGGATCATAAATTTTTATTTTTGCATCAAGTTGGTCTAGTCTTTTTATTATTGCTTCAACAGGGGATAGTTGAACATCCCCTACATTTGGCTTGTAAGACAACCCCAATACTGCAATTGTACTGTCCTTTACTGATTTACCAGCTTCGTTTAATGCATCTGCCAATAGCTCTACAACATGATATGGCATAGATTCGTTAGTCTCTCTAGCTGCTCGAATTATCCTTAACATGCCATTATTTTCCATTCCTCGCGCAGAGTTTAGAATCTGATATGAATTCACAGGTAAGCATGGTCCACCTACTCCTGCTCCTGGATAATGTGTCTCAAAATTGTATTTTTTATCACATGCTTCTAACACTTTGATTATATCTATTCCAAGATTTTCAAATAATATAGCAAGTTCATTTACAAAGGCAATATTAATATCACGAAATACATTGGCGGTTAGTTTTGCAGCATTTGCTGTTTTACAGTCAGACATTTTTATCATCTCTACATGGAAAACATGAGTGTATATTTCAGATACAAGATCGGTTGTTCTTGTATCTATGCCACCTACTAGTCGTGGTAATTTTTTGAAATCATGCATTATTTCACCAGGATTGGCAGTCTCTGGGCATGTAGCTATGCTGAAATCTTTGCCAGCTTTTAATTTTTGATCATTGTTTTCAATGATTGAAATTAATTCATTTTCAACAAATCCTGGTTCAATTGTACTTTCTACCACAATCAGTGATCCCGGCTTTAGTAATCTGCTGAGGCTTTTCACAACTGATGTTAATGCAGAGTAATCAGGTACATTATTTTTATCCATCGGAGTAGGCAATGACAGAATTATAAGATTAGATTTTGGTATTGCTTCGCTGATATCTGTTGTTGCAGAAAATGTTTTACTTTTAATTACATCTTCAAATATTTTATCAAATTCAGGTTCATCTCTTAATGGGTAATTACCAGAATTTATCGTTTGAACCAATTTGGCATTAATGTCAACTCCAATGGTAGGTAAGCCAGAATGTGCAAATGATAGGGCTGTTGGAAGGCCTATCCTTCCTATGCCTACTACAGAAACTCGTACTTGTCCTGATTTTAGATAATTTCTAATTTCATCAACAGTCAATGAAATTATACTTTTAGGAATTCCTTGACTCAATTTTTCAATCCAGTCCTTTTTTTATCATTAACAGAACATGATTGGCTTTTCTGAGTTTATATAAATTTGTGTCTAATTTTTTCTCTCAAAACTTAAAGATGAGACTAGAAAAGCATTCAATATGAATTTCATAGTAACTGGTGGAGCAGGATTCATTGGGAGTCACATAATAGAGCATCTTGTGGAAAAGAATCATTCAGTAACGGTAATTGATAATTTCCATACTGGTAGGCAAGAGAATTTATCAAGATTCAGAAATAAAATAGAAATTTTAGATGTAGATATTTTAGATTATGAGAAGTTAAGAAATGCTGTTAAAAATGCTGATGGTGTATTTCATGAAGCTGCACTCACTTTGGTACAAGAATCTTTTACAAAACAAAAAGAGTATTATGATATTAATGTAACTGGTACAGAAAACATCTTCAAGCTTGCAAAAGAATTTAGTTTCAAAGTAGTCTATGCAAGCAGTTCAAGTGTATATGGCGACACAAAAAAAATTCCAATCAAAGAAGATGCTCAAAGAAAACCACTTAATCCATATGGTAATACAAAATTAGAAGACGAATATCTTGCAGAAAAATACTCAAAATTAGGAGTACATATCATAGGATTAAGATACTTTAACGTGTATGGACCAAGACAAAACGTTGCTTATGCAGGTGTAATTACAAAGTTTTTAGAAAACATTGCAAATAGTAAGGCTCCAATAATTAATGGCGATGGTTTGCAGGTAAGGGATTTTGTCTATGTCGGTGATGTAGCAAAAGCAAACCTAATGGCAATGGAAAGCAAAGTGAATTTTGCTCTTGTCAACATTGGTACAGGTACAGCATTATCAATTAATGATCTAGCTGATATCATCATAAAAGCATCAGGTCTTGCCATAAAACCAGTTCATGGTCCATCTCTTGAAGGTGATGTTAAAGATAGTCAGGCAGATGTTAGTTTAGCAAAAAAATTGCTTGGTTGGAAGGCTGAAACCAAACTTAAAGACTGGTTAAATGAGACAGTACAGCAAATCATGAAAAATTAATTTTTGAGAAGACTTTCATAGAAATTAATGTATTTTGGCATCAATACATCGCATGTGAAATTTTTCATTAAATATTCGTAACCTGCATCAGCTAATTTTTTTGCAAATTCTTTATTTTCTAATATTTCATTGATTGAATCAGCTAATTTTTTTGGTTCGTTTGGAGGAACGAGTATGCCAGTAACATTATGTGTAATGATTTCTGGAACCCCACCAACATTTGTTGCAACAATTGGAACTCTAAAATAATATGCCTCCTTGATTACCTGAGGAATACTTTCCATTCTAGACGGAATTACAATAAGACTAGATGCTCTTAGAGTCATCATCGCTTCTTTCCATGAAACATCGGTACAGTAAACTACTTTTCCTTTTATCTGTGATTCAATGCTTTGAAGTATGTCTATTCCTTTTTCAAAACTGTCTCTACCAACATATGCTATTTGATTTTCAATTTTTGGAACGTCTGGAATGTCTTTGAATAACGAAGTATCAAGAGGAGCAGGCAAATATTCAAAGTCAAATCCTAATCTTTCTTTGTATGCTTTTTGTACTGCTTTTGAATCAGTAGTAATTTTGTCTGGCCACTTTAGCATGTTTGGCTCTGCAATATCAACCATCTTTTTTGTTGTAGTTGAATGAATCTTTCCTACTTGATCAGCATAAACTCCATGTACAGACAAGACTTTCTTTTTTGCCTTTGTAGCACGCATAGCAAATGTTGATGGAATATTAAATGCGTGAACAATATCATAGTTTTCTTTATCTAATTTGGCTTTTAGTGTGCTCAATAGTGCAAAGCTTGGATTCTTTAGATTTTTAATAGGTATGTGAGGGGCGTGCATCAATTTCACATCAAATCCTTGTTCTTTCAGTTTTCTAGCAATTCTGGCTGCATGTCCCCCTATACCACCGGTATATCGCGGAGCAATAAACAACATTTTCACTTATACAACACCAATTTTTCTACTCGTCAATGGAATATTACCCTACAAGGCAGTTTATAGTATTTTGGTGGTTTAGAATTAAATCGATTAAATATTTTTCAAAGGTTAAAGGATTTACATTAAAGCTTGTGAAGCTTCGTGGAACATCTGGCTTTTTGCACAACCTGCAGCAAGTTCGTCACCTGATCCTCTTCGCATGATTCCTCTATAGAGACCATCCTCTAGTTTTGCACCTACTCGTTGTTCCCATTCCTCTACGGATGTAGAATATTTCTTTTGGATTCTATCTCTATACCACTCTGGTATTACGTTAAATGCACAGAACGGAATTATTCTAAGGTCTGGTGTTACGTAGTGAATATCACATCTTTGCAATCTTTCAAGATCTTCGTTGTACTTGTCTTGGAAGTGCATCATACCCAAGAAGAGTCCTTTGACATGCCATGAGCCTACAGAATCAAATGATCTTTTCATTAAAATATTGCTAAACATCTTTGCTAGATCAAGTCCTGCTGGTTGTTTCTTTTTGTCTACAAAGCTTGAGAGTTTTTTTACAACCTCTAGCATTGTAAAGTACTTGTTCTTGCCAGAGCGAATTTCATCTGCCTTGTCTTCAAAGAGTTCTAACATTCCTTGAATATCTGCAAATTTCGTCAGTGGAACAAACTTTTTGGTTTCCTGGTCTTCAAAGATGTAAGTACCAGCACCACATGCAAAGTGAATTGATAACTCATATTTTGGTTTACTTGAAAATGCTTCAATAACGTTTGTCAGTGGCATACAGCTTGGGACTGGGAACCAGTCATCCACTGTTACTTCAGCTCCCGTTTGTTCTTCGATTCTTTGGATACAGTCTGGGATTGTGATTCTGTATTTCTCACGTTCTTTCTTGCCCATTCTTCCTGTCAATGAAACTGGCTGGAAGTTTACTGCGTGTACAACATCAAGGTTCTTTTGTGCATATCTAATAATGCCACCTAGCTCATGATCATTAATTGATTTTATAACTGTTGGAACAAAGACAACCGTAGTTCCTGTCTTTCTTGCACTTTCTAACGCATATGGAACCTCCCAGTGATTCTTTGGATTTGTTCTTGGAGTTACACCATCAAAACTTAGATAAAGATTATTGACGCCAGCAAGTCTTACTTCTCGCATTGCTTCTGGGTCTAAAGCAAATCTAATTCCGTTTGTATTCATTTGAATGTGATCAACACCTTCTTGTTTCATTATTTTTATAACATCAACAATGTCTTCTCGTAACATTGGTTCTCCTCCAGTAATCTGCATAGAGTTTCCTGGAATTGGTCTTTCTGCTCTCAGAGTCTTCATCATTGCTCTTACTTGATCTTGTGAAGGTTCATACATGTATGCACCTTCAAGACCTTTCTTTACATAGAAAAAGCAATACCAACATGTCAGATCACATCTGTTTGTTACAATCATGTTTGCCAGTCCAGTGTGTGACAAGTGATTCGAACACAGACCGCAGTTGTTTGGACATGAACATTTGTCAATCATTACGTTTGGAGCATGAGCACCTTTTCCATCCATCCAATAAGTACTAAATTTCTTGTACATATCATAAGAACCAAAATAGAGTTCTTCGCATTCGCCATGAGTTGGACAGGTTTTTGTCATGAATACCTTACCATCTCTCTCAAAGACTTCTGCATCAAGTATCATGTTGCAATCTGGGCAGATACTTTGAGTAAATCTTATCGTAGCCTTCTTTCCTAATGTAGGTACCTTCTGGTTGGAGATCTGTATCAGTTCCATGCTTAACTACGCATATTTTAAAAAATGAGTATTTAATCAATTTCCTACTATACACCACATGAATTGGTAGACATGACATGTCTTGCGTGAGAACTAGGCACAATCGGCCATAGTTGACATATATAACAAATATGTCTCGAATGATCATATAGATGAGTCTTTCAGACAAGACGCGTAAAGCCCTTGAAAAAATAGGTCTTACAAGTTACGAGATAAAGGTATACTCTGCCTTATTAAAAACAGGTCAGATAAATGCCTCAGATCTAAGTCGGAAATCAAGTGTTCCATATTCAAAGATATACGAAGTTTTGGGTACATTAGAAGAAAAAGGATGGATCGGTTCTGATGATTCTAGACCGACACAGTATTTTGCAAAGCCACCCACAACTGCTATAGAGACCTCCCGCCAAAATTTTGAATCTGATTTTAAAAACAATGAATCTATCATTTTAAAAGAACTTACACCACTTTACGAACAAAGCGGTACAAGTGAAAGGCCTGACATTTGGGTTCTTTCTGGAGTAGTAAATATTGCTTCTAAAATTTTAGAGATGGTGGACTCGTGTAGAAACGAAGTACTGATTGCCATACCAAAGGTTGCAGAAAACCTGGCAAAGGAGGCATTACCAAAACTCAGATCATTGCACGACAAAGGAGTTGAAATAACAATACTAGTTTCCGAAGATGTTGATTCTGAAACTCTAAAATCTTTGTCAAGAGTAGCCAAGGTAAAGGTGAAAAAGGGACTTTTTGGAGGCGGAATAATATCAGATAAGAGATATGTAGTAATACTACTTGGAGAAGATCTTGGTGCCTCTGCAGAAGCAGTTGCAATCTGGGCTGATCATTCCGGTTTAGCTGGTTTTGCGCGCGAATATTTTGAATATTTATTAAAAGAATCAAAAGACGTAAAGTAAAGTACTACGGTGATGATATAATATGAAAAAAGATGAAGTACTATTTGTTGGCACTGCAGAAGCAGAACATGTAGAGATGTACCTAAAAGCTATATGGCATATCAAAGAAAGTGGAGATCCTGTAAAAATAAGCACCATTTCCAAGATGCTAAACGTAAGACAGCCAAGTGTTGTACAAATGTTAAAAAAACTAAACGAGTCCAAGCTTGTAAATTATAACAAAACTGGAGTATCTCTTACCAAAAGTGGTGAACAGGTAGGTACTAACATGATGCGAAATAGTAGATTGCTTGAAGTATTGATGGACAGTGCACTTAAGGTCGATATTGACGAAGAGATGGTTTGTGGAATTGAACATCACATGAATGAACAATTCACAGATGCTCTTTGTACTATGTTAAAGCATCCAAGAAAATGTCCACACACACATGATATTCCACGCGGTAAGTGTTGCAAAAATTAATTTTGAAATAAGTTATATCACAGTATAAGTTGGTAATATCATGACCTGTTTCTGTGGATGTGAAACTTATGTCAAAGATGCCAATGGCTTTAAGGTTGGATGTGTAAAATGTAATCACGGTCCTCAAAATCATGAAGAAAGTTTCAAGCTAAAATCAAATCTAGAAGACAGTCAAAAGCGTGGTTCTCTTTCCTAATCATTCTCCAATTAATTTAACAAGCATTCTTTTTGATCTTCTTCCGTCAAATTCTCCATAAAAAATCTGTTCCCAGGGTCCAAAGTCAAGTTTTCCTTTTGTTATTGCTACAACAACTTCTCTGCCCATGATCTGTCGTTTTAAATGCGCATCAGCGTTATCTTCACCAGCTCTGTTGTGTTCATATTGAACTATTGGTTCATGTGGAGCTAGTTGTTCAAGCCATTTTTCATAATCGCGATGTAGTCCAGTTTCGTTATCATTGATAAACACACTAGATGTTATGTGCATTGCATTTACCAAGCAAATTCCTTCTTTGATTCCACTTTTATGAACAATCTTTTCAACCTGTTATGTTATGTTCACAAATCCTCTTCTTGAAGGTACATTGAATGTGAGATATTCTGTAACCGAATTCATTATCAGTCAAGATGTATGTTTATGATAAATATTTAGTGCAGGCTCAGAACTCAAGATCCTTCTCATCAAATCAAAGGGATTTGGTCATCAACGCCTGCAGTATCTAATTTTTATTGTTCCTAATTGAGTCTTTCAAGAAGCTTGATAAAAGGCAAAGGCCAGAATTTAACTTACATGGTCGCAATTGATGCTGCGTGCTCCCTTGAAAGTTTCAGGAAGTTTGTGATCCTTAGTACATGTAATTCTTTCATTCCTGAAAGCTACTTTGAGGATTACGAGGTATTTCCAGAACGTGAAGAAAGTCCGGGGCTTATTTATGTCGAGGCTGCAGACAAGGTAACTCTCAAGAAAATTCGTGACATGACTTTTGTCAATGCAAAGGACGTTTTAGGAATAATATATTCATCAAAAAGTGGAAATACCAACTTAAAGTGGCGTCAGATTAGGCGAAATAGTGGAAAAGTAATTGGCGATGCTTCTACCAATACACTTGTAAACTTGACAGAGGCAGGCGTTATTACACAAGAATGGGTCCAAAATTACCTAAGAAAAAAAGCTAGCGAAAAACAGCAAGCCAATACAAGCGAATTAACTAACTAAACCTCTTTTTATTTTTGTTTTTTAATGTTAAAGTTATAAAATGATCGCAAAATCAATTGATGAAAATTCAGTAGCGTTGATTCCAGAAGAATCAGACGATCTATTTACATTACGAAGAATAATAAAAAAAGGAGACAGGCTTGCTGGAGATACTACACGTGCAATAAAGCAAGAAAAAGAGTTTTCAAGACCAGATAGGGGCGAACGGGTTAAAATAAGAGTAGCATTAGAAGTTGGAAAAATTTCTATTGATGATGTAGTAGACAGACTAAAAGCTCATGGAACAATAATAGAATCAGACAGTGAATCAGTTAAAAAAGGATCACATCATTCACTGGTACTTAAGATTGGAGAACCATTTACCCTAACAAAAAAGAATTGGGCAGATATAGAAAGAAAGCTAATCTATGAAAAAAAAGAAAACCATAGTTTCTTGCTTGTAGCCATAGACACCGGTGATAGTGGAATAGGAAGACTGAGTGGTACACACCTTAGGTTAATGCCAAACATGTATTCTGGAGCAAGTGGAAAAAGATACAAATCAAAATTTAACATTGAGACTTTTTTTGAGGATGTTCAAAGTGCAATTTCTACTTCCATACGAGATGGTGATCTCATAATAATATTTGGTCCAGGAGAGACAAAAAATAGATTTAGAAACTTTCTTGCAGATATGCCTATTGGCAAAAAACACAAAATTCAGGTTGTTGAAGGTATAGATTCTGGAGGAGAAGATGGAATTTACACTTTCATAAAATCAGAGGCCATGAAACAAGTAATGGCGCAAAGCAAGATTGCCAAAGTCTCTGCAATCATTGATGAGGTAATGCTTAGAGTAAACAAGAAGAGCAATAAATTTACCATGGGTTTTGATGAAACCACAAGGGCAAATGATGCAGGAGCTGTAGAATCACTTGTTTTTTCAGATAAAGTTTTTGAAAAACAAGATGAAGACAAAGTAATAGAATTTCTCAATCAAGCAGAAAGCAAAGGAGTTAATGTATTTGCAGTAGATTCTACAACAGATATAGGGTTAAGAGTTTCGTCGTTGGGAGGAATTATTTCACTTTTGAGATTTGTTCCGCCTAGTTGATTGTATTAGCCAATCAAAGTAAGACTTGTTTATGGAGTTTATTTTTATCTCTGCAATTTCTGGAACTTGATACGGATGTAATTTTTTGATCTCAACTTTTAATGATGAACTTGCTTTAGTGGTTGTTTTAAACAATGCCATGAATTCTTCTGTTTTTTCCATCTTGCCTTTCCACATGTAAACTGAATTTATTTTGGTAAAGTTTACGCATGCAGCAAGCTGTTTTTTTACTACCACATTTACAGTTTTTAGAACAGATTTCCTGTCAGGATATGTTGAGATTATTATCATTGCTCCCATAGCAACCGATAAATTTGCCCTGACTAAAAAGAGTATCAATTAACTTGGCATATAATTTTTTGACGCAGAATTCTATCATTTACGTTTTGATTGTGTGGGTAATAGTATTTGTGATTGCAAAAGCTTCCAAGCTTGATAAGCATGGTTTTGAGATAAAGCCATACAGTCTAGTATACAAAAATCAAAAGGTACAGGTTGTCCTAACTAGGATTTTAGGCCGAACTCAAAAATTAACAAGGCTATTTTCTAATACAAGTGTAATAGCTGGCTTCATAATGATGGGATTTGCTTTTTGGTATCTTATATCCAATCTTTCCAATTTCTTTGTAAAACCAGAATCATTTTCCGAGATGACAGTTCTAATACCAGGTGTCACGATACAATCAGGACCAAACATTGCATATTTCTTGCTAGCTGTTCCAATTGTTCTTGTTATTCATGAAGGTGCACATGGTATTGTAGCAACCTTAGAAAAAATAAAAATCAAAACTGGTGGCTTTGCTATATTTATTGCATTATTTGCAGGATTTGTAGAACCAGATGAGGAAGAGTTTGCCAAGTCACGTAAGATTTCAAAACTTAGAGTAATAGGTGCCGGAGCAACATCAAATGTTCTTTTTTCATTCATTATAGCTGGCCTGTTAATTTTCAATCCCTCATTTGCATTATTAATGCCAGATCCAATTCGCAGTACATTTTACCACGAACCATTAGGTGTACCAATAATTTCAGTGACTGAGGGATCTGGTGCATCAAAAGCAGGACTGCTCAAAGATGACATCATTACTGCAATTAATGGAGTACCTATTGTTAATCCACAAGATTTTCAAAAAGTAAATTTGAAACCAAGTGAAACTGCGTCAGTATCAATACTCAGAGAAGGACAGGCTTTGCAAATTTCCGTAATACCTACACCTTCAAAAGATAATCCTCAAAAAGGAATGCTTGGAATTTTAAGAGCTGCATTTCCAGCATATCAACCAGTTGTACCATATTACATTCATTGGAGTCCCGAAGTGTTCATGTTTCTTCTTTGGCTTTGGATGCTCTCATTTTTTATTGGCATATTCAACATGCTTCCGCTTCCTATACTTGATGGCGGAAAATTCATCCAAAGCATAATTGAGAAAAAGATCTCAGACAAGGCAGTAAAGATGACCATGTGGTCAGTTTATGCACTAACTTTTGCTTTGTTTGGACTTAACATAGCATTATCAGTAGTCAAATCCGGTTTTATTACAATATAAAATAGAATTATAGATTTTCAAAAAATCACATATGGTTAAATTTGGGTATAAAAAAAATCCAGTATGAAATGTGACAGATGTGACAATGTGGCTGCACACTCCAGAAAGTATTCTGGAGAAAACCTTTGTGCCAGTTGTTTTTCAAATTCCATATTACAAAAAACAGCAAGAATAATATCAAAACATAACATGATAAAAAATGGCGATGTTGTTGGCGTAGCAGTATCAGGAGGAAAAGATTCACTTTCTCTTTTGCACGTGCTTAAAAAAATGTCTGAATCGCATAATTTTGAGATTAAAGCGATAACAGTAGATGAAGGAATACCTGGTTATAGAGACGAAGCGCTAGAAATTGTAAAAAATTTTTGCAACAATATTGGAGTAGAGTACAAAGTATTTTCATATAAAGATTTTTTTGATATAACCTTAGAAGAATCTTTAGAACTTAGAAAAAATGAGAAAACATCTTCGTGTTCCATATGTGGAACCCTAAGAAGGCGAGCTATTGATTTTGGTGCAAAAGATTTAGGAGTAGATGTAGTTGCAACAGGTCATAATCTAGATGATGTACTTCAGACTTTTGTCATTAATGTAATATCAGGAGATACAAACAAAATAGGCTGGATGGATCCTGATACATCATCCAACAAAACTAGAAAAATAAAACCATTTTGTGAAATATACGAAAATGAGATTGTGTTTTACGCGTTTGTAAATGAGATTCCTTTCCAATCAGAACAATGTCCCCATATGAACGAAGGAATAAGAACAGAGATACGCGAATTCCTGAATTCTTTGGAAAATAAACACAGTGGAATTAAAAATAACATGTACAAATCAATAATGAGGATTTCTTCAGTGGTCAAAGACTCTAACTACAAGCAAAGAAAAACTTGTTCTAGGTGTGGTAGTGAATGTACTGGAGATATCTGTTCGGTCTGCAGCATGCTTGTAAATCTAAAGCATGACTGATCCTAATGCAAATATAAGATTTGATTGTAAGAATATGTGGTAGTAGGGAAGATCGGGGCGCTAGCCGTGCCCCAAATCTGAAACCGGCTATACGCAGAGATCTGATAACTGCTGGGTAAATCTCTAGATGGATAGTACTCGCTTGACTTGCGGAAATGAAATCACGCCGAAGCGGGTGGATGCAGGACTGGAGCTGTCCGAAGGGATAGTCTCCAAGACCGAACTGCTGAAAGGGATGAGGTCCGGGAGGGAGCAATCCTAAGGTGGAGTATCCACGCTGCGTCGTCTACGTGGCGGATCTTGCTTGACATGAAATGAGACTATCTGCCTAGACTGGAACTGGCAGAGCTACTACTAAATATTCCCTATTTAATGCGATAAACATGGATCTAATTTCTTCAGGACGTACAAGAAGCTATGATGATTTTAAAAAACAAATTTCTCCTTTAATGAAGCCAACATTTGATTCGTTAAGAGAATATTGTTTGTCTCTTGGAAAAAATGTAGTTGAAGACGTACGGATGCACAGGGTGGTGTTTTGTAAATCAATGACTTTTAGATTCTTTGTAGACATGGAACCTCAGCGTGATTCTATCTTAATAAAAATAAGAAGAGATAGAAAGGAACCACAGAAAGAATTTGAGATAAAGGCTGTTCAAAATCTTGATGAGATAAAAAATCTTCTTCTCGATGCATATAATACAATACACTAGATCAGGATTTCGAATTTTGAAAATTTGCCCATATAATTTTCATTTATAATCTCAACATCATCTACAATGGCATTTGGTGGTCCCATGTGGCTCCATTCTATTACGGAATTTACATCATTGTCTTTTCCTTCAAGAACTGCCTCTACTCTTTTGTCTTGAAGGTTTCTTACCCAACCTGTCACATTTTTCTTTTCTGCAATATCTTTCATTCCCTGTCTGAAATAAACTCCTTGAACTTTTCCTTTAACAAATATATGAACGCGTTTCTGTGACACATCAAATATTTTTGTTAAAGTCTTAATTAGTTTTAGGGATTTTTTTAAAAATCATTGTCTTTCTTTAATTCGTGCTCTACCAGTCTTTCTAGCTGCTATGCTACCCACTTTGCGTCCTGGTGGTGCATTTCTTGATACCGTAGAACTTTTACCTACGTGTTGATGTCTTCCTCCTCCGTGTGGGTGTACATAAGCTGCTTGTGCAACTCCCCTTACGATTGGATATTTGTGACCCTTAGATCGTTTTCTTCTCCATGCTGGACCTGCCCTCATGAATGGTCTATCACCAGTACCACCACCTGCAAGAATTCCAATCATGGCTCTATTTTGAGGATGAAGTGTAGTAAATTTTCCAGATGGAAGTTTTATTGTAACTCCTTCTGAACTATGAGAAAATACGGTGGCATAAGTTCCAGCTGATTTTACAATAGAACCGCCGTCACCAAAGTGCTTTTCAACATTGCTTACGATAGTTCCATCTGGAATGTTTTGAATACTAATTACATTTCCTGAAGAAACTTTTGAATTTAATCCAAATTGTACTTTTGAGCCAATCTTAGTACCAAGAATTGATGGAAAATAAGAAACAGCGCCATTATCAAATCTAACCTTTGCAAGAGGTGCATCGCGACCTGTTTCATGAACAAGATCTATGACTTCACCTTCTCGTTGTTCTGCGAGTGCAAATCTTGGATATTTTGCTGGAAGTAACTTGCCAGTGGATGCAGCACGAAATTGCATTCCTCCTCGGCCACGTCTTCTAACTAGAGGTCTCTTACCCAAAGTAACAAGCCTGCTTTACCTTGTAAATTTTAAGCTTGTGATCGATCTTGTAATGAACAAATGACGACAAAGGTATAAAAATTAGTTTTAGCCTGTTTAATTCATGAGCCAAAATGCACTCTCCCTTAAAGTACTTGAGGCATATACTCGCGATGTTGGGAGAGGAGTGGCACGTATTGATTATGATTCTATGGATTCACTTAGTGCATCAACTGGTGATGTTATAGAGATTAAAGGAAAGCGAAGAACTGTAGCTAAATGTCTTCCACTTTACCCATCAGATGAAGGAAAAGGAATTATCAGAGTAGATGGACTTGTACGAAACAATGCCGGAATAGCAATTGGTGACACGGTAGCAGTTAGAAAGATAAAAGCAGTAGCAGCAGAAAAGGTTGTAGTTGCTCCATTAGAAGCAATTCCTCCAATAGATGAAAGATATCTTGCAGATGCATTAGAAAGTGTTCCTTTGATTAAAGGAGATAATGTTATGGTGCCATACTTTGGAGGCAGACTTACTTTTCAGGTAATTGGTGTAACACCTGCCGCAGATGCAGTACTTGTGACTCAAAAAACAGTATTTCACATTGCAGAAAAAGGAGAAACCTTACGTGGTGTTCCACAAGTAACCTATGAAGACATTGGAGGTTTAACTGATGAAATTAAAAAAGTTAGAGAAATGATTGAGCTTCCTCTAAGACATCCAGAAATTTTTGAAAAACTTGGAATTGAAGCACCAAAAGGTGTCTTGCTTTATGGACCCCCAGGTACTGGTAAGACATTATTAGCAAAAGCTGTAGCAAATGAAAGTAATGCTCACTTTATCAGCATTTCAGGTCCTGAAATAATGAGCAAATTTTATGGAGAAAGCGAAGCCAGACTAAGAGAAATTTTCAAAGAGGCAAAAGAAAAATCGCCTTCTATAATTTTCATTGATGAAATTGATTCTATTGCTCCAAAAAGAGAAGAAGTAACAGGCGAAGTTGAAAGAAGAGTTGTCTCACAATTGCTTTCCCTAATGGATGGTTTAGAAGCAAGAGGCAAAGTGATTGTCATATCAGCAACAAACAGACCAAATGCAATAGACCCAGCACTTAGAAGACCTGGTAGATTCGATAGAGAAATTGAGATCAAAGTACCAGACAAGAAGGGAAGAAAAGACATTCTCATGATTCACACAAGAAACATGCCATTAAGCGACGATGTAAACTTGGATAAAATTGCAGGAATTAGCCATGGTTATGTTGGTGCCGACTTGGAATATCTATGCAAAGAAGCTGCAATGAAATGCCTAAGAAGATTATTACCAGAGCTAAACCTTCAAGACGAAAAACTTCCACCCGAAACCCTTGACAAACTAATAGTAACTGGAGACGATTACCAAAATGCGATAAGAGAAGTCACACCGTCAGGAATGCGTGAAGTTTTCATTGAAAATCCAGATGTAAGTTGGGATGAAGTTGGAGGATTAGAAAATGTAAAACGTGAATTACAAGAAGCCGTAGAGTGGCCAATGAAGTATCCAACTCTCTACGCCAAATTAGGACATAGAATGCCACGAGGAATATTACTACATGGACCAAGTGGAACTGGGAAAACACTTTTAGCTAAAGCTGTAGCAACAGAAAGTGAAGCTAATTTCATTTCAGTAAGAGGTCCTGAGCTACTATCAAAATGGGTTGGCGAATCAGAACGAGGAATAAGAGAAATATTCAGAAGAGCAAGACAAGCTTCTCCCTGTGTAATTTTCTTTGATGAAATTGATTCTATTGCTCCTGTCAGAGGAGTAGGTGGCGAAACAGCAGTTACTGAAAGAGTTGTTAGCCAGCTTTTGACAGAACTTGATGGTATTGAAAGCTTACATGGAGTTGTAGTTCTTGCAGCAACAAATAGAGCAGACATGATAGACACAGCCCTATTACGACCAGGAAGATTTGATAAGATAATTCTCGTGCCAATGCCAGATAAGGAAGGCAGAAAGAAGATACTAGAGATAAGTACAAAAGAAATTCCAATAGACAGAGAACCAAAATCTGAAGCAGGTAAGAACCCAGACTATGTAGATTTGGAGAAACTTTCAGATTCCACAGATGGACTTAGTGGAGCTGATGTAGCATCCATTGCAAATACAGCAGTCTCTCTTGTAATACATGAATTTCTTGACAAATACCCAGATCAGAAAGAAGCTGAAAAGAAAGCCTCTGAAGCCAAGGTAACCATGAAGCACTTTGAAGAGGCAGTGAGAAAAGTCAGGACACAAAAAGAGCTCAAGATTGGCGAAAAGGTTGCAGTTCCCTACTATAGGTAATTTTAATAAAATAACACATCTAATCCAATCAAATGTCTAATCATAGCGGATACAAAGGAAAATCTCTTGAATTTTTAGAAAAACACAATCTTCAGGTAGGTAATATCGTCAGCGTTGAAACAGATTCTACCTATTCTGGAATTTTGATGCCACGTTATGAGTATAATGACGATAAGCACATAGTTTTGAAGCTGAAAAGTGGATACAACATAGGATTGGAAATAGATAAAATTAAAAAAATTGGAATAGAATCTTCAGGGAATATCAAAAAAGAAAGCATGCCACAGCCACATGTAGATCCAAAACTACCAAAAATTCTCCTTGTTTCGACTGGTGGTACAATTGCAAGCAAAATAGATTATAGAACTGGCGGAGTAATTCCTGCGTTAACAGCAGCAGAACTTAATGCTACAGTGCCAGAACTTTCAAAAATAGCAAACATAGACACCGAGGTACTTTTTTCAGAATATTCTGAAAACTTACTTCCAGAACACTGGAAAATTATTGCAGAAAAAATTAACACTCATGTGAAATCAGAATACAAGGGAATAATCATAGCTCATGGCACAGATACTATGCAATATACAGCAGCTGCACTATCATTTTCTTTATCAGGAATTACAATTCCAATAGCTCTGGTAGGTTCACAAAGATCTTCTGACAGACCATCCTCTGATGCTGCACTTAATCTGATTTCTGCAGTAAGATTTCTCGTAGAATGTAATACTGGAGGCATTTACGTTGTAATGCATAATAGCTCAAGTGATGATGATGTTGCTTGTCATTGGGGAACAAGAGTACGTAAAAATCACACAAGTAAGCGTAATGCATTTCAAACAATTGGTGGAGATCCAGCTTTTATTATAAAAAAAGATAGAATTGAAAAAAATCCACAGTTTAATGTTATAAAAAAAGACTATACTCCAAAAATTAATTTTGATACACGTGTTGCTTTAGTAAAATATTATCCAGGACTTGATCCAAAAATACTAGATCACATCATAAGTTCAGGTTACAAAGCAATAATTTTTGAGGGAACTGGTCTTGGGCATATTGGAAAAGTTATGTATGAATATGTAAGAAAAGCAAAAAAGAAAGGTCTCTTTCTTGGAATGACGTCTCAATGTATAGATGGCATGGTACGAATGACTGTCTATGAAAGTGGCAGAGATCTGCTTAATTTAGGAATGATTCCTCTTGGAAATATGATTCCAGAAACTGCTCTTGTAAAAGCAATGTGGGCACTTGGTAATTCAAAAACCATTGAAGATATGGAAAAAATTATGAAAGAAAACATTACCATGGAATTTTCAGACTAAGCTTTAAAGCAAGTTGAATAGATAAATCAGAAGTGTCTGAACCTCAAATAGACAAAATTGGACTCAAAATTGGCCTTGAAATACATCAACAGCTTGCAACAGGCAAGAAATTGTTTTGTAATTGTCCTCCAATAGAATCAGAAGAATATCCAATAAAATTTTTCCGTAGATTCAGACTTGCAAAAAGTGAACTCGGTGAGTTTGATCCCACCGCAGTTTTTGAACGTAGTAAAGATAAAACTATAGTATATCATGCAAATCCTGCAAGTAGTTGTCTTGTAGAACAGGATGAAGAACCTCCTCATGATGTGAATGTTGAAACAAAAGAAATTGCATTAATTATTGCAGCCTCCTTAAAATCAAATATCTTTAATGAAATTCATGTAATGAGAAAGCTGGTAATAGACGGTTCTAACACTTCAGGTTTTCAAAGGACGATGCTTATTTCACAAGGCGGTTATCTCGAAGTTGATGGAAAAAAAATTGGCGTACAAAGCATCTGTTTGGAAGAGGACGCAGCAAAACTTCTGGGCGACACCACCGATGTAAGAGAGTATAGCTTGGATAGACTTGGCATTCCGTTAGTAGAGATTGCTTTGGATCCAGTATCTGGTAAGCCTAATGAGATTAGAAAAATTGCACTTAGCTTAGGTAGACTTTTGCGTGCTACAAAAAGAGTTGAACGAGGTTTAGGATCCATACGACAAGATGTCAATGTTTCCATACAAGGAGGAAATGTGGTTGAAGTAAAGGGAGTACAACAGCTTGACCAACTTGAAAAAGTCATTGAATATGAAGCAAAGAGACAGCATGGCTTGAATATCATAGCAGAAAAGTTACGTCAAATAGAAACAGAAAGAATAGCAAAAGAAAGAGATGTAAAAGACGTTTCAGAGATTTTCAAAAACTGCAAATCAAAAGTTGTACAAAAAGCATTCAAAGAAGGTGCAATAGTGAAGGCAGTTAGGATAAAAAATTTTTCAGGAATGTTCGGTTTTGAACCATATGAGGGGATAAGACTTGGGAAACAGCTTGGTGAACTCGTAAGATTTTTTGGACTCGGAGGCGTGTTTCACTCTGACGAGCTTCCAAATTATGGAATAGAAGAATTAGAGATTCAACAAGTCAAAAAGACATTAGAATTAGGACAAAAAGATGGATTTTTGATTCTAGCTGGTGAGCAACAAAAAATTGATCTTGTAATTGAATCAATCATAAAAAGAATCGAGGATGCCAAGAATGGTGTTCCTGCAGAAACGAGGGCGGCAACATCAACTGGTGAAACTGTATTTTTGAGACCAAGACCTGGCGCATCAAGAATGTATCCTGAAACTGACATTCCTCCCATAATTGTAGAAAAAATCGAATTGGAAGAAATACAAAGAAAGATACCCAAATCGTGGGAGGAGACGATATCGGAATTACAAAAAACATATCAATTAAATCCACAGCTTACGATGCAGATCTTTGATTCAGATTACCTAGGTTTGTTTGAATCTATTTGTAATGATAAAAAAATCTCTCCAAATTTTGTTGCTTCAGTTCTTTGCGGAACTATTACAAACTTAGAAAGGCGTGGATTAGATAGCAAGCTGCTAAAAAATAATGAAATTGAAAAAGCCTTTAACTTACTTGCAGATGGTAAAATTGCAAAAGAATCACTTGAGATAATTTTTGAAAGCATAATGTCAGGTAAGACACATACGGTTTTTGAAGCTATGGAGAAGACATCCATAAACAATGTGGATTCGTCAGAGCTTGAAAAAATATTGGATGAATTAATAGAAACTAACCTCAAGATGATTGAAGAACAGGGGTCAAGAGCAATTGGTCCACTAATGGGAATCGCTATGAAAAGTATGCGTGGTAAGATTGATGGCCAAAAAATAAACCAGTTATTAGAAGAAAAAATAAAACGTAAACTAGGTTCTAGTCAATAATTATCTTTAACTAAATTGCGTGTATTCCCTTTTGCTTACTACCTATATCTATAGCATCTTCAACAGTGCTGATGAAGATTTTTCCATCTCCTGGGGAGTCTGTTCCTGCCGCACCAACTATTGTCGTTATCACTTTATCTGCAATTGAATCGTCAACTACAATGATGATATAGTTTTTTATATTGAAACCTGCAATATAGCTTGAAGTACCTCGTTGACCCGTCATTTGAGATCTATCTGCTTTTCCCCATCCTTTTGCATCAAGTATTGTAAAACCGCCAACACCAATTTTTTTTAGAGCTTCGACTACTGCATCGATCTTTTGATGAGCTATTACTGCTTCAATCTTTTTCAATAGACAAACAACTGTCTGATAGATTATAAATTTTATAGATGCTGTTGAAATATGAACGAATTTGTTATAAATGCGGGAGGTGGGATTTGAACCCACGAACTCCTAAGAGATAAGGTTCTGAGCCTTACGCCGTTGACCAGGCTAGGCAACCCCCGCAACGAAAAAATTAAGATTCCTGAATAAGTGTCTTTATTGTAGAAACAGCATCTTTTAGTTTGTAGATCCTTTTAGCACGCAAATCATCAAATCCTAGATTCCATGGTTGTGTGTAAAGTATTACTAATTTTCCTCCATCAAGCATACTTTTTGCATTTATTGGTGAATCATCAATGAATATATCATAATCAAGTTTAGTTTTTTCTATTCCTTCCAACACTCCAACATAGTCATTGTAAGCAATTCCTTTTGATTTTAGCCAATTTTTGACATGAATATGTGTAGATTCTTCTCTTGCTGTTACAATATCTACCGTACCAAGTTTTGAAAGATCTCGAGTTGCTGATGAAATATTGTTTTCTGTTGGCGGAATATCTTCCCATGATGTCCAGCACATTGAGAGTTCTTTGTAAAAATCAAATTTATCCATCTTAAATTTTTTCCAAAAATCCCATTCAGAAATTTCTGATTTGTCTATGCTTGTCCTTATTTTATTATTATAAGAAAGCCATGACTGAATCACATCAGCGAGAACCCCATCTACATCAAGACCTATTCTCAATTTTTACACCAGTTTAATCAAAAGTATCCCTAAGCTCTTCTAGGATCTTTTTTTGTTGCTTGTCAAGTTTGGCTGGTATGTTAACAACAAGTCTGATGTATTGATCTCCTCTACCTCTGCTATTTTGATGTGGGAGTCCTTTGCCCTTTAGTTTTATTATCGTGTTTGGTTGACTACCTGCTTCCACAGATATCTTTTCTGTGCCTTCTAAAGTAGGTATGATTATAATTTTACCAAGTGTGGCATCAATCATCGAAATGTTTTGATCATAAAATATGTCCGTGCCATCTCTTTTGAATTTCTCATGTGGTTTTACTCGAATTCTGACAATCAAGTCTCCATTTACACCGTTTGGTACTGATTCACCTTCGCCTTTGATTGTGTATTCACCAGTATCCACACCAGGTGGGATATCAAAAGAAAGATGTTTTGTTCCTTTTTGTTTTCCTGTTCCTTTGCATTTACTACAAGGTCTTTCTATTATCTTACCTTGACCTCTGCAAGTGTTACATGGGTGAACTGTAACAAATGTCGAAAAGCCTGTACTTCTAGATGATCTTACTTGACCATGACCATTACAAACTGTACAGGTTCGCATAGATGTCCCAGGAGTACAGCCAGAGCCCTTACAGTTTTCACAATCAATATCCTTTCGAATATCAATTTCTTCTCTTTTTCCTTTAAGAACATCTTCTAACGTAACTGTGGTATCATAGACAAGATCTGCTCCTCTTTCCCTACTAAATCCTCCACCGCCGAATCCACCAAATCCTCCTCTTCCAAAAAGGGATTCAAAAATAGAATCGAATCCTCCTCCACCGAATCCACCAAAGATATCCTCAAAATTCACACGAGCCCCACGGAAAATATCTTCGCTACTATATCTTCCGTCAACACCAGCATGACCATGGGTATCGTAGAGTTTTCGCTTTTCGGCGTCAGATAAAATTGCATATGCCTCTGAAATTTCCTTAAAATGTTCACCAGCATCAGGAGATTTGTTTCTATCAGGATGAAATTTTAATGCTAATTTTCTATACTGTGCCTTTATTTCATCTTGAGAAGTATTTTTTTGTACCCCTAAAACTTCATAATAATCTCGCTTGCTGCTCATCAGAGAATTTTGATTAATCTCAAGTATAAATCATCAATTATTGAGCGCCAGCAGTGTTTTGACTTGCGCTTTCATCCCCAGTTCCTCCTTGAGGTCCAGTTCCAGATGAATCAGGTCCCGGAGGCGGACTACTAGCTTTTTTGTAAACTTCTGTACTGATTTCATTAAATATTGTTTTAAGTGAATCAAGTTTTGGTTTAATTTCTGCAGAACCATTGTTAAGTACATCTTTTAATTCTTTGATAGCGTTTGTGACTTTAATTCCTTGTTCTTGTGTGATTTTGCCTTTTAGATCGTTATTGATTGAGTTTTCACAATCATAAATAAGCTTCTCAGCGTCATTTTTAATTTCAATTTCTTCTTTTTTCTTCCTATCTTGTTCAGCATAAACCTCTGCATCTTTTTTCAATTTTTCAATTTCTTCTTTTGAAAGCTTGGTGCTTGCAGTTACTGTGAGCTTTGCTTCTTTTTGTGTACCGAGATCCTTTGCTGTAACATTGAGTATTCCGTTTGCATCAAGATCAAACTTTACTTCAATTTGTGGAATACCCCTTTGCGCTGGCAAGATTCCAGTAAGGTTAAAGTTTCCAAGTGAAATATTGTCAGTAGCCATAGGTCTTTCACCTTGTACTATGTGTACTGTTACGGCAGTTTGTTGGTCTGCTGCAGTAGTAAAGATCTTGCTTTTAGATGTAGGAATTGTAGTGTTTCTTTCAATTAACGGTTCACGTAATCCACCAAGCACTTCTACTCCAAGAGTAAGTGGAGTAACATCAAGGAGTACAATGTCACTTGTAATATCTCCTGCAATAATACCTGCCTGTATTCCAGCACCTAATGCTACTGCTTCCATAGGATCAACTCCAGATTCAGGTTCCTTGCCTAAAACAGAGGCAACAAACTTTTTTACTAATGGAATTCGTGTTGGGCCTCCAACAAGAACAATTTTAGTAATATCGGAAGGTGAAAGTTTTGCATCTTCCAAAGCTTTTGTCATTGATGGCCTACATCTTTCTACAATTGGATTTATGAGATCTTCAAGTTTTGAACGGGTAAGTTTCATTTCTAGATTCTTTGGACCAGCGGTTTTATCATATGATATGAATGGTAAAGTGATATCAGTCTCCATTACGGAAGAAAGTTCAATTTTTGCTCTTTCTGCAGCTTCCCTTACTCTAACCATCGCTGCGTTATCCTTTGAGAGATCGATTCCAGTGTTTTTTCTAAAAGCATCAACTATGTAATCTATTATGATCTTATCCATATCAGTACCCCCAAGTTGTGTATCACCAGAGGTGCTCATCACTTCAAAAACGCCACCACCCATTTCCATTATGGTTACATCAAGTGTTCCACCACCCAAATCAAACACCAAAATTTTCATGTCTTGCTTTGCCTTGTCTAAACCAAATGCAAGTGATGCAGCTGTTGGTTCGTTGATAATTCTAACAACTTCTAGTCCGGCTATCTGACCAGCATCCTTTGTTGCTTGTCTTTGATTATCGTCAAAATATGCAGGCACTGTAATTACTGCTTTTTCGATTTTTTCTCCAATAAACGCCTCTGCATCTCTTTTTATTTTCTGCAAAATAAATGCAGAAATTTGTTGTGGTTTGTATTCCTTGTCATTTATTTTGAAAATATAATCACTTCCCATCTTTCGTTTTGCAGCTACTATTGTGCCTCCCGGATTTGTAACGGCCTGTCTTCTTGCAGGTTCTCCTACAAGAAGCTGCCCATCTTTTGTAAAGGCAACAACAGATGGAAACGCTTTACCACCTACGGTTGTTCCTTCAGCTGCTGGAATGAGCGTTGGTTTACCACCCATCATTACTGCTGCAGCAGAATTACTTGTTCCTAAATCTATTCCTATAATTTTTGCCATATTATTATCATAATCCTATTATCATGTTTTTTTTGATATTTCTACCAAACTAGGTCTAATAACTCTGTTTTGTAAAATATATCCCTTACGAATCTCTGCAGTAATTGTATTGTCATCAAGTGATGGATCTTCTTTTACAGATATTGCCTCATGTAATTGAGGATTAAAAATTTCTCCAAGTGTCTCAATAGAAGTAACACCATTTTCTGACAAAAATGAATCCATATTTTTTAGAATGGCTGATAACCCATCAGTGTTTATTTTTTGTTTAGCAAGTGCATCTTTTGCCCTTACAAAATCATCGTATATTGAAAGAAATTTTAACATCATGGAATCTAAAGCATAATTTACTTTACTTTGAACATCTAATTCTGTTCTCTTTTTCAGGTTTTCAAAATCAGCAAGAAGATATTGAAGTTTTTTCTCATAAGATGCAGTTTTTTCTTGTTCTTGTTTTAGCTGTGCTTTTAACTCATCAATAATTTTTTCTTGAGAAGTATCATTATCAGACACATCCTCAGTTTCTACTTCCATTTTTTCATCGCTTTCTTCAGACAAACTAAATCCATTAAAATTCGTCTAATTTTACTCTTATTACAGAATCTCACATAATGGATTTGTTTTTATGATTATGATATCAGAATCTTTATTGTTCTTACTAATTTTCTCATAATCCGATTTTGAACACGCTACAACAATTGTTGTTTTATCACTATGAAATAAATCAAAGGTAGGACCTTGATGAATTTCTACATCTCCGATATAATCGCGTAACTTGGTAACAAGTGAATTTAGCATATCTACTTTATCACCACGCATTTCATAGGAATCAAGTGTCCAAAGGATAGTGACTCGAGTTCTGCTTGCTTTGAGTTCATTTTTTTTGAGTGTAGAACGAATCTCATCTATGAGTCTCTTAACATAACCTTCAATTCCCTTTATACTTCCATTAACTAGATACATCATAGTGCCTGCTCCTTCAATCGATGTTCCAAGAGATCTCAGATCATAAAGTCCATTTGTCATATCATCTAAAAAGAGATCTTTGAATTCAGTGAACATGAGATCTGCTCTTGTTGTCGGTTCCTGAGCAAATTTACATACTTCAAGTATACTTGACAAACCAGAAAACTGAGAAAGAATCTTTATTGCATGAAAAAGCTCTGAGGAGGAAATTGCTACAAACTTTTTTTCTTTTTTATCAATAGCAAGCAACTTTGCAAGTTTGTCATCTACTTTACCATTAAAAGAACCAATAATTTCAGGAGTCTGGTTTTTTGCTCCAAGTGGATAATAAAAATATGAAATGCCTTTGCCCATCTCAAGACCTGTAACATGTTCTAAAAGTGAAATAGTTTCATTATTACCTCCAATTCCTGTAGGAAGGTTGTAAATGACAGAACCTCCTTTTTTCATTGCACTAGTAGCTGCTTTGAATTTAGAATGAATCTCCATTTTTGTTTCTTGTCCAGTTTTTCTGATTCTTGGTGCAAAAAAGAGATACTCTGAGTGAGAAATTGCAACATCAATTGGTTCTACTCCAAGTAATGGTTCATCTTCTTTTAAGGAGGTAACATCGGGATAGGTCTTTGCAATCTCTGATTTTAGAGAAATAGCCATATGAGCAGATTCATCTACAATAAAGACGTCTGCGCCTTTGATTGCCATTTGACACGCAATAGAATAACCCTCAGTACTAAGACCATAAACAACAACTTTTGTAGCTACCAAATCATTGGAGCTAGGAGACAAGGCTAAGAAAAACTTTTTCCATGCTGAAATTCTATCAAAAATGTTTGAAAATCTGGTTTGATATACTTACTCCAAAACAACTTTTGTTTTTTGAGCCTATGATCGTAAAATTACGTAAAAACAATCAAATTCTATGCACTTCTAGGAACTATCGCGAGGTTGTAGAGCTTGCCAAAGTTAGAAACGTAAAGATTGTACTCGTTGGAAAGCATGGAGGATCGAATAAATCCGGAAAATTAAAGGCCAGTCTTGAACGAACACTGCATTTATCTCAAATAGTAGGAAAGTTTGCTCCAGATCTAACTATTAGCTTCTGTTCACCTGAAGCGGCAAGAATTTCTTTTGGGACAGGCATCAAACACATTGCCTTTTCTGATTCGCCCCATGCAGAAGCAGTTATGAGACTTTCTGTACCATTTGTACAAAAACTTCTAATTCCATGGATAATTCCAAAAAAGGAATTTGTCAGATATGGAATTACAGAAAAAGACATCATGCATTATAGATCGATAGATGCTGCATTAATAGTAAAACAGAAATCAAAAAATTATTCAAAGAATGATTTTCATCTCAAGGACAAAAAGACTGTTCTTGTAAGAGTTGAGGAGTCCCAAGCTGCATATATTAAGACTCGAAAAAACACTAGTACGAATATTATAAATGAAATTGCAAAAGAACTCTCAAATTGCAATATAGTTGTCTTAGGCAGATATTTACCACACATAAATCAGCTCAAAAAAGAATTTGGAAACAAGATAATAGTGATGGATAAAGTAGTAGATGGAAAAGCGCTTCTTAGATTTACTGATGTTTTTATAGGTTCTGGAGGCACGATGACTGCAGAGGCTGCATTAATGGGAATTCCAACTATTTCTTATGATGCAGTTCCTAACCATATAGAGAAATATCTTGTGATAATTGGTTTAGTAAAAAGACAAAAAAATCCAAAAATAATTATAAAATTAGTTAAGAAAATTTTAAAATCTGACAATCGAAATCTTAGAAAAAAAGCAAAAACAATATTAAATTCAATGGAAGATCCTGTTTCTAAACTTCTTACTGCGATTAGAACCATTCAATAATATTCAAGTACAAACGACCTTCGAAAAATCATCCTGAACACAAACAATGTACTGAATAACATATAAGGGAACTTAGTGGAAGATTCAACGCCCGGAAGCCCGGTAGAGGAGAAATCCACCGAGTGTAGCGGTCAAGCATAGGGGCCTTTGGAGCCCTTGACCCCAGTTCGAATCTGGGCCGGGCTATTTTTTATTTTTAAGATTACTACATGTAAGATCCTGTTGGAACAAGGTGCCAGTGCGGCAATAGCGATATACCAATCAACAATGGAATTAAGAAAATTGCAATTGAAATTACAGATAATATTATGCCAAGCCATAAACAATTTTTTGCCTTACTTGGATCATCGTCTTTTATTATAAAATAAGCAATGACTCCTCCTATAATATTAAAGAGAATAGGTAAGAGAAACCAGAGGCTGCTTCTTTTCCTTATTTCCATTGAACAAATTACTAGTTATTAGAATTTAAACCACGTTATGTTTCTTAATTATATTTCAAGTTTGGAGAGAAGTTTGGTGGATATCGTAAATAAAATCAAAGCCACAACAACTAGAACAATCATCTCAATTCCAACAAAAGCGCTAAAATTTCCAAATATTCCTGCTCTTACAACATCTACAAGATATGTAAGCGGGTTAAGATAAAATGCAGTTGAAAGCGGCTCTGGTGCACCTTGTGCAGGATAAAATGCCGTACTTACGAATGCAAAAAAAAGAAAGACGGTATTAATAACAACATTGAATCCTTCACTGGACTGTAGTCTAGTAGAGATTATAGATGCAATAGAGCCAAAAAGGATAGAACCGGTAACTGAGGCAAAAACTACTAGCGGTATAGTATAGAAATTAAATTCAACAGATTTGAAGAAGAGCGGATATCCAACAGCGGTGATAAGAGCCGCACTTATCAAACCAACAATACCAATTGTGTAAATGTTGCTCAAGATATAATGAGCTCTAGTGAACGGTCCAACAAGAATTTGTTCAAACATTCCGTGTCTTCTGTCATTCCAAATAATAATTCCGGATATGAGAGTACTATTCATTATGTTAAAACCAATCATGCCAGAAGCTATGAATGCTGGATAGTCTAGAGATTTGCTTCCAAATGGAACTGAATGAATCAAAGCAGTATAAGCAAAACCAGCTACAAAGATATAGATCAGCGGGAAAACAATCTGCCAGATCAAAAAACCCTTGTTAAGAGAGATAGTGAGATTTCTATTTACTAATCTAATTATTGGATGCATTAGAATTTTTCACCACTGTAAGAAATATTTCTTCAAGAGTTGTAGGCATTACAGACAAATCCTCTATAGATATATTGTTTGCTGTTAAGATTTGTAGAATTTTTAGTAACACTTCCTCAGAATCATTTGATCGAATTGTTATGTTTGTTCCAGAATTAAAATCAATTTCATAGTCTTTTGTATCAATTAAAAGACCTCGTACATCTTTTTTTGTTTCAGAAATACGGATTTTAATTGTTTTTTCTCGACCAAATTTATTTTTTAGTTCATTAGGAGTATCTATAGCAATTATTTTACCTTTGTTAATAATAGCAACTTCATCGCACAAATATTCGGCTTCATTTAGTATATGAGTTGTAAAAAATATTGTAAGACCTTCTTTGACTTTCTTTTTAATATAATCCAGCAATCCGCGTCTAGCAGATGGATCTAATCCCACCGTGGGTTCATCAAGAAACAAAAGTTCTATATCATGCATAAATTCTCGTGCAACTTGGACTCTTCTTCTTTGACCAATTGAAAGATCGTCGTTTTTCATTTTTCTTATTTCTTGTAGATCAAAAGCAGAAAGAAGTTCCTCTACTCGATCTTTTCTTGTCTTTCTCTCAACATTCCACATCATACCATATTTTTCCAGTGATTTTTCTACACTTAGTGTTGGTTCATAACTTGGCTGTTGTAAAACAACTCCTATTTTCTTTCTTACATCAAGAGGATGTCGGATGGCATCCATTCCAAGAATGTTAATAGTTCCACTTGTTGGTGCGATCAGAGTAGTAAGTAGTTTGATTGCAGTGGTTTTTCCAGCACCATTTGGTCCCAAAAAGCCAAAAATCTTACCAGAGTTCACAGAAAGATCTATTCCATCTACTGCCATGATTGATCCATATGATTTAGAAAGTGAATTTGCCACAATACAGGACATTAAAGAATATTTTATTCCCCCCACTAATTTAGCTAATGAAATTTTTATTAATACACACTTTCTAACACATAGTAACTTGTCAGAATTTGAGTCTCTATTAAACAAACTTCTAGAACAAAAGCCTGATCTTTCAAGATCAGACATACAGGAAATGATTGAAAAAAAGAAAGAAAAGATCGGTGCCGGATATCTGACAGATCAAGGTGCTCTTTTTCTCATAGCATCAGATCTTGGAGTGTCCTTAAATGAACAATTGAAAGTTGAGATGGGTCTTAAGGATCTATACGTGGGAGCAAAAGAAATTACACTTCAAACAAGAGTGATGAATGTTTATCCAGCAAAACAGTTTTCTAGAAAAGATGGTTCTCAGTTTCTCCTTAGAACTATGACAGTTTATGATGCAGACTCACGAGCAAAGGTCAAGTTATGGGATGAAAAAGCAAACTTACCGGGAATAGAAACCCTCAAGCCTGGCGATTTAGTAAAAATAATCAAAGCTTATGTAAAATCCGACATGACTGGTACTCCCATAATCAATGTTGGTTCAAATTCAAATATTGAGACAGGTGATGTACAAAATGACATTCCTTCTCTTGATTCAATTACTGATGATGTTAGTACAATAAAAGAAAATCAGCAAAATTTGGTAGTTTCTGGCATCTTAGATGGAAATGTCAGGGTTTCTGAATTTACAAACTTTAAGGGTCAACCAGGTAAAGCACTCCACTTACGAATCAAAGGAAAAGGCGAAACATATGCACGTGTTGTACTATGGAATACTGATGAAAAACATCTCCCAAAAATGATTACACTTGGTGCAAAGACTAGACTCATCGGAGTTAGAACCAAAATGGGTCAACAGGGACTAGAACTGCATGGTGATGAGGGTACAGTAATTGAAATCGAAGGCACAAAAGAAATTCAACCAATAATTATTAGAGTTTTATCTATGACGAAAAATGATTCTGGAAATATAATGATTTTAGGAACGGAACAAAATAAGAAAATTTTAAACATTGTAGATTCAGCCGGAGTTTCTAAAGATCTGAAAGTTGGTGATGTAATAGAATGCATGCCGACCAAAGTATATGGAAATTCAGTAACACTAGAAGGAGATTCATTTATCAGAAAAACAGAGGATAACAAAATGCCAACCATTTCAGAAATAAGAACTAAAATCAGAGATCTAAAGCCAAGCGACAATATCTATTGCATAGAATCTATTATTCTAAAAAATCCAGAAAGACGTGAGATTCAGACAAAGACTGGTGAATTGGTATCTCTTTCAGAGGTGTTTATTGAAGATGATACTGGACAAATCTGGTTAAAAGGTTGGAGAAACCAAGCTAGATTACTAGACCAGTTTTCCCAAGGTGAGATAATCACGGTAACAGGTGTAACTGCAAAAGCTGGGTTGGAAGGTAGAATTGAACTCTTTTTGACTCCATTTTCAGGCATTATAAAGAAAAATTAAGAATCCCAAAAACCTCTAGTTGTAACGTATTGTCTTTCCGCTTCATAGATTTGCTTGTATAGTTGTTCTTCTCCTACCATATTTCTTAGGATACGAGCACCTGTATCAGCACCAACACCATATCCTGAAAGAACAACAAGTGCGGTTCTACCAAAATTTTCAATAAGAGACGAAATTTTCCATGCACGTACAAACTTATGATTTTCATCGGCGGTGATTTTTTTACCAGAATGTTTCTTTTGTATTATTTTGGATAGATCATAATCAGAAAAAAATGTAGCAGTGATCTGTCTAGATTTGCAATAAGGACATACAAGTGAATCTTTTACTTCCTTTGTTTCCATTACTCTTTCCCATTTTCCACATCTTGCACAAACAAGTCTATGTTTGGTTTTCAATAGCCTAGTCTTAACAAGATCTAAAATTCCTTTGTCAATGTTTGCCGGAGCTGCATAGTATTTTGTCGTATGATCAAGTATAGGCTCTGCAAGTTTAGAGAAGCTTTCTACTTCAATCCAGTGAAGTTGAATCTCTCTTGCTTTTATTTTCTTTAATAATTCCAATGTATTTTCTAAATCATATTTATCATGAAACAACTCGCGTAATGCTTCTTTTGCAAGTGGTGTTTTTGCGTATTTTTCATAAAGAAACCTAGCAGATTTTCTATCATAAACAGAACTACGCCCTACAATACCAAATTTCTTAGCTACACACCAAGTGCGCCAATTCACATTATGCGTACCAGAAAGTGATGCCTCTACAATAAAAGACAAATCAAACTCATCTTCCAATACATCCAACAAAGGTTTTTGTAATATTCTGCCATTAGATGACATCATAATTCTATATGCATCAGATCTAGAATCCACCAAATATCCTGTCTTAGATGATAACATTGTAGAAAGAAGTGTTGAAAGAGTAGAGTTAATTTTTGTGCCAAAACATGAATGCATAACTATAGTGTTACGAGCTCTAAGTGATTCTACTACTATGGTTTTTTCATCCGGAATAATTCCTAGCTTAAGATTTTCAATTATTTTATTAGATATTGCAGGTGAGGTCATCTGTGTTCTAGTCCTAAAGATACCAACTTTTCGTGCGGTGGTATAGTCAACTGGTATGCTTTCACCTTCCCAATAAGGTACGTTAATTCCTGCTGCGCTTATAGGTTCAACATTAATTTTTAGTGAACTTTCGTCAACATTTAGTATTCGCCATTGCAATCCTCTAAGGACAAAAACATTACCAGGATCTCCATAATCTCCTACAAATCTTTGATCTAAACTTCCAATAATCTTCTTACTTGCGGTATCAAAGACCTTGAATTTTAAAATGTCAGGTATGGTAGAAAGATTTTCAAAAAAATATCGAAACGCTCTCCCCTTTTTCTTAAAAACCATTTCTTCTTTATCAAAAAATAAAATCGAGTTAGAATGCAAAATATCAAGTACTGAGAAGAGTTCTTCTATTGTTACGTTCCTGAAAGAATAGGCTTGTGTAATAATCTTCATTGCCAAATCCACTGAAACACTTCCAAATTGCATCGTCATGCCAACTAGATGATGAGCTAGTACGTCCAGCGCTCCTTCATGGATAACTTGATCCTCTATTGATTTTTCTTTTACTCTATCAAGTATTGCGCGTGTTTCAAATTCGTCATCTGGGTTGTTTGTTACGATTAATCCCTTTGCAGAAGAATCTCTGTTGTGTTTGCTTCTTCCTATTCTTTGTATTAATTTTGAAACTTGTCTTGGAGATCCATAATGAATTACTAATTCAACAGAACCAATATCAAGTCCAAGTTCAAGTGATGAAGTACATACTACTATTCCAGGTCTTCCTTGTCTTAGTGTTTCCTCTGTTTCTTCCCTAACTTCCTGAGAAAGTGATCCGTGGTGTAATTCTATTCTTAAAGTAGATCTTTCCTTTAGAATAGAAGCTAGATATTCTGATTCTCCACGTGTATTTGTAAAAAGCAAAACTGGTGAGTTGGGATGATTTTTTTCCACATATTCAACAATAAAATCTACTACATCTGTTATGGTTCCATCAATGTACTTGACTTCGACATCGTATTTTCTTATCGAGTTGTCTTGAATTATTTTGCATTTTCTCTTTGTACCAACAACAAACTTGGCAGATTCATTAGTATTTCCAATTGTTGCAGAAAGACCCACCCTGGTTATTGGAAACTTGGAATTAAGCTGGAGTCTTTCTAGACTAAGAGAAAGTTGAGATCCTCGTTCATTTCCTAAAAGCTCATGTACCTCATCTATTACTATCCACTCAAGCTCTGAAAGAGCGTTCAATAATTTCTGTTGTGTCAAAAGTATCATTATGGTTTCAGGAGTGGTAATGAGAACATCCGGCGGTGATTCGGTTATTTTTTTTCTAATTGCTTGAGTTGTATCACCATGTCGTATTTGTATAGTAAGATTTTCATTTTCTGCATATTTTATTATTCTTCGAAAGACGTCACGATTTAGTGCCCGAAGTGGCGTAATGTATAATGCCTTTATTTTTCCAATTTTTTTCGAATTTGCTAGACGGGCAAAAATTGGAATCACCGAAGATTCGGTCTTACCAGAACCAGTAGGGGCAACTATCAATGAATCTATTTTTTGGTATACTACTGGAACTGCTTTTTTTTGAATATCAGTTAAATTTTCAAATCCTAGAGAGCGAAACTTATCTGTAAGAGAAAGATCAGCTAGTCGGTTCTGGTTCTTGATTCTGTCTTGTTCTAGCTCGCTCATATACCATAACACCCACTAATCCAATTCCAAATAGAATTACTGTGATAAGTGGTATAGAATCAAAAATGCCTGCCATGAACGCCTTAGTAATTTACAGTGATAAATATCTTAAGGTGAATCTTCTAGTCCGGTCTGTGTAATTATATAATCAGTTATTTTCTTGCCACCAAAGGATGGAAAAACTTGTGCCATGTATTTTTGCCCAATCTTTTCTAATTTGATTTTTTGGTGTGTGAACATACTTATTGATCTATCCAAACTTTCTCTTTCTTCATCGTCTGATTTTCTAGTTATGTTGGTCACAACTACAGGAATTTGCCTTTTTACAGCAGCATGTGCCAACTTGTGCATATATTCCATAAATGCAACGTGTTTTGCCAATGAGTTTGATTCCTTTGAATATTCAAAAGAAAATAGATCAGTTACATTATCTATTACAACTAGATTTAAATTCTCAATTTCTAATATTTTGTCTACATAACTTAGTTGTTCTACAGTATTTGTTATTCTTCCAACAATCATTTTATCAAGAAGTTTTTGATCCATTTCTTTTGCATGAAGAAATTCAATCAATCTTTCTGGTCTAAAACTACCAGTAGTATCTTGATACAAAATCATTTCATCATGTGCTAGTGAGTTTACACAAAGCTGTAACAGTAGCTGTGTTTTACCTGATCCACTTGGACCATAGATGTCAGTAATCATCCCACCTCTTATGCCACCCCCAAGGAGTTTGTCTAGCTTCTCAATTCCAGTTGTTATCATCAAATCTCTAATCTACAGAACACCACAAATTAAAGAATGTCAAATGCTATTGAAGATCGGGAAGGCTTTTATTCCCGATCTCAGGCAGTGGTCACAAGTGATTTATGTTTGTCGCAAGCGCAGCCAAAAAGACCGTTGACAACTTTACAGAAAGGTATTAACAAGAAAGTTACTGTCAGGCTGAAAAGCGAAGTAGAATACACAGGAAAAATGAACAACGTTGATTCGTATATGAATTTGATTATGACTGATGCTGAAGAAATAAGCAATGGCAAAGTGATTGCAAATTACGGTAGAGTTATTGTAAGAGGAAATAATGTTCTTTTCATCAGACTAGAAAATGAACTTTAAATAACCAGGTTTTTGAAAATGGGGCGAAATTACCTCTTTACATCAGAATCAGTAACAGAAGGGCATCCAGACAAAGTATGTGATCAGATTTCTGATGCAATTTTAGACGAATTTCTAAAGCAGGATCCAGAATCAAGAGTGGCAGTTGAAACCTTGACTACAACTGGAATAGTAGTAGTTGCCGGTGAGGTAACCTCTAGAGCAAAATTCGACGTGCAGGATGTGGTAAGAAAAACATTGCGTGAGATTGGTTATGATGATCCTCAGTTTGGTTTTGATGCAGATTCATGTAGTGTCCTAGTTTCATTACATTCACAAAGTCCAGATATATCTCAGGGTGTTTCATCAACTGAGAATAAGGAACAAGGTGCAGGAGATCAAGGATTGATGTTTGGATATGCAACAAATGAAACTGAGGAAATGATGCCAATGCCAATTATTCTAGCTCAAAAACTTACTAAAAGACTTGCAGAAGTTAGAAAAAGTAAATTGCTTCCTTGGGTAAGACCAGATGGAAAATCGCAAGTAACAGTAGAATACGAAGATGGAAAACCAAAAAGACTTGAGGCCATAGTAATAGCTACACAACACTCTCCAGAAATAAGTAATGAGCAAATAAAAAAAGAGATAATTGAAAAAGTAATCAAACCAGTTTGCGGAAAATACTGGCATGATAAAATCAAAGTTCATGTTAATCCAACGGGTAGATTTGTTATTGGGGGACCTCCTGGTGATGCAGGCCTTACTGGAAGAAAAATAATCGTAGATACCTATGGAGGAATGGGCAGACATGGTGGTGGTGCCTTTTCTGGAAAGGATCCATCAAAGGTAGACAGATCAGCATGTTACATGTGCAGATACATTGCAAAGAACATTGTAGCTGCTGGATTAGCTGAAAGATGTGAAGTTCAAGTTGCATATGCAATTGGTGTTGCAGAACCTGTATCTCTAATGGTAAGTACATTTGATACTAGTAAGATCCCAGAAGAACAAATTGAAAATCTAGTCAGAAAACACTTTGACATGAGACCTGCTGCGATAATATCTCAATTACAACTAAAACGTCCAATTTACAGGAAAACTGCAGCCTATGGTCACTTTGGAAGAAATGAGCCAGAGTTTAGTTGGGAAAAAACTGACAAGGCCGAAGTACTAAGAAAGGCCGCTGGTCTTTAAGACCGCTTTGTATGTTTTAAATTCAATTCCAGATATACTTTTCAATTTTTTGTGATTTCCAACATAATCTCCTACTAAAATATTCAAATCATCTATACCAAAATCTGTTTTTGGATTATTTAATGCAGCACGATACGCGTCCTCTAAATCGATATTCTTTATAGGAGTTTTTTTCCCTTGAAGAAAATCTCTAACATAATCATTGAATGTTACTGTCTTTGGGCCCACAAGATCAATAATTTTGTTTGAAAATTTTTTTTGTATGATTGATTGAAAAACAACTTCTGATACATCCCCTACAAAAATTGGTTGTAGTCTATAGCTGCCTGAGCCAGGAACCATTATTGTTCCTTTTTTCATTTGTTTAAAAAGAAAATTAGACAATGAATCATCTTTACCTATTATGTATGATGCACGAAAAATTGTGTAATCTAAACCTGAATTAATGATTTCTTGTTCTGCTTGGAATTTAGAAATAAAGTATCCAAAAGTAGTATCTTTACTTACACCTAGTCCGCTAATGTAAATTATTTTTTTAATTTTAGCTTTTTTGCACAGCTTTATTGCATTTTTTGTAAGACCCACATTTACTTTTTGGTAATCAGAATCAGTTGTCTGTTTTCCCCTACCAATAAAATGTAAAAGAGCAGAACATCCATGCAATTTTAAAGTAAGATAGTTTTCAGAAAGATCTTCTGATGTGATAACATCTCCAAAGTTTATAGAAGATCCTTTGCCTTTACGGACAATCCCAACTACAGAAATTCCCTTTTTTGCTAATGCCTTTCCAACATTTTTGCCTACAAAACCATTAGCACCAGTCATGACTACCTTTAGTGAATTTTTGTGTTCCATATCTTGCAAAATGTATCCGATAAATTAATTTTAAAGGTATGGTAAAGATAGCATTAATTGAACACTACTGATTGTTATCAAATTTTAGGGGTTCAAAAAGATGCATCCCAAAAGGAGGTAAAAAGTGCCTACAGAAGACTTTCACTAAAATATCATCCTGATAGAAATAAAGGTGAAAAAGACGGCGAAAAATTCAAGCAAATTATAGAAGCTTATCAAACCCTCAAACTAGAAGAAAAAAAGAAAAGCAAAAGATCAGAAGTTGACATAGCCTATACCTATACTGAATTTTGGAAACAATACGATAAAAAAGTAAACGAGGAGCAGTTTAACAGAGCAAATTTTGCAGGATTTCAGAATCCATTTGGTGTTAATGTACCAGAAAGCTATAGTCATAACCAAGAAAAAAAGCCTTCACAGATTTTTACACATGTCATTTTGTATGTAGGTCTTGGCCTAGTAGCAGTATGGATAATTCTCTCAGAGATTTTAAAGTAGTTTGATAAAGATTAATACATAAAAAATTAATTTCCTTTATGGAAAGTGAGGCAAAACTAAAGGGTAAACTTAGGACTGGTTTTACAACTGGAACTTGTGCTACTGCTGGTGCAAAAGCAGGAATCTTAGCAATCCTAAGTCAAAAAAAAATTGACATTGTTGATGTAACTTTGCCCAAAAAATCTAAGATTCAAATTAAAATTTCAAGTTGCCAATTTGATAAACATAGTGCAAGATGTTCAGTCATAAAAGATGGTGGAGATGATCCAGATGTTACACATGGTGCAGAAATAGTTACACAGGTTTCACTTACTGATAAACCAAATCAAATAGAAATTGATGGTGGGGAAGGTGTAGGCCGAGTAACAAAACCCGGTCTTGGTCTTGAAATAAATTCGGCAGCAATAAATCCAACTCCAAAAAAGATGATAACTGAAAACATTCAAGAGATAGGAAAAGAGATTCTTGAAAAAAATGGCATAAAGGTAATTGTCTCAGTTCCAAAAGGAAAGGAGCTGGCAACAAAAACAGATAATCCAAGACTTGGGATTATTGGAGGCATCTCAATTTTAGGTACAAGTGGAATCGTGATACCATATTCTACTGCTTCTTTTGCAGCTTCAATCAGACAGAGTCTTGATGTTACAATCGCAATGGGAAATGATACTGTTGTATTAACAACAGGTGGAAGAAGTGAAGATTTTTCAAGAGAGATCATAAAACTTCCTGATCATTGTTTTGTACAGATGGGAGATTTTTCAGGATATACAGTTCAACAGTGTGCAAAGCGACCAATCAAAAAAGCATATGTTGCAGGTTTTATTGGAAAGCTAACAAAGATGGCAATGGGCGTAAAACAGACTCATGTCAAGGGTTCCAAAGTTGATATGCAGTTTCTGTCAGAACTTGCGCAAAAATGTAATGCAAAAAATAAAACCATAGAGGAGATAAAACAAGCAAACACTGCAAGACATGTCTACGAAATTGTCATAAATGAAAACATTACAGACTTTTTTGATATAGTCTGCTCAGAAGTTTACAATCAACTAAGAAAACATTCCGAAGCCAAGTTCGAACTTGATGTCATAATGTTTGATTTTGATGGTAAAATAATAGGAAGACATCCTAGATAGTAACAGATATCTTTAGTTCTAAAAAAATTCAATCCATGGAAAAAGTCGCCATACTTGCAATTACAAAAAATGGAATTTCAATTGCCTTATCACTGAAAAAACAATTTCCTTCTTGGAAAATTTTTGCCCCATCCAAGTTTTCAAATAATGACTCACAAATAGACTGGTTTGATGACTCTACTACAGCAAAAGCAGGAGATCTCTTCAAAACTCATGAGGCTCTCATATGCATATTCTCACTTGGTGCAGTGATTAGACTAGTCTCACCTCATATGAAAGACAAAAAGACAGATCCTGCAGTAGTTGTCATTGATGACGCTGGCAAGTTTGCAATAAGTACACTCTCAGGACATTTAGGAGGAGCAAACCAGCTTACAGAAGATATTGCTAAGGTTTTGGGTGCAACATCTGTTATCACTACTGCTGCAGATGTCAATAAAACAATTGCAGTTGATTTAGTTGGAAAAGAATTTGGCTGGAAGATAGATGATGATTCTACTGTAACCAGAGTAAGTGCATTTATGGTAAATGAAGAAAAAATCGGAGTATTTCAAGATGCGGGAGAAAAAGATTGGTGGACTCCAAAAAAAGAATTTCCAAAAAATGTAACCATTTACAATAGCTTTGAAGAATTAAAAAATTCTAATTCAAAAGGATATTTGATAATTTCTGACAAAGAAATCACAGACAAAGAATTGTTGAAGAATGCTGTAGTATACAGACCAAAGACTTTGGTTGTTGGCGTAGGTCTACATTGGGACACTAGTAAAGACATAATCAAGGAAGGAGTAGAATTTTGTATGAAAAAATTTAATCTGAATCCAAAATCCATTGCGAGGTTTTCATCAATAAAAAAAGAATCAGATGTGATCGGATTACAAGAACTTGCAAAAGAGTGGAACATTCCAGTAGATTATTTTGAAAAAGAGCAGCTTGCCCAAATTGCCATACCAAATCCATCAGAAACTGTGCAAGCCTTTGAGGGAACTCCAAGTGTTTCAGAAGCCTCAGCACTACGAAGCTCTGGCGGCAAACTAGTGGTTGAAAAGCAGAAATTTCCACCAAACTTAACTGTAGCAATAGCGAGAATCACAAAATGAAAAGAGGATTATTACTAATAGACAGAGGCAGTAGAGAGGATGAGGTAAAGGACGAATTAGGATACATTTGCTCCAAAGCCAAAGAATCAGGAGGTTACCAATTCTCAGATTATTGCTTTTTGGAGGTGGTTCCCCCCTTTATTGAGGAAGGTATGGAAAAATGCTTCAAACAAGACATAGATGCCTTAACAATTGTTCCATATTTTTTGTATCCAGGAAAAAAAGTCAAACTAGCAGTAAACAAGGCGATTGAAATGATATCAAAAAGTAAAATGAAGATCAAAATTGCAAAACCGATCACCTTACACAAATCCTTGCCAAATATTGTATATTCTAAAGTTGACGATATTATTGCAAAAAACAAAATCACATTTTCAAGAAAAGAGATCGACGTATTACTTATTGGTCATGGAAGTAAGGATCCTAATGCAAAAACCTCGTTGCAATATGTTGTTGACGGGTTACAAGACTTATACAGGAATGTATCTCTTTGTTGGCTAGAAATAGAAGAGCCCAACATCAAACAAGGAATAGATGCTTGTGCTAAAAACAATCCAAATGTATTGATTATTGTTCCATATTTTTTGCATAGAGGTGCACATGTCAAACGAGATATCTATGAAGATCTAAATCCAGCAATGGAAAAATCTGGAATCAAAAATATTTTCATAACAGATCATCTTGGTACCGATGTTAAATTGATAGATTTAGTTATAGAAAGAGCAAAGGAAGTTGAGAAATGATTACTCAGAAGGGCCAATCAATTGAGGACAAGAGCATGGAAATAATTGAAAATGAAATAGGTTCTCATCCATATTCAAAAGACGAATGGTCAATAGTTAGAAGAGTAATTCATTCTACTGCGGATTTTGATTTTGCAAGACAAAACATGATTGTTTTTCATAAAAATGCCATATCAAGCGGTATTAATGCCTTGAAAAATGGTTGCAATATCATAGTAGATGTAAACGGTGTCATAGGTGGACTAAACAAGGAAAACCTGAAGGAGTTTGGAAACAAGGCAATTTGTAACATATCTGAACCAAAAATTGTAGAAGAGGCAAAGAAACTCAACAAGACACGTGCCCAGACTTCTATGCGAATGGCAGCCTCAGAAATGAATGGCGGAGTGGTTGTAATAGGCAATGCTCCTACAGCACTAGTAGAAGTGATTCAAATGATAAGAGAAAACATAACACGACCAGTTCTTGTGATTGGCATTCCGGTGGGCTTTGTATGTGCAGTAGAATCAAAAGATGAACTTCAGACAATTGACGTACCATACATTACAAACAAAGGTCGCAAGGGAGGAAGTCCTTGTGCGTCTGCAATAGTTAATGCGTTGTTTAAGCTCGTAAAAGAAAAATCAAAAGGCTAACGAGTTTATCGACAATCAATAAAAATGGTTAACCCCCGAATTCAAGCCAAAAACATGCTGTTGTCGTAAAGAATAAGGTCTAGTATCTTAAAGAGAAACTATATGGTTTTCATGTCTTCATCAGGAAATACAAATCAAAAGGAATTAGACGATATTAAACAGGCTATCAACGACTTAACAAATATGATTGAAGGAAAACACATGAGATTAGAAGCTATACTTTCTCAGATAATAGAACGTGAGATGATAACTCAAGATTCCTATGATAAAATTATGAATTTGCTAATAGAATTCGGTAAAAAGAAAGGTTGGACAAAATAACCAAATTTGTTCAAGAACATATGATCTGTGTCATAACTTTAGAATTATTTTCTTGATTGTTTTATACAGTTTTGAACAAAGTTTCTTGCAATGCCAGGTCGCGCAAAGTGCATGTGCATGTATGAAGCAAGAGTATTGTACTGCATCAATCCATCCTTTTGGTTTTTTATACCAACACCTATGGAAAGATCATAGGCAAACTTGGAATCCTTTGATATTGATTCTAGCTCAGAAAAGTGAAATTCGTGTCCTTGTATGGTACTTGAAGCCTTTGCAATGAGACAATCTTTTATTATTCTAGCCTTGGTATAGTTTAGTTTCAGTTTTTTTTGCATCTTTGTAACTGCGTCAAAAAGTCCTACCATCTTGAATTTCTTTGAACCATAATCAATGGATTTGGTAAGATACATCAAACCACCACATTCTGCATAGATTGGCATTCCAGACTCAGCGAGGGTCTTGATATTTTTTTGCATCCTAGAGTTTTTTTCAAGTGCACTACCTATCACTTCTGGAAAGCCACCGCCAATGTAGATTCCATCACATTCAGGCACCTCTGAATCAGATACAGGACTGAAAAACTCTATCTTTGCTCCTTCTTTTTTTATGGCATCCAAATTATCCTGATAGTAAAAATTGAAAGATTCGTCTAGCGCAACTGCAATTGTGGTTTTCTGTTTTGGATTTTTTTCTTTAGGAATCAAACCAAAAGATGAAACTTTATTTCCAATCTGAATAATTTTCTCAATATCTATAAAATCAGACATTGTTTTTGCTATCTTTGATATCTTTGATTGAAGTTGTCTTTGCTCAGAGATTGGAATTAATCCAAGGTGTCTTGACTCCATGACAAGTTCAGGATTGCGTGGGATCATACCAACAATAGGAATGTTCAATGAAGAAAGTGCCTGTCTGCACAGATCTTCATGCTTTTTGCTGCCTATCTTATTTAGAATAAAACCAGAAATTCTAGAATTTTTATGAAATTTCGTAAACCCAAGTGCAGTTGCGGCAATTGATCGTGCAGTCTTACTTGCATCCAACACAAGAATTACTGGAGTTTTTAAAATAGACGCCACATGATGCGTGCTAGAATAGTTTGAGTCACCTGAAAATCCATCATAATAACCCATCACGCCCTCAATTACAGAAAAGTCTGAATCAAAATTTTGTACAAATGATTTAACAATTCCAGTTGTTCCCATAAGCCAAGGATCCAAGTTTCGCGCAGATCTACCAGATACGGAACTAAGATAGCTAGGATCTATAAAGTCAGGTCCAACTTTGAATGATTGTACAGAATATCCCTTCTTTTTTATTCCATGAATTATTGCACAACTAATTGAGGTCTTGCCAACACCACTTGTAGTTCCAGCAAGCACAATCCTTGGTATTTTCAATTCTCAACAATATTACGGAATTTTATTTAAATGGATGTTTACTGTTCAGACATTATACTTTTTACCATATCAAATAGCTGCCTAACAGCTAGTTTTGGATGGTGTGTTGCAAGCTTGACCAAATTACCCATACTAAAGTCAGCTTTTACAAAATCCAGAAATTCTTCTGCTGAGAGTTCTTGGATTATTGCAATTTCCTTGTCCCATTCTTCATCAGAGAGACCAAGCCATCTGGTTTGTATTTTGACTGCAGCTTTTATCTTGGAACCTATTGCCTTTTTCCAGTTTTCTTCATATGGTTTTAGGGATTCCTTTGATGTGTCATTTTTTAGAACTGCTTCTGCACCTATCTGACCTGCCACTCTTCCAAACTCTATTGCATAACGGATTCCTTCCAAGACAAGCGGGTTTGCCTGCCCAGCAGCATCGCCAACCAGTATCAAATTATCTGCAATGGTAGTATGGGTTAGTCCTTCATTTGGAATCAATCCATAATGAAATTCTATTGGAACAATTCTGCCAAGATTTCCTATCGGACCTGGCTTTTTGTCAATTAGTTCAAGCAGTTTTTGAGTTGGATCAATTTGTGATTCTGGTTTTCCAACACCAACACCAATTCTTACCTTGTTTTTTCCCAATGGGAATATCCAAGCATAGCCGGCTGGAGAGTATTGTTGTCCAACCATGAGATACCACGTTTCTGGATCAATGTTATCGACATACGCTTCAAACTCTGCACCGACACCAAATCTTTTCCATTGCGATACAGTACCTCTATTTTTTCCAACTACCGAATAAAATCCGCTTGCGTCTATTACAAGTTTTGAGTGAAAAACAAGATCGTCTTTTATTGATGTAGCCTTGACTCCCACCAATTTTCCATTCTCCTCAAGAATACTAGTCACATTAGTTCTAACAAAAATATCTGCACCTGCATTTGCTGCTTGATATGCAAGAAACTGATAAGTTTTCCTTACATCCAAGACTGCAGCTTGAGGTTCAGTTCCTTTTATTGTTACATGGTTATTTGGTGAATAAAACGAATAATTTCTAATCGGATTATAACAATCAGAAGGAATCCCAAAAGATTTTGCCTCCTTTATCCAAGTAACACCACTTGTTCTAACTGAATGCCCTATTGCCTCTTCTCGCTCAAGTACAGCTACACGTACGCCTTTTTTTGCAGCTGACCATGCTGCAGAAAGGCCAGCAGGCCCACCTCCTACTACAACAATATCAAAATCATATTCTCTTGTCAAACAACCAACATTTTTTCATTGATGATTATAAACTACGCATTTTCTGTTGCAAAATTATGGATAATTTTGATCCGAATCTTTTTAGTTCACATTTGAAACCAAAAATTGATGGGAAAAGACGGATTTGTTATAGTATACACAGGCAAAGGAAAGGGCAAAACAACGGCTGCACTTGGAATGGCTTTACGGGCTGTAGGATATAATCATAAAATTTGCATGATTCAATTCATCAAAGGTTCTTGGCACTATGGAGAGATGACCTCGTCAAAGAGACTAGAGCCAGAGTTTGAATTAACTGCCATAGGAAAGGGCTTTGTTGGAATTATGGATGATAAAAGCCCAATTGAAGATCATAAAAAAATTTCTGATGAGGCTCTTCGCATAGCAAAAGAAAAGATCCAATCAGAAAAATACGATATCATAATACTTGATGAGATAAACTATGCAATCAATCTAAATCTAATAAAATTAGAAGATGTTTTAGATTTGATAAAAATTAAACCATCAAAGTTGAATTTGGTTCTTACTGGAAATTACGCTAGAGATGAAATTATAGAAATTGCAGATCTTGTTACAGAAATGAGAGAAATAAAACATCCTTTCAAAGCAGGTATTCGAGCCAAGAAAGGTATAGATTTCTAACCAGCAACATTAAATTACGTAACAAAAATTTGAAAAACTATGACCACATCTGTACAAGAAATCCCAGAGGTTGGCGAGATTGTTGTTGCCACAGTTACAAAAATTATGGATCAGGGAGCGTATGTCACTCTTGATGAATATAATAACATTCAGGGATTTTTACACATATCAGAAATTGCAACTGGTTGGATAAGACATGTAGAAAAGTTTCTCAAAGCTGGAGAAAAAAAAGTCCTTTTAGTAAAACGAGTAAATACTGCAAGATCTGAAATCGATTTATCATTAAAACAGATTTCAAGTGATCAGAAAAAGAAAAAGCTTCTTGAGTTAAAAAAGAAAGAAAAAGAAAAGGTCTTAATTGACAGTTTGAAAACAAAAGCAGAACTTTCACAAACAGAGGCTGAAAAAATAGAAGAGGTTCTGATAAACAAATTTAATTCTGTTTATGATGCCTTTTCAGAAATAGTATCAAAAGGAATAGGTGTTCTTGACGGTCTTAATCTATCCGCCAAAGTGCTAAAAACGATAGAAGAAATCAGCTCAAAGATCCAAGTACCTCATGTTGAGATACGTGGAGTATTAGAGATCACATGCACCAAACCTAATGGCGTTGAAATCATAAAAAAGGCACTTTTTGATGCTATTGAAAATAAAGGAGTCAATGTAGAGATAATCTACATAGGGGCTCCAAAATACAGAGTGACTGTTTCTGCCCAAAATTTCAAGACAGCTGAAAAAGAACTAAAACCTATTCTTTCTGGAATTCAGGATACCATAGAAAAGAAGGGTGGCACCTTCAAATTCACCAGGGAAGAATCAAAGAAAACACGTGAAGGATAAACATGCGATTTCAAATGCGTAAATGCCCTGATTGTAAACGATATACACTAAAAGAAGATTGCCCAAAATGTGGCGGCAAAACTGTAACAGTTCATCCTGGAAAATATTCTCCAGATGACAAATATGCAAGATATAGAATTTCTGATCGTTACAAGTAATTTATTTTGTTTCTAACCAGTTGATGATGAATTTGTAGTAGATACTCGAGATTGTGTCTATTGGGATTGAATAAATACTTTACTCATACGTGCCTCCTCAGGATCTAACGGTTGATCTGTAGTTGGATCTGTTTTAATCGCTCCAATTTTATCAACTACATCTTGTCCGGAAATCACTTGGCCAAATATCGTATATTTACCATCTAAATTCGGAGCATCACCAAACATTATGAAAAATTGAGAGCTTGCACTGTTAATGCTAGGGCCACGTGCCATTGATACCATGTATTTTACGTGTTTAAGAGTGCTAAATTCAGGTGGAATTGTATATCCTGCGTCACCTGTTCCCCAAGTATTACGTGAGCCATTTTTTGTATTTGGATCACCACCTTGAATAACAAAACCCGGAATTATTCTGTGGAATATCGTTCCATCATAAAATCCAGATTTTGCAAGTTTTTCAAAGTTTGCTACAGTTTTTGGTGCAACATCATCTCTGAATTTAATGACAATGTTTCCATACTTTGTAGAAATGACACCTACATCACTCGTTGGATTTACACTTGTGGGATTTACACTTGTGGGATTTACACTTGTAGAATTAACTTGTGGTGTTATTGCTTGATGGGCATTACTTGTTTGCGGTACATAGTTTGGATTTACTTGATATAGTAAAACTCCTGAAACAATTCCAGAACTATTGCTATTAAGACTTGGTGATGAGTAAACGAGCTTTAGTGGACCATTACCATCTACAGGATATTTGATTGTTTTAGAATAAACACCTATGTATCCAGTTTGATAAGTAGTGGATTGTTGATGAGTATTTGGATCAAAATAAGTCACTGGTGTAAATGGAAACATTTTTCCTAACAAAGTGTTTTGCCAGAAATAATCAGTTGGTGTAAATTGATCATTTTGGAGAAACTTTGATGAATCTTCCCCTGCAATTCTCATGAACCATTGTTTTTTACTTTCATCTCCACCGCCTCCAAGCACGTAAAGTTGTTGTCCGTTTGAAGAAAATTCTTGTCCTACAACATATACAAGGACATAATTAGCACCCCAATCATGTAGCATTTTCCATGCTTCCTCAGGTGAGCTTAGGAATATTTTTGCAATTTTAGCAATTACACCTGTTGATAAAGTTGCGTTATCCGCAAGCGTTGTTCTTCCACCTAGTGTTTGTATCCAATACCCATAATCCCACCATGAAGCAATAACAGAACTTGGTGGAGTATTATTTTTTATCCAGTCCAAAGTTGCTGGCCAGTCATTAGTAGAAATTGCATAATTAGAACCACCATTAAGAATAGTAGGAGGAGATTTTGTTATTGAAATCCAATTAGCGTTTGCTGGGAAAATAGTTGGAACTAAAAGAAGCGAAACCATAACAGCAATAAATGATATTTTAGTAATTCTTCCTATAGTGCTTGTTGATTTTTTTACTTGTGTGTTTCTTTTCGAGGGATCAGATGTTTTTCCTTGTTGTGTTTTCTTTGAAAAATCAGTTTGTTTTATTTGTGTTCCTTTCTTAAGTATTTCAGACGTTATTACAGCTAGCCCAATAGATGAGAGGATAATAACGGAAGTTGCAGTAAGAAGTTCTAGTCTTGCAAAAGTTCCTCCCGCATAAGCACCAACAATACCTATAATCAATGCAAAGATTGTCATTTCGTTTTTGATTCCTATTGGTAAAGAATTGTTTTGATCTGACCATTTTTTTCTAAAAATAAGCCAAATACCCAAGCCAGCAAGAAACATCAGGATTGAAAAGTAGGTAAAGTTTTGAGTAAGATTCGGTGTTGCATGTTCTGCAACAGAATCAACTAATGGATCTTCTGATGTAAGAAATGGATTTATCGCATTTAGATAACGAAAGCTTGCTGAATGAAGAAAATGTGATGAAATTATTGCAACACCAGCTATAATAGATCCTCCTAAAAGTGCTAAGCTATTACGTAGAGCTGTTCCCTGTCTGCTAAATTTTTGAACAAGTATCATTGCTACAAGAAATATAGTTGGCCCAATGAGTGCAAATCCACGTACTCCTAATACAAAACTAATTCCGGGTCTTGCAAATCCACCAGAAACTGCCAATGTAACAGCAACAAAGACAGGTATTGCCCATAGTAAGAATTTGTGATCTTTTCTGATAAATGGAAGTATAATAATGAATAATGCTAATGGCATAAGGAAGAATTCCACACCTCCCCATGAAGCAAATCCAGTAGCTAAAAATAGTCCTCCACCGATTAATTTTCCAAAAGCAACTTTGCGGTTTTGTGATTTTAATCCACTAAGAAATAGATATAGACCTAAGAGACCATAAAAAAGTCCAAGCGGTTCTGATTTAAACCAGCCAATGGTACCTCTAACAATGATAGGTGAGGATATTGCAAAGAAGAGCGAGGCAAAAAGACCTGCAGTGGTACCACCCATAACTCGTACAAGTGCAAATACGATTATTGCTGTTAGGGAACCAAAAATAACAGGAAACATTATTGTAAAATCGTAAAGACTAGAACTTGCACCAAATATTTTATACAAAAAAGCATCTGTAAAGTGCAATGGAACTTGAGATGTCAAATAGACATCTCTACCACTTGGATACCAACTCATTGTATCATGCCAATGAACGTATGCATTTATGCCGTGATCTAAAAGATATTGCGTTGCTCTATAGTTAAAGAAAGGATCAAATTCATTTAATTGAAAACCATAATCAGCCGCTTGGGAACGAATCAGTGCAGAAATAGAAAACGAAATTGCAAGAATTCCAATAATCAAAAGATGATGTAGATGGAATTCAAACGTTCCAATCCTAAATAACTTTAAGTTTGAAATCAACTAAAATGTGTGAAATTTACTCTGCTTATTACTCTTTTGTAAGAACTTGTACTTCACATGACTTTACTGTATCTTTGAATTCCTTTGCATCAACATCACTACCAACTAGTGTGCCATAATGCATTGGTATTGCTATTTTTGGCTTTATTTTTTCTACTGCTTTTGCAGCTTCCCTTGCAGTCATAACATAAGTTCCGCTTACTGGAACAAGCAAAACATCTGGTTTTAGATCATTCATTTCAGGAATAAGATCCGAGTCTCCCGTATGATAGATTGATGTTTCTCCCATGCTTATAACAAAGCCAATCTTGTTGTCTTCCTTTGGATGAAATGGTTTGCGAGTATCTGGATTAATTTTATCAATGTTGTATGCAGGAACAGCTTTGATTTTTATATTGTTTATTATTTTTTCTTGTCCTGGACTAAGACCAATTTTTTCTTTTGAAGGAATTTTAGTGAGTTGTTCCATGCATTCTTTTGCAGCAACAATTATAGTATTATTAGTTGAGATTTTTTTTAGATCATCTAAACTCATATGATCAAAATGATTATGTGAAATTAATATAATGTCTGGATGAATAGATCTAGATAATTTGTATGGATCTATGCATATGGTAATTGACTTTTCTAATGTAAAGGTATCGTGACCATACCATCGTATTTTAATTCCCTTGTATTCAAACATGTTTTAAACAATAATTTTTGTTAAAGTTAAATCTTACTCGGTTCAAGAACAATTTTATCATTAGATAAAGAAATGACAGAGCCAAAGTTTTTTATCCTTTTTTTCAATTCCATATCTACCGTTGCTATGATTCCATGATGCTCTTTTACATATGATACCAAAGCATCATCTACATCATTTCCTGAAATTGGAATTTTTTTAAAATTTTTTATTATTTCTAGTGCATTAATAGCGGAAGTTTTTTTTTAAGATTCGTATCTTTTGAAAGTCTTTCAAGTTCACTTATGACCATATCAGGAACGGTAAATTCAATTGCTCCAATCTCCGTATCAAGATTCGAGATATTTTTGACATTTCTTGATGCAAGAATCATTAAAAAACTAGTATCGCAGACAACTTCAACCAACTACAACACCTGCTCCAATTAGTCTCCATCTTTCTTGAATTCTTCTACTAATCGCTACCCTACCTTTTTCAAATAGACAGACTGGTCTTCTGAATTGTACATCTATTCTTTCACCTCTAACACTGGTTACTTTTGAAAGAACTGGGGCTGTTCCTACACTAAGTCTTAATGATTCACCTACCTGTACAGATGAAACTTTTATTTCATCAGCTGAGCCCACAGCAGTATCAAAGAGATTTATCTCTAGTTTTGCGGTAGAAGAATTTTCTGGTAACGTACTTGGTTTTCCAATAACAGAACCGATCAGTGAATCGCTTCGTGTCATTGATGGATCAAGTTTTGTACCTATTGCAACCAAGCCGCCAGGTTTGACTTCGTCTACAAGTCCTGCACCAGTTCCAAGAGAAGAGATCTCTGTGATGATTGGGTCATATCTACCATTTTTCTCGTTAGCAAGACCAGGTTTTATCTCAATTTCATCTCCTACTTTGAAATATCCTTGAATTACACTTCCCCCTATAACACCGCCTTTTATGCTCTTTATTTTAGTACCAGGTTTGTTAACATCAAATGAACGTAACACGTGCATTACGGTTGGTTTTGACTCATCTCTTTTAGGAGTCTCAATTGTAGATTCTATGGCGCCAATTAATGCATCAATGTTAAGTTTTGATTGTGCAGAGATTGGAATTATTGGTGCTTTTATAGCATTAGTACCTTTAACAAATTTTACAATATCAGAGTAATTTGTCATTGCATCTTCGTATGACACTAGATCAGCTTTGTTTTGTGCAATCACGATTTGCTGAATTCCAAGTGTTTGTAGTGCAAGTAGATGCTCTTTAGTTTGTGGTTGTGGCACCTTTTCGTTTGCTGCTATTACAAGTAAAGCACCATCAATTAGAGCAGAACCCGAAAGCATGTTTGCCATTAAACTTTCATGACCTGGACTATCTACAAAACTTACTACCCTTGTTAATTCACTTTCCTTTCCGCAGTTATTACATTTTGGTGTAACTGAATATCCTAAAGGAGGTTGACAGTTTTTACATTTGTAAAATGCAGCATCAGCATAACCAACACGAATAGTGATTCCACGTTTTAGTTCCTCACTATGTGCACTGGTCCAAATGCCAGTAAGAGCTTGGATAAGTGTTGTCTTTCCATGATCTACATGTCCAGCAGTACCGATGTTAACACATGGTTGATGTCCGTATTTTTTAATATACCAATCAGGAAGTGTTTCTTTCCAATGCACACTCAAGTTTTAAAAATCGCCTATGTTAACTTATGCCTTTTTTGGTTTGTCTGCCGTTTCCTTTTTTTCTTCAGTTGGAGCTGGTGCGGCTTCATCAATTTTTAGTTCACCATCTAAGGAGCAGTTTATCTGATATGCCTCTTCAGTAATGGTATTCCCTCTGATAAGTTTACGAAAACGTTGTCCTTTTTCAGCATCACGTAAACCAACCCCTTTTGATAATAGGATGTATTTTCGTGCTCCACCATGAATATCTTCTCTTAATGGAACTCCAGATTTGTCACTTCCACCTGTAATTCGGATCTTACCAGCTTGACCTACAATTGCTGCATCTAATTCATTTCCTATTTGTAGACCTAAAAGTGGATTTGCATCTTTTTCTTTCAGTTCTCTTGTGATGGATTTTCCTTTTTTATCAGATATTGTAAGCTTAAATGTTGCCAAGTATTTTGAAAAAGTCTCTACACTATTAATTAATCTTTGTACCTAAATCTTTTAAAATTATGAAATACAAAACTACACTATGAAAGAAGAAATCAAATGCCCCAAGTGTGAAAATATAATGATCTCAATGCAGGCATGTCACATGATTTGTACAAATTGTGGAGCGCATCTTGATTGTTCTGACAAAGGTTCGTTTTGGTAATTTAAAATCCAGTTCTATCAGGGTTGAAATTTTCTACCATACCGCCAACCCTTTCTTTCATTAATTTCAAATAATCATCGTAATTTGCTTCGAATCCACAATGAGGACATTTTACATTTGTTATCTCATCATCAAGTACAGCTACTTTGTCGCATTGTGGACATTTTGCATCCATGTATATTTTTTGTAATTAAACTATATAATGTTAGATCTTAAATCTGGATTGGCGGAGTTAGTCCAGCTCGGCACGACGTCAGCTTCCCAAGCTGAAGGTCGCGGGTTCAAATCCCGCACTCCGCATTTAATTTTAACCAAAAATGATATGCGATAGATTAATGATAATAATTCTCATTTGTATATCTTTAACGTGTTAGAGATATTGTGTTCTATTTTGTTGTAAGTAATAGAATGGCTCTTGCGAGATCTCCTTTAGCCTCTATGAGTGCATTATTTGCAGCTTCTTGAGAAACGTTAGCTTGTTGAGCTACAAGCATGATATCTTCTTGGCTAAATACTGGTACTTCAAGTTCTCTTTCCTCATAACTTTCTGCTATCACTTGAAATATAGAATTGTCTTTTGCCTTCATTTCTGATACAGATGGTTTTATTATTATGATTTCTTTTTTGTCAGTTTTGATGATTACTTCTTGTACATTGGAAATTTCCTTCATTTCCAGACCCATCTTGTCTAGCATTCTGCGCATCTCGCGATTTCCGCCACGCATCATATGTAATCAATTGACTAGTCTGGACTTTTTAAACTATCTCTGACTTTGATTGCTACCCCTCGTTTTAGAGATTTCATCATTCTTGAAGAAAGGATTGCTCTTCCTACCGCAATTACTATACCTTTGTAAAGAATAGGCACGTCGGCCCCGATCAAGATATTTTTGCCACACCATATAACATGTTTACAGAAAACTGAACTACCGTTTTCCACAAAAGGCTTGGAATCATCATCTATTTCAAGACAGTTTTCTCGAAATTTCTTACTTTTTAGTAGCAATTGTGCAAAGTAAGGTGTAATTGCAAGTCCTCCATCTATTCGCAAAGTACAAAGAAGATTTTCATTTTTGTAGACGTGTTGTATTCTTCCCGTTCTTTTTGAATAAGTAATTTTGATTTCTTTTGGTAGATATCTTGAAACCCCAATTCCAAATAGTGCATCCAAAGTATGTTTAATTTTAAGAATCGAATCCAATGTTAACATAGTCAAGTTATTGGGTGCTAATTGTTTTTGCACGTCAAGTATTACTATATAGTAATTTTGAATAACTATATAGAATGGCAAACACTACGCGAGGTATGGGAACTAATGAAGAAATGCGCAAGATACAGTTTACAGGAAAGTCATCATACATTGTTTCATTGCCCAAGCAATGGGTAATGGACATGGGTCTAAAACAAGGTGATCAAGTTACAGTTTTAAGACAAGGTACAACGACATTACAAATTACTCCACTAAAACATCATACAAAATCAATTAACACAGAGGAAGCAGCGTTTGAAATAAAACCTGAAGATAAAAGCTCTGCAATTGTTAGAAAACTTATTTCACTTTACTTACTTGGTTTTAGTATCATAAATGTAAAACCCAAGTCAGGAAGATTAAAACCAGATCAACGAAATGCAGTAAAAGATGCAGTAAAAGGAATTCTAATGGGAACTGAAATCATTGCAGATTCTATAGAAGGCATTACTATTCAGGTATTGATAAATTTATTTGAACTTTCAGTAGATGGAGCGTTAAAACGTATGCTCATCATTGCAAAATCCATGCAAAATGATGCGTTGTTGGCACATGAAGAAGCAAATTTTGATTTGGCAAAAGAAGTGATAAACAGTGATGATGAAGTAGATAGGTTTAGTTTTTACATCATACGACAACTCAAGATTGCAATTCAAAATGAACATATGCTAAAAGACATGGGTATCGAAAATGCAAGAAGTTGTTTAGGATATAGACTTATTGTTAAGAACATAGAACGTGTTGGGGATCATGCTACAGACATAGTCAAAGATCTTCTGGAATTTAAAAAACCAATCAAAAAATCTGTACTGGATACTATTCATGAAATGAATAATTTTGCGTTATCTGTGCTTGATGATGCCTGCTTATCACTATTCAAAAGAGATTTTACTCAAGCAGAACTCACTGTAGAAAGGACTGCCGATATTACAAAATATGAAAAAAAAATGCTTGAGAGCACCAAATCACTAAGAGATGATGAGGAAATCTACAGGGTGAGAAGAATGGGGGAAAATATCAGAAGAATTTCAGAATATGCAAGTGATATTGCAGAAATTGTCATGAATATGACTATAGAGAAAACACTGCGAAAGCAATAAGATACGAATCCACGCCTTTTATGGTAATGAAAAAATCTGCAATTCTCATTACATATGACAGGGCGGATGATGTAAAGGAAGCACTTGCACTCTGCGATACAGCTGGATATCAGCTTATTAAAATAATCAAACACAAATATCTTAACAAATCAAAATATGGTCTTGGAGAAGGTAAGGTTGAAGAATTAAAAGAATTTGTCAGTTTAAAAAAACCTGATGTCATCATATTTGATGAAATCCTCAAACCCAGTCAGAATTATAATCTAGCATCAAAGTTAAAGACAAATATTTTGGACAGAGAAGCTTTGATCCTTGAAATATTTGGGCGTAATGCAACAAGTGCAGAATCAAAATTGCAGATAAAGATGGCAGAATTAAGATATGAAATGTCACGGGCAAAAGAAAAAGTAAGATTGGCAAAGATGGGAGAACAACCAGGATTCATGGGAATTGGTAAATTCGAAGTAGATGTCTATACCAATGACATAAAAAATAGGATGACTAACATTAAATCCAAGCTTGTAAAAGCTGGAAAACAACGCGCGTTACACAGACAGGGCAGAGATAGAATTGGATTCAAGACAATTTCTTTAGCTGGTTACACATCAGCTGGAAAAACAACTCTCTTCAATACATTAACAGGTGAAACACGAGAAGAAAACCCAAAGCTGTTCACTACTCTTTCTACAACAACTCGAAAAATAAGGATCTCTGAATCAGATGTTTTAATTTCAGATACTGTTGGTTTCATTAGCAACCTTCCTGCGTATATGATAGAGGCTTTCAAATCAACACTTGAGGAGCTTACCTATACTAATGCAGTAATACTTGTAATTGACATAAGCGACCCAATTTTGGAATTACAAAAGAAATTTCGAAGTTGCATGCGAGTATTAGAAGAACTTGGTGTAGATTATAACAAGATAATTTTTGCATTAAATAAATCAGATTTGACGTCACAAGATGAAATTCTATCAAAAGTTGACATTCTTGGATTAAAAGAAAGCAAAAAATGGCTATACATCTCAGCAATAACTGGGAAAAATTTAGATCAGTTAAAGGAATTTTTATCAGTTGTTTTAAAAAATGAACCGTTGATAAAGAAAAAAAATGAAATCATAAAAAAAGAAATTGAGATAAATAATGAAGATTGAAGTTCTAAGAATAGGTCAAAGACTTGTACGCGATGATAGAGTAACAACACATGTCGCTCTTGTTTCAAGAGCTTTTGGAGCAACAAAAATCATAATGCAAGAGGTAAATCCCGATATCAAAGATACAATATCAGAAATCAATAGAGTATGGGGAGGCGATTTTGAGGTTGAAATAATAGATAATTGGAAAAAAATCCTAAAATCAAAAAAGAATCAATCTTTCAAAATTGTACACCTAACTATGTATGGAGAAATCATTAATTCTGTCATTGATGAGATTAGAAAAGAGGAGCAAATTCTTGTTGTCGTTGGAGCAGAAAAGGTCCCAAGGGAAGTGTATGATCTTGCAGACTATAATGTAGCAATAGGTAATCAGCCTCATTCTGAAATAAGCGCCTTAGCAGTTTTACTTGATAGAGTTTCAGATGGAAAACAATTCTTAAAAAAACATGTAAATGCACAACGGGAAATTATTCCTACAAAAAAGGGAAAAAACGTGTTAGATAAAACAATTGATTAAATATAGAATCTAAATCAAGGACGACTAATGACCAATGAGCACGAGGATCCTTTTATAAAAATAACTGCTTTAATTGGCGGTGACGAGTATCTAAAAGTAGCACGTTCTCTTTTGAATACGGAAGATGCTACAGATGAAGAAATTGCAAGTTCAACAGGCCTTAGAATTAACATAGTAAGAAAGGTGTTATACGATCTTTTTGGAAAAGCTCTGATAACTGGTATTAGAGTAAAGGATGAGAAAAAAGGCTGGTTTGTCTACAGGTGGAGAGCAAGAAAAGATGAAGTTGACAATTTTATTGAAAACCAGAAAAAGAAAATTGTTGAGAGATTACAACAAAGACTAGATTATGAAAACTCGGCTGAATTCTATCATTGCGGAACTGAAGATTGTCAAAAGTTGACATTTGAAAAGGCGTTAGATCTATCTTTTAAATGTCCAACATGTGGAAAGCTTGTAAACATAACTAAAAATGAAAAGCTCAAGAAATCCTTGCAATCTAAGATAGATCAGCTACGAGAAGATCTTAAACATTAAATATCATAGTGTAATACAAGTTCGTTTTTCATTCTATTGATTTTCTTTAGTGTTAACATAGGAGCATGTGAAATTTTATCAAATCCTTTTCCTTGGAATAATGAAATTGCACTACTACCTCCTATAACATACGGAGTAATTGTAACAATGATCTCATCTACAAGTCCATCTTTTATGAAAGACCAATTAGTTAAGCCACCTCCTTCTACGAGTAGATTCTTTATGTTTTTCTTTCTTAAGATGTGTAATAGCTTTTTAAGATTAATTTTATTTTGTCCACATTTTATTACTTCAAGTCCTTCTTTTTCTAATCGAATAATATTTTTTTGAGTTGCTTTTTCCGATACTACTATTATTGTTGTAATTGTTTTACAAGTCTTAATTATTTTTGAAGTTGATTTTATTGAAGCTGTAGAATCCAAAATTATACGTATTGGATTCTTTCCTTTCACATACTTGACTGTCAATATGGGGTCATCAATCATTACAGTGTGTTTTCCTACAAGTATCGCGTCTACATTTGCCCTAAGTTTATGAACTCGGATTAGATCTTCTTTTGAAGAGAGTTCAGAGTTACCGGTTCTTGTTGCTATTTTTCCATCCATACTCATTGCAGCACTGAGTGTTACATGTGGTCTAGATTTTACCATCGACTATTTTGCCTCCAAACATTACTGCTTTTATGGTTGTTTCAGATGCTCTATGCACAATAGATGCATGAGGGTTATGCATCGGTTCTAAATCAATAGCATGTTTATTGATAAAAATACAATCAGCCAAGCCATTAGGTTGGATTGTGCCCATATTCTTTTGTCGAAGCATTTTTGCGACATTTACTGTAGCCATCTTGAGTATAGATTTTGGATTTAGTCTAGTTTTTTGTAGCCCCATAGAGACTTTCCAGAGATAATCCATTTCTCTAAACATGTCAGGCGAGTTTATCATTACATTATCTGTTCCTATTGTTAAATTGCAGCCAGTTTTCATCATTATATTAACATCTGGAATTCCTTCTGCAAGTGCAGCATTTGCACGTGGACAAACAACAATACTGGTTTCATTTTTTGATGCAAGTATTAGATCGTTTTTTGATGCATGTGTCATATGAACCAGAAAATTTGGTTTAAGCAACAAAGCACGTTGAGTTTCTGTTTTTGTAGTTGTCTTTTTAGAAATCGTGCAGCTTTCTAATGTTTCAGCTGAGTGAATGGCTCTAATTTTTTGCACTTGAGAATAAAATTTTAATACAGAATCACTAAACTCGTTGGGGCCACTTACACCAATTCCATCACATTTCTTTAATAGATCACTAAGTTCCTTCTTTTTTGATTCAGGTAATGAAGTATTTTTTTTAATTGATTTTAAATCTTGGTAGTAATTTATTCTGCCAAGAATTATCGATCTAATTGGAAGTCCTTTGGTCGCATTCCGTAAAAGTTCAATTCCATCTAAATCTCCTTCTCTAAAATCAACAAAAGTTGTGATTCCCTTTTTTATCATTGAAAGACAGGAATTTCTGATGAAACTTGTTAGATGTGATGTCTTAGAATTTGTTAGAATTTTTTGTTTAATACCTATAATTGGATGAATTTTTTCTTCTACACCAGAATCTAGACCAATATCTTTTCCTATTGAATCACCAATGTGAGTATGTGCATTAATAAATCCAGGAATCAGGAGTAACCCTTCACAATCATAAACGTCTTCTTTCTTGTCTGGTTTTAGATTTGTGCCTATTTCCTTTATGAATTGACCAGAAATACGAATATTTGTACTATTAATGTAATCTAAATCATTTCCGTAAAGGATGCTGATATTTTTTATCAGCATGTTAACTCAAGTACTCGCTGCTGATTTTTACCAGAATCTCTGAATTCCCTAATAGCATCAAGAGATTTTGTTGCAAGTTTGGCAGCTTCTCGCGCAGTATTTGCAGTTCCAATTCCGCAGTTTAATGCAATACCATGTTTTTCTTTCATCAAATTCAAGAATTTCACAGCATGATCCTTTCCATCACCTGAAGTAACTATCATAAAATTATCCCCGCCCATAAAGAATGTAAGACAGTTTTTTGTTAAGAAAAATTCTGACATTTCCGAATATAATTTGAACATAAGTGATGAAATCTCATATGGTGATTTTTTTGCTGAAATAGATGTAGAGCCATCTACATCCATATGCATTATCTGTACTAATTGTTCTGCCTTACCATCTACATAACCAAAAATATTATATTCTTTCTCTAAAATTATTTTAGATTTTCTTGCTTTGTCTGCATTCAGATTAGCCTCAAATGGAGAATCACCATATCCTATGGTCATAGAAAGCTGTAGATCAAATGATTTTGCTAATTTTTTTTGAATTTCAATATGAGCATCTAGAGACAAACCATTTGTAACTGCAAAAAGCTCATCAAATCTATTAGAAAATACAAGACAGTTTTTTTCTGAAAAAAGATTTTGTATTTCGTTATAAATGGAAGATTGAAGCATCTGTAATTTGTGCTCTCTATCGCTACCCAAGGTAAGTGTCCATGGTCCATATCCTGTAATTTTGATTATGGTAAGTTGGATCATCTCATATTTTCCTTAACTGTTCAGCTATCTTTACTGCAGCTTCTACAGCTCTCTCTGCTACAGGCCTTATTCGTGCCTGCGCCTGTCTATCTGACATGCCTGGGCCTGTTATGCCTAAGGTTACTGGTTTTTGGTATTTTATAGAAAGCTCTGTTATTGCTCTAACCGTAGCATTTGTAATAAGTTCATCATGTTTTGTTTGTCCTTTTATCACAGCCCCAAGAGTAACTACTGCCTCTATCTCCTTTTTTTTTAATAAGGAATCAA
>DASYXK010000021.1:0-445329 GCA_035935115.1 Nitrosopumilaceae archaeon
AGCACGCGGAATGGCAATATCCAATTATCAGAGAGCAATTGAATCTCTTGTAAAACTCACTCAGCTATATCCTGATAACAAATTAAACCGAGTTTACAGCGAACGCATTGCAGCATACCAGAACAGGATAAAGGCATTACAAATGACTAATGTAGATCTTGAACCTGCAGTTGATCCAAAAGCTACACCTGAACAACAAAAACAATCTCTAGCAAAAAATGAATTTGATGATTTAGTGATGAAAGAAAAGCCTAACGTAAGTTGGGTCGAAGTTGTAGGGTTAGATGATGCAAAAGATGCTCTTCGTGAATCTATTGTTTATCCAGCTAAACGACCTGATCTTTTTCCATTGGGATGGCCAAGAGGAATTCTTCTTTATGGGCCACCAGGATGTGGAAAGACAATTCTTGCTGCTGCAACTGCAAGTGAAGTTGATGGTTATTTCATAAATGTAGATGCCGCATCAATGATGAGCAAATGGCTTGGTGAAGCAGAAAAAAATGTTGCAAAGTTATTCACCATGGCTCGTGGCTATGCAGAAAAAGAAGGACTCCCAGTGATATTGTTTATTGACGAAGTGGATTCATTATTAGGAAATAGAAACAGCGAGGTAGGAGGAGAAGTTCGAGTCAAAAACCAATTCCTAACAGAAATGGATGGAATCAACGGTAAAGGAAAAGACCTAAAATTATACGTAATTGGAGCAACAAACAAACCATGGAGTCTTGACTGGCCATTTCTTCGAAGATTTACAAAAAGAGTCTATGTATCACTTCCAAGCCTTGAAGCAAGAGTAAAACTTTTTGATCTTTACACTTCACCACTCAAGAAAGAAGAAAAAGTAAAATCCCTTGAACTTGCAAAGCTTGCAGACGGATATAGTGCAAGTGACATTAAAGACATTTGCCAATCTGCTCAGTTGATGGTAGTAAATGACTTGTTCCATCAGGAAAACTATTCTCCAGAACCAGTCGTAGGAGAACCAAAGATGCAACCACGTGAGCTTACGTTGGTTGATTTCAAAGAAATCCTCACAAGAAGAAAACCAAGTGTAAGTATGGAAATGATTCGTGCATACTACAAGTGGAGCGAGCAGTTCCGAGCACTCTAGAGAATTTAAAAATTAAAACAGATCGCTAGACTTTAACGCAAAACTTAAATCTCCAAAATAATTCACATCACGAGGGTTTCAAATTCCAACAAAAAAAGCCAAACATGTAAACAAGTTTGGTAAACTCATCTTAGAAGATGGTACCGTTTTTAGCGGGATGGGTTTTGGTTATCCATCTACAACTTTTGGCGAGGCAGTCTTCAATACTGGCATGGCTGGTTACACCGAAGCACTCACGGATCCTTCTTACAGTGGTCAAATTCTCACCCTTACCTATCCTCTAATTGGCAATTACGGTGTACCTGACCAATTAGCCAAAGACGAGGATGGAATAAAAAAATACTTTGAATCTGACAAAATTCAAGTACGGGGTCTAGTTGTTCACGAATTATCTCTTACTGCAAGTCACTGGAATCTTTCAATGACACTTGACGAATGGCTATATGATGAAAAAATTCCTGCAATTTCAGGAATTGATACAAGGGCATTGACTAGGAAATTGCGTACAAGTGGTGTAATGATGGCGGCCCTTGCTGTTTCTGAAACTGAAATTGATGAAAATGAACTAAAGAAAAAACTTGCAGCTGCAAAAAATTACAATTCAGAAGAGTTTATGGATGTTGTATCAACAAAAGAGCCGCAAATTTATGGAAATGAGAAAGACGTAGTGGTAATAGTTGATACTGGAGTAAAAAACGCAATCTTACGAAGTGTAAGAAAGCTTGGATACAAAGTCATCAAAGTGCCATGGAACTATTCTATTGAAAAAATTCTTTCTTACAATCCCAAAGGTGTTGTTCTATCAAATGGACCTGGCGACCCACAAAAATGCGCTGAAACAATGAAAACTGCCAAGGCACTCATTGATAAAAATATCCCAACTTTAGGAATATGTCTTGGTGCGCAAATATTGGGAATTGCTGGAGGAGCAGACACTTTCAAATTAAAGTATGGTCACCGTGGACAAAACAAATCATGTCTTGATTTGGATAACAACCAAGTTTATGTGACAAGTCAAAATCATGGCTATGGAATAGATCCTGACTCACTCAAAAAAACAAATTTCAAATTATGGTTTACTAATGCTGATGATAAAACAGTAGAAGGAATAAAACACAAAGAAAAAAAATGCATTGCTGTACAATTTCATCCCGAAGCATCACCTGGACCTTTTGATTGCATGTTTGTATTTGAAGAGCTAAAACGCCTTATGGGGGAGGAAAATGCCAAAAGATGAGTCGCTGAAAAAAATTCTAGTTCTTGGCAGTGGGGCAATTAAAATCGGAGAAGCAGGCGAAAGTCACTAAAGTGACCGCAAATTCGACTACTCCGGTAGCCAATGCCTCAAGGCCATAAGGGAAGATGGGATCAAAAGCATACTTGTTAATCCAAACATTGCAACAATACAGACTGACACTAGATTTGTTGACAAGGTGTATTCCATTCCTGTAAACCCGGAGTATGTGGAATCTATCATAGAAACAGAAAGGCCAGATGGTCTGATGTTGGGATTTGGTGGACAGACCGCACTTAACTGCGGAGTAAAACTAGATGAATTTGGCGTATTGAAAAAATATGGAATCAAAGTTCTTGGAACCCAGATCAAAGGAATTCAGGCAACCGAAGACAGACAGCTTTTCAAAGATGCAATGGTAGAGTGTGGGGTTCCTGTACTGAAAAGTAAAACTGTTTACAACTTTGAAGAAGCAAAAAAGATAGCATCAGAACTTGGATATCCTGTAATCATTCGAGTTGCATATACATTAGGTGGAAAAGGTGGTGGAGTTGCGCACAACGAAATTGAATTGCATGAAATTGTGAGCCGAGGTCTTAATGCAAGTTTGGTCGGTCAGGTATTAATTGAAGAATATGTCGGTCATTGGAAACAAATCGAATATGAGGTGATGGCAGATCATTCCGGAAACAATGTCATTGTATGCAACATGGAAAACGTGCTTTCAATGAGGGTACACACTGGCGACAACATTGTGGTTGCTCCATCGCAAACCCTTGATAACTATGAATATCAATTGCTAAGGTCTGCTGCACTGCGCGCTGCAAAACATGTTGGCATAGTTGGCGAATGTAACATACAGTTTGCATTAGATCCAAAATCCGATCAATATGTGGCAATTGAGATGAATCCTAGGCTCTCACGTTCTTCAGCTCTTGCAAGCAAAGCAACAGGTTACCCAATTGCATACATGGCAGCAAAAATTGTAATGGGTTACTCACTTCCAGAACTAGTCAATCGCATAACAAAAACTACAACTGCATGTTTTGAGCCATCACTTGATTATATCGTGTGCAAGCATCCGCGCTGGGATTTTAGCAAGTTTGAGCTTGCAAATCGAAATCTTGGACCTACGATGAAGTCTGTTGGGGAAGTAATGGCAGTTGGCAGGTGCTTTGAAGAATCACTACAAAAATCAATTAGGATGCTTGAAATTGGAAACGACGGTCTTGTCGCAAACCGCTCATCTGATAAAGCATACGATGTTGAAGAACTAGAAAATAAATTACAAAATCCAGATGATCACATATTATACCGCGTTGCAGAAGCATTGCGACAAGGAATTTTAGTTGAACGAATCTACAAACTTTCGGCTATAGACCCATGGTTTATTGAAAAAATACAAAACATTATTGACACAGAAAAGAAACTAAAAGAATCAAAACTAGAGCCAAATCTTTTGCGTGAAGCAAAGCAATTTGGTTTTTCAGACAAACAAATTGGAAGACTAGTTGGAAAAGATGATCTTGATATCCGTAAAATGCGAAAAGACCTAGGAATCATACCTGTAGTAAAACAGATAGATACACTAGCAGCTGAATGGCCTGCAAAAACAAACTATCTGTATTTGACATATGGTGGAACTACAAATGATTTTGAAGTTGATAAAAACCAAGAAAAAATTGCAGTCTTGGGTGCCGGTCCGTATCGCATAGGAAGCAGTGTCGAGTTTGACTGGGGCACTGTAAACATGGTATGGGGTCTAAAAGAGAACGGAGTAAAGGAAGTAGTTGTAATTAACTGCAATCCTGAGACAGTATCTACTGATTATGACATTTGTGACAGGCTGTATTTTGAGGAATTAACACTTGAGAGGGTACTGGATATTGCAGATTTTGAAAAATTAACCGGTATTGTTACAGCGGTGGGAGGCCAGACTGCAAATAACCTTACTCCAAAGCTTGCAAAAAATGGAATCAAAATAATAGGTACATCATCAGAAGACATTGACAGGGCAGAAAACCGTTCAAGCTTTAGCAAAGTCTTAGACGAACTTCATATTTTGCAGCCTCCATGGAAAGCATTTTCAAGTCTTGCTGATGCCAAAAAATTTGCAATTAATGTAGGATATCCGGTATTGGTCAGGCCATCGTATGTCCTAAGTGGGGCTGCCATGAAAGTTGTCTGGTCACATGATCAACTAAAAAAATACTTGGAAGAAGCAGCAAATGTCTCGCCTGACTATCCTGTTGTTATTACAAAATTCATGCTAAACTCACTTGAGGCTGAAGTAGACGGAGTTTCTGATGGCAAAAACGTGGTGATTGGTGCAATAGTAGAACACATTGAAGGTGCGGGTGTGCACTCTGGAGATTCCATGATGTGCATCCCACCATGGAGTCTAGGTAACAAAATAATTGAAACCATAACAGACTATACAAGCAAGATTGCCATTGCCTTTAAAATAAAAGGACCGTTTAATTTGCAATTTCTTATCCATTCCAATCAAGTGTATGTTATTGAGCTAAACATACGTGCATCGCGTTCCATGCCGTTTGTTTCAAAATTTGTCAAGATGAATCTTATCAGCCTTGCAGCACGTGCAGTTCTTGGAAAAACACTGCCACCAGTACCAAAGGACAAATGGCGAAAAACACATTCGTATGGAATCAAAGTACCGCAATTTTCATTCATGCAACTTGAGGGGGCTGATATCATATTGGGAGTTGAGATGCAATCAACTGGGGAAGCTGCCTGCTTTGGAGACAGCTTTTATGATGCGCTCTCAAAGGGACTTATATCTGTAGGATATTCGTTACCAAAAGAAGGCGCTGTTTTAATTACTGCGGGTGGTTTGGAAAACAAGGAAAAACTTTTGCGAACCTCCATGTTGTTAAAAACTCTGGGTTACAAAATCTATGCAACTGAACACACTGCTGAATTTTTAACAGAAAAAAGAATAGGAAATGAAATTGTTTACAAAATTAGTGAACCGGAAAGAAAACCAAACATTGCTGACTTGCTTTATGAACGCAAGATAAACTTTATAGTAAATGTGCCAAGTACATCGACTTTGGAAAAATATGTCGGGATGCTTTACGACGAATTTCAGATTAGACGAAAGGCAGTAGAGCTTGGAATTCCAGTACTGACAACAACAGAGCTTGCAGATTCTTTTGCAAAAACACTTGAATGGTTACAGCACAACGAAACCACGAAAAAACCATTAGAGCCATACGATAGTTTGGAATAAACTCTTATTACAATAAATGGGTCTAAAATATGATCCTAATAGTAGTCGGATCCTACAGGACTCAAATCAATACAATTCATCAGCAAACCCTAAAAACACAACTAAAAATTAATGTGAAAACTCCCATACGAAATCTTCCTAGTTTACGTGTATTGCAGTTGTACATTGAACAGCTGCTGTCTCAGGCTACTCTTGATTTGTGCTTTATCCTATTATAATTTTCATTAACAATTAGCCTGAGGCAGCGGAATACTCCCATTCACCTTGATACCAGGTAGTTGGATATCCGCTCAATCTCGGACCAGTCTCTACAACGCCCTTGATACCGTGTTGGTACCTTGGCAAGTTTTCATCGGTCCGCAGGCAACTACAGATATACATATACTTGCTACGTGATAAGATTTCGTATATCGTCTCTACATCTTTCAAAAATAAAAATTTGGAAAGGAGTTTGTAGCTACTCTGATAAGCTTACTGCACTATTTTTTATAGAAATGTTTTAAAAAAGCTTAACGAATCAGATTTTCTCACGTCTGTATCTGTTCTTAATGTATCTAGTATGATATTGTCCGTAAGATGATACCGACTTTATCAAACCATCGTAGATATTTTTTGGTACGCCAAAATACTGATAGATTCCACCATGATGAAATTCGATTTCTAATATTCGTGTTAGTTCATCATAGCCAACTGATCTCAGATCACTGGACTTGGTTCGTATTCTTTCCATACTTGATCAAATTTCATGGAACCACCTTTAAAAATTAACTATACCGAATCCAAGGGTCGCGCTAAACTTTTTGGATTTTTGTTGAATTTACTTACTATGTATTGCACTTTATCATCGCCTTCCGGTACGGGATTGGCACATCGCCCACATTTTGGCAAAGTAACTATTGCATCATAATCAATCTCTCCAATGAACCTGTCACACTTGGAACAACGGACTGATTTTTTATCATAAATATTCATTACACCATGTAATACGTGCTCATCTCTAATAAACTGGCTTAATGCAGCATTTATCACTGAAAAATCCAGTCAATCTTATAGGCATTACATCTTCAACATTATGGTTGTCCGAAGAAAATAATACCGATAAAAATGAAAAAAATACAGAGTATTTAGACGAAAGTTATGATGATGACGCCAAAACAGATCAAGTAGAAGAAGATTAGTTTAATTCTTGTCCAGATTTTCAACAAAAGTGGGCCCAAAATAAAATCATATGGTACCTTGATCCCATTGGGTCGCTTTCACTGTGAGTACTATCTCTGCCTATTTTTGTTAGATAAATATTTGAATAATCATGCCAATAGGACATGCAATGACATCAACACAAATCTGGAATTTGTATGCTCTGGAAATGTATGTGAAAATTTGGAAAGGATTATGATACTGTGATGGAAAATACAAAAATTGTAATAGCTATTGCAGTATCAGCAGTTGTTATTGCCTTAGTGGCATTAATAATAACTTATGAATCACAAGCTCAATCTAATTTTCATTACACTGGCGTTAAAAGGGAATATTGGTTATTTAACAGTCATATACCAGATTTTAACGAAACAAAAATGGGAATGCCACGTGATGTATACAGCATGCCTTCTATAACAGTTAACAAAGGTGATACAATAGTAATTCATTTCTTTAATACTGAATCCGAAGGAGGGGATCATCACTCATTTACAATATCGGATAATGCATACAACATAAACGTGGCCCTAAGTCCGGGAGAAAATAAAACCATGACTTTCAATGCAAACACTGCAGGAATATTTCCATTTATCTGCACGTTTCACAAGCCTACTATGAAAGGACAGCTTATAGTAGAATTACCAACGGGTAATCAATAAAAATATGATCAATTCTATTGGGTTCGGACCTATGAGCGCCCGTATTGCTCGTAATAAAGATCTATGAATTTTTGATTCATTACTTTTGAGAAATCTGGGTAAGAAAGAATTTTTTTCCATGCTTTTTAAATAAGACCAGAAAATCAATAGTTTGGGTTGGATCTGAAATTTTTATCTATTTGTGTTATCGTACTGGTCAGTCTATTAATTCTGGAAAATTCTGGATCAGTGAACTTCAGTTCCTACGGTGATCCTCCAGACGCAACAAAACAAGTATCTCCAAAAGTTTTACAGTTTGTAACCAACAGTAAAGAAGGAAGTGGACATATTGTAACCATTCCTACAGATGATCTTATTTTTAAGATACTGCCAAAGTATGATGAAAATGGAAGAATAGTATCAATATCTTTAGCAAAAGACCAAAGATTTGACTACCTCTACAAACAAGTTGGCTTTGCTGAAAAATCTCAAACAACTGTATTTGTTTATCCAATTTTTACTCAGGCAGCGTATTCAAAAAATGGTTTTTATGAATACTATAACAAAAAATGCGATTCAACATGTTTGACCATTAATATTCCAAATGATTTCAAGGGAACATATTCATCAAGTATGGTTGGCAGTTTCGTCTTGTCTGCATTAAACTATGCTTATATCACAGATATTGATATCGATAAAAATCCAGACATACTAAAACAATACAAGCGAGTAATAATTTTGCATAACGAATATGTGACAAAAAAAGAGTTTGACGCAATAAGACATCATCCTGGTGTTGTTTTCCTATATCCAAATGCACTTTATGCAGAAGTCAAAACCAACTATGATAAGAATACGATCACACTGATTAGTGGACATGGTTATCCTGATGCTAGTATCATAAATGGTTTTGGCTGGATACCGGATAATTCAAAATATGAATATAATGTAGAATGTAAAGATTGGACTTTTTACAAAAGGCAAAATTACTCAATGTTAAATTGCTATCCAGAGTACAGGCTGATTCAGGATCCTCAGCTATTAAGAACGTTAAACAGCAAAGATCCTACTACCTTACTTGATGATGTTTCTAATTGGTTAAGATATGGACAAAATTCCAACATGACTCGTATAATGCTAGGAGATTTTGACATTACAGGAAAAAATATTCCATCGTGGGTTTCCAATCCTGCCATCTGGTTGATAAATGGAGAGATAACCAGAGACGATTTTAACAATCTTGTAGATTATCTTTATCAAAATAAGGTAATACAATAAAGGTTCTCTGACTATGTCAATTCAAAAACCATCTGACTAGAACCAAAAATTTATCAAAAATAAAAAAAGGTAGAGATTGCGTTAATTTGATTCGCAACCTTCGTCGGCGTCATTGTCGCCAGTATCATCATCTGCGCCAGCATCAACACCATCATCATTGTCATTCTGGTCTACTTGACAATTGTTGTTGTCGCCATTTCCCTCATCTACTGCATATACAGAATGTCCTAGTGGTGCTACTCCCATTACTAAGAGCAGTACGATTGCCGACATACCGCTTAGAAACAATTTGTATTTCATTGGCTAGAAAGCTTATGATTTATTATAATAGACTCGTGGAACTTTTTTCCAAAAATATTAAATACAACTGACTATGCGATCTTGCATGAGTGGTAATAAAATAGCAAGTATCTTTCTTATTTCTACTCTAATTACGGGTTTAACCGGGATGGCATTTGCTGAATCTGGCAATAATAACAATACCGCCATTGATAAAAATTCATCTGCAACTGCTCAACAATCAAAAGATAATCAGCAAGCTGATGAACAGTCAAGACAAGACGTTAATCAATTACAAGGTCAAAATAAAACAGAAGGGGAACAACATTCAGAATATAATCAGAAATCATCAAATGAAAATAATCAAAATAAAACTGAAGGAGAAAATCAGCCTCAAGCTAATCAAGAAGGAATAGACGAAATTAATAATGAAAACAATAATGAAAAGGCTACACATCAAGAAAACCAGCAGGACGCTAATAATATAGATGATGCAAAAAAGAACGATACCATCGCAGCAGAAGTTGATATAAATAATAATAACATAGGAACACAATCAATTGATAACAAGGTTTCAGTTAAAACAGAGCATCATACCAACGATGAAGTCAATATAACGGTTAACGCATCAAGTCAAACCAGTCCCAAAGTGTTGCTCATAAATCTCAACAGTACTACTATTGATGTGGCAAGCATGAAATACATTGATGTGAAATATGACGGAAATCACATAACACCCGCGGCAAATGTTGATGCGGTATTACATCCTGCCAGTTCTGATCAACCACACTATGCCATACTTGTTACACAAAGTGGCGCACAGATACTTGTTTCAATTCCTCACTTTTCTACACATACCATAACAGTTAGTAAAATTAACAAAGTAATGTCAACAGCTGTGCCTGAATTTCCAATTACCTTACTAGTCATGCTAATTGCTGTTACTTTGGCAGTCACATTTTATAGAATTAAAACAATTAAAATTTAATATTTTTACAAAAAGGAATCCAAGATAAGACCAAGATGTAACAGAGTCCTAATAAATCCAAACCTTAGGAGTTGAAACCTACATGGGGTATTTTTTCTATACGTGTTATTTTTTCACTCTGATTTTTTGTTGATCTGTAGTATCGTGTTTTTTTAATGACTCTGTGATCTTTTGTTTTGATTCAGTCAGGTGATAATTTCCTTTTTTAATTGCATATGCTATACCTGATTCACTCTGTGCATAAACAGAAGTAATAAGCAAAATGACAAGGCATGCCATTAGTAGCTTTGATTGAAACATCTAACTATGCTACTATTTGTACGTATTTAATTATGGAGCTTTTTTCTATTGATTCTTTTACAAGAAGTGCTTTAACAATAACCTTGTTTTTCTCTATATTGATTGTTACATTGTTAAATATTGATTTGTATTTGTTGACTTTTTTACCATCATGTGTGGTTATGTGACCTTGAACAATTAGCAATCCATTATCAATTAGTGAATTAACTTTTCTATAACCAGAAGTTTGTGGTATTTGTGCAATTTCTAATATTTCTGATATGATCCTAGGTTCATCTAAGACTGTATTTAGTATATTTTTCTTGTCTTCGTCTCCAAATGCTTCTAAAATCTGTTTGGCAAGAGAAGGATCTTCTATCGCAACCCAATTTGGATCGTTGTTTTTTGTTTCTTCCAATGTAATAATATTTTCCAAGAATTGTTTTTCTAGTCCTTCTGCACCTTCTCCAAAAAATTCTCTTAAGACAGTGTCGAGTTTAGCAAAATCTCCAATTGACTGGGTAAGGTTTATTCCATATTTCTCAAAGAGTCGCTGTTCAACTTTTTGTAATGTATTTTTGCCTAGGTTTTCCCTAATTGTTGTATCCAGCGATCTTACTATTAGTGTGTCTAATCCTGACATGTATATGGGATATTGAGAATATGAGGGTAAAATCTAGTTGTGTGTCTTATAATATTATGACAACTTTTGTATGCAAACAACATTTTCGGCGCTGTTACTTATAGGTTGTTCAAAGCACAAATGTCTTACATATCATCAACCAAAGAAGTAATAGTATCAGTACTAGTATCCTTGAATCCACTTGTGTTTTTATAACCTAAATTACTGCTTGAAAAGTGAAAAATAATGAAAGAAAATCAAGATGGTTCAGAGCCAAGCGAGAATAATTCTGTGATCTCAGTTTCGCCTTCTGCATGGCTTGCACTTTCCATCATATGTGGACTTGCTCTTGTGACAATGTATGGAGAAACGATGGTCCTGCCAGCTATTCCTGATTTTATCAAAGATTTTGGCATCTCATATAACACATCGTCTTGGATTCTTTCTTCATATTTGATAGCAGGTGCAGTAATGACGCCTATTGCAGGCAAGCTTTCAGACATCTATGGCAAAAAGAAGATACTTTTAATTGTGATGATGATATATTCTGCAGGGATTCTGGCTGGAGGATTTGCAAATTCGCTGCCTTTTTTGTTAGCTGCAAGGATTGCACAAGGTGTAGGGATATCGATGTTCCCAATTGCATTTGGTATAGTACGTGATATCTTTCCAATTCAAAAGCTTGGAATGGCCCAAGGAATATTTACTTCGACATTTTTTGGCGGCTCTGTAATAGGTTTGATAGCTGGTGCAAAAATAATTTCTGATTATGGCTGGCATGCAACTTTTTTTTCCGTGTTTCCTATTGCGATAGGATTAGCCTTTATAATGAACAGATTCATTAAAGTAAAAAAAACAGAACAAGAAGATACTCAGATAATGGGAATAGATGTCAAGGGTGCTCTGGCGTTATCTTCTACGGTGATTTTGTTTTTGATGGGCCTGTCTTTTCTTCAAGACATCAGTTCTGGGAATTTAGATTCTCTTGGCTTTTTTGCAGGATCTGCAATATCGTTGATAATTTTTGCAAGTCTTGAAAAAAGAGTATCTCATCCTCTAATTGATCTCAAAGTGCTTTCAGACAAGGTGCTCTTACCATCAAATATTATCCTGATGATAGTTGGAGTTTCTACATTCATGGTATACCAGACAATTCCTATACTGATACGCAGTCCAAAACCTCTTGGCTTTGGTGGCGATGTAATAACAATAGCGTCAGTTCAGCTACCGTTCATGATTATCTCCCTTGTAGTATCTGCTGCAGGCGGCTTTTTCCTCTCAAGAGTGGGTAATTTCAAGCTCACAGCACTTGGAACAATAATTTGTACAGTTGGGTTTTTTTCCATACTAGCATTTCATTTTACCGAATCTATGATATCTGTTACATTGACAATAATTTCTGTAGGATTGTCATTTGCGATTGTAGGATGCTTTAACATAATTTTGATGTCATCGCCGCAAAAGGTACAGGGAATATCTCTTGGCATGACTGTACTGTTGATGCTTGTAGGGAACTCGCTTGGGCCTTCACTTGCTGGCATGTATCAGCAAATGTATCGGGATACAATATCAAAACTTTCTGGCAGCTTTCCGTCTGCGCAAGCATATGATCAGATATTTCTAACTGCTGCATTATTATCTGTAGTTTCAGTTTTTCTTGTAATTGTCTTGCGAAAAAATATGGGAGCAAAAACCAATACAATACCAGGTTGAAACTCTACATCTTTTGTTAGTTGCATTTCATAGAATAAATCTGATCAAAACTTGAAATATTTACAAAAGTGGGCCCAAAATAAGATCGGATTTTTTACATACACCTATATTAGTGACGGACCCCTAACATCGATGTTAGAAGTTATTGCAAAAAATGAATCTAACCTTTTTTATGATAAATCAATATTAGAAGATGGAGTGGAGTTTATCGGATTAATTAACAAACAGGGGAAGATGGAAAATATTCTCTTCAAAAATGAAATCAATCTGACAAAGGAAAGAAAAGAGATATTTTCGATGGAACTTAGGTTGCAAAGCTCTATGCAAAGCGATTTTGATTCCGAGTTTGGACCTGTTAATTATACCATAACAGAGAGAGAAAAATCAAAGTTTGTTTCAATACTGACCTTTCCCTATATTATATTAGCTATAATGAAAAAAAATATAGACCATATAGCAGTGATTAATAAAATTAAGACAAAGATACGAAATTTTGAAAACGCTAACAAAGAATTGTCTGGTCTGAAAACTGCCTTTTAATTATTGTAATTTTTAAAATAAATTAAAACACAAATTAATTTTTCTATAAAGCGGGTTCAAAATAGTCCCATTATGGTGTATATTCCCACTAGACCATATCTGCAGTGCCTAATACGTACTTTTTTCAAATTACATTTTCAAGCATAGATTCGTTGCCAATGATAGAGCCATCAAGTGTCACGATTTTTGCAGACTGGAAGTTTTTAATTGATTGAAGAATTGGCGAGATTGATTTTTTATAATATTTTTTATGTGTCGCATAAAAGTACTTGTTAAAAGCAGGAAGAATAATTATTTCTAAAATCCCCTTTGATGATGGGAAAAGCTGGTTTTTTTCTGCTCTAAGTGAGACCCATACTCTCTGGCCATCAATTACAGAGCCTTCCTGAAAAAACACTGGATGTACATGACCCATGATTATTTTATTTATTTGAGACAGATTTTCTGAAGGCATGGTATGACCATGAGTCAAAAGCGTATCGCCAATTACAAGCCCTGAAGAGCTTGCAAGGGTAACTCCCTCTGGGAGCAGTTTTTGTATGTTGGAATCGTGATTGCCTGGAATTAGTATTGTCTCAATTTTCTTTCCAATCTCAAAAAATAACGGAACTGCCTGCCACTCTGTTTTTAATATGGAACTAATGCCTGATTTTACATCGCCTAATAGTACCAGCGCATCTGGTTTTTCATGTTCCATTATGGACAACAAAGAATCTACTGCCTCTTGGATCAGTTCTTTTGGTTCCACATGGATTTCATTAGACAAAAACGTGTTTTCAAATCCTATATGCAAATCCGTTACAACAAGATAGCGTTTTTTTTCTTCCTCTAGTATCAAAGCGGGCTGTGATTGTACTGGTCTTGTCTGAACCATCAAAGATATACGAACCAGTTTTGAATTAAATCGTTATGAAAAAAGATTCTGCCAATCTTGACGCGGTCATATCCGGAAGAGGTGTCAAGCTCCATTACTTTGAGCCAAGCAATAGGAAAATCTGGACTGTAGTAGGAAAAGACAACGAGCACTGGCTTGACCCGGATTTGGGATTTTGCTCTTGTGAGGATTATTATTTTAATGCCATGGATAATAACGGCCAATGCTATCACCTAAAATCAGTAAAAATTGCCAAGCAAGAAAATAAAGTTGAAATTATAAAATTTTCAGATTCAGAGTTTGAAAGTTTTATTACAGCACTTGTTTCGGATTTATCCTAGCTTTATTTGGAAAAGATCTTCTTTAGAAACTCCCTTCCATAAACCAACCATTCCCTCTGCTGGAACCGGGTCTACCTTGGTTATCTTTTGTATTTTAATGTGATCCGGGTTTGGCGGCATCCATATCATTGCCATGTAATCTCCAACATTTCCAACTTGGTCTGGTTTTGCAGAAATTATCTTGTCTTTGGCAAAACCATTTGTAACTAGTGCTTGTGTTGCAACAGGTTCAAGGTCCCTTCTTCCATGTACAAAAAGATAAACTGACTTTTGTGGATCAATTTGACTCATGTTTACCAGCTTCAAATCTAGCTTTAATCAATATTACTAAAACCGGTTTTGTTACAACTTATGCTGATGCCCAGAAATCACAATTGCTCAACCAACAAGGTAACAGTATCTTCTATCTTATTTTCATGTCATACATCAACCCTTTAAGTTGGCATATTGAAATAATATCTAGTGACAGCAGAATCTCCAAGAGCACTAGTCAAGCAATTTTTTGAGAACACTGCAGAATCATATGAAAAGGTAGTAAACTTGACAACTTTTGGAAGAGATTCTTATTGGAAAGAAGAGATAGTAAAACAAGTTTCTCCGTGTAACTTTATACTTGATCTGGCATGTGGTACTGCAATATTGACACTAAAGATAGCTGAGAGATTTCCTGATGCAAGTATAACTGGAGTTGATATCACAGAAGGATATCTCAAGATGGCAAAGGCAAAGCTAAAACCTCATCATATAGTCTCCTTTTTGCTTGATGATGCAGAAAAGCTAAATCTTGATACAAAATTTGATTGTATAATATCATCTTACATTCCAAAATATTGCAATGCTACTATCCTAATAGAGAGATGTCTTTCTCACCTAAATCCAGGCGGTAAAATAATCTTACATGATTTTACTTATCCTGCAAACCAAACAATCAAACTATTATGGAATCTTTACTTTGTCATACTAGGAATGGCCGGTTTTTTTATACCAAGCTGGAAAGACGTGTTCAAAAATCTTCCACGGTTAATAAGATCGACAGATTGGGTTTATGAATACAAGGATGTCATGCAAAGAAATGGACTAGATGATATAAAAATAAAATACCTGACACTGCACTCTTCAGCTATCCTTACAGGCACGAAGAAAATCTAATCTTATCTCTTCTGATATTTGAAACCAAAGCAAACCGTCACAAAAAATCTCATATTTTCTTGTGATTGTTTTTCTGTCAGCTTGAAGATCAATTGCCACAATTCCTCTTTGTACCGGTATCTTGTATTTTTGAAGTATCTTTCCTATGCTCTCTTTTTTTTGCAATAGATCTGTCATTACTTGCTTTGGGATGTTCTTTGAATCAAATTTTACAATTGCTTGCAGTATTGGAAATTGTAAATATCCTATGACAACTTTTCTGACGTATTTTGTTCCTGATATCGAGTTTTGCTCAACTACTTTGAGATAAACTGGCTTTTTGATTATATCAGATATTGTCTGTTCCACATAACACACAGGAGCATAAAGAAGTGTCTTTCCTATCTGGTCTATCTCTACTTCCACGGTAATATTACCAATTCATTTCAGTTAAGCATATCTTAAAACAAGATATGAGATAGTTGAGATTATAACACCAACGCTAACTAGTTTTAAAATAATTTCTGTCCTGCGCGTGTCCGTATTCTGGGATTCACGGATTAATCTCTTGTATTTTTTTGATGTTTTTATGAGAATAAAGCTTAGAGCTGCAGCAATGCCTGATAATGTAAGTGCTTGTAAAGTAATTGTATTAGTCTGAATTGCAGAACCTGCAAAGACAGGAAGAATTCCCCACGATACAACAAAAACCAAGTTATTGTGAAACTTGCCATTGAATAATTCAAGATTGTATGCAAAAAGAAAGAAAGTCTCAGCAATTCCTATCGGAAATAACAATGGGGAATAAAGAAAAGCATAGTACAAGCCAATGATACAAGCTGCCAATAATGCTGAGAAGGAAACTATCAATATCTTCTTCTTTGACAAAATGCCCCAGGGCTTGTTTTTACTTGCTATCGCATCAAGGTAGTGTGCCGATATTCCAAGTGCAAGAAAATACAGAATAGAAATGGCAGCAAGCCTTTCTAGAGAAAAATTAGTTGCAAATGAACCCCATGCTGCAAAAGAGATTACCATTCCAGTATATGGTAAGAAAAGCATGCCACAGCAGAGCCTAAAATTTCTTGGCCCAAATTTTGGAACAAACCATTCAGAAAACCTATCGTTTTGCAATGCAGTATGATGCCTTTTGTTGTTTATATTTTAGCCATAGTACAAAATCCTTTTTTCCTCTTTTTTAATTGGCTTTATCAGCAATGATATGTTATGCTAATTTATTGAAAAAGAAATATACAGACAAGAAAAAGAAAAAACGTTCAGAACAATTGTTTGAATATTCACAACTGGAAGACTAGGTTTTATTGAAATTGAACTAATTTGGAAACAACCACTATCCTAAAACCAATCTTGGATTATATACGAGAAAAATATAGGAAATCCATTGACTGATATTTTAGTTGTAGGTTCTGGCGGAAGAGAACATGCACTTGGATGGAAACTGTCTCAAAGTGATAAGGTGGGCAAAGTTTACTATGCCCCAGGCAATGGTGGAACATCAAACAATGTATCCATACCAGTAGATGACATTGATGGACTGGCAGAATTTGCATCTGGGAATGATTGTCTGACAGTTGTGGGACCTGAAACTCCGCTTTCTATGGGTATAGTTGATGAATTTACAAATAAAGGCTTGCGAATATTTGGGCCAACAAAAAAAGCTGCGCAGCTTGAATCAAGTAAAACATGGGCAAAAAACTTTATGAAAAAACATGACATCCTTACTGCACGATTTGAGATTTTCGATGATGCAAAAAAGGCAAAAGAATATGCAAAATCAGTTGATTATAATCTGGTAGTAAAAGCAGATGGTCTTGCAGCAGGAAAGGGCGTGATTGTTTGTAATGATTATACCGAAGCAGTATCTGCAATAGATAAAATGCTGGTTGAGAAAAGCTTTGGCACTGCGGGCTCTAAAATTATTTTAGAGGAAAGAATTGACGGAATAGAAGCATCATACATTGCACTCTCTGATGGTACTGTAGCAATTCCCATGGCCACAAGCCAGGATCATAAAAGAATATTTAACAACGACAAAGGCCCAAACACTGGGGGGATGGGTGCCTATTCTCCAACTCCTGTGATTAATGATTCAATGGCAGAGCAAATTCAAAAAGATGTAATCGATAAAACTGTGGAATCCATGAAAGACGACGGCATTCCATTCAAGGGATTTTTGTACGCCGGAATTATGCTAAAAAACGACAGGCCATATGTTTTGGAATATAATGCAAGGATGGGCGATCCTGAATGTCAACCCATCATGATGAGAATGGAATCAGATTTGTATGATTATGTAAACGCAAGCATTGATGGAACGTTATCACAACTGCCGCCTATGTCATGGAAGAAACAAAGTGCAGTCTGTGTCGTGATATCATCAAAGGGATACCCTGATTCCTATCCAAAAAACGAGGAAATATCAGGTCTAGACATGCAAGACAAAAACTCTGTAATATTTCATGCAGGAACCATACGAGATAACAACAAAGTTCTAACTAGTGGAGGCAGGGTGCTTGGAGTAACTGCACTTGGGGACACACTACAAACTGCAATCTCTAATGCATATTTGAGAGTTAAAGAAATATCTTGGCCAGCCAAATATTATAGAACAGACATAGGAAAAAAAGGCCTCATGTCTTAATTGAAAGATTATTGTCCTAGTGTCAAACTGGTAATTCAAATCCCTTATGGGTTCTAAACTTGTATTGTACCCATCAAAGATATCGTTATGGGTCTAAAATAAGACAATGATGAATAACCTAGTCCCATGGGATCATGGAATTTTTTTGTGATGTAAATTCCTCTTTCTGTCTTTCAAGTGGGTCTTCTGCAGTTTTATCAAGGTCGAGAAATTTGAGATAGAACTTTTTTCCAAACCTCTTTTATAGAAAGGCTGTAACAGATGTGCCGCATACAGTATGATAAATACAATGAACACAAAAATATTTGGAGGACTATACCTTCTTGTCTTGATTGCTGGCAGTGGCAGTCTTGCATTAGAGCATTCTGCTTCTGCACAGCTCTCTACATCTAATTCAGACACGAAGAAAACGGATCCACAGAAGACAAGAGTTGTAGACAAATCTCAGAATGTGAAAGCAAAAGAGACTGCAAAACAAACAAGTGATGCAAGAGAGGCAAAACCAGCAAAGACAGCTGGATTAAACTATACCATGCCTAGAAAAGATAAAGCCAGCGACATCCTCAGTGCTATCATAAATATAGAAGGTAAGAAAGAGACAGTAAACATCCAATTATCTAGGGTACTTTTCAAGGTCAACCCGCATTATGACAGGGACGGCGAAGTCACAAGTTTGGATATGACGCTAAGACCAGAAATGTATGATCTATATAAAAAAATTGGATTTGCAGAAAAATCCAAGAAAACTGTCTTTGTCTATCCCATATTTACACAGGCGGCATACGATAACAATGGTTTTTATGATTACTATAAAAAAAGATGCGACACAAAATGTTTGACTCTAAATATTCCAACAAAATTCCAAAACACGTATACGGCTAGCGGTACGGCAGGTCTGGTTTTAAAACTACTCAATTATTCCCATATCACGGATATCGAAGTAGACAAAAATCCAGATATTTTAAAAAAATATGATAAAATAATAATATTACATAATGAGTATGTTACAAAAAAAGAATTTGACGCAATAACGCACCACCCAAATGTAGTATACCTGTATCCAAATGCACTTTACGCTGAAGTCAAGACTGACTACAACAAAAACACAATTATACTTGTCAGAGGACATGGTTATCCATCTATAAATATGGCAAATGGATTTGGCTGGAAATACGACAACTCAAAGCTTGAATATGATGTAAAATGTGAAAACTGGAAATTTTACAAAATCGGCAATGGCAAGATGTTAAATTGTTATCCAGAGATTGCCATAGCTTCTGACCAGTTATTGTTAGGTGCAATAAAGAATTGATGCCTAAATCCTGTAATAATAGTAGTCATGTTTGTGCTAATCAATCTAAAAAATTCTTGTTATTAGTTACAGTGTTGTCAGTGAGCATTATTTTTATTTTTGGCCCCCAAGCAATAGCACAAGCTCCACCTGCCACAGCACCAGCAGCACCAACAGGACTGACATCTACTGCAGTGTCATCAGCTCAGATCAACCTATCCTGGACTGCTTCATCAACAGGCGGTTCTCCAATCACAGGATACAAAATTGAATACAAGATTGGTTCTGGCGCTTACTCAGTTCTTGCTGCAAACACAGCTAACACAACCACTTCATATTCACATACAGGTCTGACAGCTAGCACAGCTTACACTTACAGAGTCTCTGCCATAAACTCAATTGGTACTGGTACCACATCAGCTGAGGCAACTGCAACAACACAAGCTCCACCTGCCACAGCACCAGCAGCACCAACAGGACTGACATCTACTGCAGTGTCATCAGCTCAGATCAATCTGTCCTGGACTGCTCCTAGCAACGGTGGCTCTCCAATCACAGGATACAAAATTGAATACAAGATTGGTTCTGGCGCTTACTCAGTTCTTGCTGCAAACACAGCTAACACAACCACTTCATATTCACATACAGGTCTGATTCCATCTACAGCTTATACCTACAGAGTCTCTGCCATTAATGCAATAGGTACCAGTACTCCATCAACTGAAGCATCTGCAACAACACAGGCACTAGCAACTGTACCAGCAGCACCAACAGGACTAACAGCTACTGCAGTCTCTACTACTAGGATCAATCTGTCCTGGACTGCTCCATCAACCGGCGGTTCTCCAATCACAGGTTACAAGATCGAAATAAAAATCCCTCCAGGTGATTATACCATTTTAGCTGCAAATACGGCAAACACTACCACATCATACTCTCACGCAGGTCTGACAACCGGTAAAACCTACATCTACAGAGTCTCTGCCATAAACTCGATTGGTACTGGTACTCCATCAGCAGAAGTATCAGCAATAGCAGCCACACTACCAAATCCACCAACAGGACTAACAGCTACTGCAGTTTCTACTACTGGGATCAACCTATACTGGACTGCTCCTAACAACGGTGGCTCTCCAATCACAGGATACAAAATTGAATACAAGATTGGTTCTGGCGCTTACTCAGTTCTTGCTGCAAACACAGCTAACACAACAGTCTCCTATTCATATACCGGTCTTAAAGGTAACACAACTTACACTTACAGAGTCTCTGCCATAAACTCAGTTGGTACTGGTACCACATCAGCTGAGGCAACAGCAACAACACCAACCTCAGTACCAAATCCACCAGCAGGACTGACAGCTACTGCAGTCTCCACTAGAATCAATCTGTCCTGGACTGCTCCATCAAACACAGGTGGTTTACCAATCACAGGTTACAAGATTGAAAAGAAGGTATCGGAGGGTGCTTACCAAACAATAGTAAAAAATACAGGCAATGCAACCACATCCTATTTCATCAATGGTTTGACTGCTGGTACTACATACACTTTCGTGGTCTCCGCCATAAACTCAATTGGTACGAGTAATCCATCAAAAGAAGCTTCAGCAACAACGCCAACAACCACAGTACCTAATCCTCCAACCACAGTACCCAATCCTCCAACCACTGTACCCAATCCACCAACTACGACACCCAGCCCACCCACTGATCTTACTGCAACTGGAAAAGAAAATGATAACGAAATCAATAATGTCAAGGCTACACATACTAAAACAAAAAGCGATGACTTTGACATCAACGACGCAAAAAAGAAAAATACTATAATTGCAGAAGTTAATATCAACAATGAAAATATAGATGCTCATTCACTTGTTAGTAACTTTACAATCAATACCGAACACTCAACAAAAGACACTGTCTCCATCGCAGTCAGTGCCACAAACCAGACTGGTCCTAAAGTGGTACTCGTAAATCTGAATAGTACTGATATTAACGTGGCAAACGTAAAATACATGGATATAAAATATGACGGAAACAAAATAGCACCAGCAGCTAACGTGACGGCCATATTACATCCTACAAATTCTGACCAGCCTTACTATGCCATACTTGTTACACAAAGTGGTGCACAGATACTTATTTTGATTCCTCACTTTTCTACACACATTATTACAATTGGTACAATTTCCAAAATTATGCCATCGATTGTACCTGAATTCAATACAATAGCAATGCTGGTGCTAACATTATCATTACTGTTAATAATTGGATTTAGTGTAACGGTAAGGGGACAGAGATCATTATTTAAAAAGAACTAGGGTCTAAAATAGAACAATGTTTAGGAAAAATATTCCATACTGACGTAAATACTATGATCTGATAAACAATAGAGGCAGTTTGATAACACATCTAAGTCTAAGCCTTGATTCTAATAAGGCAAAGGAAATAGCAACAAGATTTCTTGAACAACATTATTCAGTTCTTGAAATTAAACAGACTGTCTTAGAAAATGACATTTGGACAGTTACAGTATTACTTTCGTCTTCTAATGATCAAATGAGAAAAATCAGGATAGATGCAAAAACTGGAAAAATTATTGATTGGTCTAAGTGAAGAATATGCAACTTTTTCCAACTTTGGCAATAGTTAAAACTACAATTGTGATTGAGTTATGATGGGGCAATTTGACGAACAACACAAAGTTGCACTAATATCATGCTTGGAAACAGTTTTGATGAGAAGAAGCAATACAAAGTATAACTTGGTTGTAGCCAAACTTAATTCTCACTATGACTGCAAGATTAGGGATTGTTACGAACATCCAGAATATTTGAGAACCATACTCAAAGATGTGTATACGGAAGATTACAATTCTATCATAGACGAGATCAAATTACTACTAGATGACTTGGTTAATGAAGAAAAGATAACCAATTTTTTTAAAATTATGGAAGGTAGGAAAACATCCATAATCCATCATTAAAGTGGAACTAAACTAACTGAGAAATTCCCCTAATGAGTATCTTTACCTTGAAATTTCATGAGTGTTGAATTAAGATCATGAATCTCTTAGTGGGGACCAGATCTTTTTTATTAAATTTGATCGCATTCTGACATATGTGATTTCTACATAATACTTATCAATTTATTTTCTGACAATAAATTAAAACCAGAATTAGAACAAGATCTCTCTCCTAGCGCCTCAAGTTGTGCCTTTTAATTAGAAAAATTTTTACCAGTTGAAGGGTCTCATGTTTTGATTACTCTATCTTCTGTAACTATGAAATTCATTTTAACATCATGTACATCATTAGAAAATGACTTGATTACCTGTTTTGCATAGGATAGTGCAATTGTTGTTGATTTTTTCCCATGCAGATATCTGTCATAGTATCCAAATCCGTATCCCAGCCTGAATCCGTCTTTTGATAGAGCAATTGCAGGGACAATTACGACATCTAGATGTTTTACAATCTCGCATCTGTCTTTTGGTTCCATGACAGAAAAGTTTCCTTGTTCTAATTCTGAAAAACTTGAAATCTTTTTGAATACAAGATCATTTTTTACTACTTTTGGCAGTGCAAGCTCTTTTCCTGCATTTAGTATTTCTTGCAGTATGTCCTGTGTGCGAACCTCGCTTCCTATGGAGTAATACCCGCCAATGGTTTTTGCATTCCTGTATGACTCTATCTTTCTTAGGTTGTCTTGAATCTCCTTGCTTGTAATTTTCATAAAGTCAAGTGACAATCCGTCACGTGCATCTAATAGCTGCTTTCGCAGCCTTGCTTTTTCAACGACTTGAGACAAATCCTTTACTAATTGAAGCAGCAGTGACAGTGTTCTTTAAAAGCATCGCTATTGTCATGGGCCCAACTCCTCCTGGAACAGGAGTTGCAAATGATGCTTTTTTGATTATATTTTCGTAATCTATATCACCTGCAAGCTTTCCATTTTCTCTGCTTGTTCCAACATCAATTACTATTGCACCCTCTGGTACCATGTCTGCAGTTAGTGTAAATTTTGACCTGTCCCCTATTGCCGTAACTATGATATCAGCAGCAAGGCAGTGCTGTTTTAGGTTTTTAGTTTTGGAATGGCACGTGGTAACTGTGGCGTTTTTTTCAAGCATCATGTGGTATAGTGGTTTTCCTACCAAATGGCTCCTGTTTATGATTACGACATTTTTGCCTGATAAATTGATTTTATAATAATCAAATAATTCCATTATTCCTAAAGGCGTGCATGGTTTGAGAATTGCTCTTCCTGATGATAGCAATCCAACATTGTATGGTGTTAAACCATCAACATCCTTAATTGGTGAGATGCGTGATGTTGTTGAGAATTCATCTAGCTGTTTTGGTAATGGAAGCTGCACCAAGATTCCATGTATGGTATCATCTTTGTTTAGTAGATCAATTAATGCGTTCATTTCTATTTGGGAAAATGATTCTGGCAATCTATGATCTTTGGTTTGAATTCCTACCTCTGAGCATGCTTTTTGTTTGTTGGAAACATATGTCATTGAAGCTTGGTTTTCTCCAACCAATATAGTTGCAAGGCATGGGGTGACTCCTTCTTCTCTTAGTACTTCTGCCGCTATTCTCACTCTATCTTTGACAGAATTTGCCACTGTAATGCCGTCTATTTTTTGTCCAGTCAATAGCTTGTGTTACGTTTTAGGATATTTAATCCTTGGAGGGTTAATTATCTATAGAAACTATGCAGAACTAGGCAGTTTTTTCTTATGAGGATGAATTGGCCTTTATGCCTCTATACTCATATAATGTCAACAAGTCGGGAAGATCATAAAATAATGAATTGATTATTCTCTGTCTATCATCAATAGGTAGCATCGTAATTTTTTCTTTGATCATATTCGAAATGCGTTCTTTTGCCTTCTCAATGTTATCTAGTCTATTTTTATCAAAACTAACATATTCTGCATGCAATCGTGCAACATTGAGCTCCTTAATTTTGCGAAAAGCTAGTCTCACATAATTTCCTATCACTAGCATTTTTTCATCCCAAGGTAGATCCTTTGCCTTTAATTCATCTTCTATGAGTTTCAAATCTCTGGTGAGGCGACCGAAGTTTTCTTCAAAATCAATCTGAACCATACAGTATTGCCGCTGATTCCTAGAATCTGTATGCGTGATTGTGATTAAATTTTCTTTCTTCATTTCTTTAAGACACCTAACCAATGTAGTTGTATGAAAGTCACCTTTGAGAAGTAATTTATTAAAACCAGTAAAACATCCATTATTTGACTTGAGAATTTCTAGGATCTCAGTTTTATAGCTTCTAATTTTCATCGTATCACTACAGGAGTACTACGTTATACGTAATACTTAATATTTATGATGGATAAATACTTCCATGAAAGTAAAAAAAGATGAACCAAACGATCACATCTCAATACCTGACAATGGACTCCCTTTGGTATCAGATGAATTTATAAAACAAAATCAAAAATTGAATTCTAAGACTCACAAGAAAGGTGGACCATATACTCAAACTCAACGAGACCAACGAAGACAAGAAGTGTATAGATTGCATTTTGATTACCGATATTCGGCAAAAAAGATTTCAGAATTAATGAAGGTTAACCGTAACACTGTAAATGGTGATGTAGATTACTGGTACTCAAAAATTTATAAAAATACAAATATCTTCGATCCAGAAGATGCGATAATTTTCAATCTAGAAAGATTAGAAATTCAATGCTCTAGGCTGCGAGAACAACTTGATAAAACAAAATCATTTCAAGAAAAATTAGCATTAGAGCGAATGATGTATGATGTTGATTGTAAGATTTTACATACCTATACCAAAGTGGCAGAATCTAAAAAAAGAGCATACGATATTTCTATTGAGAGATTGAATGAATGGATGAAAGATAATGATAAACCTGAACGCTATATGACATTATTTGATAAAATATCAGTATCTGAAAAGGCTTACAAAAAAATCAACAAGATGATCAAAGAAGATAGACTTCAAACTCACTAAGATATTTTTGTTTATTTTATGAAAATAATGGATCCAAAATAAGAACCATGATCGTAACTGGGTCCCAACAAACCCAGATAGAAAGTGATAACAAATGGAAAACCTTGATTGAGAATGCTTCTAAACAGACAAACTAATTGTGAGATTTTTTTAATTTTGAAACTGCATATTCAAATCCATGTGATCTACTAGAGAAGATTTTTTCCTTGATTTGTTGGTCTATCCAGTTTACAAGTTCTTCATCAACACTAATGGTAAGCTTCAACTTTGCCAATAGTATGACTAGGTAACACCGATTCATTTAACTAGGGGTATTACGATGCCTTACTTGGTAAGGGAACATAATACAAAAGAGTGGTAAGAAATTGGCAATGGTAATATCGCTTTTAGTGATATCTGTTATTCCATTTGGAACAGCTAATGCACAACCGCAAAAGAACGTCTGTATTTTAGAACCGATTGATTTCTTTATGGATAAAAATTATCTAATTCCAATGATAACCAGAGATGTAGAAAGGCACAATGTCACCACTACACAAATCAACATAGTAAACGAATTAAATGGAAAAACTCAAGGGTGTGATATTATAATTCAGATTGAAAGAGCAATCAACTCTAACATGATATGGGTAGATAAAACTACAAAATACTTGGTAAGTGGAAACTCAATAACGATATTTACAGAAAAGTCGGTATTTGGAAATGCATATGGAAACATGCAATTAACACCAACAAATAGAATAATGACTAATTGGCAGTGCTTTGAAATAGCACATGGAACAATTTATCAAAATATAGGATTGGATGAATATTCAAGGACATTATGTGATCCATATAGTAACTCATTACAAAGTTCATCAAATAATCTATCGCCATATGTAATACAAAAATCGGTAGATTTAGCATTAAAGCAGTTTGGGTTATGATTGAAACTAACAGGACTTAGCTGGGTCTAATCGGTCTCACACCAATGTGGTGTTGAATCAATATTTCAATCCCTAGCTTCCGAATTAGTTTTTGGCTAAACTGATCTCAAAGAAAAAGTCATTGTTCCTGCAATGATCCGTGTGATCCAAAAGGGCCGGAAAAATCGTTACATTATCATGATTTCTTTCTACAAGATCTAATTTTGTATCTGTCCTTGAAGCATTGTCTTTGATGCAGAGGATAAGTTAGACAAATTTTTGGGAATAAATCCAGATGAAGGCAAAAAAATTACCATTTACTGAAGGAAATGATGAATGAGATGTTTGGCAGAAAATCAACTGAAACAGAGACAAATCAAGAGAAAAAAAGAGAATTAGAATGTGAAGAAGCAATTATGTCCGAAAAAACTAGGTTTGGAAGGGTAAGAAAGACCTTCATGGAATCCATGAGAGAAGAATATGGCAGTGATATAGCAAACAGGGCACTAAGGAGAATCAACAAGCGAAGAGCTGAAGGCTATTTTAGAAGTGGCTAAAAAATACCTGCGGCATTAAGTTGATTTAATTTCATAAATGCCAGTTTAGTGAGGAGAGGTCGTTCCTTCATGGATTTGATTAGAAGAATAAATGGTGAATTCAATGCTTTGTTCTCGAAAAACTTTGCAATGTTTGACAATTTCATAATAGAGAAGAATTTGAACATTAAAGCAAAGGCTATTGGATACGATACATGGTAACTAAGCCACGAAATAGCATAAATGCCCTTCAAGTATAGTAATATTGTTTTTCTCTTTCCTAACAAAAGAACTATAGGCGATATAATTGGCGACCAATATGCAATAAAATTGTGAATAGTATTCAAGTCGTAAAATCTATAGGAAGAAATCATTCCCATTAACTATAGTCTTTATGATATTAATTATTAGCGATCTCAGTATCTAATCTTGTTAATTGAGTTGAATGTTAACCAATGCTAAACAGTCAACGCTAGATCCTTTTTAAATAGATAATTAACATAATAAAATTATGAACATGGTTACATGTTTCAAATGCGGTCATGCTTTTCCAGCTCCAGTTCAAATTTCTGGTAATGTAAAGATTAGCGGAAATGTGCGAATGGGAGGTTCTTGTCCAAAATGTGGTACGCCATTTAGCCTACCACTTGGATGAGCTTTTTATTTCTAAAGTTTTACGACAATATCTGATTATAACTCATGCATGTATGCCTAGAACAAATTATAATTTTCTCACGCATATATTTACGCATATAGGATTCTATATTTATGCATACATTTTCATATATGCCTAAAGCTATATGCGTAAACTTTTTTCTGGATAGACAGCATGTTTTTGGCTTGAAATTGGGGGAAATCATTTTTATTGATTATCAAAGAACTCCTTTGCAGTTAATTTGTAGATTAACTAGGGTCAGACCTGTGAGAATCTGGTCCTTTACTCCAAGTTAGCTGTATTTCAATAAGATCCATTAAATCGAAAATAATTCTCTAGCCATCAAATGACATACACTTGCAAGCTCTGTAACTTGGAATTTTATTCAAGAGAAGGATTTGAAGTTCACATCTTACGTAGACATACAAAACCAATTCCTAAAGGATTGGATCACTTTACTTAGTTTATCAACTGATGTAGCTTGTGAGAATCCGAGTCTTACAGTTTTTGAACTGACAGTCAGTACGGATTAAGTGGTTTTTGTAGAATATCTTTTTCTCTTGTAAATTAAAAAATTTATGAATAATAGTGCAGATGCAATTACACCAAATATAGCTGAATTTATCAAATCTTTTTCAGCGCCAAAGATCAAGTTGAATGAGATGGAAGTGTACGCACTAAGTTGAATAATTATAAGAAAAAGGTTCCAGAAAGTATGAAACACGATAGATAGCCATCCTTTATTGCTTGCCCAAGATCTTAGACTCAAAAACAACATTGGTACAGTTGCAAATAATGAAACAAAATCAAAATGACCAAAGATGGGTTGTACGGTATTGAACATGTGAAAAATAGACCAGATTATCCCTAGGATGAATCTAACATTTCGTTTCTTAAGTAAATAGAACGGTAATCCAAAAAGTAATACTTCCTCAACAGGAGCGCCAATAATTTGATTTATGGAATTTCCATAAAAATGAGGGAATGGAAAATCAAGTTGGATTTGAGGGATTAAATTACCAATTTCTTGAGTACATCTACTTATAACATGATAAAAAATAGCCATAATTACGAGATACCAAACAGAGCAGTTTCTGAATGGCATCACCCATGATCTCGGATTTACATCATTTAGTAAATCTGATTTTAGACTAGAAAATCTTCCCATCAGATTTCAACCATAGATGTGAAGTAGTTATAATGTATTAAGTTATGATTGGTACCTCTCCTAATTTTTTAAGATATTATTTTATACTCATAGATTTAACAAAATCCATTGACTGATGATTTAGAATTGAAAAAAGAACTTGCTAGAATTAAACAAAGATTAATTGATATTGAAAAAGCAGTATTTCCTAAAACAAAATCTAGAGAAATTAAATCTATGAAAAAGAATGACGAAGAACCAGCAAGCATTATGGATCATCTCTTGTTATTAAAAAATCAAGGTTTTTTTGACACACCTCGATCTAGGAAAGATATAGTGCAAAAATTAGCCTCTATGAAGAAATTTTATGAACCTACAAGTCTTGATTCCCCCCTGAATAGAGCATTCACATCCAAAAAACTAGGAAGAATTTCAAAAAACGGTTTATATCTGTATGTCAGTAGGTAATCATGGAATCTGATGAAAAACGAATAATCAAACTACTTGAAAAGCAAATGCGTCAATTAGATAGAATCGAAAAATTGTTATTATCAGTACCTAAAGGAAAGAAATTCCATGAAAAGTCTCCAATAAAACAAGTAAAATCTCCAAAACCTACGAAAATGACTGTACCGGCTATGTTATTGTTATTCAAAGCAGACAAATTTTTTGATGAACCAAAAACACTAAGTCAAATTGTTCAAAAATTCAAAGAAGAGAGCCGTACGATTCCTGCAACAGGTTTAACATTGCCACTACAAAGACTCGTTAGAAGTAGAGAATTGGCTAGGATTCTAAAAAATGGAAAATGGTCCTATGTAAATAGATAATTTTTTACTTATTATGACATACAAAACTCCGATTACACAAGATATTTTAATTTCTAAATTTAGGAATTTTAATACATCCGATGTTTACCGACTTGATAAAAAATCAGATCAGGTATTGTGGGTTCTTCTAATAATTAAAAAAAGTTTCCAAATAGAAAATTTTATTCCTATATCTGTACTTACTTCTATTTTAGTTGATGCATTAGGCATATCTATCACAGAAAATACTTTAAAAAATACATTAAATCCACTAAGAAATAAAATCCATAGTAAAGTCATAGAAGAAGAATTATCTTACAAAATAATGCATGAAGGAATTGCCCATGTAGAAAAATTAATCAAAAAAAAGAAACCTGAAGAAATAACACCTACTGCAAATCTAAAATTAGTAGAAAGAGAAGAACACGTACGTGATGCAATTAGTACAATCCATAATTTGGGAAGGAAGAAACATCTTTCAGCTGGTCTATATTATGTCGTCCTAATTGATCTAGTTGGTTCTACTACCGCTTCAACAAAAATGACGCCAGATGAAAACAAGAAACGAATAAAACAATTTATTCAATTCACCAAAGACGCATTATCAAAGAGTACAAAAGACATCGCTGTTTTTATCAATGATAAAGGCGATGGAGCACTTTTTCTTTTTAGAAATTTTCAAGATATTCTAGATTGGGCAGAAAAAATTGATAAATTATGCGATCAATATAATCGAGGGTGCATAAAAAGTGGTAAGCAAGAAATTTATCAAATGTATAGTAGAAAATGTGTGCATCTAGGAGAGGTTCATTTTAACGAACCAGATAACGCAATTGCATTAGCGATAAATCAAATTTCAAAAATCGAAAAAGAATTCAAAAAAGTTCAGTTAGGTATAACTGACATAGTAAAGCAAGTAATTCTTCCAAGGGTTAATTCAGGGGAGCTAAAGGCTAACAAGATAAAGAATGTAAAACTACACGGAGAAAAACAAGCACGACCAATATGGAATATTGCGTATTAAAAAACAATAAAAAATTAAGGAAAGGAGTTTTGTAGCTACTCCGATTAGCTTACTGCACGCTTTTTGTTGAATTTTTTTCACAAAAATTTCCGGTTCTCGCATCCGGTGTGAGTTCAAAAACCATCGGACTCGTACCTAGATGTAGACGAACAACTGTGCTTAGTCAACTTCGTTCTTTGATTCTGGTTGGTAGTCTTATGTTCTCCATTTATTCATCTCTGATTACATTGATTAATCTCCGTCAGAAAACATAATATATTGAAAATCCAGTTTGACACAAACCAATTCCTAAAAGATATCTCAAAGAGCAATTCATATTTTCATACATTTATCAACAAAGAGAATCTGGCAGCAGGAATCATACTATTAAAACCTGGAGAAAAAGACACTCAAAGTACACATGACAGCGATGAAATCTATTATATAATACGCGGAGACGGTTTTCTAGATATTGACGGAAAAGACCATTCCATATCAGATGGAATGTCATACTATGTTGCAAAAAATCTAGAGCACAAATTTCATGGAAACAAAAAAGAGCTAGTTGTATTGTATTTTTTTGGCGGGCCAGATTCCTAGGAAATTATAATCTTTCTTCCCTTTACTCTGATTCTTTTTTCTGCAAAAATCTTGACTGCCTTTGGATAGATCTTGTGCTCTTTGGCAAGTATCTTTTCTGAAAGACTTTTTTCAGTATCCCCATCTTTTACCTTGACTATACTTTGCAGAATAATTGGCCCAGTATCTACTCCCTCATCTACAAAATGAACCGTACAGCCAGAATATTTCACACCATAATCTACTGCCTGTTTTTGTGAATGCAATCCGGGAAATGCGGGCAAAATTGCAGGATGTATGTTCATTATCCTTCCTTTAAAATGCCTGATAAATTCAGGACTCAATATCCTCATAAATCCTGCAAGACAGACCAGTCCATTTTTTGGCGTAACACCATACTTTTCCAGAACTGAAACAATCTTTCCATCATATTCCCAATTTACGCCTGTGATTCCAGTACTATCTATTATTTCTGTTTTGACTCCAAGCTTTTGTGCAATCTTGATTCCCTTTGCATCCAGTTTATTTGATATTACAACTGCAGGCTTTATTGGAATTTTACCTTTCTTGATTGATTTTAGTATAGCTTCCATGTTGCTACCTCGGCCAGAAATCAATATGCCAAGATTGATCATGGTATGACTATTTTGCTGTACAAATAAACACTTTACTAATATATTAAAAATTTAATTGCATTTCTGCAACACAAGCGCTACTAATCTACTGTTGACTCTATATCCTACATGTACATATGATTAAGATCGTATCAGATATCAATTATGGACGCGATCTTTATGATTGATCGTACCATACTAATGCCATGATGTTGGCAAATCCGATTGACGCAAGAAGAGCACTAGTAATAGTGGCAATAGAAAAGACGCTTTTGGATACTAGCCGATTTACATATGACCAAGTACAGGATATGCTATACTACAAATATCATTGTTATTTTGCCAATTGCGTTGATCATCCAGAATATCTAATTGACATACTTAGAGAAGTACTAGGCAATTCTTTTGTTAATGTAGTAAAGTCAATTCACAACAATTTGGAAGAGTTTGCATATCAACAACCCGTTTCAGAATTTTTGGTGGCACTAGGTGCATAATTTGTTTTGTGAAAATTACCAGGTGAAGCCAAGATTATATGAAATACTATTAGCTCAATTAGATGATTTGTAGAGAAAAAAAATAAAGAAAGTAGTGTACTTACTTTCTAATCTTTAGCCCTATTTTTGCAGCTAGTCCCCATGAAAGCAAAGTGAAACCAATTGGAAACACTCCACTTGTTAGGACTGATGAAATACCCTGAATTGATATTCCATTGTTGCTGTATGCGGCAAGAGCTATTGGCAATACTGCCAAGCCAATTACGGTCACTTTCTTTTGGACCGTCAAGGCGCCGTGTTGGTTTTGTAGTTCTGTTGTCATGTTTATCTGGACTCTTAAACGTCAAGCATCTATTTAGAATCGGCCTAACTTTTGATTACACTTTGGTTCACTTGTTGAACTTTTTGACAACTTTGGTTCAAGTTTTGAACTTTGATGCGTATTTTACAATTTTTCGCTAATTGTTCCATGGATGGTCTGGATAGAGAGATCTTGAATCTGTTAATAGCAAATGGCAGAATCTCGGCAAGAAATATTGTAAAGAGATTAGAAGAAAAAGGAATTAAAATCTCTGAGAGGGGGGTTGGAAAGAGAATGGCAAAATTAGAGCATGAAAAGGTTATTCTTGGTTATACCACAATGGTAGATCTTCAAAAGGTAAACATGGCAACTTCTCGTCTTGTTACAGTAAAATTCACATCTCCTAGAGACTTTTTACAAAGAATGGAGGAGATGAAGAAATATCTTACAGAATCTCCATTTTGTGATTTTTCTGCTAGAACAAATGGGGATATAGACTGGGTAGAGATAAAATTCTTCAACAATCATGAGCAGGCAAAAAAAGAAGAAGACCTGTATCGATCCTGGTTTGGCGATATAATTGAAGATTACAAATCATATGACTTGGATATTCAAAAGTGGGGATGGCAGATATTTGATGAAGCAAATTTTGATAGATTCATACAACAAATGTTAAAAAATGAGCGACAGGTTCTTGCTCCAAGCCAGTTGTCTGTTTCAAAAATAGCCCATTGAAGATGGTTAGTTGATATTTTGTAGTCTAGTCTTACAGGACTAAAACTTTCTACATGATTACAATACGATAATGGAAATATTTCCAAATATGGTGATCATCTTTTTAGGGATCCTGTCAGTAAGCAAACACGGTTTGGGATATTGAATATTGCCAGCTGTTTACCGATTGTTATCATATTAGTAGCAACTTTGTTTCTTTTTAACTCACCAGCTTTTGCACAACAGGCAAGTTCATCACAACTTGTAAAGATTCCAATCACATTTCACTTTCCCGATAAAGATGTTAAAGCAACTCTGGACCCAACCAGTGTGAACGTTCTTTTTAATCCAAAAGAGTATATTGTAACAAAATCGGTAAAATGGCCACATCATGATGTCACGGGTTCTGACTCACCAGCACTAGAATTTACATCAGGCCAACCAACGAGACTTAGTTTTGAACTTTTCTTTGACACATATGAGGAGGGAAAAAGTGTGAGAGAACTCACAGATAAGATAGAGAAGCTTTCTCTTGTCAACGATCCTCATAGGCCTCCTCAATGCATGGTTAAATGGGGTTCAACACAATTCAAATGCATCTTGGAGAGTTTTAGCACAAAGTATACCCTGTTTCTTGATAACGGAACTCCGGTTAGAGCAACGATGCATCTTGTCTTCAAAGAATTTTCTCCTGTTAACGAACAGCTAAATCATTATACCATAAAATGGAAAGATTTGTTACCGCTCTTAGATGCATCTGGAAATAGTCCATGGCTTTTTAGATCTTATGACACAATCTCACTTGACGAAATACCAAAAAAATTATTTGGGGATTTAAAAATACAGCAGACTACATCAACACTTTCCCCCCCTGACCAGACTGCCGTTCAAGGATTCATGATCAAAATTGTTGGTTCTGAGAGAACAACAAGTAATTCTTGGGATATTCCTCAGGGTGGTGGTTCCCTAGAATGTCCACCTGGTTTCATATTTGATCATAGCATTGGTAAATGTGTTCCTCAAGGAGGAGGCATTTTAGTATCTGTATCAGACAATATCATTGACCGTGCTTTATTTACGAGCTGGCAAAGTGGACAAATTGGTGTCTCTCAAAGTGGTGATTTTCAAACTGGTGACTTTGAACCTCTTGATCTTAAAGGGCCATTAGCGAAAGTAAAGTCGGCAATAGAGTCTTGGATTGAGAATCATCCAGCTCCCTGTACGACTTGCAAGGATGTCACCTTTGGATTTTCTGGCCCAGATGGAAAGCTAATCAAGGAATACCGTCTTTCCGTATTGGATGTTTTTTATTTCAAAAATCAAATACTTTTGCTAAGTATCCAACCTGATGACATGCTCCATGTTACCCTGTTAAATATAGAAAGAACTAGGGCAGACGGGAGTGCGTTCTCAGGACCGCCAAGAATTTTTGTGGTACTTCCTACATCAGGTCCACTCTTTTTCCCACTAGGTATTGGAGGAACAAATTTTGACCAATCAGCTATCCCGTATTTTGGCACCATTCCGGGTGGTCAATTATTCAATTTTGGTTTAAACAATCTACCTCTGATAGGCTCTATAGAAGTGGGCTTTACGATAGTTCCACCTGGAGCCCCTTCAGGTGCTGGTGACATACATCTGATATATTTTGGTCAGAAAAGTAACACATTTTCTTTTACTGTCAATTAATTACACGATGACAAGTCTTACAGGACTCTAACCTCTGGGTTCAGACTTGTGAAAATCCATTCAAATCATTTCCAAAAAATTGGAATGGACTAATTTATACATTTGATTATAGAAATATTATCTGTGCGTGATATTATATGAGTAGCACAAATTCTGCGTCAGAGAGCCCACTAAAAAATACCCTGTATCGATTTCTATGGATTACAATGTTTGCATCAGACATAGGCGCCGCTATGCAAACTGTTGGATCTGGCTGGCTGATAACATCACTTGTTCACTCTCCTTTTGTTGTAGCACTCTTACAAGTGATGACAAGCCTATCCATATTCCTGCTTGCACTTCCGGCTGGAGCTCTTGCAGATATTGTCGATAGACGCAAGCTCTTCCTTGCCACACAATACTTTTCACTTGCAGTAGCTGCAATCTTGACCATCCTTACCTTTGGAGGTTTTACAACATCTTCAATTCTTGTTGTGTTTACCTTATTGCTTGGCTTGGGTAATGCAATGAGTTTACCTGTAAATATCGTAATTCAAACTGAGCTTGTACCCAAGAAAAAAGCTCTTGCTGCAATGACTTTGTTTAGTGTGGCAATCTACATTGGACTTGCAGTCGGTCCTCTCTTTGGCGGTTTGGTAGTTGCTGCAGCAGGACCATGGGCCGTGTTTATGCTAAATGCACTTTCCTTTGTTGGAATAATAGTTTTTCTTCATAGATGGCGCAAACCGCCAGAACGTAAACTTCTTCCCCCTGAACAAGTAATTGAAGCTATTCGTACAGGATTGCGATACATGCGTCATTCATTGCATGTGCGTGCACTCTTTGTTCGCGATTTTTCATTGACAATTTGTGGCAGTGCGCTTGTATCACTCTTGCCTCTCTTGGCTCGTAACGAAGCAGGTTCAAACTCAATTCTTTTTGGAATTCTGATGGGCGCGTTTGGCATAGGCGGAATGATCAGCGGTTTGATAATAGTGCCACGGATAAAAAAAATGTCAATAGAAAAGCGCGTAAAAAGTGCGACAATTTTGTATGCGGTTGCAATGGCTGTCTTGGCATTCCAGCATAACATCATTGTTGTGTTCATTGGAGTATTTGCAGTTGGAACTGCTTTGATTATTATAACATCTAGCTTGAATTTTGTTGCATACAATTCTGTATCATCATGGGTAAGAACTAGAGTAGTTTCAGTTCATCAGCTGGTGTATTGGGGCGGAGTAGCTATTGGCAGTATAATATGGGGAATTGTTGCAGAAATCTGGGGAATTCCAACCGCATTACTTGCCGCATCTATTGGATTAATAATTGGTCTTGTTACCTCAACTCGTTACAAACTAAAGCCGCTCACTGATGTAGACATGACTCCATCAATGCATTGGCCTGTGCCACGTGCGATGATTGACATTGATGACCACGAGGAGGGATCCGTATTAGTAGAGATGGAGTTTCAGATTGATCCGGCACGTTCGCACGAGTTTGAATCTGCAATGAACAAAGTACGTTCTGTAATGTTGCGTGATGGCGCAATCAATTGGGGATTGTTTCACGATGTTGAAAATCCAAGTCGCTATGTTATGATGTTTGCCTCAGAATCTTGGACTGAGCATTTACGCCAACATGAACGCATAACAAAAGCAGATCTTGCTATAGAACAACATGCTATTTCATTTCATATAGGAAAAGATCCTCCACGTATTTCTCACCTTATTAGTGAGGATACTTCCAAACAAAATCATAAAACAAAAAAGGAAGACAAAGTTTGATTTTTCTTCAGTGACTTGGCTTGCATTTTCAGAGCCGAAGCTTCTTTGCATGATTAAACTATTACCTCTGAGGTTATTATACATCGATCCACACTGATAATGCTAAAATTTTGATTATGTATTATGTGGTCGCAGATCAATCTAGCAATTTATATCCGATAGATTTGTCTGGAATTTTGATTTGGTACAAAGTATCAAAATGACATCAAATGGCATAGTATCAGTACAAAACGGAACAAAGATACACCTTGATCCAAAGCGGGCGACAAGTGATGGAATAGCATTTGTCTCCCACGCACACATGGATCACTTGCACAATCAAAACGGAGGCTTGCTTTTAACAACCAGACAGACAAGCGAAATAGCAAAACTTCGTGGATATAATATACAAAACTATATCGAAGAGTACAAAGATTTTTCCATGGTAGATACTGGCCATATCTTGGGCGCACGAGGCCTTGTCTTTGGTGACGTATTTTACACTGGCGACATTTGCACCAGAAACAGGGGTTTTATGAAAGGAGCAAAAGTTCCAAAATGCAAGACACTAATCACAGAGTGCACATTTGGGCTGCCAGAATTTACCTTTCCTGGAATAGATGAGACAGTAAATAAAGTAAACAGTATCATATCTGAAATGTATTCTAAAGGAAAACCAGTCATTCTACTAGGGTATGAGCTTGGAAAAGCTCAGATCCTGTCATATCTATTTGCACACTGGAATCCATATTACCATGATTCCATAAAACGCGTAAATGATTTGTATAAAAATTTTGGAGTAAATCTAAATGATTCTGTTGGGCATACCGAAGCTGAAAAAAATGGACTGCTTGACAAAACTCCATGGGTTATGATTGCACCAAACATGGGTACAAAAAACCAGTTCATACAGCACATGAAATCAAAGTATGACGCAATAACAATCGGCTTTAGCGGCTGGGCTCAATCTAACAGATTTTCATTTGCAAGACAGCATGATTATTCCATTACTCTTAGTGATCATTGTGATTATAACGAGCTTGTTGAATTGGTAAAAAGATGCAGCCCAGAAAAAATCTACACCATACATGGCTTTGTTGAAGAATTTGCAAGTGATTTATCCAAGATGGGATTTGACGCACAACCCCTAACAGAAAATTCACTTGACGAGTTTTTCTAGCTGAACTTTCGTAATGATCTATTATATGCAACGCCAAACCTGTGTGCCTCGTCTCTTGCATGCTGTAAAATTTTCAGAGCCTGGTTGTTTTTTGGAATAACTAGCGGCTCTTTTATTTTTGGAATGTATACTTCCTCGTTTTCTTTTGCAAGTGAGATGCAAGGGATTTCAGTACCAATGCTTTTTAGAGCATCTAAGGCTGCACGTAACTGCCCCTTGCCACCGTCTATTAACACCAAGTCAGGCATCTTTTCTTTCTCTTTTCGCAATCTGATATAGCGCCTTTTTATCACCTCATTTATCATGGCATAGTCGTCTCTTCCCTGAACGGTTTTTATCTTAAATTTCCTGTATCCTGACTTGTCTGGCCTTCCATCAACAAACCGTGACATGGAGCCAACGGCATAGTCTGCACCGTGGTTTGAAATGTCAAAACATTCTATTATTTTTGGAATGTTTTGCAGATGAATTTTTTCTTGCAATTCTACTAGTGCAGGATCAGAGTCTTTTGATTGGTATAGTGAAATGTTTTTCATGATGAGTTTTATCATTTCCTTTCTTTTGCCAGATGCTGGAACGATAATGTTTACCTTAAAGCCGCAAGTCCTTGAAAGGACTTCTTCTAGAATGTCTTTTTTTTCCGGAAGCTCACTTGCTATAACAAATTTTGGAATTGGATTTGTGGAATAGTATTGTGATAAAAACGACGAAAAGGAATTGTCACCTATAATATCAAAAGAAAACCTGTTTCTATCGCGAATCACTCCATTTGTCTGCCTAAAGCTCATGACATGTGCAGTCTGGTCCTTTATTTTTATTCCAAAATATTCCTCGTCATAGTTTTTTGTTGATTCCATTTTCTGTCTTGTCTGCAAGTTTTGCAATCTTTGTATGGTGTCATGAATCTCTTTTGCCCTTTCATAGTGCTGGTGTGATGATGCTTCCATCATTTCATCTTCAAGTTTCTTGCTAAAATCCTCTAGTTTCTGTTTGCCTTTTAGTATTGACTCTAATTCTTCGATGTGATTTCCATATTTTTCACGCGCTTCCTTGAACTGACATGGTGCTTCACAATTTCCCATGTGGTATTCAAGACACGCCTCTTTTGGCAATCTCTTACATATCCTGACTTTGAATGCCTTGCGCAAAAGACCAATTGAGAGCATCTTTGAGCTGCCAGATGTAAAAGGGCCAAATACCTTGCCTTGGCCAAGAAACTCTCCAGTTCTGGTTCTTCTTGCCACCATGAGACGGGGAAATTCCTCGTTTGTAATTCTAAGATACGTATACCTCTGCTGGTCTTTTAGTTCTATATTGTAGATTGGCCTGTATCGTTTTATCATGTTGGCTTCAAGCAAAAATGCCTCGCTTTCATTGTCAGTTAGAACAAACTCTATATCTGATATTTTTTCAACAAGCTTTTGGGTCTTGTAGTTTTGGTTTTTAAGAAAATACGACCTTACACGATTCCGGAGATTTTTTGCTTTTCCAATGTAGATTATTTTTCCTATCTTGTCTTTCATTATGTATATTCCGGATTGGAAAGGAATTGTTATCTTGGAAATATCAAATGTCATGTCGTAGAACTCTATTCAAATATTGCCCGGTGTAGCTATTTGGATTGTGTGCTATTTCTTCTGGTGTGCCAAACGCAATTACTTTTCCTCCCTTGTCGCCTCCTTCTGGGCCAAGATCAATTATCCAGTCAGAATTTTTTATCACATCCATGTTGTGCTCTATTATAATTACAGTATTGCCAAGATTTACCAATCTGTTTAGGACATCAAGTAATTTTTGTACATCAGAAAAATGCAGTCCTGTAGTAGGCTCGTCTAAAATGTAAATCGTCTTGCCGGTATCTCTTTTTGAAAGCTCTGCTGCAAGCTTTACTCTTTGTGCCTCTCCTCCAGAAAGGGTTGTTGCGGCTTGACCTAGCTTGATGTATCCCAGTCCAACATCTGCAACTGTTTGCAGTTTTCGTTTAATTGCTGGTATGTTAATAAAAAATTCCAAAGCTTCTTCTACAGTCATGGATAAAATGTCAGAAATGTTTTTGCCCTTGTACAAAACTGATAGTGTCTCAGAATTGTATCTTTTTCCTTTGCATTCGTCACAAATCACATATACGTCTGACAAAAACTGCATCTCAATTTTTTTAACACCATCTCCCTCACAGGCAAAACACCTTCCATCGGGGACATTAAATGAAAACTGGCCTGGAGTATATCCTCGTTCCTTTGACATTTCCGTGTTAGAGTATAATTCCCGTATTGGGGTAAATGCACCAATGTAGGTTGCAGGGTTCGAGCGGGGTGTCCTGCCTATTGGGGATTGATCAATTCCAATTACTTTATCAACATGCTCTACTCCAAGCACTTGCTTGTGTTTGCCTGGTCTATCTGATATAATGCCAAAGTGTGCAGAAAGTGCATTATACAAAATGTCATTTACCAGAGTAGATTTGCCAGAACCAGATACGCCAGTTATTGCAATCATAAACCCTAGTGGAAATTCAACATCGATATTTTTTAGGTTGTTTTCTGCTGCCCCTTTTACTATTATCTTGCCTTTTTGATTACGAGTTTTTTTGACAAGTTTGATTGTATTGTGATTTTTAAGATATTCGCCTGTTACTGACTTGTGATTGTTCAGCATTTCTTTTATTGTTCCCTCAAAAACCACACTGCCTCCATGAACTCCTGCTCCAGGTCCCAAGTCTATTATCCAATCAGAGTTTCGCATCACTTCTTCGTCATGCTCTACTACCAAAATGGTGTTGCCAAGGTCACGCAACTTTGTTAACGTCTTAATCAATTTGGCATTGTCTTTTTGATGAAGACCTATTGTTGGCTCATCAAGAACGTATAGTACTCCAGTAAGATTGGAGCCAATCTGAGTGGCAAGCCTTATTCTCTGAGATTCTCCACCTGATAACGTAGCACTGACCCTGTTTAGTGTTAGATAGTTTAGCCCAACATTTTTCAAAAACTCTAGTCTTGAAAGAACTTCTTTTAGTACAGATTTTGCAATGTATTTTTCAGTATCTGTTAGCTTGAGATTCTGGAAAAAGTCATAACAGGCATCAATGGAAAGATCACACACGTCCATTATTGATTTTTCATTTATCCTTACAGCTAATGCTTCGCCTGTTAGTCTTCTACCATGGCAAGAATTGCAGGGTGTCTCACGCATGAATTTTCTAAGATCTTCTCTTTTGGATTCAGAATCAGTCTCTACAAAATTTTTATTTAGACTAGGAATGACTCCGCTAAAGGTATTGGTGTATTGCCATTTAGAATCAGTTGTCTGGGATTCATATGAAAATCGTACTGATTCATCAGTCCCGTACAAAATTACTTGCAGTTGCCTTGGGGTCATCTTATGAATTGGAGTCATCAGATCAAAACCAAATTTTTTACCGACATCGCGTAGTGTTTGTCTTCTAAACGAGGAAAATCTTCCTGACCATGGTACTATGGCTCCATCAAGTATGGATTTTGTTTTATCAGGAATGAGCAAATCAGGATCAAACTCCATCTTTACTCCCAATCCATGACACGTCTTACAAGCTCCAAATGGCGAATTAAACGAAAATGTTCGTGGTTCAAGCTCACCAATTGTTATTCCACAGTACGAGCAAGCATTGTTCTGGGAAAATATTCTTTCATCAGTGCCTGAAATTAATACAGAGCCTTTGCCAGCCTTTAGTGCGTTTTGTACCGACTCGTATAGTCTGCTTTTTTCCTCCTTTGATGCTTTCACTCTATCCACTACAATCTCAATGTTGTGCCATTTTTGTTTGTCAAGGATTGGAATTTCACCATTTAATTCTATTATGTCGTTGTCTACTCTGACTCGCGAATAGCCTGATTTTTTGACCTGCTCAAATAATTTTTCATATGTTCCTTTTTTTCTTCTAATCAATGGTGATAAGATTAAAATATTTTTTCCATCTGATTCTCTAAGTACTGATTCGCAGATTGATTCTGCAGATTGGTTTGATATCTTTCTACCACATTTTGTACAATGAGGTATTCCTATTCTAGCGTAAAGAAGTCGTAGATAGTCATAGATCTCTGTTATGGTACCCACAGTCGATCTTGGATTCTTACTTGTTGTCTTTTGTTGAATTGATATTGCTGGAGATAACCCTTCAATGGAATCTAAATCAGGCTTATTCATCATCTCCAAAAACTGTCTTGCATATGCAGAAAGTGATTCTACATATCTTCGCTGTCCTTCCGCATAAATGGTATCAAATGCCAAAGTAGACTTGCCAGAACCAGAAAGACCAGTAATTGTGACAAGTTTATTTTTTGGAATATCTAAATTGATGTTTTTTAAATTGTGCTCCCTTGCACCACGAATTATTAATTTATCATTCATGTCGCTAACTCTTTTTGAATTTTTGCCAATTTCTCACGATACTCTATTGCGTTCTCAAAGTCAAGCTCTTCTGCAAATTTTTTCATTGCAGCTTCTACTTCAATTGCGTGTTTTTTCAAGTCATACCTTGACATGTGTTTTAGCTCTTCAAATTTTGCTGTCTGCTCTGGAATTGCTTTTACTATGGTGGTTGGTTTTATGCCCATCTTTTTGTTATATTCAATCTGCCTGTTTCTTCTGCGTTCGGTTTCTAGTATGGCGTTTTTCATTGATATGGTGGTGTTATCTGCATACATTATCACATTGCCATCAACATTTCTTGCCGCTCTTCCAAATGTCTGAATCAAGCTGGTTATGTTTCTAAGAAAGCCCTCCTTGCCTGCATCTAGTATGGCAACTAGTGAAACTTCGGGTATGTCAATTCCCTCCCTTAGTAGATTAATGCCAACTAGTACGTCAAACTCGCCTAGACGCAACTGTCTGATTATCTCGGTTCGCTGCAGGTTCTCAATCTCAGAATGCAGGTATCTTACTTTTACTTGCTTTTTTGACAGGTATTCTGCAAGGTCTTCTGCCATGCGTTTTGTCAGGGTGGTAACAAGAACACGCTGGTCTTTTTCTACTCTTTTTTTGATCTCTATAACTAGATCGTCCATCTGGTTTTCAGTCTTTCTTATCTCTACTTGGGGGTCTACTAGTCCAGTTGGGCGTATGAGCTGCTCTACTATTTGAAAACTTTTTGTCCGCTCATACTGGCTTGGTGTGGCAGAAACAAAAATGGTGTTTTTGATATATTTTTCAAACTCTTCAAACTTTAGCGGTCTGTTATCAAATGCACTTGGCAGCCTAAAACCATAATCTATAAGAGATTTTTTGCGAGTATGGTCTCCAAGATACATTCCGTGAAGCTGTGGAATTGTAACATGCGATTCATCTATTACAAGCAAATAGTCATCTCCAAAAAAGTCAAGCAGACAAAATGCTTGTTCCCCCGGATCTCTTCCATCAAAATGTCTTGAATAGTTTTCAATTCCAGAACAGTATCCTAGTTCTTCTATCATTTCCAAATCATATTTTGTTCGCATTTCAAGTCGCTGTCTTTCAAGTTCTCTAAGCTCAGGCATTCTTTGTTTGAGCTCTGTCTTTATTGATTCTACTGCAACTTTTCTAACATCGTTTGCAACAAGATAGTGTTTTGCAGGAAATATTTTGATTTGTGAAATGCTTTTTCTCTCTCCAAGTGAAATAGGATCACAGACAGATATTTTTTCCACCATGTCTCCAAACATTGAGATTCGTATGACGTCATCAGAATATGCTGGAATGATGTCTATGGTATCGCCTTTAATTCTAAATCGTCCTGGGACAAGCTCTGTATCGTTTCTCTCATATCTTGCATTGACTAGCTGTTTTATGAGAGAAGAGCGACTAGTTTCTTTTCCCCTTTCCACAATAATTGACATTGACTCCCACTCTTTAGGTGAGCCCAAAGAGTAGATGCACGATACTGTGGCAACAATAATTGTAGGCTCACCTGATAGAAGCATCGCAGTTGCCTCTAGTCGCATCTTTTCTATTTTTTCATTAATCTGGGTGTCTTTTTCTATGTAAGTGTCTGTCTGTGGCAAGTAGCTTTCTGGCTGGTAATAATCATAATAGCTAACAAAATATCCAACATTGTTTTTTGGGAAAAACTGTTTTAGCTCTGAATAAAGCTGAGCTGCCAGAGTCTTGTTGTGTGATATTACTAGAGTATTTTTGCCTGTTCTTTGAATGACGTTTGCAACAGTAAATGTCTTGCCGCTTCCTGTTACGCCAATTAATGTTTGAATTTTTTTCTTTCTCACGCCTTCTACTAACTGCTCTATTGCCTGAGGCTGGTCTCCTGTTGGATGGAATTCCGATGCTAACTCAAAACTTGGATTTTCTAACAACATTTCAAATCAACAAAAACGAAATTTAAAGCAATGGTACTTTCAGTATTACTACCAGGATGGCTCTTCTGAAATGACCAGGCCGTCTTTTGTCTGTGATATCCCCATCAGTTTGAGTGTGTTTTGTGCAGTGGGAGTGTTTCTTTCCAGTATTTTTTTAGCCAGTTCTAGACGGGATTTTTTTTCAAGGTGTTGCCCTACCTTGTATTTTCCACGCATTGTTGTTGGGATTACCTTGATTATTGCAACTTCGTCCACTACTTTCATCTCTGGACTAATACCCTCATAGCCTCCCTCTGGCTGGTATTTCTTCATCAATGAATTAAGGGCAAGTGTTTTTTCTTTCCTGTCAGTTACTATGATCCCAGTTCCCTTGATTACCACACTAATGTAAAGTGTGTCTGCCTGTGAGGCGTCTGTTGGGTGCGTAAAATATGATGGAAGAAAATCTATACTTTGGTCTACCTCAAAACCAACTTTGCTGTTTTGCTTGATGTTTTCAAGTTTTTCACCTTTAGTGTGAGAATGCATGTATACTGTATCATTGATAAAAACAAAGTTCATTGGGATTATCTGTGGATACCCGTCTTTGTCAATACTACAGATTCTTCCAGTTTCCTGCTTGTTTAGAAACTCGATTATTTTTTCTTTTGATTTGATCTCAAGTCTACCTAATAGTTGCATAAATTTGATTATCAGGATTGATATTTTTGTATATGGTTTTTAAAGATAATATGGGAGTGTATTCTACTAATGGGCATGCTGATAAAAGACCTTTTTTCAGATTTTAGAGCATTTTTAATTGCAGGTAGTGCCGTGATCGCATTTTCGCACTTTATCTATACTTTGTTTGGCATTACAATCCCTGCAATAGTTTGGGCTTTTTTCAAAGAGTTTGGCGCTGCAATAATTTTGGCATCAGTTTTTGTTTTTGCTATTGCGTGGTTGCTAAAAGCAAAGCCATACAAACGACCGCAAAACTATTTTGTTGTACCATATGATGTGTTTGGAAATCAATCAAAAATAGAAGGACTGCGAACAGAATTTAAAACTCATGACGTGGCATGGAGCTTTATGAAAGGTTACAAAAAATCCTACCCGCTTCACAACTTTGCTCTTGTCTCAGATCTTCCAAACTCTGAAAGAAAAACAATCTTTAGATACATCTAAAAGAAATTTTCTAATTATTTTCTTGGATTATCCATTTCCTTAAAGTACGGCATTATAGTTGATGCAAACTTATCCAACGAACCAAAGTATCCCGAACCCCAGAATCTGACAATAAAGTGATTTACTCCTGCTTTCATGAATTTCTCAAATACTGGAATGATATCATCAGGTGTGCCCATGCCTATTGATGAGCGCGCCACCTTGTCAGGAATTGTTTGTGCAGCTTCGCGCATCTTTACTATCCATTCTTGATTTGACATTGAATATTCTGTAAAGTATTTCTTAAAATCAAAACCTTGCACGTCAGGTATGTTGTGAACTTTTAGTATCTCTGGCTTGAAGAGGCTTACTTTTACGGCATTTTTCATTTTTACCCATGCTTCTTCTGCATCATCGGAAAAATACACGTCTATATCAACGCCGTACTGAAAGTCTTTTCCATCTCTTCCGTTTTCTTTCATTGAATCTTTTATTGCCTTTGCATGTACCTCAAATAATTCAGGGGTGTATCCTATTGGTATCCATCCATCACCATATTTACCACATAATGCAAGTGTCTTTGGTGCACCAGCTGCCATGTAAATTGGCGGATGGGGTTTTCGAATACTTTTTGCTTGAAGACAAGCTTCTTCTAGCTGATAAAATTCTCCATTAAAACTAACCCTGTGTTCTGGTGATGAACCAAAAAGCAATTTTATTACTTGAAGCTGTTCTGCAAATCTTGCTACTGGTTTATCCCATTGAATTTTAAATTCTTTGATGTTTTGAGCTTCTCCAGCACCAATACCTAGCGTTCCCCTCCCATGCGAAACTCTGTCCAATGTTATTGTTGCAAGTGCAATGTTTGACGGATGTCTTCTCACAGCATCTGTAACACATGTGCCAAGCTCTACTTTGTTTGTAACAGAAGCAATTGCAGAAAGCATGACCCACGGGTCATTTACAATGGCATGATTCCACTGCGGTACATTTGAATGGTCCATGTACCAAATTGACTCATATCCTGTCCTGTCAGCTAAAATACAAGAAGTAAGAATCTGATCCTCGGTTAATCCGAGTCGTGCAACATTTAAGCCAAATTGAATTCCAAACTTTACCATATTTTCCTAGTCCTATAACAAGAATGTGAACTAAATGTGGTATTTAAGTTTAGTAAAATATATGAAAATTAGATTTTTTTATTAGAGAAAAACAATTAAACTGTAATATTTTTACAAATTGCCATTTGTAATATCTTTTAGTAATTGTATTATATCTTCTTTTGTAACAGGAATTGGATTTGGATCAAGATGACCGCGGTCTGTCATAACAACATCTGCAGCTTGGTCTAGTGGAGCTTTCAAAGTAAGGCGGTCAAACTTTAGCTTCTCTACAACTTCTTTGAATTGCTCATAGAAAATAGATTTGTTGAATCTGTGTGCAACTGTTGTACAAGATGAAAGTGAATATCCGTGAGGAACTCCCTCGTTTGAATACACATAGGAAAGTGCATGACCCAAAGTAGTTGAAGCATTTCCAAAACCGATTCCTGATAACATTGAACCATAAGGATAGTTTTCTGGTTTGTTGTTCATTATGGCATCATATAGCACATCAAATGCTGCCTTGCACATGGTTTTGGTAAACTCGTTGCCTTTCTTGCTGTCATAGCCTTCTGTTGCTTGAGCACACGCATCACAAACAGAATTTTTGACAATTGCTTCAGGTGTTCCTTCTAAAAAGTATGAATCAACTACTGCCATGTCTGCAAGGAATCTTTCATCCTGTAAAAGTTTCTTTTTTCCATCAAATTTTAAGACACAATATGTAGTCATCTCGCTTCCGGTTCCAAATGTTGTTGGTATGAGGATTTTTGGAATTTTTAATTCAGACGCAGCATATTTTGCAACATCTTGTGAGCTTCCTCCACCTAGTCCAATTATTGCAGAAAGGTTTCTTATTTTATACTCTGCAATTACCTTTTGAACTGTCTCAATTGACGGTTCAGGCTCTACTTTATCAAATAGGAAATGATCGGTTATCTTCATTCTTGCTAGCCACTTTGATGAAACATCTGGCGGGGCTGTAGTTACAACAAGTGCGTTTTTTGGATATTCTGCTTCAGAAAGAGCGTTTTTTCCAAATTTTATTACTTTAGGTATTCTAATAACATTCATAATAAAAGTTAGATTTTCAATTATTATTATACCTACGGAAAACGTATGCTAAATAACTTGGAAGGGCTCAGGGAGATTTGCACAACAATGTTGCAAAATAACCTCTGAATAATCTAAAGGTAACTTTCCAACAAATCATAACGCGAGTCTTACAGGACTCAAACTTTCAGTGGGTTCATACCTGTGAGAGTTTTGATTGAGAGAATTAAAAATTCTGATTCAAAATGCAAGTCTAGAACAAGAAAGAAATATCCATAAATATCCTGAACGTGATTTTATAGAAAAGGGTCATAGATGAAAGAAAGATGTAGTTTCTGTAAAAAGACATTAGGCTCCTGTACATGTGAAGAAAACCTATTAGGAGATTATCATAACAAGCCAAAAGATAGAGATGATCCATTTGGTTGATTCAAAAATTATGAATGAATCAAGCCTATTTCATTAAATCATTTTAAGAAGTCATTATGTTATGATGCTAAAGGGAAAAACAGAATTAAGAAGAACATTTCAACTGTGTTTTTCTTTGTGACATATCTCTTATTGTATGTGGTTTGATCTTATTTTATAATTCTTATCTGATACATGTACTTGATTGCATTAACAAACTCTTGTTCACTTATTTCATCATTTACAACCCACTTGGTAGTCTTCATAAACCATGGTGGTATGAAATTACCTTTGATTCCCATATTTGCTAACAATTCAGAATCGGAAATAGATGTAGGGGAATAGCCTCCCCATTCTTTAATGACAGGCATTAGGTCTGGGATTTTATTTTGTACAGTAGGTGCTGTAGTGGTTGGAGATGGAGTGGTTGGGGCTGACGATGGAGGATTTGTTAATGGTGTTGACTGTACAACTTGCCATGCATTAAGAATTTTAGTATCGACTGTGTTTAGATAGGTATCCCAAACTCTTAGATCTATGTGAGATGTACCCATTGGTTTTGCAAATGTGACATCAAATGTTACTTGCAGTTTGTTACCTATTTGTGACACGCTAACACTTGCACGTGAAAAGAATTTATTCGGATCGACTATTTGGATAGGCTGGCCTTTTTCGTAAATAATGTATGTATCACTTTGGGGTATGTCTGAATTCAATCCATGCAAGTTAGTGTATAGTGCTATGTGTTGGATGGCATCTGAGCCAGAATTAGAATATAAAAGTAGACTAACTTTAACTGGATTTCCAGTTTGAAATGTTGTTGTTGGAATTGTGTTGGCATAGGACGGTAATTGATAACCTGTACCACCAAGTGAGAATGGATATTCAGTTGCGGAGAAGGCAGAGCCACTAAATGATGGAGGGACAGTGTTTGCGCTGTTTCCTCCCCCGCTTCTGATTATTGGTGTAGTACTTGGAAAGCTAGGACTGCTAATAGAATCTGATGATGTTAGAGTTTCAGAAAGTGATGCTTTCTTGGGTCCTGTCGCAGATACAGTATCTGACGATGTTAGAGATTCAGCTAGTGACTGTAGTTTTCCAATCTTTGTAGATACGGTATCTGATGATGTCAGAGATTCAGCTAGTGATGTCTTCTTGGCTGCTGTTGTGGATACGGTATCTGAGGATGTTAATGATTCAGAAAGTTGTTTTGTAATTGATTTGGTTATTGGGTCTGATGATGTTAGAGTTTCAGCTAGTGATTGAAAGCATGATGGGGGGCATACAGCATATGCATCATTAATAAAAAACGACGTACTAATCAAAACTAATACAACAATAATTGAGCATAGAGTCATAATCCTGTAGGGTTTTTGACATCGATCTTGATCTAATATTTTCAGTGACAAATTTACTCATGTTTTGAATACGTATTATATTAAGAATTAGATAAAACGCCATTAGTCCTAATAATTTTATTATTACACATACTTTTTATAATCAAGAATTAGGACTTTTACTACATAAGATACAATAATCATAGGTTTGTTAATCATTCCAACTCTTGATAATAAAAAATTTCAAAGAACTTGCAACAAACCGTGAAAAAAAAGACGCCCTAGGCATTTTAGAAGCAGGACTTGATGCGGCATTACCTGGTAATACATTAAGAAAAATTGTGAAAAGAGACAAACTTGTCATAGGTAAAAAGAGTATCTTGCTCTCAAAATATGCTAGAATTTTTGTTGTTGGATTTGGCAAGGCTGCTGATTCCATGGCAAAAACAGTCAATTTGCTAGCCAAAATTAACGGTGGTATTATAGTGATTCCATGTGGTACAAAGTCTGTATTAATAAATAAAAGATTCAATATTCTTCATGCTGGCCATCCCATACCAAATAAACAAAGTGTTCGTGCTGCAAAACAAATTGTAGAATTTTTAAAAAATAGAAAACCATCTGATTTTGTAATATTTTTAATATCTGGTGGAGGCTCCTCGCTTCTTTCATTACCTGATGGTATATCTCTTTTAGACAAAAAAATTACCACTAGTTTATTGTTAAAATCAGGTGCAAGCATACAAGAAATAAACTGTGTTAGAAAACATCTTTCCAAAATAAAAGGAGGAAAACTGGCAGAAAACCTCTCATGTGATGCAGTATCACTTGTAATGTCTGATGTTGTTGGTGATGACTTGACAGATATTGCGTCAGCACCTGCATATTTTGATGATACTACTTTCAAAGATGCAGATAAAATATTAACAAAATATGGCCTAAAAAAACACATACCACAAAGCGTTCTAAAAAGACTAGATCTTGGAATTCATAATAAAATACCAGAGACTCCAAAATCTCCAAAAATAAGAAATTACATCATTGCTACAAATAATGACTGTCTTGATGCAATGATGGAAAGAGCACGACAGCTTGGATATGCTGTAAGTGCAATGCGCTCTGTATCTGGTAATGTTGCACTTGTTGCAAAAAATTTACTGCAATTATTTCCAATGAAGAAACACTCTTGTCTTATTTTTGGTGGTGAGCCTACCGTAAAAGTAGTAGGAAATGGAAAAGGCGGAAGAAACCAAGAGCTAGTCCTATCTGTGTTTGACAAAATTCACGGCAATAGAAAAAATGTTGTAATTGTATCATGTGGAACTGATGGAAAAGATGGAAATACTAATGCCAGCGGAGCAATTATACAAAGTTCCAAAGACAAATTCTATGAAATACAAAATTTTCTAAAAAATAATAATTCCTACTATTTTTTTAAAAAGCACAAAGGTTTGATATTTACTGGACCTACACACACAAATCTTATGGATATTGGTGTATTATTAACTAGACAATAGCTTTGTGGAAGTTTTTTGACTATTCTTATGATGTTTTATCTAAATGGATCTCATAATGATCTTTTGTCTGTTCAAATTTTGTCTCACCGTCTTGAATGATCCATGAGATCAATTTCTCATTACCATCAAAATAACAGAGACGATCCATATGTCAACCAAAAAGGCGTTGATTGTCTATATATTTTGAATATAGCACTGAATAATAAAAATGAAAACTTGATGGCGTGTTAGAGACAAACTCTTTCTTCACTAATATGGTGGATGAATTAGTAGAGTTTTCTGAATATGATCCAGAGCTTGCAGAAGGTCTGAGATGGATAGATGGTGAAGCACAAAAGCGTGGTCTGACGTTTTATGAGATGGTGTTTCATGTATTGCATAGATATGATATTGATATCAAAGCAAAAGAATGGTTATCTACTAGAAACTAGTTTTATGTAATTCCAGAACAAATATCACTTAATAAATCAGATTGTATTGTCCTGCAGATGTTTTGACATCTGATCTGTGAATTACTTTACAAATAATGTCAGGAAAGATAAATTCAGTAATGAGAAAAATACTCAAAAGTAAAACTCCTATCACAATAAAAATGCCAATGCGTATCTTCATTTTTGTTTAAATTTATTATTGCTGCCTTTTTTCCAAAGGTACGTATTCGCATCCTGATGGTCCACAATATTTTCCTACATAGACTGCTTTTGGTCTGTAAAGCATTGGTTTTGGTGCAGCCTCTGCAAATTTTTCTTCAATGATATGAGCTGTCCATCCTGCAACTCTAGAGATTGCAAAAATTGGTGTGTTCAAATCCATTGGAATTTTTAGCATATAGTAAGCAGATGCACTATAAAGATCCACGTTTGGAAAAATATCTGATCCTTTTACCTTTTTCATCTCTTCTTCTGTAACATCTTCAACTTTTTTTGTAATCTTGTACCAAGGATCTCCTGTTTTTTCAGATAACCGCCTTGATAATTCTCTGAGCACTTCGGCTCGCGGATCGAATGTCTTGTATACTGCATGGCCCATTCCCATTATTTTTTTACCTTGGGCAAGTTTTTCTTTAATCCATGGTTCAACGTTGTCTTCAGTCTTGATTTCTAAAAGCATCTTCATTACTTGAAAATTAGCTCCTCCGTGCAGTTCGCCACTTAGTGCACCAATAGCCGCACTAACTGCGGCATACATGTGAGCACGTGTGGATGCTACTTCCCTTGCAGCAAAAGTAGACGCATTAAAACTGTGTTCAGCATGTAAAATCAAACAAATATCAAAAATTCTGGCAAATTCGTTATCTGGTATGTTTCCTGTAAGCATGTAAAGAAAATTAGCGGCATGACTAAGATCTTTTGATGGTTGGATGATTTCCTTTCCATTACGAATTCTGTCCCAGCATGATACGATTATTGGTAGTTTGGAAATAAGATCAATTGCTCTGGTGTAATTTGTAGGCCTGTCATCTGATTTTTCATTATCATATGCCGGAAGTATTGCCACAGAAGATTGTAAAACATCCATGGGGCTTGCTGTTTTTGGCAAATTCTTGAGATTTTTCTCCAGACCTTCTGGGACCTTGCGAGAAGCAACAAGTTTGTCATTAAATTCAGAAAGTATGGTTTTTGATGGAAGATCATCATTAAGTAACATGCATGCAGTTTCCTCAAAAGTAGATTTTTTGACTAGGTCCAAAATGTCATATCCTCTGTAAATCAGTTTGCCATTTACGCCATCAATTGCAGAAATTTTTGTATCAGCTACCTCGATATTGCGAAGACCGATGTTTTTTGTTTCCACCAATATTACTGCAAAAAATGCGTATTAAAATTATACCATGCTATTCAACTTGGTACATCGTAGCTAAATGCAAACTTTGCAGAAGATCTTAAAATTTCCTTAATCTACGCTACATTTTATTTTACTTATTTTTACTAAAAATTCTCCAATTGGTCTTTGGTAGGAGAATTCCTTTAATTTTTCATTGAGTAAATCTAAGAAAACATCAACTGTTCCACTATCAAGCTCAGCAAATATTCCTCTTAGATATTCTGGATGATCATAGCAGTCAGGCAAATAAGACTGAAATCTCTCATATAAGATCCTAAAAACATCATGTAGTAATTTACTGCCACCTATTTCCAGTAATGATTCTTCCAGGGCTAGACTAACGAGTGCTTTTTTTACCTTGTTTGTATCAGGAAACATTACTCTCGTATACGGGGAATTTGCTAAAATGTACTTGTCCTTTAAAAAAATTACATGCAGGATAAGAGAGAAGTCAAAAATTAAGCAGTTTGTCTAATCTGACAACTTTGTGCCATATAGCACAAATTTTCAAAAAAGATTGAAAATGAGCGAAATGGAAGACAGTTTCATAAAACTCGTTGATGAGTTTGTCCTAGTTTCAAAGGAACCAGAAGTTCTTGAAGAAATAGGTCAGCTTGACAGGGAAGCAAGACTGCTTGGAATAACATTTTACGATATGTACTGTGTTGTTTTACAAGATGTGGCAGGACATCAAAACCTTGTATCACGATTCAAAATTTTCATGAATGCAAAGAAAACCGTTTGAATATTTTTGGTTTAAATGAGGGTCATTCTGCCTTGATAATTCTATGGCAAGAACTATAGTATGTGTTTCTCATAAAGAAGATGCAGACGGAATAGGTGCTGCTTCACTTGTCAGACAAGCGTTTGGTGGAGAGACAAAACTGGTTGACTATCCTGGTCTTATGACTGAGCTTGAACAACTAAAAAACAATGATTCTTTGAAGACTTTGTATATTTGTGACTTGGGCTTGAGTAAAACTAATCAAGACCAATTTATCGAGTTATTGACTGCGCTTAGAAAAAAACGAGTTTCAATTACATACATTGATCATCATGATTTAGATGAAAGTATAAAAAAGAAAATCAAATCACTCAAAGTTAAACTGATTCACAACGTCAATGAATGCACCACAGTTCAGGTATATGAGGCATTTAGGAAAAAATTGACAGATCACAGTGCTTTTGTAGCTGCGTGCTCTGCAATAACGGATTATATGGAAGACAGGCCATTGGGCTCAAAACTTCTTCAAAAGTTTGATAGACAATTTGCTTTACTTGAAGCCACCGTTCTCACATTTACTATTGTAAGTCACCAAAAAGATGGTGAATATCTACTTTATCTTGTAGATGAACTAAGCGAATCAAAATACCCTCATGATATTCCAAACGCATTTGAATTTGCTCGCTTACAAGCAGAAAAAATTTCTGGTGTGATTCAAAAAGTAAAAGATAACATGAAAACCATGAAAAATCTTGCATACATGGAGGTTACTGACTCTGGTGCAAGCATGGTTGTAAATTTTGTTTTAGGCATGTCAGGAAAGGATGTGGGGGTATCTTACAAATTAAGAGAGGACCATGGAATTTATGCCGTCTCTGTTAGAGGCTCCAGATCATCTAAGGTTCATCTTGGAAGAATCGTTAATGCACTGGCAACTGAACTTGGAGGCTCTGGTGGAGGACATGACAAGGCATGTGGTGCGGTCATACCAAAAGAAAAGATAAACATTTTTCTAAAGAAATTTAATTCTAAATTGGCACATTAATGATAAAAAACTTGATTTCCTTTTAGAACTTAGACAATCTCTGCTATTACATCGATTTCTACACAAGAATTTAAGGGAAGGCTTGCAACTCCTATGGCTATTCTGCTATGTTGCCCCTTTGCTCCAAATATTTCAAAGATTAAATCTGATGCAGCGTTAATTACTTTGGGCTGCTCAGTAAATTCTGGTGTAGAGTTAACAAATCCTGAAACTCGAACAATTTTTGAGATTTTATCCAAACTTCCAAGTTCGTTTTTAATCTGGGCAAGTGCGTTTATTATGCAAAGTTTGGCAGCCTTTTGTGCTTCCTCAATTGAAATGTCTTTTGGCACCTTTCCCAAATATGCTACTTTGCCATCTTTTATTGGAATTTGACCTGAGACAAACACAAGTTTGCCTGTGACAACAACAGGAACATAAGAGCCAGCGGGTTTTGGAGGACTAGGAAGAATGATACCAAGTGAAGCAAGTTTTTCATCTATCATGAAATCTGGTTTTACTGTATGTGTTTTAACTTTATCTTCATAAAATATGAAGGAGTATTTTTTTATCATTGTTAAAACAGATTTGAAATTGTGTTTTTCCATGGTAGAATTCCATACATAGACTATATTATGTTGTGAATAAAATAATCAATATGGAAAAAGGACACCATCCTACCCAAAAAGATCTGGACATATTGATATCAAAATTGAATGCTCTTGAGGTTTCAGCAACTGACAACTTTCAAAAATCACTTGTTGGCGTGTTAAAGGTACTTGTTGAAAACCAACTACACTCCTTTAACGAGTTTGAGCACCTAAAAAAGGCAATTGATTTGCTTACATTGCAGATCTTCAAAGTTGAACGTAAAGCAGATTCATAATCCGAATCTTCAAATAAATTTTGTAATTTGTTTTAAAATGATGCTAATTGCTAGTTGAATGCCATTTAATAAAAGATTAAATTCAGGCTGACATTTTTTTGAAGCACATGAAAGAGCCTCACAATTATCGTAAAGTAGGGTATTCTATGATTGTAATCTCTGTTTCACTTACTGTCATTGGTTTGATTACTTGGTCAATAGGAAGCAACTATCATTTTGGTACTGGACTTATGGCTGGGCAAGAAATTGATGCCATGACACCAAAACAAGGTTACAACATTATCTCTTTTGATTATGTTGCTCCTGTAGGTGCAAAATTAAAATTGCTTGATCATACCGATTCCATTAATGATGCAAAAAAACTTCAAAACCAGTATCAACAGAGTGTCAATGGATTTCAAATCCTCATCTTTGGGAATTCTCGTGACAGTAATGTAGATTTAATGGCACATGCAGAAGTAGCTGCTTTTACTCCAACACAAGGATATAATGTCGTTTTCTTTAACAACGCAATGCCTGTTGGCGCAAAATTATCTATGAATAAACATGATAATCTGCTTGTTAATGCTACCGCGGACGAGCAAGAACAACAAAAAAAAAATACTGATCCAGAGGTTAGCGTAATAATTTTTAGTTCATCTTATGCAGATAATTTGAAGATGGTGTTGGGTACTGGTGCATCTATTCTTGCTAATGTTCAACCCATGCAGAATACACAACAATCTGCAACTATTGCCAATACTAGTACAAAGATTAACAGTAATAGCAACGAATCTGTAATAACTTCTCAAAAATTAAACAACACAAACAGTGTTTCACCTCAAACAGGACAAAAAACATTAGCAATAACTGAACAAGTAAATGCAACATCAACTACAAATCAAACCACTAAAACTACAAACAATACGCAGAAGTCTGTAAACCTTGGTGAAAACATAGGCGTTATTTCGAAATAAATTCGATCATTAAAGTAAATCTTCATCAATTTCTTCTATGGGATCTATGTATTGCGTACATGAACATTGTGGTATGAGGCATTTGCCTACTTTTGCAAGAGAGTGGTTTTTATCTGCTGGTTCATGTGCTTGATCGATGTGATGACATCGCTTGCAATTCATGTATGAAAGAAATTTTATCTTTTATTTAACATTTAAATCAAATTGCCTAAATTTTAATCTAAATATTTATCAAACAATCTTTTAGTTTGGTAAGTCAGATCTTCATTTAGTCGACTGCACCTAAGTTTTAATATGTAAAAAATACAGAATGTTATCTAAAAGGTAAAAAATGAAAGTAATCTATCTTACATTAATAGTAGCTGCAATAGCAGTAATATTGGTGCCAACAAGTTTTACGTATGATATATTCGTAGAAGCAAAGCAAACAGCAAGTCAAGCTCCAACACACAATACAGAGCCAGCAAGCTCAAACCATACTGCGCCTAGAAAAGATGTAGATGGTGAAATCCTTACCGCTATTATAAGGATAGAAGGTAAGAAAGAGACAGTAAACATCCAATTATCTAGGGTACTTTTCAAGGTCAACCCGCATTATGACAGGGACGGCGAAGTCACAAGTTTGGATATGACGCTAAGACCAGAAATGCATGATAAATATAAAAAAATTGGATTTGCAGAAAAATCCAAGAAAACTGTCTTTGTCTATCCCATATTTACACAGGCGGCATACGGTAACAATGGTTTTTATGATTACTATAAAAAAAGATGCGACACAAAATGTTTAACAGTAAATATTCCAACAAAATTCCAAAACACGTATACGGCTAGCGGTACGGCAGGTCTGGTTTTAAAACTACTCAATTATTCACATATCACAGATATCGAAGTAGACAAAAATCCAGATATTTTAAAAAAATATGATAGAATAATAATACTGCATAATGAGTATGTTACAAAAAAAGAATTTGACGCAATAACGCACCATCCAAATGTAGTATATCTGTATCCAAATGCACTTTATGCTGAAGTCAAGACTGACTACAACAAAAACACAATTATACTTGTCAGAGGACATGGTTATCCATCTATAAATATGGCAAATGGATTTGGCTGGAAATACGACAATTCAAAGCTTGAATATGATGTAAAATGTGAAAACTGGAAATTTTACAAAATTAACAACGGCAAGATGTTAAATTGCTATCCAGAGATTGCCATAGCTTCTGACCAGTTATTGTTAGGTGCAATAAAGAATTGATAAATGATTTTCTTAGTTTGATTAGTATTTGATCTTATTAAATAAAGAAATTACCACTTAAATTTGAATTACATACAAATAACCAAATCAACCTTTGAACTATGTGCAAGCAAATAACCTCATAAAAGAGACCAGTCCATATCTTTTACAACATGCCTACAATCCAGTAAAATGGTATACTTGGGGAGACGAAGCATTAAAAAAAGCAAAAGAAGAAAACAAACCCATTTTTTTAAGCATAGGGTATAGTGCTTGTCATTGGTGTCATGTAATGGCACACGAATCATTTGAAAATGAAGATATTGCACAAATCATGAACGAGAATTTTGTTAATATCAAAGTAGATAGAGAAGAACGCCCAGACATTGATGATATTTATCAAAAAGTTTGTCAGCTAACAACTGGTAGCGGAGGTTGGCCATTGAGCGTGTTTCTCACCCCTGATCAAAAGCCATTTTATGTTGGTACTTATTTTCCACCACTAGACAACTACGGTAGGCCTGGTTTTGGTAGTTTACTTAGACAGTTATCACAAGCTTGGAAAGAAAAACCACATGATGTAGAATCTGCCACTGAGAATTTCATGAATACATTGCAACGAACTGAATCTATATCCTCATCGACAAAGCTAGAGAAAACAATACTCGATGAGGCCGCATTAAATCTTCTCTCCATGGGAGATCCTGTAAATGGGGGATTTGGGCAGGCCCCAAAATTTCCTAACGCTGCAAATCTTTCTTTTATGTTAAGATACTCCAAACTTTCTGGAATTACAAGATTTCAAGAGTTTGTTTTCAAGACTTTAAACAAGATGGCAAGTGGAGGAATTTATGATCATCTTGGGGGCGGATTTCACAGATATTCTACAGACTCTAGATGGCATGTTCCTCATTTTGAAAAGATGCTATATGATAACGCCCTTTTGCCAATAGTTTACGCCGAAGCATATCAAATTACTAAAGATTCAAGATATCTTGAAATTGTAAATCAAACTTTGCAGTATGTATTACATGAGATGACATCTTCTGATGGCGGATTTTATTCTGCACAGGATGCAGATTCAGAAGGCGAAGAAGGTAAATTCTATGTTTGGAAGAAAAACGAGATCCAAAAAATCATTGGTAATGATGCTGATATCTTTTGTCTTTATTTTGATGTAACAGATGGTGGAAATTTTGAGGGCCACACCATATTACACAATAGCATAAACATGTCTACTGTAGCATTTCAATTTGGTAAAACAGAACAAGAAGTAAAAGAAATAATAAAAAAGTGCTCTGAAAAACTCTTTGAAATACGTTCAAAACGAGTGGTCCCAGGAAGAGACGAAAAAATCCTTACAAGCTGGAACGCTTTAATGATATCTGCATTTGTCAAAGGATTTAGAATATCGGGGCAAACAAGATTTTTAGAAGCTGCAGAAAACTGTGTAAGCTTTATACAAGAAAAACTCACAAAAAATGGCGAGCTTTTAAGAACTTACAAAGATGGACAGGCAAAGCTCAAAGCATATCTTGATGATTATGCCTATTTTGCAAATGCACTTTTAGATCTTTTTGAAGCAATTCCAAATAAAAAATATCTTGAACTTGCAATCTATTATGCAAATTATTTACTGGAACATTTTTGGGATGAGAATGAAAAAAACTTCTTTTTCACTGCAGACAACCACGAACAGTTGATTATTAGAACAAAAAACATCTATGATCTATCGCTTCCGTCAGGAAATTCATTTGCAGCAAACACGTTTCTAAGACTATATCATATAACACAAAACAACAGGTATCTTGATGTTTCAGTTAAGATAATGGAATCACTTTCAACAATGGCGGCAGAAAACCCGTTTGGGTTTGGACAACTTTTGATTACGATGTACATTTACCTACAAAATCCAACTGAGATCACTTTGCTAAACGAGGAAAATAATGAGATTTATACAAATCTCACTAAAAGATTTCTGCCAGAATCAATACTGGTGATAATCCCAAAAGCAGAATACTTGGACGACCTAAAAAATTATCCATTTTTTGCAGGAAAAGAATATGATAAAACAAAGACTAGGGTTTTCATATGCAAAAATTTTACATGCTCATTACCGCTTGATTCATTAGCAGAAATAGAAAAACTACTTTAAACTTTTAATATTTATCTCTAATCTTTGTCCAACACTTGGGCTGCCCATTTTTTCATATCTGCGTTTTGGCATTATGATTGTTATTGCTGTCTGTGCGTAACTTTTTATCGCAATTGTTGGTTGGGATTGGAGTATTGCTTCAATAAATGGAGCTATTTGTTCTCTGAGTTCTGGGTCTAGTTTGTTATTTATCGCGTCAAGCATGAGCTGTTTTTGTGACATGGGTTCTGTCTGCACATCTTCAACAAGTGATAATTGGACTGTCTGACCATTGTCTATGAGCTGTTGAATTTGATAATGAATTACCTCTGACATGGTAGTCCTAAATAGTGTAGGGATTTATCTCTAACGTAAATGATCTATTCTTTTGCATCTAAAACACCTTTTTTAATTTGATCTGCTCTGCGCTTAATTATGTGATGAAATTCTTGAATGTCATCAAGACCTGGTTTTTGTTTCTGATTTGCGTATGCCTGTAAAAACCCTGAATATACACAACCAATTATTATTCCAAAAGTTGCAGCGGTAATATCTGTCACATCTGAGGCATATTCTTGCGCAAACTGCTTGTAAGATGATGCCTCATTAATGTAGTAATCTATAAGATTATTTATGAAATCTTTGGTTGTCGCAGGAATGGTCAACAGTTAAGATTTCAAACTATCGTTTATAATGTTTGATTTTAACAAAAATGAACAAAAATTAAATAGAAATCATCTTGATGTCACGTAATTAGAGAAAATACTAACATAATGTTGACCTAGTTTCTTTTTAGATTGATCGGAAATTCTTTGTCATGCCTATAGAAATCAACAGAATAAACAAAGAGTGTCCGCAGTGTAAGAACTCTACCATGTTTAATACTGGTAAAGGTTATTTTTGCGGAAAATGCTTGAGCACAACTCAAATGGCTTAATTATTAATCATTTTTACCTACAAACATGCAGTGGAAGCTTGAACGAGAAGGGGATTATTTTCGAATCTTTGATGAGAACAAAAACATTGCAGGATATTTTGCTCCTGAGTATGGTGACATATTTCCACAAGAAAAAGCTGATGAGGTAATTGAAGAAATGCATAAAAAACATGAAAAAATTCCTGGTGGCTATCTATTGCTTCCCATGATAAAGTTTGGAATATTTAGTCTTGATAACGAAATAGAAATGAATTATCTTGAGGCAAGAATAGACGAAGTAAGAGATAGGATTTTGTGGTGGCAAAAATTTATTGCATCTCAAAAAAACCAAAATCACAAAATTCGTGTATCTCATACAGACCCAGACATGTTAAGTATAACTATTCCAATCTCGTTTGCTGCTCCTATTCCTTTAGAAAAAAATGCCCTTCTTTATGAACTCGGATCCACACTTGACGTATTAAATAATCAAGGTCTGCTGTAGAACTTATAAAAAAATTATTCTGAATTGGTTTTGGCTTTGTTAAATGAATCAAGAGCTCTTGTTTCATAGTAAAATGATTGCCCTAAGAGTTGATCTGATCTGGCCTTAGTAGAATTATCTCCCGTCTGAATCCACTGTTTTAAGAGTTTATCACTATCAAGTTGCGCTTGAGTAGAAAGTCTGAATAATTCTAAAGAAGGGGCAAAAGGCTCTGGAGGCTTTAGCTTGTTGTATTTTGACAACATCTTGCTTAGAACAGCTATGTGTGTATCAGAAATTTGTAACATATCTTGTTTTGTTATGTTTTCATTTTGATACAGTGCTATTTTTGCGTCATAATCGGCAGTCTCATTTTTGAGATCATTTTGTATCTGTGCAAGGCTGTCGCCAAAACTCTGGCCTGATATTGTTGCTTGATCAAGATTATAATTTAATATGATGACTCCGCTAATTATTATTGCTCCTGCAGCAATTGCCATCTGCATTTTCCTTTTTGGGTTTGGAGCTTTCTTTTTCTTCAACACTGTTGGTAATTTTAGATACGAAATAAATCTATTCTAAAAAAACATGAACTTTTTGGAAAATACTCTAATCGATATAGGTTCCTTCAGCATCTGCTTTGAGCTCTATTATCAGTACACTTCCACTGATATAGGAGTCATTTCTTACCGTGCGAACACGTCCTACCTCCAAATGATACGGCCAAATGTCTACTACAACAGTTCCTATCTTTACATCAGACGGTGCATCAGTAATAACGATGTCTTCTTTTTTTATTCCGTAATCGACAAGCTTCTTTATACAATGATTAAGTAACGGTTCTGGTAATCCGTGGTTTATTGCCCAAACAGTACCCTTGTATTCAATTTTTTCCAATTTCTGATAAGTTAATTCACTTCTATAATTATCCTTCGAAAAATGATCGCAACTAAATTTGGCCTAAAAACAAAACTAATTTTTTCTAAATATGATTTTAACAATATTTCTATCTTCTTGTGTATTTTACTGATTTACAACATTTAGTGTCATTGTACTTACAACTCTTGGCATACTGCGTATTTTAAGAGAAATTGCCTTGTCAAAGTTTTCTTGCGTATCCGCCTCCATCTCAATTAAAATGTCATATGCACCAAATGTCACAAATGCATTCTTTACTTGGGGAATGCGCTTTAATTCCTCTACGACATATTCCTCTGCTCCAAGATCGCAGTTTAGTAAAATGTATCCTCTATGCACAAATTTACTTCAAATTAGTTCTTACTTAACTTTTGTCTGTTATTTTAAAAAGCCAACGAAGGGATTTGGACCCTCGACCTTCTGATTACAAGTCAGATGCTCTAGCCAGGCTGAGCTACGTTGGCATTAAGTAAGAGGAAAGTTAGGGTGGTTTAAAATGTTATTACATTGACAAGTTAATAGATAATTATTAAAAAAATAATTAGCGTAACAACTATTTAATATCAAAAATCAATAACATGCAATGAAAAAAGACAATATATCAATTGGACGTGTAGATAAAAATCTTATTTTGCAAAAAAAGAAGTATTTTGTAGGAAGTGTAATACTACACGATATTTCGCGCATAATTAAATCACTTGAACAAAAAATATACCTTGTAACTTTTCAAAAAGGTGCAAAAACCAAACTGCATTACCATGAGGCAGGCCAAACATTAATTGTAACTGAAGGTATTGGAAAACTTGTCATATACAAGAAAATTAAGGGTACTGTAAAAACAGGCTTGAAAATTATGCAGATTTCAAAAATCCCTCTTAAGAAAGGGGATGTTGTCTATATTCCAAAATATACTTTACACGTACATGGTTCTACAAATCAAAAGCAAAAATTTTCCCATATTGCAATTAATTCACATACCTCTACAGGACTAGAAGCAAAAACGATATGGTTTGATTCAGATTTAGAAACTTTTGCAAAAAAGATATCATGAATATCCAGATTACAAGAAACCGGGGGTTGTATCCAAAAGTTCTTTATTTGTATGCTGTAGCAATCAAAACATCCCATGGAAATTCAATCTTTTCATTTTTAATAAACTGGGAGATGTTTTGTTCTGCTTCTTTTTTGATCATATTTACTATTTCAGTTCCTTTAGTTTTAATTTTTGGCCAAATTGAATTTGCAGTAGAATTCATGTAATCTGTCCAATATTCCTCAAAGTTTCCTGTATGATAAGTAAAAGTAAATTTTTTTATTTTTACATCTGAAAATCCTGCAGTGCTTATTTCCTTTTGTAGATCTTCCGGATTTCCAAATCTGTGAACTGTTGGAGTTCCTTTTACTCTAATGTCTGGAATGTAGTGTAGAATTGAATTCATTATACAACTAAAATATGGTACACCTGTTTGTGTTCCATGAACTGTTACTGCTATTTTCCCATCTTTTTTCATGATATCACTAATTGATTTTAGAACTTTGTATGCATCTGGGAAGAACATCAAACCATACTGACAAACTATTTTGTCAAAATTTACATGAAAACCAATGTTTTCTGCATCCATTTCAACAAAGTCTACATTTCTAAACTGAATTGATTTTTTTGCAATGCAAAGTGCCACCCGTGAAATATCTATTCCAACAAGTGTTCCTAAATTTCCAAGTAGGTGTGAAATCTCTTTTGAAACTACGCCTGTTCCACATGCTACATCTAATACAGAATCATCAGGTTTGATTTCTGCTGCTTTTACTAATTCTTTTGTTGATTTAAAAGGTCCGGCATCACTATTTGCCCAATCATTATGATATTGGGGTGCAACCGTATTCCAATTTGTTCTAGTATTGATTTTGTATTCGATTGGATTAAATGTTGAACTCATAACTGTTTTGATAATATTTATTCAAGTTAATCTTTTCTGCGTGGTCATTGTCGAGTCTTGATTTGTAATTTCAATGGAAATTAAGAAGATACAGTTCTTTTGATTAAACAAAATAGAAAATAGCCAAAGCTTAAATTAATTACAATTAAACAAATCACATGCCATTTTTCAAAGTGAATGTGACAATAGAAAACAAGCCAGAGATAAGTGATCCTGAGGGCGAGACTATATTGAATGATTTGATTCTAAAAGATCATAATGCTTCTGTGAAAAAAGTTCGTTCTGCAAAGATGCTCAAATTTGATGTAGACGCAAAAAATCGAAAGATTGCTGAAAAAATTGTGCTTGATTTATGTAATGAATTTAGAATTTACAATCCACTTGTCAGTAAGGTATCTGTTGAAAGTTTTGATGCCTAACTACTTTTTACGACCTTGCGGTTCAGAGCAGTGGTATCCTCGAGGGCTCCATCTATCAATAGTTTACTTCGCAAGTATTTTGCCAAATCTGTTTCAGTTATGATGCCAGCAAGCTTACCATCCTCAAGAACAAGGAGTCTACGAATATTCTTGTTAATCATTTTTTGAACTGCATCCTCTATTGGGGTCATGGGCTCTACCCATCTAAAATTATGCGACATTATCTCAGAGAGAGACACGTCTGAACTTTTTCTATCTGAAGTTGAGACTTTACGAGCAAGATCTCTTTCTGTAACCAATCCTATTGGGGTACCGTCTTTTATAACCACAAGGGAACTGATTTCTTTTTCTGCAAGTAAAAGTGCGACGTCTTTTGCTGTCTTATCGTGTTCTATGGTAACTACATTACGTACCATGATGTCACGTACTTGACCCATAGCTAGTACCAAAAAGTATTAGGATAAAAATGATTTCATTTTCATTCGATTCAATTTAATAATGCTGTCAAACAATGTAGAATTGTGAAAGTCGCTGTTGTTGTATTTCCGGGAAGTAACTGCGATCGGGATATGCATCATGTGCTTTTAGATGTTTTTAAATTAAAAACAGAACTTGTTTGGCATACTGACGAGCTCCCAAAAAATATTGATGCCATAGTTCTTCCAGGAGGTTTTTCATATGGTGATAGGCTTCGTGCTGGAGTTATTGCCGCTCATAGTCCTGTAATCTCTGACGTTAAAAAAATGGCAGAAAAAGGAATGCCAATTCTGGGAGTTTGTAATGGATTTCAAATTCTTGTAGAGGCAGGACTTTTACCAGGGGCACTTCTTAAGAACACATCACTTGCATTCATGTGTAAATGGACTGAGATTATAGTAAAAAATAACAAGACTCCGTTTACTAACAAATTGAAACTAAATCAAAGAATTCCTATTGCAATTGCAAATGGAGAAGGCAGGTATTATGCTGACAAGGAGACATTAAAATCATTAAAGAAAAACAATCAGATTGTCTTTACATATGGTGAGGAAGTAAATGGGGCTTCACTTGATATTGCTGGGATATGCAACAAGCAAGGTAACGTTGTTGGCATGATGCCACATCCTGAAAGGTCTGCAGAATCTATCATAAATCCAAAGAATTCAAAACCGGCTTCATTGATTTTTGAATCCCTGTTGAATACATTGGGTGTGGCGCAATGAGTCTTACTCCACAGGAGCATGCTTTTCTTGAAAAGAAAATTGGTCGCAAACCCAGTCCTGTAGAACTACAGATAGTTGCAGCAGAATGGTCAGAACACTGTTCGTACAAATCCTCAAAAAAACATTTGAAACTATTGCCTAGAGATGGAAGCCGAGTAATATCTGGTCCGGGCTATGACTCTGGAGTTCTAGATGTTGGTGATGGCTATGTTGTAACAGTACATATTGAAAGTCATAATCATCCCTCTGCTGTTGAACCATATGGTGGTGCGGCTACTGGTGTAGGTGGTGTTATCCGTGATATTTTATCTGCGGGAACAAGACCCATTGCAATACTTGACGCTCTACGATTTGGCGATATTGAAAAAGATTCTCATGCAAGATGGCTTTTCAAAAATGCAGTACGCGGAATTGCAGACTATGGTAACTGCCTTGGGATCCCAACAATTGGAGGTGAAATTGAATTTGATAAATGTTTTACAAACTATGCGCTAGTTGACGTAGCAGCTATTGGACTTGGTAAAAAAGAGAAACTCATAAAAAATAGAGCGGATAAAGACGACTTTGTTGTTTTAATTGGAGGTTCTACGGGACGTGATGGAATTGGTGGCTCACAATTTGCATCAGATAAGCTAGAGTCAGAAAACCGTTCAGCTGTTCAAATACCAGATCCATTTATAGAAAAATTGGTTATAGAAGCCATACTTGAAGCACGTGATCAACATTGCATAAAAGCAATGAAGGATTTGGGTGGTGGAGGTCTTTCTTGTGCTATTTCAGAAACTGCTGACGCACTTTCTGTTGGGATAGAGATGGATGTCGCACGCATTCACAAAAGGGAGGCAAGTATGTCACCTACAGAATTGATGGTTTCAGAATCGCAAGAAAGAATGCTTGTCATAACGGATAGGCAAAAGCTTCCAATATTAAAAAAAATATGTGAAAAATACAGAGTTCCATACTCTGTTATTGGCAAAGTAAAAGAAGATAGAATGATGCAAGTCAGAGTTGAGACAAACACAATAGCAAATCTGCCTAGTAGCGTAATTGCAAACGCACCACTTTTAGACAGGCCTGCATCAAAACCAAAATACCTAAAAAAAATTGAAGAGATAAAAAAACCAAATACGCCAAAAGACCTAACTGGTACACTGCTTCAAATGCTTGCAAATCCTAACATTGCAAGCAAGATCTGGGTGTATGGGCAATATGATCATGAGGTTGGGATAAGAACTGTAATAAAACCAGGGCATGATGCCTCTGTTCTAAGATTAGATAATGGTAAATTCCTGTCTGTAAAGATTGATGGTAATTCAAAACAATGCTACGTTAATCCTCGTCAAGGTGCCATAGGATGCTTTGAAGAAGCGTGTAGGAATGTTGTTTGTACTGGGGCTACACCAATTGGCATGGTTGATCATTTACAGTTTGGAAATCCAGAAGATCCTGAAATTTTTTGGACATTTAAAGAATCATTGGAAGGAATATCTGAATTTGCAAAATATTTTGAAATTCCATGTGTTGGAGGAAAAGTTAGTTTTTACAATGAAACAGACAATGGCCCAATAAAACCAACTCCATTGATTGGGGTTCTTGGACTGATTGATAAAAAACCATTATTTGCACAAAAAATTACAAATAACAACATACTTGTTATTGTAGGAGAAACAAAAGATGAACTTGGCGGCTCTGAATATTATGAATACATACACGATATAATTGGTGGAACATCTCCAACAGTAGACATGAAATCTTCCAAACAAAATCAACAAACCATATTGGAATTGATAAATCAGGAACTGGTAAATTCTGTGCATGATTGTTCGAAAGGCGGTATTGCGGTAGCAGTATCTGAACTATGCATTACAAATGATATGGGCTGTGTTATATCAATAGATAAAATACCTGGACAAAAACTAAAGCCTGACGAGATTCTATTTTCTGAATCTCACTCTCGTTATCTATTAGTTATAGACCAAAAGAATTCTGATAAAATAAAATCTCTGTTAAAACAAAAAAATGTATTATATGGATTCATTGGTAAGTTTTCTGGTTCTAGTATAATATTTAGAAACAAAACAAAAACGATTACAAATCTAAGGATTGATAAGGCACGAGACAAATGGTTAAACTCGTTGGGGTCGTTGGTTACTCATGGTTAAGGAAAACTGCGGAGTTGTAGGCATCTTTAGTCTAGATGGTGCAAATGTTATCCCGATGATAATTGATTCCCTAAGAGCACTTCAACACAGAGGACAAGAAGCATGGGGGGTAGCTGTTCCAAAAAAACAACCATACAAACAACTTGGATTAGTATCATCCGCAGTTTCAGAATTTGACAAAGTTACAAGAGAATACGCGTCACCTGCAGCAATTGGCCACGTAAGATATTCTACTATGGGAGGAAGTAACTTGGAAAACGCTCAACCATTAAAGGTAAAAGATCTTTGTATTGCACATAATGGCACCATATCTAACGTTGAGGAATTATCAGGAATGGTAGGAGGCTGTACTTTTACACCACAAAATGCTAGTGATACGTTGATTGCAGCAAAACGATTGGTTTCGCTCATGTCAGAAAACGGTAAGCTTGGTAACGCACTTTCAATTTTAAAAAATGAGATGGTTGGTTCATTTTGTTTTACTTTTGTATCTGATGATAACGCTGTGTATGCAGCTCGTGATCCAAAAGGATTTAGACCAATGGTTGTTGGTTTCAGAAAAGACACTAATACGTATATTGTAGCTTCAGAATCTGCTGCACTTGCAGCAGTTGGTGCACAACTGATTCGTGATGTAAAACCAGGTGAGCTGATAAAAATTAGTAATGCTGGTTTAGAATCAGAGATGTTTTCTGAAGAAAAAAAATCGGCACATTGTTCATTTGAGTTTACCTACTTTGCACATCCTTCTAGTGTTATGGAAGGTTCTAATATTTACATGGTAAGAAAAAAAATTGGCCAGTATCTTGCAAGAAAGTTTCCAATTAAAGATGCAGATATAGTAATTCCTGTGCCTGACTCAGCAAGACCTGCTGCACTAGGATATGCTCAGGAATTGGGAATTCAATTTGAAGAAGGCTTGTTAAAAGATAGGTACAGTAGAAAGGGACCGTTACGAAGTTTTATTGAACCTCATCAAAGTGACAGAGTTGAAATAAACCGTTGGATAATACCAATTACCCAAGTTATTGATGGTAAACACGTAGTTGTAGTTGATGACAGTCTTGTAAGAGGAACAAGCTCTAAGGCAATCATAAAAGCTCTGCGGCGAGCAGGAGCAAAAAAAATTAGTATGGTAATAACATTTCCGCCAATAAAATTTCCATGTTATGCTGGAATTGACTTTCCCTCACAAGAAGAACTTGTAACGTTTTTTGATAATGGTGCTGTGTATTCTGAAGATGCAATGGTAGAAAAAGTCCGACAAGTTGTTGGTGCCGATTTTTTGGGATACAATGACACACAGAATTTGGCAGATGCGATTGGAATCGATGCTAATTCGATGTGTTTTTCATGTTCTACTGGCGATTATTCTCCGCTTAGAATAAAACCCGTCTTTAAGAGCAGAGCTGAAATTAAAGGGGAATAAATTGGAATTAGCATATGTCTTGGTAAAAGCCAAAATGGGACACGAAGTAGATGTTATGAATGATATTTTAAAAATAGACGGCGTAAAGGAGGTTCTTGGAACTTATGGGCAATACGATATATTTGTGAAAGTTCAAGTTCAGACAAGAAATGAGATTGAACTAATAATTACTAAAAAGATTCGTAAGGTTAGTAACGTTCTATCGACTACTACTCTTTCTGTCATACCTGGTCAAGGCTACAAATAGACTTTACTAAATAAACCTTATTGTACTAATAACTAGGGTGTTTTTGCCTAAAAATCATTATTCCTGGAGTAAATACCTAATGTGTCATATTTGGTAGAATTGCCTAATCCAATATTGGTATTGAAAGGGACAAACTCCAAATTTCGCCATTCATGTATTGTTTTCCATTTTATGTGAGGTAATTTTTCCATAAAGAATATCTTATTACAAAATAAGCAGAGATAACCTGCAAAAGTTCTTAGTATTTTTTGTTTAGGTGATTCAATATACAACTTGACTATACAGCTTCGATCAGTAAAAATAGGTATAGTAACTTGCTTTAAAAAATGAATTATGGTCCTACATCTTGTAGCCTTGATATAATTAGGACATATATCATAACCACAACCTGAACCATCATTATTGTTATGATTTCGCTTATCTATGAATAAATAATGAAGCGCTTCTTTTTTCGTTGGTTGTCTCCATTCTTGATAAGAAATAATTGATTTTGAACATCGAATACATCTTGGGTCATGCTTGTTTTGCATAGCCTTTATGTCAATTTCTCCCCCTTCTTTTATGATCAAAACCTCAAAACTTGTCACTTGCTTGTTAAACGGTATTCTTTCTAATTGAGATACTGTTGAACATTTAGAGCAAAAATACATACAAACTTTATCGGCCTCTTTTTCTTTGTCAAAGTAACTTACAGCTATCAATGAACTCTTAGCTGTACAATCTTGATTATCACAATTGACCTTAATTTTCATATTCTCAGAAACTTAACGATTAGAGTCTCTCTCAGGCATGGGAATTGATTCATACGTTAAGTAATAAAAAGTCGCTTTATTAACCATATCGACAACTCACCTAATAACATGCAAGGTAAATTATCAAACAAAACAATAGGCCGCCTAAGCGAGATAACACAAAAACCCATTTCGCGTGGGGTTGACTCCGCAGTTAACGAGGTCTGCGATAAATATGAAGAACTAGCGGAGAAAGACACCAAGCCATTCTGTAAGATCTGCATGGATGACGAACAGGGAGAATCGAATAATGGCTAAAAAAATATGCGTGGCGCATGGTGGCCTAAACAATAAGCAGAAAAAAGAGCTTGAATCTAGGATTAAGAACACAGTAGAGCAATACAACGAAGAGCTACAAACAGAATCAGAACAAACTGGAGACTCGGAGGAATAATGACGATCCTTAACAGATTCAGCTCAAACCCAATTATTTTTAGTAAAAAAACATTCTACAAAAAACCTTGTCAATACAATGAAGAGGATATTTTTGATCAAGACGAAGAGGGCTTTGATTAAAATGCAAGAAAAATTAGGCGAAATTAAATCTCATAGATTCAACAACAAGATAATTTTAGCGATAGATGCAAGATGGATAGATTATTTTAATTCAAAAGAGCCTATTTTCCAGGCTGTTATTCAAGAAGGAAAATATATCCTTGTTGGACCAAAACTGAATCGCTCAGGTCCAACATCAAACCACACGTCTAATGAGGTTGATGATACTGAGTAATTCTTCTACACTAATAGATCTTGTGGCAATTCCTCGCAGAGATATAAAGAATCTTTGTTCTTGCGTGTATTGTTGGACTGCAAAGAATACCAAAAACTGTTCAAGTTGTGGGAAAAAATTTTGTGATGATCACATAAAAAATCATATTTGTTTTGAAAATTCGAGGGTTTGGTCATAGATGTTCTTACAGTCAGCTTGTTATCGTTATCATCACAATAGATGTAAGGGTCTGAAAGGATGCGAATGCAAATGTCATAAAAACGGAGATTTTGAAAATGAGTAGTGCTAGATTTTCTTGTTTAATTGAAAATTGTAAACATTTTGGGAAAGTCCTCTATGTAGAGTATTCGTTATTCAAAAAACATTTGGCTAGAGACCATGATCGTGACGAGCTCTATGAACTTGCATACCGAATGGGTATAATCGAGGATCCTTTCCGTTACCATAATCCTAGTTATGTTATTCAAAAAATTGCAGATTTGTGCGTAATAAAGGAGCTTAAAAATGGAACTTGACACCAAATATGATGTAAAAGACCCAGACATCTTATCAAAAATAGCCTTAGGTTACAGCTCTAAAATTGTTGGTGAAGAAAATAATGTCAAATTTCTTTTTTGCGCATGTATTTCAAAAGACTTGCCAAGAAAATACAGACTGTCAACAATAATTACTAGTCAGAGTAGTGCAGGAAAATCAAACCTTGTTAATACTGTTCTTCGACCCTTTATGAAGGACGTTATAGATTTTACTGATTACACAAATGCATTTTTAAAAAGACAAAACAGAAGCATGGATGGAAAAATTTTCAAAATTGAACAAATGGAAAGAACAAACGAAAAAAATCAAGTTAGCATGTCAAGTTTGAAATTTTTACTATCAGAAGGCAAGCTAAGGGTTGGTCTAGTCGAGAGAGATGAAAAGGGAAAAAACACACCGCAAACTCTAGAAGTTAATGGGATACCTGTCTTTATTTCTACATCTACTAACTTTAACATAGACGCCGAATCGTTGAATAGAACTTTTCTTATGCAAGTAGATGAGACAGAAGCTCAAACTAAGAAGATTGTCTCACATATTTGCAAGGATTATTCTATGCTTAGTATTAATGACCAATGGAACAGCGAGTTAAATGAATTAGAAAAGTTAGTTGGAATCTATAAAATGCTTGCTCATCAAATAACCGACATCATAATACCTTTTGTCAATAAAATCGAGGATAGAATACCTACTGCAAATATTACCATACGAAGAGACTTGACAAAAATATTGAATCTAACATCTGTTATTACCTTCCTTCATGCATCAAATAGAAAAAGAGTTCAGGATCTAAACGGTAAGGATTTCATAATTGATTCCTTTGGCAATACTGAAAAGCGATATACGTATGCTTTAATTTCAGAACCTTCAGACTTCAAAGAAGCTCTTGAAATTGCAGATTCTACTATCAGACAGACTTTGAATAAACTGAATGAATCTTCTATGGAAATTTATGAAAAAATTAAGCAGGCCTGTAAGGACAAAACATGGGAAAATCAAATCCAGGAAGTTTTAGACCAAAAGGCTACAGAGGGCGTTACTGTCAAAGAAATGTCAGCAATATTAAGAAAAAGCGACAATAGAACAAGAGAATTAATGAATCAATTGTGGTCTGTAGGGTATCTTACTAGGGAAAAGACAAAGTCAAAAGAATACCTTTACTATGTGACTGATAAGAAATTTGAAGAAATTAAAACTGACGACATACAATTTACTGAAGAAGAGTTAAACCAATGGATTGAAGAACAAACTGGCAAGCACTCTGAAAGACTCAAAGTTCTTAATCCGTCTGATAGTGTCGTCGTGTCATAGCAAAAAGCATAATCTGATCTTATTTTTGGCTAAAAGGCTCAATTATGCCACGATTTGATCAATCGTGTTATCTTTAGATCCTATTAGCCAGAACAAGTATAATTTTAAGAGATTGACAAACCACGATGACACGAAAGATAATTGCCATATTTCTTAACTAATGATATAACACAGCTAACACACATGAACACAACTTTAAGAAATAACACGCATAAAATCACGCATACATATTGTCATACACACTGTCACACGTATAACACAATTTGTAACACGACATTAAGAGGTTGTACCACATGAAAACTAAAACAGCTTCAATTAGACTTGATAAAGAATTATTTGATAATATTGACCAAGTATGTGAAAAGGAAGCTTGTTCACGTAATGATTTTATTAAAAATGCAATTGATCAAAGACTGAATGGCAGTAACGGTCATGCACAAAATTCACAAACCCCAAAGGCCTCAGGCATAATAGAATCCAAAGTTAAACCGAATAACTATGTCATAATGCTTGACAGAGACTTTAAACAAACAAACGTGCCAAAATTTGACCTAGATCTACCTTCAGATTGTACTCTAATACATGTTAACGGCAAATATTACAGAACATGTAAAAATGATAATGAAAAATGGGATGAGATTAGAAAAGACCTTCCTGAATTTAGAAATGTTTGAATATCAAATAAGGAAATATAATCGATCTCGCATCTAGAAGAATGTTAACTAAGACATTTTGAGAAAAGACACACGAAAGTTAAATAGACCTCTAGGCACATAGTTAATCAGGTGGGTAAATTCCATTGTTTACTCAATGGAGTCTGTTCCGAACAAATGATGCTCAGGGATCTGGGATGGGATAAGTAGGAACAGGTTCACCACATTACTTTACTAGTCCAATCCCATTTGCTCTTATGTTTTATTTTGTTTTTAATTATGTCATAATATTGGCTATTTTTCCTTTCAAATTTTGAAAACACTGCACTAGCAACATAATCCGCGATCTGTAAACAAGCTTCACTTTCTGAATTTTCATGCTCTATCTTTGTATTTATATCATAATAGAATTTTTTTCCTTGTGTAAGAAAGCTTATCTTGTCCTCACAATATGCATTAAAATGTTTTCGGGCTTTTTTGGTCAAACTCCTATCAATCACAAAGTGTATGGTATTATACACTGATGTTGTTTTCAAATACTCTTCTACAATTGTTTTTATTGTATGATCTACTGTAATGAAATTGTAAAGAAGAATTGCATCATTCCTAATATTAGATTTAACACTATCTTTACTGATAACTGCGATACCTATGCTAATATCAAATGTAGCAATCAGTTTAAGAAATTTATTTCGTGTTTTTGGGGTATCCTCTGAGAATTTAAATTCAGATATTTTACGCTTTTTTCTATTCTGTGTGTTTATATTCATTAATAATCTACGACATTTATTTCTAAGAAACATTGGCACATCATTAATCATAATTATATAACTGATCACAAAAAATTCTGAAGATTTTTGTTTAAAACCCAAATCTCCTGATTCATCTACAAATACACTAACATCTGGCAATTCGATCAGAATTCTATCTTATCATTAATAAAACCACGCTAGAATTATGTCTGCTCTGAGCTGATCAGACGGCCTTTTATAACTGATTCCTATCTCTCTTCGTTTCGTTTTAGAAATTCTAAAAATGAAGGATCTTTAGCTCTCAAGTAGCGTTCTACCTCTGCGTATTTTTCAAGCATATCGGATTGATTGTTTTGAATTTTCTCCAAGTCTCGTTCTATTTTGCTATAATCTGTAATTGTAAGATATGGTATAGCTTTTTGATAGAGTTGAATTTGCTGTTTATTTGATAGGGTGTAGTATGTATCCAAGTATTCATGGTGGCCCATTAAGGCATGAGCAAAATTAGATCCTGACACATTACTAACAACAGTATAGAAATATTCTCTAAATGCATGGAAATGTATTACTTTTCTTCCGTTTCGAGCTAGGCGATTTAATTCTGGAACCTTTGCGATTCTCCTTTCTAGAGTTTTTTGAAGTAAAATTGCGTCTGATAATTGTTCTTCTAGCTTTGGTAACAGACCCTTTAAGCTACTTGTTCTAATTTTACTTGTTCGCCCAAATATTCTAAGACCATCTAATTGTGAATTTGTGTTATCTTCTTTCCAACCAAAATATCTTTTTAGATAATCCTTTAACGCCTCTGAAGCTTCGTTTGTCAGAAATGTCTCTCTATCCTCTCTTGATTTTGATGTTTCAGCTCTTACATTAATTTTTACAGGTTCCTGATTAAATTCAACATCTGCTAGTGTTAGACCAGCTATTTCACCGACTCTCATACCGCTTGATATGGCTACAAGTATGGCAGTTTCTAGTTTAGCATCTAGGTTACGAAATAATTTAACTAGAATTTCTTTGGTTAAAGCCTCTTTTTTTACTCGTCTGACTTTTGGAAGCTTAACCCTTTGTTTGCATTTTTCTGAAAAAACTTCTACTTGCAAGTGTGTAAAATAGCCTTTAACGACTGTGAACCAAAGCCTTATGCTCTTGGGTTTGATTCCTTTTTTGTCGAGAAAAATAACATACTCGTTTAGAACGTTGTAAACGTCTAGCTCTTGATTTTGTATTCTTGTTGTAAGTTGTATTTCATCACAATTGTATTTTTCTTTTAAAAATATTCTAAATCCATTTTTTATGCCTATGATTGCAGTACGATATGAATTAACAGATGCCTGACTATGAGATTGAATGTATATTCTATCTAAGTAATCTCGTAGTGCATGATCAGGCGTTGTATCTTTAATTTTTAGACTCAAGTTATCTCTGAACCTCGTACATTTTGAATTTAAGCGATATGGCTATTTGCACAATATAGTAGAGTTAGACTTTATAATTAACCATAAATTATTTTATTTTATGAGAAAAAGTTTTCTTGCCGTAATATGTGGTGGTGTTGCTACTGTGACAATAGTTGTAACCCTGTTAATTATCCAAGGACCGACTGAGGAATATGCTATATTTTTAGATCCATTCAAGGATAAGCAATCACTAGTTACTGATACCCATGTAACAGTTCAAAATGTAGGAAAAGAATCTCTTACTAATGTTAAAGTAGACTATGGGGGAAGTAGTAAACCTGATATTATTCCTATGTTAAAACCTAGAGAAAAAGTAATACTTTCACCATCTGCTGGAAGTGATCTTCAGGAAGTTACTGTAACAACAGATCAAGGAGTTCACGTTACTAAACCCTATAGAACCCCAATAAACATGCCAGGCATGATGGGTTCATAGCAGAACATATTTTGTATCAGTTTAAATCTAACGCTGATCAACGACGCGTGTTTGAAGTTCCTTCGTTCAGGTAAGGTAAAAGACATTTACGAATTGGATGATGGAAATTTGCTTTTCCATTTTAGTGACAGGGTTTCTGCATTTGACGTAAAGTTTCCTACTCCCATTCCAAGAAAAGGAGAAGTTCTTTGCAAATTTGCTGAATTCTGGTTCAAAAAAATTCAAACACCAAATCACTATGTAAGAACAGAAACAAAAGACAAAATGGTTGTAAAAAAAATGGAAATGATTCCAATAGAATGTGTTGTTAGAGGGTATTTCTATGGGAGTTTAATTCAGAGATGGAAGGAAGATCAAGTCACAATCCCAAAAAATACTGATACTAGAATTGCGGCAAAGATGCCAGAACCTGTATTTGATCCTACGACAAAATCGGAGACACACGATCTTCCAATTACCAAAAGTTTGGCCTTGGATAAGGGTCTTGTCAGCTCAAAAGATTATGATTGGTTGGAAGAAACATCTATTGGTATTTACAAAAACATGTCTAAAATAGCAGAAAAAGCTGGATTCATCTTAGCTGATTTGAAATTAGAATTTGGAAAATCGTCTAATACCATATTGTTAGGTGATTCCATTGGTCCCGATGAATATAGAATGTGGTCAAAGGATGCATATCAAGTAGGTAAAACACAAGAAAGTTTTGACAAGCAACTCTTACGTGATTGGTTGGCAGCACGTGGATATCAAAAAAAGTTTGAAGATGATAGAAATGCCGGTAAAGAACCAACCGCACCAGAATTACCGTCAGAACTATCACATGAAATGTCATCTAAGTACATAGCTGCATACGAACATATTACTGGTCACTCACTTTGACTCGAATTTTAACTTAGATCGGACCTTAAAATTTCTTATTTTGCTCATTGCATGGTATCATAATGGCTAGAATTTCCCAAAATGTTATTTTTTACAAAATTTTTGGGATTTTTTGTAATGCTACTATATGTATAGGAATGGTAACATATTGATGATTATGATAGTACTTTGATTAGTATATAGTACTTTGATTAGTATATAGTACTCTTAATAGTAGAAGGACTCTTTTTTTAAAAACCTTAATCAGATTTTTAGTAGCATAAAAAAAAGTAACGTATTGACTAACAAAATATGATGTTGTGATCTTTTAGTAATAATTATAATTCAAAGGAGGAAATGTCCACTTTACTCCAAAAAGACATCAAAATAAATCGTATCGTTACAACTAACGTAGAACAGGCAAAAGCGCTAGATGACCCTGCAAGAATTAAGATTCTACAAATTCTATATCATAAACAGTTTTCAGCAGAACAAATAGTGGAAGAATTACACAAAACAGGTTACAATAAAGCTACAACTACAATCCGACATCATCTGGATGTTTTAAAACGGGCAGGTCTTGTGGAAATTGTAAAAATGGAAGAAATTCGAGGGGCAGTAATGAAATTTTATGGAACGTCAATTAAGCTTCTAGGATATGACGTACCTCCAAACTTTGATTCTGATTATTCTAAAACAATAACTGATGCATCAATAACGATGCAGAAGATGATAAAAAATATTGTTCAAAATAATATATCTAAATCAAAAAAGAAAAATATCGAAAAACGTACTAGTGCGGAACAAAACTATGATCAATACCTCTTGATAGAAATAATAAATAGGGCACTAACAAAAGTCTTAGAAAATCACGGTTCTAACTTAATACAAAAAAAGTAAATTATTCTAGTTTATGTCAATGGAAAAAATTCCTCTTGAATCTGGATTTTGTAGAGTCTTGATCATTTGACGAGGAATGGAATCTGAAGCCAAATCACAATGAATTGCCAATGTCCGCGGGCAGATAAAAGAGCTTTTTCTAATTACAATATCGTGAGGATTTGCTAAAATTAAATTCTCGTGACCGTTACCTTTGACTTTAAAAGAAACATCTTTTACTGATATTGTAAATAAAATTTCTGATTTAGAATTTCGCATAAGATTTTTCATTTGTTCTGGTATGTCATTACAACCGCAAGATGCTTCAACTCCAATAATACAATCTCCATTTAATGTAAGATCTGGTTCTGTTGTTATCTCAATTGTTTTTGGATGAAGTGATCTAATATTTTTGTGACCATTAAACGAGATCTCAAAATGCATGATCGCATATCTGTATAGACTTAAATTAAACCTTCAAAGGATGAGAATTGAAATGTTACCAGCCGCTTCAGGTTATGATAGAGCAATCACTGTTTTTTCACCAGATGGAAGACTTTACCAAGTGGAATATGCAATTGAAACAGTAAGACGTGGAACACTTGCAATCGGAATAAAATGTAAAGATGGAATAATTCTTGCAGTTGAAGAAAAACCAAGAAAATTACAAAATTCAGAAATCACGCAAAAGATATTTCAAGTAGATGATCATATTGGAGTTGCCGCTGCAGGATACATTCCTGATGCTAGGTCGCAAGTTGATAATGCAAGATTTTTCTCACAATCAAACAGAATGATTTACGATGAACCTATAGAGGTAGAATCAGTCGCAAAACATCTTGCTGACCAATGTCAGCAATTTACTCAATATGCTGGAGTTAGACCCTTTGGAGTGGCATTGATTATTGCTGGTATAGATAAGAGTGGAAGTTCAGTATTTCTGACTGATCCAAGTGGTACATACATCTCATATGATGCAGTTGCTATTGGTTCTGGTTCAGATCAGGTAACAGAATACTTGGAAAAGTATTACAAAAAAGACATGTCATTAGAAGAAGCAGCAGAACTTGCTATCGAATCAATATATCTTGTAAGTGAAGAAAAAGAGGGTACAAAACATGTTAAAATGGCGCAAATACTAAACGATGCAAAAGTTCTAACAAAAACTTTAGAAAAAGATATTGAAAAATATGCTATAAAGGCAAAAGATTCTGCAGCTAAAAGACAAAAATAATCTCTACTATTTTATAACGCAACAGAGAATTTTGATTCATTGAAACTTTCGATTGCAATTCCAGATTCTTCAGTAAGTGATGAATCAACAAATCTTGGTAAATCAACAAAAATTTCTTTAATAGCTCGAGCATGTGCAATTTTTCGTGTACAGACTATTTACATATATCATGAAAGCTCTGGAAGTGATAGCGATAGGGTATTAATACGTACCATTTTAAAATATCTTGAAACGCCACAATATCTTAGAAGAGGACTTTTCCAAAGAATTTCAGAACTACGGTTTGCTGGAAGCCTAAGCCCATTAAAAATTCCACATCATTCTTACACATCAGATTCTCGACAAGTAAAAGCTGGAGACATAAGAGAAGGAATGATAGTTTTTGCAAGAGGTAAAAAATCTGTCGATGTAGGACTTGAACAACTCATTTTATATTCTGGAAATGATGAAGTAGGCAAAAGAGTTACAATGCAATTTAAGACTGGATATCCAGAACTTTTGGCAAAGCAAATCTCTAGAAGTGAGATTAAACAATATTGGGGATATGAGGTGAAAGAAAGTGCAAATTTACGTGCGCTTCTTTCTGGATGGAATTCTAATGTGATATTAACTTCAAGAAAAGGCAAACCTATACACAAAGCACAAAATTATTTTGATGAAATTTCAAATAATCCAGTTCTGGTTGTGTTTGGTACTCCTGAACGAGGAATACATGAAATTCTTGGAGTATCGATAAAAGAAATTCCAAAATCACAGAATCTTAATTTCTTTCCTGAACAGGCTACTGAAACTGTACGACTAGAAGAAGCAATAATTGGGACTTTGGCGATCTTAAATGTTCTTACTCGCAAGTAAGTTTATTATTGTTTTATAGAATAATTTTTTATTGTCTAAACAAAAACGCATATTACTTTTTGCAATAATTACTGGTTTAGCTTGTGTTATAATAGGAGGCATTGTCATTGTGTTTATGATTTCGCATTTGTAATTTCTAGATCGTTTTTGCAAAAAATTACTATAATTTGGTATTTTAAATAGTAGACTTATAATGGGGTTTACGACATTTTCTGTTTATCGATGGGCCATAGAAAACATAGTCAGCCAAGGCGAGGAAGTCTTGCATATCTTCCAAGAGGGAGAGCGAAGAGCATGGAAGCAAGAATTCGTACTTGGCCACAAGAAGAAGGCGATCAGCCAAAACTCTTGGCACATGCTGGATTTAAGGCCGGTTGTATCAGAATAGCAAGTATTGATGATCGAGATAAAACTCCTAACTTTGGCAAACAACTTGTTAGCCTTGGAACCGTAGTTGTCACGCCGCCAATTGTTATAATTGGAGTTAGAGGGTATTCAAAAGATAGATACGGTATTGATTCTTCTTTTGATGTTTATGCAAAAGAATTGCCAAAAGAATTGCCTAGACTATTTACAGCAAAATCTGACGAAAAAAGTCTTGAACGTGCAGAAAAATCACTTGGAAGAATTAATGAAATTTTTGCCATTGCCGCAATTCTACCAGGACAAGCAGGTATTGATCAAAAAAAGCCATATGTTTTTGAGATAGCAGTAAAAGGCGGAGATATACAAAAACAATTTGCGTTTGTCAAAGATCTTTTAGGTAAAGAAGTTAAAGTTGATCAAGTTTTTCAAAAAGGTGCTGATGTTGATATTGCAGCCATAACAAAAGGTAAAGGAATTGAAGGCCCAATTACAAGATGGGGAGTAAAAAAGAAACAACACAAATCAAGAAAAAGTGTAAGAGCGCTTGGTACATTAGGCCCAATTAGTCCTGCAACTATCATGTATACTGTTCCAAGAGCTGGTCAACGAGGTTTTCATCAAAGAACACAATACAACAATAGGATAATGATAATGAGTAACACACAAAATTCTGAATTCAAAATCAATCCTGCTGGAGGATTCAAACATTTTGGATTGGTAGAAGGAGATTTTGTAGTAATACGAGGTTCGATTCCTGGAACTTATAGAAGACTGGTTAAACTACGCTCTCCAATGCGTCACAGAACTTCTAAAATTACACAACCAAAAGTTTTGGAGATAATGATATGACCATACAAGTATTTTCAATAAATGGTTCAAAACAAGAAGAAATCGAATTACCACTTATTTTTTCTACGCCGTTGCGAACAGATCTTTTACATCGAGCATACATAAATTTAGAATCGCATAAATTTCAAACTCAAGGACGATATCCACTTGCTGGTATGAATGTTGTAGCAGAATCAAATAGTCCTCCTACTGGTCATCATCAAGCAAGAGTTGCTAGAATGCATGGCGGTGGTGGTGGTAGACAGGGACAAGGTGGCGGTGTTGCAATGGTACGAGGTGGAAGACAGGCACATCCTCCTACAACAGAAAAAGTGACTTACAAGATGTTAAATAAAAAAGAAAACAAACTTGCTTTATGTTCTGCAATTGCAGCAACTGCATCTGAATCACTAGTAAAATTACGTGGTCATAAAATTGATAAACTTGAATCGTTTCCAATTATTGTTTCTGATGAAATTGAATCTATATCAAAATCAAAGGAACTTGCAAAATTCTTTGAAGCACTTAATTTGACACAAGATATTGATAGATTAAAAAATAGACTAAAGCGTCGTTCTGGAAAACCTCAGTTGCGAGGTAGAAAATCTAAGATTGGAAAAAGCATACTAATTGTAGTAAAAGACTCTAAGAATCTGTCAAAAGCAACTGGGACATTTTTAGGTGTAGATGTAAAAGCAGTGAATAGCTTGAGTGTTTTAGATCTAGTTCCAGGTGCTCAACCAATCAGATTAACAGTATTTTCAAAGGGCGCAATTGAGGAATTGGCAAAGATAAAATCTCCACATTTGGAGCTAATGGTGATAAAAAGATGAATACAGAAGAAGCAAATCACATTGTACTCAAACCATATGTTACAGAAAAGACATTTGCACTAGTTGAAAATGAAAACAGAATTTGTTTTCTAGTTAAGGAAACTTCTACCAAACCAAAAATCATGGAAGCAGTAAAAATTCTCTACAAAGAAGATCCTGTAAGCGTAAATGTCTGCAGAACAGTTTATGGTAAAAAGGCATTTGTCAAATTCCAAACTGTAGAAAAGGCAAGAGATCTTGCAACAAAGATAGGAATGCTATAATATGGTCTGCTTTGAATCATTTCGAATGATGGTGAATATACATGGTTAAAGAATTCAAGTATAGAGGCGTATCTACAGAAGAATTACAGACTCTGTCATTAGAAAAACTCTTTGAGCTATTTCCAGCAAGAGCCAGAAGGTCTCTTACTAGAGGTATTACTGATAATAAAAGAAAATTACTAGAGGAAGTAAAGTTGACAAAAGCAGGCAAACTTACTACTCCGATTAAAACACATCTTAGAGATTTGATAATTCTTCCATATATGATAGGACTTACAATTAATGTTTTCACAGGAAAAGAATTTCATCCAGTCATAATAAAACCAGAAATGGTTGGTCACTATCTGGGTGAGTTTTCATTAACAAACAAAAGGGTTCAACACGGGGCACCTGGTGTTGGAGCATCACGTTCTAGCTTGTATGTGCCATTAAAGTGAGTAATATGCAATTCAAATATGCTTTTCAAAATTATGACAGGACAAGACACGTTCGCGCTTCACTTAGGGAAAAAACAATTTCTCACAAACATGCACGTGAAATTGCAGTCAAAATAAAAGGCATGTCGATAGAAACTGCTAGAGATTATCTGCAAGATGTCATAAGACTGAAACGCGCAGTACCATTTAGAAGATATAACAACGAGGTCGGGCACAAATCAGACACAGGAGTAATGTCTGGAAGATATCCGCAAAAAGCAGCTACTGAATTTGTCAAACTTATTGATAATTTAGAATCAAACGCAGAATACCGTGGGATGGACTTGGACAGATTAAAAATAATAAATGCTACTGTACATAAGGGAAGAAAACTTCAAAGGTTTACTCCACGTGCAATGGGAAGAGCATCACCAAAAGTTGACATACTAACACATGTGGAACTTGTAGCTCAGGAGATTTAAAATGTCATCAGTAAAAAACGTGATAAATGATAGTTACAAACTCATGCTTCTAAAAGACTATCTTAGAGAGGCTATTAAAGAAGCAGGTTTTTCTGAAGTCGATATACAAAAAACACCGACAGGAACTCGTGTAGGATTGCATGTTACAAGACCTGGCATAGTCATAGGCAGAAAAGGTTCTGGAATACGTGATCTGACAAAAGTTTTAGAAAAAGACTTTGATCTTAAGAATCCGCAAATTTCAGTTATAGAAATTATCAGACCAGAGCTTCAACCAAGTGTGATGTGCAATAGAATGTCACAGCATCTTGCAAGAGGAACTGCATTTAGGCGTGCTGTGATGTGGACCATGCAAACAATAATGAATGCTGGTGCAATGGGCGTACAAATTACAACTTCAGGAAAATTGAGGGGAGATCGTTCGTCTTTTGAAAAACACAGTAAAGGAATTTTACCAAGAGCAGGTCATTTTGCAGATGTTATAGTTTCTGAAGACATTGTTCATGTTCAAACAAAGATGGGTCTGATTGGAGTACGAATCAGAATTGCAATAAAAGAGAGATACGTTCCGGAATTTGAACTTAGAGCGATGAAAAAAGAGGCTGTAATAGCAAAACCACCGATAATTGAAGAAAAAGAAGTTGAAGTAAAAGAAATTGAAATAATAGAAGAAATTCCAGTAGATCCAACAAAACCAAGAACTGAAAGTGAACTAATTGCAATCGAAGAAAAACTAGTTGAACAAGTCGAGACTTTTGAAGAAATTGAGGAGGAATTAAAGTAATGACACGAATGAAAATGAAAACAATACGTCAATTCAATGAAACTGATCTAAAAGATAGGTTGGGACAACTTCGTTCAGAACTTATAAAATTACGTATAGAGTCATCAAAAGGCACTCTTAAAAAAGAAAGCGGTAAACTGAAACCATTGCGAAGAGATATTGCTAGAATGCTAACAAGACTAAATGAGATGAAAAAACAATGATTACTCAAGAAAACCTACTCATACATGAACTAATAGGATTAGAAGCTACAGTGATGAAAAGCAATAATGAACAAATCACTGGTATTTCAGGAAAAGTTGTAGATGAAACAAAATCAATGTTATTTCTAAATACAGTAAATGGCATTAAAAAAATACCAAAAGAAAATGCCGAATGGAAGTTTTCTTTTGATAAAAACGAATGTACAGTGAATGGCAACTTGCTAACAAAAAGACCTCAAGAAAGATTGGGAGGAAAAACATGACACGCAATATTGGAATTCCAGTAACTGTTCCTGCAACAGAATGCACTGATCATCTTTGCCCATTTCATGGTACGCTTAGTGTACGTGGAAAATTGATTCAAGGCAAAGTAGTAAGTGCAAAAGCACCAAAAATGGTTGTTGTTCAACAAGAAACTCCAAAGTTTATTACAAAATACAAAAGATATGCAAGAAGTCAAAGCAAAACTCACGCATACAAACCATCTTGCATTGATGTAAAAGAAGGTGATATTGTTCTAACCGCAGAGTGTAAGCCTATCTCAAAGAGTGTTTCATTTGTAGTCGTGGAGGTCAAGTCATAATGGGCGCAACTAAAAGTCGTGCAGTATCTGCAAAAGGTGTTCAAGAATTCAGACCGTATATTACTAGAGCGCTTCCACTAGGAGCTCAAATTATTTGTGCAGATAATACAGGCGCAAAAGTTTTAGAAATTATCATGGTTCAAAAAACAAAAACCAGAGTTTCAAGATATCCTTCTGCTGCTGTAGGTGATTTTGTAAACGTAGTTGTCAAAAAAGGACCTGGAGAATTGCGAGGTCAAATTTTTGGAGCTGTTGTAATAAGACAAAAATATCCAATTAAAAGACTAAGTGGAGTAAGACTTTGTTTTGAGGATAATGCAGGTGTACTGGTTACACCTGAAGGGGAGATCAAGGGAACTGAGATCAAAGGCCCTGTTGCAGCAGAAGCATCAGAAAAATGGCCAAGAATAGCAAACCTTGCATCTATGGTGGTATAAAATGAAGCCAACAATAATCCGAAACAGAATGATTTACCAAGCACCACATCATTTTAAAAGTAAACAACTAGGATCGATGCTTTCAAAAGAACTACAAGAAAAATATCATAAACACAGTGCACGTGTAGTTGAAGGTGATAATGTAAAAGTAATGCGTGGCGAATTCAAAGGAATCGAAGGCAAGGTAACTCAGGTGTCATCAGAAAAAAACGGAGTGGCAATTGAGGGAATAAAACGTGAAAAACTCAAAGGTGGTAATGTCGATCTTTACATTCATACGTCAAATCTTATGATTACTAGCTTAAATCTGGAGGACAAATGGAGACAAAACAGACTTGAAGGACAAAAAACAAAGACTCCGAAAGAAAAACCCATAGAATCTCAAAAAGAAATTTCAAAACCAAAAGAAGCTCCTGAAACTAAAGAAAAATCAAAACAAATCAATGAAACCACAAAAACAGTGCCAAAACCTAAAAAGAAAATTACTAAATCAGAAAAACTACCAGAAAAAAAAGGAAAACAAACAAAAACAGCTAAATCGGCAAAAAAGGAGACTAAATAATGGTAAGCATAGCAGGAAGCAAGAAATTAAAACGTCAAATGGCTCCGATTTTCTGGGGCATTACTAGAAAGGATTCTAGGTTTGTAGTAACTGTAAAGCCTGGGGGTCACTCAAAACATCTTGCAATACCAAGTGCTGTCTTTATACGTGATACTTTAAAACTTGTAAATACACTAAGAGAAGTAAAATCAGTAATTTATGGAGGGAAAGTAAAGGTGGATGGTGTTACACGACGATCACTACACCACGGAATTGGTCTTATGGATGTAGTAGAGCTTGAAGGAATTCCAGATGTTTATAGACTAGTACCAAAGAATTCCTTTGTACTGCAGCCAATTAAGATAAATCCATCTGAAAAGACTAAGAAATTGCTTCAAGTAACGAAAAAAGCTACAATCAAAGATTCTAAAATGCAAATTGGATTTCATGATGGCCGAACTCTCATCTCTGACGCAAAAGTAAATATCGGTGATACATGTGTCATGCAAATTCCAGAAACTAAAATTCTTGATATTATAAAATTAGGGAAAGGTGCTCAAGTTGTTATAACAAGTGGAATTAATGCAGGTCATGTTGGTAAAGTTATTGAGATAAAAGAAGGAACATTTGTACTTCCACGACGTGCGTTAGTAGATATTGGTGAAAGACAAATTGACATTCCATCAGAGCTTGTGATGGCTGTAGGAAAAGACAAGCCAGTGATACAAATAGAGTGAATATTATGTCGCAAAAATTAGAATCCCAAATGAAGAAAATAACAGTTGCCAAAGTAGTACTAAACATGGGTGTAGGTAAATCAGGTGAACCAATTGAGAAAGCAAAGCGCGCACTAGAACAAATTGCCGGACAACAACCTAGTACTCGTATGGCAAAAGCAACACAAAGAGATTGGGGTGTACACAAAGGTGAGCCCATAGGCGTAGCTGTAACCCTTAGAAGAGAACCTGCAATTGAACTAATTAAACGATTATTTGATGCAAAGGGTAACCAGATAAAAGGTTCATCTTTTGACGATTTTGGAAATCTTTCATTTGGAATAAAAGAACACATCGATATTCCAAAAGTGAAATATGATCCAGATGTTGGTATTTTGGGATTGGATGTATCAATTTCATTGGCAAGACCTGGATTTAATATAAGATTTAGAAGTAAACACAAGGCAAGTGTTGGACGTCATCATAGAATTACAAGTGAAGAAGCAAAGGCATTTCTGACCAAAGAATTTGGAATAGAGGTAGTATAAAATGGTAAAAATTCGAGATTATGCAGTAACAGGAAGAACGGTTCACAAATTTGGCAAAGGTTCACGTTGGTGCAAGCGTTGTGGTGACTATAATGCAGTAATTCAAAAATATGATTTGGACCTATGCAGGCGCTGTTTCCGTGAAGTGGCTGTATCACTAGGATTTAGAAAGTTCAAGTGAGAATATGCCCTCAAATAATATAATTTCAAACCTGTTTGTTACACTTTTCAATACTGAAGCTAGACGCAAAAATGAGTGTATTGTATTGCCATCATCAAAACTTGCTATGGAGATACTAAAGACACTTCAAAATCATAAATATATTGGAGAATTTGAACACATTGATGATAAAAAAGGAGGTAAATTCAAAATTCAACTTTTGGCGAAAATAACAAAATGTGGTGCAATCACTCCTAGATTCAAAGTAAAAAAAGATGATTATGCTAAATGGGAGCACGAATATCTTCCATCATATTCACGAGGTATGCTACTAGTCACTACAAATCATGGAGTAATGTCTCATCATGAAGCAACAACAAAAGGATTGGGAGGATTATTGATAGGATATGTCTACTAAACAAACGGAAAATCACGAATTGACAATCACTGTACCTGAAACTGTTAAGGTTACAGAAAAACATCGAATCCTGAATGTTGAAGGACCATTAGGTAAAACAAGAAAGAACTTTAAAAAAATACCAGTAGATTTGCAAGTAAGCGGAAAAAACATCACATTAAAGTCATTTGGAACAAGAAAAAAAGACTATGCCATATTCAAGACTGCAGAATCTATAATTAATACTCTCATTAAAGGCGTTCAGCAAGGATATACATTCAAGATGAAAATCGTTTATGCTCACTTTCCAATCACAGTAAAAATAAAAGACAATAATGTTCTTGTAGAAAATTTCCAAGGTGAACGAGCTGCTCGTATTTCAAAGATAGTTGGCGATACTAAGGTAGTCTCTAAAGGAGATGATGTGATAATAACTGGACCGGTTTTGACAGATGTATCTCAAACTGCTGGAAGTCTACAACAAAATACCAAAGTCAAAAACAAAGATCATAGAGTTTTCTTAGACGGTATCTATCTCTTTGAAAAATCTGATGGGATCCAAAAATAATCTTAGCAAGGATTAAATCCGCATATTCTACGAACAAATCTATTGCCGCCCTAGCTCAGCGTGGTAGAGCAGCTGACTGTTAATCAGCTGGTCGTCAGTTCAAGTCTGACGGGCGGCGCTTATTATATTTCTAAATTCGAATTCTGTAACATTATATTTTGTTAATACTAATTCAATCTTTTAAAAATTAAACGTATTTGTTTTGTATATTTCAGAACTCGAGTTTTGAAATATTGTTATGCGATCACATTTGTGTTTATTCTATTAGACTACTTAGATCTTATACCAATCATAACATCTGGATATATGCAGGAGGTCCGCATTGGCCAGAACAAGACGCGCAAATAGATATTGCGTGGATTGTGGGGGAAGATTAGTCTATTACCCCCGCCTTTCTAACCCAAAAGCTCCCAACGAACATAGGGTTCTGGTTTATGCTTGTCCTGACTGCACTAAAGATTTTGATAAACCAAAGATGTTTTCCATTAGACGAAATGTAGTAGACGAACCTATAGAAACTGTGGAAATAGAAATAGTTCAAGCAAGGGAAAAAGTACAAGTTACAAATTAGAGTAGAATAACAACCAAACTTGAAAAATTAGAAAAATTCAAAGTTACTCATAAAAGCTAAACCCCTCTTGATTTGTTACAGATTACACATTGGGCGATATTTTCAAAAAATCGATTTTTAGTGGGGGGTTTAACATTTGTGTGTACATATGCGAGCCAATAGTCAAAACACCCCCATTACCTGGTAAGAGTTGGTCCGATCTTTTATGGTATGAGTAAAAGCTCAACCCCTACTTTTGTCATGGTTTTATCAAAATTTTTGGTGTCTTTTTGATACTCTCATGCTCACGAATGAAGTTATGATGAATTCTAAATGCATCTATTGTTTTCTGAGCAGATTCCTTGTGATCCATTCTACGCATTACTTTTTCTCTATATCCGAAAACACCAAAATTAGGGTCTGTTATTCTTTCTTCCTCATCCCCACATTGTGGATTATATGATACATTTTCTTGACAGTAACTATCTCTTTCTCTAGTCCATCTTCATCAAGGAAGACTGATTTTTACAAAACAGGCAAATTCCTCATCTATTGGTTCATTTTTTGGTCCAAGTATTGTCTCTTCCCTTATCCACTGCCATCTTTCCTTGGTAAACACTCTCTGCCTTTGACCATCAATTATTCGATAAATCATTAGTATGTGTGATTTTCATAGAACAAAATTAATGGATAAAAAAAGCCGTTGGGTCAGGGTCTGGGATAAGGGTTACATGATGTGACCCAATCGGCTAATGACTTGGTATTACTATAGAACTAGTAATTCATAATTTCTTGTATGTTCTAAAAAAATACACTATTCATTATCATTTAGGTATATTCAAAATACCCAATTACTCGCTTATTCTAACTCATTTTACAATTACTGGTGTGATGAATTATGTTTGGTAGACAGGATTTTACCACATTCTCTACATTCAATACAGTTTTGTTCTTGTTGAATATTATCAGAACCGCATCTTAGACAAATACGAATATACTTTCTAGTATCTTTTATTCCAAAGAAGTTTAAAAGTTCAGAATTATGATACCCCGTTACCATTTTCTTCCTATAATCAATTTAGTTATCATAGAATTTAACCTCTATGTATGCATTGAACTGCATTGCAAACACAGGAACGCTGTATATTTAACTTCAAAATAACGAATGGATTTTCTATTGCTTTTATTTCCATTTTTGATTTTTGCGCCACTTTAATTTTTGTAATCTGTACGTGTAATTTCTTAGAAAATCTTGTGTGAATTTTTTACCGTATTTTTTATGCATGAATATCATAAGATCATTCCAGTCTAGGGTGGCCATGTGTTCCAATGTTTTCTTGTCAGGAGCAGAGATTTTACGTTCCATCTTGTAATATGTGAATTGACTACCTGTAAGCTTTTTGGTTTCTGATCTTACAATTGATCCAAAATCCACTATATATAGTAAAAAATTGTTTCCAAATATGGCAGGACAGTCTTAAATAATTATATGAAAATCAAAAATTATGAGGCTGCTCTCGTCACTCTACGATGAACGTAATGAAAAGTATCCAATATATCATTCAGGAATCTTGACTTTCATAATTATAACTGGTATTCCATTGAATTTGGGGGTTACAAAACTGCCATTTCTTGATGTAATTTTGTTATTTCTAGGTGGGTTTTTCTCCTTATTTATGCTTGCACGTAATGATAAAGTTGGGAAATCCTTTTTATCTCATTTGCACATGCGTACTGGTCAACAAAATCCTATAAAAATAAAACAAGAAATAGGAATCGCAACAACAAATAATCTACAAGAAAAGGAGCCTATCTTGGATCATGGAAAGATCCATGATATTCAAGATCCATTATACTTGTTACAAAATATTGTTGAGAAGATCATAATATCACATGATGATCACATGGATCTGCCAACTCGAGTAAAATTAAATGAGATACATGGAAGACTCGAGAAAATAACTAACAAACTGTGTAAATTATAAGTTACAAAATTAATACCGTTAACCATTTGATTTTCAAACTAATCTTATTGATGTTTAGTTAAACAACCAATTTATACTGAATTGATTAAAAGTATTTTAGATGGTTTTATGCTACAAATGCTTTGATAAAAAACATGAAGAATGCATGGGGAAGTTAGGCATGCTTGATTGTGAATGTGAAATATGCAAATCTGATAACACAAAACGATAACATGTCATTGGCATTTTGAATGAAAATAAGAAACTGAATGCTTGTAGAAAGAACCTAAATTTCTAGATTCCTGTATTCTTTTTAAGAAAACTTATTTGTATATTTTCGTGCAACATTACAAGGTCATGCATTTCATCACCTATACTTTCGAACTTTTCCTCAACTACGGCATTATCAACAAATGATTCTATCATTTGTTTAATTTTCTTATCATTCATTTGTTCAGTTTTGTAGAATCTGTCCATTGTTTTATTTAACATAGATTCTTTGACCTCCGAAATCTTTTCGTCATTGTTCTGCTCATATTTATGAAAAGCCTCTACCATGTTATTACAAAGTGTGTCTAGACTAGTGGCTATCGTATCATTAAAGAGATGATCACCAGTTAGTTGGCGATACGAATTTGAGGAATTTTTATACAGTCCGTTACTTTCTCCTATTTTGTACGAGTTTTTTTCCTCTCTTATGACTAGCATGACTACTGATAGGAATATAGTGATATTATGTACTAGTGAGTATCACCTCAAACTGACACATTTCCATAGTTGGAAATGAGACTGTCTCATGATTTATAATAAAACTAAATTTACCGCTGTATAAAAAATGATTTTTAGGCTTTAAATAGGCTAATTTATTTAAAAATTCAATGGTAAAGCAATTTGAAGACTCGATTGCAAGTTCAAGTGAAGTAAAGAAAATAGTATCAGATGAGGTAAAGCCTTTACTTGAAAAGCTAACTGATCTTGTAGACAAATTAGAACGATATCATAATCATGATATAGAGTTTCAACAAAAATTCTTAGTGCTAGTATCTAAGATGTTCAGAAACCAGCAAATCTCGATGGAAGCATTTGATGAATTGGATTCTTTTATGAGGCAAGAATTCTTCTGGGGAAACCAAAATCAGAAAAAAGAGTAATTTTTGGATTAGCTTAATGTCAATTTAGTTATAAAATACCATAATTCATTTAGATATCAATTACACAATCGTAAGCATGGAGAAATTCGAAGTTTCGTTAAAGGCAAGTAAAAAACCAACCGATCAACAGATTAGAAAAATGCAAGAATATTTTAACGAAATACCTATTGAAGAAATCTTGGCAGGTTTGCACTTTGCAAAAAATAGATGGACTGCAAAAGATGCCGGCGTACTAAAAGTAGGAAGAAAAAGCATAATCAAGCGGGAAATTCATTCGGTAACTTCAGAGCAAGCACAGTGGAGATTAAAAAATTGGAAGATGATGATTGCAAATTATAGAAAATTAGGATACAGTTATCCGACCATTTCTAGGATAAAAAAAATCCTTCAAGAAATAAGTAAGAAAAAATCTAAGTAGTTGGCTCTTGGGTGCGTGTAGTGGAAGGTAGAGAAGTAGGTATGTCTGGAATGGTTTGTCTCACTTGACCTTCTAATACTGCATGAGCTTCTTCTAGTATAGTTGTTGTGTCCACATTTGGAGTCTCTATTGCAATGTTGGAATTTCCATTAACTGATGCGCCTGCCATGATATCACCTAATATGTTAGAGAGATCTTGCATTGATGAATTAGCTTCTGGCATGAGACCGCCAAGTCCTGCACTTAATCCCTTTATTATTGACATACATGGACTTAGTGTCACTACGACATCGCCAAGTTCGGAAATTGTATTTAATCTGAGTTGAATTTGTTCCATGGCAAGTTTTGCACTTGTTACCATCTTATTCATTTTTCTAATTTCATGTAATTCTGTAGCATAAGCTTGTGAATATGGATTGTTTTGAAGTTTTACTGCCTCAACAACTTTTTTGAAAATAAAATCATCTTTTTCTTGTAGTTTCTTTGTTATGGAATCAAGTTTTATTATCTGAAGCTGTAGTCTTTTTTGTGCTTCATCAATTTTTGGTTTAAGTGGGGTATCTGGTTTTACTTTGTCAATTACTTTCTGAGATATACTATCTTTCTGCTGATTCCATTTATTGACAAAGTTCATGATTTCTGACTGAATGTGATTAAACTTTAGGTTTTAAGGTGTTGTGTTCTTCTCAATAATGTGACTGCAGTAACAAGTATCTGTGGTTACAATTTTTTATTGTTATATGTATTGATTTATAATGTTTCTAAATTCGAATTTTGAAATATTATTTTTGAATACTGTCAACCAAAGGTAAATGTGTATATCTGAAAGTCTGGTTTAGCTGCTATAGTTAGAGTATGTGAACCTGCTTGACTTGTTGAAACGATATTGTATAGTCTATTTTCAGAAATATGGACAGTTGCATTTTGAACATCATCACCAGAGTCAACCGGTCTTATTGGATTTCTGTCAAGTGAGATCTGTAGTGTCGAATTATTTGCAGCTACTATGTGAACTGATTTTGCAAAGTAAGAAAGTACAATTTTTCCATTATCTGATACGAGTTTCATACTGTCTGGAAGATTCTGCCATTTTCCTTCAAGATAATAATTGTCTCTGTTTTGTGGAGTCGGTAAAGAATATGTTACAGTTTGACCTGGATTGAATCCTTCAGAATTTCCAAGATAGTTTCTTCCTGCTACAAAATTATATCCAAAATAAAGTTCGGGGGTTTGAGTATTGGAAAATTGATATTCTGGCATATTTACAAGTGATTGATCTGTCTGGATATTTAATCCAAGATGTTTACTGCGTTCATCTAAAAGCTGTTGAATTACTTTTTCAGTTTCATCATAGTTTCCTTCTCCGATATGATCATGTCGTATGTATCCCTGATAATCTGTGATGTATTCTCTTGGCCAATATTGATTACCAAACGCCGCCCATGTTTGATGATCACTATCAAGCACGACAGGATATTTAATACCAAATTTTTGAACCGCAAATTTTACATTGTTAATATCTTTTTCAAATTCAAATTCTGGAGAGTGTACACCTATTATGAGTAATCCTTTGTCTGCATATTTTTCATTCCATGCTGTAATGTGTGGAAGTGTCCTGATGCAGTTTATGCAACTATAAGTCCAAAAATCATATAGTACAACTTTGTTTTTTAGAGCATTCTTTAGATCTTCTGGTGTAGTGTTGATGTAACCTGATATTCCTACTAAATCTGGAGCCTTAAAATTATGATTCTCATCGATAGGTAGTAGTATAGGCGTGTTTGCTATAGGTTGAGTTGTAGGTGTGTTACCATTTGGCTGTATTGTCTCATTTGTAGCCTGAATATTGTTTGATTGAATAGGCGTAGATGTTGGTTTTGACATGTCTAATGAATTAAAATATACGCCTATAGCTCCAATTGCAACCACTACTATTATTCCAATTATGACTGCACTTTTAATTTCTGATTTCATATTATTATCCTAGCAATAAATTATTCAAAAGTGGGAAACTTGCTATGGCTGCAAGCTGGTTTGTAAATACTAAAAGTCCCAATAGAATAATGAAAGCGCCCATAATTATTGAATAATATTTCAAATGTTTGCTCATTGCTTTTATGATTCTTGTAAATCTAGAAAAGAAAATTCCCATCAAAAGAAATGGGATTCCTAATCCTAGTGAATAAGCAAGCAATAATGTAAATGCATGACCAGGTGATGTTACAGCTAGTGTAAGTATGCTGCCTAAAATTGGTCCAATGCATGGAGTCCATCCAGTTGCAAATGCCAAACCAAAAAGAAATGACATTGGATAACTAGCTTTTGTTCTGTTTGGAAGAAACTTTTTTTCAAAATTTAGATTTTTGAGTTTAGTAGATAACAACATAAACACACCAAATGCAATTATTATGATCCCGCCTACATGATTAAATCCTGCAAGAAGGCTTCCTGCAGTACTTGATAAAACACTATTTAGGATTACTCCAATAACAGAAAAGACGACTGAAAATCCAAGGACAAAGAAAATTGTATTAAGCAAAATGTTTATTCGACTTGTAACTATGTTGACAGTTCCATTATTTCTTTGAAGTTCAGTTAACGTGGTTCCAGAAATATATGCCAAAAATGCAGGTATCATAGGTAGTATGCAGGGTGCAAGAAACGAACCAAGGCCTGCTAATACTGCGATACCTATTCCTACATCTGCCATGATTTGATTTTGCTGTTTTATTATTAATGCCTTCTTCCAAATCTATACCAAATTGTATTTATTTTATAGAATCTTGAATTTTTTACCAGCAGATTCGAACACATCTATTGATTTTTCAATATGTTCTTCTGCAAGTAATGCTGTAACAGAAATTCTTATTCTAGCTGAACCTAGTGCCACTGTAGGATATCTGATTGGTTGCGCAAATATGCCATTATCAAACAAATATTTGCCAAATTCCATTACTTTTTTTTCCGATCCTATTATGATCGGAATTATGTGGCTTGGTGAATTGAAAGTATATCCAATGGAATCAAGTCCTTTTTGCATCATTTTGATATTATTCCAGAGTTTCTTTCTATGTTTTTCACGTTTAGAAGAAAATCGTTCTAGTGCAAGTTCTACAAGAAATCTTGGTAATGCCGAAGTATAGATAAAAGGCCTAGATGTATTTACGATAAGATCTCTTATTTCAATTCTTGATGCAACATATCCACCAAAAGCCCCTAGGCCCTTGCTTAGGCTGCTGACATAGACATCGATCTTATTTGCAACACCAAAATGTTCCGCAGACCCTTTTCCATCACGACCTGTTACAAAATCCCCATGTGCGTCATCTAAGACAAGCATGACACTGTTCTTACTTGCAATCTCTGATATTTTCTTTAATTCTGCAAAATCACCATTCATGCTAAAGATACCTTCTGTAACTATGAACTTATGATCTGCTTTCTGCCTAACCTTTTTCTCTAGATCGGAAACATCATTATGCTTGTAAATGAGTATTCTTGCTCCAGAAAGCCTACACGCATCAATTATGCTTGCATGATTCAACTCGTCACTAAGAATTAGATCTCCTTTTCGTGTAAGTGGTGGTACTGAACCAAGATTAGCCATGTATCCTGTAGGAAATATGAGTGCAGATTCTTGGGATTTATGATGCGCAAGTTTTTTTTCTAATATGCTAAAAGATATGTCATTTCCTGAAACAAGTCGTGAACTTGATTGTAATTGCATATTTAGAATTTTGTTATTGCCTAGTCCAAGATAATCATTTGAACAAAGATTCACCAGTTTTTTTTTCTTAAATAATATGTATGGTCCTTGTAAACGATTGTCTTGTAGTTTTCTGTAAAGATTCCTTGTTTTTATTTTCTCAAGGGCTTCATTTACAAAATTAAATTTATGTTTCAAGACCTATTCTTGAGATCATTTGCATGTCTTCGTAAGCTGTGTTTCCACCGATAGTCAGATATCCACCAGTTATGATTCCATTTGCACCCCCAAGAAGAACTTTCTCTTGCTCGTTTGCAAGATGAACTTCTCGGCCACCAGCTATCTTTAGTATTGTTTTTGGCATTAAAAATCTAAATACAGCTATTGTACGAAGTATTTCTGAAAGAGATAATTTTGTTTGAAGCTCAAGGGGAGTTCCTTTTTGCGGAACTAGAATGTTAATTGGACATTCTTCTGGGCTTAGATCTGATAAATCAAGACCAAGCTCTAGTCTTTGCATTCTGGTTTCACCCATGCCAATAATTCCGCCACAACAAAGATCAAGACCTATTTTTTTGACTATTTTATTTGTGTCCATTCTTTCTTGATATGTATGCGTAGTGCATATTTTTGAAAAGAAACTTCTTGCAGCCTCCAAATTATGATTGTATCTTTTTACATGAAGTTCTTTGAGACGCATGGCCATTTCCTCATTAATGAATCCAAGCGAGCAGTTAACTTCGATTCCGACTTCAGAGTTTACCTTTTTGATTATTTCGCAGATTTGCTCAAAATCCTTTTCAGACGGGCCTCGCCATGCACACACAAGACAGAAACTTTTAACTCCGCCGTCTTTTGCAATTTTTGCATTTTCTATTATGGTTTCTGCTGGCAATAATTTGTATGTGTCAATACCAGTTTTGTAAAATCCAGATTGAGAACAAAATGAACAATCTTCAGGACAGGTGCCCTTTTTTGCATTAATTAATGTCTCTACATCTATTACATTTCCATTAAATTCTCTTGTAATTTCATTTGCCGCATCTGACAAGAATTGTAGTGATTCTTCTGAAACATTGATAAGTGATGCAGCTTCATCTGCATTAATTTTTTGATTAGATAGAATTTTTTGTTTGCATTGTAAAATGAATACTTGCTCTGAATTCATAGTCTGTGTTTTTCTGATTCCATTAATAAGATTATTGTAATTGTAAACCTAAAAAATATAGTTGGTTTACGTTTTTTTCATAGTTATTAGTCTGTACAGAGATTCATTTGATCATAGTAGAGCAAATATGTCCTTGTAACGCTTTGTATCTTTGTCCACATTTGTTACAGACTGCAAATTCTAAATTCTGCTGTGTACAGTCATGAATCTCATTTGTCTGTAACACTTTTTTACAAATTGGACATATACGGATCTGCGGCATTGTTGGATCTGTCTCATAAATATGCACACATCATGTTAAAGTGTATCTGAATGAAAGCAATTACTGCGTCATGCTTAATTATTTCCTCATTGCATGTTTTGCATGGCTTCTAAAAGACGATCAAAAAAAGCAAAGAGACGAGCTAAGCCTGCGCCAACACGCAAACAAATGATAACAGTACGTGCAGCTCTAAACAGAGCTAGAAGAGCACATGATATGGCAAGGCGAGAAGGAAACAGACTAAAATTATCTGTTGCAGTACGCAACCGCAGAATAAGGGAGCTCGAAATGAAACTTAGACGAGCGCGAAGGAGATAGTTTTCTTAAATATCCTTCGTGACTTTTTTTATTGTATCTATCGTACCATCAAGTAAGAAATCTAATTCTTTTTCGGATATTGCAAGCGGTGGTACAAGCATTATGATGTGACCTAATGTTCGCAAGTAAATTTTGTGTTTTTTAGCTTCTACAAAAATTTTTTGATGTATTTTTTTGTCTGGACTAATTGGGATTTTTTTATTTTTATTGCTTACAAGTTCAATCGCCATGAGCATGCCCTTGTGTCTCACATCTCCTACAACACTCAAATTGGAAATTTCGCTAATTCGTTTTTTAAATTGTTTTGATTTAATTTTATTTTTTGAAATCAGGTTATTTTTATCATATAATTCAAGATTTGTAAGGGCGGTGGCACATGCAAGAGGATTCCCAGTAAAAGTATGGCCATGAAAGAAATGTTTCATTTCCTCGTAACTCCCTAGATATGAATCGTATATTTTTTGATTAGTCAAAGTGGTTGCTAGTGGTAAATATCCACCAGTAAGCATTTTTCCATACGCTACTATATCTGGAGTGCTTTTTTGGGCATGATATTCTATGAATGAACCCAGTCTTCCAAAACCTGTTGCAATTTCATCCAAAATAAAAAGTACGTCATGTTTTTTACATATCTGACTTATTTTTTTCTGAAATTCTGGTGGATAAATTATTACACCACCTGCAACCTGGGCTCCACTTTCCATTACAAATGCTGCAAGATCATTATTTTTTACAAATGTTTTTTCTATTTTTTCAAGACAATGTTCTTGATATTCTTTAAATGTAAATTTTTCTGGCATTCTATATTTATGTGGTGTTGGTGTTTTAATTACAGGAAATAATATGTTTTTAAATTTTGAGAAAAAAGTTGGAACATAACCAATCGACATTGTACCAACAGTGTCTCCATGGTATCCATTATCTAATGTAACAAATTTTTTTTTATTCTTTTTTCCAATGTTTTGCCAATATTGAATTGCCATCTTGATTGCAATTTCCATTGCAGTAGAACCATCATCCGAGTAAAACACTTTGCTCATTCCAGGTGAAATCCTGACAAGTTTTTCTCCAAGTAATTCTGCTTGATCATTTGTAAGATTAAACAATGACGAATGTTGCAGCCTTCTTGTTTGTTTTATCATTGTATCAACTAATTCTTTTTTAGAGTGGCCCCATACATTGCACCACATGCTTGCTACTCCGTCAAGTAACCTATCTCCTTTTGAATCTATGAGCCACATCCCATCACCTTTTGTTATGATATCAAATTTTTTCCACTCATTCATCTGTGTATATGGATGCCACACAAAATCTTTAGAATTCAATCAGTGAAAATTCTAACTTTGGCAATAATAATGGTACGGTGAATTATTAAGGAACGGTGATAACCATCTTCTGTGAAGGCCTATTTTATAACAGGCACAGACACTGGGGTTGGAAAAACCTCAATCACTGTTGGCCTTGCCAGTTCAATGCGTAAGTTAGGCATAGATGTGGGGGTAATGAAACCAATTGCTACTGGGTATCCAAAGAAAACTGGATTCAAATCACCTGATGTTGCTAAACTTGTTGAGGCGACTTCTGTAAATGACTCTGAAAACCTAATAAATCCTGTATTTCTTCCACTTCCAACTTCGCCATATGATGCAGCAAAACTTTTGGAATTGTCTGTAGATATGCCGTTAATTTTTGAGCAATTTAAAAAATTATTATCACTACATGAAATGCTGTTAGTTGAGGGAATTGGTGGAATCATGACACCTATTACAAAAAATTTCTTTGTAGCTGATATGATAAAGGAAATGGGTATTGATACCATTATTGTAACAAGAGCGACAATTGGTACATTAAATCACACTGTCATGACATGTAAAATGTGTAAAGATTATGGAATTAAGATTCGTGGTCTTGTCATAAATAATTTTGATGAGAAAGGAACACCTGCAGAAAAAAATTCACCGTCAACACTTTACGAACTTACCAATGTTCCAATCTTAGGTACCATTCCTTTTATCAAAGATTTGAATAATCTTGAAAAGATAATTGAGTATGTTGAAAAAAATATTGATGTAAAATCTCTTATATCCTAAAAATTTTAAGTTTCGATTGCTTTCTATTTGAAGTAAACCAAATGATATCATTTATGATATTCGTAAATGGTTCTTTGTCACTATTATCAATCTTGTATGTTTTTACTTCTAATGGCAAATCCTTTTCTAGAACAAACCATATGTTTTCTTTATGGGGTTGAATTTTTATTAATTCAGCAACTTTCTTTTTTAATGCTATCGGATCGTTTGTTTTTGGAAATGCTATTACAAGTGCATTTTCTGGCATTGAAGAAAGAGTAGAGATATCTGGAATGACTACATCAACATCTACAGAAGAAAAAGTGATTTTTCTTTGGCTGGAGATTAATGCTATTGTTAACAGGTAGTGTACAAGTCCCTCTGCAAAAGAGATTATTTTTTCAGAACCTTTACCATCCATTTTTTCGAGAATAGGCATGCACTCATTACATAGTATGCTTATTGTCTGTGGACTGTCGCCTTGCGCAATGTCTGATATTATTTTATGCTCCTGATAATTTTTAATGGCATCGTATAGTATTTCTTTAATTTCCATGATGGAATTTAGTTTGACATGTAATTAAAAGATAATCTATTTCTTGAATTTTTTATTTGTAAACCTAGTTAATCCGAGTTTTTTTAGCTCATCTGATTCTTTAAGCACTGAATGATGTTGTTTTTGTTTGTATTGTTTGAGTTTTCTTTGAAGATCATTGAACTCATTGGCGAGTATTTTTAGCGCATATAATCCTGCATTTGCTGCCTTGTTTACTCCTACAGTTACAACTGGAGAACCTGTTGGCATTTCTGATATGGATAATAATGAGTCCAATCCACCAAACGCAGAAAACTTGAAGCGGTCAGAATTACCAGACTTGTCGTTATACACCATTATTGGTACCCCTATTACTGGAATGATAGTGTGAGACGCAATCATTCCTGGGAGATGAGCTGAACCACCAGCTCCTGCAATTATGACTTTGAATCCGTTTTTTTCTGCATGTTTTGCATAGTCTAACAGTCTTGTTGGCGTTCTGTGAGCAGAGACTATCTGATCTTCATGCTTTACTCCAAATTCCTCTAAAATCGCAGCTGCACCATGCATTATTTTGCTATCTGAACTTGAACCCATGATTATGCCAACTAGTGGTTTTTTTGAATAACTCATAAGATCAATCAACTTTGAATTTTAATAAACCCAGCGAATTAAAAATTAGCGCACATTGTTAATCAAAATATATATCATGTTGACGCATACAAAGCCACATGGCTGAAATAAAAGCGGCTATTGAGATTAACGCTTCTGTAGACAAGGTATGGGAAGTGGTATCTGATCTTGATAATGATCCAAAGTTTTGGACCTCTATTACTTCAATTAGAAACATTTCTAATGAAAACAACAAAGTAAAACGTGAGGTCACACTAGCCAAGATCAATAAATGCCTACAAACAGTCATTCTCTATCCAAAAGAAAAAGTACACACAGAATGGACAAAGGGAATAATCAAGGGCACAAAAGATGTTATCCTTACACCAAGAGGCAGCGGTGCGTATCTTGAAGCTGTTTTAGATTATAAATTCACAGGAATGGCAGGTTTCATGTCCGGAAAAATTACTAAAGATATAACAACTGAAGTTCAAAGAGCAGTTGAATTCATAAAAGAAAAAGCAGAAGGAATTGAAAAAAACTTGCATCTAGAAGAAAGAACTCATTGGGCAGACATGTACGATGATAAAAAGAAATAATTTTTAGTTGATTTAACAAATTTCAAACTTTTAAATTATCAAGAAACAAAAAACCATTATTATTTATGCAAAACTCCCCACTTGAAGTAAGACGAGCATTTGGTATGCTCTTTGTAGGTGTATCAATAGCAGTTGGGGCTGCTGCTATTCTAAGTGAGCTAGCTTACTATGACAAATTTCCTACCTATTATTATATGATAATATGGTTTGGTAGCTTTGCAATTACTTTTGGCATAATTTTTGGTAAATTTCGTAACATAATTCCATCAATTCGAGGCAGAATGAAAAATAGCGTTAGGTGGTCAAGAAGTATAAAATCTGTAAATGGATTGTGTTGGGCAGCACCATTTGCTGCAATTGGTATGTTTCCTAGTCTTTATCAATATCTAATATTGTTGGGAATAGGTCTTGGAAACCTTTCAACTTATTTGTTTATGAGAAAATACAGTGGATTGGATAATTATGAACAAATAATTGTCGCAGTAATATCCCTTGCTGCTATTCCTGTAGCGGCAGTAATTGATACCTCGCAATTCATCATCACAAACCAAACTATTGCTGTGATAACCTCTAGGATTTTAATTGCAATTGCCTATGGTGCAGGTGGGGTGTATGCTCTGTTTGCAAAAAAATAGGTTAGATAAATATAATCAAAAACTGTAGAGCTTTAAATAGAATCAAAATTAGAGCACTAGCACAAATTTTGTTTAATATGACAAAATTAGAATAAAGATAATCTTATGCGCTTTTCTACAAGTGCTATCAACTATCTGGCTTGGAGTCTAAGGTTTTGAGTTGTGTATGATATTTTCTGCATTTGTTATCAAGATGTTTTGGTCTGCCGCTGATAGAGGCTTAAATGGAGGATTATCGCAGCATATACCACGAACAGAATTTTCGAAACTACCCATTTGAATCTGTTCATTGATGATATCGCCAGCCTTCAGTGAATTTTCAGCCGAGTCAACTTCTCCTTTTAGAGTATTAGTATGGCCAGCTGAAAGATGGAAGTTTCCAACTTGTAAGACCAGATCGTCAAAGACCTTTGTTAAAGTTGTAGATGCTTCAGCTGATGGAGTACTGGTACCTATTGCATTAATGGCAGATACTCTGTAGGTATAAGCTGTAATAACTGTCAGACCTGTATGTGAGTATGTCGTGGTTGTACCTGCTGTGTTTGCAGCCAAAACTGAATAAGTACCTAGTGTGCCAACCTTTACTTCAACTTTGTATCCTGTGATTGGTGATCCGCCATTTGATGGTGCACTCCAAGCTAGATTTATCTGAGTTGGAGAAACTGCAGTTGCTGTAAGACCAGCTGGTGCAGCTGGTACAGTTACTAGTGCAGGTGTTGTTGCAGATGCTTCAGCTGATGGAGTACTGGTACCTATTGCATTAATGGCAGATACTCTGTAGGTATAAGCTGTAGATGGAATCAGAGCTGTATGTGAGTATGATGTGGTTGCATTGCCAGAGATTGTAGTCAAAGTGGAATAAATACCTAAACCAACTTTGTATTCAATCTTGTATCCTGTGATTGGTGATCCGCCATTTGATGGTGCTGTCCATGAAAGATTTATTCTAGTTGCATTAACAGCAGATGCTGTAAGGCCAGCTGGTGCAGCTGGTACAGTTGCCGGTGGCTTTGGATAAAGTAATCCTCCCGGATCTGCAATAACTCCAACAGTTGGATCTGAATCATATGGTCCGTTATCTGTTATTGTCATAGTTGTTGTATTGCCACTGTTAATAATAGGCATGGATACCCATGAACCCCCTACAAGCTTGAGATATTGTGAACCCGGAGGTACCGCGTTAGGATAGGTTATTGTTACAGTAACAGAGGTCGCTGGTGCAAATCCAGTAATTGACCATGCAAAGAACCCAAGTGGATAGGAACCAGGCGGTGGAGGTGGTGATAGACTTGATGGAGGAATTGCAGTAAGACTAGTGAATCCTCCAGCAGATGTGGTAAATTTGACTAGACCACCACTAGTTGCTGATTTTACGGTAAGAGTTGGTACAGTAACTATTGCTGGCGTTGTTGCAGATGCTTCAGCTGATGGAGTACTGGTACCTATTGCATTAATGGCAGATACTCTGTAGGTATAAGCTGTAGATGGAATCAGAGCTGTATGTGAGTATGATGTGGTTGCATTAGCTGTGTTTGCAGCCAAAACTGAATAAGTGCCTAGTGTACCAACCTTTACTTCAACTTTGTATCCTGTGATTGGTGATCCGCCAGTGTTTGATGCAGTCCATGAAAGATTTATCTGAGTTTGAGAAATTGCAGTTGCTGTAAGACCAGCTGGTGCAGCTGGTGCAGTTAATGTGGGCTTTATGACAGAGACAGTGTCACTACCATAGTTGACTACGTTAACGTTGACATTAATAGTGTCAAAGGCAACCCAAGAAGGATTGATACCCACTGGTATGGTATTAACTGCAGTATTTGTTGTACCATTTATCACAGAGACTGTGTTACTACCAAAATTGGCCACGTAAATGTTGCTTATACCATAAGCAATACCATAAGGACTGATACCCACTGGTATGGTATTAACTACAGTATTTGTTGCACCATTTATCACAGAAACAGAATTAGCACCATAGTTGGTCACGTAAATGTTGCCGTTAGCAGAATCAAAGGCAATCCCATTAGGATTGAAACCCGCTGGTATGGTATTAACTACAGTATTTGTTGCACCATTTATCACAGAAACAGAATTACCACTATAGTTGGTCACGTAAATGTTACCGTTAGCAGAATCAAAGGCAACACCAAAAGGATTGACACCAACTGGTATAGTATTAATTACAAAGTTTGTTCCATTTATCACAGAGACAGTGTTGCCCATAAAGTTGGCCACGTAAGTGTTACCATTAGCAGAATCAAAGGCAACCCCGATAGGATTGTTACCCACTGGTATGGTTGCAACTACAGTATTTGTTGCACCATTTATCCTAGAGACAGAATTGCCAAAATAGTTGGTCACGTAAATGTTACCGTTACCATAAGCATTCGTATAAGGCTTGGAACCAACCGGTATAGTTGCAACTAAAGAATCTGCATGTGCAATAATAGGCATACTAGTATACCATACCAAAATAATAGCTATTGTTGTAAACACAATACTGGTTTTTGAGAAATGGTAATTTTTCTTCATTATAGTTTTAGGATTTTTTCTAGCTTTATCATTAGATGTAAAAATAAAATTTAGGGGAAATACAGAGCGTAATTTCATATAGTTATTTTTCCATTATTAGATATAAGACTGGTCTGCCATTTTTGGAAATGAGAAAGCGGACCATAAAAGATTTACCTGCTATTTTTGGAAATGAGATTATCATATGCAATATTTGAGTACCTGTCAGATTATTATAATCAGAAGCGACTCAGTTTAGTTTGCGAAATTTTATGGAATCTCTAACTGCTTCTGCAGTGTTTATCAAACTGTTAATATCCATTGTATCTTTTACATCTACAATATTAAAGTGGCCCATTTTTCTTTGAGGTCTGACCTCATCTTTCTGGTACATCTTTAGGTAAAATCCTTTCTTTTGTGCAATATCTATCGGGGCATATCTTCCCTTGAATTCTTTTGGTCCTAAAATATTGCACATTACAGCATAGTGCAACAAATCGGTTTTACCAAGCTCAAGTCCAAGAATTGCTCTGAGGTGTTGTTCAAATTGTGAAGTTGAGCATGACTGCAAAGTGTGATGACCAGAATTATGAACTCTTGGCGCAATCTCATTTATGAGAATTTTTTCGTCTTTTGTTAAAAACATCTCTATGCCAAATACACCAGCTCCCTTGAGAACCTCCATTGTTTTTCTGGCAATTTTTTCTGCCTCTTCTGAGATTTTTTTACTAACTCTGGCAGGAGCAATTGTCATCTTGAGTATGTTTTCCTCATGAATGTTCTCTACTAGTGGATATGTGGTAATCTGCCCTCTTGTATTTCTTGCAGCTATAACTGATACTTCCATTTGAAAATCAATTAATTTCTCAAGCATCAATGATCTTCCTTCAAACTTTTCATATGCTTGAGAGATTTGATCAGACTTTTCTATTCTAAAATTTCCTTTTCCATCATATGCATCTCTTCTGCTTTTGAGCATGACAGGATATCCAAAAGATCTTATCTTTTCTTTGAGATCTGAAATTGATTGAATTGGCACAAAATCAGCAACAGGAAGTCCATTTTCGCATAAAAATTTTTTTTGTGTATATTTGTCCTGTATTATTTTCAGTGTTACAGGTGAAGGATTTACTATCACACCACTATTTAGTGATTCAAGCGCTTCGCTGTTTCCTGATTCTATTTCATACGTTATGATGTCTGATTGCAAAGAAAGCTCTACTATGGCATTTTTATCCTTAAAATCAGCTACAATCTGCCTTGCTCCAACTTTTGCGGCAGGACAGTTTCTTGTTGGATCTAGCACGATTATATCTGAAATATGTTCTGGCATTTTTTTTGCAGCTTCAGTTAGCATCATGCCAAGCTGACCGCCTCCTATTATGCCTAAAACCTTAGTCAATACAATGGCTACATGCAGGTTTTAAAAATATCTAACGATATGAATTGCAACATTTGATAATTTGTTTATCTAATGATATGACAAAATAAGGAAATAATGATAAGAATACTATCATCACTCAATCTAGGGAATTAATCTAGGATGCAGTACTTGTAGACCCGATTCATTTAATTTTATGGGAAAGATTTGTTCGCTATGACGAATGCCGCGCATTTTGATTACTTGCATGGCTCTTTCCATAGTGTCTTCCTTTCTCACATGATGAAGTAAGATAATTCCAGAAGCAACATACCATTCTGAAGGAGTTTTCTGATTCTCAGCGTACTCTGAAATCAATATAGATGTACAGCGTTGATCCTCTAGTGCATGAATCATTCCTTGTAATCCCTGTCTTGCGTAAAAGATATTCGTATATTGCATTGCAAGAACTGTAAGTGAGTCAACAACAAGTCGTTTTGCTTCTATGCGCTTAATGCTACTAAGAATTAGTTGTGTTAAATGCATAAAAGGAAGTGTCTCTCCCCGATAAAGCGATTCATCAAGTGCAACAAAACCTTCCTCCATCTTAAATGGCCTGGCATCTATAATTAGTATTCTTCCTTCATCAACGAGTTTCTGTATGTCCCATCCGTATGTTTTAAAATTATTTTTTATTTCTGCTGGACTTTCAGAAAGAGTGACAAAAACTCCAGATTCATCAAAATCTTTTGCGCCAGAGTAAAGAAATTGCATTCCAAAAGTTGTCTTTCCACTACCTGGCGGACCTGACAAAACAATGCTTCGACCTTCTCTAAACCCTCCAGATATTATAGAATCAAAACCAGGAATACCTGTCCTTACCTTAATTTGAGTATCCATTATATAGAAAATCTCATAAATTTGTATTTAAAGTCTAGTGAGACTTTGTAAATAACAGTTCTCATTTTTGGTATGGTCATTTAATCAGAAGAATTAGAAAAACTGTATGCTAAATTTAGAAATCCCCTTAATTATCATTTGTGATCAGACGCTTTTACCCTTTATCTTATGATACTAGGAAAACTAATTTGAAGAAAAAATCATTAAATTTAGAGATGAATATTTTTAGATTTTGCCCAAACAGAGTTGAATAACAACCCCATTGAATAAATCATTGAAACAGAATCTGTCCATACTGCAGTCACTTGTTGAGCAGATTGGCTGGCGTTTTTTATAAAAAATAGTAACTCTTCATCATCTTTTACTAGAAAACATAGATTTTCTTTTATCCCATCTGGCATCTTTTTGACTTTGTTTCTATCAATATCATCAAAAATATACATTGCTTTTTCCGAAGAAGATGTTAACAGTCTAAGTTCTACATTAGAATTATCCAATGATTCAAAGAAATTAGAATGGTAAAATTTTAAATAATCTTTTTCAGAACCCAGTACGTAAAATTCTTTTTTGGTATTTGTAACCATTTCTTTTATCTTACTGTGTATCTGGTTTGATCCTTGTAGCATCTGAAATTTATCCTCTTGTGTTTCAGCTGTTGTAGCAAATTCTGGAATGGTATTCCATAATTCTACAATGTTTTTTTCTTGCCTCTCTAGCGTATTGACACGTTCCTTTTCAGCGTTTACTAGTACCCATATTGCCTTGTCTAATGGAGTAGCTGAAAATCTGGTAGGATGTTGAAATGTTGCAGAAACGATTCCTTTATTTTGCAAAGTTGTCAAAAGATGATAGGTTTCCGTTCGCGGTAACTTTAATGACTTGCATACTTCTGGTGCAGTTTTAGAACCATACTTGCCCAAGAAAATGTAAACTTTGCTTTGATTTGACGTTAATCCAAATTTGGACATCTCTTCTTTTAACTTGCCAAGTGACAATCTATGCTCGGACAAATTTGAATCCGATGAGGAATCAAAAATCGATATCTGTAATTCTTCGTCTTTCATCATTATCTACCTAGACTTCCTACTTTTGGTTCACTAGAATATATTGTTGGTAAGTCTATTAGTTTTGATCTGGGCTGTCCATCATGTAATCTTGTATATATATTTATTATATTAAATTGAGTAATACATTGTAATTTATTTATAATTAATATATTAAATATATTAAATTTTAATTTCATTTAGTTGCTCCGTGTTCACATTAAAGATCGCACTAAATGAGAACTTGGCTTTAGGTTCTGCTGTTTTTATAAAGGCCATCTCAAATGAGAGATCACTGTTCATTAATATCACACAGCCAAGGTCATTTTTGAGGCCTTTTGAGACAAGAGAATCAACTGCCTCCTTTGCTTTTTGCATTTTTTCAATCTTTAATTTTATTGCCTCCAAAGCCTTGAAATAAAGTTCCATTTCGCCTTTTAATCCAATTCCATCATAAACTAGAATTTCTCCCACATTATGCCATCTAGTTTTCTGATCCTTTTTCTTGACAACTTTTTTCTTTTTGGGATCAGCTGGACCTTCTAGTTTTTCTCTTAATTCTGTTAAATCAGCAGAATTGTTTACATTGTCCTCTCTGAGTTTTTCTCCAATTAATTTGGAATATTCATCTGATTTTTTCTTTAGGTCGTCAAGATCTTTTTCCAGTAATGACTGGAACTCCTCAATTGTACGAAGATGTATTATTCTTCCTTCCTGCATACTAACTTTCCACCTTTTCTACATGTACTGAAGTATCAGTAGATACCATGTCATCAACACTTGAGCTTGGTAGACGCTTGAGCTTTTTTGTGCCCTCTCTCAAGAATGATATCTTTTTGTTCTTTATTGTTCTATCTGCTCTTGCCATACTAATTATAACAGGAATTGCATATCGCAGTACATTTGTTGTCTCGTCTAGGCTAAGCTGATCAAATCGCTTTTGTTCTGATTTGAAATTTGGTTTTATGACAAGTATGTCAAGAGTTGAAGTAAGAATCACTCTTGTGTGTTCTGGCAGACCTAGAAGATCTGGGTGCAAATCAACTGAAAAACTCATATAAGTTGTAATTATTTTTAAAGAATTGTATAAATCATCTATGACATTGACCTTTTCCTTGTCTAACTCGTATACCTGAACAGCTTCGTCGACAAGATCTTCCATTGCCTTTACTGCTGCTGCTAGGTTGTCCTCGTTTACACCGTCCTCCTTAGGCATTATTAAAAATGTCCTTTTTTATATAAATAAGGTGTGTATGTAAGTAAAAAATACAACAACTTACATCACCTGGACATCTCTAATATATTGAGTTTCAAGAAAAAGACGTTTTTCCTTTTGGTCGTATCAGTTAAGGTATACAATACATTCTATAGGCTCAAATATTTCGCATGAAGGCGCTGTTATCTATTGGAGCATAATTGCCAAAAAGGGAATGTTCTGGGCATATGAGACTCCGGAAGCACTTGGGCTGGCAGCAAATTTTCCAAAGAGAATTAGGAAACCCGTGTTTGGTGCTACTTGACTGTCAAGTGTTGAGGCATCACTATTGAGTGCTGCTGCTGCAGAAGATCCAGCAAAGTATATAGTGACTGTCTGTAGTGGAAGTATAGGTATACAATAATCACCATTAACGCAACCATAATTAGGTGATACCTTCGGAGTTACACCCGATACGTCTGAGCCATTCACAATGTAGGTATATGTGGATTTGGTATTTTGTTGTGGATTTATAGGAGGGAAAAAAACTAACGAGGTTTGTTTCGATACATAGAAGGTACCTGTAGAGTTGTTATTAGTCAATTTAATAGAAAATGCAGTTGGTTTATTGGCTGACATTGACCAGCCATTATGCCATCCGTTACCTTGGGACCACAAAAAAGATGTATAGTTTTCTGTCATTAGCCCTGCATTTTCTGCGTAATTAGTACTGGCAAGAGTTACCTTTGATATAGTTGCTGTCGCATATGCAACATTTCCAGGATATCCGTTTTGAAGTTGTGCTTTCCATATACAATATGATTGGTTGACGGATCCTGATACTGACAAATCCCACCTGAAGATTATCGTACCACCAGGCTGCAGAGCATTATATCTTGGCGGATTCGCTTGGTTTTGTACTAGTGTACATGTAGGAGCTGGATTAGATGTAGTATTTAGCAATGGTGTCATAGGAGTTAGGTTGGTCAACGTGCTTGATCCGTTATTGGTTACTATCATAAGCAATGTCGTTTTAAATCCAGTAGCAGGAATAGTATTTGGAGCGGCTAAAAATTGGATGTTTATTGGGGCAGAACCTACTGAGTTCACATTAAATTCTTGGGTGTTACCTCTTGAGGTAACGAGTTTGATATGATATGCCGGTGTTGTCATAAATGAGCAAGTAGGAAATGGTGGACAGCTGCTGACACTTTGACCTATATTTTTCAAAATTCCTCCAGGTGTCACCAAACTATTTGTTAAACTATAATAATATACCTTATCAGTAGACGAGGCTGTTGTATTTATAATCCATAATTTTGTAAAGTTGATTGGAAGGTTTCCTGTATTTATGACAGTAATGTTGAATTTATTATTGACAAATGTGGCACTAGCAACAACGAATTTTTCTTGGTCTTGATTTAGCAACACCTGATTTTTGCTCAAAACTACCTGGTTATACTGATCCAAGGTATTCATGCTGTAAGTTATGTAGACAAGCGTAGTTGAAAGTGCAATTATAGAAAATACCATTCCTATGACAGTACTTAGTCCTCTTCTTGCCCTCATGGTGGTGCTGCCTGTGTTGTATAGATCAAGCCTCGCGCAGTTGTTACATAAATATTGAGTGGGGCTTTGCTTGACCCCCAGAAACTTTGTATTTTGTAAGATTGCGACGTACCTGGCAATATTGATAGGTTAAGTGGATAAACATGACTTGGATTATTAATTTTTATTTGTGTAATGGTGAGACCTACATTGCCTGTATTAGTTAGGGTGACATTCATCCCTTTAGATGTTGGTATTGATGGAAGGATACAAATATTGCAGAACCAAACATGTTCTATTAATAAATTCTCATTAATTTTATTTGTTTTATCAGATGCCGAACTTGCTAATCCAGTTTCAAATGTTGTTAGCTTGCTGTTTGACCAAGCAACTAGTGTGCTCCCTATAACTGCAACTGCAGTTAGCATAATTGCTGTAGTAACTATCGTACTTAGACCTCGCTGTGTTTGTAATAAACGTATCATTATCTTAAAACTCGATTCTCAAAATAGATATTATCGGTGAGGGTGTAACTAAACCGAACTAACATTTGATTTCTGTATGATCTGTTCCTCAACATTTGGTGCTTCACTCTCAATTTGTTCGTCTGTTTTTATTTCTAGATTATTGATTGATTCACTGGCATTAGCATCATCTGTTGTCTCTAACACTTTGTTCTCACCTACAGGTGCAGCTTCAGCTTCATTCTTGCGTGATGATGAAATCTCAGAAAGTCGGTATGCCGGACAGGGTATCTGCATGCTCTTTGAAACTATGTAAAAAAGTGGAAAAACCTCCTGATATATTGTATTTACCACACTAGGAATGTTTTTTTCATCAGGGCTAAGATGTTTTGATATCTCGGTTTCATTTCCGAAGATTGTTGTGAATCCATCAACGCTTATCTTAATATTTGTTGGATTTGAAAGAAGCACAAATTTGTATTTTAAAACGACCTTGGTCTCCATGTTTTCTACCTCGTCTAGGGATGCTTCTATATCGTATTTGACAAAAGAATTTTGTTCATTTTTTAGTTTATTTATAGATAGGGAGTTTATCTCAACTTTCGGATTCATTATATTAATAAAAATCTGTAATAAAACTTAACACCCTGTATGTAGTTTCATAATACACATCACATGATTAAGTACCCTTTTGAGATAACCAAACCGTGAGTAATCTCGAAAAGGAGGTAGACCTAAGGGTAAAAGAGACTAGCACTTCAAAGGTTGATAATGACAAGTTTACTCTAAACCTCAAAATATCAAAGTTAAAACGACACGCTCACGCCCTTTCCAAAAATTATGATATAAAAAAATACATAGACCCAACAAAATTTACATTTTCTGAAGAAATATCGGAGCTAATACCTAAAGATACTCCCCCATATCTTGATAACGGAGAAAGATATGTTGAAAGAATTGCAAGAGCACTTGCGTTTTTCAAACAGTGTTCATTAATTGGTCCAAGTGGAACGGGAAAAACTCACATAGTATATCTAGTTTCAGAACTTGCTGGCCTTCCGTTGTGGGAAATAAACTGTGGATTGCAGACATCAGTCTTTGATCTTTTTGGAAGATACGTAGGTCTTGGAAAAGAGAACTGGATAGACGGATTGATAACGTCATGGTGTAGACATGGGGGCATACTCTATCTTGACGAAGCGAACATGATGAAGCAAGACATTGCTACAAGACTTAACCCTCTTTTGGACCAAAGAGGTCACATGGTTTTAACAGAAAAAGATAATGAAATAATACAACGTCACAAAGATGCTTTTCTTATTATCAGTATGAACCCAGTGTCTACGGAATTTGCAGGAACCAAGCCCATAAATGCAGCACTAAGAAGGCGAATGAGCGTCTGGTTAAACTTTGATTACATGAGTATAGGAAAAAGAATTGATGAAAAAGAAATAGATCTTATCGAAAGATTAACTGGCATAGACAAACAGATAGCAGAAAAAATAGTAAAAGTTGGAGCTGAGCTGAGAACACAATACAAGTCAGGGGAGATTCCATACGGTCCATCAATTGGCGACCTGATAAACTGGGCAAAACTGGTGGCAGACGGAACTTCATTAATGGACGCATGTACAGAGACAATAATTTCACTAACCAGTGACGATCCTGAAATTCAGGATATAGTTAGAAAACTAGCTCGCAAAATAGCTGAAATTCCATGATCGAAAAAGAGCAAAATTTTTTCGAGTTTGTCTATGATGTTTTCTATAAATTTGCACAGACCAAACCAGAAGATGTCAGTTTAACATTCTCAAGAAAAACGCAATATCCAACAATGGAATTCACACCTGAATTACAGATAACTATTCCATTACCAAAAAAACAGCAAGATGGCAGATATGTTTTTGAAGGGATGGTATTTGAGGATTCAGAAAATGGAAGGAGAGATCTCTGGTGTCTCTTTTTGGCAACAATATACCACATGGCTGCACATGCCGGTGCATCAACATATCACATCTATGAACAATGGAGAAAAAATAAGACACACGATGTTTGTTACCGTGTAATTGATTTTATTGAAGATGTGACAGTGGAAAAATACATCTCTCACGCAAATCCTGAGATTTGGGAAAACATTAAGAATATCAGTTCTAAACTAATATTATCCCAAACGAATCAGGATGGAAAACACCAAAAAATTGTTCATAGAAAGAAAAGAGACTCAAAACCATATGATTTCCATGATAATCAAAAAACAATTGAAAAAATTAAAAATGAAATTATAGAAAAAAGAGGAGGAGATGATCACAAAGAGAAGATGTTATCATTTGCCAATTTGTTATATAAAAATCGAGAGTTACTGCCTAAAACAGTTTTGCCTTACTGTGAACATCGCGAGTATGAGCAAATAATAAAAACTGAGAAAATGGGAGTCGAATTTGAACCACATGGCGAATTGTTTGAAGAAAATATAGTAAAGTTAGATGAGCTATGGGGTATGGACGAGAGATCAAAGAACAAGATACTTAGAACATACAAAAAATATCTAAAAGACCTAAAATTTGATATGATTGTAATTCCTCCTGGCAATCTGCATTCATTTGCGCAAATAAAAACCAAAACACTTCCTATGTTAAGAAGAATTAGGCAGCAAATACGAATGATAGCAAACCTGACTGATGATCCAAAAATAGATGAAATTGGATATGTGGATATGCAAATGGCAATTCAAGCAGTTGCATCAGAAGGTCAAACCCAGAGCATTTTTGAACGTGACGAGCTAAGAAGAGGAGAAGAAGCATGGGTAATTTTAGTTGATAAAAGTGCGAGTATGAATTTAAGATTTGATCAAATTAAAGAATTTACTGTATGCCTTTCAGAATCTGCAAATGAGCTAACTGGTAAAACTGATGGATGGGCATTATACAGTTTTGATAATAACTTTCAAATTTTAAAAGACTTTAAAGAAAAATACAACAAAGAGGTTCAGGCACGAATAGGTGGTATAGAGAACAGTGGTCTGTCTTTACTGCCTGATGCCATACAATTGGCAACTAGAATACTTGACGCTGATCCACGGGAGCGCAAATATCTTTTTGTTATCACCGATGGCCATCCATCAGGGTATGAACGAATTCAGGAACAGTTTTCCAAAGTTGTTAAAAAAACCGAAGTATCTGGCATAACCTTAGTTGCCATTGGTGTCTCAAAAGCCATTACAGGTAGATTCAGGAATAGTGCCAAGGGCCATGACTTGAAAGGATTAGTAGCCAAGTTCATAACTGCGTACAGGGCTGTTGCCACATCTGATGTCTAGTTATTCTGATATGTAAGTCAAAAAGACATACTAGATAACAATAACTGGTTAGCCCCATTTCTGGTAATAAGATATGTTCCCAATCATAACAAAGAACAGAAAGGCAATCAGTGCAGTACTGACAACCATAATTATCTTGGTAGCATCTATAGTCTTAGGAACTGGTGTTGTAGTATTTTCCACAGGCCTTTTCCAGACAGGAGGACAGACACAGAGTATTCAAGTAGTTGGCTTAACCGAATGGGTAAACTCCACGAACAGTACTGGTATAGCATATGGAGCATTTGCTATAAAAAATACAGGAGACAAACTTCTATCACTTAGTTCAATTACAGTAAGAAGTGTAAGCGTTCCATTTAGTAGTTGGTACGTTGATGCCGATCCCACGCGTGTTAGTCAGAACTTCCAAGCTCAGTTTAACGATACCACAAATGATAAGACCGGATTCTTAAAAGGCACCGCAGCAAGTGCTCTTGGTTATGTAATGGCCCCGTGGGCAGGTGTAGGTACGTGTACGCAAACTTTTGGAACCACAATAGTAATTCAAGAAATATGGCGTTCGACTACAGCTTCTCCCTTATGTCTTAAACAACAGAGTGGACCTGTCTCACTAACTCCAGGTTCTTCAGCGATCGTTTACTACAAGATGCCGCTTGGTGTCTTTGGTACAACTGACTCGGGTGTATCAGGTTCAGTTAGTATTCTGGCAGGAAGCGCACCAATTGTTCAGACAGTAAGAATTGGAAATCTTTAAGGATTTCAATTCCAAACTCTTTTTTATTATTTTTACTAAACAAAATAATTTGTGTAAATAGATGAATATCATCTATGATTTAAGGACATAACTTTGTGTAGATCATTGAAGAATGTTCATGTCAATTTCTTCTCATAATAGATAAACTAGAAATTGCGCTCCTTTTCGTGCAATTATCTGAATTTCTAAATATCACTCGCTTTAACTGATACGAAGGAAAATCCTTTCATAATTTGCTTTTGAGGTGTTCGTTATGAATCAAAGTTACTATAATTGAGCTTTGCAATCAGAAGAAATGTAAGTTATTGCTCATAGTTGGCCTTTTTTTAACGTGTGTAGTTATTCTGATATGTAAGTCAAAAATACATACTAGATAACAATAACTGGTTAGCCCCATTTCTGGTAATAGATATGTTCCCAATCATAACAAAGAACAGAAAGGCAATCAGCGTAGTTATGACAACACTGATTATCTTGGTTGCTTCCGTAGTTTTGGGAACGGGTGTTGTATTATATGGTACAAGCCTTTTCCAGACAGGAGGACAGACACAATCTATCGCAACTCAAGGTGTCAAACTATGGGTAAACGCTACTAACAGTACTAATTTAGCATGGGGAGTAGCAGCTATACGAAATAGTGGTGACGTGCTTGTATCTGTAAGTACGATACAAATTCGTGGTGCTAGCGTTCCATATAGTAGTTGGTATGTTGATACAGATCCAACCCGTACTAGTCAGAACTTCCAAGCTAACTTCAACTACACCACAAATGATAAAACTGGATACCCAAAAGGTACCCTGGCAAGTGCTCCAGGTTATACACTAGGCACATGGGCAGGTACAGGGACTCCATGTACGCAAACTTTTGGAACCACATTAGTAATTCAAGAAATATGGAATTCGGGTACAACTTCTCCCTTATGCCTTAAAGCACAAAGTGGACCTGTCGGACTAACTCCAGGTGCAAAGATGATAGTTTACTTTAAGGTGCCATTGGGCATTCTAAGTCCTGTTGACTCTGGGTCTACAGTAACTGCAAACATTTTTGCAGGAAACGTTGGTGGCCCACAAACAGTAACAGTCGGAAACCAATAAGGGGGCACAAAGTAATGCCCAACACTTTCTTTTTCATTTTGGTAGTGAATAAAATATGAAGGAAAAGAAGTTAAAAAAACAAGACGTTGAAAGTTTTCTGACCGCTGAGCTAATCGATGAAAATAAAAGTAAAATTCCAAACGGGTACGAAATAATTAAAAAATATCCACTTGATCCTCCATTTAGCTACGCTACAATTCTTTATAACAATGAAAAATCAAATTACCTCTATTTTGCAGATGAGCTTAGTCTTAATCAAGAAGAAGAAAGAATTTTTGGAAGTCTATATCGTCTCATAGAAGAAAACATAGAATCACATGATGATTCAAAAAATAGTTCTAATTTTGAAGAGCATCTAAACTTAGTATTAAAAGAGAATGAGAAGATGTTTTTTAATAACTCTAATACAAGTATGGAAAAGGTAAAGTATTACCTAAAAAGGGACATTGCAGGATTTGGGCTTATTGAACCGCTAATGCATGATATTAATATTGAAGATGTTAGCTGTAGTGGCACTCAAAAACCAATTTACATCTGGCACAGAAACTATGACAGTATTCCAACAAATATTCAATTCAATTCTGAAGAAAAGTTAAACTCATTTATTTCAAGAATAGTTTTTAGAGCTGGAAAACACATCAGTTCAGCTTTTCCAATTTCTGATTTGGCATTACAAGGAAATCATAGAATCTCTGTATTGTATCAAAAAGAGGTTACTCCTAAAGGAACAAGCTTTACAATAAGAAAGTTCAAAGAAGACCCTTACACTGTCATAGATCTCATTAAATTTGGGACAATAGATCTTTCCATAGCTGCTTATCTTTGGATGTTAGTGGAAGCAAAAACGTCCATAATAGTAATAGGACCTACTGGAAGTGGTAAGACCACTATTCTTAATGCGATAACAGGTCTTGTAAGTCCTGATTACAAAATTTTTTCCGTTGAAGATGTATCTGAAATTAACATAAATCATGAAAACTGGTTTACCTTAGTTGAAAGAAGTGGTTTTGGTCAAGATGGAGAAGGAGAAATCGGATTATATGATTTGATAAAGGCTGGAGTAAGGCACAGGCCGGATTATATCATAGTTGGAGAAATTAGGGGATCAGAGGCATATGTCATGTTCCAAGCTATGGCTACAGGACATGGCGGTCTGTGTACGATGCATGCGGATAGTTTAGAATCTGCAATAAAAAGATTGCAACAAAAACCAATGGACATACCTGCAGGCTATATGTCGCTGATGAATTGTGCCATAGTGATAAAAAGAGTCAAAATAAATTTTTCGTCTCAAGGCAGAAGAGCAATAAAGATATCCGAAATCATTAATGCTGGAACATCACAGCCTGCTTTTTCTTGGAATCCAAAGTCCGATAACTTTGAGGATAGTCTTCAAGCCAGCATAATTTTACAAAAAATAGCCGAGTCTACAGGAAGAGATTTAAAAGATATTTTAGAGGAACATCAAAAAAGAATTTCTATTTTGAAGTGGATGCTTGAGAACGATATTCGTGATTATAAAAAAGTTTCTGATATTGTTGGAAAATATTATCAAGATCCCGAGTCATTAATGCGAATGGTACAAGGAGATTAGTTCATGCTTTCTCTTAAAAAACTTGATCAAACAAACAAAGATAACAACCAAAGCAAAAAAATTGAAAGAGAGCTACCATATTTTATCACCATTGTGACTTTACTTGCATCAAGTGGACTTGGTCCATACACTATTTTGCAAAAGATAAAAGAAATTCATCTTTTGCCAATAATCAGAACAGAGTCTGTGAAAATTCTTAAAAGAATTGATATTCTTGGTTTAGATCCTCTTACTGCTTTGAGCCAGGCAAAAGACAAACCTTCATCCAAAGCTCTTGGAGAATTCTTGTCAGGTTATGTATCTGCGATTCAGAGTGGTGGAAATGTGATTAATTATCTGAAAAGCAAGATGTTTGGTTCATTTGAAAGACTTGAAAATAAAGAGAAACAATCAGTAGAAAAGCTAAGTGGATTAGTGCATGCATACCTTACAATGCAGATTGTCATATTGGCTGTCTTTATCCTAGTTGCATCTATTGGTTCTACTCCATTGTCTGGTTATTTGTCATCTCCTACTGCAGCGCAGTCTGATCCGCCATACAGTATTTTGGTATTCCCGCCAGTGATGTCAGCTCTATTTATTGTAATATCTAAGAGAATGATTCAATCTAACATTCCTGAAGTTGAAACTAAAAAGATCCTCAAATATGCTGTTCCAAGCGTTCTGGTTGCCACAGTTTTGATCTTTAGCAATTTGTTTTCTAGTTTACATGCAAATGCCTATGTCTTAGGTGCCGGGTTGATTGTCGCCGCTATGATGCCTGCAATTCAATTTAATAAAATATATTCTGCAAATATGGACGCGGAGACCGCAACTCCGCATATTTTGCGTGATATTACAGAAGCAAGAAAAGCAGGGTTGGGTCCTGAAAAATGTATTGTACATGCTTGTAAGAGAAAAGACTTCAGGTCATTCAACCCTATTGCAAATGCAATTGCAAATAAATTAGAATGGGGAATCCCAATTGACCATATTTTTGATACGCTTGGAAAGGAGATAAAGAACTTTCAAGTGCTTATCAGTTTTAGAATCCTATTTGAAATAATTTTTTCAGGGGGTGGAAATGTGAATACTCTTGACACGTTAGCTGATACTAGTGAAAAAATTTACAACGTTGAAAAAAACAAGCGTGATATGCTAAAACCCTACGTGATGGTTGGTTTCATGTTGATTACAATAACTGGCTTTACTACCTTGATGACAATTGACTCGTTTGCACAGATTAATCAAGAAAAAAATCATAGAATCGGTGATCAAAGTCTGATCGGAAGTGCAGACACCGGTGCCTTCTTTGAACTTATTTCTGTTGCGGTTATCATCCAAGCTTGGCTTGCCGGCTTGTTCATAGGCAAAATAACTAAAGGAGCATACTCTGGAGGATTCATATTTTCTATATTTCTCACAATTATCACATTGGTGGCTATATCCACAATTCAATTCCACATCGTAAATCTTGGTGCAATTTTGAAGCCATGACATGCTAAGTATGTCATCTAAAATGTCATACCGCCTCTTATATGAGATTTTTAGATACAAATATTGATTTGAGACTAGTATTTGGCTTAATCCTATTTGGAATGATTATTTTTTCTACTGGTGCTTATGGTCAAACTCCAAGCGAGTTAGGTTACAGATTTCTTCCAAGTAAAATAGTACAGAATACGGATGCAGTTATGCAGGTGTATGCCAAAGGGACCAGTATACCACGAAACATTGATAATCTGATTGCTACATCTTCAGATTCTTCTATAATTCAAATATCGAGTGTGGAAAAAGATCAAAGTGGTTTAATTACTGTTGTAAATATAAAGGCACTAAATCCAGGTATTACTAATATTGATCTTGCAGCTCCTGGTTTTGCGTCTCAAGAAGTGCCTGTAACAGTTTATGGTGATAACAAGGTTCCAACAAAACTTCTAATAAAAACAACTCCAAATAGTTTCTCGACTATTGGAGCTGAAAAAGGATACATTGCAGTTGAATTAGCTAATGATGCCGGGACTCCAATAAAAGCACGACAAGACACTAGTATTACACTAAGTACAACTGATAGTAATATTGTAAATTTGCAAAATACTGAACTTACTATAAAGACAGGAGAATATTTTGCAATTGTACAATTTGAAGTAAAAAAGGATGGCACTGCACAAATATCGGCATCTGCAGCGTCTATGGCAACTGTAAGTAGTGCTGTAACTGTTGGTACTGTTGCGACTCCAAAAACAATTCAATTATACGTTTTTCCAAAAATTTTAAACAGTCAACAAAATTCTTATGGATATGTAGTAGCTCAGCTTCAGCAGGGTGGCATTCCTGTACTGGCAACAGAAGACATTACCTTACCAGTACAAGTCACCAATGCAAGTGGTATAACGATGAAAAATACGAGTGGAGAAAATCCAACAGTGTCTGCCAGTGCACCAATTGTAATTAAGAAAGGCTCCTACTGGGGATATACACAAATTTCTGTAACTGCTGGAACAACGGGCAAATGGAATGTTGGACTAACAGCAAAAGGCTATCTTATTTCTCCATTGGTACCAATAACAACTACCAAAGGTCCACTGCTTGATGATCATACTGCAGTTTTAGATCTGTTACCTGTCTTGGCTACTGGCCAAAAAGAACTGATAGGAGTAATGCATTTAGAAGACGATAGTATCAGTCCACCTAATCCTGTTACTGCTAATAACGACCTTCAAATCGAAGTAGATTCTTCAGATCCAAATACACTATCGATTGATAAAGTAAAAATGGACAAAGGCACTGGATCTGCCCTAGTATTTGGCAAAGTAGGAAATACTGTACCAGTTCAACCGGCGTTGCATGTAGTAACAATAGGTCCACCAACAGTTCCACAAACGTATACTTCGTCAGTAACAGTTCCAACATCTAACTCGTTGGCTCTTGTTGCAAATCCGTTAGTGCCAGCCATACTAACAGATAATGACTTTCCACTTGCGTTATACATAACAAAAATTGGTGCAATAGATTATTTCCAAAAAGATCTGTACTCATTTACTTCTCCTAAAGATATTTTTCAAACAGAATCTAAAACACTTCCACAAGGTGAATCAATAGTATTATTAAATTCAAAATCATTGAAAGCAGGTTCTTCAACTATCACTGTTTCAGCTGGAGATCTTGTAACCACTCTTTCTATAAACAGTCTTTCTTCTAAACCTGCAACAGTATCAATTGCTTACCCTGACAAAATATTATCTAATTTTAAAAACACCTTTTCCATCCAGCTTCTTGATAGCCAAGCAAATCCAGTGTTTTTAGAAGATGATACACAGTTTAAACTCGTTTCAAGTGATCCAACAATATTAAGTGTTCCAGACAGTGTTACAATTAAAAAAGGAAGTTATTATCAACTCTTTGATGCTGAAGCTAGTAAAAGTGGGACAACTGAACTTGCCGTTCTAACAAGTAATCTTCCATTGGCAAAATTTAATATTGGTGTTACAAGTCTGACTCCTGCAATAAGTATATCTTCTAACGATTATGTAGATCGAAATGTCATCTTTAGCGCTACAATAAATGCACAATATCTAGGTGCTCACTTGAATGGAATGAAAGTTGATTGGAATGTAAAAGGTGCCACTATCCAGAATATGGATTCTGTAACTGATAAAGACGGTAATGCAAAGATAACATTACTTTCTCAAGATCCTAAGACAATAGACCTTGAAGCCAGCGTTTCAGGGGGAGCATTTGCAGTAACAACTGCAAGTAAAACGATCAATGTGAATCTGCCTCTAGGATCTACGTCATCATCTAATACGCCATCTAATACAACACCTAATACAACAAACACAACCGCATTTAGTTTGTTTGGTGTCAACCCGATGCTTATTGTCATTCCAGTTGCGGCTGCTGCAGCTGGAGGAATTATAATTCTCAAAAAGAAAAATATGCTTGATGGCATTACAGAAAAAATCAATTTTATGGAAAAAATATCTGAATTAAAAGAACGAATAACTCAGTCACGCGAAAAATAGATTATACTCTTTGAAATAATTTTATATCTCTAAAATTAAATGTAAATGATTTTGCAAATTCATGACGGCTGATCATATACAAAGAAAAAAATCCCTCAAAGAAGGTACCTATGTGTTCTGCCATTGAGAGATGACACAATCTCAAGCCTTCCAAGATCAGAATTATGGATATGCTTGATAAAACTATAGAATAATAAATTCCATATTTTCGACTTTGAGGATTATGTAATGATGCAAATAGTTTCATATTGTTATCTTTACATTATTAGATATAAGATTAGTCTGCCATTTTTGGAAATATGTATTTTAATAGAAAATGAAACAATTGCTTAGATATCTAATCTCAAATCACATCTAATCTAACAATTGTTGAATAATTAGTCATAACAAAATATTACATACTATATTATTCAACACAGCTTTAAATATTTCAGGTATTGCGGCAATTATTTTTGAGATCTCATAATTTATCTAATAAATATGGTGCATTAGCATGACTGAATTAGTTTTTGATATACATAATCTGCAAATATTGTCAGCTCTTACCATGCTTGCAATAGCTTCCCTATGGGATGTTTGGAAGCGAGAAATTCACGATATTTTATGGATTGCTTTTGGAATAGTTGCCATTTTATTGATTATATTTTCACCAAGCCCATTTGAATCTCTGAAAATAACTGGATTCGCATTAATTGTTGCTCCTCTTCCTCTAATCCTATGGAGAACAGGTCTTTTTGGCGGTGCAGATGCATTAGGATTGATAGTATTAGCAGCGCTAGCTCCTCAGATTAGCTTGTCTCATGGTATCATTACTCCTTTTACCACTTTGACAAACGCTGCAATATTTTCAATCACACCAATATTTGTGAACGCAATTCGTAATATTATAGCAATTTCTACACACAAAAATATTTTCGATGGATTTGAAGAGACTAGATTAAAAAAGACATTGGCAATATTTGTTGGATATCGTGCTAAAAATCCAAAATATAGTTTTTCAATTGAAAAGAAAGAAGGAAATCTCAGAAAGCTTGATTTTTCATTTCGTCATGCAGAAAATACCCAATTTTGTACCATATCAGATACTTGGGTAACTCCAGGTATACCATACATGTTATACATAACTGCCGGATTTGTATTTCAACTATTGTTTGGAGATATTATTTTTAATTTCATACACAATGTAAAAATATTTTAAATAATCAATACGCCATGACATTCATTTTCTAAATCATGGAAAAGTAAGCTTGAATGGGTGTATAAAGAAAGCAAAGTCCGAAAATCGTATCAATAACGTCACGGATCCTATCAGATCATCATTATCTGTTTTACCTCCATTTTTGGCTAGATTGTAAGTTATACATTATATTCTGTAATTTGTAATATCTACAATAATGTAGTCTCTATGTTGTTTGAACAGCCAAGAAAGGAATGGTTTGTGCATAAAAGGTTCCTGGCGCAGTTTGACTTGTAGAAAATTTTCCAAACATAAGCATCGAATTAGACCATTGTATTGCACTAGTTAATTTATTTGTATCAATATTTTGCCTAGTCTTGACTGCAAAGTATAATGTGGTTGTCGTCCCGGCAGGTATTTTTATACAGTACTCGTTTGGAGAGCTACAGGTATATGCAGTAATACTAAGAGAAGGAGTAACTGCATATGCAATGTAAAATGGTGTGTTGTTTTCACCACCAACATTTGGCTGGAAAGCAAACTGCGAATATGAGGAGACATAGAAGTCACCAGTAGAGTTGTTATTTGTTACTTGTACTGAGAACGCTGTGGGATTAGTAAATGGAAAGGACCAGCCTGTATTCCAGCCAGTACCTTGAGTCCATCTAAAAGTTGAATAATTCAGTGTTAGTATTCCTGTATTTTGAGCTAAATTAGTTTGGGTAAAAGTTATCACGTTTACCGTTATTGTTGCTTGTACAGTCTGGACGTATCCATTCTGAAGTGGTTGATTCAAAGTATATGTACATGTCTGACCATTGGCTCCAGAAACCGTTACGTCCCACTTGAAGACTGCCGTACTGCCAGGTAACAAGGTGTTATATCTTGCTGGGCTTGCCGAACTGGCTGCACATGTAGCAATACCTGTTGTAGACGGAAGGACAGAAGGAGATATGTTGGTCAGTATGCTTGAGCCATTATTGGTTACTATCATCACAAGTTCTGATTTAAATCCAGTATTAACACTAGCCGGCAGGGCAAACAATTGAATGTTTAGTGGCGCAGAACTTGCTGAATTCACATTAAACTCCTGCGTATTTCCTCTTGATGTGACAAGTTTGATATGATATGCATTGGTTGATAATGCACTCAGGGGAATGTTCTGACCTATGTTGTACAAAATTCCTCCGGGGCTTACTACTTTAGTTCTTGGAGCAAAACTGCTTGTCCAATCAGTAGCGGTAGTATTTTGAACCCATAATTTTGTAAAATTAATTGGAAGTGATCCTGTATTTGTTACAGTTATGTTGAATTTATTGTTGACAAATGTGACACCAGTAACTTGAAATTTTTCTTTACTAGTATCAAGTGATTGTTGATTTGTACCCAAGACTGTTTGATTATATTTATCTAAAATGTTCATACTATAACTTACATATGCAATAGTAGTCGAAAGGGCAATTATGGCAAAAACTGTCCCTACAACACTACTTAGTCCTCTCCTTGTTCTCATGGAGCAGATGCCTGGGTTGTAAATATCGAGCCTCTAGCAGTAGTTATGTAAATATTGATTGGGATTTTACTTTGCCAATTATAATTTTGTTGCCAAGAGAACGATTTGCCTGGAAATATAACGGTTTTGCTAACAGGATAAACATAAGTTGCATTATTGATTTGTATTTGTGTAACATTAAGAGCTAGATTGCCAGTATTAGTCAAAGTGACATTTACGCCATGAGGTTGTAGTGGTGCTGTGTAACATGACTTGCAAAACCAAATGTTTTCTATTGAAACCTTTTCCTGAATTTTGTTAACATTAGATGAATATGTATTGGCAATGACTTGCTCATTTTTAAAAAGATTGGTATTAGACCACGCAACAGTACTGGTGCCCATAACAGCAACAGCTGTTAGCATTATTGCGGTAGTTATTATTGTGGAAAGCCCTGCGCGCATGTACTTATCATGTTGTCTCATGTGAGAGAGTTACTTTCAAAGGAATAATGTGTAATTGTGTGTGTCTTTATGTAACACACTGATTTCCATTTTTGGAAATAAGACTGAATTATTAGGCTCGGTTAGGTAATAATGTAGTTCAGTATAGCATTACACACAATACTCTTGATCATTTTGTATGTTCACAATCGTAGACATTTTTCGCTGTTGAACACATTTGATACATGTTGGCATATTTAGTTTGTAGCGTTTTTGGTCGATTTCCTAATTTTCAGCCCACCCAGAATCGCAATAAATATTCCTATGGCCAATACGGCACCAAACTCTCGCATTGCTCTTTGAGTAAGCTCGCTTCCCCCCATTCCAAGAATTATGCCAGTTCCAGCTATTATCAAGGCACCACCTATTATAATTAAAATTCCAAGCTTTTTTGATGGTTCTTTTCTAGTAATAAAAAAAGATGCTATAAGCATGGCAGAAGGGATTATTCCAAAAATTGATCCTCTTACAGAAGCATCAATTTGAAGAAGGCTTGTTTTTTTATTGCCATTATCGTGTCCGGCAACCATGACATCTGTACCATAGATTGAAAGCATAATTATTGATATTAAAGATATTATTATTGCTGCTTTTAATGCCATATCTTTGCTGTTCTACCTACAATTAATAAACCTATGAAATTTTATTCGGCGTGCTTTTTTCATTCTATAATTGAAATAAAAGTTTCTTTGCAAATGTTTTAATTGTAAAAAACTTAGCATCTATCTATGAAAGTTATCATTTTATCAGGCGGGATAGGAAAAAGATTAAAACCAATAACAGATCATGTTCCAAAACCACTTGTTACACTAAACAACATTCCAATAATAGAATGGCAAATAAGATATTTCAAAAAATTTGGAATAAATGAATTTGTTGTTTGTGCAGGTTACAAAAGTGATCAAATTATAAATTATCTAAAACCGAAAAAAAATGAAGTAAAAATAGATTACTCTATTGAAAAAACATCACTTGGAACTGGCGGGGCAATAAAAAATGCAAGTGATTTCATTGATGACGAAAATTTTTTTGTAATAAATGGTGACGTGATAACAAATCTTGATCCAATAAAATTAAAAACAAACCCAAATTCCATTGCAGTAATACCTTTGAAGACATCATTTGGAATACTCACCTTGAACAAAAACAAAGTAAAAAGATTTGAAGAAAAACCAGAAATTTCAGACCATTGGATGAATGCCGGTATCTATTATTTATCAAAAGAAATCCTCAAACATTTGCCAAAGAAAGGAAGTATGGAAAACATTACATTTCCAATTCTTGCATCATTGGGCTCTCTTTTTGCAGTAAAATATGAAAAAAGCTTTTGGTATTCCATAGACTCTCACAAAGATATTGAAGAGTGTGAAATTAAAATGAGATCTTTAAACTATGAGAAATTTATATCCAAAAAATGATACATTATGAGAATTGCATATAGCTTAGGTTCGTTATTATCTATAGATGAGATAATAGATTGTTCTAAAATTTTATCAAAATACAATCCTGACTCTGTTTGGATTCCTGAGACATGGGGAATGGAAGGACTATCAATGCTAGCAACAATATCACAAATTGTGAAAAATTCAAAAATCGGTTCATCAATAATTAACATCTACTCTAGGACTCCATCACTTATTGCAATGGGTGCAGCTACTCTTGACACACTTTCAAATGGCAGATTAATACTAGGATTGGGTACGAGTAGTGAATCTATTATTCAAGATTGGCACGGTCTTGAATTTAATCAACCAGTTCAGAGAATGCGTGAATATGTGGAGATAATCAAATTGGTAATGTCAGGAAATAAAATAAATTATGATGGAAAATTATTTCATTTAAAAAATTTTGCGTTACTGGTAAAACCTCAAAGAAAAAAAATCCCGATTTATTTGGCTGCTATAAACCAGAAAATGGTTGAACTAACATGGGAAATAGCTGATGGTGTGATATTCTACTTGCGACCAATATCAGAACTTCAAAACACAATTCAAAAAATGCAATCAAAGAGAAAAATTGACGTATCGAGTCAATTTATTACATGTATGTCTGAAGATGGTGAGGAGGCCATAGAACGAACAAAAAAAACATTAGCATTCTATGTTTCAGTAGGAAAAATTTACAGAGAGTTTTTAGCAAAAAATGGGTTTGAAAAAGAAACTCGGGAAATATATGACGAGTATAAAAAATCAGGATTTCGTACAAACCCCACACTAGTCTCTACAAGCATGCTTGACTCACTAACAATTTATGGTACTCCTGAAGAATGTAAGAAAAAACTAGATCGGTTTGTAAAAGCAGGTGTTTCGTTGCCAATAATACAATTTAATCCCGTAGGAGAAGTTACGAAATCCTTTAAACTGCTTGTTTCCGCGCTATCAGGTAGCAAAAATTGAGAAGAGTAGGAATTGGAGGATTTGGCCTCACAAAATTCAACAAAGACGATGTTTCAATAGAATCATTAATTTTGTCATCGGTAAAATCGCTTTTTGATGACTCTACAAATTTAACCCAAAAAGACATCGATGTTGTTCTTACATCTACTAATGACAATAGCAAATATTTGGCAAACATAACGTCTGAGCTTGCCGGAATTTCTCCAAAAATATCTCATACTGTTGAGAGTCTATGTAATTCTGGTGCAAATAGCGTTGTTTCTGCATTTTCATATATCGCATCAGGTTTGGCAGATGTTGCATTGGTAGTCGGTGCAGAAAAGTTTGACAATCCAGGATTGGTTTTAGAATGGGACATGTCACGTGGTCAATACAAACATCCTGTATATTGGTCATCCATGTTTACAAGAGCTCACATGAGAAAATATGGCACTACAATGGAAGATCTCGCCATTGTTTCTGCTAGAAATCACAAAAATGCATTGGAAAATCCACATGCCTATTTTGATAAAGAATATTCTGTGGAAGAAATTATGCACTCAAAAAACATTACTGATGATGTTCGAATTTTGGATTGTTCTTTTCCATGTAATGGCTCTGCTACAGTCTTGCTTGCATCAGAAGAATATATTAAAAAATTTACGGATTGTCCTGTTTGGCTGACTGGATTGGGTCAAAAAACTATCTCGGCAGGTTTTACTAAAAACGAGGATCTTACTAGTATGAAATCTACAAGATATGCAGCTAGCGCTGCATATAATATGTCAAAAAAAGAACCTAATGACATTGATGTTGCCGAAACTCATGATGCATTTAGTATATGTGAAATTATAGAACTAGAAGACTTGGGTTTTGCCGAAAAAGGGAAGGGAAATCAATTTGTCAAAACCATGTATGATACACAAGATAAGAAAGTTAACCCCAGAGGAGGATTGTTAGGTTCTGGTCATCCTTTAGGAGCTACTGGAATAGCTCAAATTGTAGAAATTAGTCAACAGCTTCAAAACAAGGCAGGCAAACGTCAAGTTGAAGGAGCCAAAATAGGCCTAGTTCAAAACATGTCAGCTGCTGCCACTTCCTCAACAGTTCTTATTTTTGAATCATGAATACGTTCGAAAATGAGCTAAAAAATGGCAAGTTTGTCTGTAGTGAATGTCCTAAATGTAATAAACTTGTTTGGCCTCCAAGTGATTTTTGTAATGTTTGTTTTGGTAAAGTAACATGGAGGCAAGTATCTAAAAAGGGCAAACTAATAGAATTCTCAAAGAAAGATAATACAATTTTTTGCATAGCAGAGTTTGAAGACACGATTAGGATTATGGGCGAATTAGAAACATCGTTAAAAATTCCATCAATAGGACAAAATCTTGAACTTGTCAAATGCAATTATGTGGACAAGGAACAATTCTTTTTTCAATTAAATTAATTAAACATTAATTGTCAAACCAGTTTATCAAATTCTTTAATTTTATTATCCGTCTTGAATATCTGAATGTGACCATAGACCCCAAATGAGAACATGATGTATGACCACATGAATAAAATGTCTATTGGATGACCAGTATAATACAAATTATTTAGTGTAAAATATTGAAATCCGGTGTCGGCAATTACTTCAAATAAAATACCAATTAATAACATGGTCCATAGAAAGTTCACTTCCCCTCTAAAAAATAAAAAGATTCCAATTAGTGCTGGTACAAGAATTATGGCATCTGCAACTGGGTATATTGTAACCAACGCAATTGCAAATTTACTTTCATCTGAATGGTTATAAACTGTCATATACAAACTTGGAATTAGAACTGATACTGCAATTAATGAAGTCAATAGTATCATTTTTCTTGAAATTAATTTTTTAAATGGTTTTAGATAATATATTGAAAATAAAAATAAAAATGGATATCCTGCAATATAAAATGCGTCTGCAAATGATGGGAAGGGATTCAGATGAAATACAAGTTCATAACATGTCCAAGTTGTCTCTGCAACAAACCATGAAATTGCAATTCCTAAAAATAATAACCATGCTTTACCATGATTGCCAATTTTTCTGAATCTTGAGGATATTATTATTGATAAAATAACAAGGACTCCTGTTACTGGAATGTATGTGAAATCAGTTACCACCTTAACTACTTCTTTTCCAAAAAATGTTGCTGCCATCGTTCCAAGACCCGTTATCAAAAGACAAGCAAATAATGACTTTTGTTCTTGTAATTTTTCTAAATTACTTTGCAAATTTACTCACTTATTGCAGTAACAAAGACTTGGATTGGTTTTTCTGCCATGTATTCATTTAGTTCATTTTTTATTGTATCCACAATTGTCATATACGCATTACCAAAGATTTTTTTTAAAACTTTGTTTAAGTATTCTGGGTGTTCATAGCATTCAGGCAAGTAGCAATCATAGTCTTTTGATAATTGTTTGATGGCTTTCTCATAAATTGGCTGACCAATCCCACGTAGCGTCTTTTCAACAGCAAGGCTAACCATGGCTTTTCTTAATTGGTTTTGATCAAGATTCATGATATTGACACACTCATTATTGAAGGTGTCTTGAATTTGACCATATATAACTAAACAATAATCGCATCGTGTAAATCATTGAAGTTGAATCAGTCCACATTGCTACCACGTTTTGTGAAGATTCGCTCACATTTTTCATGAATAGGAGTAATTCATCATCATCTTTTATGATAAAACAAAGATTTTCCTTGATTTTACTTGGCATTTTCTTTACTTTCGTTATTAATTTTTGATCAAAAATATATGTCGTTTTTTTAGATGACGACGTGATCAATTTTGCTTCAATTTTTGAATCTGTTAGGAGTTCTAGAAAGCCAGAATGATAAAATTTCATGAAATCTTTTTCTGATCCTAAAATTGCAAGTTCATTTTTTGTTTTTGTGATCATTTCATTTATTTTTCCAGTCATTTGATTTACTCCTTGAAGCATTTGGAATTTCCCCTCTTTTGACTCATTTTGATCAATCTTAAAATTGGGTATGGTATTCCAAAGATCTACCAGGCCTTTTTCTTGATTTTCTAGTGTTTTGACTCGCTCTTTTTCAGCATTAATCAACACACCCATTGCTTTGTCAAGTGCTAATGCTGAAAATTTAATTGGGTGCTGGAATGTTGCAGAGACTATGCCTTTGTTTTGAAGATGAGTTAGAAGATGATATGTCTCAGTTCTTGGTACCTTTAGGGTTTTGCTTACTTGTGTTGCTGTGCTTGGACCATATTTTTCTAAAAACAAAAAGACTTTTGATTGGTTTGAAGTTAGGCCAAATTTAGACAGTTCATTTTTCAGTTTTTCTAGTAACATTTCATAATCGTATGACTTTGACTCTAGCGTGGAATCCAATAATGAATCAGTCTCGCTTGTCATATGAATAACAGACTATTCCATAGATCCTCTTTAGATATCCGCATGTATTAGTTAATTACATACAAGTAAAATATGACAAAATGTGCGTGATTTTGATTATTTTATTCTCTGATATCATCTGCCATTCGTACAACCGCATCAGCGATCTTTGAAAATTGTACCCTAGTCTCCACATCCATACTGTCTTTAGATCTTGTTTTTATTATCTTCATCATTGTTTTTATGATAGATGATGGCTCTAAACTGGAATGTTCTAGTGGAAATCCAGACATTAGATCGTTTCTTTGAGAAGCCTCACATTGTTTTTGTGTAATACTCGTTCTTGACATTGTTATTTATTATTTAGATTACTTTAGATAAAAGGCTGTTCTGCCAAAATTGGGAACATGTTTACTAGATATGTAGTATTCCGTAATAAAAAAAAATAACAGGTTATGCTTTTGGTTATTAATTTTGAATGGTAACAAAAAATAATTTTGTTTATCATAATATTAAAGATAGTTTTAAACATTAAATTATTTTTTGATGTTTGTATAACGCATAAGTAATTATCATGTATCCACTATACCAAAACAAATTGACTGGATGTGTTAGTGTATATTGATCAAATGTATCCAGATAAGAAAACCATACATCGGCAAAAGTTAAAAGTATTACACCAATTAACAATACAAGCCAGGAAACCCCTAATGCACCTTGTCTGAATATTCTGGTTCCTAACATGGTGCCCGATAAAATAATCGAACCCAAGATTACATAAATCAGACCAGTGTAGAAACTAAAGTTAGCTTCACCATGTTTTTGAAATGATAGGAATGAATAAACTACTGTGATAGTAATTGGTATAGCTACTACCCACATTTTGGTAAGAATGCCAATTTTTGGTTTGAAAAATCTAATGTTTAATATTAAATGTGCCATGATGAGTGGATAAAATGCATAGAAGAATATGTCTGCAGCTGTAAAAGTTGTATCATAACCTAAGACATCATATATGCCATAAACAGTTTCTCCAATAAAATTCATGGCAAGTCCTATAGCTAACGCAAGATATGCTTTTCCAAAAACACGTGATCCCCAATATTTTTTTGCTACGCTAAATGCAGCAATTGAAGAAATTAATGGATTAATAATAGAAATAACATCGATTAGGTGTGAAGCATTATTCGGTACTGGAAAAGCTGCATATAGGTATATTTGAAAAGCAACCGCAACACCAAAAATTACTACTATTAACTTGAGATCAATTGGGTTTTGAATCTTTTCTGGGACTATATTAGGTTTATCAGAATTCCTTCTCCAATTTAACATTGGATAGCTACCTACATCGTACTACTTGAATTATAGAGCTCTTTTCTATTGATTCTTTAGCAGGAAGAATCTTGACAACCACTTTTTTTTTCTATGCTGATTGTCACATTTTCAAATATTGATTTGTATTTGTTTACCTTTTTCCCATCATTTGTAGTAACATGACCTTGAACTATTAGTAAACCGTTATCAATTAAGGAATTGATTTTTCTATAACCAGAGGTTTGGGGCATTTTTGCAGTTTCAAGGATTTCTGAAATGATTCTTGGCTCATCTAAAACAGTATTCAAAATATTTTTCTTATCTTCGTCTCCAAATGATTCTAAGATTAATTTGGCAAGGGATGGATCTTCTATTGCGATCCAATTGGGGTTTTGAGCCTTTGATTCTTCTAATGTGACAATATTTTCTAAGAATTGTTTCTCTAATCCCTCAGCTCCTTCTCCAAAAAATTCTCTTAATACAGTATCTAATTTAGTAAAATCAGATATTGCCTGTGTGAGATTTATGCCGTATTTCTCAAAAAGTCTATCTTCAACTTTTTGTAATGTTTTTTTACCAAGATTTTCTTTAATAGTTGTATCTAACGACTTTGAGATTAGGGTATCCAATCCTGACATTATGTCAATTGCTACGATAAGGGAGATTAAATCAAGGTGTGTGTCTCATTACATTATGACAATACTTATGTACTGTTTACGATATTTCCAAATCTGGAAATGAGTCACATTATTCTTGATGAGGACAAATTAAGAAACTTACCATTTAGAGCACGACTAGATAAATGCACTACAATTATAAAAAATGAAACAGACGAATCCCTTCGCTGGGATGCAGTATGGCTTGCAGGTGAAATAGCAGAAATGAATCCTAATACCCCCTTATTTGACGAAGTGGCAGATCTAATGGTCTGGGTATTGAAAAATGATAACAATGGAGTAGTAAAACATGAAGCATGTTATCAGATTGCTGCTAGAAATATGAGAAATAAAATCCCAGATTTGGTTCAAACCGCCTTTAATGATAAAAGTATAATTGCAAAACATGAAGCTATAGAGTCTTTGGGGTTGATGCGTGCGTTTGATTCTAAGGACATGATCATTAACAGTCTTACAGATCCAAATCCAGATGTACGTGAAACTGCAGCTTTCGTTATTAAAAGATTAGAAAGATTACAGAAAATAAAAGAAAACTATGTGCCATCAAAAGTAATCTGATTTAATAATAACAAATTTTATGAATACAGCAGCCAACACAGAAAAATCTATTAAAATCAAGATTCTGTGATTTTTACTTTACGCAGTACAGTAAATGAAGTTTTTTGGGATTCTTGTGGTAAAATTAACTCTGTATTATTGGCAAAAGTTTCCATGTCATTAAAAATCCCGTTTAGTTCCATGTCTTTTTCTAGAGCCTGCAAGTAATCTTCACTCCACTGCCAATTACTATCCGGGTTACATGAATACACTATCCAATGGTATTTTCCGTCAATGAGCCGTATGTCAAACGGATATGCTCTGCAATCAAATGGCCTATTTTCATAAACTGAACACATTTTTCTAGTTTCATCCCAAAAAACACAGACATTTGAATTATTTTTTTTCATTACAGCCAACACTTTTTTATCTTTTATTGTAACTTCTTGCAGGTATTCTTTTCCAGATTTTCCAATGGATGTTAATGCGCGTAAATCTTCTGAAAACACTAATGGTACTGAGGAATTTGTACAACATCCCTGATGTTGACAACTACCACATAGTTTAGTAAAACTAATCATGTTTTACTTCCTTATCGCCTATAGTCAGTTTTTGGCCGCTACTATCTAGTCTATTTCTTAGCAAATAAATGCCTAGAAATGCCAAACTTACAGAAATAATACTGGCCATAGTTACACTTTCATGTAAAAATACTCCAGAAAAAACAACCCCAAAAGCTGAATTTATGGAATAAATCAAGATTGTTCGTACTGCACCTATTAATTTTAATCCAGTAATGAAAAGAGCTGTCGACACACCTATACTAACAATACCAATAATTGCAATAGCTGGCATGTGCGTGATATCAATTTTAAATGGAATTTGAAAACCTACGATCAAACACAGAGCAAACAACCCAGCTAAGAAAGAAGCCAACTGCGTTATTCTTTGTGAACCTAGTCTGCTACTAATGTGATGTGATATGTTGATATCAAGAGCCCAAAACAATCCTGCCAAGAGAAGTAAGATATCGCCAAAAACTATTTTAGACATAGTTATCCCATTGATATAAAAGTCATATCCAATTGGTAAAACTACCATTCCTATTATTATCAATGCAAAGGGAACACGTTCCATTTTTTGGAGCTTTTCGCGAAAAATTACAATAGCGAATAAAATTGAAAACATTATTTCGCCATTATTAAGAACTGATGCATTAAGTGCTGTAGAATCACGTAATCCAAAAAAATATGTGATTAATGCCGCACCTTCAGCTATTCCAATTAATGTTAAGAAGAGCAAATCTTTTTTTCTAATTTTTTTAATTGAACCGCTGTTTCTAGTAAACGGTGAAAAAAATAATCCGTTGATAATAAAAATGAAGAAACATACTATGACAGGATTTAATTCAGCAGTCATTTGATCATTTGGTACTAATAATGCCTTTGAAAGAATCTGTCGTAGTGCTTCTAAAGTTGCTGCTATAATTACAACCAAATATCCCAGAGTAGTAGGAGATGAAAGTTTGACTCTCTTAATATCTGGCCTTATTCCCATATTTGGAAATCACATCAGAGGTTAATAATCTTAAACCAAACCTCATTCACGCAATATGTCAAAAAGTGTCATTTTTTCATGGTTTTATTGGGATTTTACAGTCCGAGTCAAAAAACAAATCCTACATGACATAAAACTTCTGATTAAACACAATCTAACGGCTTGGATGGTGTGTGTGATTTTCTAATACTTACAGCTTGTTATATCAAAAACAAATCCTTTTGATTTTAAATTGATCAAAATCATTTCAAGACGTCGCCATATTGGTGTAATCGGTCTTATCATCAGCATCGCTGCAATAATATCGATTTTTGCATATTTTTCCTTCTATTCTAATATGAATATAGGATTTAGCGGAAATAATGTAATATCAAATACTCAGGGTTTAACAAATCATTCAACTGATGGTAACAACACTGCGTTAAATTTAGATGACAATACATTGTTTATATTAGTAACAGTGTGGATCGGATTGATGATATTAGGAAGTTATTTGCTTTTTCATATCCACTTTAAGGTTTTACCAAAAGAATAGATAGTTTTGTTTATAGATACAGAGTGTAAAGATAGGAACATCAAAGAGTGTTTAATCATTCCATGTGATTGTCATTGTCATAAACTACAAAAGGTTCATGAGACACTGATGAATTAATTCATTTTAACGATTAGTAAAATTTTGAGCTATTAAACAATCTAATTTATGGAAATTTTAATGTGGACTTTTCAAGTTCCAAAATGGGAACATATAATGACATTCCATCATTACCAATTTTATCAACAAAGCTAAATTCCCCCGATAATCTTTTCAACTCAATGAACTTTTTACTTGGTTTTTCTTTTGTCATCATATAGTGAACTGTACTAGCGCCTACGCCTGCTGTTTGAAGAAATAGGATGTCTTGATTATTGTATACCATGTGATATAGTAATGGAATAGCTCCTAATACTGATTGAGAAGAGTATAATATTACCTTTAAGAGATCATCATGGGTTTTGTACTTGAGATAGATTACAGACTCTCCTTGAGACATGTTTTGAAGTAATTTTAAAGTGACATATTAATCCTAAGTATCAATAAAATTTTTAAAACAGATATCAAATCACATGCAATTTAAAACAAAATAATTTGATTTAAGATGACTAAATAATTTAGCTTAAAACTAGCTTTTGTGCTAGGTATTACATAATTACCAGTAATTCTATATGGCAAGAATTGACTAGATAATGGTGTCATTAAAAAGAAAAAATTCTATAAAAAAATCATTCATGATAAATACTGTAAATCATATATCAAAAGAGTCTGAAAACACAACAAAGAACTATAATGAACTTCAAAGTAATATTAATAAAAAAATAGCCAGAACAAGACGACAGCGTGGATATAACTGGGAAGACACATTAGTAAAACGATTCAATGCAACACAGGGATGGAAGGCGTTTAGACTTGGTTCTCCAAGTGTAGCATTGCCTGATATCTTGGCAGTAAGTACCAAGGCAAATACTATTTTCACCATAGAAGCAAAATCCGGAACTGGGACAACGCTTCCTGTTCCATATGATCAAATCATACGATGCTTAAAATGGATTAATACGTTTGAACTCTATCAAACAAGAAAGATGATTCTTGCATTCAAGTTTCTTTCCAAAAAAAGAATAGGAATCGGAAAATACGAACATAGACAACTCAGAGAATTTTACAAAGTATGGGATGAGTCAAATCCTATAACTGATTGTGTTTGCACATATGAAGGAAAAACATATGCTCTCATAAATGGAAAAAGGCAGAAGCTTGAACTTGAAAACTATCAAATGCCATTTAAATCAAAACATTTGATATCCTGATAGTATCGAATACTTCTTTAATGACTATTTACATTATTTAAGATAATGAGCTTTGAGAACTTTGTTGATGAAAGAAGTCTAATAAGTCATGATGCATTTGGCAATAAAGAAATTAAGATTAAATTATTAGAGGTTGAAGATGATACTCCAGATCACGTATGGAGGTTTGGTGTAAGAGTTAAAGTAAAAAAAATCCTCCTTACCATAAAGCACATTCAGACTCAACAAGTCGAAGAGGGCGAATTTGATCTAAACGCAATTGAAAAAGAGATGAAAGAAAAGAGACATTATAGTTCAACAAATAGGTGGATACAAACAACAGATGTCAAAAATGGCTATATACTTAATACAAGACATTCACCTTTGCTCAGCGATGCAGTGGCACTTGATTACATCGTAATCTAACTTGATAACACGTGTAATAATGAATTTAATTTTGGTGATTGCCAGGTATGATTTTTAATACCTGGTTTTAATTTGCCTTCAAACAAAACAAAATTGATTCTTTGAATTCTCTTTTTGTTTTTTAAGGTTATTCTTTTTAATATTGGAACATTATTTGTTGTTGTACTCAAACCTGATTTTTTTAGGTAAGAATCAAGTGCTTTGGAATACTCTATTCCTCTTTTAGGTACAACAAATGGAATTGTCAAGTATGGCGTGTTTTTAGTTTGTTTTAAAACAAGAATTCTATTATTTGATTTGATTATGAGGCCAACACATTTTAACACAAATTTGCCTTTTGCCGACGTAGAAAACCAATTAAAAATATCATCATCTACATTTACTATTTTTCTAAAAGGCTCAATTATTGAACCAATTCGAAAATACCTTCCAGAATGATATATCAATGGTTTTTTTGTCTCATCATATGAAATTGCAACCGCCTTGCCTACAACCATGGTGTGATCCCCTAATTTTTTCATTGTAACTAATTTACATTCAGCGTTTATTAGACAACCAGCAATCATTGGAGATTTTATTTTTTTTGATGCTAAAAATTCAAAAGAGTTTTTGACTTTTAATTTATCAATTTCTCTTCTAGAGTAACCACCAGCAATGTTTACTGCCATTGTTTGTCCCTCAGAGGAGACATTTATCCCAAACTCCTTTGTTTTTTTGATATTTTCAAAAGTTGCAGAATTTTCATGGATAAAGACTGCGATAAGCAGTGGCTTGTATGAGATCTGCATTGTCCATTCTGCAGCCATGACATTTTGTCCATGTGGACCAGAAGAAGTGACCAGACTTATCCCCGTTGTAAAATATCGTTGTGCCTTTTCTGCAATTCTTAGATTCAATTTTATTAAATCACACTTGTTCTGTTATTAGTTGTTTGTTTACAGAAACCTTTATGAAAGTAGGATTGAAGAGTGCAGACATGATAAGTCAAGAAATAACGGTTAATGGAAAAAAATTCCGTCTAACCATGACTGATCAATTATTAATGGATGTAAGACGTTTAAAGGCATTATACAATGCAGCATACGAAGATCCAGAGAGTTTTGAAGAAGTAAGCTCCGCAATATCAAATACAATAAATCAGATTGCAACTGCAGTGGAACCACTTGTATCTGATAGCGATTTAGATGGCATGATACAATCCATAATGAAGGCAGTAGACGAAAAAGCAAAAGAGACAGATGAGGCAAAAACAAAGCATGCTGAAGATATGGCAAAATCTGCAAAAAAAGCAGCAAAATCTGCACCTAAAACTATCAAGAAATCAAAAAAGTAACAATTTATTGAGTCACAAATCAGGAAAATATCCCCCGTATGGGTTATATCATCTAAAAACCATAATTAATTATGCAAACGCATTGTGAATGTGGCATTTGTGGACATGTTTCTGAGAGCGATTGTATTATAAAAGAATGCAAATGCTGTCTTAATTTTCATACAAGATCAGGACCTAAAAAATAACTTATTTTCTTTTTCAAATATTTTGATCCTAGTGATAAAATAATTACACATGTTGTGATTTATTGAGAAATTGAATACCACCATAAGAAGATAAAATGCTATTACTCTAGATTTAAATAAGTACTATCTACAGTTTCCATATTGCAATCCGGAGCTTTGCAAAAATGCATTGAACCTACATGTGGTTTAGAATATCCCATCTCTGATATCAGGATAGAATGTGATCGTGGTCACTTGTTAGATATAAAATACAAGAATACGCCTCCTACATCGCTTAAAGAAGTGTTTTATAAAAGACGAAATCATGCTAATGATATTTTTAATGAAAGTGGAGTTTGGAGATTCAGAGAATTATTAAACTTTTGTCAAATAGATACAGAAAATTTTGAGGAGTATTCAAAACATCTTGTTTCTTTGGATGGTGCTGAAGGAAGATTATCCAAACCATATCACATGTCAAAAGTTTCGGATTATGTTGGACTCAAAAATCTATTACTTCAACCTGAGGGATACAATCCAAGTGGTTCATTCAAAGACAACGGAATGTCTACTGCAGTCACACATGCTAAACTTGTTAATATAAACAAAATCATATGTGCCTCTACTGGTAATACTTCGGCATCAGCTGCAATGTATGCAGCAAATGAAAATATTGAGTGTGACGTCTATATTCCAGCAGGTGAGGTGGCACCAGGAAAGCTAAGCCAAGCTTTTCAATTTGGGGCTCAAGTGATTGAAATAAAAGGAAATTTTGATGATGCACTTTCGGCCTCACTAAAAAAGGCAAGTGAAGTTGGAGGATATACAGTAAATTCTGTCAATCCGTTTCGAATAGAAGGACAGAAAACCATTGTATTTAGAGCACTAGAGCAGCTAGACTGGAATCCGCCGGACTGGATCGTATATCCTGGTGGAGCATTAGGAAATACATCAAGCTGTGGAAAAAGTCTCATGGAACTCTATGAGTGGAGTTGGATCAAAAAAATTCCACGAATTGCAGTAGTTAATTCAGAAGGTGCAAATACATTACATACACTTTACAATGGAAAATTTGATGACACCAAACTACGTTGGAATAAAGGAAAACCAGATGTTGAGATAATTAAAAGATATTATGCATACATGGATAAAAATGGAATAAGACCAAAAACTAAAGCCACTGCAATTCAAATTGCAAAACCAGCCAATATTCTCAAAGGTTTACGAGCGCTTGAGTTTACAAATGGTGTTGTCACCCAAGTTTCTGATCAAGAAATGATGGATAGTATGGCATTAGTTGGTTTAAATGGGTTTGATTGTGAGATGGCATCTGGTGCAGTACCAGCAGGTGTTAAAAAATTAATTTCTGAAGAAATTATCAAAAAAGATGAAGTTGTAGTTGGAATCCTAACAGGAAGGCAGAAAGACGCAAGCATTTCTGTAGATTATCATAAAAATCCTCAAAACAGGTTTGCAAATCCACCTAGAACTTAGATTTCCTTTTCTATCTTGATTCTATTTGCTTGATTATTTACTACTTCTTCTACAATCATTTTAATTGAATCAAATTCAATTTTATCTCCAACTTTGGGGATGTCCTTTAGTTTATCATGTAAAAGGCCACTAAGTGTAGAATAGTCATCACCCTGAGGGATATTAGATTTTAGTATTTCGTTTACGATATCAATCTCAACATCACCACTTGCAATCATAGTGTTTTTGTCTATGATTTTAAAATTCAATTCAATCATGTCTGTTTCATCCATTATCTCTCCGACAATTTCTTCTAAGAGATCCTCTAATGTTACACAGCCTTCTACGCCTCCAAATTCGTCTACAACAATGGCCATGTGGGTTTGTTTTCCTTGCATTTCTCTTAATAATTTACTAGTTTTTTGCTCTTGAGATACAAAAATTGGTTTTCTTGAGATGGATTCAAGATTTAACATTTTATCTTCCTTTTCAAGGTGTTTTAACAAATCTCTTACATGTAATATACCAACAATCTGATCAGTGGTTTCCTTGTATACTGGAATTCTTGAAAATCCACTTTTACTAATCAAAGGAAGTGCATCAAACAATAACATCTTGGAGGGTAGCATGAACATTTTTGTTCTAGGCGTCATCACTGAGTGGATGACAGTATCATCAAACTTTAATGCCCCATGTACAAGTTCTTTTTCATGTTTTTTTAATACCTTATCTTCAAGCCCCTGTTCTATTACACTGTAAATCTCTTGTTCAGTTATAGGCGGAGGGTGATGTGAGCTTCCTGCAATCTGTAACATCCCTCTAGTAATTTTTTCAAAAAGAAGAACAAAAGGATAAAACACGTAACTAAACACCAAAATTATACCGCTTACTTTGAGCGAAATTTTTGTAGCGTTTGCAAAACAGTATGATTTTGGAGTTATTTCTCCAAAGACAAGGAGTATGAATGTCATGATTCCAATTGCTATGGCAAGACCATTGCTGCCAAACAAACCTAAAGATATTTGTGTTGCCAATGCAGAAGAACCTACATTAGTTAAAGCATTTCCCAAGTTTATTGCCGCAAGCATCCTACTGGGATTTGATTTTAATTTATGTAATGACGATGAGCCCTTTGCTTTTTCCTTTACAAGTTGATTTACCTTAGCTTTACTGACTCCGACCAATGCAACTTCAGAACCACTAAAGAATCCTGAAAAGCAAACCAGTATTGCAAGAAAAACTATATCTAAAATTAAATTTTGGTTCATTATGAGTTATCACCATTTAGTGTATGGGATGTTGCAATCAAGTTAGAACTATGTTTTCTAAAAGACGAATATACTATATTTGTAGACAAATTGTTGTATGTATCATACTAGTTATTGCCTCTTTTATAAGTTCACGCAAATTACCACATTGTAATGAATGATAAAAACAGACGGCAGCAAGTTCGTTGACGACCATTTTTTCTTATTTCATTGAAAAATGTTCTTCGAGGATCTTTTTCTTTTCTTCCATGTGGAAAAGTTCTTCAGTATGTTTGAACGCATCATCTTTATTTCGTTTGAATAACATTGCTTGCATCAAAAGATGATTCTCAGGTACTACTATTCCTGTTTGATCATCAGAATAAGTGATTTTTACAACATCATCTTGCACTTCTAACATATCGGCATGTATGTGGATCATGTTGGTGTCTTTAAAACTAAATTTTATGGTTTCAGCAAAATCTCTAATATCTTTTGTTCCTTTAGCAGTATACAAAATAGCAACCCCATATTCATTTTTGAAAAGATCTAAAATCTCAGATGACGAGGGAGCTGTTTCATTAAATCTTATGTCCATTGAATGCACATGCATCTGTCTTGTAGGTACTTTGAATGCACGTATAAACAAAGGAGTATCTTTTCCCATGTAGCTTTTAACATCATCATTATGATGTGGTTTACGTGTCCATTCAATAGAGTCTTTTACCTCAGTTTTAGAATCTTCTAAATCTGCCCACCTGCGCAGAAGCGTTGCATCAAATCTTTTTATTTTCTTTCCATATTTTTCTTTGAGAGGCTGTAATATTCTTCCCATACCAGTGACGTTACAACTTCCTTGCATGACATATTTTTTATCAAATGCCTCTACATAATTTGCTCTAGAATTGAATATTACATCAGCTATTGCTTTCTCACCGGTAATTTTTTCTCCGCCTTGAAAAATAGCTCTGACGTTTTTTGGTTCATATAGATTTTTTTTATTTGTATAACCATTTCCGCCAGGAGCTGCGTCTATTACCAAATCGCATTTTTCTAACGCATCATCAATTGTACCAGATATCTTGAAATTTTTAAACTGCTCTAGTTTGTTTTTTGGAACATATACTCCAAAGCCTCTTGAAATGGCATCATTGACTTTATCATCTGGAGAGTATTTCCCAACCCCTATTAACTTGATATCGGAATCTCCAGCAATAAATTGAGCAATTCTACTTCCTATAGAACCATAACCATTAACAAAAACCTTTTTCATAATTTTTTTACTATCTTGCCCACTTATTTACATAACCCTGACAAGAACTAAATATCGCAAAAAACTTTCTTAGATGGTTGAAGATTCATGGTCCATCTATTGGAATAGGCGCAGCTATTGCAGGCATAACAGTATTTGCCATATTCATGATAGCAGGATCAGGGTTTGGTAATTCTGCGGATACTGCCACACTTGATAAAGCCAGATATAATCAAAATAATGATAACGTAAAATTTCAGACGAGTCTACTCTCAGACCATACCTCACCCATACTTGGATCAAAAGATGCTCCCATCACAATGGTAGAATTTGGAGATTACCAATGTTTTTACTGTAACCAATTCTATCATACCACAGAACCAGACATTGTGAAAAATTATGTAAATACAGGTAAAGTAAAACTTGTTTTCAAAGATTTGACAATAATTGGCCAGGATTCAATAAATGCGGCTCATGCTGCACATTGTGCTCAGGAGAAAGGAAAATTCTGGGAATATCATGATACGCTGTATAATAACTGGACGGGTGAAAATACGGGGTGGGCCTCTTCAAAAAACCTACTTGCGTTTGCTACCAAACTCAACATCACCGCATCTGACTTTAATGCTTGTATGTCTGATGCCAGATACATTTCCACAGTCCAAGGCAGCGTATCAGACGCGCATGCACTAGGATTGACAGGAACGCCTGATTTTTTCATCATAGGACCTGACAATTCAGTTAACAAGATAGTTGGCGCACAGCCATATACTGCATTTGATGAGATTTTCAAGTCTAAACTCAAAACATAGTATAATTTTCGTGTCTGATCTACAAAAGTGAATAAAAATTATGATTTAGGGGATCAAATTTAACCCTCAAAATCCTTATATTTGCAAGGTCGAAGGTGTAGCTGTTGGCCGTAGGAATTGACGACATTGCCATCTATATTCCAAGACTGTTTGTAGACGCAAAAGATTTTGCAAAAGCCAGAGGAATGGATCCGGATAAGCTCCAGCGCGGGCTAGGAATATCAAAAATGGCCATGGTAGATACAAATCAAGACCCTGCATGCATGGCAGCAAATGCTTGCTTAAGAATAATGGAAAGAAGCAAGCTAGCTCCAAAGGATGTCGGCAGGCTGTATGTTGCCACAGAATCATCACTTGACGAATCAAAGGCAATGAACTCATACGTTATTGGCATGCTTGAACAAATCTATGGTGATGATTCTTTTGGTCATTGTGGTGGAATAGAATGCAAATTTGCATGTGTAAGCGGATCTTACGCTTTGTATGATAATTCTAATTGGATAAGAGCAGGAGAATCTGAAGGAAAATCTGCAATTGTTGTTGTTTCTGATATAGCGAAATATGACCTTGGTTCAAGTGGTGAATACACGCAAGGAGCTGGGGCAATTGCCATGCTTGTTAACGATAATCCTAGAATCATGGAGTTTGATCCCAAGGTTACATCTACGTCAATTAAAAATGAATATGATTTCTATAGACCGTTTGGAAAGGAAACTCCAATAGTACACGGACAATATTCCAATCTACTTTACATGATTCAAGTAAAGAAAGCCTTGATGTCATATAAAGAAAAGGCACTATCAACAGGATTGATGAAACTAAAAGAAGGAGAAACAATTTTAGATTATATTGACTTTCTTAACATGCATTTACCATATAGTAACATGGGAAAGAAAGCATTATCATATCTCATAAGACATGAGTGGCGAAATCTACCGCGTTGGAAAAAAATAATTGAGAAAATGGATATGGAAGAACCAGTTCCAAAAGATCCACGTGGAACCATTGAGTCAGTATTGGCAGATTCAGAATTTATGACAAAAGATCACGAGTTTACTAAAAAGTTTGCAAAAACTGAAGAATTCCAAGACGTATATGAACAAAAACTCGCTAGTTCACTTATTGCATCACAAATGATCGGCAATCTTTACACTGCATCACTTTATCTCGGATTTAGAAGTTGCTTAGAGTTTGAATTTCAAAAAGGCACAGACCTTGAAGGAAAGAGAGTTGGATTTGGCTCATATGGTAGTGGAAGTAGTGCGATGGTGTTCAGTGGAGTGATTTTACCAGCATACAAGGAAATTGTAAAAGATATGAATTTGGAATCTGAAATAGGAAATAGAATAAAGCTCTCACTAGAAGAATATGAAGAGATACACGAAAATAAACGCGGGCCAAATGAAAACCTTTTGGACAGTAAAAAAGAATTTGTCCTAGTGGATGTAGAAAGCAGCCCAGAGATAAGAGGACAACGCAAATACGTATACAAAGAATAACTCAAAATAGATCCTGAAAATAACCAAAAAGGATATAAAATCAATCATACAAAAATCATACATGCAAGAACGTTCAATGCCAATTTGTTTTACAACTGATCAATACAAAATGATTGAAGAGATTGCAAAACGAAAAGGAATGCTGGATACAAGTCAACTCATAGAAGAAGTATTGAATGAAGTTTAAACTACAAACAACTTCTTTTTTCATTTTATATTAATATTCCAAATCACAATATTGTTTCATTATCTTTTTTTCATGCCGGGTCTACTATACACAAAAATTTCAAATCCTTTGAACCAACATTCTCAATATGCTGTTTTGAGCCAGGTAAAACAAAAATTGTATCTCCTATTTTTACATTTTCAGACTCGTTGTTGATGTGTAATACGCCTTTACCTTCCAATATGTAATGCACTTCAGATGTTTTCATTATGTGAGACAAGGTAGATTTTCCATGAGACAAATTAACATATGCTAAACTATATCGAATTCCGTTTTCTACATGTTGAGGATTTAATAGATCATAAATTATCGCACCTTCATTTCCAGTAATTTTTGTAGAGTTTTTCTGATTTTTTATTATCATAAATTTATTCTAAATTGTAAAATTAACCAGATATAGGTTTATCAGAATGATTGTATTTTCCTTGTTGGAATAATATGAGAATTTTATTCCTAATGTTTTTTTAACCGATTCTCATAGTAAATTTATGGGAATCTTAAATCGCAAACCTTCTTTCTGCTCTGTTTGTAAACAAAGTATCACACATAAACACAAACCAAAGAGAGAGTGGGATGTAGAAGGACCTTTATGCGGTGATTGTTACATTGGTCAAATGCAAAAATATTATGATTTGAGTGTCAAACAAAAATGTGTCATATGTGATATAGAAAAAAACATACCTGATTTATGGGAACCAAAATACTCATGGGAGATGAAAGGCTTGCTCTGTAAAACTTGTTTTGATAAAAAAGACGCAGATTATAACAAATCAAAGACGTTTTGTGGTAATTGTGGTAAAAAGCTTGGCGTCATACGATACAATCCGAAACGACAATGGGCATTACAAGGTCAATTATGTAGAGAATGTTGGGATACTCAAAAGGCAAAGATAGGTTAAGATGCGTCTTTTTAAAAAATTCAAATGTGAAAAATGTGAGAAAAAATTCAAGCAATGTGAAGAGTTAATGCAACACGAACAGGTAGTTCATGGAAAAGATATTCCGTATGAATGTAAAGGATGCCATCAATCATTTACAAGTATGGAACAGATGAGAACTCATTTACAAAAAAACCATTCTTACAGCGGAAAAAGAGATATCTAAAGAGCTTTTATTGTTTTTACAATTGGAGGTCGCAGTTTGTTAAAAACTCGAAATCCACAAATGCATTTTATTTCAGGCAACCTGCTTAACTCTGATTGGCTAACTTGTGTGCCGCATCTCAAACATGAATAAACTACACTAAAACTTGCTTGTTGTTGTGGTTTTGATTCTACATCTGTATCAACAATTGGAGTTTCTTCAGTTGTCATATATTTTCATCAAATTATCTGTAATTTTAAGGTTTAATAGAATTATTTTAGTGTGAGTTCAATGTAGACATCATTTGGAATTTTTATCCTCATTAATTGTCTAATTGCTCTGTCATCAGCTGTAAGATCTATTACACGTCGGTGTATACGCATTTCCCATTTCTCATAAGTATTGGTACCTTGACCACATGGAGATTTGCGTGTTACAACGTTTAATCTCTTTACTGGTAATGGTGTTGGACCTTTTACTTTGACACCTGTTTTTTCACCGATTCCTTTGATTTCTGTACATACACCATCAAGTCTGGGCAAACTGGTACTTGTTAATTTGATTCGGGCCAGTTGTGTCAATCAGACCACTATTTGGTGAATTTTTCAGTGATCTCTTTTACAACGCCTGCTGCAATTGTTGCACCCATGTCTCGGAGTGCAAACCTTCCTAATTCAGGAAAGTCTTGGAAGGTTTCAATTGGTATTGGTCTAACTGGTCTGATTCTTACTATTGCAGAATCACCTGCTTTTAGAAACTTTGGATCTTTTTCTTCTTCTGCACCTGTTTGTGGATTAATTTTTGATTCAAATGCAACAATAGTTGCTGCAACTTGAGCTGTATGTGCATGCATGACTGGTGTATATCCAGGCGCAAGTGCTGTTGGATGATGAATTACAATGATTTGAGCTCTAAATTCTTTTGCAACATTTGGTGGGTTATCAGAGGTTCCAATTACATCTCCTCTTTTGATATCCTTCTTTTCAATACCTCTGAGGTTAAAACCAATGTTGTCACCTGCCTCTGCAGATTCCATTTGAGTGTGATGAGTTTCAATTGTTTTAATTTCTCCTAGGGCTCCTGATGGCATGACAATAATCTTCATTCCTGGTTTAGCAACACCAGTCTCAACACGGCCTACTGGAACTGTACCAACACCTGTAATGGTGTAAACGTCTTGTATTGGAATTCTTAATGGTTTACCAACTGGTTTTTCTGGTAATTTGAATTCATCAAAGGTTTCAAGAAGTGTTTTTCCTGTCCACCACTTCATGTTTTCAGATTTCTTTACAAGGTTATCTCCCTTCCATCCTGACACTGGTATAATTGGAACGTTTTCTATTTTGTAACCTACAGACTTGATCAATTTTTCTGCCTTTTCTTTTGCTACTTTGAATGCTTGTTCAGAATAATTATTATCATCCATCTTGTTAATTGCTACAATTAATTGACCCACACCTAGGGTCCTCAAAAGGAAGGCGTGTTCTCTTGCTTGACCTCCTGGGGCAATTGCAGTATCGGTTTCACCTTCCTTTGCTGATAGTACTAGAATAGCACAGTCCGCTTCAGAAGCACCAGTAATCATGTTTTTAATAAAGTCTCTATGTCCAGGCGCATCAATTAATGTAAAGAAGTATTTTGGAGTTTCAAATTTTTGAAAAGCTAAATCTATTGTAATGCCTCTCTCTCTTTCGTCTTTGATATTGTCCATGACCCACGCATACTTGAAAGTATCACCCTTTCCAGTCTTTTCAGATTCTGCAGCATGTGAGGCAATGGTTCGCTCATCAATTAGACCAAGATCCATTAACATATGTCCCATGGTTGTTGACTTGCCGTTATCAATGTGACCTGTAACTATCATGTTCAGGTGCGGCTTTTTACTTGCACTCATAACGAACCCTTCTAGGCATGGGCTTTATTACCATTTCGATTTTTTCAGTTTCTTTTCAATAAATTTTGAATAATTTACTGATCGTACCTTTTTGAATTATTATTTTTCACATACTATAAATCAAAGTGATTTCTGACTAAAATTATTGAAAATCACTGTTTCAGTAATCAAAGCTGATGTTGGTGGAATAGGTGGACATACAAGACCAAGTGATGGATTACTAAACGCAGTAAAAAATATCGTAAAACCCCAAGTACGAAACGATGGTAAGGGACTCTTAATTGATCATTACATAGGATATTGTGGTGATGACATTCATATCGTTATGACTCATACAAAAGGAGTTGACAATAGAGAGATTCATCAACTAGCCTGGAAAGCATTCGAGGCTGCAACCCAGGTTGCAAAAAATGAAGGGTTGTATGGTGCGGGTCAAGATCTTCTAAAGGATTCTTTTTCTGGAAACGTAAAAGGCATGGGTCCAGGTGTTGCAGAAATGCAGTTTGAGGAAAGACCAAATGAAGCATTCACCATTTACGCAGCAGATAAGACAGAGCCTGGTGCTTTTAATTATCCATTTTATAGAATGTTTGTAGATACTCTAAGTAACACAGGTTTAATCGTAAACCAAAACCTTGCAAGAGGCGTTAGGATAATGGTGATGGATGTTGAAAAGGGAAAGACTGCCCAGTTGAACATGTGGGAAGACAAACCAACATTAGAGGCTGCTTTAATGTATCCTGGAAGATATGTGGTATCGGCAGTACATACAAAAGACAACCTTCCAATTCTTGCAGCATCAACGGATAGACTACACAATATTGCAGGAAAATATGTAGGAAAAGATGACCCGATTTGTATTGTAAGAACACAAAAAGATTTTCCTGCAACTGAAGAAGCAGGAGCTGCATTTAGTAACCCGCATTATGTAGCTGGCAACACCAGAGGCAGTCATCACATGCCATTAATGCCAGTTAAAATAAATTCTCCAGCAAGCATTAATTTTGCAATACCAATAGTTAGCAGCCTTGTTTTTAGCATGCACAATGGCAAACTAGTAGGACCGGTGGATGGATTTGGATCAGTTGATTGGGATTATATCAGAACAATTGCAGTAAAACGTGCAATAGCAATACGAAGTCAGGGCTTTGTTCATCCTGCTACACTAGTTCCTTCAGAATTAGAATATGCTGAAGGATACAGAGCTAGAATGAGTATACTTTGGAGCAGAATGAGACCAATACCATCAGATAATGCTTCAAAACAATTTCAAAAACCAAATCACCCACAACAACATAAGCCAAATCAATCAAAACCAAGTCAACCAAAACCACAACAACTCAAGCCAACTCATCCACAACAGCATAAACCACAACAGCATAAACCACAACAACACAAACCAACTCAACCAAAACCAGCTCAAACAAAAGAACTCCCAAAATCAAAACCAGCAGAAAAACCAAAAACTGAAAAACAAACAAAACAATAATCATCTATTTTGTAAATAATTTATCATTCGTTTTATCTAAATTACAATTTTATTATGCTGTGTAACAGGTAATTTATTGACTAGGAAGATTCAGATTTTGGTAATAGGACATAATGAAAATGGGTCGACTCCAGAAGTTGAAAAAATTGCATATGAAACTGGTTTAGAAATTGCCAAATCAGGTGCAGTTCTTATCACGGGAGGTTTGGGGGGCGTAATGCATGCAGCGTGTCATGGTGCAAAAGATGGCGGAGGACTGACTGTAGGAATAATCCCGCAAAACGATTCTTCTTTTGCAAATGAATATTGTGACATTGTCATTCCAACAGGAATTGGCTTGGCGCGGGATTTTCTTAATGCGCTGGCTGGAGATGGAGTTATCATTGTTGGCGGTGGTTCAGGTACACTTTCTGAAACATGTGCAGCATATATGTACAAAAAACCTATTGCTGCAATAAAAAATAGTGGCGGAATTGCAGATAGATTCGCAGATCAATATCTTGATCACAGAGAAAATGTAAAGATAGTTGGAGTAAGTTCTCCAAAAGAAGCTGTAAAATATATTTTAGAAAAAATTAATGCTTCATAGACACAAGCAAGAGATCTGGTTCGTAAAATTGACCGTATTTTTTAGCTTGTTCATTTAATGTGGCAACGATATTTGAGATGCCAAGTTCTTTTCCAGTTTCAAACAGTGGTTTTTTAAGTCCCATTCCAAGTTGTAATGCCTTTTCAATTTCTGGTATGTCACTAGCTTGATTTGTGACAAGCCATGCTGCGTTATTTAGCATGTTTGCAACAAGTTCAACAGGATCAAATCTTTTTGCCAATTCTTCTGATAATGGAATGCGTTCATACTTGTCTCCAGAATATTCATAAAATCCTGAACCAGTTTTTTGTCCTAGTTTTTTATTATCAAACAATTCCTGAATTTTAGGATGAGGGTTGATTACTTTTTTGTCTCTAGAATACATCTCAATTGTTGCTTTGTGAATAACATCCAATCCTGTGAAATCGGCAAGCTCAAAAATACCCATAGGAAACCTAAGCTTGAATTTTACTGCAGAATCAATTTCTGTCATGGTAGCATGATTTCTATCCATGGCCCATGCTGCTTCATGTACAAGTGGGATAAAGATTCTGTTTACAATAAATCCCGCAACATCTTTTTTGCATAGAACTGGTTCTTTTGAAACTGATTTTACAAAATTCATTGTTAATTCAACCAGCTCCTTTGAAGTTTTTTGTCCTGGAATTACTTCAACTAATTTCATAAGTTGCGGGGGATTGAAAAAATGAATTCCTATGAATTTGTCCGGTCTTGTGGTCGTATTTGCTATTTCTGTAATTGGCAAAGTGCTTGTATTTGATGCAAATACTGTTTTTTTATCTGCCACCTTGTCTACCTCAGAATAGACTTTTTTCTTTAGTTCCATTATTTCAGGAACTGCCTCAATCATTAAATCGCAATTTTGTAATGCTTTTGCAAGATCAACTTCTGGTATGATTCTTGAAAATATCTTATCTGCGTCTTGTTGTGATAGTTTTTGTTTTGATACAAGTTTGTCAAGACTCCATTTTATTTTTTCCATTGCTTTATCCAAAAATTGTTTTTCAACATCTCTAAGTATGACATTATACCCAGACATGGCGGAAACCTGGGCAATACCATGTCCCATTATACCAGAACCTAGTACTGTAATGTTTTTTATCTCCATTAAAAAAAGTATTACTAGAATCCCTTTCTAAGTTATTCGGTATTGAAGATTTTAATCATTATCCCATCAAGAGGAATTGACTATAAACTATCTATGATTGATTTTAAATGAGCAGGCAAATCTGGAAGATCTCCTGTGTGACTGACATTATTTTGCAAGACGTCTGGTCCTATCCTGCGAACCTTCTGGGTTCCAATCAACGTATCAATACCACGTTCTATGTCCTTAAGTGGTAAAATGTTTTCTAGTTTTCCAATCAAGATGTTTTCAATTTCATATTTGTTTATGGCATATTGAAGTAAGATCAGTCTGTCATTTAACGAAAGATTTTCCATTTAGTTAGAATCCATATGTGCAATAAAAAAGGTTGCTAAAATATAGTCAATTAAACATAGCTATCTTCTTAAAACCCAAAAACAAAGGTAAGCGAGATTTTGGACGTAGAAAAATTCACGGATGATGTTTACACAATTGCACAGAGATTAGCTGAAGGAAAGTCTCCTGAGATAAAATCAAAAATAAATTTTGTTCGTGAAAGGCTAATTGAATTATACACCCAAAATCTTGTAAAGATTAACCATTCTGTACTTGAGATAATTTGTGCCTCAAATCTTATTGCTGAAGGGTATACGGTAGATGTTGAACAACACCTCTCTGACATACTAGTTTGTGACGTATTTGCAAACAAGGGAGATGGAACTTTCATTATGGAAATTGAGACAGGGTTTACGCCTCCAGATCATGCGTTAGATACTATAGATTACTATGTGGCCAGAATTGCAAGTAAGATATCACGATACAGTAAGTATTGTTCCAAATTTGCTTTAGCAACACCGGTTGTTGGAATTTTACCAATCCCAAAATTATTCTTAAAACCTCCGATTAAAAGAACTCCTGATGAGATACAAAAAATTAAAGATCTTTGCGATAGATTTTACAAGAGCCCGCCTATTGATCCTGACGATATCTTAAATGCTAGATTACATTCGGTTTATTTAATAAATATCGACAAATGCTTTGCAAAACAACTGGATCCATATGCGTATCTTGAACTAACTGAAAAATTACAAGAAAAAAGCGGATTAGATTTGTAACTATGATTGTAGTTTAGAATTGCGTCTTTCTTTCATACAATTTTTAATTTCCTCTGGTGTGTGCTCTTTAATTGGCTTTCCACACATTGCACAAGTTGGATTTGGTTGTATTGGTTTACGCTCAAACTTCATAATTTGTTTTACCGTTTAGAAGATATAATTACTAATCTTATGATGTTTGTTGTGCATTTTTTAGCTGCATAACTGAACGTAAAATAAGACTTGAGATTCCAAGATGTGCAGTAAGAAAACTTGCTGTTTCCTCTAGTGCGTTATTTCCTCTATAGCCTTCATCGTATGTGATCTCAATTTCACCTTTATCTGTCTCAATGTATGCTGTGATAAGAGAATATGGACCAAGTTTCGCATCTTTGTTTTGTATGTAAAGATTCAAGTGAATATTTTTGATCACATAACCTTGTTCGATAAAATTTCCAGAGGATAGAAGAATGATTGTTTTGTCTGGTACTTTGTTTATTCTTTCAGGGCTGACAACATCTATAACTTTCACTATCATTTAATGACAGATCTTTCTAAATAATTTTACTATGCTCTGTGAATTCATAAATTTACATAAAAACAGCTCTTCGTAAAAAATTATTTTGACTAACACAGCGCTAGTCTTTTTATACAATGTTTACGTATTATTACCTTGAAGTATAGTATTTTGAACATATACGACACGAAATCCATTCGTTGTAGTAAATGTGGCAAATTCATTGGTGAAATTGAGTATGATGCAATTGTAACATTACCCAAATGTGATCACTGCGCAAATCCTCTACCTGAGGGAGATGACAAAATAGGCTACATCATAAGCAAATACGATAAGAATCCAAAAAGCATAGTCTCACAATAATAAAAAGGAAAGAATAATTTTTGATTTTGGAATATGTAGTGTATCAATCTAGTTTTACTTATTTTTCTTCGTCAATACTTCCGCCCTGTCCATAAATTGCAGGCATAGTAAATGTGCTGGTTACATGTGGTGTGTTTCGCACTTTGGATATTGCAGAATCTATTTTCATGGCATTGTCTGCAGATATTTTAACAAAGACGTCGTATTTTCCCATGACCCCATTTACTTCAACTACCTCAGACAAAACCTTGATTTTGGCTATAACATCTTTTTCACGTCCAGGAACACATGTTGCTAAAATGTATGCTAACATATGATGCAAGAGGAAATTTACTAATAAAAAGGCTTAGTTGATTTTCACTTTATTTGATAGAAAAATAGTACCTAGAACGCCTATAGTTAAAATTAACATTGCGATTGAACCAAATTCCGGAATCACGGTAGTACCAAATATTTGTAGTTTAGTTGCATCTACAGGTATCATGCAATCTAATATCCTATCAGATGGAGTCTCTATTTGTACACATTGTGAAATTATACCATCGATTTTTACAACCAACAAAGAACCAGGAGCATCTATGATTTTCTTTGGAATCTGAAATTCTTGCATTGCAGAACCACTAGATATTGCACTTGCATTAACTGTAACAGTAAGAGAATTATCTATAGTAGAAATTGAAACATCACTGTATTTGATCATAGTATTATTGCCTCTGACTTTGATATAATGATCACCAACTGGAATTTGCTGCATTTGCCCTACTTGAACTACAAACGATGTTTTTCCGCTCTGATCTCCATACTTTATTTTAATATTATAAGTACCAGAAGTAGCATCTTCACCTAATACAAAATCATGAGTAAACAAATTATTGGATAAACTGACCTGACCTACTTCGTACACATTGCCTATTGGATTTATGACCATAATTGTAACAGGATTGTTATTAACAACTTTAGCTACAGAGCCTGAAATGATGACTTTGCCACCTAGTTGGTAGACAGGTTTGTTTGTAGTTGCTATTATGCCAGTTGATCCTACTTGGGCATTTACATTATTTACAACAAAAATGGCAAGAATTGATATCATTAAAAGTGCAATAGCTATCCGCATGAAGATTTTGGTGAAGTTTTATTGTATTTAATTGTAGGTTTACAAGTGTTGACACTATAGATATGCGTCTAACCCTGTTTTTTTAGACACTCCTAATTGTTGCCTTTCTAAAACCTTTGACATTTTATCTCCCATGTTTTTAGCTGCAGTCACTTTTCTTTTTCCAATCCAATAGTATGTCTCATCAGTAGTATCTTTTGCAATAAGAACAACTAGTCTACCAGTGTCTTTTCTGCCTGTACGACCCTTTCTTTGTATGTATCGAATTGAGCTTGGTACATTATCAAAAAAAACAACAAGGTTTACCTCTGATATGTCTAATCCTTCTTCACCAACCCGAGTAGCAACTAGTACTTTGTATTCTCCATCTCGAAATTTTTGTACTGTTTCAATCTGTTTTTTTTGCTTGAGTCCTGTTTCACCTGCTTTGCCAATTAGAAATCCGGCAGCAATACCCATTTCAATTAGTTTTTGATGAATCACATCCACTGAATCTCTGTAGCTAGTAAAAACAAGCGCCTTACCCTGAAGTGATTCTATGATTTCTTTTAATTTTATTATTTTAGAGTGTTCGATTCCTTTTGATTGAGCAAGTTTTGCAAGTCTTATGGCTTTGGCAAAATTTAGGTCATTTTCAAAAAGGTCTTTTATTCCAATTCCTTTTTTCTTCTGTGTACGTTCACAAAATCTCAAAAATGATGTAATGCCGTGAGATTCTAGAACATTTAGTGCGTGAATTATTCGTATCGCTGTAAAAAGTGGCTTTGCGGCCTTTCTATTTTGTCGTATTACAAATTCCCGTGCACGCAAGAGTTGTGATAATGATTTGCTATCAGAGAGATTCAGGCCAGCTCTTCGTAGATCTTGATATCGTGATTCAAGTGCTGCCTTGATACACGCTTGAATCTCTTTCATCTCTGGTGGAAGATCAACTGTAATCCATTGAGTGTTGGTTTGCTGAACGTATGGTACCACATCAGGACTTTCTTCATTTCTTTGAGCTATATTTGTAATTTTTAAAATGTTAAGAATTTCAGTTGCCTTGTCTTTTTCGCTTGGGAGTGTGGCGGTCATGCCTAAAATTCTCACATCGGCATTATGGAATCTTTCTGCAATTCCAGAATATGCATAATCACCTATTGTGCGATGTGCTTCATCAAAAATTAGCAGGTTGAATTGTGTAGGCGATACAATTTGCCTATCAAGATCATTTTTTGTAATCTCAGGTGTGGCACATATTACACTGTTCATCCATAGCTTTTTTCTTTTTGCAACCAGATCTTCACCTGTTATTAGTGCAATATCATCTATGAGAAGATTTTTTTTTAAAAATTCATAATGCTGGTGTACCAGAACTCGAGTTGGAGCAAGAAACAACACTCCGCCAGTTCTCCTTGATAAAAACTCGGCAATAACCTGCAGTGCTACTGTTGTCTTGCCCAATCCCGTAGGAAGTACCACTAGACAGTTTTCTTTTATTGCCTGATTTGCAAGATTTACCTGATATTCTCTGTGCTCTATTGATTGAGGCTTGATTAGCTTGTGTTCAAAATATTGTAAATCCAATTAACTTCATCTTCTTTTGGACAAGTAAAAAGTTTCTTTCAATTTCATCTTTGCAATATTCTACGTATATTAATACGAGGTTATAACGATCATAAAATACAGACTAGACATGAATTGTAACATAACAAGATCATGCTCTCACAATATTGAAATTAGCTAAATAATGCGCGTTTATTATGAAACTTGTCGAGGTATGTAAATTTGGAGCCTCTTGAATTTTGTGATCTTTGCTTTCAGCGAGGAAAGACCAACCTTTGCGAAACCTACAAAAACACATTTACAAAAATCAGCCCATTACATTTCACACAGCAAACAAGACTAGATAAAATTCTAAATAGATTAGAAATAAGACCGCGATTAATAGACAGACGCTGGACCTGTATAGTTGATTCGTCAAAAAGGAAGGAGTTTCTTGATTCATTATATGGAATCAGTGTTACAATGCATACTTTGGATGATCACGTAAAGGTCTTGACAAAACTATACAAGCCTGAATCAAGAAGACTGGGAGCTCTTGAAGAATTTGAGATTCCAAGCCCAGAATCATGGGAGGAGTTTAATCCAAAATCAAGGGTTTGGGACATGGTCAAAGTCAAACAAAAAAATAAAAAGTTTTTTGCCAAAGTTAATCTTGGAAATATTTTAAAACATTCCAGTTTTGAAGGAACTAGTTATTTTCGTGCTTATTTGAATAATGATCTACCAGTACTTGCACCAATGGAAAAGCGTGGAGCATATAACATCATGGCCATCATCACTGAACCTACTACTGCGTACTGGAAAATAGATAGTACCAATGAACACGGATTTATTGAAAATAAGCAGTTAACCAACATTCCTGATGAGATTTTCAATATTCTACACAGACTTGGAACTACAAATAAAAAAATTTCAGAAATGTTAATTTTTGAAGGCGATGATTATGAAATTGTAAAAACAGTACTAGGATGTATCAAGATTGACTTGATAAAATCTACTGAGACAATTACATCTTTATTTGACAAAACTTCGGTAACACCAATAATAATTGAAAATTTAGAAAAAGAGCGCCTTCAAGCAATGTTGGACATAATTACAGAAATTGGCGGTAAGATTGAAAGTGAAAATGAACATTTTACCATATCAGGAAAGAAAGGCTCGGTAAAACTAACTTTTGTAGATAATGACAAAAGCATTCAGGATGGTGTTGAAATTCGAATTTCAATATCTGCATTTGAGGACCCATCCAGATTTACAGAAATTTTATACATGATAAAAAAACGATTAGGTCTTCAGGATCTTCCTCTTGAGACCATGGTAAGCCAGCATTGGCCAATAATAACAGATGCCGATTTACAATATGTGGTACAATCTGCAATTTCATGGTGGGCAAGTAACTCTGTTTTGGCATCAAACATAATTGGTGAAAAAAACAAGTTTGCCAAAGTAAAAGAATGGTTTTCCAAAATTAAAGAAGGTAAAATTAGATCAAATTTGGACACCATAACACTAGGAAAGATTATCAAATTCAAAGAAGCTAAACAATAATGTACTAGTTAAAACATAAAATCAATATGAACAAACCCTTTGAGCGTCCTACATGGGATGAATATTTTATGCTGCAGGCAGAATTGGCAAAGCTTCGCTCAAACTGTATAACAAGACAGGTAGGAGCTGTAATAGTACGTGATCATAGACAGATAGCAACTGGATATAATGGGACTCCGCCTGGTGTGACAAATTGCTACGAGGGAGGCTGTAAGAGATGCATTCTACGCAGTGAGGGAAAATTACAGTCAGGAGAGGGACTTGATAGATGTATTTGCAATCACGCAGAGGCAAACGCCATAATGAATTGTGCCATACTAGGAGTTGGTTCAGGCACAAAAGATACCACACTTTACACTACTTTTGTAACATGTCTTGAATGTAGCAAGATGGCAATTACGATTGGAATTAGACGCATTGTATGTCTTGGTTCGTATCCCGAAACTGATTTTAATCTTTTAAAAGAAGCCGGAATCCAGGTCGATATTTTAGATAAGAAAAAAATCCAGTATTGGATAAACATCCTGCTTGAGGATTCAGCTATGAACCTTATTCCAACAAACTAGGTATAACATATGCAACAAAATATCATTGGTGCAGTAGATGAAGTAACAACAACAATGCCACCAGCATTACTTGTTTCTGCAACATACGACAGTCAAAAAAAATCCGCGGTTCTCAAATTCTATGAGCCAAATTCAAAAAAGATTCTTTTGTGGACTGACAATACAGGCCACAAGCCATATTGTTATTCCAAACTAGATCCGGAGGAACTAAAATTTTTATCAGATAGAAAAGATGTTCTGGAATTAAAAAAAACTGAAAAAATAGATCTTCTCAAAGACAGAACGATCAATGTGACAAAAATCATAGTTGCAGATCCACTTGCCATAGGTGGCACTCAGACAGACAAGAGCATTAGAAACATAATTGAGACTTGGGAGTCTGACATAAAATATTATGAAAACTATCTTTATGATTATTCTCTAATTGTTGGCAAATACTATACCATCACAAATGGCAAGTTAGAAGAGTATAGCTATAAAATTCCAGATGAAGTTCAACTTGCGCTAAAAGGATTATTGTATGATAAAGTCACAAACATGGGAATTATTGATTCTAAAGAGTTTCAAAATCACATATCAGATTGGGCAAATTTACTAAACCAGCCAATTCCAAAAATTAGAAGAGTGAGTTTTGATATCGAGGTAGAATCAGAAATAGGAAGAATCCCTGATGCAAAAATTGCCGATAAGAAAATTACAGCCGTTGGGTTTTCTGGAAGCGATGGTCTAAAGCAAGTCTTTGTACTGCAAAAGAAAGACAAGCAGCCAGGAAAAAGCGAGCTAGAGTCTGACATCAAAGTTTCATTTTATGATGAAGCCAAAGAAAAAGAAATGATACAAGACACTTTCAAGATTTTAACTGAGTATCCGTTTGTAATTACCTACAACGGTGATGATTTTGATATGCCATATATTTACAACAGAGCTGCAAGACTTGGGATAGATTCTAAAGAAATTCCACTAATCATGATGAGGGACTCTGCTACTTTAAAACACGGCGTGCACATTGATCTGTACAGAACGTTTTCAAACCGTTCATTTCAGATTTACGCATTTAGTCACAAGTATAATGATTTTTCACTAAATAGTGTTGCAGAAGGATTGCTAGGTGAATCAAAGATAGATTATGATGGAGGGCTCGATGATCTTTCATTATACGAGCTTGCAAATTATTGTTACAATGATGCAAAGTTAACACAGAATCTGACAAGCTTTAACAATGATTTACTAATGGACTTGTTAGTTGTCATAACAAGAATTGCAAGGATGCCTATTGATGACATTTCAAGAATGGGAGTGTCACAATGGATTCGTAGTTTGTTTTATTTTGAACACCGAAAACATAATTTTTTGATTCCGCGAAGAGATGAGCTTGATCAAAAATCCCCATCTGCATCTACAGAGGCAATCATAAAAGACAAGAAATATCGTGGAGGTTTAGTTGTAGAGCCAACTGCTGGAATTCATTTTGATGTATCAGTAATGGATTTTGCAAGTCTATATCCCAGTATAATCAAGGTACGAAATCTGTCCTATGAGACAGTAAGATGTATTCATGATGAATGTACAAAAAATATGATTCCTGGGACAAATCACTGGGTATGCACACGTAAAAACGGCCTTACTGCAGTTTTGATTGGGTCTTTGCGCGATTTGAGAGTAAACTATTACAAGAATCTTGCAAAAAATCCCTTACTTGATGAGAATCAAAAACAACTGTATACAGTTGTAAGCCAGGCGCTCAAAGTCATACTCAATGCAAGCTATGGTGTAATGGGCGCAGAAATATTTCCACTTTATTGTTTGCCAGTAGCAGAGGCAACTACAGCAGTTGGCAGATATACCATTTTGGAAACAATTGAAAAATGCAAATCAGTTGGCATCGAGGTACTATACGGTGATAGTGTATTACCAGACACGCCAATCATAATTCGTAGAAAAGATGGGGCGGTAGATTTGATACCTATAAAATCACTTATGCCAAAAACTGTAAGCAGCACAAGATATGACAAATTTGGAGATATCGAAGTATTGACAGAACAAGGATTTACCAAAATAAAATACGTTTACAGACACAGGGTAAAGAAAAAAGGTTACAGAGTTCTTACTAGAAAGGGATTTGTGGAATGTACAGAGGATCACAGTCTAGTCATAAATGGTAAAAATGTAAAACCATTCGAGTTAAAAGTTGGAGATAAAATCAATCTGGTTCCATTCAAAGCAAAATCTAAAGTTAATGTGAATCCTGACGTGGGATGGCTATTTGGACTTTTTATTGCCGAAGGCACATGTAATACATATGCATATGGAAAGCAGACAAAACATTCTTGGCGAATTGTAAATCAAAACAAAAAACTATTACATAAAGCACAAAAAATCATACAAGAGCATTTGGCGTTAGAAACAATCATCATGGATATACGTAAAAGTAGTTCTACATACGCACTTGTTCCTAAAGGCAATCACGAGTTATTTGTTGATTATTTCAGGTTCTTTTGTTATCGCGATGATCAAAAGGGCATTCCACAGATCATACTAAACGCAAACATTGAAGCAAAAAAGGCATTCATTAATGGAATGCTAGATGGTGATGGTCATACAGATGTCAATGGATTGACAATACTTGATCAAATACACAAGACAGTAATGGCAGGAATTGTAATAATGCTTGAACAACTAGATTTAGAATATTCTTTACAAATAAGAAACGATAAACCAAATGTTTGCAGGCTCAGAATAATTAAAGACTTGACAGACACAAGAATAAAACAATCAGGTGTTATTAAAAAAATTGAAAAATTTAACATAAACGGATATGTATACGACTTGGGAACAAAAAATCATCATTTTTGTGGTGGACTAGGCAATATTTTACTACACAACACTGATTCATTATTCCTAAAAGGTCCTACTAAAGATCAGATCCAAACGGTGGTAAGCTGGGCAAAAGAACAATTTGGTGTTGACTTGGATCTTGACAAAGAGTACAGGTATGTGGTACTAAGTACGAGAAAGAAAAACTATCTAGGAGTACAAAAAGACGGCAAGGTTGATGTCAAAGGCCTTACTGGAAAAAAATCACACACCCCACCATTTATCAGAACTCTATTTTATGAAATTTTAGAAATTTTATCAAAGGTAAAAACAACACAAGAGTTCACAGAGTCAAAAGCGAAAATCAGTGATATGATAGCAGGTTATGCAAAAAAACTAAAAACAAAACAAATTCCACTTGCTGAGCTTACATTTAATGTAATGATAAGTAAAGCTCCTTCAGAATATGTAAAGACAGTTCCACAACACATCCGCGCAGCCAAACTTTTAGAACAAATAAGGGAGATAAAAAAAGGTGACATCATATCATATGTGAAAATAATTAACAAACCAGGAGTAAAACCAGTTGAACTAGCAAGACCCGACGAGATTGATTCTGCCAAATACATGGAATTTATGGAAAGTACTTTTGATCAAATCCTCTCATCGATGGACCTTGACTTTGCAACCCTCATTGGTGCACCAAAGCAGACAGGACTAGACCAATTCTTTTGGAACTAGCGTATTGTTTTAAACTATTGAGTGTAATTAGGTTATTCCAATATTCATATAATTTATAAGAGGATCATGTAATTTTTATAAATATGCGAAAAGATTCATGTAGGTCATGTGGAAAGACATTGCAAGAATTACAATCTTGCCCTGACTGTAAAGAAGGAATTCAATTTACATGTCCTAACTGTAGGAAAATTGGAGAGATTCAGGTACATCCAAAATGCACCATGCCGGGCAATGCTATTGTCAACTAGAGATCTAATCTGTCTTAATGTCAATTTTAAAAAAACATTTTCCGTGGTATACTATTATATGATGTAATACTGACAGCCCATCTAGTAAAATGAGTTACCTTGATCTTTACATGAATAGAAATCCCCTGATAACCAGTCCAAACGAAGAAGTCAAGGTCTCTGCAATAGTATATGGAATTCCATTTGATTCAACACACTCCTTTAGACCAGGAACCAGATTTGGACCAGATGCAATAAGACTTGCATTAAACAACATTGAGATATTTTCCACTAGATTTAATGTTGATTTGGAAAGCGTAAACATTGAAGACCTTGGAAATACAAGACATACAGTTGTTGCAACCGAAGTGATAGACATGATAGGAAAGATAACTGCTGAACTTGCTAAAAGAGAAAAACAGTTAATCATCTTAGGCGGAGAGCATTCAATTACTTATGGAACATACACGAGTTTTCCAAAAGAAACAGGCTACATTGTTTTTGATGCACACTATGATTTACGTGATGAATATGCAGATATCAAACTCAGTCATGCGGCGTACCTTAGAAGAATAATTGAAAAACGTGGAGCTGAAAACATCATTCACGTTGGTGCAAGATCCTTTGTAAAAGAAGAGCTTGCATTCAAAGAAGAACACAAAGTAAGAACCATCACTGATAAAGACATTCGTGAGGGAAAAGGCCCAAAACTAGTAAAAGATGCAATTTCTACCTTTGACAAAATTTATCTCAGTGTCGATTTAGATGTTTTAGACCCTGCCTTTGCCCCAGGTGTTGGAAACCCAGAAGCGTTGGGTATCACCTCAAGAGAACTCTTTGACATGATATATTCTTTAGAAGAAAAAAAGATACCGTGTATGGACATAGTTGAACTTTGTCCGCCATATGATAATGGTGCAACTGCATCACTGGCTGCAAAGCTAATGTCAGAAGTCATTGCGATGAATATTTCACATTAAGAAACAAGATAAGCAAGACTTGCTAATACTAGACATGTATACAGATACTCAAGAGATATTGAAAAAAGGAGTGAGTTTTTTGGAAGACGGCAAGTATGAAGAAGCTCTTGATTGTTTTGAAAAAATTCTTGCATCCAATCCAAATGATTCTGACATTTGGAACAAGAAAGGCGTTGCTCTTCGCAGCTTGGGCAGATATGATGAAGCAATAGAATCTTTTAACAAAGCTCTTGAGATCACACCAAGAGACTTGGATGCATCATGATTTTATTGGAAAATACATTAGATAATTTTTTACATTTAGACCATAATTTGCGGTCGTTTTGAAAGATGCTTGTTCATATTTAATCTCATAACCGGTTTTCCTAGAGTTTCTTCTTTTATTAATTTTATCAATTCATCCATTGAAAGAATCTTTGCATCAGCAGATTTCCTATCCCTTATGCCTATTTTCTCAGCATTTACCTCTTTTTCACCAATAACAATGATGTATCGTATCCATTCTGTTTCTGCGTCACGAATGCTTTTTCCAACACTTTCGTTTCTGTCATCAACATCTACTCTTATATCATTTGCCGATATCTTTTCTGCTAATTTTTCGCAATAATTGAGAAATTCTGGCTTTACAGGAATAAGTCTAACTTGGGTTGGTGCAAGCCACAAGGGAAATTGTGGTTTTTTTCCTTCACTAGTATCTTTTGCTGCTTTTTCAAGTAGTGCATAAATTACTCTTTCAATGGCACCGCTTGGAGAGTTATGCAGTATGATTGGATTTAGTGGTTTGTTGTTTTCATCTATAAATTCAATGTTGTAGCGTTTACCGTTTTCAACGTCGATTTGATCTGTAGATAGTGCCGATGCTTTTCCCATACTGTCTACATAATTAAATTCCCATTTTAGTACAAAATAGAAAAATCGCTCTTTCCACATTTCAACTAGTACTGGCTTTCCATTTTTTTGTACAAGCTCTTCAATCAAAGATTTATTTTCGTTGTAAAATTCTTCAGTAAATCTGATTGCCATTTCAAGATCAGCCTCTTCCATACCTACACCTTTGATGACTTCCCTTGATAGATCAAATCTTTTTCGGAATTCTTCTTTGGCTTGTTCCATATCTTTGCACATGGCATGGCAATCAGGCATTGTAAATGCACGCAGTCTTCTTAGACCTACTAGTTCTCCCGATTGCTCTTTTCTGAAACTATATCGTGTCAATTCGTATAGTTTTAGCGGCATGTTTTTGTATGATAGTTGAAAGTCCTTTGCCATTAAAAATTGGCCAAAACAAGCTGCAAATCGTAAAAAGAGTTGTTTTCCCTCAGAATTGATGTTATACTGTCGCGCGGGGAATCTGTGAAAATAGCTCTCCATACTGGGATGATGAGAGTCATACATGATAGGTGTCTCAACTTCTAATCCTCCATATTCCATGACCTTGTCTGTGACATATCGCTCTAAGAGAGATTTCATCAGTCTTCCATTTGGGAAAAATCTCATGTTTCCAGAATCTGATGCTGGCTCGTAATCAGCTATGGCCATCTTTTTCATCAATCTGACATGTGGCGGAGGTTCGTCAACAGATCTTTTCTTTGCAGATTCATATTTTGCTAAAACTTCAAGGCTGGGATGTTTTGCAAAATTAAATTCCTCAACTTTATGCATCTTTCCATCAGTTGACATGATATACCAATATGATTGAATTTTTGATTCTGCCTTGACAGCGTCTGAAGTAGAATCCTTATCATCAGCAGTAATTGTTTTAGAGTTTTCTGCCAAAGGATGGCCTTTGACTTGAATTTTGTAAGACTTTGTCCATCCAAATGGTGCTCTTGACACTTCAAGATCCGTGGCAAGTGATTCCATTTCTTTTAATATTGATAACGCAGTACTTGGAGATGCAAGTTTTGAGCTAAGATGTGCATATGGATATAACAATAATTTTTTGCATCCTACTTTTTTCATTGACTCTGTAATTTCAGAGATTGCTTTTTTTGCAACAATGGAGTTATCTCCGTCTTCAATTGCTACAAATGCCACTACAACCTCGTCTATTTTTTTTGAAGATGGTTCAATCTCCTCAGCTGACTTTATCTCCTTTTTTACAGGCGTAAATTCAATACTATCGCAATGAAGTTGTAGTATGCGCATATTTTGATTCTTTTTTTGTTTCGACTTAAATGTTATGAAAATATTAAAAATGGATCGGAAGGGATTTGAACCCCTGACCACCGCAGTGTGAGTGCGGTATCCTACCAGCTAGACCACCGATCCGAGATAACCTAGGAACGAGTATTATTTAGTTGTTGAAAACAGTCAATTTGTCCATTAATTTTTTATTTTAATTTTAGCCATTTAGTTTTAACAATATTTTGGCTACATTAGCACCAATCTTTTTGACTTGGTCCTCCTGTTTTTTGTCTTTTAGTGAATCATCTTCATTGAAAGCCTCATGAGCTTTTGCTATTGCTATTTGATCTGGCATGACAATGACTCCAATGTTTCCAAGTATCGACCTTACATGAACTAGTCCTCTAAGACCGCCAAGCATTCCTGGAGAAGTACTCATTATTCCTGCAACCTTATTTTTAAAACAAGCTAGAGGGATTTCACCCTCAGATGGACGCGATGCCCAATCAATCGTATTTTTAAAGACAGCTGAGATAGAGCTGTTATATTCTGGTGAAGAGATAAGAAATCCTTGGTGTGATAACATAAGGTCCTTGAGCTTACGTGCATTAGAAGGAAGCCCGTCTTTTTGCTCCAAGTCTCCATCATAAATTGGCATTGGAAAATCCCGGAGATCAATTACTGTGACATCTGCACCTGCTTCTGTTGCTCCAGTAGAAGCTATTTTGACTAATTTTTTATTATATGAATTAATTCTAGTGCTTCCTGCAAATGCAAGTATTTTTGGTTTTGTCAACATTAAATCAATTTTGACTTATATTGTTCTTAGTTTGATATAAAACAGATGGCTTTGGAAGCTCATCAAAGGTTACTAAATTCATTAGCAAAATCTATGGAAGACTTTGGAATAACCATTACACATTTGGATATTGATGGAACTCCAGAGTATTTTGATGAAAAATATAGAGAATTACCTGCGCCAAAAGAAAGAGAAGGATACAAACCAGATTTAGAAGGAATGAAAGGAGTTTTGAGGCATCTGGGTGAAGCAAAAATTAAGATAAATGATGATGAAAATCTTGTTTCTCAGTTCAGGGCATTTACCAGTCTAGAAATGAATGGGAAGAAAATTCCGCTTCATGTTGCAGTACCCAAATCCCTTAAAAAAGAACTGGAAAAAAAGTTGTACAAACTAGATCTGTATAAAAAGTACAAAAATGGTACGATCAAGATCTGGGCAGAATAATCATGATTTAAACATGAACTGATTATTCAGATATAGTAAGTTAGACTAAGCTAAATTATGTAGTCTAAGCTAAATTTTATATGAGGACTGGACTATCATGCAATTGTTACAATGCTTTCACCCAATTCAAAAATATCTCATTTCACGGGTATTCTTAGAAAGTTCATTGCGTATTCTGGTCCTGCACTAATAGTAAGCATAGCATACATGGATCCTGGAAATTATGGAACAGACCTCCAAGGCGGAGCTGCTTTTGGCTATTCGTTACTCTGGGTGATATGGCTTTCAAGTGGTATAGCGATGTTAGTTCAATATCTATCTGGAAAATTAGGAATTGCAACAGAAAGGAGTATGGCTGAAATTTTGCGGGAAAAATTAGGTAGGAAGTTATTCATCATCCCATATTGGCTAAGTGCAGAAGTTGCAGCGGCCGCAACAGACCTTGCAGAATATCTTGGAACAGTCATTGCATTGAACCTATTATTTGGAGTGCCAATGATTTATGCTGCAATCTTTGGAGCTGCAGATGTTGTCATCATATTAGCACTTACATCAAGAAGATTTCGCCTACTTGAGCAGCTCTTTTTGCTTTTTGTTTCAATCATAAGCTTTGGCTACGCCTATGAGATGTTAATGGTACCACCAGATGTTCACGGAATACTTTCTGGTTCATTTTCTCCTCATTTTGCAAATTCTAATGCGTTGTTTGTTGCTGTTGGCATAATTGGCGCTACGGTAATGCCGCATGTTGTCTTTCTACATTCTTTTCTTACAAAGGAAAAAGCAAGCGGCAAGACACTTGTGGAGAGAAGGAAGATACGAAGACTACATCTTGCCGAGACCATATTTTTGCTCACCATAGCTGCCTTGGTAAATGCGGCAATCTTACTAATGGCTGCGGTTGCATTCTATCCCAACAATTCTCAAATTGCATCAATTGCAGAAGCTTACAAAACACTTGTGCCTTTGTTCGGAGTATCTGCCGGGGTAGTTTTCGTGATTACTTTGCTCTCATCAGGCATTGCATCATCTGCTGCAGGAACATTAGCAGGTCAAATAATAATGGAGGGATTTTTGGGGAGAAAAGTCAACGTGTGGTTGCGAAGAATAGTTACTAGATTTGTAAATGTAATTCCAACCACTGTTGCCATACTACTTGGTTTTGATCCTTTGCACATACTGATATACAGTCAATTCCTACTCAGTATGATGATACCACTCGCAGTAATACCAGTTGTCGTACTTACAATGAATAAGAAATTGATGGGCGAGTTTGTGAACAGAAAAATTACAACAATCATCGCATGTGTTTTTGTAGGAATAGTTTTGGTATTCAACACTCTTTCATTAGTTAATCCATCGTCATAATGTAACTTCAAATGAAATCTTTCTAGTCACTCTACTTTCATCTGGCATTGCATCATCTGTTGCAGTAACCAGTCACACTAAGTCATTATATTAAACTGGATGTGTTTCTCTTTTAGATAGTTTATCAATTTCTCGGCATGTTTTTCATTCTCAGTTTCCAGACTCAAAGTTACACCTGCCGTACCTGCAGGAATGCGTGTACTCAACCTGTCATGTACTACCTCTACTATATTCACACTTAGTGCAGAAATCACATCAACTACCTCTTTGAGTGCACCTGGTTTGTCTGTTAATACGATGAATATTTTCACCATCCTTCCCATTTCTGTAAGGCCTTTAGCGACAATTTGTCCTAGCAAGTACATGTCAACGTTTCCACCCGAAAGTATTGGCACTACTTTCTTTCCCTTGGCAGGCTTTTTGTCAAGCAGATAAGCTAGACTTATTGCACCTGCTGGTTCCACTACCATCTTTGTTCTTTCCATCAAAAGAAACATTGCCTTGACTATTTGAGAATCATCTACAAGGACAATGTCATCAATTAGTTCATTTATTATCTTAAATGTAAACTCGCCAGGTTTTTTCACAGAGATACCATCTGCTATTGTCATTTGTCCCTTTACTGATTCAAGCTTGCCTGAATCAACAGATTTTTTCATTGCAGGAAATGCCGTAGACTGTACACCAATTACTTTGACTCTGGGTTTTTTTGTCTTGACTGCTTTTAAGACACCTGCTGCTAATCCTCCACCACCTATTGGAAGATAAATCTCATCAACATCTGGCAGTGACTGCAAAATTTCCAATCCAATTACTCCCTGTGCAGCTATTACTTTCTCATCGTCAAATGCGTGAACTATCTGAGCTCCTGTCTTTTGTGATAACTCTAATGCTTTGGACCACGATTCATCATAAATTGTACCACTTAGAACAACATTTGCACCATATGATCTTGTTGCAGCAACTTTGGCAGGAGATGCTGTCACAGGCATCACTATGGTACATGGAATTTTTTCCAGTGCAGATGCAAATGCAACTCCTTGTGCATGGTTTCCTGCAGATGCAGCAATTACTCCTTTTTTCTTTTCGTCTTTTGACAAAGTGACAATTTTTGCATATGCCCCTCTTACCTTAAATGAGCCAGTCTTTTGCAGGCATTCTGATTTGAGATAAACTTTCGAGCCTGTAATCTGGCTAAATGTAGCAGACATTTCCATCGGGGTTTTACGTATTACACTACCTTGGATTTTTTGCGATTTTAGTATATCATCAAAAGTAAGATTCAACAAATTCAACAGATCTCTTACTGTATATTTGGTTTCTTGCCAAACGTTGTTCGCAAATGAGCGCATGTATTTTTGATTTTAATGAGAAATTGACATAAAAAAAATACACAAAGACGTCTTGTTTGAATAAAATTTACATCGATCTGGAAAAGGCTAAATACTATTTCGCAGAGATCACAGATCTGTGTTCAAGGGGTCGCGTGGCATCAACTCCCCATATGATGATGCCTTGCATCCAGTTCCATAGACCCCTTGACTAAATTATTAAATTATAAAAAAGAACTAGAATATAAACAATTTTTAATTTTTCATTGCATTAAAAACTTCATCCATTTTTACTAATAGTTTTTTTTTTATATTAGATGAAATTCTTGCTGGATCAAAATTTCCTTCTTTGGTTTCGTTCTTTAAATGCTCAAGATCAAATTGGCACAAACATCCTTCTTCTGCTCCTATCATCTTCATTTCATCAATCATCACTGGAACGGTGTGATAAATCTCAATTAGCATGTTGTCAAGCTCGTTAAACAAATCTAAACGTCTCTTTGTTAGTTGTACAAAGTTTTCGTCCGTATTGGAATATACCTGCTCAATCATTTCTTTGGCAAGGTTATCATTTTGGAATAAAATTTCAAAGAGTTTTTGCTGGTCTACTGTTTCATAACCTAATTCTTTTAATTTTTCTTGAATCATCTGATCTCCTTTTGGTGCAAGATTGGTTTCAAGTTCATTTATCTTGTCAGTTATATCTGCAAGCTCCTTTTGTACATCAATTACCCTATGGTTTAATTTGTAAAACAATAATGCGTGATATTGTAATGAAAAATATCCAGTGAGAAGATAATTTCCCTCTCTTGCTTCAAATCTGATAAAGACGCGCCTTAGATCTTTTTCATTTGAAGTTGATACCCCCTGAGTCTTCCAATCTGGTAATTTTTTTAAAAGTTCACCATAAAACTGCCTAACTAACGCGGGATCAAAAGTATGCTGCTCAGAAACTGTTCCATCACCTAGCATGACCTTTACATCGACATTTTTTGTTAGTGTAACTATGTATTCTAAAAATAACGACCTTATTTTCTGGCTTTTTTCAGTCATGGATTTGATAAACTCGTCTTGAGATTTTGCTGGAATTTGCACAGTCTTTCCTTCCTAGTCTCACTTAAATTTGATATGAAGAAAATTCCGTTTCTTTTTATATCAAATAGTATAAAATTTACACATCAAACATGCCCAAGGTGTCTTTTAGGAAGATAATTTGTTGGAACTGTAATGTAGAGATTATCCAGTATTTTGATATTAAATACAAAGGCCATCGTGGTCAATGCCCAGTTTGTGGAGTGAATTTTCCCCTTGAATAATGGAGGCAATCTAACTTGAGTGATGAACCAGTAGAACAAAAATCCGAACCAGTTTCTACCAATAATATCATAGATATGATGTTAGGTGGGGGCAGAGACGGTGCATTAGATACTGAATCATTAATCAAGGAAACGCAAAAAAGAGTCTGGAGTTCCCTTAAGAAAGGCTACGAATATGATTATTCCATAGACGAGTCGGATCAATTTTTGCGATCACATGTAGATATGAAATTACACATGATCGTAGTCTTTGTCGATCTGGTTGGGTCTACTGAGATGACGTTACAATTACCTGCAGAAAAACTGGCAATTATACTCAGTTCCTTTTCTCAAGAGATGAGATATGTCATCAAACATCATGAAGGATATGTTTTGAAATTTGTTGGAGATGCTGTAATAGGGTATTTTGTAGCAGAAGACAGTCCACTTTTGATAGCCGATAACGCTGTCAACTGCGCAAGAACTATGATTGATGTAATAGAGCGAGGAATAAATCCAATCCTTAGTGAATACGATTATCCAGAGCTCCGTGTGAAAATAGGGATGGATTTTGGAGAAAACACCATAGTAAGATATGGATCTGATCAAAACAGATCGCATGTAGACATACTTGGTCCTGCGATGAGCATTGCTGCAAAGATAACAGCTCTTGCCAGACCAAACCAGATCCTAATTGGAGAAGATGTCTATGAGAAATTACACCCATCGCTAAAACAATCATTCAAAGAAGTAGAGTGGCACGGGAATCAGTGGAGCTATCATGACAGAGAAACTGGAAAACTTTATCGTGTTTATGCGCTAATTGATTAAACAGTAAAATTATCAGGACATTCAATGTGCTCGTAGTGATGATCGGTAAACTTTTCTCCGATAACATACATTACAATTTTGTACAAATCAGTTGAAACTATATTTTTTTTACATTTTATACAGCTCATAGATATTGTTTTTGCCATTTTATCAAGTGAGATCTGAGGCTGGTATAAGGATCAGCGATCAGCTGATCTTGATAAAAAACGACAGATGATTGACAATCTGTTTTATGTATAATGCCTAGTTTTTAACACGTAAAGGTGAAATAAGGGACAAAAATCCTCTTAACATATGTGGAACATGGATGCAAAAAAAATGCTAGAGTTTTACAATCAATACCAGAATATGGCAAACAGCCCATTTGCGTTTCCACGTCTGCCTTCAATGGCAAATCATCCTCGCGGAATATCCATGACGGGTAAGCTAAAAGACAGTATAGTCAGGGACAATTCAGTAATGATGGAAAGATTATCTGATTTTTACACAATGTTCCAACAATACGCAGCCGGGCTTTTTGATTTAGCACCAAACCAGTTCGGTCCATCTCACCCCATGCATAGAGGAGTAAATTCCATTAATGCATTACAAGTCGAAAATGAGCAACTAAAAAAAGAAAATGTCGTTTTAAAGAAAGACTTGGAAAAACAAAAGCAAAAATAAAATCCACCTTTATAAAGCCTGTAACTTTATCACCAACATGATAAAAACTCCATCTGAGAAATGGCAAGAAGGCATTTCCATTCATAGAAAAAAATGCCAGAAAATTCTGCTATCGTCAAAATTGGTAAGATATGTAGGGTTGATAAACGAATATGGCAGAACGCTTACTGGAATAATAAGACCTGGTACCAAAATATATTTAAAATCAGAACCAGCTAGAAATGAGTTTTTTCTAATTTCAACTCTATTAACAATGCGACGCTCAAATGATAATGCAATAGGTCGTATGGATTGTGCAATTTTCAAACATGACAAAGTTACTTTGATTGCATTTCAAAGAAAAGAAGGAATTTACTATATTTCAGTAGACCAGAATGTATCTCTGAATTCGTTAGCTAAAATAATTAATAAAATTAAAAAACTAATTTAGAGAGGAGCAAAGCCGTGGAATCCACGTGCTTGTTTTGCACTATCAGGTGGCGCAGGCTCAAACAAAGATATCATGTATTTATCAGGATCTAGTACAATTGCATTTTTACCTGCCTTGTGAGATTCAATGTCTCGATATATTGGAACATTTTGTGATTTTAGTTCTTGAACGGCCGACTGAATATCGCCAACTACAAGGCCAATTACAATGCCATTCTCAATAGACGTGCCTGTGTTAATTTTGGTTGTTGCAGGATGCAAAATAACTGTGGCGCCTTGCTTTGCAAGTTCTATCCAGTTTTCCCTTTTGTTTTTAATTGGCATGCCTATTATTTCATTATAAAATTTTACAGATTTTTCTAAATTTGATACTGCAACTATTATGCTACCAAGATGCTTTATGTTCATAGTGAGGTTTGAATATACTTTGTTAAAAACCCTTATGCTATACTACTTGAACCATTGTTTCCGTTCTTTCTACCCCTTTGATGTTCTGGATTTCAGAGGTAACATCTTTTATCTGTGACAATGATTTAACTTCGATTAAAGCTACTGCATCAAATTGACCACTTACTGGAAATGAATCGTATACAGATTTTACCATCCGTAATCTTGCTGCAATAAGTTTTTTTGGAGACTTTACCAGAACTACTGCCTTTACCATCCCAAATTTACCTCCACCTCAATTAGAGTTTCAGTAGTAACAATTTCTCGAATCTTTTTGAAATCAATTACAACGTTGTTGATTTCATCCATTGTTCCTTGAAGAACCACAGCAATATCAGATCTGCCTGTTACAACCATTATTTCTCGCACCACTTTACGAATTTTTCGAAGTGCCAATATTACATTGTCTACCTTACCTGGTTTTACAGTAATTAGACAAAGTGCGCGCATCAACAGTAATATCATTTACGTATGGATAAATATGATCTTTTAAAAAATAAAATCCATACAACAAATCAGTTGAAATTAATATATACTAGAATTAATCTTCTGAAGCTTCTTGAGAACGTGCCTCTTCAAGATACGCTTTTCGTGCCTCAAGTTCAGCTTCTTTATCCATATTTGCATCGTCTTCTACCACTATAATTCCCGCATCATCGTTAGAAACCAAATCTTGTTTTAGTTTTGGCTTAGCTTTTGCTGGTGCTTTTTTCTTTTTTTCACTAGATCTCTTTTTCTTTGTCTCTTTTTTCTTATTTTTTGCCAATGACGATTAACCAAAATTGGAGACCATATTATTAAACTTGTCTCAAGATTGTTCGTCGATCACATGATCTAATTAATAAAATTCAGTGCCGCCGGCGGGACTTGAACGCGCGACAGCTCGGTCTTCAGCCGAGTGCTCTCCCGGGCTGAGCTACGGCGGCACATCGAAATATCCAATTTCGGGGGAATTAAAGTGTGTCTTTATTTTTTCCAAGCAATGTCTTTGATCATTTTTCTTTTATTGATAACACGGGCTATGACAAAAAGCAAGTCTGCTAATCTGTTTATGTAAATTTTACATGTCTTGTTTATTTCTTCAATTTCTGCCAAATATACAATGCAGGTTTCTGCTCTACGCGATATTGCGCGAGCCATGTGTACATGGGATGCTATTTGATCTCCTCCAGGCAATATAAAATAAGAAATTGGATTTAATTCCATTTCTAATTTATCTATACTAGATTCAAGAAATTGAACCATGTCATTTGTAACTCTGTTTGTAATATTTTTTAAATCTGGATTGGCCAGATCTGCACCAACTACAAACAAGTCATTTTGAATTTTTGTCAATAAATCAGAAATATCAGCATCTAATTTTAATGAGAGTACAATTCCAAGCGATGAATTTAATTCGTCTACTGCACCATATGCAATTATCCTAGGACTTGATTTTCGTACACGATTGCCTCCTATGAGACCTGTAGAGCCATCATCACCGGTTTTTGTATAGATTTTTACCAATGATTGATTGGTAGTTTTGACACTTTTATCTTGTTCGAATTATTTAATAGTACAAATAGTTCGGTTAGAACATGCCAAATTCATCACATGTTCATTACAAATTACATTTAATTTGCAAGACTGATCTCAAAAATAAACAAGCAAAAAATTCGTTATATAACAATAAAAAGGAATCTTAATGTTATCTGATTTTTTTTATATTATATCAGAGTTAAAAAAAACTCCCCGTAGGGGATGGAAGGAAAAAATCGGCATTACTCATCCTGAATCAGTAGCAGACCATTCATTTAGTGCAGCTGTTATGGCAATGGTTTTTTCTGATTTAAAAAAACTTGATACTGAAAAAATGCTAAAGATGGCACTACTACATGATCTTTCAGAGTCAATTACTGGCGATTTTACACCAGAAGAAATCTCTAAAAACGATAAAAAAGAAATTGAAAATCAAACAATGAAAGAGATTCTTTCAAAACTGCCATTGGAAATTTCAAGCAAGTATGAAAAAATATGGAATGAATTCCAAGATGGAACTTCCAAAGAATCAACCTTAATGCATGAAATTGATCGTCTAGAAATGGCAATACAATCTTTAAAATATAATGCGGAAGGATATCCAAAAGACAAACTTGCGTTGTTTTTTGAATCTGCAAAAAAGGACATAAAGAGTAAAGAAATTCTAGAAATTTTAGACGAGATATCCTATAAATAACAAAACATCAGTAGTACACCTTGTATGCAGTATTTTGTAGCTCTCAAAATTGGTGAGAAGCGTGTCAAAGAGGCAAGAGAGCATCTAAACAAATATGCAAATGGTACTGCAATGCCTGCTCTTGCATTAAAAGACAACAAAACAAATGTCTGGGAACCCGTTGGTGAAGAAAACTTGTATGCCGTTCTAAATGACGGCGGTGGATATGTGTTAACAGATGTAAGTGGATACATGGTGGTTTTGTGCGATAAAAATGGCATTTCAAAAGCCATTGCAAGAGGACTGGATGCTGAACGCAAAGATGCAATAGTGAAAATGTTGCAAGCAGACAATCTTCAAGAATTCAAAGGTCAGGTATCACTTCCAGTATGATACATGATTAAAAACAAGATGAAATTAAATCCATTTTAAATTCATTAAACATTAAATTAGTACATTTACTGAATTCAAGGAATGGCAAAGAAATTTGAGCATGAGATAGAGGTCAAGGGCCATCTCATAGATTCAATGATACTTACAAAAATATTTGATGTCATAATGGACTTGGATGGAGAGTTCCAAGTACAAGAGTTTAGAGTAGGAAAAAGAAAAAAAGATGAGAGCTATGCAAAGCTCCTCGTTCAGGGCAAATCACAAAAACATCTTGATGAGATTTTAGAATCAGTATACCGTGCTGGTGCTACTTCAAAGATACAACAGGAAATCAAGCTACAATCTGCGCCAAGAGACATGGTAATGCCTGATGATTTTTACAGTACGACAAACAATCGTACCGATGTTTTCTACAAAGAAAAATGGATAAAGGTGGAAAACATGATGATGGACAAGTGCATAGCAGTTAAAGGAAATCGAGCTTGGTGTTCTCCTATTCGTGAAATTAAAAAAGGCGACATGATAATTGTTGGAGAAAGAGGAATAAGGATAACACCTCCTGAAAGACCAAGAGAGGGAGTTAATCTTTTCCAGTTTATGGGAAGCAGTAGCTCAAGTGAGCGTCCAACACAACACATTGCAAGAAAAGTCGCTCATGACATCTACAAGACAAAAAAAGAAAATGGCAAAATTGTTCTAGTAGGCGGTCCCGCAATTGTACACACTGGCGCATCAGATTCAATTGCAATCCTGATAAGATTAGGATTTATTGATGCCGTACTTGCAGGAAATGCGCTTGCAGTACATGATATAGAATATTCCACGCTAGGAACTTCACTTGGTATGAATGTTCAAAATGGCACTTTGGCAGTAAGAGGGCATCGAAACCACATGCAGGCAATAAATTCAGTATTCAAAGCAGGCTCCATACCCAAAATGGTTGCAAACAAGACGCTTACAAAAGGAATAATGTACGAATGTGTCAAAAGAAAAATTCCGTTTGTCTTGGCAGGCTCGTTGCGAGACGATGGACCGCTTCCTGATGTCATTACAGACATGACAGTTGCACAAAAAAAATACAAGGAAATCCTCAAGGATGCAAAAATGGTAATAATGATTTCAACTATGCTTCATTCCATTGCAACTGGCAACATGTTGCCTGCTGAGGTAAAAGTAATAGTAGTTGACATCAATCAACCAACAGTAACCAAACTGATGGACCGCGGAACATGGCAAGCTCTTGGCATAGTTTCAGATGTGGGTGCATTTTTGCCTCTAGTAACACAAGAGATTCAGAAACTAATCAAGTAAATTTTTGTCAGTTAATCATTCTAATGAATTGAGTTTGTAACCGTATTTTTTCATAATTTCCTGCACCTCTTCATCACTTATTTGATCAAACACTTCATAGAATTCACCCACTGCATTGAAAATATACGGAGATTGTAAAACTACTACTTTGTCTGCTATTTGATTTAGTTTATCAATGGTTTCTGGAGGTCCAACAGGTATTGCAATTATGAGTTTCTTTGGTTTTTGTTTTTTTATCCAATGAGCAGCTACAGACATGGTTGCACCTGTAGCAATTCCGTCATCAACTAGAACTACAGTCTTTCCAGATAAATCATATTCTTTGATTCCTCTAAATTTCATTAATCTACGTTCAATTTCCATTTTCTGCCTTGCAATCTCTTCTTCAACAAAACTTTCTGGAATGTTTAGCATTCTAGTAATTTCGACGTTTGGAAAATAACTTCCATCATGCATAACTGCACCTATTGCAAGTTCCTGATTGTTCGGTGCTCCAACCTTTCTTGAAACTATAATATCTAATTTACAGTTTAAAATAGAAGAGATCACATCACCGATAATTACCCCACCTCTAGGTATTGCAAGAATTATAGGATTTTCATCTTTTAGCCATAATAATTTCTCGGCAAGTTTCTTTGCTGCGTCTGTCCTATCTTTAAAAATTTTATCCATTATTTTCTACAGTATATCATCATATGATTAAAATCTTGCAAAACAAATAATCAATGACGATATTGTTTCATGGAATTAGGATCCAGTACTATTACTTTTCTTCCAAGAGAATAATCGCTACCACATCTTGGACAGTTGAAACTATTCCACCCTATTTGAACAAGAACTATTTCTTCATCGGAGTGATTTGCACATGTTAATCTTTGTTCCATGAAAATGATACGATATTTTTCTTAATAAGCAGGTGTGCTAGATTGGATATGACAATTGAGTGTAGTTATGGATCGTCAAGATGATGAGAGAGATTTAATGTTCATATATGATTATTTCTTAGTCATGTTATGAGATTAAAAGACAAAGTTGCAATAGTTACAGGTGCTTCAAGTGACATAGGATTAGAAATTTCAAAAAGATTTGTCGAGGAAGGTGCAAATGTCGTTTTATTAGGCAGAAATTTTGACAAGCTTGAGAAAGCGCGAAAAACAATAAAAAACTATTCAGCAAAAACAGTTGGAATTCCATGTGATCTCACAAACGAGGCACAGGTGCTACAGACAGTAGAACAAATTTCTGACCATTATGGAAAAATAGACATACTTGTAAACAGTGCTGGTCTTATCAACGATCCAATACATTTTCATGAAATGCCAGAATCAGATTGGTCAGCTTTGATAAACACAAATATCTACGGAACTTTTAGAATTACAAAATCAGTCTTAATTAAAATGCTAGAAAATAAGAGCGGATCAATTATTAACATTGGTTCAATATCAAGTGAGCGTGCAATCCCAAAAGTGCACTTGACTGTATACTGCACAACCAAGGCAGCAATTAACATGTTTACAAAAGGCATAGCAATAGAATATGCAAGAAAAAACATTCGTTGTAATTGCATAAATCCTGGAATCATAAATGCGGGAATGATAAAGTCCTATCTTGATTATCCAGAAGCGCGAAAAGTCCTAGATGATAGGCAACCATTGAACAGAATAGGAGAACCCGTAGACGTTGCAAATGCTACAGTTTACTTGGCATCAGATGAAGCAAGTTGGATTACTGGGATCATCTTAAATGTAGATGGCGGAAAATCTGCCTCTGAAGGATAATCAGTACAAAATTCAAGTTTTTTGTTTGATTTTTATTCCATTCTTTTGTAAATCGATTTAAAATCTTCTGCTATCAGGTATGCCGTATTCTCAAGATGTGTAACTTCAGTCATGTTTGATTTCCCTCTAGCTAGCTGTCGCATCTGTGTCATACACTTGTGGATTTGATTATGATCTGGCGGTGCCTCACCAGACCAAATATCGAAACATTCCACAAAATCAAGGCAAAAATTCAAGACTATTAGTTCCCAGTCTTTAGTATTAGTTGGATATCCTATGCCCTGAGCAAGTGTACGAAATTCGTTACTTCTATCAATAAGAAGCATTTTTAGAGCTTTGTGTGCTTTTGTTAAATCATATTTATCTAAAGCACTTGAACCTTGCATACAAATTATATCATGAAGTTTTATTTTAATGATATCATTATTTCATAATTTGTCTAATGAACTATAGTAACTGGACATGTTGCGTGTTCAGAAACATATCTTGCTGTGCTCCCAATTCTTTTGATTGCTGCAAGACCTTTCATGCGTCTGCTACCCATTATTATAAGATCAGTTTTATTTTGCTTGGCTTGTTTTAAAATTGCATTAGAAACATCATCATGAACTATTTTGTAAGATACTTTTGCACCCTCCTCACGGCATTTTTCTGTCACCTTACTAAGATCTTTTTCTCCTTGAGTAGTTAGCTCTTTTACAATTTTTAGATAATTGGTAGCCATTGAACCTACGTATATTGAATCATTAATAGGATAATAGAGTGGAACGACCATCAAAATATTTAGTGTCGCGTTAAAATTTCGTGCTATTTCTTTCCCCAATTCTAGTGCTTTCTTTGACATGGGTGATCCCTCATAGGGAACCAGAATATTTTGAATCATCATTTTAGAACATTTCCATTAATCATTTCTTCTTAATGGTGATTTTATAAGGTTCCGCTTGAAAACTATACAAGTAGAGAAAAACTGTTTCACCTCCTTTTTTTGCCAATTCTTATTGAACCAGAACAACATTAAAGTTCCCAGTGTTTTAGAAATCATACAGAGAACATAAGCTGATGAAACTCACATATTTTTTCAACGCAAAATCCAATTACATAATTCCCATAGTATTATTCTTGAGCTCTTTTCTCATTTACTCTTACAATTTAGAGGGGCAGCCTTGGCATGGAGATGAAATTGTATATCTTGCCCAAGCCGGAGAGTATGTTCATTTAATAAAGAATGGAAATTTTGACGATTCGTGTTTAAGATCCATTGACAATTGTAGCTATTTGTTTCACATACCTGCATACGGATTGACTTACAGCCCGCTACGTAACATCTTGATTGGTTTTCCAATGGATGTGAAAAGTGGTGACGTTGGAAAATTTTACAATTGGTCATGTTACTGGCAGTGCTACATCTCTGACATGGAACCAACTGTAAACGAAATGGCTACAGCCCGTTTGCTCTCACCTCTTTTTGGTGCCTTGACTGTGGCAATTTCATTTTTGATAGGAAAAATTCTTTTTAATAGAAATGTCGGAATCATGGCATCTCTTATTTTCCTCTTTTATGATATTTGGTTATGGCATAGTCGTACAATAATGACCGAGGTGCACTACATTTTTTTTGTCATGCTATCGCTCCTGCTTTTGCTTTATGCCTTTAAGACAGAGCAAATGAAGATCAGGTATTTCATTTCAAGCGCTATTGCATTTGGTCTTGCCTTGACTTCAAAGATGCTGTCAATAGAATTCTCTATACTATTCCTTGGAATAATTTTATTCAGTGGCGTATTCAAGAGACTGCCAGATTCTACTATTAAGATAAGTAATATTCCTAAAACTGGTGTATTGATTTTCCTCTTCTTTGCAATTGCCATGTTCTCCTTATTTTTAACTGAACCGGGATTTTATGAAAACCCATTGAAACAAATTGCAATAATGAAAAAGGACATGGATAACTATAACCGCGATGTTTGGTACATTGGATATCCAACCATTCACAGTATTCAGATTAACACGCTACTAACAGTTTTTCATTATGCTCTTTTTCCAAGTTTTATCGAAAAACAAATATCTGATCCACATCTTAATCTGAGCGGCAATCTTGGCAAGACAGTTCCCCAAACATATTCAAGCATTCCTTTAACAATTTTTTTCTTTGTGGGAATAGGATATTTGATCTATAGAATCAAAAAATTCAAGAGTTTCATATCCGAGACTCTTGTTCTAATTTGGTTCATTAGCACACTAGTACTATCACTTGCAATGGCAAAGGATTTTTCCCTTGAGAGATATCTATTGCCACTTGGAATTTCAATCATTTTCATAGCTTCTTATGGATTTTGGAATGTTGTCAAAGACATTCCGTATAACAAAACAAAAATTACTTTTGTAATTTATTCCATATTTACCCATTGTGTGACCACACTGTTGTACTGGCAAAAAATTTATTTTTCACCAGGCACAACTTGGACAAACCCACTAGGTTACGGAACTTTGCAGGAATCACTTGACAATCCATTGGGATTAATTATAAATGCAATATTTGTTGGATTCATGCTGTTTATGTTAATAATTAGATTTAGAGTAAAAACAAGCCACATTACAGTTACCAAAGATCAAGAAATCAAGAAATAAAAAATGATAATTTAATTTTATAATCTACACACCTAAATCGTCTTTTGGTTGACTTTCTTTAGTTCATCATATTCTTCTTGAGGAGTTTTTTTAATACGTTCCATTCCTGGTTTGTTTCTTGGTTTTGATCTTACCATACAATTACAGCAATTACAGTATAGATCCACGGTCTCATCAGTTGCAGGGTTTTCATTTCTATCATGACACCCCTGCCTTGTCATAAAGACCCCACAAATCTGGCATCTTACTTGTCCTGACAAATAACGACTAGTTCCGTCTCTTGGTTTTCTAACCTTATACTCTTTACAAGTACCTTTGCAAATACCCCTATCATTGTGCACAGTTAATTTCTAACAAAGAAGAATAAATTTCCATGCATATTCTGATGAAGACGAGTTAACAAGATGTAATTATTGTGAATCTAGTTTTTTCCTAATCATATCAAGAGTAAGAGAAGGACTTGTCTTACCTTTTGTCTTTCTCATTACTTTGCCCACAAGATAATTAATTGTATCAGGGTTTTGTTTTGCTTCAGATACTGCCTTTTGTTCTTCAATAAAGACTGCATCTATTGCTTTTACAAGTGATGATTCATCATCAACATTACCCAAGTCAAGGCTGGAAATTATTTCTGAAACAGTTTTTCCTGTCTTTAATATTTCTTGTAAAGCAGTTTTTCCAGATGCTCTTGTAATTTTATTGTTCAAAACGGCATCTGCCAAATCGGCGAGATGTTTTGGTGTGAGTTTGAGCTGTTCTCGTTGTTCTTTAGTATCAGCAAAGCCCTTAAGATCTGTGGTTATAAGATTTGCAATTTCTTTAGCATTTTTTTCTGTATGAGATTGTTCAAATAAATCAGAATAAAATTTGTCAGAGGACAAGACTTCGGCAACTTGAGTTGGGATGCCATATTTGTTTATGTATCTCTCTTTTTTTGACATGATGCTTTCGGGCATTGTTTTTTTCAAGTTGTCAAGTAGTGATTTTTCAATTATTATCCTTGGAATATCTTCTTCTGGAAAATAACGATAATCTTGTTCTTCTTCTTTTGATCTAGATGAGACGGTAATTTTTCTTGCCTCATCCCAATGTCTTGTTTCTGCAGGAATTGGTATCCCTCTTTCTGCCAAACTTTGCTGTCTTGTTATCTCAAAGTGAAGTGCCTTTTCTATATCACGAAATGAGCCTACGTTTTTAATTTCCACCCTATTTCCTTTTTCAATTGAAATGTTACCATCAACTCTAAAGGCGCCCTCTAGAGATGGATCTGCCACACCAAGGTTTTCTACCAAATCAGCTAGAATGTTTAAAAAGATTCTAACTTGTTTTGGATTTTCAAAATCAGGTTCAGTTACCATCTCAACAAGCGGTGTTCCAGCCCTGTTGTAATCAACCAAAGTAATCTGGGTTTTTTCTGAGCTGCCGCTATACACTAGTCTGCCAGGGTCTTCTTCTAGCTGTATTCTTCTGATTTTAATTTCCTTGTCTTCAATCATGATCATTCCATCATAACCAATACTTGTTGGGCCGTATGCATTGTACTGTGTAATTTGGAAATTTTTTGGAAGATCAGGATAGAAATAATTTTTTCTGAAAAATCCAATCTTTGGAGGTATTTTGCATCCTAGTGCTATAGACAACATGGCTGCTTTTTCAACAGCTTTTTTATTTAAAATTGGCAATGAGCCTGGCAGTCCCATACATACCGGACAAATGTTGGAGTTTGGCCCAAAGCTCCTGTAGTCTGCCTTGCAAGAACAGAACAGTTTACTTTCAAGTTTTGTAAGCTGACAGTGAATCTCTAATCCTATCTTTGTCAAATTGGCACCTCAGGAAGGTTTGTTGTTTTCTGTAATGCATAGGCTGATTGCAATAGCTGCTTTTCTTGAAGCGAATTTGCAAAGAGTTGAATTCCTATAGGCAACCCATTTGACATGGCAAATGGAACAGAGATGGCAGGAATTCCAGAAAGATTTGCAATTATTGTATTAATATCAAGCAAGTAAATCTTCAACGGATCATCAATTTTTTCGCCAATCTTAAATGGCAAAATTGGCATTGTTGGAGCTAAAAGAAGATCTACTTTTTTAAAGGATTCAATAAGTTGTGATTTAATTAAGCTTCTAACTTTTTGTGCTTTTTGATAATATTTACCGTAATATCCAGTTGAAAGCACAAATGTTCCAAGCAACATTCTTCTTGTGACTTCAGGTCCTAGATTACTTCGAACTTTAGAAATGTATGAATTATACTCGTATCCTTCTACGCTAAAATCAAATCCATATCTCAAATTATCAAATCGTGCAAGGTTACTGCTTGCTTCAGCAGATGCCAGAGTGTAATATGCAGCAACAGAATGCTGTGCTGAATCAAGCGAAATCGGAATACATTGCGCACCAAGTTTTTCAAATGTCGATATGGCGTGTTTTGTAGCTGATTGAACGTCCCTGTCAACTCCTTCACCAACCATCTCTGAAATTATTCCAATTTTTTTACCTGATACACCTACATCAATGTCCTTAGTATAATCAGGTGTCCCATTTTCAATTGTGGTATTATCATGTGAATCGCGTCCTGCAATAATATTCAAAATAAATGCAACATCTTCTACAGTTCGTGCAAGTGGACCTATCTGCTCTATGCTGTTTGCAAATGACACCAGACCATATCTGCTAATTAATCCATATGTCGGTTTTAAGCCAACTACGGAACAAAAACTAGCCGGACTTCTCACAGAACCTCCAGTATCAGAACCAAGTGACGCAATACATTCAAGGGCACTCACAGAAACTCCGCTTCCACCAGACGAGCCACCTGGCACATAATCGGTATTCCATGGGTTTCGACTAGGGCCAAAATAGCTATACTCTGTTGTAGAGCCCATAGCAAATTCATCCAAATTTGCCTTACCAATAATTATTGCATCTTCTGATTTTAATTTTGAAACAACAGTAGCGTCATATGGTGCAACAAAATCTTCAAGCATTTTTGATGCGCAGGTAGTTTTCATACCTTTTGTACAAATATTATCTTTAATTGAAATTGGCATGCCAAAACATGAGCCGACTCTTTCTTTTGCCTTGATTTTTTTATCTATCTGTTTTGCTTGTTCTATCGCGTTTTCGTTTATAGATATAAACGCGTGAAGGTTCTTTTCGACCTTATTTATTCTCTCTAGTGTTTTTGCAACAAACTCTTCTGAAGAGAATTCCCCATCCCGTAATTTTTGTATGTATTTGGATATAGAAATCGCAAGTGTCATCTTAAACCATCTTTGGAGCCCTAACAAAATTTTCTTTAGTCTTTTTTAATTTTTCAATAAGATTGTTCTCGTATGGAACAAATTTGTCTTCACGTAAATCACCAAGAGATAATTCTTGTCTGAGCAAATCTTCTGTAGTAACCTCCACTTTGTCCAAGCGCCCAAAATAATTCAAAATTTGCTCTACTTGTAAAATGTATTTTTGAGGATCCTTAATCTCTATTTTTACTAAATCACTAAGGTGCTCTATTTCTTTTTTATCTACCATTATTTCCCCTACGGTGTGAGTCTATCCACGTCTCTTGGATAAAATGTTACATCTCTAATGTTTTCTGTTCCTGTTAGAGCCATCATCAATCTTTCAAGACCAATTCCACATCCTGCATGAGGCGGCACACCATAATCAAATACTCTAAGATGGTAATCAAACGGGTCAAGCTTGAACCCTTTGTTTTTCATTCTTTCCTCAAGCTCGGATCTTTTTTCAATTCTTGTACTGCCAGATGAGAGCTCCAAATCACCATACATAAAATCAAACGATTCGGATAGTTTAGGGTCATCTGCTTTTGCTTTTACATAAAATGGCTTTGGACCCAATGGCCAATCCTTTATGAAATAAAATCCTGTAATGTTAAGTTTTTTCAGATTAGATGCATACAGATCGTCTCCCCATTCGGTGTTTATTCCAGCTTTTTGCATCTTTTCAATTAGCTCAGAATATGTGTACTGTGGAATAGAATCTGAAATTTCAGGAATTTGAAATTTAACATCCGTGTTTAATTTTTCATTATAATCTTTTACTGTCAGAACTACTCGTTTTACTATATTTTCAATGTGTTTCATAATATCGTTGTAATCTGCAAATGCTTCTTCCAGATCTATTGATATGGCCTCAGACAGATGTCTGTTTGTTCTAGATGGTTCAGCTCTAAAGATAGGGGCAATTTCAAAAACTTTCTCAAAACTCATTGTCAATTGTTCTTTGTAAAGTTGCGGGCTTTGGGCAAGAAATGCTTCTTTGTTATAGTAAAATATAGGAAACAGTGCTGCACCTCCTTCGGTAGCTGTAGCAATCATTTTAGGAGTATTTACTTCAACAAACTCTTTTTCATACAGATATTCTCGGATTGATTTTAAAACTAGACTTCGTGCTTTGAAAACATGTTGTAAGATGTTTCTTCTAAGATCTACCGCGCGTATTTCTAAGCGAGTATCAATATTGGCAACGGTTTTTGCTTGTGATGTAAAAGGTGCAATCTTTTCTGCTTGAGAAAAAACTTTCATTTCAAGAGGACGAATCTCTGCTCCGTGCGGAGCCTTGTTTGAAGGTTTGATTGTTCCTTTTATGGCAATACTTGATTGCTCTTTTAGTTTTACAATTTCTTGTCGTAGTTCTTCTCTAGAATCACCTTTCTTAGCAGTAATCTGGATATCCCCATTTTTGTCAGTAATCATCATAAAAATGAGATTCCCGTGATCTCTCACACTAGACACCCAACCCATAACGATTACTTCCTTTCCATCCAAGGAAGGACTGATCTCGTTTGAATAAATAGTTCTACGCCAAGTTCCAAGATTGTTATCTATCAAACCTTTTCATCAAATCTGTTCTAGTTAGTGTTAATTTATGTTTTGAATGTATATTCATGAAGTTTTGAATTAAACAGATGTAATCATTCAAGGGGATAAAAAGTGGTTCATGTTGAGAGTTCATCCCAGCAAGTTAAACCACGTACCTGTGTCTGGTATACAACATATCTTGATTCAGATTAAAAAAGAGTTGTCAACTTTTTTTGTGACAAAAACCCTATGATTTTAAACTTTGATTATTCTTTCTTTTATAAGAAATGGGATCATAGACTCAGAAGATATCAAGATAGATTCTGTTTCATGATAACTTTTTGAGCTTGAAACATTTTGTTTTTTAACACTTAAAATTTTATCACGCATCATACGAAAAATAGCTTGACATGCATCTTCGCTGAATTTTGCTTTAACGCTAATATCATTTTTTACAATGTTAATCTCCAAATTCTCAAACAAGGAAATATATTTTATCACTATTTTTCCGTATTTTCGTGGAATTGCACCATTTGGAATTAACAAACCATTTTTTATAAGTGAATTAATTTTTCGATAAGAAGATGTTTGTGGTAGTTTGCAAGCACTTATGATATCTAAAATTATGCGTGGCTTGTTTGTTGCAGTATTTAGAATTTTTTTCTTGTCTTCATCAGCATAAGAATGTAGAATTAAGGAAATTATCGATTTATCTTTTATAATAACTAATTTAGCATGATTACCATACACTAATTTTTCCATATCTGGGTTACCTTGAATATCAACAATCAATAATAGTTTTTCTATGCTAAATCACTTCAAAACCTCTATAAATTAAACAGAATTATGCTATATTATTGACACTTACTAGTAGAGAAAAAATCATCATATCAATATCAAATTCTATTGCCTTGTATTCACAAAAATTACAAGAAGGTACAATTCCTCAAAACCAATCGGTCATAGATTTCATTCTTAAAACCATTCCTGAAAGTTCAAGGTCAGAATTATCAATGGAGTTAATTGACGATGTATTTTCTTTTATTTCAAGTTCCCACATGGAACTTTCATAAAGAGCCGCCTGTAAGGAAAATTATAGATGACATCAATAGCTACTCTTGGTTCTCATTGTGCATTACAGGTATTAAAGGGAGCAAAAGACGAAGGATTCAAGACCATACTTGTATGTGAAAAAAAACGTGAGAAACTTTATCATAGATTCAAGTTCATAGACAAACTAATACTGGTTGATTCATTTTTAGAATTATCAGAACAAAAGTGCTCTTTGCAGCTAAAAGATGAAGATGTCGTAATAATTCCACATGGTACACTTATTTCTCAAATGGATTCATCTCAGATTGAATCAATTAAAATTCCAATTTTTGGTAACAAATGGATCCTCAGATGGGAGTCAGATAGAAAAATGAAAGAAAAACTAATGATTGAATCAAAACTTAATGTTCCCAAGACAATCCCAAGTCCAAAAGATATCAACATACTAGTGATAGCAAAAAGACACGGAGCAGCAGGAGGTAAAGGGTATTTTCTGGCTACAAGTGAGAAAGACTATAACAAAAAACGTGATAATCTAATTGCGCAAGGCATCATCAAAGGAGACAATGATCTCTATCTCCAAGAATATGCATTTGGTGTATCAGCATATCTTCAATATTTTTATTCACCATTAACTGGTGAATTGGAATTTTTTGGGGCAGACAGAAGATATGAATCAGATATTGATGGCCTCGGAAGAATTCCAGCGCCGCAACAAATGGACATTGATTTGATTCCATCGTTTAATGTAATTGGAAATAGCCCACTAGTCTTAAGAGAATCACTTCTTGACGAAGTCTATTCTATGGGAGAGCGTTTCATTGATGCTGCAAAAAGACTGGTTGCTCCTGGAATGAACGGTCCATTTTGTTTAGAAGGGGTTTATGATGATAATGGAAAATTTACCACGTTTGAGTTCTCTGCACGAATAGTTGCAGGCACTAATCTGTATGTAGATGGATCACCATATTCGACATTTCTTTACGATGAACCAATGAGTATGGGAAGAAGAATAGCCAGAGAAATCAAGAATGCTAAAAAGGAAAACCAGCTTGCAAAAATCACTACTTGAGTGTTTTATGCACCGCTAAAGGTAATTATCAAATCAGTTAGAAAACCTGCACATAATCCAAAAAATATTCCAGTCATCATTACCGCGTTTGTAGTCTGTTTTCTGCCCGAATTGTACATGAGCATTGAAACATAGATCAATGCACCACCCGCAATTGATAAGAACAATATGTATGCCAACGGAGAATTCCACAAACTTCCCAATATCGTACCAATAAACGTCGGTCCTCCCCCAATCAAACCTACCAGAATTATGAATCGGATTTTTGGTTTGTTAACAAGACCAGTCAAAGGTCCAGCTATCCCAAAACCTTCGGTTGTGTTATGAGCACCAAATCCAATTATCAAAAGTATTGCCAGACCTATCTCTCCTGCAATATATGACTGACCTATAGCCAACCCTTCGCTAAAGTTATGAGCACCTATTCCTATTGCAATCATCATAGCAAGCTTGTATGCATTTGCTTCATGGAATAGTTGATGTAAATGATCGTCACCTACTTTCAGATTTTCTAAAGAAAGAATTTGCGGAAAAGATTTTTTCAGCATTTTTGTTTCATATAACACTAATCCTAAAAGACCAATTGCAATGCCACCAAACATTGCAAAAAGATTCAGTGTCGCACCAGTCCATGTAGATTTTCCTTGAAAGGCTGCAGTTGCAGAACTTCCAGCGGATTCCCAGGCATGACTAAAAACATCAACGATGAGGAATACCAAAATTCCCAGTGCAAATGCATTAAGAAATCCTTTCTTTTTAGCACTAAGATTCTGAAGAGTGGCTATTGGCAGACCTAGAAAAATAGTGAAGCCAGCTATAGAACCTAACAACATGAGTTGCCAGTAATCAACACTAACCATTACTTTATCATCAATTAGGACAAGCTAACTTTATTTAAACGAGAAACTCATTCTAAAATCTTAGAATGATTTACATGTCATTTAAATAGTTAGGCTATCCTAATTGAAAAAATATTGAGAAAAAGACATTCGCTTTCGCAATTAAAAAAATACGATGTAAATCAAAAAGTCATTGAAGCTCTAGCTGATGCACAATCAAGAGTAATTTTGTTTTCCATAATCAAACATGGAAAAACTGCAATGGAGTTATCTGAAGAACATAGAATTCCGCTTAGTTCAGTTTACAAAAAAATTTCAGATCTTGAAGACATTGCACTTGTTAAAGTTGATAAATGGATATTATCAGATAATGGAAGGAAGTTTAAAATTTACAAGAGCAGAATAAGTAAAGCAGAAGTAAGCATTAAAAAACCTGAACCAACAATTATTCTGACTCCAAATGATCAAAAAGAGTAGTTTGAATAACTTTAGTATATTTTAGTGCTTTTCATGATTTGCAATTGTATGTAGTGCAGCGCTTTTAGCAGCCAGTTCAGCAGTTCTTTTGTTTTCAGAACTTCCTATTATTATTACATCGTTGTCTTTAGGCATTAATTTCTTTATGACCAATGAATGTATTTTTGGGTTATTTCTTAACAAATCCTCTCGTGTATCTGGCATTAGAAGTCTGCCATTTTTAAATATCAGAGTGGTTGCGCCTACAGCACCTAACTTGATAGCGGCATCTCGTTGTTCAATGCCACTTTTAATGTTATAGGCAACATCTTTTACCAATACTGCATAGTTAAATTTTCCTAATGCAATAGAACACTTGAAAACATCCATCTCATTTGGGATTGCACAATGTAATTTTTCATACACTGTTTTCCCTTTATTTGTAGACCACATTCCGGCATTAGAGTTTTCTATCAAACCCGACATTTTCATATGTTTTACAAGTGTCTTTACAGAACCCTCTCCAAGACCAAGTTCGTGCATCAATAATGATCGGCTTATTCTTTTCTTGTTTTCCATCAATTGCATTGCTTTTAACACATGAACTGAATCAAAACTCAGCAATCTACTAGGGGCATATCTTTCTGCCACTTTGGAGAGCAGTCGTAGTACCTGATGCATTTGTTTTCAGTCCTATTTAGATCGCTAATTGTATTTAAATTAATTTTAGAAAAGTAAGAGTTGGATAAACCATCCAATCGCTTAAATACAATCCAATTTCTAAAATAGAAAATGACAAACATTTTGCAACAACTAACAAAATCAAGTCATGGAGTTCCAAAATTAGCAGTGGGAATTCTTTTGGTATTGTTTGGCGTAGGCTTTTTTGGCATGGGATTCGATCAAGGTCAACTATTTAGTTTAGTTGAAGGTCCAAATGCATACGGCAACATGTATCTTCACGAGTTCTCACATGACATGAGACACGCATCAGGTTTTCCATGTCACTAGTGGTTTTTAATGAAAGCCTTTCTTTTTCTTGCTGTTGTTCTAATAGCAGGTTTTTCTGCAGGACTAATTCATGGTCTTATTAATTTAGTTGTAGTAGAACCATACCTTGATAATGCCATTGGAATAGAAAATCAAAACAGAATTGCTTCTGGTGAAATACATGACACATCACAATTTTTGGAAGAGTTTGGAAAGTATAGAGTGTGGCAAAAAGAAGGTTCTATTCTAGCAGGTGGAATTCTAGGGCTTTCCACAGGGGCATTATTTGGAATAGTATTTGCATATTCAAGAAATAAACTCCCAAGTAAACACAATATCACAAAGGCCCTAGTTCTTTCAGGAATAATGTGGTTTACATTATTTTTCATTCCATTTTTGAAATATCCTTCTAATCCGCCAACTGTAGGTGACCCAGAGACAATAGCGTTTAGAAGTTCAATCTATATTGCATTTATAGCATTGTCTGGTCTTGGCGCACTTGGCCTTGCAAAATTATACAGTAAATTACAAAATAGAAAATTTCTCATACCTATAGGATATGCGGTTTACATGATCATAGTTTTCCTATTAATGCCCCAAAACCCAGACAAGATTACAGCTCCATTAGCTCTGATAAACGGTTTCAGAATGGCATCTCTGAGTACTATGACGTTGTATTGGATTGTCAATGCGGTAATACTTGGTTTGCTTTGGCAAAAATTTCAGCCAGATGCAGTTACAACAAGAACCTAACGTAACACTTCAAACCCACAACTCAACACAAAAAATTCATATAAATTTAATACTTGATTTAACGTTCCAACAAAGCGATATCCTTGTCACATGAGTATAGAGATAGAATCTGACAAGACTTTATCTCCATTTTAAAAATCTTGAGACATCATTAAAAATTTAGAAAAATAAAGATTTGACAATCTTAATATCCAATTCAAAATGCAACACAATTATGAATAGATATTATTTGGTTGCGATACCTGCAATCATTACAATCGCAGCGTTATCTTACATGCTTTATCCACATCAAAATCATGATACCACAGTAACTCCACAGACATTAATGCAAAATGGTTCTCCGGTATTGGGAAATCCAGATGCTCCAATTACCATAGTAGAATGGGGTGACTATCAATGCACCTATTGTCACGCATTTCATGAAACTAGTAAAGATTCACTTATCAAAGGATATGTTGATACTGGAAAGGCAAATTTTGTATTTCGTGACTTTCCTCTCAATGGCCCAGATTCCGTTCTTGCTGCAGAAGCATCATACTGTGCAAATGATCAAGGCAAGTATTGGGAATATCATGATGAGTTATACAAAAATTGGGCAGGAGAAAAAACGGGTTGGGTAAACAGAAAATCACTAGATCAATTCGCCAATACAGTAGGAATAGACACAGCTCAGTTTGACAAATGCCTTGATAATAAAAAATACGAGCAAAAAGTTTTGGATAATCAAAAATTTGGAGCTGGGATTGGAATCAATGCAACACCATCATTTTTGATTTTTAATAACAAAAAAATAACAAAAATAGAGGGTGCGCAGCCATTTTCTGTGTTTAAGCAAGTTCTAGATTCATTCTAACCAAACTTAATATTCATAATCTCAAGAGGTCATTTAATGGTCAAACCTACAATTCAAAAACAAGATTCTGTAAAGATGTATAAATTACGAAAAACGTTAGAGGAACTTTCAGATAAATCAGGTCGTGGAACAGAACTTATTTCATTATACGTGCCACCAAAGAAAGCATTACATGAAGTGATAAATGTATTACGTGAGGAACAAGGAACTGCGGATAACATTAAATCAGATCTTACAAGAACTCACGTTGTTGATGCACTTTCACGTGTCATACAAAGATTAAAGCTATACAAAAAACCACCTGATAATGGTCTTGTTGTTTTTTGTGGTGCACTTCCTGCAGAAGGAGGAGGTCCGATTGGTAGTGAAGTAATCAAACTTTACGAAATAGAACCGCCAAAAGAACTGCAGACATTTCTTTACAGATGTGATGATCATTTTCATGTTGAATTACTAAAAGACATGTTAAAAGATGACAACATGATTGGGTTTTTAGCAATTGATGCAAAAGATGCTGGATGGGGGTTGTTACATGGTGACAAGCTTGAGGTATTATCAGAAACATCGTCAGGAGTAGCAGGAAAACATAGACAAGGCGGTCAATCAGCTAGAAGATTTGAAAGATTAAGAGAAATGGAGCTTAACTCATATTATCACCGAGTTGCAGATACCACAAAAGAATATTTTATTGATATTTATCCAATAAAAGGACTGATAATATCAGGACCAGGACCTACAAAAGAGACCTTCATAAGAGAAGAATATCTGGAATATCGTCTACAAAACAACATCATAGCAACTCTTGATGCATCATATGCCGGTTCAGAAGGGGTTCGCGAAGCATTTGCTAGAGCACAAGAAGTATTATCAGATTATAGAATGGTAGAAGAGAAAAAACTTGTTGAAAAATTCTTCCAGGAAATTAATTTTTCAAGAGGGCTTGCAGTATATGGATTAAAAGATATCATTGATCTTTTAAAAAGAAATGTTGTAAGCATGGTGCTTATTACTGATGATACCAATCTACGAAAACTTGATGTCACATGTAGAAGATGTCAAAATGTACAAACGGAGATTTTGGAGCGACCCAAACTCATACAAAGAACTCAGGAACTCTTAAGCTCACCATGTCCTAATTGTAAGAGCATGGATTCTGAATCTGCCGAACATGACATCGTAGATTATCTCGCATTAATCGCTGGTGAAACTGGAGCAAAAATTGAAGTAATATCAGGTTCATCTGAACATGGTACAATGTTATCCAGTATTGGAAAGGTAGGGGCATTTTTGAGATACAATCCAAATCAATAATGCTACATGTAAAATCAAATTTTTGTAATAAAAAATCAATTTCGGTAGCTCTAAATATTTTATAAAATCAACTCACACTATGGAACATGTATTATCTGAAGAATTTGATTCCAAGATTCTAAGTGACGGAAAAAAAACATTGGTACTCTTTTATGCGGATTGGTGTCCTTATTGTGCAAATTTTAAACCAATCTTTGAAGAAATTAATTCAGAGAAGACACAGAAAAAGGCCGCGTTAGTAAATGAGGATGAAAATCCACTTTGGGACAGATTCAACATACAGGCAGTACCCACAATGATCGCCTTTCAAGATGGAAAAATCATTGCAAGAAGAGATGCTAAGAAACATGTTGGTTTGACAAGAGCAGACATAGAATCCATCGTAAAGGAACTTTAGGACCATTTTTATTGAACATAAGCACTCACAATACATGCTAACAAAGTGCAAGGTTAGGTTTGATTTTACAACAATCGACTCTGCCTACTACATAGGTGGAAGATACGATCCTTTGATCGTACTTACAGATATTGAAAGAAAATTACCTGGGCATATCCAAAAATCTCAATATAAAAAAGACAAAAATTCTGCAAGAATATCTGCTGAATATTTCATTGGTTATGATGATGTAAATCTACCAACAGAAGAGGCAAAGGGCTCTTTTGCAAGATTTGTGGGTGAAGATCCATATGAAAAGTTATTTGAAAACGATATTGAATTGGTAAAAAACCTAATAAAATCAACATATGGCGTAAGTAAAACTCAGAATAATAAAATAGAACATAAAATAATACACGAAATAACAATTTAACCAAGATTCAATTTCATTACAAGACCAAAATCTTTTCACGTAAGTTATTTTGTAAATTCAGATAGAAAATATTACTGAATTAGTTCTACCTGTTTTCTTATTTTTAATGCAAGATTTTCTAGATCATTGTCATTTGGAATCATTCTTTTTGTCCATGCTGTACCAGTGCTAGAATATCTGGGTATTATGTGTACATGAACATGTGGGATTATCTGATTTGCCGCTTTTCCGTTATTTTGTGCTATGTTAAATCCATCTGCGCTAGTAATTTCCAATATCGCACGCGCAATAACAGGAATCTTTGAGAATAATAAAGAAACATCATCTGTATTCATATCAATGATTCTTTCATGATGATCTCTTGGTAGGACAAGCGTGTGACCTTTTTGTATTGGATATTTATCCATTATAGCTACATGAGTTTTATCTTCATAAACAAAATGAGCCTTTACTTTTCCTGCAACGATATCACAGAAAAGGCAATTCATAGGATACTACGTTTTGGCATTTTATTTAAATTAATGCCAAAATGATTGTGCCATACTAGTCAGAAGGATTTAAAATCAATTTATCTGAGGCTTTATTATCAAAAGTATTTTTTTATTAGAAGATTTTTTGAAGATTTTAATTAGATTAATTAGAAATTGGGTTTTATTCGCCTTCAGGAAATTGATAAAATGCAGGTATGTTAGTTGGAGGAGTACCATACACTAGTACAATTTCATCATGAGCGTGTAGCGGTATATCTTTCAAGCTTGTAGTTACCGCTTGTCCATTTACATAGATTATGGGTTTTTCATTTGGAGGCAATCCTGTACTAGTAGACTTCCAAATGTCAAAGAATTGTCCTAGTGTAAATCCTCTTTCTTGAGGAGACTCTATGTGTATTACACCGTCTGGAGTATGGGTGTGCAACCAATACAGGCAGTGATTATTGTTTTCTATTCCAATAAATGCAGGAATGGTTATTGGGTGACCGTCAACAAAGATGTCAAGGTGAGCATGTACATGAAAAGTAACGTATTCAGTAGTATCGCATTCAATTCCATCTATAAGGGCAGAATTATCTGCCTTGGTGTTATCTAATTTTGGTAATGCAACTGCTAATGTTGCCACAATAGCTGCAATTATGGCTATTGCAATTATTTTATTTTTGGCCTTTCTTGGTCGTTTTTCAGCATCGTGTTTTTTATCAAAACTTTCATTTTTGTTTTTGCCCATTGCCTAGTCCCGTTCTATTTTTCAACTTATTAATTCAATCGAAATTTTTATGCTTAAAGTTTGGGTGATAATTTTATAGGTTCAATAAAGATACCTAGAAAAGTCGTTACTAGATACTGTTATTTAGGGCAAAAATTTGACTTTGATCAATTTATGGGCAAAAAAGATCGTGAAGAACGAGTAAAGGAACGAGAGAGTTATGTTGAAAAACATCAGAAACAAAAGCTAAAGTACAAACTAATAGCTCTTGGCGTCTTTGGAGGCATTATAGCAGTTCTTGCAATTTCAAGTTATAATTTCTACGAATTATCTACTGCCGTTACTCCCAAAGGAGTCCCATCTGGAGCAGGTCCTCTCGGAGGAATTCACATTCATGTAGGATTACTAACAATGATTTATGGTCAGATGTTTGATTATTCTACCCCAGCTTATCAGATAAAAAGTCCCTACATATCATTTCAGAAGAATAATGGTGAAACTGTCCATATTCTTGCAGCAAATGTGACTATGGGATATTTGTTTGATTCACTTCACATAGGATTAACTGACAAATGTTTCATCTTTCCGGACAAGAGACAGTTTTGTAGTGATGACAAGTATACTCTAAAATTCTATGTCAATCATAAACAAGTGCCAAGCATACACAATTATGTGCCCAAAGACAATGACAGAATTTTAATTTCGTATGGCAATGAAGATCAAACCCAGATAAATGATCAATTAGCAAGAGTTGATTCCTTCAAATTAATTACCTAGGGTTCTTTAAGAGCATCTTTTAGTCTGTTGAATTCTTCAATTGTTATTTCGCCTTTGGCAAGTCTATTTTTTAGAATCATAAGTGAGTAATCCTCTTCCACAAAATCATCTTCTTTTTCTACAGATGCTATAGAATCATCCTGTTTTTTCATTAATTTGAAATTGGAATTAAACCAAAGATTATTTTTCTTCCCATAGAGAACTGCAGCAATCACACCTGCACCAGCTAAAGCAATCAGAGGATACAACATATTGTTAAAATCAATTGATGATATTTTATCTGATGTTGTTCCCACAGGAGATGTTGAAGGATTACTAATAGAATCTCCAAGATTTGTGTTCTCACTCAATGAAATTGTGTTAGATTTTGATTGCATCAACTGCTGCAATCGTTTTGCGTTTTCAATTCTTTTTTGGATTTCTTCATAAATTGCTTGGGCGTTATTAGTTTGCGTAGTACTATTTTGTGTTGATCCGCCAGAATTTTGTGGTGCAGTTTGTACTGGCGTAGCAAATGTTGTAGCGTTTACCATATTAGATGGGCTACTGACACCTGCAGAATTTATTGTTGATACTCTGTATGAATATTGCTTGCTTGGAGTCAGCCCTGTATCTTGATATGTTACAGTCTTGACATTTTGAATTACATTAAATCCGTTTCCATTATTTCTTTCAATTTGATATCCGGTTATCGTAGAACCACCGTTCATCATGGGAGTTGCCCAATTAAGATCAATTTCTGTTGAGGAAAAAGAAGTTGCAGTTAGACCGGTTGGTGAAGACGATGTGGTTGGCGAACCATCAGGTGAAAAAACAAAATTTGTAGTTTTACCAGCTGCCTTATTCATAATGAATGCAGTAGCACTATAAATTCCCTTGAGTGAGAATTTTAGTTGATTACCTGTGATACTAGTATCAACTATGACTTGAAAGACGTTATTGTTGTCAGCAGTTCCAGACTCTAAAACTAGAAATTTATTGTTAGGATCAGAGATCACTACATTGACATACGGTGAATCACCTGGTGCGATCGTACCAGAAAATTGAATCTGGCTTCCCCCCTTGTAAAATACGGCATTAGTTTGAAGTGATATAACTTCGGCATATGCAGGTAAAATAACCACCGAACTTAATGAAAAGACAAATAAAATTGAGAATAGACTTACCGTGCTAATCTTCATAGACTGTTTTCTACTAACATAATTATTAAAAACGCGTAGAATTGATACTTTTCAATGTAAAGCTAAAATTATGCCAGTTTTCTTCCAACTGTATTCAAAATGGAAATATCTAGTAGAAATGTAATAGTAGGACCGTCAAGAGCCCCTCACAGAGCAATGTACAAGGCAATGGGATTAAATGATGAGGATCTTGGAAAACCCTTCATTGGTGTATCTCACACTGGAAATGAGGCCACTCCATGTAACATACACCTTGGAAGATTAGCCCAAAAAGCAAAGGAAGGAGTAAGCGATTCTGGAGGCACTCCAAGAGAATTTGCAACAATTGCAGTAAGTGATGGTATCGCAATGGGTCATGAAGGCATGAAAGCATCTCTAGTCAGCAGAGAAATAATTGCAGATTCAATTGAGGTAATGGTAAGAGCTCATCAGTATGATGGATTAGTTGGAATAGCAGGTTGTGACAAAAGTTTACCAGGTACTATGATGGGAATGGCAAGATTGAATCTTCCATCGGTTTTTGTTTATGGTGGGACCATCATGCCAGGAATTTATGAAGGAAAGCAAGTCACAATACAGGATGTTTACGAAGCCGTTGGTTCCTATGAAGCAGGCCAATTAACTCTTGAAGCTTTGAAAAATCTTGAAAATGTAGCATGTCCAAATGCAGGCTCGTGTGGTGGCATGTATACTGCAAATACCATGGCGTCAATTAGCGAAGCAATTGGAATTGCGTTACCTGGCAGTGCATCTCCTCCAGCTGAAGATCCACGAAGAGAAAAAATGGTATACGATAGCGGCAGGGCAGTTTTAAATCTTTTAGAAAATGGGATAAGACCAAAAGATATTTTTACGTTTGAGGCATTTGAAAATGCAATTACAGTTGCAAATGCAATAGGTGGTTCTACTAATGCAGTCCTTCATCTTTTAGCTTTATCTCGTGAGATTGGAATACGACTTACACTAGAAGACTTTGAGAGAATTAGAAAAAAGACACCGCATATTGCAGACATGAGACCTGGAGGATTTTATGTAATGTTAGATTTAGACAAGATCGGAGGAATTCCAATTTTAATGAAGAGTTTGGCTAAGAAAAATCTTTTAAATGAAAATGTAATGACTGCAACTGGTAAAACACTCAGAGAAAATCTAAATTCAATTGCACTTTCATTTGATGCAAATCAAAAAGTACTCAAGCCAATTGAATCTCCAATTCATGAAACTGGAACACTGGAAATTCTCAGAGGTTCACTTGCACCAGATGGAGCAGTTGTAAAAGTAGCTGGAGTACATGCTACAGAATTTCGAGGCAACGCCAAAGTTTTTGATAGAGAAGAAGACGCATTTGATGCCATTTCAAAAAGAGAGATAAAAGAAAATGATGTTGTAATAATAAGATATGAGGGCCCTAAAGGAGGACCAGGTATGAGAGAGATGCTAGGAGTCACTGCTGCACTTGTAGGACAAAAATTGGGAGAAAAAGTTTGTTTAATAACGGACGGAAGATTTTCTGGTGCGACAAGAGGTCTTATGATAGGTCATGTGTCTCCAGAAGCTGCAGTTGGTGGAAACATTGCTCTAGTAAAAGAAGGTGATGAAATCATAATCAATATTGAAAAAAATACTTTGGATATGTCAGTATCTGAAAGTGAACTTGCACAAAGACGTAAAGAATGGAAGCCTAGAAAGCCAAATTATGAAACTGGCGCATTAGCAAAATATGCATCACTTGTAGGTTCTGCCTCCGAAGGTGCCATTACTAGTCCACTAGGACAAAAGTAATTTTTCTAAAAATTTAGAAATTTATTGGAAGATGGTATTGGCAAAAAAACCTAGTTTTTTCCCTAATTATTTTTGCAGTTATTGATACTCCATCTTCTAGTCCTTTCTCACAGATACTGCAAACTGCTTTTTTGACAGCTGTTTTAAGAGGAGCTGTTTTTTTAACAAAATATAGATCCTGAAACAACAAAATTTCGTTCCTATTTTGCCTTGGAGCCAATATCTGTGACATGTATACCATTACGTCAAGATCTGATATAAAGGTACCGTACTATACCGTAAGTTTATGAGATTCTAATCCTTCCAAACTAGTTGCTTAATTTTAAATAGAGTTAGAACAGGACTTTCTATATGGGTGGCCGCATTTGGACATTCAAAGCTTAGTATAGTACCCCTAGAGTTTACTGGCTCCCAATTTGAACTATATAATAAAATTTCAAGAAATTATCATTACTCCTTTTTGTTCGAATCATTAACTGGTCCTGAGGAGCTAGCAGAAACCTCAATCATGGGATTTGATCCTTCAATTGTAATCAAAGGATATACAGATAGAATAATATTGCGTGACAAAAATGCAAATACGAGAACAATTTTAACAAATGACCCACTATCTGAAATAAAAAAACTACTTCATGAAATTCCTGATCAAAAATATCGCTATCTTGGAGGAGCAGTTGGAATAATAAATTATGATGCCATAAGATTATGGGAAAAGATTCCAGATTCGCATAAAAAAGAAGACATGCCACTAATGGAATTTGGAATTTACACTGATGGAATCTTGTATGACAATAAGGAAAAAAAATCATTTTATTTTTATTATGATAAAAACAGAATTGATAGTGTAACATTTTCCGAGGTAGAGTTTGAAAAGTTTTCATCGTCAGAAATTTCAGAAAACCTAGACAAACAACAATTTGAAAAGATGGTAGACAAGGCAAAAAAATACATACATAACGGTGACATCTTCCAAGTAGTACTTTCTAGAAAATTCAAATTTTCTGCAGAAGGTGATTTACTCAAAGTATACAAATCGCTCAGACAGATAAATCCTTCACCGTATCTTTACCATATGAAAATGGGTGACAGAACCATTATTGGCTCTAGCCCTGAAATGCTACTTAGGGTAACTGGAAAAGTTGTAGAGACATTCCCTATTGCCGGTACTAGACCAATAACTGATGATGAGAAAAAAAACGAATTATTGAAAAAAGAAATGCTAAGTGATGAGAAAGAGCTCGCTGAGCACACAATGCTTGTAGACCTTGGTCGAAATGATATAGGACGTGTTTGTAAATACGGTTCTGTACATGTAAGAGAGATTATGGCTGTCAAAAAATTCAGTCACGTTCAACACATGGTTACTCATGTTGTTGGAAGCTTGGATCAAAAATATGATGTTTTTGATGCAATAAAAGCTGTGTTTCCTGCAGGAACTGTTTCTGGCGCGCCAAAAATTCGTGCAATGGAAATAATTGACGAGCTAGAACCTGATGAACGTGGACCATATGCAGGAGCAGTTGGATATTTTTCTTTTAATGGTTGCTGTGATTTTGCCATTGCAATCAGAACCATATTTTTTGAAGGAAAAAATGGATTTATTCAAACAGGAGCTGGCATAGTATCAGACTCTAAAGCTGAAAATGAATGGTTAGAGACTCAACACAAAGCAAATGCAATGCTTAATGCGCTAAAGGAGGCATCAAAATGAAATTTTTAATAATCGATAATTATGATTCGTTTGTTTACAATATTGCACAGATTCTTGGAGAGCTTGATGTTACATCAGATGTAATCAGAAATGACAAAATAACACTTGATGAGATCAAAAAACAAAATTATGATGCAATAGTGATATCACCTGGACCTGGAACGCCAGAAGATGAGAAATACTTTGGAATCTGTAATAAAGTAATAACCGAACTAGGTCCAACAATACCAATTCTAGGAGTCTGTCTAGGTCATCAAGGAATCATTCATGCGTTTGGCGGAAAAGTTGTAAACGCAGGTAACGTAAGACATGGAAAGACAAGTCCTATAGAGCATTACAAGTCACCATTATTTGAGGGGGTCCAAAATCCATTCAAAGCTACAAGATATCATTCTCTAGTAGGAGACAAGACCGTGATTCCAGATGTGCTCAAAGTAACTGCAGTTGCGCAAGATGATAATGAGATAATGGCAGTAAGTCATAAAAAATACCTCATCGAAGGAGTACAGTTTCATCCAGAGTCAGTAATGACTGGAGAGGGTAAAAAAATTCTAGCCAATTTCATAAAGTTGATAAAAAAATGATTTCAGAACTTACAAACAAACTTTCACTGTATCAGGATCTTGGTTATGATGAAATGAGTGGTATCATGGATGAGTTATTAAAAGGACAAATTCCTCCTCAAGAAGGAGCCAATTTTTTAAGAAATTTAACTGACAAAGGAGAATCGGATGAGGAACTTTTGGCAATGCTAGACAAAATGCAACAATATGCTATTCATATCAACCCAAAAAGATCTGGCAGAATAATCGACGTATGTGGTACAGGTGGTGATAAGATGAAAACATTCAATGTCTCCACAACGGCTGCATTTGTAATAAATGGTGTCGGCGGAACAGTAGCAAAGCATGGAAACAGATCAGTTTCTGGAATTTATGGTAGTGCCGATATTTTCGAATATTTTGGATATGATCTAGATATGCCACCAGAAAAAGTAACTGAAATTATAGAAAAATGTGGAATAGGATTTATGTTTGCACAGAAATTTCATCCAGCAATGAAAAACATTGCAGAAGCAAGAAAAATTCTCGGGACAAGAACTGCGTTTAATTTACTTGGGCCATTAAGCAATCCAGCAGGAGTAAAGAACCAGCTAGTCGGAGTATTTTCTGCAGACTATCTTGAAAGAATAATATTATTGTTAAAGTCACGCAGTGCAGAAAATGCGATGGCTGTATTATCTCATGATGGTCTTGATGAGCTATCCACTACATCAAAAAACCAAATCTGTCATCTCAAAAATGGTAAAATTAGCATTAGAATTCTAAACCCTGTAGATTTCGGATTAGCAAAAGGATCTTTAGGAGACATTCAGATTTCATCAAAGGATGATGCCATAAAGTCATTTATCTCTGTCTTGAGAGGAACTGCAAATAAATCAATGATCGAGGTAACAGCGCTTAATGCAGCTGCAGGTTTGATAATTTCAGGCATCGCAGATGATTTTCATGATGCAATACCAATGGCATTGGATTCTATAAAAAGCGGTAAAGCATATGATACATTCAGAAATTTTATTCGTTTTTGCGGCAATATAGAAAAAGTTGAGGAGTTTGAAAAATCATGAAGGACACGTTACAAAAACTTGCAAATAATTCGCAAAAAGCAATAGACGATGGAGTTTACAAAATATCAGAAAAATTGCCAAGATCAAAAAGTAACATAATTGACAACATTAGGAAAAATAAACACGCATCATTAATTACCGAGATAAAATTTTCGTCTCCATCTCTTGGAAACATTCGTGATATTTCAGACCCCGTAGAGATAGCAAAATTAATGGTTCAGGGCGGTGCAATTGGACTCTCCATACTTACACAACCTCATCTTTTTAACGGCTCACCAGAGTACTTCCAAAAAATTCGCAGGCATGTCAGCATACCTCTTTTAATGAAAGACATTGTCATTGATAAAAAACAAATAGATGCAGCTGAAAAAATTGGGGCGGATTGCATATTACTTATACAATCAATTTTTGATAAAAAATTTGCCAGCGGTATTGATGAATTTATTGCCTATGCACATAAAAAAAATATCATGGTACTTTTAGAAGCTCATACAAAAAATGAATTCATTAGATCAGTACAAACTGATGCGGACATACTTGGAATAAATAATCGTAATTTAGATACGCTAGAAATTGATCTTGACACAACAAAAGAAATACTCAAGGGTAGAAAAGAAAAGCGAATAATCATCTCTGAAAGCGGAATAGAATCTACAAGAGATGTTAAATTCCTTCACAATTGTGGTGCAGATGCATTTCTTGTTGGCAGTAGCATAATGAAGAATAGAGATATCAAGGGACATGTAGAAAAGTTGGTGTTATCAATATGAAAATAAAATATCCAAAAGGGGGAAAATTTGGCGAGTTTGGAGGCAGATACATTCCAGAGACATTGGTTCCCGCCGTAGAAGAATTAGAAGAAGCTTACTTGAAATTTAAAAATGATAAAGAATTCAAAAAAGAATTAGACTATTATTTACGTGAATATGCCGGTAGGCCAACTCCTCTATATTTTGCAAAGAATCTGACAGAAAAAATTGGCGGTGCCAAGATATATCTAAAAAGAGAAGATCTTTTGCACGGTGGTGCACATAAAATCAATAACACATTAGGTCAAGCCCTTCTTGCAAAAAAAATGAAAAAGAAAAGAATCATTGCAGAGACAGGAGCTGGACAACATGGGGTTGCAACCGCAATGGCTTGCGCCGCACTTGGTTTGCCATCGGAGGTATACATGGGATACAAAGACACTCAACGCCAAAAGCTGAATGTTTTTAGAATGAAACTTCTTGGCTCTTCTGTTCATCCTGTAATGGGGGGAACCCAGACACTAAAAGATGCAATAAACGAAGCAATCAGAGACTGGATTACTAATGTAGAAACCACTTACTATCTCCTTGGTTCAGCAGTAGGCCCACACCCATATCCAGTCATGGTCAGGGATTTCCAATCAGTGATTGGAAATGAAATCAAATCACAGATGAAAAAAATTGAAAAGAAAACTCCAGATGCAGTGATTGCATGTGTTGGCGGTGGCTCTAATGCTATTGGAACATTTTATCCATTAACAGATACAGATACTGAAATGTTTGGCATTGAAGCGGGTGGAGAGGGAATTGATACAGAACATCATTCTGCAACATTAATGGCAGGATCAAAAGGAGTGTTACATGGAATGCTGACATATCTTTTACAAGACAGTGAAGGACAAATTCTTGATACCCATAGCATTGCAGCTGGATTAGATTACCCAGGTGTTGGTCCAGAGCACTCGTACTTGAAAGACAGTAAACGTGTAAAATACGATAGTGTTAGTGACCAAAATGCAATTGATGCATTTTTAATGCTTTCAAAATATGAGGGGATCATACCTGCACTAGAATCATCTCATGCTGTTGCGTATGCTATAAAAATTACAAAGAAATTTTCCAAAAGCGATTCTATCGTGATCACTTTATCTGGTCGTGGAGATAAAGATGTTGAAGTAGTAGAGAATTATCTGAATCAAAATGTCAAAAATAAAAAATAAATTTTTGGAGCTAAAGTCCAAAAATCAGAAAGCGCTAATCGCATATATAGTAGCTGGATATCCTAGTGAAAATGATACACTATCTGCAATACGAGGTTTAGTAAAAGGCAGAGCTGATATAATCGAGCTTGGATTACCTTTTTCGGATCCTCTTGCAGACGGACCTGTGATTCAAAATGCAAGCTATATCGCATTACAAAAAGGAATCAATCTTTCAAAATTTCTCAGTCTGGTCAAAAAAATAAGAAAAGAGACCGATCTGCCTCTAGTCTTGATGACATACACAAATCTACTCTACAGACAAGGTTATGACAGATTTATTACACTTGCAAAAAAGGCAGGAATTGACGGATTCATACTGCCTGACATGGCAATAGAAGAAGCCGGCGAGTATCTAAAGGCAATACGTAAAAACAAGGCTGACTCTATTTTTCTAATATCACCAAATACATCACCTAAAAGAATTAAAAAAATTGTTTTAGCATCATCCGGATTTTTGTATCTTGTTTCAGTATTTGGCACAACTGGCAAGCAACAAAAAATTCAACAATATACGATAGACGCAATCAAAAACACAAAAAAGCTAGTTAACAGAAAGATTCCAATAGGAGTAGGTTTTGGTGTTAGCACTCCCCAACAAGCCAAATTCTTTATTCAAAAAGGTGCAGATGCAGTAATAGTTGGAAGCGCATTTTTAAGATTGATTGAAAAAGTGCCTCCAAAAAAGATCGAATCAGAGATTGCAAAATTTACACGAAGTCTTAAAGCAGCAACAATTTCACAATAAGGAATAAAAAGAGCATTTGTTATTCATAGATATGCAGGCAGAATCTGTAAAGTATATTTTTGTGACAGGAGGAGTTATGTCTGGCCTCGGAAAGGGCGTAGTCTCATCTTCGATCGCAAAGTTACTGCAGTTATCAAATCAAAAGGTTTCTTGTGTAAAAATTGATCCTTATCTGAACTATGATGCTGGAACCATGAATCCTATCGCACATGGCGAAGTCTTTGTGACTGAAGATGGTGGAGAGTGTGATATGGATATTGGAAACTATGAAAGATTTCTCAACCAGAATATCCCAAAATCTCATAACATAACTACAGCTCAAATTTATTCAAGAGTAATAGAAGCTGAAAGGCATGGAGAGTATCTAGGAGCATGTGTCCAGATCATACCACATGTAACTGATGCTATAAAAGAGAGAATTAGAAATATTGCAAAAAACGAAGATTTGAACGTACTAGTAGTAGAATGCGGTGGAACAGTAGGAGATATAGAGAGCCTTCCTTTTCTTGAAGCATTAAGACAAATAAGATTAGAGGATGGCCCAGAAAATGTCATTTTTGTACATGTTACACTTGCACCATCACTTGATGTGGTAGGGGAACAAAAGACAAAACCTACCCAACATAGCGTACAAGAACTGCGCAGAATTGGTATCCAACCGGATCTGTTGGCAGTAAGATGCTCATATCCCCTTGAAACAGCAGCAAAGAAAAAGATATCACTTTTTTCAAACGTATCTGTTAAAGATGTATTTTCATGTCATGACGCTGACTCTATTTTGACAGTTCCACAGATGCTGTATGATCAAGGAATTATAGACATTATTTTCAAAAAATTCGGCAAAGTTGGTTTGGTAAATACTTCGGCAAACTGGGACAGGTGGAATTCAATTGTAAATTCTTTTGCAGTCATAAATCAATCTGTAAAGATAGCAATGGTTGGAAAATATGTAAAACTTGCAGATAGTTATGTCAGTGTAAATCAAGCACTCAAACATGCTGGTGCAAAGATTGGAAAAAATGTTATGATAGACTGGATAGATTCTGAAGAATTAAATGGAAACATTGACAAGCTTTCATCATACCAGGGCATATTAGTACCAGGAGGTTTTGGTGATAGAGGTTCTGAAGGAATCATAAAGACTGCAAACTATGCAAGAGAGAAAAATATACCATACCTTGGAATCTGTTTTGGATTCCAACTTGCAGCAGTAGCTTTTGGTCGCTATGTTTGCGGATTATCTAATGCAAATTCTACTGAAATTTCTCCAAATACTGAAAATCCAGTAATTGATCTTTTGCCAGAACAAAAGACAGTTGAAAACAAGGGCGGTTCACTAAGACTTGGTTCAAACGAAATCAAAGTGGATGACAATACTCTAGCATTCAAACTTTACAAATCAAACATAATTCTCAAAAGACACAGGCATAGATACGAATTTAATCAAAAGTACCTTGATGCATTTACCAATAAAGGAATGACTTTTTCAGGATATAGTGACAACAAAAAACGAATGGAAATACTTGAAATTCCTACACATAGATTCTATCTAGGTGTACAATTTCACCCAGAATTTAACAGCAGACCAGGATTTCCAGAGGCATCGTTTGAAGCCTTTGTAAATGCTGCAGCTCATGCATAACTATTTTGGAATTTCATAGATTCTTTGTCGTGTATCTCGTAAAGAGACCCTTCTTTTAACATAGCCTTTGTCGAGTAGATGACGCAATGCAAGCCTTACTGTTCTATCTGGGAGAAGTGTTTTTGCGGCTAATTCTTTTTGGGTCAATGAACCTTCATACTCTAATGTCTTTAACAAGAGTTTTGAACTGGGCGGCATGTTTAGAAGATCATCGGCAAGCTTTACCTTCCTTGTTAATGCAGATACAGTAGTAGAATCCTTCTTCATTCGTATTATATTTGCATGTATTGGAAATTTAGTACATGCAACCATCTGGTCAACTTTAAAACGGTCCTTTCCATCCATGACTACTTCACATCTAAGGCTAGATGAGATGTCGTCAATCTCAATGAAACTGTCATCAGATACTATCAGTGGTCTTCTTGTGATATCTAACGAGTTTACTGAAACAATTCCAAAAACTTTGGAATCTTGAAATATTGCTGGTCCGCCTGCAGACATTGAATATGCAGACGAACCAATGGGCGTTGATATAATAACACCATCACTACTATCATGCCATACTTCCTCACCGTTTATTCTTAGTACATGTTCAACCAGCGTCGCACTCTTTGATGAAAATATTGCAACATCATTTAGTACAGGATAAACACTTTTCCCATCAATTTTTACACCAAGACGCGTAACGTGTTCTATTGTAAAATCTGCTTTTTTTAATCTATTTAGAAATGTAGGAAATTCCTTTAAATCAAGTTGAGCAAGATAACCACTTGATTCAAATTCATTTATGCCAAGCACAGGAATAGTAGTATTCAAGTCTTGATGAAAATAATTCCTAACTCCTCTGTCACCGCCAGTAACTACCACATAATCAACATCTTTGGAAAGTTGTTTGTTTCCTAGTAGAAATGATTCTATGCCATGACTTTCAAGTGATAGTTTTACGGATTTTACAGTTCTTTCTTGATCTTGACTAAATATTGCTACTCGCATGGTGTAATTTCAGTTTTTGTACAATAAAAGCCTAGACATGCTTGAATTTTACTTGGTTGTACAGGTATGCAGCGTTTTTTTCAATATCACCTTGATAGGGAATCTTAGAAAGTCCTGTTTCTTTTGTCTCCAGTGCTGCTTGTACAGAGCCTACAGCAAAACAAATTGCCCATAAAACATCTTTTTCTTTTAGAAAAGTACATGCAAAAGTTGCACAAAAAATATCACCCACTCCAGTAGTATCTCCAACTTCGATGTTTGGAATAGTCAAATAGTATAACCTATCTCGTGCAAGCAGTGTAATTTCACGCTTGTTTGTGTATAGGATGTATTTTGCCCCCTTTTTTTGTAGTGCTAACATTGCACTAGTTTCTGTCAAACCTGTAAGGGAAAAGGCTTCTTCAGGATCTACTTTGATTGCAGATATTTTTGAGAGATCAAGACTAGTTCGTTCAAGAAATATCTTATTTTTTTCATCTACTCTTCTTAGAAAACCTTGGGGATCAAGCAATGTAAATTCAGAATTTTCTTTTATTTTGTCTAGTGTTTCTTCAGATATCTCATCAAATATAGGACTAACTATACAGCCATCTGCGTCTGATTTTTCATATTCTATTTCATCACATTTTGTTTTCAAATACAGATTCCTATCAGTCCCAGAAATCTCTAGTAAAAATCTCGTAGTAGGATTTTGTGATAGTGCATTTTGTGGAATGAGAATTTTATTTTTTTCCAAGTATTCACGAAATCCAAAATCTGGTCCTACTTTTGTGTGAAATTCTACATCAAATTTAAGAGCCCTAGCAGTCAATCCACAATAACAAGCTGGTCCACCAGCAGTCTCAACTACTGTACCCCCTCTAGAAATTTCATCAATAGTACAATGTGAAAATATTCCAATTTTCATCTGTTTCTTGGATAAGGAGTACCCATTTAGTCTTTTTTCGATCTTTTCTTCTCTAAACAGGCCATACACAATATCTGGCCTTTTTCTATACTCAGTTCAACATTTGATGACAAACAAACATGGCATAGGCCACGCATAATCTATTAAGAAAGCGCTGACTTAAATTTGTTAAATTTCAAGTGCCAATTTATAATTTAAAATTTTTTATTCTTGAATTTAATCCAATATTTCTTGCATAGTACCACATTTTGCACAATTATACGAAAATCTATTTTCTTCAATCCACTCGTGTTTTCCATCCTGGATTTTAGACATCGTAGCACGTTCAAAAACAAGATAATCAGTTTATAAAATCTCATTATTTTACAAGACTAATGAGTTCATCGATAAATCAGTAAAAATAGAGCACAGTATGACTTGTAGAAATTGATATTTTGTATAAAATACGTTAGGTCAAATATCATTATAAAGAGGCAAATCAGAGGATAATCATGCCGTTAAAGCGAGCTAGTCGTGGACGACAAAAGGGAGGAAAGGGATCCTCTGGACGTATCCAGTGTACAAACTGTGGTGCTACAGTTCCACGAGACAAGGCAAAAAAGGTCACATCCAGATTAAATCTGGTTGAACACACACTTGCAAAGGAGCTAAGAGCTCAGGGAGCATACATTGCATCTCCGACAGTATTAAAATGGTATTGCATATCATGCGCAATTCATTTTGGCATACTAAAGATCAGATCTGCAGATTCTAGAAGAAACACAGGTAGACTACGATAATCAATCTTTAATATTTCTAGCCGTTGCAATTATTCTTTGAACAAAAGTTATTCCGGCCATAATTGCTACAATTATTACAGCATAATTTAGGAATCCCGCGATTCCAACAATAGCAATTACTAACAGTCGTTCTGCTCTTTCCCCAATTCCAATTCCTTGAAGCTGTACTCCAAGCGATTCAGCTCTTGCTCTTGTATAGCTTACAAGAAGTGATAGTGTAATTGCCAAAAGAACCACATATCCTTCAGAATATCCACCAATCAATATTCCAAGAAATATTGCTACTTCTGCAATCTTATCAAATACAGAATCCAAAAAGGCGCCTTTTTTTGACGTCTTTTGTGTAACTCTTGCAACCTGTCCATCAACAATATCAAAAAATCCTGAAACCAGGAGCAGAATTCCTCCAATTATAAAAGAATATTCAAAATGTAATGCATAGATTACTGCCGATGCAAATGCAAATACAAGACCTATTGCAGTCCAAAAATTTGCAGATAAACCTGTTGATGCAAATATTGTTCCAATTTTTTGCAGAGTCGGTTTTAGACCTTCCCTGAAATTGTTAAGCATTGGATATCAACAATTTGTCAATAATTTATACCATTATAAACAAATCAATCACAATATGTGTAGATGAGTTATTTTTTACTAGATTACTATGTGAGAGTTAAAGGTTAAGTTATTAGAATTATTAGTAGATCAGACAATGGATAAGTTAGACGATATAACAAAAGTGCAAATCGTTAGAATGATTCTTGAAAAACAAACTGAGAAGGCATTAGAAAAACTAAGCGAGTTTTATCACGTTACCCCTCCACAGATAGTTGTTGGAACCATAAAAGGGAAAAGAAGAACAGTTTATGCACTCTATATTCCAAAAGAAAGAAAAATCTATGCACTAAATTCTGATATTTTCTTTAATCCTTTTGTGATTTTGCACGAATATTATCACCACATACGATCAAAGCTTGGAATCCATCGCGGATCAGAAAGAAATGCAAACAAGTTTGCTCAAGAGTTCATTGATGCATATAAGAAAAGTGCAGAAATGTTTGACACCACATAATCTATCTGAATATAAAATCAAAATTATAATTTTTGCAAGTATATATAATATTGAATACAACAAGAAGCATGGGCATTATTGCAAAGGGTGCCAAGTGCAACGTCATTGGTTGCGATAAGGACGGAGTTCGCTCATTGACTACAGCCAAAGTAGAAGGAACTGGCCTTAGTATTTCGGGCAGCTCAAAAAAAACAGTCTTGTGTAAAGAACATTACAAGGAATGGAAAAAAGCAACGAAAGAAGATAGAGATGTAGAAAGAGCCAGATATGATAGGTTCTAGTGTTTTTATTGAAATATGCTTCTGAAAGTTCTTTGTAAAATTATCCAGTTTTTTGTATAATCTTAAGCTAAAGTGTATCTAAAGTAATTACAGGATATCGCATGGGCACAGTCAGAATGCAATGATGAATTGATGTTCGAACCTAATAACCAATGAAAACGTTAAGCTGTAACTAGCTCAATTTGTCGCGGAGAGTGTCTTGAAATATCTTTGTGTATAATTGCATGGGTTTCTTGTTTGAAGGTTAAATTACACCTGTAACATTTCCATGCTATCATACTCATACTTTCATTAAATCAGTTTTTTATATATAAAATCCGCGTAGCTTTCGTACTTTTCAATTCATGAGATACATCAAACAAAATAATTCTCGATTTTCGTGTTTTTATATACCATTTACAAAATTGTCACATGGTATTTTAATGCCAACAAACCTTTCGAAATAAAATGGCTTCATTTAAACAGGGACGTTGGAATTTGACTGAGCTTGTAACTGATCCAAAAAGTGCTGCATTTAGAAAACAGCTTGAAGAAATTGAAGCCAAAGTAAGAAATTTCGAAAAAATGAAAAAATATCTTAAACCAAACATCTCTACTCAAAAGTTTGCACATCTCCTCAGTTCACTTGAAGAGATATCTGAAAAGTTTAGCAAAGTTAGTGGGTATGCTTCTTTAGAATATTCTGCAGACACCCAGTCAGATGAAGCCACATCATTACTAACTAGAATGACAAAGCTTGGTTCTCAAATTGAAAATCGTACTTTGTATTTCGATCAATGGTGGAAAAAACAATTAGATCAAAAAAACGCAGACAGGTTGATAAAATCATCAGGCGAATTGTCAGAATTTTTAAGATTCAAAAGACTGTTAGCCAAATATTCACTTTCAGAATCCGAAGAAAAAATAATCAACACCCTAGATGTCACAGGTAGTACTGCGCTAGTCAAACTCTATGATAAAATCACAAACGCGTTCCAGTATGTAGTAAAAATCGATGGTAAGTTGAAAAAATACAATAGAGAAGAGCTTGGCGTACTTGTTAGAAATCCCAAATCCAAAACAAGAGAAGTTGCGTATAAAGCACTCTTGTCTCAATATGACAAACAAAAAGGAGTTCTTGGCGAGATATATCAAAATCTAGTACAAAACTGGAAAGATGAAAGCATCGAGATTAGAGGATATGCATCTCCAATATCTGTTAGAAACATTGCTAACGATACCGATGACAAGACAGTTAATTCTCTTCTTTCTGTTTGCAGGTATAATGCACCTATATTTCAAAAATTCTTTACACTAAAAGCAAAAACGCTTGGAATGAAAAAACTTAGACGTTATGACATCTATGCTCCTACATTAAAGGTAAAACAAAAGTCATACAAGTATGATCAAGCAGTCAAGATGGTTTTACAGACACTAAATGGTTTTAGTCCAACATTATCAGAATATGCAAAAAAAGTCTTTATACAAAATCACATTGATTCTTCCATTAGACTTGGAAAAAGAAGCGGCGCATTTTGTAGTACCATATCACCAAAGATAACACCATATGTTCTTGTAAATTTTAAAGGCAAATCAAACGATGTATTTACATTAGCTCATGAATTGGGTCACGCCATACACAGCATTGCTGCATCAGACAAATCAATTTTTGTGGCAGAAGCACCATTACCACTGGCAGAAACTGCATCAACATTTTCAGAGATGTTGTTGTTTGATGAAATTCTAAACAAAGTTTCTAATGAAGAGAAAAAATCAATTCTAACAGAACATATTGATGATCTTTATTCTACCATATCGAGACAGGCCTTTTTCACATTATTTGAAATTGCAGTACATAAAAAAATTGGTGAAGGTGCAACTGTTGAAGACATTTCAAACGAATACCTGAAAACTCTAAAAGAACAATTTGCCAATTCAATTGATGTAACAAGTGATTTTGGTGTAGAATGGAGTTGTATTCCACATTTTTACCACTCTCCGTTTTATTGTTATGCATATTCATTTGGAAATCTGTTGGCATTGTCATTTTTCCAGAGATATAAAAAAGAGGGCAGGTCCTTTGCACCTACTTATATCAAAATTCTTTCTGCTGGAGGATCAATGAAACCCGAAAACCTGTTAAAAGAACACAGTATAGACATTTCATCAGAAAAATTCTGGCAAGACGGTTTTGAATATATCAAAAATCAGGTTAAAAGGCTTTCAAAACTAGATGATTAAAATCGCCTAGCAGCCAAGCGCCCCCAGCTGCTAGGCATGTTCCCCTGCGGTTTGAACCGATGTCAATAAGGATGAGCACAAATTACCATTTAAACCATTGGAATTCTGATCGCTTAACTAAAACTATTTTATTTTATTTCACGTACCAAGGCCAAGTGAAATATCCAAGGTGTTGCAATAAAGATCCAGTATATTTGATTACTTATGACTGTGGGCCTGACCCAAAGGAAACCATCCTTGTATGCAAAGATCATTATTCAGAAGAACCATTTCAGCGATTTGCAATCAAGATTGAAAAATTACAAGAGTAGACTTAATAGTTCGATCTAAAAAGGCCAATTATTGAAACATATAATTATTTTTTCTCTTGTTTTTTCAATTTTACTTTTCAATGTTTTTAGTGTATATGCACAGCAACCTCAGCTTGCATCATTTCATGAGGTAGCTCAAGTTCTAGTTGATCAAAAATTTCAAAATCTAACAACTGCGTTCATAGGACTTGAATCTACTAGTCCGTTGGAAATGCGTGTCCCTGCAGGACTTGATCAAAAAATACGCAATACTGCCAATGTTACATCTGTTACAATAACAAATGCACAGACTTGTGTTGAAGGAGTTCCAAAATATGATTCATGTGTTTTGGTAACTATAAATGATCAGTCACTTATACAATCATACAACATTACAAAAATTCAAACATATTCTAAGGCAATAGGAGATAGTTTGATAGGTGACATTAACAATGCATTTCACTTGAATTCTGAATTTAACAATGTATTCATAAATCCAAAAGGAGAATATAGTAAGGCGTTAGGCACATCTGGTGCAGCTGTAGGGAATAGGACAGTTTCCATAGTATACACAATGTCAAGTTCTAAATCAGATTATTTGTTTGATGGTTTTACTTCCATATTACTACCTCCACAAATAAAAGATGCAGGGGGATTTTTGGACGCTGCAAAAAAAATGTCAAGTAACTCTAATTCATCTGTAACTTTTGCCATAATACCAAGAACCGATGTATCAATTTATCAACTCCAGGTATCAGAACGTTTTCCAATTAAAAGTACCATACCTACAATTAGTCCTCTGGATCTTTTTGGAGTCAACAAGCTCGATAGATCAAGTTACTTTAATTCAGGGTTTTTCCCTCTAAACTCAATCCTCCAAGTCACGTTATTATCAAATCAGCCACAAGCAATTATCGGTCATGGAGGAGATCTTGTTCCAACTCAAGAAAAAAACGGACAAAAACTTCCATCAGATCTTACAAAAGCAGGATGGTTATTTGATCCAAGTTCTGGTAACCGAATAACAGCAGTCTATCTTTTTGGAACAACCACATCTGCCAGTAAAAACGATCTAACATTAACCATAGGAAATGGAACCACTGGAATTGAAAACCCAGTTAACTCAACTACACCTCCGCCAACAACGCCTCCAAAACCTACGAATACGGACTATTCACCATATGTCTTAATTGGTATTGTTGCAGCTGCAGGTGTTGCAATTTACATATTTCTTAGAAAGAGATAACTAAAGAATTAAGACTGCTGCTGCAAAAACTGTAGTCCAGTGTCCTTTTGGATCACCAACAGCACTTTGTGTAATATTTCTTGTTTTATAAATTTCTCCTGAAATTTTCCATTGTTTTCTTTTTTCGTCCCAGCTTTTATCGATATCAAATTTTACTCCAAGTGAGGATGCAAGCATTTGTGCAGCAATATCCTCAGCATAATCTCCAGCTTCCTTTTCTGTTTCTCCAAACGATTCATATTCTGATAGATAACCATATTTGCTTTTGTCAGCAGGTTCAGCAATTCCAACAGAAGCAGCCATCAACCTATGTGGCTCGTTACTTTGCTGTCTAGAATAGATTACAAATTGAACGCTGCCTGGACGGATCAATTTTAATCCCTCTGCACGAGAGATCAACTTTGCGCCTGGAGGGAAAATACTAGATATCAAAACTAGGTTTGTGCCAGAAATGCCAGCATCTCGCAGCGCATATTCAAAACTTGTCAGTTTATCTTGGTGGACCCCCTTACCTCTGGTAAGGAATAATTTTTTTGCAACTAGGTCTAGCACTATCCATTTCTATTTACTGATCTTTAAATATTTATGGATGAAATATTGAAAATTATTTCAAGGATTTTAGTGATGCAATAATCTCTTTACCGTGAGATTCAACCTCAATGTCTCTGAAAATTTTTGCAATTTTTCCTTCTTTATCTATGACAAAGGTGGAACGTTTGGCCAAACCAGCCAGATTGAGGCCAGCATAAGTTTTACAAGCATCTTTTTTAGGATCACTTAAATGTAAATATGGAATCTTGTATTCCTCAACGAATTTCTTTTGATCTTCAACTGTATCCACAGATATGGCAAACAATACCGCATCCAAAGCTGCAATCTCAGGATATGCAGCGATTATAGTTTGTGCCATTTTGAAGACTTTTTTTGAGGGACATGCAAACAAGTGGTTTTTAGGATAAAAACATAAAACTATGTTTTTTTTGCCTTTAAAATAACTAAGTTTTGCCATACTGCCATCATTAGCCTGTAGTTCAAAGTCTGGGGCCATATCTCCTTCGTACATGAATATCATTTTCATATCTGGTTTAATACTATTTTGTAAGACATCGGACTCAAAAAAGAAATCATAGATTAACTCTAAAAAGTAAAGATGGTAACAAAAATTAAGACATGGTGTTTTAGAAACATAACATGAAAGCAGCATACGTAAAAGGTCCAGCCGATGTGGAGATCAGAACTATAGAAAAACCAGTCGTGAAAAGCGGCGAAATATCAATCAGGATGCATGCATGCGGTGTCTGTGGCTCTGATTTAGAGAAAATCTATGGGCAGTACAGTCAACCCTCAATGAGACTCGGGCACGAACCATCAGGAACAATTGTACAGGTAGGAGAAAATGTCAAAGATCTCAAAAAAGGTGACAGGGTATTCGTTCACCACCATGTACCGTGTTATTCATGTCATTTTTGTTTACACGGAAATGAAACCATGTGTCAGAAATATTCTGAAACAAATCTTTCACCGTGTGGTCTTGCGGAAGAATTTGTTGTACCTGAATGGAATGTATCTCATGGCGGAGTCATAAAAATACCAGACGTCATGAGTTTTGACGAAGCCGCGATGATTGAACCACTTGCATGTTGCATAAGAGCATGGAATAAAATCAAAATAAAAAAGGGTGATTCAGTTGCAATTTTTGGTGCAGGACCTACTGGAATGATGCATGTAATGCTAAGCAAGGTTTACGGATTAAATGAAATTTTTTGTTTTGATGTGAATGATTTCAGGTTGGATTTTGCAAAAAAATTTCAAATAACTGAATCTATAAAATCAACAGATTCCAATGCTCATGAAAAAATTCTTTCAAAGACACAAAATAGAGGAGTAGACATGGCAATTATTGCTACTGGTAGTCTTAGTGCAATAACTCAGGCCATAGAGTTTGTAAGAAAAGGAGGAACAATAGTTTTGTTTGGAGTGCCATCCAAAGATGCCAAACTCCAACTTGATGTCAGCAAAGTCTATTCTAAGGAAATAACAATCATTCCAAGCTATGCTGCATCAGAAACTAATACCATGGAAGCATTCAAATTAATTCAGGATAACAGTGTACAAGTAAAAAAGCTGATAACACATAGATTTGATCTTAGTGAATCAAAGAAGGCGTTAGAATACGCACATCAAGGAAATGATGCTATGAAAATAATCATAATAAATTCAGAAACGCTTAACTAAGGTTTTTTTGGAACACTAAGACATGGATTGGGGATTAAAAAATAGACTCGCACGAATAATCAGACCACATAGTGGTCGTGGAGTTATGCTAGCAGTAGATCATGGTTATTTCTTAGGTCCAACAGAACGTCTTGAAGTACCACGTAAAACAATCCAGCCATTGTTACCTTATGCAGACTCTCTAATGTTAACACGCGGTGTTTTGAGAACTTCGGTTGATGAAAAATATCCCATTCCTGTAGTACTTAGAGTTTCAGGAGGTTCTAGTATCATAGGAAAGGATCTCTCAAATGAAAAGATAACCACATCTGTAAAAGAGGCAATAAGACTTAACGCAACAGCGCTTGCACTCTCAATATTTATCGGGGCACCATACGAACATGAATCACTTGTAAATCTAGGGAAACTTGTAGATGAAGGTGAAGAGTACGGCATACCTGTTCTTGCAGTTACTGCAGTTGGAAAAGAGCTTGAAAAGCGAGATGCAAGATATCTTGCACTATCATGTAGAATTGCAGCCGAGTTTGGTGCACATATTGTTAAAACATATTATTGTGAAAACTTTGAAAAAGTGGTAAACAGTTGTCCTGTACCTGTAATAATAGCAGGTGGACCAAAGTTAGATTCTGAGCTTGATGCACTACAATTAACTTATGATGCACTACATGCAGGTGCGGTTGGAGTAGACATGGGAAGAAACATTTGGCAATCGAATTATCCAGTTCCAATGATAAAGGCAGTTCGCGCACTAGTACATCAACGTGTTACTGTCAAAGAAGCACATGAGATATTTACCAAAAATAAAGAAATTGAAAAAAACCCAAAACCCGCATCTGAAACAACCACCACCCCACCAAAAACTAAAACAAAATCTACAAAATCAAAAAAGACCAAATAAGCTAATCTGATATTTTGGAAAGATGTACGTGTACTATTTTCCATTTATTTGATTTTATCAAAACAAACGTTGCTCTACTTAACATAGAAATATGTTGTCCTCTGAAACTATAGTTGTCAACTATCATTCCTGTTTGCCTTAATTGAAATGTAACGACGGCGCTGTTTTCAAAAAGATCTATTCGAGGATTTATTATTTCATATTCATAATCAGATATGCTAACAAATCTTAATTCTTGTAATGCGATTGTGGTTGCATAATCTTTGAGGTCAAATGGCGGCACATCACTATAGCTTGAAAATCGCATATCGTTTAGTTGTATCGCAGCAAGCGGTGCAAGATTTTTTGTTTTCCCAGCGTCAAAAAAAATCTTTATTATTTCTAGTATTTCTTCTCTGTCAGACAAAATCAACTTTGCTTGAGAAGCTTCTCGTTTAAGTTTTTTGAAAACCATACTAAATTCATTATTTTTTGTCATCTGATAATGAATTCATAGTGAAATAATTATCATGTATCTAGGTAGTTTTTAACAAATTTAGGCGATTTTTCTAGCAATATTTATAAATTATTCTTGTTGCAATTCTATAGACTGAAATGAAGTTAGGAGGATCGGCGAGCATTTCTAGTATTCTGTTGCTAGTCGACCTTATGCTGTAAAAACGCAGCTTAGTTTCTGGTGAAAAAATTATGGAAAAAATGTCAGGTGCTAGATCATTAATGGTTGCCCTTGAGAAGGAGGGCGTGGAGCTAGCCTTTGGGCTACCCGGTGGTGCAAACTTACCAATCTACGATGAGTTATACAAAAGCAATATTCGCCACATATTGGTAAGACATGAGCAATCTGCATCACATATGGCAGATGGATTTGGGAGAGTAAGTAGGAGACCGGGAGTTTGTTTTGCAACTTCAGGTCCAGGTGCAACAAATATCGTAACTGGAATTGCAACAGCGCAAGCTGATTCTGCTCCAATGATTGCAATTACTGGACAAGTTCCATCAAAGATGATAGGCAAAGACGCATTTCAAGAAAGTGACATCATCGGAATTACAAATCCAATTGTCAAATACGCATTTCAGCCAATGGATGCTGCAGAAATTCCAACAGTAGTAAAAAAGGCATTTTACATTTCATCAACCGGAAGACCAGGCCCTGTCTTAATAGACATTCCAAAAGATGTACAGCAAAATGAAGCAGAAATGCATTTTCCAAACGAGGTTAAAATCAGAGGATACCATCCTTGGGTAGACCCGGATATTAGAGAAATTGAACGTGCTATAGACATGCTTCTTTCAGCAGAAAGACCAATAATTCTTGCAGGCGGTGGAGTAATAATTTCTGGCGCTTTTGCAGAATTACAATCAATAGCAGAACTTCTTATGATTCCTGTAGTAACTACGTTTAAAGGAAAAGGATCATTTCCAGAAAATCATCCATTATCGCTTGGTCCAATAGGAATGCATGGACATGCAGAAGCAAACAAAATGATGGTAGAGGCAGACTGTGTCCTTGCGGCAGGTTCTAGATTTTCAGATAGATCAGTTGGAACATTTGAGGAGTTTGAAAAGAGACTAAAAATCATACATATGGATGTGGACCCAGCAGAGATTGGTAAAAATCAAACAACAACTGTTGCCGTAGTAGGAGACATCAAGGCATCGTTAAGAATAATGGTAAAGATGTTAGTTCAAAAAGCAATCAAGCGTGGTAACGACAATCCTTGGTTAAAGAAAGTAAATGAAACTAGGGATTACTATAGAGAAAATTTGAAGCTTCATCCACATCCACTTGGTGCAGCTAAAATTTTACGCAAGTTAAGAGAGGTCTTACCTCATCAATCAATTGTAACCACAGAAGTAGGTCAACATCAGATGTGGGCTTCATTATTTTTTGATGTCATACAACCTGGGACTTTCTTTAGCTCAACAGGTCTTGGCACTATGGGTTGGGGATTTCCAGCTGCAATTGGTGCAAAGGCAGCAAAACCAAGTGTTCCAGTGTTGGATATAGCAGGAGAAGGTAGCTTTAACATGACAGAAAATTCACTTGCAGTATCAGTTTTAGATAATTTACCTGTCATTGTTTTGTTGATGAACAACTTTTCACTTGGAATGGTAGCACAGTGGCAGAGAACATTCTATGACAGAAGAATGATTGGAATTGATCTTAAAAACTGCCCAGACTATGTTAAACTAGCAGAAGCATATGGAGCTCAAGGCATAAGAGCAGAGTCCATTGATGAGGTTGGTAAAGCTGTTCAAACAGCACTCAAAAGTGATGTTGCAACTGTAATTGACATACCAATAGACCCACAAGAAGATGTTTTACCATTTGTAGCACCAGGTACACCACTTAAGGACATGATCCTACCATCATAGGGATTCTCATGTGGTCCATAATTTCCGTATTAGTAGAAAACAAACCAGGAGTCTTGTTTAAAGTGACAAATCTTTTCAGATCAAGAAATTACAACATAGATAGCATCTCAGTAGGTATAACTGAAAACCCGGAATTTTCCAGAATGACAATTACTACATCTGCTGATGAAAAACAACTAAATCAAATAATAAAACAGCTTGACAAATTGATCGACACTGTTGAGGTAAAACACTTAGAAGAGAAGATGAGTGTATATAGAGAACTAGTACTCATGAAGCTCAAAGTAACCAAGCCATCAGACAGCATGGAAATAATGAACCTTGCAAATGCTTTCAAATGCCAAGTTCATGATGTAAGAAAGACATCAATCATAGTAGAGATAGCTGCAACACCAGACAGAATTAATGCATTTGAGGATCTAGTGCGTGGATATGGAATTTTAGAAATTGCCAGAACAGGAATATGCGCACTTCCAAGAGGTGGTGTCGATGAAGATTAGAATTTTTGATACAACACTAAGAGATGGTGAGCAAACACCGGGAGTAGCTCTAACACCAGAACAAAAACTAGGCATTGCAGAAAAGTTAGATTCACTAGGCGTTGATGCCATAGAAGCTGGATTCCCCATAATTTCCGATGGAGAAATGCAAGGTATCAAGTTGATATGTAAAGCAAATTTTCGTGCAGAAATTTGTGGTTTAGCAAGAACTGACAAAAAAGACATAGATGCAGCGGTTTCAGCAGGCCTCAAATACATCCACACATTTATCGCGACTTCAGACATACATCTCAAGTACAAACTAAAGCTAACACGAGATCAAGCATTAGCAAAAGCAATCGAAGCTGTAGAATATGGAAAGTCTCTTGGTTTGCAAGTAGAGTTCTCTGCAGAAGATGCGACAAGAACAGACAGGGAATTTCTCAAAAAAGTTTTCAAAGAAGTTGCAAACGCAGGTGCGGATAGAATAGACATACCAGACACGGTAGGATATTCTACACCAGGATATATTGCAGAGATAACTAAAGATGCAATTGAAGCAACACATCTACCAATAAGTGTTCATTGCCACAATGATTTTGGTCTTGCAGTTGCAAATGCAATTTCTGCCATTCAAGTAGGTGCACAATGTGCCCATGTCACAATAAACGGAATAGGAGAACGTGCAGGCAATGCATCTCTTGAGGAGTTGGTAATGGCACTTCAATGCTTACAATTTGATAAAAAATACGAGACAAACATTAACACAAAACTTCTCTATGAGACCTCAAGGTATGTCTCCAGCATAGTAGGAATTCACGTACAACCAAACAAAGCTATAGTTGGTGAAAATGCGTTTGGACATGAATCTGGCATACACACCCATGGAGTTTTGAGCAATCCATTGACCTATGAGCCAATTAGTCCTGAACTTGTAGGTAGAACAAGATGGTTCCAAGTAGGAAAGCACGCAGGAGCTCATGGAGTATCTGCAATGCTTGAAGAATATGGAATTCAGCCAACAAGGGAACAGACTCATGAAATTTTAGAGAGAGTAAAAAAACTCGGAGACCAAGGAAAGCATGTCACTGATGTTGAATTGCTTTCAATAACAGGAGAGGTCATGCAAACGCAGGGTTTAAAGAGATTAGTACATCTTACTGGATTTTCTGTGTCAACTGGAATGGGCAACATGCCATATGCATTTGTCAAATTAAACATAGAAGGAAAAGACTTTATCGGTACTGATTATGGTGTAGGTCCAGTAGATGCATCAATAAATGCTATTCAAAAAATAACTGGCGAGATAGCCAAAGTACGAATTAAAGATTACAAGTTAGATTCCATAGCTGGTGGTTCTGATGCACTTTGTGAAGTTACAATAAAAGTAGAAGATGCATATGGCAATCTTGCATCAGCAAAATCAATAGGAGAAGATATTGTAATTACTAGTGTACAAGCTATGATTGATGGTATAAACAGAATAATGCTCAAGAAAATTCTAAAGCAGAAAAATTTGGGAACACAAGCGTATCAACCAAGTTAAAGAAGTACATTTGAGAAAATTATCAGGTTTATACAATTTATTATCAGCCAAATATTTATAGAATCATGTTTCTCAAGCTATCAAGTCCACCTCCCGTCACTTTACTATTAATGATTGTAAATGGCGTAATTTTTGCATATGGTGTTTTATCAAATTCACAGGATCAAGTCATTTCCCACTATGGATTTGTTCCAGATAATTTATTTCGCTACAATCACCCTTTATTAGATAACATAATCAGATTATTTTCTTCAATGTTCATTCATGCAAATATTGCCCATATTGCATTCAACCTTTTGGCACTTGCCTATTTGGGAGGCTTTGCAGAAAGATCAATTGGCATACCTAGATATCTCTTGATTTATTTATCAGCAGGCGTTGCAGGCGCATTACTACATGGAATCATTGCATCATTTATCCTAGGAAATGGTTCAAGTGTTTTGATTGGAGCGTCAGGAGCAATTTCAGGCATAATGGGAATTACTGCTGCACTTGGCGACATCAGGGGGTATTACTGGCTGGCCATACAGATTCTATTTGCGTTTGTTGGCTCATTTGCGTCAATATCAATAGCATTCATGGCACATGTTGGTGGGTTTATAGCTGGATTATTATTAACAAAATTACTAATTGAGATAGAGCGTAAAAAAAGAAAGGGATACTGGAGCTACTCACAATAGTTTTTGTGTTTTATCATCAACATAGAATTTTAGTCTGAACGAAAAGAAAGCATAATTTTATTTAACAAGCAAAGGACAGTCATACCTGATGTATCAAATTGCCTTCATAACAGGAGATGGTATAGGACCAGAGATTTCTGAGTCTGTGATCAAAGTTTTAGAAACAGTAAATGACAAACTTGATTTAAAAATAAAAATAGAAAAACTTGAAGCTGGCGACAATGCATTAAAGAAAACAGGAAAAGCGTTACCTGAATCAACTTTAGAATCTGTTAAAAAATCAAATGCATGTTTGAAAGCTCCGGTAGGTGAAAGTGCCGCAGATGTAATCATAGTCTTAAGAAGAATGTTAAACCTCTATGCAAACATCAGACCTGCAAAGTCATACCCTAACATGCCAGCGTTAAAAGACAACATAGACTTGGTCATAGTTAGGGAAAATACTGAGGACCTTTACACTGGTATGGAGTTTGATATTGGAAATACAGCAGTAGCTTTACGCACAATTTCAGAAGACGCATCAAAACGTATAGCAAAATATGCATTTTTAATGGCAGGTCAGCGGAACCAGAAAAAAAAGGTCACGTGCGTTCACAAATCCAATGTCATGAGAAAAACAGATGGTCTTTTTGCAAGATCTTGTAGTGATATAGCAAAAAACTTTCAGGGCATCCAATTTGAGCAGATGTATGTAGACGCATGTGCCATGAATCTCATTAGACAACCAGAGGCGTTTGATGTAATCGTTACGACCAATTTGTTTGGCGATATTTTATCTGATGAGGCAGCTCAGGTGGTTGGAGGTTTAGGTATGGCACCAGCTGCAAACATAGGAGATGATTTTGCGTTATTTGAACCAGTTCATGGTGCGGCATTTGATATTGCAGGAAAACAAGCTGCAAATCCCTCATCGTTTATTCTTTCTGCAAAAATGATGTTTGAATGGCTCGGAATGAAAAACAATGATCAAAAATGTTTCATGGCAGCAAAAAAAATAGAATCAGCTGTATATGGTGTCGTACAAAAAGGAATAAAAACCAAAGACATTGGGGGCAACATTACAACTAGTGAATTTACTGAGCACGTAATTTCAAACATTACCTAAGATCTGATTTCGGTGGTTCTAGTGACCAAAAAAACATTGCAAGACATACTGGAATCATAATCAGAATGGCGGCACCAAACGAGATCCAATAAAATGTCGGATCAATTCCAGAAATCAAAGGTATTGGAAATACCGTATACACCCATACAAACGCGATAAATCCAAGAAGGATCTTGTTTTTTTTTAAAATTCTCCAACCAAGTTTTCTTTTTGTTATGAAACAACGTTTGCATCTTGTCCTATCATCTGTCATACACGATGTGCAACAACGTTTTTCACAAAAGTAGCACTTTCTATCTCCAAATTCAGATCCGCAGAAATCACACTGTTGCACGGATATTTTCACCAGAATAAGATTTATCTTTTTATGGAGAAAGTCTTTCTGGATCACGCGGATACAACACAACTTCTCTGACATTATCTATTTTTGTAAGAATCAGCATCAATCTATCAAGACCCAGTCCCCAACCTGAATGTGGCGGCATGCCCCAGTCAAATGCTCTAAGGTGGTCTGCAAACTGGATAGGATTAAGTCCTTGTTCCTCAAGTCTTGAACGTAGTTTTTTCGGATCATGTAATCTTGTACCTCCTGAAGAGAGTTCAAGATATCCGTACTGGAGATCAAATGAGCGAGATAATGTGGGATCATCGTCTTTTTCATGTATGTAAAAGGGCTTTAGCTTCATTGGCCAATCAATTAAAAAGTAAAAGTCTGGATGTCTTTCTCCTAACGTACGTAGATGCGAATCCTGCAAATCATCTCCAATTTCTAGTTTTATTCCATCACGCGATAATTCCTCGATTGCTTTTTTGTATGTCAAGCGTTCAAATGGAATAGAAGGTTTTTTGATTTCAATGCCAAGAGTCGTTTGTTCTGCGGTACAATTTTTTTCAGTATAATCAAACACATTAGTTACAACTAGCTCCAAGATATCCATCACATCAGAATAATCCATAAATGCAGCTTCTATATCCACGCTAGTAAATTCTGTAAGGTGTCTCACTGTATGTGATTTTTCAGCTCTATAATATGATGCAATTTCAAAAACACGTTCTAGACCTATTGTAAGTTGTTCCTTGTAAAGTTGCGGGCTCTGAGCAAGATATGCTTGCTTTTCAAAATATTTTAGTGAAAAAAGATTTGCTCCTCCTTCACTTGCGCTACCAATTATTTTAGGAGTATTTACTTCAATGAAATGATTTTCTGTAAGTGTTTTTCTAATTGAGGCAAGTGCATGGTGTCTTAATTTAAAAATAGACGCAGTTTTTTGATTTCGAAGATCAAGCGCTCTTGCATTTAATCTGTTGTCAATATTGCTCTCTAATCTTCCAATAGGATCTATTGGCAATGGATGTACAGCTAGTGTCAAGATGTCAACTTTCTCAGATTTAATTTCAAATGGAAAATCTCGGGCTTTTGATTGTTGAACTGTGCCAGTTATCCTAACTATGCTTTGTCTATTCAATCCCTTGGCTTGTTCTAGTGCTTCATTTCCAACAAGAACGATTTGTGCAACACCTGTAACATCTCGTAAAGTCAAGAATGTAAGCTTGCCAAGCTCTCTTATGTCCTCTATCCATCCTCCAACTACCACTTTTTTTCCTATCATTGACGAATCAAGATGGCCAATGTAATGGGTTCTTTTGAAATCCATGAGATTACCTTATTTTCTCTCAAACTCTACCGCAAGATCTATTCCGCGCAGGTCTTTGGCTATGGAGATTACCTTATCTGTATCAATTGGAAATCTAGGTGTTCTTTTTCCAGATACAATCACTTTGGTTCTTTGAATACCATCTGGAACCCATACACGATTAATAGCTAATATCTTAATTGGAAAGAACAAGTCCTCAATGAATTTCTTATCAGACGCACTTTCTTCTACAAGCCATATCTTTCCTGGAAATTCGCCTTGCAGTAATCCATAAAGCTCTCGGCTTTGCCTTACGGTCATAATGTCTAAACTGCTTAAATACAAAACATAGCTACCAGTTGATTCCTGACATGAATTAAGAGTAAATTTTTCAATTTGTGGTATTTTTTGTGAAAGATGGACAAGTTTGATTGCTGCTTCCACATCAGATTTAGTTAATTTCCCTGAATCTAGTTTTGACTCACATTGTGGGCAAAGAATACCATTCATGGCGTCAAAAGTACAAATAGGTGTTCTCAAGTAAATCGGTTTTTTAACTTACTAAAACTAGAATATAACCCCTTCTTCCAAAACCCACATTTAGATCAATGATCTAAAATGATCGATGCATTACATTTCTGTAATTGATCTTAAAACACAGTACAAGACACACGCAGGTATTGTTCAAGCAGTAGATGACGTAAGTTTTTTTTTAGAAAAGGGCGAATCTGCTGGAATTGCTGGAGAAAGTGCGTGCGGAAAGAGTACCCTTGGGCTTTCCATAATGAGATCACTTCAAGGTGGCAAAATAGTTTCAGGGGACATATTATTGGAGGGCAAATCCATAATTAAAATACCAGAATCTGAATTTACAAAAAAATATAGATGGAAAGAAATTGCCATGGTCTTTCAAGGAGCCATGAATTCACTAGATCCCGTATTTACAATAGAACAGCAATTACATGAAATTTTAAAACAGCATAACTATACAGGGGACTTTGGTGCGAAAGCTTCTGAAACTCTAATCTCTGTGGGCCTCAATGATTCAGTATTAAAGAAATTTCCCCATGAGCTTAGTGGAGGTATGAAACAAAGGATCATTATTGCAATGACACTTCTTTTAAATCCAAAATTTGTAATTGCCGATGAACCAACAACTGCATTAGATGTGCTTGTACAAGCACAGATTATCAATCTACTCAAAAAACTAAAAAAAGATGGAATGAGCATCATGTTAATCACACATGACTTGGCAATAATATCCGAAATTGCTGAAAAAACTGGAATCATGTATGGTGGTAAGATGGTTGAATTTGGCAAATCATCTGAAATTTACAAGAATCCAAAGCATCCTTACACGCAAGGCCTCCTTGAGTCCATACCATCACTGAAAGAAAACAAGAAACCAAAATTCATACGTGGAAATCCTCCTAGTTTGATAAATCCTTCTGAAGGATGCAGATTCTATGAAAGATGTCCACATGCAATGGAAAAATGTAAAAAGGAACCTCCTAAAATAAAAACAGATTCAGGATATGTTTTGTGCTGGCTTTATGAATAATTTCTGATTTTTAACAAACTAACAACAAAATACAGTTTTAAATTATTGAAAATATTAATTTGATTTTTTAAAATATTTATGGTGTATATTGAGCATAGTTTGCACCAGTAGCTATATTACAGGTTCTCGGATGAGCCGCATCATAGCAACCTACTAATTTTTGATTTACTGCATCAATACCTTGTGCAATCAATACGTTTCTGTCTCTTCCATTGCTATCAGTTGTCTGGGTGTTATTCAATCCAACATAGCTGTTTCCACTAATATCGACATTCATTTCACCAAGTAATGTTATTGCTCTTGCTTCAGAACCTGCCAAAGTTTGTAGAATATATGCTTGCCTATCTCTTCCATTCTCATCAGTTGATACACTTGCTAAATTAACATAGTTTGTAGTTAAGCTTGCCAATTGAGCTGCTAAATCAACATTTTGTTGTTGCAATGCTGCTATTTCTTGTTGTATCAATACATTTCTGTCTCTTCCATTCTCATCAGTTGTCTGGGTGTTATTCAATCCAACATAATACGGACCAATATTTGCTAATGCTAATGCTATTTTGTAATTGTTTTTGTCCATTTGTGCCATTGCCAGTGCAATCTTAGTATTTCTATCTATGTGCACTGTCTCATCAGTAGGAGTATTTGTCAGACGTGCATACCCTGTAGAAAATTTATCTAAACCTAAAACATGGATCTGGCTAAAGATTGTTATGCCCTTTGCTTGTGAATATATTTGCCCATTTGCAATGTTAACATTCCTATCTATGTGCACTGTCTCATCAGTAGTCTGGGCGTTATTCAATCCAACATAGTTAGTACTTTGATCTAATGGTAAGACATGAGTATGAGAATATTTCTGTAATGCTCTTGCTGCGCTAATAGCTGCGTTTTGTTGAATGGTACTTTGGCTATCATCAGCTGATGCCAAATTGATAAGGTTTTGGCAGCTAAAACCAAACATTACAATAATCATTAAACCGGCTACTATCTTTTTTTGCACGAATTCTATCATATTTCATGGGTTTTAAAACCTTGCGATAGTTGGATTTTATGATAATGATCGCTTGATATAATTCGAATTTCTTAGTATTACATTGGAAGAAATTCTTTCAGTACAAAACCTAACCAAATACTTTGCAAATAAAGGGATTTTTTCTTCTTCAAAAATAGTAAAGGCAGTTGATGGAATATCCTTTTCTTTAAAAAAAGGCGAAGTCCTCGTTTTGGCAGGAGAGTCTGGTTCAGGTAAAACTACCATATCTAGACTAATCCTTAGAGCAATAGAACCAGATTCTGGTACAATCTTTTTTGATGGCAAAGAAGTTACCAGAAAAAATAGAAATCTAGACAAGCTGAGAATGCAGTGCCAGATAATATACCAGGATCCTTATGCAGCTATAAACCCAAGAATGAAAGTTTCTGACATCATTATGGAACCACTACAAATTCATAAAATAGGAACCATACCAGAAAGAAAGAAAATGGTAATAGATGTACTTCATGAAGTAAGACTTGAACCTGCTGAGACAATTTATGAAAAATATCCGCATATGCTTTCTGGTGGTCAAAGACAAAGAATAGTTCTTGCAAGAGCGCTAGTTACCAAGCCAAAAGTAATCATTGCAGACGAACCAGTATCAATGCTAGATATTTCTGTAAGAGCTGAAATTCTAGAATTAATGAGAGAACTTCAAGAAAAACACGGAATATCACATATTTACATCACACATGATTTGTCCACAGCGCGTTATCTAGGACAAAGAATTGCCATCATGTATCTTGGAAAAATTGTAGAAATAGGGCCAATTAATGATGTGCTTTCTCATCCAAGACACCCATACACACAGGCGCTCATAGATGCCATATCAGAACCCAATCCAGACAATCTTTATCAAGATAAAAAAATCAGAATCAATGAACCCATAGATATTGATGTCTATCAAGGTTGTCGATTTCGTTCAAGATGTCCTTATGCCATTGAAAAATGCAAAGAGGAGCCTCCTCTTGATCAAGTAGAAAAAGACAGGCTTGCTGCATGTTTTGTAAAAATAAATTAATTGGCTACTTGTTGTATGTTTGAAATTTTGTGCGAAACTACTTGTGAAGCACCGTTCTTTGAGAATACACCATAAATCAGACTTGCTTTTTGTACAGTAGAATCCTTTAATGAAACCATAATCATCTGGCTTCCTTTAGAGCGTTCTTCAAGTATTTTTGAGAGTCGTTCTGTATTTAGTGCGTCAAGATGAGCATCTACTTCATCAAGCAGATAAAATGGTGATGGTTTCAATGTCTGCAGTGCCAAAAGAAATGTTATCGCAGCAAGTGTTTTTTCACCACCACTAATTGATGTAGATTCTCTTTTTTGCTTGTCAGGGAACTGGACAAGAAATGACAGACCAGAAGCAAAGATGTCATCTTCATTTTGTATTTCAAGCCAAGCGTTTCCTCCTGTCATTTTATGAAATACTTCTCTAATGTCTTTGTCTACTTTGTCATAAGATTCCAAAAATGTTTGTCTCTTGTTTTTATCAACGTCTTCAATGAATTTTACTATGGAGTTTCTTTCCTCTTCAAGTTCGTTTTTACGAGTTGACATTGAACGATACCCATCTGAAATTTCACGATATGTTTCTGGAGCTTTGGTATTAAGGGAACCACTTAGTGCCTTTCTTTCTGATTCTAGGGCTACAAATATTTGATCTACATCAAAAGTTTCTAAGATTTCTTGGTATCCAAAAGAGGAAAGCGTGTCACGTATCTTAACTTCACTTTCAGTAAGGTCTCGAATGTCACGTGAGAGAGAGTCGGACTGTCTTTCAAAATTATTAATTTCCTTTGTAACTGTCTTTTCGCCATCAGACAAATCCTTTAGCTTTGCATCATATTCTTTGAGTGCAGAGACCGATGTTCCAGAAGTCGATATTAGTTGTTGTTCCTTCTCTCTTAATGATACTAGTATAATATCCACTTTTTCCTTTTCTTTTGTCAGTGATCGTGACTCTACTTCAAGATCATACTTTTCGTGATTAAGTGCAGACTGTTCCTGAGAAAGTAATCTGGTATTTGATTTAAGCCCAGTTTCCTCGTTTGTTAACATGGTAAGCTGGGACGATTGTTCTCTGAACTCAGCAGATATGGAATTCAGAGTACTTAGAAGTGAAGATTTTTTTTCATTTAATACTGTAAGTGTCGATGCTATTCGTGCTTGTTCTTCCTCTGCATAGTTTTCCTGTGTCATCAATATTCGTTCTTCTAAAGAACCAAGGTAGGATTCTAGTTTTGCTGCATTTGTTTTCAGGCTTTCATCATGTCTTTTGAGTTGTGAAATTCTGGATGTAAGTTGTTCTTCTGATAACAAGATTGATTTTAGTTTCGCTTTAACGTCTGTAAAGCTCAAATCAACGTTTGCAAGCCCGGTATCAGAGGCATTATACCTATTATCTAGACTTTTTGTTATTCTTTCAATTTTTTTAAGTTGAGCCTTTTTGTTTTGAATGAATTTTTTTAAAAGATCTAACGACTGAACTAAACCATCAACTGATGTACTTAGAAGAATAATTTTGGTAAGATTAGAAATTTTTGAGTGTATATCAACTACCATAGCATTTGCGTCTGCTTCAAAGAATTGGCCATCAACTGTTACTGCTCTAAAGCCTTTTTTAGATAACACATATGCAGATTCATTTGAGTTTACTAAAATAATATTTCCAAAAATAAAATTCTTCAGTGCAGCAAGTTTTTCTTCACATTTTATGTAATCAGACAATGCGCCAATTATTCCTTGCTCTTGAGGTAAAGAAATTTTTGAATTTGGAATGGCGTCAAGTGGTATAATACGTATTTTTGGAAGTTTTTTTTCTTGAGCAAAGTCTGCAAGCCCAAGCAAAGTAGCAAAATCGTTTACGACAACAGCCTTTAACCAGTCAGAGCCTACTGCAAGTATTGGTCTTTCATATTGTTTATCCCATGAAAGCATCTCATAAACAAGACCTTGTATTCCCAATCTTTTAGAATCTTCTTTGAGTTTTGCTATAGAATAATCTTCATGCATAACTTCTTTGACAACTCGGATTTTTGCTTCATATTGAGCAGCTGCTTTACTTGCTTTTTCTAAAATCAGTGTTGTATCATCAATATCTTTTTCAATTTTTGCTTTCCTTGCAGACATGTTTGCTAGTCTTAATTTTAATTCTTTTATGGTAGCCTCGTGTCCAGCTCGAATTATTTTTAATTTCTGTTCTAGATTTAGTAGTTTTTCTTTTTCTTCTAAAAGTGATTTGATTTTTACAGAATTTTGTTCAATTTTGTTTGTAATGTCATTTCTTTCTTGTTCTATTTTTGAAAATGAGAGTTTTGCATCATGAAGTGAATTTTTGATATTTTTTATACTTTCATCTACTTTGAGTTTGTTTGTTGCCTCCTGTGATTGTTGTTTTAATACATGATTAATTTCAGAGTCAACTGAGGAAAGATCTGTATTTGCAGTTTTTTTGGTTTCATTAATGGAGTTTATCGATTCTTTTAATTGTTGAATTTGTACTTCAAGTTGGAATCTTTTTTCATGTAAATTATTTAGTTCAGATTCGATTTCAGGAAGGCGTGAATCTATTTGTCCTAGTCGTCTGGCATTAGTTGCAATCTTGCTGTTTGCTGCCTCAGATTGATGCATGGCAGTACTAAGTTCGGAATCTATTGCCGCCTTGGCAATATTGTAAGCGTCTACCTCTCCCATGAACTTTTGTTTTTCTTCTTCAAGTTTCTTAATTTCGTCTTTTAATTGACTACGTTGTTCATCGAGTTTTTTTGTTTCGGATTGAATTGCATTCAAATTTCTTTCTTTTGAGATTTTTTGAGATTCAATATCTTTTAATTTATTAGAGGACTGGATTGCATGCAATCTTTTTAGTTCTCGTTCCAAAAGGTCATATCTTAGTTGATGGTTTCTTTCTTCTTCAAGTTCATCTATGCGTTTTTTTATCTCATCCATTCTAGCAAGTGCAATTTCAAGCCGTCTGTCTGCCTCATCCAATTGTTTTAATGCTTCAGTCTTTTTTTCATCAAAATACGCCAGACCAATAATATCCTCAATTATCTTGCGTCGCTCTTCGGCATTGAATTCCGATATTCTGGTAATTGTACCCTGTTGAACTATGTTTAATTTGTGAATGCCTGCGTTTGCAACCTCTAAGAGGTCAAGTACGTGGTTTCGTTGCATTTTTTTTTGGTTCAGGTAGTAAATGTTCTCACCTGCCTCGTCCATCTCTCTTGTTATAGTAACAGTATTGGAATCAACTGGGATCCTCCTGTCAGTATTATCAAAGTGACAACTCACACGTGCTATCTTTGCACCATGACGGCTTCCATCAACATCATGAAGTAGTGAGCGTAATTTGTCAACTCTCATTATCTTTGGAGCATTCTCACCTAGTGCAAAAGATATAGCGTCTAGTATGTTGCTCTTGCCAGAACCGTTTGCCCCAGAAATTGCCACAAGGCCAGGTTCAAGGTTGATGATTGTATTTTTATAACCAAATGATTTGAATCCAAAGATCTCTAGCTTGCGAATATGTACCAATGTTCTCGATGCTCAGATATGTGAAATAACAGAATATTGACAAGTTTCCTTGACTATGCTAACAACTATTATCACATGAAAAAATATTGATTTATACAGCAAAAATTTTGTTTTTAACGGTAAGAATTTTCTTAGTTACCTGTCTCGTTTTCCTTCGATAAACTCTCTAAATGCGGTTTTTGCCTCTGTATATGGCATCTGTATTGGAGGGTGTTTGAAGCAATACGATGAGATACTAGTCATAGGGCCTGTAAGTTTTCGATCAAGAGCAACTTTTAGTCCCCTAATTGCGTCAATCATTATGCCAGCGCTGTTGTACGCGTCAATGACTTTGAGTTTCAAATCAAGTTTGATTGGAATTTTTCCAAAATACTTTCCTTCTATATTTATGTAACAAATTTTTTCATTATCAATAAAATCAACATAGTCACTAGGACCTATTCTCATAGGAATATCGTAATCGGCCATTGCTTTTACAGCGCTTGTTTTGCTTATTCTCTTATCTTCAAGTCTTTCTTCATCTAGCATATTGTAAAAATCCATGTCGCCTCCAATGTTAAGCTGATACGTTCCATCAATTAGCACGCCTCTATCTACGAAAAGTTTTACCAGCGTTTTATGAACTACGGTAGCTCCAAGTTGGCTCATAACGTCATCACCTGCCAAAGGCAGTTTTTTTTCTGCAAAGGCTTGTTGCCATTTTGGTTCAGATGCAATAAACACTGGAATTGCATTTAGAAAACCAATTCCAGATTCAAGCGCCTGAGTGGCATAATATCTCACAGCTTGGGTGCTTCCCACAGGCAAGTAGTTAACAAGCATTTCAGCCCCTGTATCACGCAGGACTTTTTTGACATCAACGTCTGGCTCTTTTGAGACTGTAACAATCTGGCTTAGGTGTCTGCCAATTCCATCCATTGTAGGACCTTTCTGTACTGGAATATTCATACGGGGAACTTCAGCTACTGTAATGGTGTTATTTGGTCTCGCATAAATGGCCTCAGAAACATCTTTTCCAACTTTGGTATCAGCAACATCAAATGCAGCAACAACTTCAATGTCACTAGGCTCATAGCCTGCAATGTTATATGCGGTAAGACCTATAGTATCTCGAGGATTTTTAGAATAATAATGGGCACCTTGTATTAGTGCAGAAGCGCAATTTCCAACACCTGCAATTGCTATACGAATCTTTTTCCCCAAATTGTCTCGTATCTACGCAAATTATTCTATCATATTAATTACTTGTGTTTATTAGGGAATTGTCTAGTGCAGAAGATTTTATAACCCAATTCTGATCCGACGTTTGTGATAAAACCCGGTAGACCAGTTAGAGATATTTCAATAAAAAAAGATCACACCATACAAAATATTTTTGATGAAATGTCAAAGGCAGGAGGATTTGAATCAAGAAATCTAGTAGAAGGATTGGATATTTTGTATACCATGATTTCAGATAAAAAATGTCTGAAATTTCTATCATTTGTTGCAGCTATAACATCAACAGGTCTTCGTGGAATAATTACAGACATGATAAAAAACAAAATGTTTGATGTAGTAATTACTACATGCGGTGCTTTAGATCATGATATTGCCAGATATTTTTCAAATTATCTAGAAGGTTCATTTACACTTGATGATAATGAACTTGCAGATCAACACATTCATAGATTAGGAAATGTGCTTGTTCCAATGGAAAGCTATGGTCCAATAATTGAGGAAAAAATGCAGATGTTTTTAGAAAAAGCATACAAGGATGGCAAAAAGGAAATGTCCACATCTGACATAACAAAGATGATAGGAGAAAACCTAGGAGAGGGCTCTTTTCTTTACTGGGCATACAAAAACAACATACCAGTAGTAGTTCCTGGAATAATTGATGGTGCAGTAGGCAGTCAGATTTGGCTTTTTACTCAAAAACACAGTGACTTTAAACTCAACGTAGCTGCAGACGGAGATCTTTTATCAGGATTAATATTCAAGGCAGAAAAATCTGGCGCATTTATGATTGGTGGAGGCATATCAAAACATCATACTTTGTGGTGGAATCAATACAGAGATGGTCTTGACTATGCAGTATACATTACTACAGCACATGAATTTGACGGAAGCTCAAGTGGAGCACTAGTAAGAGAAGCAATCTCATGGGGCAAGGTTACACAAAAAGCAATGCAAACTACTATCAATGCAGAAGCTACGACCATATTGCCATTTCTTTATTCAGCATTACTTTCAAAGCTCAAATAGTGTAAATTTTTTTTTCGTACAATTTCTCAAAACCTAATTTTGAATAAAAACCTAGAAGATCGTCTCTTTGATATGTTTCTAGCATAAGAAAATCCAAGTTTTTTATTTTTATTTTATTTAATGCATGGTTAATTAATAATTTAGCAAGACCTTTTTTCCTTTTTTCAGGTAGAGTACCTAGACAATACAGCCCCAAGATTGAATTTTTTTCATATAACGCTACACATGATGCATTATGTTCCGCATCTACTAGATATTCTACTTGTGAGATAGAACCTCTCACAATGTTATTTACTTCGTCAATCCATTCATAACAATCATATGATTTACAAAAAACCTCTGCCCATAGAAGTGAGTCTTTTTTTTCTATATGATGTACATACGAAGTTTCGTTCTCTGAAATAGTTCGTTTTTTTAAAACATGTTGTGTATCATAAAATTTAAAATTCTTTTTTAGAAGAAGTTCCTCAAGAGAGGAATTATTTAACGTATAAACAAAAGGGCGCATGTTATTTTTATGAAAAACATTGATTGTTTCATCAATCATCTTTTCACTCAAGCAGGTTATGTTTGTAAGCTTGTCAAAGAACAAATCGTCAGGAAGGTTTGTGTTCATAAACAATGTACCGCATTCTAGTTGAGTTGTGTTGCTCCAGATTGCTGTAAATCCAAGATCATTTGATTCTATTTTATCAATCATACAGACAAACCCAATACGCCTGTGATTTTTTCAAAATCTTGTAGAGTTATGTTCTCACCTTTCAAAACCAATGTACAAATTTTATCTACTATGTCAAGTGCACTTGGGGAATCAAAATCATCTTCAAAAGAAACAAAAAATTCATTTATTAAATCAGAAATAACCTGTGACGTACTGTCAGAAGTTTTGTTTCTAGTATTGTAAATTTTTTCAAGCAGTGGTTTTTTGTTGCAGAGATCGTTTTCATTGTAATTGATTTCGTCTCTATAATGTATAGAAAAAATGTAAATACGCAATAAATTCTGGCCATATTTCTCAACTAATTCCCGTGAAAGAACCATGTTCCCAAGTGATTTTGACATCTTTTCACCATTGGATAACACAAGACCAACATGCATCCAGAGTTTTACCGGATTTTCTATACCAGTCAGGGCTTTGTATTGTGCAAAATGTGCCTCGTGATGAGGATATGCAAGTTCTTTGGCACCCCCATGAATATCATAATGGGTGCCAAAATTTTCAAAGGCAACAGCAGTGTCTTGGATGTGCCACCATGGAACTCCATCTCCAAAATCACCTTTCCATGAAAATCCAAAATCTTCTGAGCAATTCCAAAGCAGTATATCCTCTTGATTTTTTTTATTTGGTCCTATATCCATTCTATGTAAGTTTAGTTGTTGTCGTGATTGTTTGGAAATTATTCCATAATCGGATATGGTTTTTGTGTCAAAATAGATATTTCCGTTTGCAGAATACGCATTCTTGTTTTTCATGAAAAATGAAATATGTTTGGTTATCTTATCTACATAATCAGAGACATGTGCAAGCCTTGTTATCGTGATTATGTTTAACAACTTTAGGTCTTTTACAAATTGATCAGAGTAGAATCGTGTTAAGGCTCTATAATCAGCAGATTGCGCTATAGCTTTGTTAAAGACACTTTGATTTATGTCAGTCATGTTTACAAGGACGGCTGTCTTGAATCCTCTAGCTTGTAAATATCTACATAGCAAATCATATGTAAGAAAGATTCTTGCATGCCCCAGATGAGTATAGTCATACAGAGTAGGACCGCAAATGAATATTTTTACATCTGGTTTATCAAATGGCTCAAAATCTTCTTTCTTTAAAGAAAGGGAATTGAATAACTTTAGCATTTTTGGACCTATCGTCCACCTTGTGTAAGAATTGGAGTCAGGGTTACCGTGGAACGAATTTTTGTTATTCTTCTAATCTTGTGGGTTATGATATTTTCCAAAGTTGCATTTGAATCACCTTGTAGCTTGACAAATATGTCGTAAACGCCATATGTGCCTCGTACTTCTTTTACTTCTGGAATTTTCATTAACTCATTTATGATATCTACTTCTGAACCAAGATCACAGTTTAGGAGTATGTATAATGTTTCCACGAAAAAGGGTTCATTTTAACCAAATAAAACGATATCCATGATTTAAAAGGATGTAAGGCATAGTCAAGATATTGGCCTCTGAGATCACAATAAGAGAGATCAAATCAATTAACATAGAAGGTGGGTATCTGATAGATGGCTTTCCATATGCAGGATTAGCAAATGCGATTGCAACAGAATCTTTGACAAGTACCATAGATTTTGAACTAGCTGGTGTTCTTGATTCAGAACTTTTTCCACCAATAAGTATAATCAAAGATGGAGCTCCTAATTTTCCTGCACGAATATTTGTAAATAGTACGCTCAAGGTAGCAGTTTTCTCATCATATCTAACACCTCATGAATCTCTACACAGAGAAGTTGCAAGAACAATGTTGAATTGGGCAAATCAGCACAAATGTTCTCTAATCCTAAGTAGTTCCGTAATCAAAGCTGGAAGTGAGGGTCCAGCTATCATGGGAATAGCCAGTACCGCAGAAGCTAAAAAGAAACTAAATGATGCAGACATAACAATTTTACAAAACGGTACAATTCCTGGAATTCCTGGAATTTTATTAAATGAGGGAGCATTATCAAAAACAAATGTAATTGTGCTTTTAGTGAAAGGTCAAGATCCAGGACCTGACTTTAGATCTGGCGCTGAAATTTGCATGGCATTATCCAAACTAGTGCCAGGAACATCTTGTGATTTGCCCACACTTTTACATGAAGCCGAAATAATAGAACAAAGCCTCAAGCAAACTGAGGAAGAAACAGCTCCTATCAAGGAATCAATGTACGGATGACATACCAAGAAAGAGAAATATCAAAAAGTCAACTTGAAAAACTCCTTCAAACTCTTGATCTTGACGAAGGAATTAGAATAGAGAACAAATCAAACATTATTTTCCTTAATAGATCAGCAAAACGATACTGTATAAATATATCAACTCAAGGTAAAGAAGAGTTCTTTTACCATAATAGTGTAAAAGAGGTCCTTGATTTTTTAAATGGAAAGATAGATCAGGCATCAAAGATATTTTCCTATTAATGCTTAAATCAAAAATCAATCTCTAATTTGGAATGGTAACACTTGTAGAATTTGCCATCATAGTAATCACGATTTCGTTATCAGGAGTCATGTCACCAGGGCCACTTTTTGCAGCTAATGTTGCATACGGCCTAAAGGGCGGAATTAAAACAGGACTAAAAATGGCATATGGCCATACCGTTGTGGAATTACCTCTTGTAGTTCTGCTTGGAATTGGTGCCATATCACTTGCTACAATACCCCAGTTTAGAGAAATCACATCTATTCTTGGTGCATCAAGCCTTTTTGTTTTTGCAGGAATTCAAATAAAGTCAACCATCAAAAAACCATCAACTATTTTTGAAGGAAAACACGGTCCATTTCTTGCTGGAATAATTCTCAGTGGACTAAATCCATTTTTTCTCATATGGTGGTTTACCATAGGTTTCAAATTAATCACGGATGCAATAATTCTTTATTCATTTATAGGAATTGGCATCATGTTTGTATTTCATATATGGATGGATTATGCATGGATTTGTTCAGTTGCTTTTTTATCATCAAAGGGCAAAAAGATAATTTCTAACAAAAAATATAGCATTTTCATGATTGCAATTAGCGGTGTTTTAGTATACTTTGGAGTTGTTTTTCTTTTACAAGCAATACATTAGCCGCAATTAAGAATTTCCATTTCTATTCCACATTGGTTATTTAGTTGAATTATTCTGTTGTTGATATCATCACAAAGCTCTGGGTTTTTTGTTATCTCATATTTTTTCATATCATTTAGAACATTAATTTGCTTTATTGGACATGTGTTGGAAACGTCTAAGACATACAGAATGATAATTGCTACAATTCCTGCTAATCCAATAATTATTGCACGTTTTACAAAAGTGCTTACCATGTTTTTAAGGACGGGCAACGTCGATTTCAATTGTGGATACATTTCGTTCTTTGCCATCTAGTGAGGTCATCCTTTCTGAAAATATCCTTACACCACTAACCTTGTAGCCTACCGCATTTAGTCTTTTTACTATCATTTGGGACACATCTACAGCTGTGACTATGCTCTTTCCACGAGCTTTGATAGTTACAACCGGTTCTACAGATAGTTGGGTGAGTGTAGCATTAACATAAGTCGGAATTGACTTTTTTCCAATGAATATGATGTTTGGAATACGGCTCACAGACGCATCTCACGTAGTGTTTTATTTAATGGTTAAGATTCTCTTGATCTACAAATTTCTGTAGAATGTTTTCAATATCTTCTGCAGAAGAGGAGTTTTTTACAGCGTCAACAATTTCTTTTTCTTCAATTTCATAACAATTTAGCAATTCGCCTTGATCTTTAAAAAAAAGCAACACCTTGTCTTGAAATATACAATAATACAGCTTTTCAATTTCCATTAATTCAGGTTTAATTTTAACACCCTCTGATTCTGCTATAACAGGATAATCCATGTATGGTCTAATCTCTTGAATATATTTAGACGGTTGGTTTCGATAATATAATAAGCATTTTTCTGCTCAAAGTAACATGGAAAAACGCGTTGTATTTCACATAGATTTTGATTATTTTTTTGCACAGTGTGAGGAATTGCGAAATCCAGATCTAAAAACAAAACCAGTAGCGATTTGTGTATTTTCTGACCGTGGTGGAGATAGCGGTGCGATAGCCACTGCCAATTACATTGCAAGAAACTATGGAGTAAAATCAGGTATGCCGATAAGATTTGCCAAGAAAAAATTAGAAAAAGTACATAATGCTGTTTTTCTGCCTACTGATTTTGAATACTATACAGAAATCTCACAAAAGACCATGGATACAATAAAAGAATTTGCAGATATTTTTGAATATGTAGGAAGAGACGAAGCATATCTTGATGTATCAACAAGAACAGAGGGAGATTTTGACAAGGCATCACATTTTGCACAACAATTAAAAAATGCAGTTAGAAAGTCATCAAAGCTTTCTTGTACGGTAGGAGTATCATCAAACAAGCTTGTAGCAAAAATTGCCTCAAATTTTAAAAAACCTGATGGATTAACTATAGTGTCTCCAGAAAAAATTGAAAGTTTCCTAGATCCTCTTCCAATTAGAACAATTCCAGGAATAGGGAAAAAAACAGAGAGTGTCTTTACAGATATGGGTCTAGAAACAATTTCTCAGCTAAAAAATCTAGATGTGTTTTCTCTTAATAGTAAGTTTGGCAGAAAAATTGGAGCGTATATTTACAATGCAGCAAGAGGCATTGATAATGAACCAGTTTCTCCAAGGCAAGAAGCAACACAATATAGCAGGATAATCACACTAAAACAGGATTCAAAAGATTATAATTTTCTGACAAAAGATTTGGAAAAACTATGTGAAGACATTCACACTGCCATAATATCAGACAATATTACTTTCAAATCAATTGGAATACAATTTGTGCAATCAGATCTATCAAACAAATCTAAGTCAAGGACCTTAAGAAATTCCACTTCTAGTCTTGATGAGTTCAAAAAAACTGTCATGCAGCTTCTAAGAGAAGCCCTAGAGGATCAACAACTTTTGGTGCGAAGAATTGGAGTCAGAGTGTCTGATCTTTCAAAAATCTCGGGTCAAGACAACATAACAAGGTATTTCTAAAATAAACCCACATGTGATGCCAATCTTTTGTGTTCTTCTGGAGTAATCCAGTCTACAAGAAGATAATCCAAAATCTCTTCGTCATTCATTCCAAGATTTTTTGCTTCCAGAACTGCTATCTCATATGCTTCAATCTCAGTTGGCCTATCAACATATGCATATGATTTGTTATACAGATCAAGACCCAGTCGTTGCTGCATTACATGCACAAGCTCATGAACAATATCAAGATAGAGTATTTTTGAATCAGAGTTTTGCAAATGCCCAAATCCAATCACAATTGATGCGTCATCATTTTTTACGTACATGTAATGATCACTTTCTTCAACAATTACTTTGGTTTTTAAAAAAACATCATCAAGTTCTTCTTTTGTTTTGAAAACCTTGGTAAGAATATCCATCTCTTGTAATCCGTCAAAAATTTCAGCAAGCAAATAGTCTCCAGGAGTTATGTTTCTATTGATTTTTATCATGTTCTTGTTTAGCTATCTCAAGTTTTTTTATGCGTCTAGTTTCCACAGATGTCACTATTAATAAGAAGATAAACAACCATGGCAGAAACATTATTTCGCCTGCAATACCATGAAATGATTCAAACTCGTTTACGTTAGTTGATACTTTTAGTACGAAAACAGATAAGGAAAATATTCTAATCACGTTTACTCCAATCGTGCCTATAACACCAAGTACAAAGTACATGGCTTTTCTATTTCTTGGAATGTTCATTTTGAGTAAAAATGCCATCATTACAAGCGAGTAGATTATGATGCTATGCACACCTGCTGAAGGCCAGAATACTTGCAGGGCAAACGGGCCATGTTCTCCAATTAAAAGCATGATATTTGCATGTGCACTTGCAACACCCAGATGAAGTGAGTTTATCAAGAAAACATCAAATTTTACCAGATAAGGCACAACATATTGTAGTGGTCCCAAGGAATCATACGGAAAGAATGCGTCAAGTGACAAAATTATTGCAGTGCCAGCTGTGTATATTGGCCCTGCAGGAGATATTCTTATCCATCTTTTTCCAAACAATATTGTCATGGATGCAACAAAGAAAATTGCCATGACGATAAAATCCCACATCCAAGTCCATGAATCTTTTAGTAGAACGTTAAAGTGCGGTGCAACAGAAATTAAATAATTACGCAGTCCAAATTCTAGACTTATCAGATAGATGATTGTGATTGCAGCCAGTGGAATTATAACAACTAGTCTTTTTTTTGGAATGACTAGTTTCAGACCAATAAGTTCTGCGGCAATAAAGGCCATTGCAAAAAGAAATCCTCCCCTACCTTGATTCCAGCTCAGACTAAAAGAGTCGGGAAAAGCAGCTAAAGCAAGTATTGTTGGACTTGCAAGTATCAAGATTGCATAAATTACACTTTTGTTCTGCATTAAATAAGTAGAAATTTGTGGTAAATAAAAACTCTAGCAACTAGAAAAAGTCTGAAATTGATTTTTGTTTTCTTGCCTTTTGCAAGTTGCTTTTTGCAATCCATTCTTTCTTATCAATACTCAAACTTTTACAGGCAAGATCAAGACCTTCTTCAAAACTTGAAACTAGAACTGGTTTTTGTTTTAATGCCATTCGTATTCCCTCTCGTACTTGCCAAACCCCTACAGGAACAGCATATTCTGGTCTTATCTCTCTCAATACGAGAGCTGCTGCCTGCACCTTGTTTTTAAAAAGATATTCTGTAACACCTAGTCTTGAGGCAAAATGGGCCCCTGCAGTAACTGGATAATGATCTAGCCCCCTTCCATCCTCAAAATCAGAACCAAATCCAATATTTCCTTGTTGATCATACCATGCTTCTTGCATTTCAAACATCCATCTGCTTGGGAAAATAATTACAGAGAAAAAGTTTCCAATATGATTAAAGAAAAACACTTGACAGCTATCAATTATACCAAACTGCATTATTTCTGAAATCAAAGATTTTGATATCATATCATCAGTGGCTGTAATACTCCATCTGGTAGGAACTAGCTTTCTATTTTTGCCAAACATTCCTATGCTAAAGCATTTTTGAATTCTTGATATCTCAATGCCCTTGTTGTAGAGTTCCAGAACAGAATCCTGGGCAAGCAAATCTTTGTCATAATAGATTTTCTGTATCTGTTTGTCTGAACTAGAATTGGAAAATTTTGCCGTTTTAATTTCGCCTATTGGTCCAAATGGAGGGTTCTCACCATCAATTGACGTAACTGGAGTTGTATTTTTTAAAAATTGAATATCAGAATCAATTGGTCTTGATGCCATTGCAACTTCTTGAAGACTTTCAATGTATTTCCCAGTAGGATTTGTTACTGGCATATTTTGTATCCCTCTTACCAAACTGAGTCGATAGTTTACAATTTCCTCCAGGCTTTTGCCTAGCCATTGCTCAGGAGAATCTAAAATCATGGTGTCGCCGTGTGTTGGTGGGAGCATTGGACCTACTGATACCTTTGGATAACCAGATGTCCCCACAAAGACAGATGGTGGGCTTGAACCGCTTATAAAATCAGAAGAAAAGAGATTACCATATTTTGACAAGTATTCATTCCAGTTTGTCTCAATTGCTTTGCGAATATCTGTAGCAGTACGTTTCATGGAGTATCAAAATGCATCCTATCTAATAATATGGTACAATCAATCAGTGCTAGCTTTTAGTTAGATTCATGTACCATACTTGAAAAAGGTAGAGAATTGGTTGATGCAGAATCATTTGGAATTGAGAAAGGATATGGCAATCAAGCAGTACAATGGATGAATGATGAAGCAAAAAAAATGGATTGGAAGTTTGAAGCAAGACTTTATGATTATGAAATTACCACAAAAAATTTTGGTTCGTTTGAGATGTTTTCATGGATTGGCGATGCCAAAGCAGCAAGAGACTTGACAATAAAAGCAAGCAAGAGATTCAAGATCAAAGTTATAGAAGGAGGCTACAAATCAAAACAGTTCATTTTAAAACTTGAAAAAAACGAGTATGGTATGGTTCGAAAAGGAGACAGAGTAATAGGTCGCATAGAATTTGCTTCTTCCAGATTAACAGAAAGCAAATGGGTAGTAAAGTTGGAAGAAAGAAAATAATTTATAAAATCTACAGCTTTGTTCTTGCAAGTATTTGAGCGACTCTAAGTGGTTCTGGTATAGAACCCTGGAGAGTAAAGGCATCTAACAGATTTTTTGTTTCTTGTATGGTACAACCTTCAATTCTGACATACAAGTCATGTCCAGTATGAAGTGTGAATTTGGTTCTTTCACCAAGGTTATGATATTCTTCAATCTTGGATTGATAAGAATCCGGGAAATGAAATTTTATTGCATCTTCAATTCCCTTTGAATTTTCATAAGTTACACCAATAATTGGAATTTTTATTTCGTTCCAGATTTTTTTGATATCTACTATGTTATACATTGAAATAATCAATCCTGAAATCATCAGGAAGCTTATATCGTCTCGGTGTAGTTTTTTGTACATCTGTAAGATAGAATCAGTCGCATCATTTCCTTCAATAGTGGTTTGACCAAAAACAAAACCATCAATAATAAAATCTCGCCTCATAACAACACCTGCTAGTGTTGAGATTTTGTTTTCTTCTCGAAAACTTTCTGCTATAGCAAGCCCTCGTAAACCTTTTTTTTCAATGTGAAGATGATTCATCTTTTTGTCGCCTAGAAAATTTTCTATAAGCTAAACTAACTACTAGAATAAAGATAGATGTAATTACTGACCAAGAACCAAATGCCATAAAATCATGTGTATTCACAATAGTATAATTTTCTCATGAACTTATGAATGATTATTTCGTACAATTTTATTGAATAATTGTTCCGCTACCCACTATACGAATGGTTTGTGACTCGGGTTTTAGAATAACACAGACATCATCTTTATCAAATACTGCTGGCTTGCCTAGTGATAATTTCATAGGTTTTAGTGAAATGATCTTTGCAGGTCTAATTTGTAATCCTATATTTACAAGAAACATCTGATTCTCACCTAGTTCTCCTTTGAAAAATTTGTTTTGTAAATAATCTATAGTAATCTCTTGAGACACTTGAATTGAATCAGGCACACATAATAAATCGCCTCTCTGAACATCGTCTGGAGTAATTCCTTTGACAGAAAGACCAACACGCGCTGGAGATATTGCTTCATCTACTGGATCGTCGTGCATTTGTATAGATTTTATTAAAACATCGGAGCCTCTAGGCAAGAGTTTTAGGTTATCGTATGTCTTTGCCTTTCCTTGATTTACTTTTCCCAAGATTACAGTTCCAACCCCCTTGACATCAAAGCAATGATCTATTGCAATTTTGGTCTTGCCGTCTTTTGTTACAGGTTGCAAGGCATCTGCTTCTTTTTTTAGATCTTCAAGTTCAACCAGCTTGTATTGCTCAACTACAGTACCTCTAGTCATCATAAGGAGTTTGTTTCTATCAACTTCGTATGAGTGACATAACAAACCATGTGTTTTTTTAAGAACGTCTAAAGCAACAATTTGTTCTCCGGTGAATTTGTCAAGCTTTGTCACATAAAAAATGACATATTCGCCCATATTGATGGCCTGAAAAAGTGGCTGTATTTTTTCTGGAAACCCCGTGGGAATGGTCCATGTTTTTACAACGTCTGACTCTTTTCTGTCATATATTGTAAGATCTGTCGCTGTTCCCTTTTTACCAAAATCTTTTGCAATTGATTCATCTCCAAGCAATGTATAGTTAATTGACTTCATGGTACTAGTAAAAGTCCATCAGAAAGTCACATGTAAAAAATCTTGTTAATTTGATCTAGAATATTTTCCCATTAGCGTAGCTTGTTCCAAAATATGACCGTCCATTGCATGTACGAAATTATCTTTTGTGGAACCATCCCCAAGATCAAGCATAGTTTCTAGCGCATATAGCTTGAAAAAATATCTGTGAGTTCCAGATGGTGGACATGGCCCCCCATAACCTGTTTTGCCAAAAATTGTAATTCCCTGTGGATAAGATATTTTTTCTCCTTTGTTGAATTGCAACTTTTCTGAAGGAATGTTCCAAATAATCCAATGTGTCACTGTTCCTATTGGAGCATCTGGATCTTCAACTATTAATGCAAGACTCTTGGCATTGACAGGCACCCCAGTTATTGTCAATGGAGGAGAAACATTAGTTCCATCACACGTGTATTCTGATGGAATTGTTTCATTATTTTTAAACACAGAACTAGATAATACCATTACTTGTTCTGTTTTAATTTTCATTATTCCAGATTGTATCAAATATTGAATTCCTTTAACAAAATCATTATCAGTTATGGTACCGTTTGCCCACCAGCCAGCATTGTTTTTAATCCAACTTGGAATTTGTTGGGAAGAACCATATCCTGAATGAGTTTGCGGAATTTTCATTATTCCAGATTGTATCAAATATTGAATTCCTTTAACAAAATCATTGTCCCCAATTTGTCCTTCTGACCACCACTTGGCGTTGTTTTTTATCCATGATGGAATTTGTATTTCTTCGGCAAGTGATTTGGTTAAAAATAACGATACCGCAAGTATTGTAAATAACATTACAAGGCCAAAAATCCTTCCATATCCCATAAAGTAAATTAGCAATGGTTTTAGATAAATTCGATCTAGAAAGTTTTTTTATTATTTTTTGCTATAATCAAATCTACCTTATAGTGAAGGTTCAAACGTGAGTTAATATTTAATTTCCAAGGCAGAAACTTTGGTTTTTTTGTATTTTGGATAATGACAAATCCTCTTTTTTCTAGTTCAAATCTAAGTGATTTAGAATCAACTGTTTGTTTTACAGAATTTATTCCTCTCTCAAAGTCATATGGATCAGAAATCAAAATCATGTCACTCGCTTGTTTAGATAAAACATCCAGTAAATCAAGTGGTTCAACAAGTTCTAATAGATTTAATCCAACAACTAGACCAAACTTATTTTTCCCAAAGGGATGATTTAATGAGTTGGCTACAAAGAAATCAAGGTTTTTAAAATTATTTTGTTTTGCCTCTAATATAGCAAAAAAAGATTGATCTATTCCAAATACGTTATCGTGTTTTGTTGCCAGATATTTTGTAACGTATCCTATTGAACAGCCATGTTCTAATACCAAATTAGATTTTGTAAATTTGTTAAGTGAATTTTTCATATGAGAGTAAAATTTAGACTTGATGCTGTTTTTGTATGTAATTACCCATCGCTTTTCTATAGGAGTCACATCTGAATGAGAATTTTTTATTTTTTTAAGTGAGTTTTTTACAAATGATTTTATCTTTTCATTTTTTGCTCCAGTCATCAAGTATCCTCCCAATTGAGTACGGTTAGAAAGATATGATACCAGATCTGATTGTATGATTGGGATTTTTGAAATTATTGGATAGGTACTGTTACAATTATTACAAATAAGAAAGCCTTCCTCAATTTCATGCGATTGCTCAAGTATTTCTATATCTAGTGTGCCATAACAATTTACACATCGTAGATATTCCAGACTAAATTGATGCATTTCAGATAAAAAGTAGCATGCCTCTATTCTTTGAGTTTTCCTTCTTGAAAAACACCTGAGCCATACCAACAGTATCTAAAATAATCTAGGCACCATTCATGGAAAAGCTGGTCTTTGCTGTAGAACATTTCTCGTATATCTGCGTCCCCATCAAGCGTAGGAAAGACGACACATGCTTCCTTTTCATTTAAAACAATTACCACGCTGACATCTTTTTTCATTTTTCTTTCAACTAATCCTTTCTCTAAAAGACTTTTCATGCCAAGTTTGGCCAAAAGTTTTTTTCTTCCCTTTGGTACGATTGCAGATTCTGAGAAAATATAGTTTAGTTTAACACCATGTTTTACTCTGTTAAGAAGCGGTTCAATTAGATCAAGAGGCACTTCGGTAAAAATTTGATAAATGTAATCATCGGCATTTTTGTATATGGATTTCCATTGCTCCAGTACTTTGACAAAGCCCTTCACATGTTGACCTCCAGATAATGCCCCAATCCTCTGAATGAATTTCATCGGAATATCTCCAAAATCATGATTTTCAAAATATTTTTTATTTTTTGACAAGAAGAGCAATGAGGGAACCTGGGTACAGATGGTCTTGCCGTAAGTAGTGAGATCGTAATACCCATCTTTATCCTTCTTTATCAAACCAGCATCAGATAGTCGCTCAAAATTTCTATGAACTTCCTGAACTGTTGCACCCAGTTCCTTTGCCATATTAGAAATCTTTATTTTTTTCAAAAGAAGGTTAAAGATTATGTTTAGTCTTTGTTCGCTTGCAAGCTCTAAAAAATCATCTGATGCATTTTCATAATTATTTTCCATATGCAGACTTTACAAAGTATGAATCTAAATCTTACGTGCATAAATTCAGGACTCTGGCCAATTTGCACCACATTTTTGACAAGTACCTCTGAACCCTCTATATTTTGTCTCAAATGTTACTATGGCTTCTGGTGAGCCACATCCAAGACATTCTGTCTTTTCCATACTCTATAGTAACGCATATTTTGTAGATTACCTAAACTCAACAACTTAGCTTATCATTCATACAATTAGCTGATTAGAGGCTATCAACATCCATTGTATAGTATAGGCATGGAATCAAAATCAGAACTAACACGAACAAAATCCAGCACATGGCACAAGGAAGTGCGTGCACCTTTCAAGAAGGTAGTCGCATTTGACTTGCTCTTTTATGGCCTAGGTGCAATAACTGGTGCTGGAATCATAGGTGCAATCCTACTTTCTTAAGGGTTGCACATTATTTTTTAATCATCAAATTCTACCATCAGCATGTCATCATCAAAAGTCACTGCAAGAAAAGCTATAGCATTACACAAGAAACTAAAAGGTAGGATTTTACTTGGAAATAAAACTCATAAATTAAATCTAAAAGAAATACAGTTGATTTACACTCCAGGAGTTGCGGCTGTAAGTGAAGCCATTTTCCATCACCCAGACCAGAAATACATCCTCACATCAAAACGAAATAATGTCGCCATAGTAACTGATGGAACAAGAATTCTAGGATTAGGGAACATTGGTCCATATGCAGCACTTCCAGTCATGGAAGGAAAAGCAGTTCTGTATAGACAGTTTGGTGGCATTACTGCATTTCCGTTGTGTCTTAACACAACTAAAAAAGATCAAATCATTAAAACTATTCAGGCAATAGAGCCAGCTTTTGGTGCAATAAATCTTGAAGATATAGAATCGCCAAAAGTCATGGAGATTGCTGAAGAGCTAGAGAGAAAAATCTCCATTCCAATATTTCATGACGACAGACATGGAACATCAGTAGTTACCTTGGCTGCATTGTTAAACTCATTAAAACTAGTCAAAAAACAAATCGCCTCAATCAAAATAATAATAGCTGGAGCTGGTTCTGCGGGTTTTGGTATTGCAAGTCTACTCAGATTTTCTGGCTGCAAAAACATCATTGTGGTAGATTCAGTTGGTGCAATATACAAAGGAAGAGCTAAAAACATGAATAAATTCAAAAAAATTATCGCGGATTCAACTAATTTGAAAAAAGAAAAAGGGACATTTTTAGAGATCATAAAAAACGCAGATGTGTTCATTGGTGTATCAGGAGTCAAGAACATGTTAACATCTGGTATGATCAAAACCATGAATCAAGATCCAATAGTTTTTGCCCTTACAAATCCAGAACCTGAGGTTGATCCTTTGATTGCAAAAAAAGCTGGTGTAAAAATTATTGCTACTGGGAGCTACAGGTTTCACAATAGAGTAAACAATGCACTTGTTTTCCCATATTTAATGAGAGCAATCTTGGATCAAAAAATACGAAAGATAAGCCTTGGCATGCTTTTGGCAACTGCAGAAGCAATAGCAAATACAGTTACCAAAAAAGAATTACACTATAACAGAATCATTCCTGATGTTGGAGATAAAAGACTGCAAAAAAACATAACTTTGGCATTAAAAAAATTCTATAAAAAATAACACACATAATTAGAATAAACCCATTTTGAGGTTCTGTCAAATCTACGGGACAAATTTTTTATCTCTGTCAAGTGTCGGGACATTATCCAAGACTCTTGTTATTATCTGTCTTGTATTTTTCTTCGTAATTTCGCATACAAAATCTGTATGTCCGATCAGAACTTACTAAGTGAAATCATGGATTTGTTAAGCATAATTGCAGAAATTGTTTTTAGTTGGAAGTGTGTAGATAGGATCAGATTGAATAGAAAAACTCCAAGCGATCAGTCATACGAGACTGTTGTTATTAACAGTCCTAGATGATTCTCTCTGTCAGTTCTTGGGTTTATAATCTGCAAGAGTCTTATCAACAAATTCTAGTAATTCCTTTAGTACATCTTGAGATCGATCTAGTTTTTCATAATACTGTCGAATAAGATCTTTGTCAATTTCATAGGCTTTTGCCTCCCTTAAAAATGCTGATTTCATTACAGGTATTTTGGAATATTTCTTTGCAAACTGCTTTAATGTTTTACCACTTGACACACTGATTGCAATAGCAAGAAGCATCGTAAATATGTGATAATTAGATACAAAATCTAATGTAACATATGATAATCGAGTTGCTCTAGTAATTATGTAACTTTGTGAATGTAAAAGTATTGCAATGTTTTGAGTATAAATTTCTGTGAATGGTGCAAGTACACTTTCTGACATTTTAATTATTATATTAAAGAATATGATAACTAACAGACCTGCTATGCTGAATGATATTGGAATAATGAAAAAAACCATTGAGCAAGAGGATTAGAAATAACACCAATAATAATCGATAAACCTACTCCAAGACCTGATAATATGAAATTTCTATTAATTTTAAAATCAGAGATTGCCTTGTCAAATGCACTCTCATATTTTTTAAGTTCATTTTGTAGAACTTCAATTGTAGTTTTATGGTATAAATCGATACGAGAGATTAACCACTTTTTTTCTTCAAGTTCACCGATGCCTGCTGGATTAATGTCTGCCATTTATTATCACCCTCAATCTTGATGCCACAAACTTCTGCAGGAATCTTTCCATTTAATCCCATGTGTGGTCTTAGATAGTTATGATACATTTGATATCCATCAAAAATCATGAACAAATCTTTTTGTATTAATAGATATAAGTAACAATTGAAGAACGTGACATTTGATCCAAACCAACTCAAACCAAAATACGCACCTCATAATACTCTAGAAGAAGGTTGGACTTACATTTCAATACCTGATGATGATGTTATTATTGGCATACGAGTAGCAGTAACGAAGGTTATGAAATTAACTACTCCTGATGGTAGTGTAGCAAAAGATCCAACAGGAACACCACTTTATACATTTCAATCTACTAATGTTGTCCGTACCTTAACTAGAGAAGAATACGAAGTAGAAAAAAAACGTGGAATTTCGAAATAACTTTTGAAAATCAATTGAAGGTAAAATATAAAAATTAAAAATTTCCAACTTATATAAAATAGACACGATGAAAAAAGCCTCAGCTAAGCCACGATAAGCAACATCACTAATGCCAATACTTCCATTCTCATTTTGGGAAACAACTTTAGCTTTCAAGGAATCTAAAGGTACAAGTTTCATACCACCACATTTAGGACAATTGCCAGCCTTGTCTTGCCTCACTTCTGGATGCATCGGGCAAGTGTATACTTCCATTTGTTTCAATAATCGTTTAAGCAGTTTTTAAGTTCTATTTGCTTGCAGTAAGTGATTTATGGATTCTTTCCCTTGAATTGAAAGAAAATTTCCTTTCTTGTTCCTTCTTGGTCCCATGCAGCAACCTTGTACCTGCCAGAAGTTTTCCATTGTTTTGTGTCAAACTTTAAAACAGTAGAGTAGGAATTCTTTTGTGAATTAATGTATTGATCTGCACTAAACACTTCCTTTTCTGATGGATCAAAGACAACAAAGTGTAATGTCTGTTTTGGATTAAGGGCTTCATAATCTAATTTTATCTTTGCATACTCGCCTTCGTTGTAAATTGCCTTGTCTATATTTAGTATGATTTTATTTGTCATAGATTGGAATCCTTATTCTACGTGATGGTGGTGAACCAATTGATCATAGAATCTTATTGATTTTATGTTGACAAACTCTAACATGCCATATCTTGACAGTTCTCTTCCAAATCCACTGTGTTTTACACCACCAAAAGGAATCCTAGGGTCTGAGATCAAGACGTTGTTAACTGTCACCATTCCAGATTCTACCATTCTTGACAATTTTTCTGCTTTTATCAGATCCTGTGTCCATATACTTGCTCCAAGACCAAATTGAGAGTCATTTGCAATTTTTATTGCCTCCATCTCACTATTAACAACAGTAATTGGTGCCACAGGACCAAATGTCTCCTCTTGAGCCATACGCATTTTTGTAGAAATCTTGGTAAGAATAGTTGGACTGTAGAAATAGCCTTTGTTTTTGATTCTTTTTCCACCGGTCAGTACTTCTGCACCGTTTTTGACAGCATCTGTTACCAGTTCTTCTATCTTATTTAGACCATCAGCATTTACCAGTGGACCAATATCAGTATCTTCCAAAGTAGGATCACCTACACGAAGTTTTTCTGTGTTTTGAACAAATTTTTCAATAAATTCTTTTGAAATGTTTTTTGTTACCAAGAATCTTTTTGATGCAATACAGCTCTGACCACAATTAATAAAACGTCCTTTGACAGCTCCATTTGCGGCTTTTTCCACATCAGCGTCATCACAAACTATGAAAGGATCGCTTCCTCCTAACTCTAAAACGCATTTTTTTAGCTGCGATGTTGCCCTCTGAGCTACTTTTGCACCTACTGAAGTACTTCCCGTAAATGTTACTGCGTTGATATCTGAATCAATCATTGATTCCACAATGCTAGAGTCGCCAACTAGAGTTTGGAACACACCGTCAGGAAATCCTGCTTTTTTAAACAAATGTTCTATTTCAATTCCACATTGCATTGTTGCACTGGCTGGTTTGAGAACTATGGTATTTCCTGCCATCAAAGATGGTGCTGCAAATCGTAGTGCTTGCCAGTAAGGAAAGTTCCACGGCATTATACTTCCAATTATTCCAATTGGTTCAAATGACAAAAAGCTCTTTCTTGCATCAGTGTTAACAATCTCAGGATTCAAGAAAATATCTCCATTGTCACCATAAAATTCCATAGCCCATGCACATTTTTCTACTTCGGAAAGCGCTTCCTTGATTGGCTTTCCCATTTCTTTTGTTGCCACATGAGCAAGATCAGTTTTATTTTTTCTTAATTCGTCAGCTAGAGTATGTACAAACGCGGATCTTTTTTTAATGTCTTTCTTCCATTCGTTAAAAGCAGTTCTTGATTTTTTTACAGATTCATTTATCTTTTCTTTGCTTATGATTTCATATTCAGCAATGATTTCCTCAGTAGTAGGATTAATTGTTTTTACTGTCATACCAAACCAATGCCATTATTGTATTAGAATGTTACATTAGTTTTCAATCTAATACAAAAAATTAGCGTGAATTCGATACTTTAAATATTTTTCAACAATACCACTAATGATGCAAAAAGTATCAACGCATGATGATAAAAATTTGAATTTTGAAACGGTACTTGTACTACAGGGTGGAGGTTCTCTTGGCGCCTATGAATGCGGAGTTTACAAAACATTAGATAAACACAGAATAAAGTTGGATGTGGTTGCAGGAACCTCAATGGGTGGAATTAATGCTGTCATAATAGCTGGGTCTAAAAGTGATGAACCTGTGAAAAATCTTGAAGATTTTTGGTTAAATCTGGCAGAAACTGTTACCCCATCATTTCTAGCACAAGGTAAACGGGCACAATTATCATCAATGTTTGTCTCCATGTGGGGAACTCCTAATGCGTTCCAGCCGATATGGTTCATACCAAATCTATTCAATTTTCTAAATTATAATAGCCCTTACCTTTACGATGTTGAACCATTAAAAAAGACAATAAGAAATTATGTTGATTTTGAAAAATTAAAAAATCCGAATAGTCCCAGACTCATCATTACATCTACAGATATACAAAACGGCAAGCCTTCCATATTTGATAGCAAGTATGATAAAATTAACGAGTCCCATATTGTTGCAGGTTGTGGTTATCCTTTCTATGGTATTGCATGGACAGAAATAAGTGGCAAATACCTATGGGACGGATCCTTGTTGAGTAATACCCCATTAGCAGAGGTGATAAATGCGTCACCAATATATGATAAAAAAGTGTATGTGGTTGATCTGTTTCCACATATCCAAGAAAACCTACCAAAAAATATGATGGAATCATGGCACAGAGCAAGAGATATCATGGATTCTGATAAAACAGAGCATGCAATCAGAATGTCAAAAATTATTTCAAGATATCTTTCTTTGATAAAAAATATGCATGATTTTATAGAATCTTCTAATCTTGATGAAAAAGCAAAAAAGGAATTTGAAAAAATAGAATCAGAATATGACAAATTGGCATGTCAACGAGGCACAATAATAAGAGAAATAATTCGCATAAGGCGACAAGAAGATGGAGATTCACACTTTCTCTTTGAGAATGCAGACTTTTCACTTGCTACTATTAAACAACTAATTAGTGACGGCGAAAAAGACGCAGAGAAAATATTGTTGTCTAAATCATAGAGAAATCAGATTTATTGCAATCCAATTATTTTCATAATCTTGTTTGCAAACTTGTCTATATCTACGGTTGATTCTGCAGAAACTAACAAGACGTTTGAGTTTATCGGAAAACTCAGCATTACTGCTTTTTGCCTGCGAGATGCAGAGTATTTTACAGGGCCAAGACTATAATCAAAATCTTTTCTCATAGATACTCGTAATGCCAACTCCATGTACATTTTTTGTCGCTCTGCCTCATCTTCAAGTGGTGTTATTCCTTCCTTAAAACCGCCTGCAACAAGTCGACCCATTGAATTTATGAAACCTGCGAATCTTATTTCTTCTTCTTGTAAAAGTCTGTTACATTTTTGATCAAATAACCAATATTCATCTGTTTTTTCTTTTTGCGTACTCATTACCAATAATTCCTCAGCATAACATAAAAACGCTACTCTGTTTTTAACTATTTCTACATCATTCCTATATCTCAAAAAACAAACATATTTCATAAAAAAAATTCTACCACATCAGTTGTTAAACTAAAATAATGCGCTTTTAATTTACGGGTATGATTACCGTAAACTGTAGAGAAATAGAAGGCATAAAATCAGCACTTGCAGTGTATGTGTCTGATCAAATAGGAGTCATTCCTGCACTCAAATCTCATGAATTTATGTTAGCTACAATAGATGATCAAGAAAAAATTGATGAGAGTAGAGTAATAAAATCAATAAAAGATTTCTTAAGTTCTATTGGTGAAGAAAAAAACTTTGCAGTATTACATAAGAATAACGTAATTTCCATCGTATCAATAAATGGTAAAGTTTTGGAGTCTGCAGATAATCTATCTACAGATCAATTTTTTTCATGTACGCATTGCGGTTACATCACAAGGTATGAAACAGTTTACAAAAACCATGAAAAAATCCATTACCTAGTCTAATAACATTTGAAGAAAAATCATTGTGAAATTACATTATAAAACTTTGGTTGTGGCAAGCCATCCATATACGAATGACTTTTCGATTGAATTTGGGCATGTTCTGATGTTTGATGCATTTTTTCAAATTTTGCCTTGCTTTCAAATTCAACTAACATTAGATGTCTACCATTGTGTGATTCTAAAAGTCTCCTACCAATGAATCCGTCAAAATTTGCCAGTGTTTTGTTTGATTCTTCAACCCAATTTTTAAATTCCGACTCTAATCCTTTTTTTATCTGGATCTCTGCTATCACAATGAACATGAAATTTTTCAATATTGTTTGATTTAATAATATTTCTCTGATTATCAATTCTAAAAAATGCGCCGTAATCATTTGTAAAATGGAGCATGTCTTGGACAAACTCATTTCATAAATATAATCAACATAAAACCACTTTATCTAAATCAGAATAACACTAATTACTGGACGTTTAATCGTATTAATTATGAAAAATGAGAAGCAGCTTGTTGCTGGCGCAATAGCGGCCGCCATAATAGTCATGGCAGTAGCAGTTTTTCCCTTTTGGAATTTAATTCCAAACAAGGTTACAGAGACGGTAAAAGTTGTATCAGTAGATCAAACAGGCTGTACTGCTGAAACACATGATGGTTTTGATGTAAAAATTGGTCCATGTAGTGCAAAACCTGGTGACACCATTACTGCATCATTTGATGGAAAAATAAGAGACCGAGAAAAACCATTTACACCCTAGTTTTGAAAGATTTCCTAGAGCAGTTTTAGATCTTTTGTAACTTTATCGACTTTATCCTCTGGAGCTGGCCCAATTGAAATACATGTAACAGTTCCAGGAGCAATTTGGGTATGACCAGCATCTGTTACTTCGGACCAAGGAAGATCAATCGATATTGCATGTCTTTTTATTTTCTCCAGTTCATCAAGACTGGTCACTTTTACAACAACTTTTTCCTGACCTGATAGTTCCCACTCCTTATACCATTCTGGGTGTGATTTTCTGACATGTTCTGCACCTAAAACACACGCATGCCCAACCTGAGCAGCTATTTTTCCAGTACCCATGTTAAGATCCTTTCTTACTACAACTACTTGTTTAACCAAACCCATGCCAATTTTTAAAACCAATTAGAGTATGTTAAACTTTTGAATTGAATTAAATAATTGAATTAAATTAAAAAATCGTGGATTACGATGTAATAGTTGCAGGCGGCAGTGTCTCTGGTCTTCTTTGTGCAAGAGAAATAGCAAGTAATGGTCACAGCGTTTTAGTCATAGAGGAGGATTCAGAAATCGGAACACCTGAGCATTGTGGCGGTCTAGTTAGTATCATGGGAATAGATGAGCTTGGAGTAGTACCTATGAGAGCAACTTTTGACAATAAGATAAGATCAGCGTTAATTTTTTCACCTGCAAAAAAGAATTTTTCACTTGATGCTAGATCTCAAAAAGTCATAGTTTTAGATAGACGTGAATTTGACAAACAAATTGCACATCAAGCACAAACTAATGGTGCAGAAATTCGTGTCAGATCATCGCTAAGAGAGATTTTTGACGACGGTATCAAAACTTCAGAGGGCTCACTAAAATGCAAAATTGTTGTTGATGCACGAGGAGTCTCTTCACTTATTCAAAAAGATAGAACGGGAATATTGCAATCTGCACAGTACGAAGTGTATGCAGATTGGATTGAAAAAGACAGAATTGAAGTATATTTTGATCAAGAAAAATTTCCTGGTTTTTTTGCATGGGTAATTCCAACCAGAAGAGATGAGGCCAAGGTAGGAGTGGCAGGAAAAGGCATCAATGCCGCTGTTGCTCTTGAAAGTTTTCTCAAAGAAAAGGGAAAACATTCAACGATAAGAAAAGTCTATGCACCAATTTGGATAAAAGGGCCCATACAGAATTTTGTATCAAAAAACATTGTAACCATAGGAGATGCGGCAGGACAGTCAAAGCCTACTACTGCTGGAGGAATTTATTCATGTGGTTTTGGCGGCATATTTGCTGGAAGATCCATTTCTAAATTTTTAGAGTCTGGGAAATCATCTGATCTTCTTGAATATCAAAAAGCATGGACAGATAAATTTGGTCAAGAGTTTGATCATATGCTTCTTGCACGAGGTCTTCTTGAAAGACTAGACAACAAATCAATTGACAAAATGTTTGAGTCCATAACACCGGAGATTGTAGAAGAGATATCAAAAGAAGGCTCATTTGATTTTCATACGATCTCACTTGCCAAGCTGCTTGGTGTGAAAGGCTCAGTCAATGCAATACAGGCAATTTTAGGAAGCGAGTTTAGAAGACTGTTAACATGAGAAGAGTTGTAAATGATAAGTAAGGTATAAATTCGGTTTTTTATCAGCTCTGAACATGTCATCATCTATCACATTACCAGTCTGCAGCTCATGTCATAGACCTATCATGCCTAATGATAAATGTGTCAAATTCAATTGCCCTAGCTGTGGCACAGTGCTGATTTGGAGATGTGAAAGTTGCAGGGAAGCTGCCAGAGCCTATAAATGCAAATCCTGCAATTTTGATGGACCATAGAAAAATGGCACGTCTTTTACTTCGAGCAAAAATTCTTCCAACAGATACTGAAATAGATCTAGATACAGTTGCAAAAAAGATCGCATCTACATTAAAAGATGGAATACAGCTTTCAAAATATACAAAAGAGCCATTAGCTTTTGGCCTCTACTTTATTAGTGCAGAATTCTCTTTGGAAGATAAGGATGGGCAGATGGACTCACTTGAAAACACCGTCAAGGCAATAGAAGGCGTAGGAGAGTTTGAAGTCCTTGGAGCAAGCAGAGCATCTGTAGATGTAAAGTAGGTGTTATTTTGACACGTAAAGACGAACCGCTTCAAATGCGTGTTGGCGAAGCAAAACAAAGAGATGTAGGAAAAAGACGAGCTCGCATTGAACCAGAAGCTATGGAATATTTGCGAGTAGAACCTGGCGACATGGTAGAAATTGTCGGTAAGAGATCAAGTTGTGCAATAGTGTGGCCAACAGATGACGATAACAAAGCTCCAGATATGATCAGAATTGACGGCCAGACAAGAAAGAATGTAGGTATTGGAATTAATGACATTGTCAATGTAAAAAAGATTGTAGCAAAACCTGCAAAAAGTGTAGTACTCATGCCAGTAAATGGAAACGTTACAGTAGACAAAGAATTTACTGATTTTGTAAAAAATAGACTCAAAGGTCTACCGCTTTCTGAAGGCGATGAAATCTCGGTAATGATTCTTGGTAACTCGATGGACTTTAAGATTCACAAAATATCGCCCAAGACAGTTGTGAAGATAGAACGTGCCACAACTCTTACAATTCTAACTGAGACATCTGTTGACAAGAAATTACGGGTAACCTATGAAGAGATAGGAGGATTAAAGACACAAACAAAAAGGATGAGAGAAATTGTCGAGCTACCATTACGACACCCCGAAGTATTTCAAACGTTTGGCATAGAACCACATAGTGGAATTTTGTTATATGGTCCACCCGGATGTGGAAAGACTTTGATTGCCAAAGTACTTGCAAGTGAATCAGAGGCAAACTTTTACTCCATAAATGGACCTGAAATAATGAACAAGTATTATGGAGAAACAGAAGCTAGACTCCGGGACATATTCAAAGAAGCAAAAGAAAATTCTCCAAGTGTAATATTTATTGATGAAATTGATGCTATTGCTCCAAAAAGAGAAGAAGCATACGGCGATGTAGAAAAAAGAGTAGTTGCACAGCTTTTAGCTTTGATGGATGGACTCACAGACAGAGGAAATGTCATTGTACTTGGTGCAACAAATAGACCAGAGAGTGTAGATCCAGCATTAAGAAGACCTGGAAGATTCGATAGAGAAATTGAAATTTCTGTACCAAACGTAGATGGAAGATTAGAGATACTTCATATTCACACAAGAGGAATGCCGCTTGATGAAGATGTAGATTTGAAAATACTTTCAGCAGAACTCCACGGCTACACTGGAGCAGATATCAAGTCATTGTGTAGAGAAGCAGCAATGAAAGCACTTAGAAACTATTTGCCAGAAATAGATATGGAGACAGAAAAAATTTCGGCAGAAATTTTACAATCAATGAGAATTCGTTTACAAGACTTTTACGATGCAATGCATGAGATCGTGCCTACTGCCATGAGAGAATTCTATGTAGAAAGTCCAAAGATTTGGTGGAAAGATGTAGGCGGACTAGATGATGCAAAAAGAACATTACATGACAACTTGATTATGGCAATAAAAGAACCTGCAAAATTCCAAAAAATGGGAATCAAGCCTCCAAAGGGTGCATTACTTTATGGCCCGCCGGGATGTGGAAAAACACTCCTAGCAAGATCACTTGCAACTGAAGGAGGAGCTAACATGATTCTTGTGAGAGGCCCAGAAATTTTATCAAAATGGGTAGGAGAATCTGAAAAAGCAATTAGAGATATATTCAGAAAAGCAAAGGCATCTTCTCCATGTATTGTAATTTTTGATGAGCTTGATTCTTTTGCTAGAGCAAAATCCATGGAAGATGGTGGTACTGGAGAGAGGCTTTTGAGTCAGCTTTTAACAGAGATGGAAGACGGTGGAGCGTCTAGAGTTATTGTACTTGGTATTTCAAACAGACCTGATTTGATAGATACCTCTCTTTTAAGACCTGGAAGACTAGATCTTATTTTATTCATACCAGCCCCAGATGAAAAAGGCAGATTAGAGATAATCAAAATACTAACACGCACCATGCCTCTTTCTGGAGACGTAGATTTGAAAGAAATTGCAGTAGCGACAAAGAATTACAGCGGAGCAGACCTTGTTGCAATATGTAGAGAAGCTGCGGTACATGCAATGCAAAATGATTCTGCCAAGATAGGTAGTGCAGATTTTGCAGCCGCGTTAAAGCTTGTCAAACCTTCCATAACAAAAAGTGTAGATGAATGGTATGGTACAATAAAAGAGAATATATCATACGCCATACCAAAACCAATCGATAAGACATTTTACGGTTAGAATATGACAATACCATTCAAAAATAAATTATATGAGATGATAAAGGAATCAGGATCCATAACAGATTCGGAACTTTCAAAGTTGTTAATCAAAGAAGGAATTTCAATTCCAGAAGATGAGTTCAATAAGACATTGCTTAGCTTGGAAATTTATGGGCTCATCAAGGTAAGCTGGCTCACAAAAGAACAACGTCGAATAGAAATAGTAGAAAAAGAAAATGAGGTTGATGAAATAGAGCAACAAAGTAGAGAAAAATTAGAACGCGATTATGAAGCTGGATTTCCCGGTGTTGATCAAGAACAAGAGATCCCAGAAGAAGTGTAAAATAATTTTTTAAAATAAGTTATTTTATTTAAAAACTGGAAAGTGAAATGCTGCATCCAGTGCTATTCCAACAAATATTATTGTAAGATAAGGCGCAGTAACCTTGTATGCTTTCCAAGCAAATTCTGAAGTAGGTGTTTTTGTAAGTTTGTAATGATATACTAGCATCAGGCTACCCGATATTGCAGCTATTACAAGATACACGTATCCTAGTCCAAACGCAACTAATGTCAGAGAATATGGTAATAGGATGGCAGTATTTACTAAAATATACTTTGACGTTCTTTGCATTCCAATTAAAACAGGAAGCATTGGTACCTTGGCTTCTGCATAATCATCTTTTATTTTCATTGCAAGACACCAAAAGTGAGACGGTGTCCAGACAAATACCAAAACTCCCACAAGAGCTCCCAGCATATCCATAGAACCAGTTGCAGCAGACCAACCTGCCATAGATGCAGCACTTCCTGCAAACCCACCGATAACAATATTTGAAGAATTTCTTCGCTTAAGCCATGCGGTATAAACAATCACATAGAAAAATATTCCAAGTGCGATAAAAAATGTAGAAAGCGGATTTAGGGCAAACCATGCATAAATCACAGAAATTGAACTAACTATCAATCCATACAACAAGACACTTTTTGCAGACATTTTTCCAGAAGGAATAGGTCTTGTGCTAGTTCGTTTCATCAAGGGATCGATGTCTTTATCATAATAGTGATTTAGTGCACTAGAACCAGCAGAAGAAAGTGACCCAGCTATGATAATATGCAAAAGACTCCAATAGTTTAGTTCAGGCCCTATCAATTTACTAGCAGCATACATTGATGTCACTGCTGTAATTACAAGAAGAATAACGATACGAGGTTTAGATATTTCCAGTATTTCTTTTAATCCCAATACCTCTGTTAGCGGTTTTGCTGGGAATTTAATTTCTTCGAAGTTTGCCAACAGATACTCAAAAGGATTAATTATCTCACTAATTGGAAGTACCACAAATGAGTGACTGGGATCTAATGATGCCTGGCATGGGCCTCACTGCCATAGGCCTTGCGGGAGTTTTCTTGTCTTATCTTGGAATTGCAAATACATTCCTCACTGGAATGCAGGCGCTTTCAGGACTTACAATGTTTATCGGGTTAGTATTTTTATCTGCAGGAATCCTAAGTGGCGGAGTATCAACAAGCAATCGTGCAAAAGCTACTACTTTGGTTATTTTTGGCATATCTGGTTCCATCGGAGCATTTGCCCTAAGTCAAAATACCAACGTCACATCATTACCAAGATTTGTCGGAGTTTTACTTATCATAATCATACCTACGGTTGTCATAGCATTTACTGCAATGAGAATGTCACAATACCTCAAACCAATATCTGTAATATTTTTACTGGCTATGGCAGTGGGAATTATTTCATACAGCGCTTTAGGATTCATAGGTCCGGGAGCTCAATTTTCACTACAGCCAGCCACAGTAAAAAATGAGACAGCAACAAATGTGGCGCCCACTCCAAACGTACCCATAGTACCAGTAACTATACTTTTGAATGCGTCAATCAAAGGTAATCCGAATTATCAACCTAATACTGTTACGGCTGAAAAAGGCAACATAATTGAATGGAAAAATAACGACAAGGCGGTACATACAGTAACAAGTGCGTCTGATGCTGGTGCAACATTTGATTCATCTTTAATAAAAGGTGGAGAAACATACCGACTTGATACTTCAAAATTAAATGAAACAGAATATGATTACATGTGTACAGTACATCCCTTTATGACCGGCAAGATAATGATCACTGCACCACAAAAACCAATCATTACAAATGTAACAATTGTATCTGGTGCATCAACACAAAGTGCTGGCCAGAAATATTTTGATCCAGCAGACATGTCAATAAAGGTTGGCACCACCGTAGTTTGGACTAACAAAGATTCAGCAGCACATACTGTTACAAGCGGAAACCCAAGTGCAGGCCCATCAGGAACGTTTGACTCTGGATTAATAAAAGCAGGAAACACATTCCAATACAAATTTAGTTCCGCCGGTACAACAGAATATTTCTGCACAATACATCCTTGGATGACAGGAAAAGTTACAGTAGGATAAACTTTGCAAAAAAGCGTAGTGCTTTTACAAAATCACATAGAGATTCTTACCAACCACGCAAACAAAAACATTCCAAATGAGTCATGCGCAATTTTATTTGGTAAAATTGAAAACGAAATCTTTGATGTAAAAGATATTTTTTTGACAAAAAATACAGAAGATTCACCGGTCAACTTTACAATATCTAATGATGAGTTATTAGCAGCTTATAGCGAAGCAGAAAAAAGAAAACTAGAAGTAATTGGAATTTTCCACTCTCATCCAGATTCTACAGCATACCCGTCTTTGACAGACAAGAAATACATGGAGATAAATCCAGTTCCATGGGTCATCTTTTCTAACAAAAATAAAGAATTCAAGGCATATATTTTTGAGTCAGAAATTATGTCAGTATCATTAGAAATAAAGTAGAATTATTTGTGGATGTTTTTTTTGTGTCTTTCCAAGTGCTCTTTATCGAAAAACGTAGCGTCGCATTCTTTGCATTTGAGTTGAGTTTTAAAGCCCCACAATCACCGTTACATACGAGTAGGTTGCGTAAAAGGATACCGTAAATCATTTAGATGCTAAAAGTAACCATCATGCCGTCAGGTACATTTTTTAGAAATTTCTTATCAGTGTTCTTGATTCTTCCTATTACATTTACAGGTGAATAGGGTTTGATCTCATCTTTTTTTCCTATTGGTGTGAGCCCAAAAAAAAGGCATATTGCTTTTCCTGTTGGCCAATAGGCAACATCCATTAAATCCACCAAGGATTTTGCATTCTCTGCACCTATTGTAACAGGAGTTTCATTGGTGTAGAGCTCTTCTCCCCAGGAGTTTATTTTTACATCAAGTGGCAGACATTTAAGAAAAGAGGACACTGTCTTTGGTGCCAATTCATCATCTATTTCTAAATCAATGGTCTTTATTTTAGGAATATTCAGTTTAACCCTATGGATCAACAGCCGATCTTGTGATTTAGATTAAATATCCCTTCTCAGAATTGTCAAAATATGGACATTCACGTATACGATACATATGTAGAGGCTAAGGACGGCCACACCATGCACTTTGATGTTATTACCGATGTCAAAGACCACAAAAAGGCTATAGAGTATGCAAAACAATGGCTAAAATCAGTTGGGGAGGGAGATGCAGCTGTTTCAACAGAAGAATGCCAATTTTGTCACACTCAAGGAGCTCCAGAACCAATAGCAGAACAAATCCGTAAAAATGGATATTTCATCCAAAAGATGGAAGGCTGCCCATAAACTCTTTTTTAATTTTTAACTTTTTCTAACAAAGTCTTTTTAGAACAGTCACATAAATGAAAAACATGGACAAACCTAAAGTCACATACAATAGATTAACCGTAGAAGGAGAAATACAAACTCAATGGATATGTGGTTGCTTTGAAACCGTGGATGGTTTTTTCAAGTTCTGTTCTGAACACAACAATGCAATGAGAAAAACAATAGAGGCACAAATAGATGAGCTTGACATGACACTCGTTGTTGACGAAAAAAAATCAGATTAATCTACAGAACAAAAATAGCAACAAATGCAGATACGAAAACTATTGCTACTGTGTTTAACAATTTAATGACAGTGTTTAATGCAGGCCCTGCAGTATCCTTGTAAGGATCACCAATTATATCACCAACTATTGCTATCTTGTGTTCTTCAGTACCTTTCATACCTTTAATTTCCATGTACTTTTTGGCATTGTCCCATGCACCGCCAGTATTTGCTAGATGGAAGGCCAAGAAAATTCCTGTAATTACCGCACCCATTAAAAGTCCAACTACTGCAGAGGGTCCCAAAACTATGCCAAGTACTATTGGGGCTGCAATCGTTATGGTTGCAGATTTCCAAAGCTCACGTAATGAAGCTACTGTTGCAACATCAACACATTTTGCATAGTCAGGTTTTGTTTTGCCTGTCAGAATGTCTGGAGTTTCTTTGAATTGTCGTCGTACTTCTTCTACCATTTTAGAAGCTGCCCTTGCGACTGCAGAAATAAGCTGGCTCGTAATAAAGAACGGTAACAGACCACCGACAAGTAATCCAATAACTACTGCTGGATTTGAAAGACTATAATCGAAAACATGATGAAATTTTTGTACTGCCTCATATTGAAATGCTTGAATCATAGCTAGTGCAGCCAGACCCGCACTTGCAATTGCAAATCCTTTAGTCACTGCCTTTGTAGTATTTCCTACTGCGTCAATTTCATCTGTAACTTTGCGGTTTTCTTCTCCCATACCAGTCATTTCTACAATTCCACCAGCATTGTCACTGATAGGACCAAACGCATCTATACTTAGAACAATTCCTGCAAGGCTAAGCATTGCCATGGCAGTAAGCGAAGTACCAAAGACTCCATAAAGTGTAGCCTGTTCTGGAACTGGTGCGGCAGATGATGCCAATACATACGACGTAGCTAGTGCAACAACAATGGCGATCATAAATGGACCTGTTGAACGCATTCCTTGAATGATTCCCATTAGTGTAAGTGACGCATATCCCCATTTTGCAGAAGCTGCAATTTCTTGGACTGGTTTGAATCTATAGCTTGTAAAGTAATCAGTTATTCTCTGTATTACTGGTACCAGAATAACTCCTATGACTGTACTACCAAATAACGCATATGCAATCTGTGTATGACCAAGAAACAGATATGTGAAAACAAAATTAAGTGCAATTGCTATTGCAGCGGAAACATAAAATGCGTTTGCAAGTGGCTTGTTTACATCCGTCATCTTTCTTGGGCCTATTGTTGCAATACCGATTATAGATGCAAATAATCCTGAAGCGCCAATTAACATTGGATAAAACAAGTTCTGAGGAGTTCCAATCAGTCCAGCAATCAGCAATGATGCAAGCATGGTTACAATATATGACTCATAAATATCAGAACCCATTCCAGCTGCGTCTCCCACATTGTCTCCTACGTTATCAGCAATTGTTGCTGGGTTTCGTGGGTCATCTTCAGGTATGTTTGCTTCTACTTTTCCTACCAGATCTGCACCCATGTCTGCAGCCTTTGTGAAAATTCCACCACCAACTCTGATAAACAGGGCAATCAAACTAGCACCTATACCAACTCCTGCAATTGTGATAGGATTTGGAAATGCAAAATAAAGTAAACTCATACCTAAAAGAGCCATAGCAGGTACAGCAAGACCTACTGTTGCGCCACCCCTAAACGCAAGTGCAAAGGTATGCCCAAGTCCTTTTCCAGATGCGTTTGCAGCTCTAACCGCTGCCTTTACTGTAATTTTAAGTGAGATCAATCCTGCAATAGCAGAAAGTCCTGCACCTACTGCAAAAGCAATACCGTTAGTAGATCCAATTGCAGCGCCAATCAAGACTGCAAGGCCTATGGCTATAGGAATAACAATTCTAAACTCTCTTCTCAAAAATGCCATTGCCCCTACCCCTACTGCGTTTGAAATATCCATCATCTGTTGTGTACCAGGTTTTTGTTTAGAAACCCACATTGCAAGAACCGCGGCAATGATAAAAGCGATAATCGACGCACCAACAGGAATCACAAGTTCTTTGAGCGTCATTTACTGAATTTTTGCCTATTTGCGGTAAATATAAACCATTTTAGAACACAAAATATCTATTTTCTTTTCTTGTATGGTGCAAACGTTTTGCCTGCAAGTCCTTGTCTTACTAGTTTGTTGAATCTTTTACCATGACTAAGATACGGGAATCGCATGTGGATCAATTCATGTACAATTGTATTTTCTAAAGTTTTTTCATCTGGCATTTTTCGAACGTTTACAAAAATCAAGTTGTGCTGCATATAGGAAACTCCATAGTATTTGTACGCAGAAGTTCTTCTTCCTTCAGTCATTTCTTTTGGCACCTCAAGTACTTCTTTGGTGGTAAGAAGCACCTTTGGTTCTTGTATTCCAAACCTGTTTGCATAAATTCCAGTCTTTTCTAGAATCCTAAATCTCAGGTTCGAATCAATCTTCACGATATCTAATGTTTCAGAGAATGTTTAATTTCAATTGTCAATTGTTCTGTTTGAACTAGTTTACTTTTTCTATTTTACCACAAAAATAGTTATCAGGGTCAGAACTTGTGTAGCTTAATCATAGATCATACAGCCACCGTGTCATCATTCCCCCATGAATTATTCTAAATCATTTCAACGGGCGCGTTACCTTTAGGTCTTACTTGTTCATATCACATATTCTTGGAATCAAAAGTTGTTTTTGAAAATTATTTTGAATAGACGAATTAAATATGATTGAAATTAGCTTGACCTAATGAAAAGACTAACGCTTATCATACTTGTTGTAATACCTGTTTTTTCTATAATTACAAATTCATCAATTTCAAAATATTCTGCATATGGTGAAGAATATGTCATACCATTATGGCTAAAAGACAATGCAAAATGGTGGGCAGAAGGTAAGATCAGTGATTCAGAGTACATGTCAGGAATCAAATACCTTATTCAACATGGAATAATGCAATTAGAACCAAGAAACGGTTCTATAATAAAACCCGCTCCAGACATTTCAGCTAAAAACTGTGAGGACCGAACATTTCCATTAGTTAATTGGTCTAATTGCGATTTTTCAGGTGCAAATCTAAACCATGCAAATCTTCATGATGCTAATCTTTCAGGAGTAAACTTTGAACATGCCAATATCAGCAAGGCGTATCTTTATCATACCAATCTAGTTGATGCTCATCTTCAAAATGCGGATATGACTCAGGCTCAATCAGCAAGGGCAGATTTCTCAGGTGCAAATCTCACAAATGTAAATGGCAAATTTGTTAACCTTAATGCGGCTATTCTTGCAGGTGCTGACCTATCAGGTGCTAATATGAAAAATGGTGCATTCATGGCAGCAAACTTTGCAGATGCAAAACTCTCAGGGATAAATCTTAGTTATACTGACATGACAGGTGCAAACTTTACAGGTGCTGATCTTTCAGGGGCAGATCTATCTGAGGCTCTTCTCAAAGGTGCAACTCTTCGCAATGCCAACCTCACCGGTGCAAATCTCCATGATGCTGACATAAAAGGCGATGACCTTACTGGTGCTGATCTACATTGTTTTAATCATCCAATCTGCACAAAGTAAAAATAAATCTCTAGTGTTATTTGCAATTTATTAAAACAATAATCAATAACACTGGCTCATCATCGCAACTAACTCATTGAATCCATGACTGATTGAGCTTTGTTTCTTATCACCATATTTATTGATACAATTACAAGTCCTTCATTTGGCTGGCCATACAAAACTACCGAGTTTTCAGGTGCATACACAATAACAGGTAAAACCAACAAGTCTTCTTCTCCAGTAACAGCAATTCTTACTGGCTTTGGAGACTGGAATGCTTTTTTTATTGTCTTTACACTTTCAATTGTAATTTCTGCAGGAGGATTATTACAATTCAAAGTAGTATTTACATTTCCAGATGGCAAGTCTCTTTTAACTCTCTTTTCTACACCATCTACAATTTGCAACGATGGCACTATTCCATACTTGATTAATTTTTCAGTTGTTGCATCGCCAACTGAAATTACAAATGCTCCTGCAGGTATGTTTTTCAAAACATTCTCTTTAGTCACATCAGAATCTTTAAGCAAGACTCCTAGTGGTTTTTTTAGTTTGTCTCGTAGGTTATCTGGAAGATGCACAAGATATCTTTGTTTTAAACTATTTTTGTGTAGCTACTTCGGCTTTCATTTCTTCATTTAATTGAGATGCCAATATACTGCATCTTGCCGCAACGTTTTTTGCTACACTAGTAAATGCAGATGCGTGTGCAGATTTCGGATCTGTCACTAGAACAGGCTTGCCTGAATCAGAGCCTTCCATGATTCCAGGATTAAGTGGAATCTCACCCAAGAATGGAATACCATATTTTTCACTAATTTTTCTTGCTCCTCCCTTACCAAAGATATGATGATCTTTTTTACAGTCTGGGCATTTGAAGTAGCTCATGTTTTCTATTATACCAATAATTGGCACATTTAGTTTTTGAAACATGCCAAATGCCTTTACAGCAACATTACTTGCAACATCTTGCGGTGTTGTGACTACCAGTATTCCAGTAATTGGAATAGTTTGAGCCAGTGTTAGTGGGATGTCTCCAGTGCCAGGAGGAAGATCTACAATAAGATAATCCAGATCACTCCAATTAGTATCAACAAGGAACTGCTTGACAATTCCTGAAATTATAGGTCCTCTGTAAATTGCTGCTTGATGAGTCTGTTCAGCAAAAAATCCAAACGAAACTACTTTTAATCCATTTGATTCAGCTGGTTGCAGCTTGTTGTTTTCAACTTCCATTACAGCTTTTCCCATTCCAAGCATCAACGGAACACTAGGTCCGTAAATGTCAGCGTCAAGCAACCCCACTTTTGCACCAGACTGTGCCAAAGCTAGCGCAAGGTTAACTGAGACTGTTGTCTTGCCTACCCCGCCTTTACCACTTGCTACACCAATGATGTTTTTTACAGTTGGCATCATTTCGTCCATGCTTAGTGCGCGGCCTTCCATTACTTTGGCAGTTACCTTCAGATCAAGTTTTAAATTTCCTAGTGTGCCTACTGCTTTTCTAACATCCTCTTCTATTTGATCATTAAATGGACATGCGGGAGTTGTAAGTTCAAGAGTAAATTTTAGATCATTGTTGTTGATTTCTAGATCTTTAATCATTCCCATGGAAACAATGTCTTTTTTTAGATCAGGATCAATTACTGTGCTTAATGTCTTAAGAACGTCGTCTACAGATACCATAAATTCAAAAAGTCCAAATACGATATTTAAACATAGGCAAAAATGGCTAATTTTATCATCCAAAGATTCATAAATTGAAATTTTATCAAATTTCTTAGATGTTTTCTATATCTACACTTACTGATGTAGTTAGGATTCCGCCTAAGCTGTTTGGCGAATCTCTCAAAAAAGCAGCAACTACCATACTCAGAGAAAAATACGAGAGCATGATAAATCCGGAACTTGGTTATGTAATTATGATTTTAGATACTAAAGTTGAGAAAATGGGAAAAATTGTTTCTGGCGATGGCGGTACATATCACAAAGTTGAGTTTACAGCTTTGACATTCTATCCGAAACTCCAAGAAATTGTTAGAGGGGAGATTGTTGAAATTACAGACTTTGGTGCATTTGTAAGAATTGGAGCAACAGACGCACTGTTGCATTTATCACAAATTATGGATGATTATCTAAAAAGCGATGTAAAGTCTGGCTTGATACTTGCTAACCAAAGTGGAAGGACAATGAGAATCGGCACTACACTTCGTGCAAGAATAACTGCGGTTTCTCTTGGAAAAACTGCAGCTATGAAGATAGGCATTACATGCAGACAGCCTTTCCTTGGTGCAGACGAGTGGATAGAAGAAGAGATAAAGAAAGCAAAATCTCCAGCAGCTCAAACTGAAAAAGCTAAAGCCCCATCAGCTGAAAAAGCCAAGAAAGTTGTAGAAGCAAAGTGAAATTAATATGGTAAAAGAAATGGCATGTAGAAAATGTAAATTTGTAACAATAGGTAAAGTATGCCCTAATTGCAAATCAGCAGATCTGACGCCAGATTGGCGTGGTTCTATTCTCATAGTTGATCCAGCTACATCAGTAGTTGCAAAAACTTTGGGAATAACAGTGATGGGCAAGTATGCTCTCAAGGTAACCTAGATTGCACATACGTGCAAGAAAAGCGCTTGATAATTTTTTAGCTGAAGATATTGGGAAAGGAGACATTACAAGTAATCTTTTACCAAGAAAAAAAATCACTGCAAGTATAATTTCAAGACAAGAAGGAATAGTGGCAGGAGTACAATATGTAAAGTACATCTTTGTCTCAAGAGGATGTAAAGTAAAAATTCTAAAAAAAGATGGTTCCAAAATCAAACCAAACCAGAAAATAATGATTGTCTCAGGTTTTGCCCATATCATATTGTCATGTGAGAGAACTGCACTCAACTTATTATCAAGAATGAGTGGAATTGCAACTCAAACCAATCATCTTGTAAATAAAATAAGGAAGGCAAACCCAAAAGTAAAACTCTACTCCACAAGAAAAACAGCGCCTGGATTACGTTTGTTTGATAAAGACGCAGTAGAAATTGGCGGAGGTAACAGACACAGGATGTCACTTGATCAAATGATCATGATAAAGGATAATCATCTTGCAGTTTCTGATTCTGTTTTGGAGTTGGTTCAAAAAGCATGTAAAAAATACAGAATCGTTGAAGTCGAAGTCGAGGGCCTAAATGATGCAATTCTTGCTGCAAAAGCTGGAGCATCCATAATAATGCTAGATAATCGTTCACCAAATGAAATTTCAAAAATTGTTAACGCTTTAAAAAAATTACACCTAAGGGACAAAATACGAATCGAAGCTTCAGGAGGCATTGATTCTGCCAACATTCAATCATATGCAAGGACTGGTGTTGATATGATATCAGTTGGAAAAATTACTAGTTCAGCGCCAGGGCTAGATTTAAGCTTAGAAGTTAGTTGATTGCAAGCATTCTTTCAATTGCAAGTTGTGCTTTTTGAGCAATATTTTTTGGAACCTTAACTTCATACTTTTCTTCTTTTAGGGAAGAATAGACTTTGTCAAGAGTTATCATCTTCATATATTTGCATACCGCATTTTCGGAAATAGGGATGAACTCTTTATCGGGATTTTGTTTTCTCATTCTGTATAATATACCAGTCTCTGTTGCAACAACAAATTTCTTTGAAGACGAATCCTTTGCATGATTCATCATTCCTTCTGTAGATAGAATTTGAACCTGTCTGTTTCCATAGTCCCCTGATGCAACATCATACATGACTGAAGAAGTACAGCTGCATTCTGGGTGTATTAGAAATTCAGCGTTGGCATATTGATTTAGTTTTTCTTGTACATCTTGTGATCTTATACCAGCATGTACATGACATTCTCCTGCCCAGATAAACATGTTATTTCTATTTGTCATCTTTGCAACATATGATCCTAGGAACATATCTGGCAAAAACAGAACTTCTTTATTTTCCGGAATTGATTTCACAACATTTACTGCGTTTGATGACGTACAGCAATAATCAAGCTCAGATTTTACTTCGGCAGTTGTGTTCACATAACCTACAGTTATGGCTCCCGGATGTTCGCTTTTCCATTTTCGCAATTGATCTGCAGTTATAGTATCAGATAATGAACAGCCTGCAGCAAGATCTGGTATGAGCACTTTTTTGTCTGGACATGTAATAGCAGCAGTTTCTGCCATAAAATGTACACCACAAAACAAAATTGTTTTTTGTGTTGTCTTTGCAGCTTGTCTTGATAATCCTAAAGAATCTCCTACGTAATCTGCAATATCCTGTACCTCAGGAAGTTGATAGTTATGAGCCAAAATAAGAACGTCTTTTTCTTTTTTAAGCTTCAAGATTTCTGATTTTAAATTCATTTATCCAAAATAAACTGGCGATTTTTATCATTTAAAGGATAAGGTCCATGACATATTTGAGGACGTGTTGCGATATGATGGCAATATTTGCCATTTATGTTCCAATTCTAATATCATCTTGACAGACTGCCCTCAGGCACTCTATCGCAGACAAAATTGCAAGTCTGCTTGTTTTTGGGTTATTAGGACTTGGTACATTTTCTACCTTGATTGAGAACTTGCCAAATTTACCTTGAGCTACTATCTCATGAGTGTTTTTGTCAGTATTTGGGTCTGCAATCATTCTTACTTTTGTGTTTAAGCTTCCAAGTCCAGCCAAGCTAAGAAGAGCTGCCACGTTAATGTTAGCAGGAAAAAGTCGTACAGCTTCTTGTGCTGTACCTTCAAAAATTATCGTAGAATCTTTAATATTTTCAATATCAAGTTTTGAAGTTTCAAAGAATTTTGCTCCTTTTAATGATCTTGGACTTTTTGTCGTAACCAATGTAATCGATTCTAATTCATCTTTTACAGAACGTATACCATCTAGACCCAAAATTGCTCCAGATGGAAGATAAATTGATCTTTTGAAATCTTTGCAACCTTCAACTATAATATCAAAAATGGATTCGTCTAAAAGTGCGCCAACACTCATAATCATCAAATCTTTTCTGTTTTGCAGTATACCGAGTGCGTTATCCCTAACTGCATCTTGGGATGCCGCTTCTACAATGATATCAGTTGGTGCAGCAGCAAGCAAGCCTACGTTTTCAGTGATCTCAGGTTTATCCTTTAGTTTTGTTACTAGTAATTTTGAGGCATCTTTAGAAAAATCGAAAACATGAGTTAGTTTGGCTGGAATCTTTCCTGAGTCAATTGCCAAGGCAATTTCAGTACCAATTGCACCACACCCTAAAAGTCCTATTCTTTTCAAGATATTGAATGTCATAGTGAACCCTTGTTAAAGCTATTAGTAATAGGAAAAAAAATCCCCCATAAACGAGATTAGTACATAAATTGAAATTAATCTTGTTAGATATAATAAAAGGAAGGTCAATGAATTGAAACAAGCAGAATCTGGATTAATGGAGAGATTTCTCTTCAGAATAGCCAAGCAATGGATTGCAGGTGACACCATGGAGCAAGCATTGGAATCCGCACGCCTTGCAAACAAGCATGGCATGGGTGCAATAATCAACAAGCTAGGAGAACATATGACTTCGAAAAATCAAATCGAGAGCACCGTATCAGAATATCTTGTTCTTGTCGCTAATTTACACAAATCAAAAGTAGAAGGCGGTGTATCGATCAAACCCACACAGATAGGATTATCAAAAAACAAAAACGAGTGCTCTGAAAACTTTAGCAAAATAATAGAAAAGGCATCGTTATCACAATCTTTTGTCTGGATTGACATGGAGTCATCTGAACATACTGATGACACCATTGTAATTTATAATGAATTATTTGATAAATATGAAAGATTAGGCATAGCTCTTCAAGCAAATCTAAAACGAACGTCAAAAGATTTGTCTGATTTACTAAAAAAAGGGGCAAAAATCCGTCTAGTAAAAGGAGCATATCATGAAGATAAGAAAACTGCTTTTCAGACAAGAAAAGAGGTTGATGAAAATTATAAGAAATTAATGGAAATGCTTTTTGTCAATGGTAATGAATTTGGTATTGCAACACATGATTCTAAATTAATTGATGAGGCCATACAACTGTACAAAACTCATGAAAGAAAATTTGAGTTTCAAATGCTTAAGGGAATACGAGATGAATTAAAACCAATTCTTCTGAAAAAAGGATTTTCAGTCTCAGAGTACATTCCATATGGCACCAACTGGCTTCCCTATTCTATTAGAAGACTAAAGGAACGAAAGCGAAACATTCTGCTTTTGGGAAGTTCCTTTATTCATTCACATCGAGTTTGAGTCTGCTCTCTCATGAATTGAGGAAGATAGTATTCCCCTCCAGCCCCTTTACCTGAAATTCCAGACTCTTTCCAGCCAACAAAGGGTTGAGCTCCAACCATTGCACCCGTGGTTGCGCTTGCAGCCCTATTTGCATAAGTTACACCGGCTTCAATTTGTTCAAAGAAGGCTTCAATTTCTTTCTGATCTTTGCTAAATATCCCAGCAGTAAGACCGTAATTAGTTTTATTTGCCATCTTTATCCCTTCATCAAAGCTATCAAACGGAATAACACAAACAAACGGCAAAAACAATTCTTCTACAATTAGCTCGTGTTCTTGTGGAAGGTCGGTAACTATTGTAGGCTCGACAAAATATCCGTGTTGATAATCCGAATCTTTTAGAACAGAACCGCCAAATACAACCTTTCCATCTTTTTTTGCAACCTCAGAGACTCTTTGGAATTTTTTCACTGCGGCTTCATTAATGAGTGGTCCCAAAAAAACATCTTTTTGCCAAGGATAACCTATCTTGATGGATTTTGTTTTTGATACTAGTTTTTCCATAAATTGATTTGCAATATTTTTTTGCACATAAACTCTAGAACAGGCACTGCACTTTTGTCCGCCATATCCAAATGATGCACGTAAAACTCCTTCTGCTGCTTTTTCAAGATCTGCAGATTCAGTAATAATTGCGGGATTTTTTCCTCCCATTTCAGAAATAAATGGTCGTGGTTTTTTCTCAACAAAAGCTTCAAACCCCGACATTCCAACCTCTTTTGAACCTGTAAAAGCAATTCCATCAACAAGTGGACTTTCAAATATTGTTTTACCTACAACGCTTCCAGCACCAGTAATAAAGTTCAGAGCTGCAGGAGGAAGCTTGTGATGTATAGATTCTACAAACTTGAATGCTGAAAGTGGAGCATCACTAGATGGTTTGAGAATTGCAGAATTGCCCGTAATGAGAGCTCCCGTAGTCATTCCAATTGCGATAGCGGATGGAAAATTAAATGGCGATATTATTCCCCAAAGACCGTAGGGTTTGAGCACGCTTCGTGTCTTTTCATTTGGACTGACGCTCTTTGTTTCTTTAGAAAAGCCTTGATTCAATTCAAGTTGTTCTGCATAAAATCTAAGAAAGTCAACTGCTTCATCTACATCCCCCATAGCTTCAAGGCGATTTTTACCGTTTTCAAATGTCATTATAGCAGCGAGTAGGAATTTATCAAAAGACAGAGTTTTGGCGCATTCTCTAAAGATTTCAACTCTTTTTTGATAAGATACTTGACTCCATCTTGAAAAAGCATCCTTTGCAGAGTCTATAGCGTGAAGCGCATCTTCTCTTGTTGCCAATGGAAAATTTGCAATAACAATTCTGGTATCAGCCGGAGATCGTACTTGAAACTGATTATCAGAGTAAATTTCTTTTCCTCCTATTATCATCGGATATCTTTTGCCAAAATCTTTTTTTACCGTATCAATTGCTTGATCAAATTTCCTGTTGAATTCATCGGTAAAGTTGTTTAATACTGCACTAGTCCAAGTTTTTTCATTTTCAAACACGGCAATCTTATGTATCTGTACAATAAATTAGCTCCTAATTTTCTTAGCCATAAATGAAAATAGCAGTATGTTGTAAGTATACTAAACATGCATAAAATATGTAAACGCTGTAAAACCGAATATGATGATAACGGGTATCCTGTCTGCAATTATTGTTTGGAAGTACTAGACAATTACGAATAAGAGTTAGTCAAAAATTGATTACATCTTAGCTTGTACACTAATCTGTTTTAAACGCTAAACATTTTATGCTTGTATACAAAGTGTGCTTATGCTAAATACTGTCTATATTGATGCATTAAAAAAACGTGAGGCGACGCTTTCTATTTTAAAAGGAGAAAAATTTGATCAGATCATAGAGGAAGCCAAGCACAATTGGATAGATTACATGCCACAGAAGCAGGATTGTGAAATTGCCGGAATAGATAGTAGCTACAACAGCACAAAATTTCAAGGGCTAGAACTTTGGGTAGTTACGGCAGTAGCTATAAAATCAGATAGTACCGTGATTTCAGAATTTCATAATCATGGTCTAGGTACACCGTCACCTGAACTTGAGACACAGGCCAGTAAAATGGAAATAGATGCCTGTACCACATCTGTAGATAAAGCAGATGTAGTGATATTAGATGGTTCATTATATTCTCAGTTTCTAACCAGACAATCCGCCCTTAGTTCCATGATTACAACAGCCATTAAAAAGAGAAACAATGTAGTATTCATATCAAAAACTTCTTCGGCTAGAAAACAATTTGAAAAATTTGGTTCTTTGGCAGGAGATATTTTTTACTATAATCACGCCATAAAGAAGGCAGGTTTTAGTAAAATTTTTGTTGACAAGGAATTAGGACCAGGCAAAGTTATTTCATCAACATATGCAAGGTTAAGTGAGTCTACGCCATTGATAAAAATTGAATTATTTGGATCTGATCATGATGAAACAGAAGTGAAATCACTTTTAGATAGATTGTGTAAAAATAGTGTTTCTGGATATCCGTACGCCTTAAAGCTTGCACACAACAAATGCAAGATAACGCATACAGATCTTGCACGACTTGTTAGTCTATATGGGCTAGGAAATGAAATTGGATCAAGGGAGGTACTAGGATGACAATCGGAGTTGTGATAGGAGAATCAAAACCAACCGAGGTTACCGCACAATCATCTAAACCACTTGCTGTAGGAGAATATGTCATCATTGATTCACAAAATGGAAAGCTACTCGGATTAGTAGAAAGATCAATTGTTTCAAGTGATGCACTCACAGATGTACGAAACTTTGACGAAGCTATAGAAAGCAAAGAGGTGGCATCGCTTAATTCTCGAGATAAAAGCTATAAAGTAAAAATAGGAATTCTTGGATTTTTAGACAAGTTACAAAAAGGACAAACTGTTTTGCCTGCAATTCCTCCATTACCAGGATCTTCAATACTTGATGCCACTGAAGAGGATTTGGAAATAATATTTGCCCCAAAGGAAAACGAATGGATTAGAATAGGATCTCTTCTTAGAAATTCAGATACTGAAGCCAAAGTAAACCTGAACAAAATTGTCTCAAGACACATAGGCATACTTGCTATGACAGGCATGGGAAAAAGTAATCTGGTATCGCTCATCGCTAAGCAGATAGCAACACTTCAAGGAACACTAATAATTTTTGATTATCACAATGATTATGAAAATCTGAATCTGCCAAAAATCAACATAATGACAGCTAAAATAAATCCAAGATTATTACAAGCAGACAAGCTTGCTGAAGTAATAGAGATTAGGGAAAATGCAGACAAGCAACAAAGAGCATTGCGTGAAGCCTTTACTGATTCAGTCAAGCAAGCAAAAGATTTCTGGGCAGCATTAGAAGACAGTGTTTCATCGTTTGGGCATACGACAAAAGGATACGCGGATAGTGCAAGTCGAGTTCTTGACAAGATTGATGATGCCAAACATAGATTTTCTGATATTTTAGATCCGGATTGTGGAGATCCTGTTGATTTGATAAAAGAGGGCAGAGTCAACGTACTAAGTGTGGCTGAACTAAGTGAAAGGCAGGCAAATGCAGGTTTAGCATATTATTTGCAAGAGTTGCTAACAGATAGAAAAGACGCGTGCTGGGCAAAGAGAGGAAAAGAATCTTCAAGAAAGAATAATAAATTTTCTGCCCCTATTTTTGTAATAATTGAAGAAGCGCATGTTTTTATTCCAAAAGGAGAGCACACTGACACAAAATACTGGGCATCCAAAGTTGCAAGAGAGGGGAGAAAGTTTGGAATTGGACTTGGAATCGTATCCCAAAGACCTCGAAACATTGATCCAAATGTATTAAGCCAGATGGGTTCTCTTGCCATAATGAAAATCGTACAAGATGATGATCAACAACAAATTGCCTCAGCTGCAGAATCACTCAGCAAGGATCTGCTTTCTCAGTTGCCATCTTTGAACATAGGTGACGCTGTTCTCATAGGACAATGGGTCAATCTACCAGCAATAGTACACATTGATGAAGTAAAAGGAAAGACTGTGGGTTCCGATCTAAATGCAGTATCAGAATGGTCAGAATCTACAAAGTTCAAAGAAATTGGCATGGAATCAACCCGAGGGCTAATCCAAAAAGATCTATTGATGGACTAATGATTTTCTCCCATATCTCAGACACACATTTAGGGTTTGTACAATATCATTCAGAGGAAAGAGAAGAGGACGTATATTCTGTATTTAACCAAGCAATTGACACCTCAATAAATGATCATGTAGATTTTGTAATTTTTGCAGGAGACATATTTCATGTACCAACTCCCAGTGGAAAGGCAATCTTGGTTTTAGCAAATGCACTAAAGCGCTTAAAACAAAACAATATTGATTCTTTTTTCATTCTTGGCGAGCATGACATCAGTAGAATACGTGCAACACCTATACCGTTTGTTTACCATAATTTGGAATTTTCCAAATATATTGGAAATGGAAAACCATTCCAATACAAAGACATCATGATTTTAGGATACGACAAACGAAGAAAAAACGAAATCCATGCCTTTGAGCAAGATTTTGCAAAGGCAGACATAGAAGCAAAGAATCACACTGGTCACAAAATTCTTGTATTACATCAAGGAATTACAGAGATCAACAAGTTTGCAGGAGAATTAAATTCTACAGATCTTCCAAAGAACTTTACATACTATGCCATGGGGCATCTTCATGAGAGAGAATTAAAAAAATTCAACCATTTAGGCGGACCTTTAGCGTATCCAGGTTCTATAGAACTTACCTCAAGTGAAGGAATTAAGGAAACACAAAAAGGATTTTACGAAGTAGACATCTCGTCATCTGAAGCAAAACCAAATTGGATAAAACTTGACATCAGACCTCAATATTCAGTTAGAACTAGTTTTGACAACCTTGCACAAGAAGTAAACAACTTGTCAGAAAAAATACAATCATTTTCAAGAAAGCCAATAGTTGAGGTAAAAATTCATGGTGACAACATAGAGACGGATCTTGTCCAATCGCAAATTGCAAGACTATTTCCTCTTACACTACGATGTTTATGGAAAACAATAATGCCAGAAGAAAGTGAAGGTTCAGTGTTTATCAATAGACCTGCAAAAATTGATGATGAAATGTTAAAGCTTGCAAAAGATATCCTAAATTCTGAAAGTCTAGCAAATTTTGCAATAAATGATCTACTTCCGTTTCTCTCAAAAAACCAGGTTGGAGAAGCAAATCATTTGGTAATTGAAAATTTTAATCAATTCAAAAAGGGTGTGAAAAAATGTTAAACGAAATAGAGCTTGGGAATTTTCTTTCCCATTCTAATACAAAACTAGGATTTAACAAGGGTGTAACAGTTTTTGTTGGTCAGAACGGGACAGGCAAATCAAGTATTATAGACGGAATTACATTCGCACTATTTGGACAGCATACTAGAAATTCTAACAAGGGACTGGTTCGTCGAGGTGCAAACCAGGCGTATGCCAAGGTAAATTTCTCCATTTTAGACAGACAGTTTGAGGCAATACGCAAAATTGATTCAAAAGGAACAGTTTCTGCTCAATTTTTTGAGAAAAAAGACGGCAGTCTCATACCACTTGCATCGGGGGAAAGAAAGCAGTTTGGCGAATCCATGACAAAGACAATTGAATCAATCATAGGAATGGATTTTGATAAGCTCAAGGTAGCATCAATTGTTCAACAAGGCGAACTTAATTCCATAATTAATGCAGACCCAAAAAAATTCAAGGAATTAGTAAATGCCATTATTGGAATTGATAAACTCGATACCGCGTTTGAAGTAATGAAAGATGTTATAGAAAATTTTCGTGTTTCTATAAAAGAGAGATTAGAATATGATGACAGAGATATTGAAAGCCTAAAAATTAAAATTGATTTTCTTACAAAAGAGATCAATCTAGCAAAGCCGCAAAGAGAAGAGATGATCACAAGGAAGAAAATACAAGAAAGCGAACTTGTTCAACTACAAAATAAGATCGAATCAGAATCTGCAAAAGAAATAAAGATAAAAGAGCTAGAAACAAGAAAGTCAGAACTTGTTCAGTATGTAAAAACTGCAATCACTTCTCTTAAAAAAGAAATACACGAAAAAGAGAAAAAATTTTCTGATTGTGATGGATGTTTTACCCACATATCATCCAAAAAAGAAATGGAATCACAACTAGTAAAAGTAGAAAACGAATTAGAATCGTCAAGAAGAAAAATTCAAGAATTTGTAGAAAAAATAGGCAAACTTGGTGGCCAGGAGGAGCTTGCAGGAAAGCTGAAATTACAAGACGGAAAGTGCCCAGTCTGTGATTCCAAAGTCGAAACTCTCAATCCTCTTTTTGAGGAGGAACACATTCGTAATGAGATTACAAAAATACGAAATAACATAGATTCACTAACAAAGATAGAAAAAGAGAATCGTGAGAAAAAACATGTTTTTGAGCAAAATCTACAAAAAGCTCTCAGTGCAGAAAAAACGCTTTCCATACATGGAATAAAACAGCCACAAGAGTTAGTACACCTAAAAGAGGAAATTTCCATGTTAAAAAATAATATCAAGAAAATTCCATCGGAGTTAAATTCGTCAGAAAATATGATACATTTGGCAATAGATCCCCATTCTGAATCAATATGTAAAACAATACTTTTACTTCAAAAAGAAACAGGCGGATTTGATCTAACAGAATTTAAAAATCTAAAAATTTCTTTTGATCAAAAACGCAAGTCACTTAGTATGACAGAACAAGAAATCGGTGCAATAACACAGAAGATACAGACGGCAGAAGAGCAACAAGAAAAAATATCTCAAGCATTAGAAGAACTTGTTTTAGTAAAAAAATATGTTGCACAATTAGAAGAAATACGAAGTCAGATTTTTAATAGAGACGGACCTGTTGCAATGAGTTTACGATCATGGGCGCTAAACTTGATATCACAAAAGGCATCAGAATATTTGTCTGCATTTAACGTAAAGATCCAAAGGGTTTTGTTGCAGGAAAAAGCTCGCGATGTAGGAATTTCATGTTATTCTGGAAATACAGTTTTGGAACTTGATTCTCTAAGCGGTGGTGAAAAAGTCAGCATAGCATTAGCTCTGCGCCTTGGAATGGCACACATTCTAGGTTCCTCTAATCTTAACTTCATCATACTTGATGAGCCAACTACACATTTAGATGAGGAACGTAGAAAATCACTTGTAGGAATTCTCTCTAATGCATTTGAAGCTAATCTAGCTGCAATATCTCAGTTTATTATAATTACACATGATTCTGAAATATTTGAAAATTCTAATGTTGACACAATATACAATTTTGAGGCAACGTCTGAAGGAACAAAAGTAACAGCGCTCTAACCACCAGTTAGCTTGGCAAATCTCTCATTTTTGCTTAATTTTTCCATAAATTGCAAATTAGAAAGAGCAACAACTGCAGATTCTCGTACTGACTCGCTTGAATCTTCAAGAGCTCTTTGTAGTGTTTCTTTTGCTTCCTGAGAGCCTATAACCCCTAGCGCAATTGCAGCTTCATGTCTTACAAAGAAGCTAGGATCGTTTTTGACTGCGTCTTCAAGTGGCTTTATTCCGCTACGATAACACATCTGACCAAGTGAAAATGCTGCTTCATGTCTTACAAGCTCATTTGAATCATTTTTTAAAACATTGGCAACATGTGAAACCATTTCCTCTCCTCCAAAATCTACCAGAATGCATACAGCTCTTGTCCTTATGACAAAGTCTTTGTGATCTAAAAGACTCATAAAATACTCTTTGTCTTTATTTTCATACATTTCCTCCATTTCAGACAATAGTTCTAAACGTGTACCAGGAATAACTTCCATGCACACAATTTTATAAGCGAATATTTATTCATTGATAACATGTCACGTTTACGATATTGGAAGCTTTCCGCAGATGAATTAAGAAAAGCGCAGTATGATCCAAAAAAGGTACTAGTATGGGAAATAAAATGTAGCAAAGACGAAAAGGGAACCCACTTTGGAGTATTTTGCTATAGAAACGGAACACCTTGGAACTATACTTCAGTTCATGGAATAGTATTCTATTATAACATGATAAAGCGTGATGAAGTAGAAAAATTAGCCAAATTCCTAAAGGACAAATTTGGTGGAGAACAAGCAGAAAAAGGAGAACGCGTATTTTTGAAAGGTTCTAGAGAAATTTACCTACCAAAAGATATTGCAGATCTTGCCGTAGAGCTTGAAAAGACATTTGAGGTAAGCACTGAACTTACTGTTGAGCTTGAAAACTTTTCAGCACCAGAACAAGAACAAAGCAATCTACCCTCCAACAAAATACTACCTGTTCCTGGCAAGTAAAATAGAAAATTAATTCTTTTTAGGAGTAATCTTAAACAATATCCAACCACCGGACATGATTACTATACCAATTACCCATGTGGAGTTTGTGTCGTATCCTTGAATTAATCCTATAATTACAACTATTAGCCCAATTATCATCAGAGGAATCGCAACCCAGAGAAGCTTATTTGCTTTCTTTGGTGTTTTTTTAACCATTTTCTTACATATTTCGTTCCTAGTACACATTATAAGATTTGTCAACTGGTAACAATATGGAACAGACATCCTGACATGATAAAAGAGAATTAATATGGTTTTGAGCATTTTCTAATATCCAATGGATGAACTAAAACAAGTAGGCGAACATCTGGATGAGCTTAGAAAACGCGTACTTAGAATGGTCATTGCGGTTGGCATAATCACGTTTTTCATACTTGGTTTTCATCTGACACCTTTTGTTTATAATGGAATAACATTGTATTATCCAAACCCAAATCCGTTTGACAACATGGCAGCACAAGTTACTGTTGCAATGAAACATCAGTTGCTGCCACCAACAGTACAGCTAATCCAAACAGCACCAGGTCAGGCATTTTTTGCCCAATTTTATGTTGCCGTTGTACTTGGCATAGCAATAGGAATGCCAATAATTGTGAAAGAATTCATCGGATTTTTAGCTCCAGCATTTGGCAGAAAAGAAGTTAAGATAATCAGATCCATGACAGTTCCAGCTGTTTGTCTTTTCATAGCGGGATGCATTTTTTCTTATCTTTTTGTCACACCATACATTTTAGAATTTCTTTACAAATATGGTCAATCATCAGAGCTATTGACTTTTCTTAATGTTGTTGACTTTATTACATTTGTATTACAATTTCTTTTATCATTTGGAATTTCATTTCAGCTCCCATTGATAATGTATGTAGTTTCGGCATCTGGATTAGTAAGCGAAAAGTTCTGGAGAAAAAATATCAGATACGCCATAATAATTATGGTGATTTTAGGTGCAGCCATAACTCCAGATGGGAGTGGTATCACCATGTGGTTTGTTTCAGGCCCAATGATAGCACTATACCTCATAGGTATGTTTTTTGTAGAACGTCGTGCAAAACAGATTGCAACACTTAAATCTTAAGCTGCTCAAATAATACACATATGGGTTATGAACAAATCCTAATAGTTGTAATAGTTATAGTTGCACTAATTTTTGGTGCAAAAAAGATCCCAGAGCTTGCGCGCACATTTGGCAAAGCAAAAGGCGAGTTTGAGAAGGGAAGATTAGAGTCAGAAAAAGAACTAAAGGACTTTAAAGATAAAGAAGATTTAAAATAAAAAACGCTTTTTTATCCACAAAAAAGAGATTACCATATGATAAAAAGATCAGATATTCAAAAAATTGTCAACGAATATTCTGATCTTACCATAGGTACACTTGGCAGTCATTCTGCACTTGAAATAATGGATGGTGCAAAAGACGAAAATTTGCAAACCGTAGTAGTGTGTCAAAAAGGACGCGAGATACCATACAAAAGATTTTCCAGACTTGCAGACGAGATAATAATCCTAAACAAATTCAAGGATATGCTTTCTCCAAAAATTCAAGCTCGCCTGCGTGCTTCAAATACAGTAATTGTACCACACAGAGCACTTACTGCTTATCTTGGATATCTGGGTGTTGAAAATAATTTCAAAGTACCAATATTTGGAAACAGAGCATTGTTTCAGGCAGAAGAACGATCACACCAAAAGAATCAATATTATCTGCTTGAAAAAGCAAAGATAAAACATCCAAAACTTTTCAAAAACCCAAAGGACATAGACAGGCCTGTTATTATTAAGGTACAGGAGAAATCTCGTAAACTTGAGAGAGCTTTCTTTAATGTTTCATCATATTCAGAATACAAAGACAAGTCAGAAATCAAGATTGGACGTGGACTTGTTTCAAGAGACGCATTAAAAAGTGCAAGTATTGAGGAACATGTGATAGGGACATACTTTAATTTCAATTACTTTTACACTCCAATTTCAGATGAAGTTGACTTTCTAGGCATAGAGCGAAGATTGCAGACAAACATACATGATTTTACTTCACTTCCTGCTAGGCAGCAACTTGAGACAAACATAGAATTACAAAATATAGAAGTAGGTCACACTCCCGCAAGCATAAGAGAATCACTTTTGGAAAAAGTTTTGTCTGCAGGAGATAAATTTGTCAATGCCGTCAAAAAAGAATACTCGCCTGGAATCATTGGTCCATTTTCATTGCAAAGTGTAATCACAAGAGATTTGGAAATTGTGGTGTATGATGTATCACTACGAGTTCCTGGAAATCCAATTCTTGCCACAACTAGTCCGTACACAAAATACAAGTACGGAACTACATTTGGAGTTGGAAGAAGGATTGCAATGGAGCTAAAACGAGCTCAGCAAGAAGGAAGATTAGATGAGATAGTTACCTAGGCTTCCATCTTTTCTTTTAGAAGATTTTTTCTTACTAGTATTGGAACATTATAAAATGATGCAAGTGCTATTGCATCAGAAGCGCGATAGTTTCGCATAACAAGTTCATTTTTTCCAGTAAAGTACAAGTTTGCACGCAATACGCTTCCGCTTTCATAGACTTTTATTCTAACCAAGAGCAATTCGTTTAATTCAGAAATTTCTTCAATCATGTTGTAAATTGTCGGTATTGAATCTCTTTGGCCTTCAACAAAATTGGTTATGTGTCTAGCTACTTCACCCGAAAAGGCTCTCATGTGAAACTCCTTTCCGTCGTCTGATCTTAGAATCAGTAGACCCTCTACACCATAGGGATCAACAAACCCTACGTACGTTATTTTCGTGTCGACATAATCGGAGTCTTGAATCTCATTGATCTTCACGATTAATTTCTATCACTCAATCATTGCAAATAAATCCTTTGGAAAAAACAGATACAATTTAATGTCAGCAAAGGTCGCATCGAAATATTGGAAAAACAGGCTACGATGCAGCGTTCTTATCGCGCCTTGATAATCGTGGGTTTTGTAGCAATAGCTGTTTCATTTTTAGTTTATGCAAGAAATGATTCAACTTCAGTCACACCAGCAGCAATTCCTGCACTACAAAGACTTGCCATAGCTACGTACATTGTTCTTTTTATGGCATTTGGTGCAATAGGTTGGGGATTGTATAGATTCTACAAGATCAAGATATCAGATGGCGATAATTCTATTTCTTCAATTATTGCAAATACAATAAATAACAAACGAGCAAAGCAAATCTTTGTTGCAAGTGCCATAGGCTATGGAATATTTTTTGCGTTTGCTTCTGGAATAATTCTATACAAACCAGAACTAAACGCTACAGATTATGGATTTCCAGTTCCGCATGCTGAAATCGCATCATGCTGTGATCTTCCAGGATACATGCCAATGATTCTAGCTTTTTTCACAGAGCATGTTGGTTTACAGATAATTCCTTTGAATTTTGTTTTGCTAGTAGTGGTTTCTTTTCTGGTAGGTCTTAACTTTACCATATCTTCAAAAACATTTACCATGTCAAGAAAAGGAAAGAGTCTTGGAACTTTTGGAGCCATAACTGGTCTCTTTGTTGGATGTCCAACATGTGCAGGCACCGCTTTTACAATGTTTTTTGGCCTAGGAGCTGGGGCTACTGGAGTCACACTATTTTTGACAAGCTATGAGGCACAGCTTCAAACTATTTTTATTGCCATCTCAATTCCAATCTTGCTTCTTACTCCTTTTATCATGACAAGAAACAACAGAAGATCCAGTTTAGGTAGTTGTGCAGTAGATTCTAAACAATGATCTTTGTAACTTGAGGAGTCTTCCAGTCACCAATGTTATAACCATCACGTCTAAGATATTTCAGAGTAAGCTTGTAAACTAGCTCGTCGTGATCAACAGTTTCCAAAATTTCTGTCCATAAAACAACTCCTGTTTCGTTAATTTTTTTGGCAATCTGTGCAGAAGTTGTTTCAGCAATCTGCCTGCATTGATCAAAAGTCTTTCCATTTTTGTATGCACGTATTCTTGTGTCACAACTGTCCATGTCATTGTTTGTACATGGTTCAATAAAAAACATCTTTTACGTATAGAATAATAATTAGAGATAATACAAATTATTAGTTTAAAAACTATGATTTTAATAAATCCGCTCCAAGTTTTTTTATGGACATTTAGACGTGGAGAACGCGATGTTGTGAATCTTTACAATTCACTATCTCCGCTAATGCAACTTGCTACTGATAACAATATGCTTAATTTTGGATATTGGAAAAATAATCCTGCAGATCCACTTGCAGCACAAAATGAACTGTGTAAACTAATTGGGGAGATTGCAGATTTGGATTCTACAAGTATTGTCATAGATGTAGGAAGTGGTTTTTCTGCACCTGCAACATATTGGAAATCACAATATGGAAATATCAACATCACATGCATAAACACCAATTTTCAACAATTAGTGTTATCAACAAAATTAATCGGTAACAATATTTCAGATATGAAAGAGAATTCGTATGCTCTTTTACAGACAGATGATATTAGATTTGTAAATGCAACTTCTACCTCCTTACCTATTTCTAACAGTTCTGCAGATAGAGTAATCGCTTTAGAGTCTGCACAGCATTTTAGGCCGCTAAGTCAATTTATCAGAGAATCTAAAAAAGCGCTAAAAAATAACGGTATACTCATCATTGCAATGCCGGTTACCAAAATCCCATCAAAACTAGCATCATTTATGAAACTTGGTATTCTTTCATTAACATGGGCATCAGAACACTACAGTCTGGATCAAGTCAAATCTGCAATAATTAATGAAGGATTCCATATTAGTGAGATTCAATCAATTGGTCCTTACGTGTATGATCCCTTGGCTGACTATTATATAAAAAATAGAAAATATCTTAAAGAAAGGGTTTTGAAGAAATATCCTTCTTATCTTGAAAATATTCTCTATAGATCATTATTAAAAATGAAGCAAGTATCCCAGAAAGGAATCATCGATTATGTATTGATAAAATGCAGACCGAATGGTACTAGTCAGAAATAGATGGTTATGCGAACAGTTTGCTAGTTTATATAAAAAAACACGCTCATCAAAGAATAAAAATTAATATTTTCAAATATACAGGTGTTAAAGATGGGTCTTTTTAAGAAAAAGGAAGTTGTTGGAACAAAATGTAAAGAATGCGGTTTAGAGTTAAATGATCCTGAAAGACTAGAAAGGCATATGAAAAAAGCTCATCGTCATCCTTCCCAAAAAAACTTTGACGAACCAGGCAGCGGTGGGGGAATGTGGTAAAATCACTTGGTCGCACTTGAGATATTAAATAATCTGATAAACTTTATAATTTCAACAATTTCTGGTTCTGGATATATTGGCATATTTTTGCTCATGATTGCAGAAAGTGCGTTAATACCAATTCCAAGTGAAGTAATTATGCCATTTTCTGGGTATCTTGTTTCCTCTGGCAAGTTCAATGTAGCATATGTAATAATTGCAGGCTCTATAGGAAATCTAGTTGGTTCACTTGTTGCATATTATATAGGCTTTAGACTTGGTAGAGAATTTATTTTGAGATATGGGAAATATGTATTGCTTCGAAAAAGTCATCTTGAGCTTACAGAGTCATATTTCAAAAAATACGGAGATAGATCAACTTTCATAAGCAGGATGTTACCAGCTATTCGAACTTACATTTCATTGCCAGCAGGGGTGGCAAAGATGAACCTCAAGAAGTTCATCATATACACTCTGATTGGTTCTATAATTTGGAATTCAGCTTTAACATACATAGGAATACAACTTGGTCAGGAATGGAAAAACATTCTGCATTATTCAGATTACTTTGATGCAATTGTAGTAATAGGTGTGATAGTTGTAATTGTGATCTTCGTGCGAAGTAGAAGAAACAAACCTACTGATGCACTTTGAATTAACATTCCTTTAATCTTTTTAGTTCTTCTAGAATAATTTTCAAAACTTTATCATTGTCAAGCAACACGTATGGAATTTCATTTTCTTGACAGCCGTTACCGACTTCTGTATCTTCTGTTACCACAATCATACCATTTACTTCGGCATATTTGATAATGGAGTAATCGCTTTGTAATTTCTTCCCTTCCGCAATTAGTTTTTTAACACTATATGCTTCATAACCGCATTCTTTTAATTTAATATCAAATCCATCATACATTGCATCTACAAGTATTTTCATTTCTTCATACCATAGAATTGAAAATTACTATTTGTACGCTTTGTTTGTATACCATGGAAAAGAACAAAAATACAGTTTTAGAGAATGAATTTTTGAAGTAGGTTTGAATTAAATCATGTAAAATCACATGAAGGCTCGTTTCACAAATAAGTGTATATAAGTGAGATTTTTTCTATTGCCACATGATAAAGGCTCTGAGTGTTGCAGGTTTACAATTAGATGGAACCCCTTTCAAAAAACCAAGTATTCAGCTTGAAGAAGCAATTCTAGAAATATCACATGGACATTTAACGTGGATCGAGTGTGTGGTAGATAATATTGTCAATGATACTCCTACAGTTCTTCAAAACCTTGGCATTACTATGGATCCTTCAGTTCTTCTTTCTGGTTATGTTTCAAGCTATGAAGATAAAGAAGATACACTTGGTGTGATGCTCCCATTTGTTATAACTAGTGCAAGTAAGACTCAAACATCGCCTCTCTTGATATTCTTAAAAAAAGATCTTGTTGTTACAATCCATGATGACTATGGTGGAAAGATAACAAGACTATACAACTATTCAGGAACGTTATTAAGAAAACTTCCAAAGGAACCAGAGCAGTGGGCTGATAGGCAGACTATACTTTTAGCAAGAATAATTGATGAGCTAAGTGAGACAAACTTTTCCATTTTGCGTCTAATAGTAGAAAGGGCAGAACAATTTGAAATTGATCTTGCAGGTTCAAGACAAGTAAATCGAGACATTTCACTCGAACTATCTAATATGAAGACGTCACTTCTTACGTTCCTTAATGCAGTCTGGGCTACCTACGATACTGTTCACAACCTGAAATACGGTGATGCAGAGATGGTTTCAGATGATGAATCTATTCTTACCAAGTTTGAAGTTATTCTTGGAAGACTGGACAGACAGATCCAAATGTCAGAAAACATCATGCAGATGGTGGCTACCGGTGCCAATGTAATCCAAACCGAAGTGACAAACAAGGTTACCGTTCTCATCATTTGGTGGACAGTAGCTGGAACTGCAGAATTAGTACCTAATACAATTGCAACTGTTTTTGGTCTTTTACCAGGTCATGAACAATTATTCCCTTGGTTACTTAGCACAATAGTCGTTTCAGCTGGACTTGCCACAGTTGTAGCATATCTATATGTGAGACGTTTCTTTGGGCAGACTCTTAGTATGAATAAGTTAAGAAGGCTAAGAAAGAGATTAGTAAAATTCCATTAGGTTAAAAAATTATGAAATATAATCTTTAGAATTAGATTTACCAAAATTTTATATTAATCAAATTGAGATTAAGGCGTTGTTCCCCAGCCACGTGCAGTCAGTGCTTGTGCAATCTGAGAGCTTACACATGCAGGCGAACTATCTTCTTTCTTGATAATTAGAGCAAAACCTTGACCACATTGTACGCTTTTTGCAGAAACACCTGATTTGAGTTGTTGCAACGGAGATAGTACTTTATGTATGTTTGTCATAGTCATATTTCCAGTCATATTTCCAGTCATATTTCCAGTCATATTTTTACTAGCAGTAACAGTTGTATTCATTTTCACATTAGCACCCATGTTAGCATTGTCAGCATATGCGTTATTCAAAAAGCCAATCACGCCAAGAGCAGTTACTACAGATAGACCTGCAAATAAAATCATATAAGACAAAAATCGAAGATTATTGACCATCAAAATGTGATGTAAATATGACTATTAAAAGAGTTTCTATAATTATAGGTTGAGTATTTTGACAAATATATAAGAAAAAGAGCTTAGCTCAAATCTTTCTGCTTTATTCCACTTGTTTCGATCTCATACCTAAGCGGTGGTGGCAATTCATGATATGCCTTGTCTACTAGAATCTTGATTTGATCATCTGGTACCTTTACCAACCGAAGCAAGTTACCACGTTGATGCGCATACGCATTCTTCCAGAATCCAGCACCGTCAAATGTGCCTATTTTTGGCAAATATTTAGAAGATTTCAAGTGTTTTTAGCATTAGCCTGTGCTTGTAATCAACTTTTTGCCAACAAAAAACTTGATCTCTTATCAAATTGGTAAAAATCAAGATTCATAAACAGATTCCACTACTATACGAAGAATTACGGAGAAATGCATGAAAAATTTTGGCACCTTAGAATATGTTCTTGATAGGTTTTCAAGAAATTGGAGCTGGAAAGTAACTGGTCCTCGTGCAGTAATAATGGTATCAAGGGTAATACCGCAATCATGGTATGGAGATGGCCCTAATGAAGCAATAATTCCAGATACTGGTCAAAATGTCCAGAAGATAAAATGGATTAATGACAGATACCCATTGGAAATACTTTCAAAATCAACATGGAGTAAAAAGATCGCACATTTCCGTGAAAAAAAGAAAAAGCCAAAGAAAATTGAAAAATTACATCAGGTAAATCCAGGAAAACAATTCAAAGGAAATCTTCTTAATTTCCAAAAAGAAGGACTAGACTTTTTATTAAAATCATCAGGAAATGCATTACTTGCCGATGAGATGGGTCTTGGAAAAACTGTTCAGACACTTGCTTATCTTGCTACAGAGAATCAAACTTTTCCTGCGCTTGTAATAGCGCCTCTGGTCACTTTGAATAACTGGCAACGTGAAGTTGGAAAATTCTTGAAAAAAAGGAGCAAAAACGGACGATTATTAGAAAATCACGTACCAACTTCTACCCTAATACGAAATGGAAAATCACAAGATTTGGGCAAGTTTGATTTCTATATAATCAACTATGATTTGCTGCACAAAAGAATAGATGATTTATCAAAACTAAATCTAAAAACAATTATCTGTGATGAAGTTCAACATCTTCGTTCAAAATCTACAAAAAAATATTCAGCTGTTAAAAAATTAACTGGTTTGAAATCTGTCAAATACAGAATAGGTCTTTCTGGAACACCAATTTACAACCGTGGTTCTGAAATCTGGCCCATAGTTGACATATTAAGACCTGGTCTACTTGGTAGTTTTAAAGAGTTTTGTGAGTATTTCTGCTATGTAAATGAAAAAGGAAAGGCCATAGTTCTTGAAAACAAACGCGAAAGTTTGGGAGATGAGTTAAGAAAACATGTTATGTTAAGGAGAAAAAAATCAGATGTTCTAAAAGAGCTAAAGGACAAAGTTCGTTACAAGGAAGTAATTGACGCAGACATTAATTACTACCAAAAAGAGCTTGACAAGATATGGAAAAAATTGGAAGAAGATCAAAAAAATGCTGAAACTGCATTTGATAAATTTACTTCATATAAGAGAGCCATACAAAGCGAAAGACAAGCAGCTGGAATTGCAAAACTTCCTCATGTAATAGAATTTGTAAAAAACATTATGGAAATAGAAGAGAGTGTCATCGTATTTTGCCACCACAAAGCAATTCACCAGCTTCTTCACAAGAGTCTTGGAGAATATGCACCTGCATCAATAATTGGAGGCCAATCAGACAAGGAAAGACAAAAACACATAGACATGTTCCAGGCAGGTGAAACAAAACTAATGATTGCAGGTCTTAGAGCAGGAAATGTAGGAATTAACTTGAGTCGTGCAAGATATGTTATTTTTGCAGAATTAGATTGGAGTCCTGCCATTCATAGACAGGCTGAAGACAGATTGCACAGGATTGGACAAAAAAATACAGTTTTTGCATACTATTTGATAGGCAATGGCACACTTGATGACCATGTAGCCAATGTCTTGGTAGACAAGAGCTATGAGATTGATGCCATAATGGATGAAAAAATAGAATCATTTGAAAACAAGGAAAAAGCAGAACTAATCCTAGCACAAATTCATGACAAGATAGCCTCCAAGCAATAAAATATTTTTAATCTTCTTTTACTTTGTTTTTATCAAAGAAATCCTGCGGTTCTCCTAGCCTTTGGGTTAACCAGTTTTCAAGCTGTTTTATGATTTCTGCCTTTGTGAATTTGCCATCTTTTGTGACAAAATGATCTTTTTTAGATTCCCTGAATTTTTTATAATTCATGTTGTTTAACATTGTTTTATACCATACCCTAACAGATGTAGTTTTTGCTTTATTTTGATGATATGTTCTAATAAATTACATATCTCAAAAAATTCTAGAGCCAGAGATTATATCTAAAAATTAGATCATTTGTATAACAAATACTTACCGAGTATATATAACGGGTACATGCCGAATAGTCAGATATGCCTCAAACTAAGCCAATGGTAAGTATTGAAAATGTCGTGGCTTCAGCATCTGTTGATCAAAGACTTGATCTCAATGAAATCACAAAAAAATTCCCTGATACAGAATATCACCCCGAACAATTTCCAGGACTAGTATTTAGAATAAAATTGCCAAAGACTGCAACGCTAATCTTTAGTTCTGGAAAGATGGTTTGCACTGGAGCAAAATCTACAGAACAGTCAATTAGTGCAGTAAGAAGCGTGGTACAAAAACTTCGAAAGGGCAAGATAAAAGTAAAAAATGATCCTGTCATAACAATTCAAAATATCGTAGCCTCTGTAAACCTTAATGGAAAAGTTCATCTAGAAAGAGCTGCAAGAAGCTTGCCGCGAAGCATGTATGAGCCAGAACAGTTTCCAGGACTAATACATAGAATGCTTGATCCGAAAACGGTTATTCTGATTTTTGCATCAGGAAAGCTTGTTTGTACGGGCGCAAAAAAGGAATCTGATGTATACCGGTCAGTAAACAATCTGCATACGATGCTTGAAGAAAAAGAATTAATGATATACTAGTGACAAACTTTTTTCTTGATTTCTAAAAGTATCAAAGACACTATGTTTTGAAGATATAGACAATGTGAAAATACTAATTTTATTCGCATTTTGGTTGTAAATAAAACGATCCGATTAATTATCGGTAAAAGCATTTCTAGTCTACGAAAAAAAATACACAAATCACATATTGTGTTGATGTTAAAAATAAAATTGAAATCATATTGAAAAATAATGTAGTATCATTTCCAATAAAACAGATCGTGATTATGAGATGACCGACCTTTACCGCGTACTACCAGATGAGATGGACAAGCTCGTCATTGGATTGGGCCAGCCGCGTTACCGTGCAGACCAGTTGCTCCGTGCACTATATCACGATTCTCCCAAGGACATATCTGATCTGCACCAGCTCCCCACACCTATGCGAGATGCACTCATTTCAGCAGGGTACACTATTGGTTCTGCAAGCGAAGCTTATCGTGTTGCAAGTGAAGACATGCAAACAACAAAGTTGCTCCTCAAGTATAGTGACGGTACTATGATCGAGACTGTGCTTATGCAGTATCCATCAAAGACCAAATTTCATCCTAGGTCTACTGTCTGTGTTTCTACTCAAGTTGGCTGTGCTATGGGTTGTGTATTTTGTGCCACAGGACAGATGGGTTTTAAACGGAATCTACAAGCAGAGGAAATTGTTGCACAGGTACTCCACTTTGCTCGTGTCCTCCGCGAAAGAGAAGAACATGTCACAAATCTTGTTTTCATGGGCATGGGTGAACCGCTGGCAAATTATGCCGAGACCATCCGTGCTGTAAGACTATTGACACATGCACGAGCATTTGGGCTGGGGCAACGAAGCATAACCATTTCCACAGTAGGGGTCATCCCGTTGATAGACCGTCTTGCTGACGAGCAACTCCAGATTGGACTAGCTATTTCTCTTCATGCACCAAACGATAAGCTGCGTCGCAAATTGGTGCCAACAGCTGGGCCACATTCTGTCGAGGATTTGTTCTTGGCATCAAAACGCTACTTCAAAAAAACAGGGCGCCGCATTACTTTCGAATATGCCATTATCGATGGCATCAATGATTCTCCCGAAGTTGCAGTTGAGCTAGCTCAGCTCTTAAAAGGCAATGGCGCTCATGTAAATTTGATTCCTGTAAATTCTACTGCAGGTGATTTTCAGCGTCCAGAGCGACGGCAGATATATGAATTCCAGCAAATTCTCCGCAAAGGTGGTGTTAACTGCACTGTGAGGGTGGAGAAGGGATCGGAGATCTCTGCAGCTTGCGGTCAGCTGCGGACAGATATGGTAAATAAGATTACAAATTCAAACATAGATTAAAGACAAAAGAGAGGTGAAATCAGTTCAAGCAAGGCTATTGCTAAGATGTATGTTCAAAGTCAAATAGCCGATTTCTGTATGAGATCGGTTAGTTGCCGTTTCTTTTTCTAGTTCTTGCACCTTTTTTGCCTGCTGCTACATAAGATGCATGTGATCGTTTTTTCATACTTGAATTGGAGTGTACAGGTCATTATAGGGAGCTAGTCGCCAATAGTTGCTTTTTTAATGGAATTTTTCAAGCTGATAGTAGATAGAACTAAAAAAGTCAAAGGCATTTATGGGTTGGTAAAATAGTTGTAGTTTTATTTTATAGTACACCCCAATGATACATATTAGAATTATAGAAATTTCTACAATCAAATAAATATTAGAAAAAATTAAGATGTATCGGGTTGAATCTGAAACTATTATTTATTATCGTACCCATTTTATTATTAGCTAGTTTTATTGTAATACATGAAAATTTTGCTTTTGGTCAAACTAATAGTTCTACTACATACAATGTTCCACAAGAACAATCTAATAGCGATGTTTTGATTATTAATTCCAATACCAAGGAAGCTGGACAAAATAGCGAGACCGTCAAATTACCCATATCTGAACTGCTCTTTGATGTGACACCTAATTATGACAAACAAGGTAAAACAGTATCACTTTCTATCAAATTAAAGCCAGGACTTGATGACATATATCAAGCAATTAGTTTATTCAACAAACCACGCGATATCGTATTTATTTATCCAAGCTTTACACAGGCGGCATATTCCAATAAGGGTTTTTATGATTACTATCACAAGATATGTGATACAAGTTGTTTGACTGTACCAATTCCAACAAAGGTAGTAGGATTTCAATCTTCAAGCATAGCAGGCGCGCTTGTACTAAAGCTGTTAAATTATCCTTATGTGAAAGATGAAGACGTAGACAAAAATCCTGATATTTTAAAACAATACAAGCGAGTAATAGTTTTGCACAACGAATACGTCACAAAAAAAGAATTTGATGCCATAACAAGTCATCCAGATGTGGTATTTCTTTATCCAAATGCTCTCTATGCCAAAGTAAGTGCAAATTATGACAGCAACACCATCACGTTAGTTAGAGGCCATGATTATCCAGCTGGTGTTAGAAACGGATTTGATTGGAAGTATGACAATTCTAAATACGAGTATGACATAGAATGCAATAACTGGAATTTCTATTCCAAAGAGATCACACCTCAATATAACCACGTATTTCTTAACTGCTATCCTGAATACAGGTTGCTTTACAGTCATGAGATCTTGCTGTTACTGCAAAAACCAGACCCAACAGACTTGGTAAATGATCTTGCAGACTGGTTGAGATACCCAAATCAGGTAACTTCAACTAGAGTATTAGGTAACTATGATATTTCTGGAACTTACATTCCACAGTGGATAGCAAAACCTGCCAATTGGTTGTTAAATGGTGATATAAGCGAATATGAATTTGACAATATCATCACCTATCTTTCTCAACAAAACATCATAAGATAAGATTCAAGATCGTTTTACGTTGTAATTATTTTTCCTATCTATGTCTTGTTGTAAATTGATTGTTTTTTCTTATTTTCAATTTTGTTCTTTCTTTGTTTGCAATTATAATTTCAAATTCTAAAATCCTTTTTGCCAGATGATTTTTGTATTCAAAAAAAATTTTGTGAACACAGTAAGCAATTTATCCTATCAAGTAAATTGTGTTGCAGACCACAGGACTCTAACGGGATGATGTGTATTATGGCAATCCTTTGACCGTTTGTGATATTGTGGTCACTAATTTTGTATAGTAAATAGAAATACGCAACTAAAATCGGCAATCATTCAGGATCTCTGATTTATTATCATACAAGATCTCGTCACAAAAGCGGTTTTCTGATGTGTAGTTGAGGTTATTCTAACCAATAAAGAGATTCTACTTCATTTTCACATTGATTATCAAAGTGTTCTCAGTAAAATCCAAGGTAGCTTGTCGCCCTAAATTTTCTAACATCCGTTCATGCTGTGTTTTATAGAAGAATGACCATTTTTTTCCCATATTGTGGTGAATTATGAACTTGATCATTCCTTTCTCACTGGATTCTAAATAATCAATACCAGATTTTCTCAGTCTGTTCCTTAGGATTGAAAAAAATCCATCAATAGTATTATCACCTGTCATCATTAGCCTGACATCCTTAGTGGAATCTGCAGTCTTAATTGCTATCTTGTAAAGTGTTTTTTCATCTAATTCATTCATTAATTCCTTAAGTACGTCGGCAAGAACTACAACCCATCCTGCTTTACTTGCGGTACTATCCCATTGGAGATATTCTGTAAGTATGTGGTTAACCAGCATGTTGAGGTTTAATCCCTCAATTTTTGCTTTTACCCTCAATTTATCCAAACTTGTACTTGGTAATCTAATACTGATGCTTTTGTCTAAAATCATGCTTTCACCTCTAGAATTCCCTCATGTGTGTTAAAACAGTATTTGTCAATAAAATCAATGTCTGTTTTATTTTGGACATACCATATGATATGTATTACACTGTAATACAACCTATTAATGAACACAAAACTCTTGGCAGGTCTAGCTGTTTTTGTCTTGCTCATGGGCATTGGCAGTTTTGCATTAGGGCATACCGCAGATGCAGAAAAGCCTTCTCCCAAAAAAATACTGAACAAAGTAGAAAAACAAAGAGAAAATAGGGATAAAGCACTAGAGCATGAAAAAGCAGTAAGTCATGAAAAATCTGTTAAAACACATCCAAAGTCAAATAAAAAGTAAAATTTTATTTGACAAATCAAATTTTTTATCATATTACTTGATTAATTCACCATATTCATCTGGTACGATATATTTACAATTCTGATCAATCAAGACATTTTTCAAGGTCAAATGAATCAAAAATAAGGTCTAATGATGCTGATTTGAGGTGTGAAGAAGCGATAATGAAGGATAAGGAGCAGTTTGGAAGGGTTCGAAATAGTCTGATGAAGTATCTAAGAGTAGAATATGGAAATGATGTAGCAGTAGGGCTCTTAGGAGAATCAATAAGAGAAAAACTGAAGGTTATTTCAAAAATACCATATGATCATTCATCAATTTTGAATCAATTCTTGGCAATTCGTGGTTGTATTATTAAAAGACATACGTAAGTTTAGCAGAACTATAAGCATACGGATTTAGGTGTTCGAGAAAAAATGTCCAATTTGTAATAACAAATTCAAAGGATCAGAGGGGCAAAAATGTACAGTTCATAAAATTGGACTATGGGTACTTATCTGCAAACAATGCTATGAGACATACGCTCCAACAAAGGAAGAAAAAAATATTGAGTTTAATGCGATATGCAATGAATGTGATTCCACCATGCAAGACATTGAGGTAATTGATAAAGGAACAAAAATTATCTTCTTTTGCTCACAGTGCAAAAAGAATTGGAGCTCAAATGAAATTAAAATTACTAGCAGAAATCAGTTTGATCTGTCAGATGTGACTGTTATCACAGACAAGACAAAATCTGAAATTAGTTTGTACTACGTTGAAGCACAGATGGTTGATACTAAGGTGTTTGTGAGTAAAAAAAAAGATGAAGATTTTAAACCAATAGAAACAAAGGAGAAAAAGAAACCCATTCTTATGAATCGCATACAACTTGAAATTGAACTAGCTAAAGGGGTTGCGAATATGACCACGTGGAATAAGAAATCTACAGATTATGATGTTCATGATGGTTTTGGAGTTGGGTATTCCCTTACTATTGCTTTTTCTGAACCTGACAATGTGTTAATGAATTTGCTATTACCTATAATAAGAAATTATGGATTTGGTTCTATACCAGGTCGGCAATGGAGCCATTGTCATTTAGATAATCAAAATCCAACTAATGAAAAAGCAGAAAAAATTCTGACTGAAGTTACTAACTTAATAGCAAACAAACTTCAAAAATCTGTTATTAGATATCTGCCTTAACTCTAAAGCTTTACGACAACAGCATGTTTCTACGAGTAAAAAGGGGGTAAATCATTTTTACTCGCTGTCGATAAACTCGTCTGCTGTTGGCGGATCCGGACTTAGGCCCTTTCTCTTTCTGATTTCTGCCAATATGGTAGGCAAGACAGAGTTTGGAACAGGTGTCCAAGCTTTAAAGTGCGTGTTCCACATTGCTTTTCCTGCAGTTTGTCCACGCATCACTTCAGAAAGATCAAAAGTTTCAGATGCCGGCATTTCTCCAGTCAAAATATGTACAACTCCTTTTTGTTCCATGCTTAGTACCTTGCCTCTTTTACCAGATATTACTCCCGCAACGTTTCCAATCATTTCCTGTGGAACTCGAACTTCAATTCCAAGTGTTGGTTCTAGTAATACGGGATTTGCCAAAAGCATTGCACCCATACAAGCACGTCTTGAAGCAGGACCAAGTTGGGATAGACCTCTGTGAGCTGGGTCCTCGTGTGGTACAAAGTGATGGAATGTAAATTTGCATCCTCTAACTTGTTCTCTTGCAAGAGGACCTTCTTTCATGGTATCCTCAAAGCCAGACAAGATAGAGTCTGTTGATTCTTGAACAAACTGGACACCTTTGGTACCGTCTACAAAGACGTTTCCTCTTGGATCAAATCGCATAACACGTTTTGCCTCGTCTCTTTCCCAACCAGTGTTCCTTAAAATTTCTGCAACTTCCTTTGTGTCCTTGTATTCGTTTAGTGTTCCGTTTCTAATTAGTTCAGCAACTTTTTCATCTAGTGGTTCTACTTTTAAAAATATCTTGTTGTGTCTGTTTGGCGACTTTGCCATTATAGGACCTGCTGCTGTCCTAATTGTTTCACGATAGTTGATCAGTGGTTGTGATGTTACAACTTGTACTCCAGCGTCTGCAATAAGTGATGTTGCAATCTCAAGGTGCAATACACCCATTCCTGCAATTACGGTTTCTCCGCTTTCCTCGTTAATTTTCACAACAAGGTTGGGGTCTTCAATAGTAATACGACGTAAAGCTTCAACGAGTTTTGGAAGATCCTTTGGATGTTTTGGTTCTACAGCAATTTGTACAACAGGCTCCGAAACATATTGAATTCCTTCAAAGGTATGAATACCAGCTACACTTGAAAGTGTTTGACCTGCTCTTGCATGTTCTAATCCTAAAAGTGCAGGAATGTTTCCTGCAGCAAGTTCACCTACCATTTCACGTTGGTTTCCCATGAAAAAGTTAACCGATTGTACTCTTCCTTCTCGTTTGGAATCTATAAGGTATATTCTGTCACCGTCTTTTATTTTACCAGAAAATAATCTGCCAATAGCTACAGGACCTGCAGCTGGATCCACTGTCATGTTTACAATCATCATAACAGTTGGACCATTGTCATCACAATTCAAAAGTGCTTTACCTAAATCAGATTCTAAATCACCTTTCCAAATTTTTGGAATTCTGTATTTTTGTGCAACATCAGGTGATGGATGATGTTTTACAACCATTCCAAGTACAGCGTCATAGAGTGGTGCTTTTTCTGCAAGCGCTTTGATGTCACCGCCTTCAGAATATGCGGCATAGATGTCCTTGAATGAAATTCCTTTTTTCTTCATTACATCTGCGTTAAATCCCCACTTGTCCTTTGCAGAGCCAAATGAAACGCTTCCATCTTGAATGCTAACCTTCCATTTTTCCTTGTATTCTGGTTCTGCGTAAATGTCAATTAATCTGTTAAAGTTTGTAATAATATCTACAAGCCACTCTTGCATTTTTTCTGGAGGGAGTCTGAGTTCTTTTATGAGACGATCTATTTTATTGATGTAAAGCACCGGTCTGACTCTTTCTTCAAGAGCTTGTCTTGTCACGGTCTCTGTCTGAGTCATTATTCCTTCAACAGAGTCTGAAACTACTACCGCCCCATCAATTGCTCTAAGGCTACGGGTAACACGCCCAGTAAAGTCAATGTGTCCGGGAGTATCAATCATGTTGATTACATATTCCTGATCTCCCTGTTCATAAAGTAAAGTAACATTTGCTTGAACAATTGTCATCTGTCTGTCTTGCTCTAGTTTCATAGAGTCTAATGCAAGAGCTTGACCTGCAACAGATGGGCTGATAATTCCACTTGAAGCCAAAAGACTATCACTCATGGTTGTTTTTCCGTGGTCTACGTGTGCTATAACTCCAAAGTTCCTAATGTTCTTCTTGTTTCCAATTATTTTCAGAATCTGATCTGTTGCCTTAAATTTCATCTTTAAAAAAAAATCCTTGTCTAGCCGGTATTAAACGTTTAGAACATCTTTTGGTGATTTTGCAAGATCAATAGATCATTTGATGATCTTTGCATGTCATAGTTTTTTTGTTTTTACAAAACAGACATCTTTTTTGATTTCTTTTTCAAGTGATGAAATTGTTCTTGGCTTTTTCACAACTTGATTTTTATAATAGACATAAAAAATCATCACTATGGAAATCACGCTAGGCCACACCCCTGACGCTGATGATGCGTTCATGTTTTATGGAATGCTTACAGGAAAAGTCACATCGCCACATTTTAAGGTGAATCACATCGTGGAGGATATTGAAACACTCAACAAGAGAGCGTTAAAGCACGAGCTTGATGTGACTGCTGTTTCTGTACATGCGTGCGCATACATTCCAAACTATACAATTTTACGTAGTGGCGGAAGCTTTGGCAAAGGATATGGTCCTATTGTTATTTCAAAGAGAAACTTGACAATAGACGAGTTAAAAAAGACAAAGATTGCAATTCCAGGAAAGATGACTTCGGCATTTTTGCTTTTACAATTAATGATTGGTAAATTTGATTATGTTGAGATGAAGTTTAGTGATATTACTGGTGCTGTTGAAAAAGGAGAGGTTGATGCAGGACTAGTAATACACGAAACACAGATAACTTATGATAAGAAGAGTTTATCAAAAATTCTTGATGTTGGTTCATGGTGGAGAGATTCTACGGGTGGTTTGCCAGTGCCGCTAGGTATCAATGTGATGAGCAATCACTTTGAAATTGAAACTATAAAAAAATTTGATGAGTTTTTCCGTGAATCAATCATATATGGAATGGCGCGTGTTAATGAAGCACTAGATTATGCCATGGAATACAGCAGAGGTCAACCACGAGATCTTATTGAAAAATTTGTTAGAATGTATGTAAATGACATCACTATAGAAATGGGCATCTTAGGTGAAAGTGCAATTAGAGATCTCTTCAAATTTGGCATTGAAAAGGGACTCGTTTCTGAGTTTGATCTTCGCATAGCTTAACGATTATAGGTTTCTAAATCATTTATATTATCACAATGGACAAGCGCATCTTTTTTGCAGGAATTGCAATTCTTGCTTTTGGAATTATTATTTCCCTATATCTTTACAACAACATACCAGTTGGTAAACCTGGCATGACCGAAGCTGAAACACTCCAATTTTACCAAGATGAAGCAACATACACTAGCTTATCAAGACTGTTTCAAATTGTTGCAGGACTAGGATTTTTCTTATTACTAATCAGTATTGGTTTGAAAAGAAAACAAAAGGGCAGTACAGGAAAACCAATAACACAAAAGCCTGCAGAGACCTAGAAGGTTTTCAATATGTTAAAGAAAGTGTCCCGCTGAGCTGGCTTTCTACCAATTTCTTTTACCATGTTTGCAAGCTCCAAGACAGAGGAATTTGTTCCCTTCCCTGCAGCTTTGTAGATTTCTTCTGAAAAAGCAGTACCTACCAAATCATTTCCTCCATGGGTTAGAGCTACTTGAGCGAGTTTTTTTCCAAGAGCTACCCAATATACAGAAATATTATCAAGTGCGCCTGCCAGCATAAGCCTTGAAAGCGCAATCACTCTAAGATCATATGTTGAAGCACTTTCCGTATTTATCAATCCTTTTTGTTCAAGCTCAGTATTTTCTAAACTAAATTTCAATGGAATCAAAGTGATAAATCCTTTAGTTCTTTTCTGGACATCTCTTAATTTTATTAAATGATCTACAATGTGTTCTGGTTTTTCTATATGACCAAAGAGCATTGTTGCATTGCTTTTGATTCCAAGATTGTGAGCCTGTTCTATGGTATCAAGCCATTCTTGTCCAGAACACTTTCCACGAACTATCTGGTTTCTAATGTCAGGATGAAATAACTCAGCTCCTCCACCAGGCATTGAATCAAGTCCGGCAGACTTTAGTCTCAATAATACTTCTTTGACAGAATTATGCGTTAATCTTGCGATAAAGAAAATTTCTGCAGCAGTCAGTGCTTTGATATTCATTTCAGGATGACTCTTCTTTATAGTTCTAAACATCTCTTCATAGTATTCAAGAGGCAGTTCTGGATGAAAACCTCCAACAATGTGTACCTCTGTTGCACCAAGTTCTTTTGCTACTCCAACTCTAGCTTCGATATCTTTTGCTGATAGTGTATATGCATCACTCTCATTTCCTTTCCTGTAAAAGGCACACATCTGACAGCTTGCAGCACATACATTTGTATAATTAAGATAGTAGGATGCAGCAAAAGTAACTGTATCACCTACACGTTGCTGACGAATTAAATCTGCAGCAGCACCAATCATGTACAAATTATCATACGACATTAATTCCAAGCCGTCATTGTATGAAAGTTCTTCACCGGCAATTGCTTTCTCAAGAGCTTTGGAGTCTTTGATTAGTTTTTCTAACACGTTTCTCTGTGTATTTGATATCAATATAAAATTAACACAGAAGTCAAGATTGCAAATTTTCTAGATTATTGTACTCTATTTCCTATAATCGGGGTATGAAACTGCACCACATTGGTATTGTCGTGCCTAAGATCAAAGATTCTATTGGGGAGATTACAAACTATATCAAATTTGAAACAATTAGCACTACAATCCCTGTCCAAAGTCAAAAAGTAAACATTTGTTTCTTAAAAATGGGTGAACCTTTTTTGGAATTGATTGAGCCTGTAGAAAAAGACTCGCCTGTCTATGATTTTGCAAAAAATGGAGGTGGAATACATCATCTTTGTTTTGAGGTAAACGATATTCATGCTCAACTGGCAAGCATGGAAAATAAAGGAGTCACCGTTCTTGTCAAACCAGTAATTGGATTTGATAACAGATTGATTGCTTTTGTAGATTTGAACATGAAAAATACAAAATGTGGTTTGATTGAAATTTTAGGATCTAAAAATTAGAGAGTAAACTGATCACTGTCTATAGTTTATCTTTAATTGTGACATTATTTTTGTGTAAATCAATATTATAGATATGAGTGATGCTATTAACACCAACTGTGCAAGCGCACCAAATTCTGGAACAAACGTTGTACTTTTTGTAAAAAGTATTTCATGTTGATTTGGTTTACCGTTCTGCCACACTAGATATACACTGTCATTGGTAGTAACCATTTGTTTGAAAGTAGAATCTTCCTGTGTATTGCTTACGTTAACAGATGTACCAAATGTAGAACCACCGTCTGTGCTTTTTGCTATCAGTATATCATAATTTCCAGTAGTGCTGTCATCCCATGCAACATAGATATTGTTTGGTGCAGCTACTAGTGCCCATCCTGATGGTCCTACATTGTTACTGACATTGACAGGAGTGTCAAAGGTAGAACCGCCGTTTGTACTTTTTGCAAAAAATACATCGTAATTTTTATTTGAAATTGTTTCAGTCCACACCACATAGACATTATTTCCAGACATGGTGATTTGTGGATAGCCAGAGTCTTTTGCAGTATTACTGACATTAACTGGTGCGCCAAAAGTAGAACCCGCATTATTGCTTTTTGCTACAAATATATCATAATTTCCAGGAGTTTTATCCATCCAAACTACATAGACATTGTTCCCAGACGCTACAATTTGAGGTGCGCCCGAGGGGGCAGCATCATTACTGACATTAACTGGAATAGCAAACGTATTACCATTGTCAGTGCTTTTTGCTACAAATACTTCAAAATTACCTAGGCCATTATTCTCCCATGTTACATAGACATTATTTCCAGACACCGCCATTTGTGGCAGACCCGAATCACCTGAATTATTACTAATATTAACAGGAATGCTAAAAGTGGATCCTCTGTCATTGCTTTTTGTAAAAAGTACATCATAGTCTTTGTTTGTTACAGTAAATGACCATGTAATGTAGATATTATTTCCAGATGTAGCGATTTTTGGATAGCTTGAATCTCCTGTGTTGTCACTAACATTAGCAGGAGTGCTAAAGGTGGCACCACCATCGGTGCTTTTTGCAAATATTATTTGGTATTTATCCGTAGTTTTTGCCTGCCAGACCGCATACACATCGTTTCCTGACACAGCTAATTGTGGTGAGCCAGAAGTGCCAATATTTCTACTAATATCAACAGGAGCTCCAAAGGTCATACCGCCATCAGTGCTTTTTGCAAAAAGTATACCATATTTTCCTGTAGAATTATCATTCCATACTACGTATACATTATTCCCAGATACAACCATTTGTGGCAAGATAGAATCACCATGATTGGTGCTTATGTTTATGGAAGTACTAAATCCTGAGGAGACAGCTTCAACTGGTCTGAAATTAGTGGATAAAACTAAAAGTGTAAAAATCACAAACAGACCTAGTACGTGAATTTTTTTCACATTCTAGTCCTAACTTACACCTATAAGATAGTTTCAGTTAATCAAAAACTTGTGACAAAATTAGGATGTGATAACCAATCTTATCTACATCATTTCTATTCTAATTTTGTTTTGTCAACTATAAGATGCAACTCTAATCTAGTACTACTATTCATTGTGTTTGTGAGATGAGTTGTAAGTATTACGTTCCGACTTTTCCCATCAATATTTAGATTAGTTTTGATTTCAAGTGGTTTAAAATCAGTGTTTGGTCCTAACATTACTTTGGATATTAATGGAATTAGCGACAGATCATTTGTAATAACTCTGATTTTGTATGCCGTAGTATCAGAAAAATATACACCGCCTCTAGTGGTTGGTTTTCTAACCGGAATAGACGATCTTGCCATATTTACTTGTTCTAAATGATACTCTTTACCATCAAGAAATAAGCTGTATTTTATGTCATTGGCTTCAGTTAATTTTGATAAAATCTTTTCATCTATTTCCATATCAAATTTGATTTATGATTAATATTCTAAATGTTACTTTTTTCAATACTAGTGTCATCAATATCATGAATGCTTATATTTTTGCAATCTAATTCAACAAAGGTATGAAAATCAGGGTGCGATACATCATACTCGCACTTTTCATACTAATACCATCAACAGTAAATCTGTACGTACCCCTATACAATAGAGATGTTCCTGAGCTTTTTGGACTGCCTTTCTTTTACTGGTTTCAGATGATTTGGCTTGTTGCCTGTTCTGGATTTTACCTGTCTTTTTCATATTTAATGAATAGGGGTACAAAGTGATAGGACTAGATAGTCTAATTCCATTTGTGTGTCTCTTTGTAGTATTTATCGCACTTGGCTTTTATGGGAAATATTGGCGCAGAGGAGATCTCAATAACGTACACGAATGGTCATTAGCTGGTAGAAAGCTTGGCACTACACTTGTCTTTTTTTTAATTGGTGCTGATCTATACACTGCATACACATTTGTTGCAATACCTTCCGGAGTTTTTGCTAAAGGATCACTTTACTTTTTTGCAATTCCATACGTCATGCTGACCTTTGCTGTTGCACTTGTAACAATGCCAAGACTTTGGTCTCTTTCAAGAGAAAAAGGCTATATCACTGCGTCTGATTTTGTCAAGGACAGATTCAGCAGTTTGGCACTAGCAGTTATGATAGCAATAACTGGCATTGTAGCAGAGTTACCATACATTGCATTACAGATAGTCGGAATGCAGTCTGTTCTCACTGTCATGCTTGCAGGTACCAGTAATTCTCAGATAGTAGAAGAGATTTCATTGTTGGTATCTTTTTCAATTTTGGCAGCGTTTACTTTTACTAGCGGTCTGCGCGGAGCAACATTAACTGCAATCTTCAAGGACATTTTGATTTGGATTACAGTAATTGCTGTCATTGTGGTTGTGCCAATTAGTATAGGCGGATTTGGTAATGCTTTCAAAGAAATCAAACCAAACTATGTCACTCTATCTGAGTCTCTTGTTCCTGCTTATGCAACGCTAGTGCTTGGAAGTGCTTTGGCGCTTTATCTTTACCCACACGCGGTAAATGGTGTTTTGAGTGCAGAAAGTGCAAAAAAACTTCGAACCAGTACGGGATTGCTTCCTCTATATGGAATTGGCCTTGCAATAATGGCGTTAATGGGAGTACTGGTTTATGCCGTACCTTCTGCAATGAATTTCTTATCTGGTTTTCCTGAGATCTCTCGTGGCATACTTGTGGTACCCTCTCTGATTTTGTATTCTATGCCAGGTTGGTTTTCAGGAATAGCATTACTTGGAATTTTCATTGGAGGTCTAGTTCCTGCAGCTATAATGGCAATGGCACAAGCAAACTTGCTTACAAGAAACATCATCAAAGAGATAAAACCAAACCTAACGCCAAAATCTGAAATTCGAATTACAAAAATTTCATCAACCGTTTTCAAGTTTGTAGCCTTGGGATTTGTGTTTACAGTGCCAGCTACTTATGCAATATCACTTCAGCTCTTGGGTGGAATTCTAATTGCACAGATTTTACCTGCGGTTTTTTTTGGCATGTATGTAAAATCATTAAGAAAGGAGCCACTCATTGCAGGGTTGTTAGTTGGAATATTTTTAGGGATTTACATGGTGGAATCTGTAAATAATTTTGGGCCATTATCTAGTTCACTTTTTAAAACTACATTTGGATCTCTTTACATAGCAGTGATAGCTTTGGCAGTCAATCTAGTTATTTCATTTGCTGGCAGTGCTATCTTAAACAAAAAACATCAACCTACAGTTACATGATTAAGATAAATAAAACTTGAACCAACATAAACTGTGAAGGAAATAATCTGTACTGCGTGCAATTTACCCATGCAGTACCAAGGAAAACGCGGAAATGATTTTGTGTGGCAGTGTTTTAAATGTGAGGCAAAATTCATCGGTACAAAAGAAACAGACGATTTGATTGACATAGACTAGATTTTCTTATATATTTGAACTTGGCAATAATCTAGATACATTCTGTATCAGTCTATATTTCATGCAGTTAATGAGAGCGTATCTAGTACAATTATTAATTATGAAGTATTAGATATATGATTCAATGGTAAAGAATCAATTGCCAAAAAAGCGAATCATCCCAATAGAAATTGATGATCATTTTAGACTTTTTGGCAAAGAACCATGGGAAGTGGAATATTTAGAAAGGTGTCCCATCTGCAAGTCCAGGATAGATGAATTTGGTTTTTGTTCCTGTGGCGCTCAAGGCGATTAAAATTTAAATCAAAATCATTTTTCAGGCTTTAATTAATCATGTTCCATATACGAGAAAAACGAAATACACCTACCCATCCGCCAATCATACAGATCATTGCCAATCCAAAGATCAAATACAATTCTCTTTTACGATGTGCCAGATCCAAATTTAAAAACAGAAGAGCCCCTAGTACAATTAGACCAAGCCACAACGCCGCATGGCCACCATATTTCCAATTAACATTCATAAGAAACGATCAAAACTGTACAAAGTAAGCTTTGTGGTCAAATTAAAATTAAAAAATTAGTTTATTTCCATGCATTCTGGCAATTTGCCATTATGTTTTTTTGTGTAATCTTGAACAAGTTGCTCTTTGATTTTTTCCTGTGAGTCTGTAACCATATACCTAAACCTCTTTGCTTTCTCTAAACACGGTGTTGTAAGTGATTCTAGGAGAGACGCTCTTAGGTTTTGAGCACTACCAATAAACAGTATCTTCATTGCTGCGTGCATCACAAAAACTCCAGATTCCTCAGGAGTAGATTTAGCAATGCCTTGGTTAAAATCTAGCCATTCTGACCATTGTTCTCCAGTCTCACTACTCATGATACAACAACAAATTTTTGTGTTTTAAACATTGTTTGCAATGGTTTTGAGGCTCAAAAGGTGCCCAATAATTGGGAATTTTGCCTTGAGTTGATTTTAAAAACGATGATATGATGAATATGCGTAAAAATTCATCAGGATTGCCTTTTAGCTGAATTAGTAAGCATTTAGCAAGTGTTATGAAATGTTTAGTTTGTTGTAATCTATTTTTAATTTTTCTTTTAATAGAGTAATAACTTGTAACAGAGTCATGTTCTGCGGCAATTGTGGTAAAAAGGCATTAGATGAAGATAATTTTTGTACTAACTGCGGAAGACAGATTAAAAAACGAATACAAGATATTTTTGATAAAGTAGGCATACGTAATGCCGAACTAGATGATTCAGATGATGCCATAACAATTGAACAAAATGACGTACATGAATTGATTGGAAATGGAATAAGACTTACAAAAATTGGAAAAAATTCTAAAGCTGTTGATATTTTTAACAAAGCGTTAGAGATGGATTTTAAAGATGTTGTTGATGATTTGTATCACAAAGGCATCACGCTTGGAAATAGTGGTAGATATGCAGACGCATTAGATAGTTTCAACAAGGCGTTAGAAACCAATCCTCAACATGTAGATACGCTATATGCCAAAGCATGCATATTATCAATGAATGACAAGAAAGAGGAAGCGTTTGAACTACTTTTTAAAATTGTAGATTTGAAACCAGAATATAGAAAAGCTGTAATGAATAATGAAGTATTTGATAGTCTGAAAAAAGATCCTCGGTTCGAAGAGATGTTAAGTCAGGCTCCAGTGTAAACATAATCAAAAGAACTTCAATACATTATTGCGTTTTGTCTTCACATGTGTTTTTTAAATATCTTAAAACATAAACGTAAGTGAGATGCATTTTGAGATTTCTACCAATCAAGAAGAGGTTTTTTTCAAAATTCCAAATGTTTACGAATATATTCTAGATAACATCACTTAAACAAAATGGGTTTTAAGAAATTTTTCGTTCATGACAAGGATAATGGGAAAACTCATGAAAAACAAAGCGAAATTGAGAAAATAAAAAGTGAAATCGAGGAGGAAGATAGAATATTCCAGCAAGAATTACAAGATAAAGACAAATTGTTAAACAGGTTTGAATCTGAACAATTAAAACAACTTTGCATGGACATACTTGGCAGAGAACCAGATCCAGAATATTTTGAAGAGGCTGGAACCGGAAAACAGATAGAGTTACCACGGTATAGAAACGATTACATCCATTTCATAATCGAAGAGTTGCGATTATCCCAAATCAAAGACTATGCCTTAAAAAATAAAATTATATCTGCCAGTTTCTTTGAAAAATAAAGACTAGATTATCGTATTTGCAGATCAAGAAAAATGGTTTTTGTTACCATTCCATCAGATGCGCTAATTCCAAGCGTATAATTTCCTGGTGACACAGAATTATTTTGTAGTAAAAGCTGTACTGTGTGTATCTTTGTCATATCAACCACATCATCAGAAAACTTTACATTCAGATTTCCAAGTCCCGCATTGTGCAATATAGAACTTGATGCGTTAAGGAATATAATATTATTTTTAACGGGATTGTTTTTTGAAATTTCTATATTGAGTATTTGTTGTTTGGATAAATCGTTGTTCAATATTATTTTGTTAACCTCTGAATGAATATCAAATGGTGGTGGAATTGTGCTGTTTACCATACCAAATTTATCAGTATTCCATTCAGAAAACCAGAGTTTGTTACTTTCTAATGGGTCAGCGGCTATATTTAGCGGATATACCAGATATCCATCTGTCGGACGTGAAGGAATCTCATACTCGGTAAGGGTTTTATTTACCGTATCAAAGAACGCAATTTTATTGCCTTCGTGTTCATTTATCCACATTCCTTTGCCACCGCTTACTTCTCTTATCCAAAAAGGCAATGTAGTGACATGATACACATTTTGGGATGTGGGAAATCTTGTTAGGCTCTGAGAATTTATTTTATATTCAGTGATAAAGCTTGTTCCGTGTTCAGTCAACCAGATAGTGTCATTTGATACAAAAAGATCAGTTGGTGAACCAAGTGAAATTTTTTCATCTGATGGTATTTCTAGCGTTTTTTCAATATTTGTTACAACACCGCCATCAGATATGATGTGGTATTTTACAATTTTTTGTGTAGCAATCTCAGTAATCCATAAATTGTTATTTTCTAAAAACAATCCAGCTGGCTGAGTGTCATTTCCTATGTTAAATTCAGAAATTATATATGGTTCAGTTTTGTTTTGAGTTTTTTGAATTACGCCTATAGTATTACTTGTAAGAGTGGTAAACCAAATCTTTCCATCCTTGTCTGATTTCATTTGAAAAGGAGCTGCACTTACTGAATGAAAGGCAGTAAATTGATCAGCGTCTGGATTAAACTTCCAAATTAATTTTGTTCCTAGCTGCGAGAACCATATGTATCCATCATTATCTTGTAACATGGACCATACCATAAACGAACCATTTGTAGTGTAATTTTGTGAATTTTCATTTCTTATTGGATATGATGCTATTTTTCCTTGGTTTGTATCAAATCTAAATAGTGAATTAATTTTAGAGCCCGCTATCCAAATAATTCCATTTTTATCAACCAAGATACCATTAGGCCAAGTTCCAACAGGCAAAGAATATTCTTTTACGTATAGATTATTATTTTGATTCTCAGTAACACTTGGAGGTAAACTGTTATCAGAGTTTTTTTCGCTTGATTTTAATACGTTTTCCATAGCAAATGCCAGAATTGCGACTGATGCGATCACACCAACTAAAATAAGCCATTTTATTGAAGACAATTTCCCTAGTTACTGGTAATCTATTTCTCGTTATTAGTATCTTGCAAAAATTATCTGTTGATTATTCTTTTTGAAGAAAGAATAATTATTGACATTATTGAAGCTGCAAGAACAATTGGCGCTAATTGACCAAACTCTGGTACTGCGTTTGTTCCTACTATTTCAATTGTGTGTGTGCTATGATGATAGTTGATTTCAAGCGTGGTTTCATCTTGTGTATCAGCTGTTTCAATAACATCAGCTTGTGACATAACCTGGCCGTCTATCATCACGCTAATGTTACCACTTAGTAATGATTTTGGAATGGTGATATCTGTTGTTCCTTTTGTACCAGTTTCACCGGAGACTGTAAAAGAGATCTTTTTTCCTTGCTCATCAAACTGTAGATTGCTTACATTAGAATTACTTGCTAATTTTACATCAAAGTCTTTTCCTTCTGCTTTTACTGCAAATGCGTTAGGACTTACAACTACAAACTTTGCTGAGGATTGCAGATTTCCTTGTGTTTTTAGTGTCAAGCTACCTACCAAGTTTGCACTTACATCAATTTTTGCATTTATTGTATATGCACCATTTCTTGCATTGTCAGACAAAGTAAATTGCGTGTTGTATTGCCCGTTACCATTTACCTGAATTTTTCCATCATTAACTATAGTGCCGTTATTATCTAATACCTGTATTGAAATTAGGTTTGCACCACCAAGCTCTGTAATCAAGCCTGACCAAATTGAGCCTTCAATTTTTATGTTGTCACCAGGTTTGTAAAGATGCTTATCTGTTTCAACTGTAAACGAATTTTCTGAATTTGCAGATATTTTTTCATAAGATGATTTGTAGTTTTCGTGATATTGTGCCTGTGCATTTGAATGCGATGGATAATTTTCATTAGATCCACCTTTATTTCCACCTGAATTTCCTGCAGAAGCATTAGCTTGAGTTGTAGAGTTTGACGCTATCTCTGTCTTTCCTAAATTAATTTTTGCAGAAGCATCAGCATTTAGACCAATTTGTTCTTTTTGTGCAAATGCAGAAGATGATGAAAAATTAACTAGTAATCCTGCAAGACAGAGCACAATTATGCTTGCAAGAAATTTTGATGGGTTATACGATTTAAAATCAGTATAATTCATGGATATCGATAGATCAAAAAAGTGTTAAATAAACAATACTATCCCTTTGCACTAAAATTTTGTATTCTAAAAAATAGAAGTATAGTTAATTAATAAAAAAGGTTAGGGGCTAGATGCCCAATCTAGGGCTTGGCCAGTGGTGTAGAACGAACTGTCAGGTTGGTGTTTTACATAATTTTGACAATCGTTTTCAAAACTGTAGCAGTGCCCACTTGGTGATAAAATCTGTGTGTTTGCAGCACTTGGCGTCTGTGCTGGATTTGCAACCTGGGCACTTGCCGCCATAACGCCCCCTATTGATACCATTACTGCAGCAAAGATTCCTGCTGCAATAAGGTACGCGTTTCTTCTTTGAATTTGGTTTGTTGTTTTCATGATGGCAGTAATCACAATTAAATTAATAACGTCTGTGATACAAACATCAAAAACAATCATCAACAAATTACCATTATAATATAATTTACAGATAAAAAATCAAAGTTGTCACATCACTTTTACTTTTCATTTTGAGAATTGTCCCTCAAATATAATATACAAAAATCACCATATGATATATCATGTCAAAAATACAACATCAACACAAGTGGACTGTTATTTCCTCACACTGGGAATGCGAGATCTGTGGGAGGACATATGGCTAAGATAACAAGCTGGGGAGTTGTGTAGAGTGCTAGATAATTCTAAGAAGGTGTTTTTATCTCCAAGTTGTCTTAAAGATAAAACAGTAATGGAAAGAATACTACAAGTTCTTGATGGCTACAATGTGCCAAAAGATAGAGTGTTTCTTGAAGTAAACATGAACATTCTAAACTCAGGTGATTACATCATTCGTTGTTCTGATGAAATGGCAAAGTTGTTTGAAGTACAGATGACTGTACCATTTGGTTTTACGACAAATCTGGTAGGAAAAATCTAGAATAAGGAAAATTTTGGGCATCCGTCTATACATATGAACCAAATTGTAGTTATTGCACCAATCACAATTAGCGAACCAAAAACTATCAACCATTTATCCAATATGTGATATTAGTTCTCTTTTGGTTAAATCTTGTCGTTTCATCTCCCGACAATTTGACACAACTAATTGTGCACTAGAATTTTGAATTATATTTTACGAGCAATCTTCCATGCATTTTTTACTTTTTTTAGTCCAATATGTGAATAAAACGAATTTGATTCTGGTGCTGATAATAAAAGTATCATAACTTCATTACCAAGTGTTTTTTGCGCTGTCTTGAGCAGCTTTTTTCCAATTCCAAAACGTTGGTATTTTTTATCAACAGCCAAATCAGATACGTAGCAACAATAACTAAAGTCTGTTACTGCACGCAGTATTCCTACCAGCTTCTTGTCGTCTCTTGCACATATGATGAGATTTGCATTTGCGATCATGCGTTTAATTCTACCAATATCCTTAACAGGTCTTCGTATGCCAGAATTAACAAACAGTGTAGCTACCTCTTTTGGTCTCAAGTCTGGATTTAACAGATATGATAGTTTCATTAAATTACTTGTCTTGGTTTATTCCTTCTCTTGAAGATTTTGCACTAGATTTCGTCCTAAAGAGGGAAACCACCCGCAAATATCGGGTCCTATCAGATACATTCTCCCTTGCGTAGTCTCCATACAGATTACAGTGTTGTAATCCTGTAAAATATTGCCAAATGATGTTTGAAAATACATTCAACATACATAAAACATCAATTTAATGAATTTAATTTTTTGATTTTCCTTCTTTTATTGTATAATCTAATTCCAAAAAACATTGCACAAAATATTGCAGCGCCGCCAAGTATTGCAATTAAAACCATCATTGGTTCACCAAACAGAATTGATGGTTCTGAGGACGGAGCTACTACAACAGATGGAGCTGTTGTAACAGATGGAGCTGTTGTAACAGATGGAGACATTGGTGCTGCGGCATGTAGTGATTCACCACCCGGAGCTGCATTTTTTGCTTCCATCTGAGGAGCAGATTGTACAATTTCCGGAGATTGACTTTTTTCTGCAAAATAAATTCCTGATGCGCCAACAGCAAAAGCTGCAAAGCTTGCAAGATACTGTCTAAGCTTTAGCAGCACAGTTTCTTTTTTTGGTTGAGAAACACTGTTACCTGATGAATTTTCTGGAGGAATTATTACAAGGGCGGTCTTTACTGGACCATAATATTTCATTTTTTTATTTTTTGAGCTTAATTCTATTTTTTCTACTTTTACCAATCCAACGCTTAACAGTCTGTTTATGTGCCAATTAATTAATGGAAGTGAGATGTTCAAAGCCTTGGCCAGATCATTTGGGCTCACAATACCCTGTGAAATCTTTCCAAATATGGCTCTGCCAGTATCATTTGCCAGCTCTTCACCAATGATTTTAATTCGTTCATCTTCAGTACTAATGATTTCAAGGTATTCCTCAGCTTTTATTGCAAGATCATCTGTTTTTTGATCTTCCCCAGAATCACTATCAACATCATGCATGATGTAGTACCTCACATTTCCATTTAAAAGGGCTTTTCATGAATTGTTCAGTAAAAAGTTCTAAAGGTAAAAGCATCATAATTTTTGTAAATTTAATAATTAAGACGGCAAAATAATGTTTTTAAGTATTTGGCAGTATTGATACGATTTTTTTTATTTATCATGTTGTGATGTGGTTTAGTGAGCTCAAAACCAAAGTAATGGAGCCCACAAACATACCAAATACCCACAACAGGGGTGGTAAAGTCAATCTACCCCCTGTTGGTTAATTTTCTAATTATACTCTGACATTTATTGTAAAAATCTTGGAATCCTTTTTACAATGTGAGAAATTGAAACTCTGCCAGGTCCAGTCACTATAAGGACTAGAAGTATGGCAAGTGCAATCAGATCTAGCTCGACTCCTCCTGGCCCAGAAAAACTCTTTAATTTTTTTATAAAGAATATCACACCAAGCATTTCTATTGCAAGAAGAGAGCTTGCTATTCTAGTAAGTACACCCGATACAAGCAAAATACCTCCGAGAAGCTCCAAAAGCGCTACAGGATATTGCATTTCAGGCGGAAGACCTACACTTATGAAAAAACCTCTAGATCCTGGATCAAATTTTCCAATACTATGAACGATAAAAAGAACTCCAGCTACCGATCTTATTCCAAAATGGGCAATGTCATGGAGTTTACTTTCTTTGAATTTTGCTTCGGCCAATTCAATCTAGTTATGAAATAATGATGAATTGAACTTTGCTATATACACAAATTATTGCAAGGTGACTAGTAATCACAAAACTTGGTCACATGAAATTTTGTCAAGTTACCACTAGTGAGACAATTTAGATTCTCAAGATGCATCATTGAATAGCAAGTATGATAAGTGGAATCGTACAAATGTATTTACGATGGAAAACACAAGTGATAATCAATGGATGATATCATAATTAATTCGTCACAGGAAGAACGGGGACACATAGATGAGTTAGATGTCAGACCAAACGATTCCAAAGTTCTTGATGTACTAAGTGGGAACAACTCAAACTACACCTTCAGAGGAATGATGAGGAAATTGGGCATGCACCAAGAGAGCTTGTCACGTTCATTACAACGATTACATGAATTAGATCTCATCGAAAAATCCCAGCTAGGATACAAGCTAAGTGAAAAAGGAGCATTTTTAGCAAAAGAAGATCCTAAATTAAAAATTTCACACACCCCACTTCTTCAAACATATGTCCCATCAAATGTTCATGCAAGCGACATAATCAGCAACATGGCAGGGCGATGGTTCAAAAATCTACGGTGGATTGGCATGGTAGAAACTCAGACCGATCATGTATTGCAATGGTTAAGTGAGTTTAGCTCATTTGATCTAAATCTCAGAGTTGCACCAAATTACATAACCATAGAATCAAGCGCAACAAATGAGAAAGACAAGGCAGATGCAATGATTAGTGCATACAGAATCATCCAAGAGGTATCCAAGCTATACGGAAGCCAGTACGGTAGTTTTTCAAATCCAAATAACAAATTAAACTAAACTGTGACTGGATTTTTTGATGCGTGGTCAACTAATAGGCAGCACACTATCATACCATTAATGACAACAATAGTTGGAATAAAAACAAAAGAAGGAGTTGTTCTTGGTTCTGATAAAAGAGCAAGTAAAGGCTTTTTCATTGGATCAAAAATAACACAAAAAATTGCAAAAATTGATGAGACCTTGGCAATAGCAATAGCAGGACAGCTATCAGACGCGGAATATCTTATCAAGGTTGCAAAAGCAGAAAGAAAGCTGATAGAGCTACGGAGAGGATTTCCATTGGATGTGAAAGAATCAACTAGATTGATTGCAAATTTGGCATACTCTGGGCTTAGAAACTACCAGCCATACTATGTAGAATTGTTAGTTGCAGGAGTTGATCAAGACGGTGGACATGTCTTTGTTGCAGACATGAGCGGTGCAATAACTAATGAAGATTTTGCAGCATCAGGTTCTGGTTCACCAATAGCATATGGTGTTCTTGAAAGTGTATACAACAAAGACATCACTAACGAAAAAGCAAAAGAGATAGCAAGTAAGGCAGTAGCCGCTGCAATGGAACGCGACCCTAGTTCTGGCAATGGAATTGATGTGTTAGCAATTCCAAACTTGTTGGTAAAGGAGGTAGCTAGATAAATGTCAGAAGATTCATCTGCTGGAATTGGAAGATTTGCAAACTTTTACGGCCCACAGGGCAGACTGATTCTAGTTGACAGTGCACTAGAGGCAGTAAACAGAGGTTCGACAACAATTGGAATCAAAACACCAGAATTTGCCTTGATATCAAGCCACATCAAACCAACGCGTACACTAATAGACCCTTCAGAGAAGATATTTGCCATCGACTCACATGTTGGCGCCACAGGCTCTGGATACATTGGGGACATCTTGCAACTAATTGATGAGCTACGCGTTGAAGCACAAAGACACAGACTAACCTTTGAGAATTCCATTGACGTAAACTCTCTAGCAAAACACCTGGGAACATTTCTACATAGATATACTATCTATGCAGTAAGACCGCAAGCTGCCTCAGTGATAATAGCTGGTGTTGACCAAAAGGGAGTTCAGCTATACCAAGTAGATCCTAGTGGAACTTTCTTTGGAGGATCAGGATTTGCAATAGGCCAGTCCTCAGATGTAGCATTGACTGAGATTCAAAGAGAGTATAGCGCAGATATGAACATAGAACAAGCACTCAAGCTAAGCAACAAGGCAATAGAAAAGGCGCTTGGTGAAAGACCCGTTGTGGAAACTGGAATTGTTACCATAAAAGAAAAAGAGTTTAGAAAAATTCCACAATAATTTTTTTATTTTTTACCGTTAAGGTTTTCTTTTTATTTCTTTGAAAATTTTTACTGCTTCAAGATGAGAGCAATTTGCCATTATGCCCTTTCCGTGATGAAATTTGTAGAAGTTTTTGAATCCCTGGCAGTCACATGAATCGGATGTTACAAAATATGATTTTGAAGGATCGCTTGAGGATCTTACCTGATATAGGTCATCTTCTATTTTCACTACGCCGTTTTTAGCAAGCTCTTTTGCTTTGCGAATAGTACTTGCACTCATGTATTTGTTGATGCGTTTGTTCTTTTTAAAACCTATTCTTTGGTTCCAATATTCTTTATTTTAATGATGTGCTATACCTTCATTTTTAGCAATATAGGAATCAGCGTTTGCAGTTATTTTCTTTAGTGTGTTTCTGGTAAATTCCAAATCATTTTCTGAAATATTTTTAAAAAAAATCTTTCGCATACGAAGGATGATTTCTATTATTGGATCAACAAATGATTCAGATTTTGCTGTTAGAAAGACATTGTTATTTCTTCTATCTTTTGGATCAATTCTACGCTCAACTAATCCCTTTTTTTCCATCCCATCAATTATTGGAACAAGCGTAGTACTATCAACAAAAATTCTTTCTGCAAGATCTTTTTGTGAAATTCCATTTTGAATAGATAGTACTAGTATGACCTTCCATTGACCACCAGAAAGCCCATACTGCCCACGTAATTCAACATCTAATGCCCTTTCAAGAGATTTTGAGGCATTTTTAACGGCCAGGCCTAAGCTGTTTTCAAAGTCTATTTTCTTCACAATTGGCATACCATTGAACCCGATACAAATGATTGGTACACCAATAGTTATATACCTTTAAGCTAATTATCTTTTGTTGAGTGACAAACAAATAATTCGGTCTTTGATAGCAATGTCAAGTGTAGTATTATTTGTAACAGCATTTAGCGGAACTCAGCAATTTGCTGAGGCTCAAGTCAAAGTAGGCGATCAAACACAATTTCAATCTCAGGCCATTACTGGAGATGCTCTAAAAAATAACCCAATGGCGCAAAAAATTTTGCTGGAGATAGAATATTCTAAAAAACAGATTGCCGAATTGCAAAAAAATCAAAAGAATGCAGAGACAAATAAAATACTAATCGACCAGCAAAGAATAGTTGCCGCACAACTAGAAAAACAGGCACAGCAGATAATGGATCTTAATAACTTGCCACACACACCAACCGTTGCTTTTCGAAGCTTCGTTTCTACAGTAAACAATACCAAAATACAAAATATTTTCTGGGGCGAGTTTAACTTTACATCACAAAGAGTTGATGCAGGACACGCAGCTATGAAAAAAGTTTTTGATAATGGTGGCACGTGGGAAGAAGCAATGAAAGAATTTACCAAATATGCGGCAATAAGACATTCAGAGCTGGTTGAATTAAACAAGAATTTGAACATACAATATGGACTTGCAGATTTTAATGTTCAAAAAAACTTTAATGAAAAAGGAATGTTGCCTGATGACTACATCAAGGTACCATTATCGGTTTACTTCCATGCCTAAAACACTAAAGGACTTTGGAGTTTATTTTACTTTAATTTTATTTGTAATTTCTTTTTTAATAATTTCACAGTCGGCATATGCTGAAAAAGATCTAAGCCTCAAAAAGACAACAGATGTGAAAAACCAAGCATTACTTGAAACACTCTCAAACATACAAAATTATCCACAGATTTTTCCGGAATATATCAAATCAGTTGAATTAACTGGAACAAATACTGCAAAGTTCAATGTTGGTTCAAATGGAATTTTTTTTGATGTTCAGACAAAGTATACACAAAACCCTGATGGAAGCTATGTAGTAGAAGTTATCTCAGGAGATCTAAAAGGAAGTAGAATTATTACCACACTGCAAAAAACATGGGGTTTTGACGGTACACCAGATGGTGGAACCATAGTAAATATGGACATGGTATTACAAACTTCCGGCATGTTGTCTCTTCTTGCTCCATCGATACCAGACCAAGCAATATTGTCAAATCTAGATGCTGGTCTTGACAAGTTTGCATCATATGCAAAAAGCAAATCCGAAACACAATCAGTACTAAAGGATAAATCACAGATTAAAAATGACGCAATACTCTGGTCAAACGGTTCCATTAATGACGCAGTGTTTGCATTAGAAATTCAGAGCATAACAAAATATGGAGTGGTAAAAATGTCACAGTCACAACAAGACTCTAGTTCCATACAAATACCATCATGGATTAAAACGGATGCAGTATGGTTAGCAGAGGGAAAAATTTCAGACAAAGATTTTGATTCCAGTATACAATATTTGATAGACAGTAAAAAAATGAAAGTCTAAGGTATGCTAGTATCCTTGTTAAATTAATAATTGAAGTCTATTTTGGAAAATACTATTTTTAATCTAGCACTTCTTTCCTTGTTTCAAGGCTTCTCTGCATTTAGCAGCTGCGTGTTGCGCATCATTCAATTGCTTTAGCTGTTTATCATATTGACCAGGCTTACACAAATGATCGCCACAAATCTTCTGGCCACCTAAGTATAGGGCAGTTGTATGGCTATCATCGAAGTTGTCTCTCTGTGTTAACGCAGTTGCGGCAGGCAAGGTAATTGACAATGCTAGTATTGACGAAATTGCTATTGCAAGCAATCCCATATGTTGAAGTTTTACCATTGATAAAATTACTAAATCACATACATATTAAGATTAGTATAGATTGATACTGATCGTAGTGGAACTGACTTTAGAATTTCATCGCAGAATTGAAGACAGCATACACGAAATAATCATGACCATTCCCACCCTTAAACAAGAATACCCAAAATTAAAAAACGACTGGAAATTTGAACATGATTTGGATTTTATCTACGGTAGTATAATAGGCCAGATTCTAGGCAGCTCCTTTACCGCGTTTAAAATGACCTATAACAGAGAGGCATCTTCTGAGGAGATTTTAATGATAGGCGAGATTATCGAATCATATTTTCCTATAATTAGGGATGAGATCATAAACAGTAACACTAAGCAAAATACTTGAATTGTAGATAAATCACCAGAGGATAATTTTGTGTTGGATGGACGTATTATTATATACGCACCGTTAGTATCTAAAATTTTGATCGATCAGCAATCCACAAAGTTTTGATCGGCTTCTAGATGTTGTATGTAATGAATTGTAAAAACTACAACTTATCTAATTTGTAAAATGCTTGTCTATGTAAGAATGAAAACTTGTACTTGCCATTGTGGTTGCAACAATGAATTTGAAGAGATATCAGACCAGTCACTTGCTTTACTAATTGCGTTAAGTGAAAGAAAAATTCCACATGATAAAACAATATGTAGTGGTTGCAGATATGGCAAACACCGAAAACGAAGGGTAAAAACAAAAGAGATTGCTGTCAGAATCTAGATTTTTTATTTCATCCATATAATCGGATTTTATTTCAACTGCATATGTTATATAATACATACTCGTCACTTTTTAACAAATTGTTCCATAGAACAGGTAATTTGGGTACATACAAAATGCTCCTCTTTGATAAAAACAAAAAACTAGAGACCGCAACTAGAACCTTCTAATTTGCATTAAAACAAATACAACTGAATCAAGTTAACTTGCTACATTATAACATATCAGACTCATAATACCATAAACTTGAATAACCAATATTTTTTATCAGTTGCGTTGGATGATACTTTAACAGTAATAGGACAGATAGGATCTATTGGTACAGCAATTGGAACTATTGCACTTGTATTTCTTTTCTGGAAAACCATTAAACAGTTAGAAGAAACTGTAAAACTAAGTAGAATCCAGTCAAATTATAGATTTAGACCTTGGGTGGGACCTCTCAACAACATACAATTCATATCAACAACTCCTGATGCACGCGACCAATTCTCAATCACTATGAAAAATTATGGAGAGATACCAGCTTCAAATGTAATTGCAAAGTTTACCATGAAAACAGAACCCATTACAAAAGAGATATTAAAAAAACCAGAATTGTTCAGTGATTTTAATCTTGGACCATTACTTCCCAACATGGAAAAACGATATTGGTTTTTTATTGATTCTGATTTAATTAAAAAAGTAAAGAGTGGAACGGGTAAAGTTTTCATTGCACTTTATTTTACATATGAACATCATGGAGGAAATAGTGGATATGGAACAATTAGTCAATACGATGGCTTGACAAACACGTTTGTGCACAAAGAAATGTGGATAGACTAGTCTTTTCAAATTGTAAAAATCAAATAATTTGTAGTATGCATCTTGTCTGCGCTGCTTTTAATTAATGATTCATAAGCTATTGTTATGAAAATAAGCTTGTTTTATGACGATTGGTAATATGTCATGGCATATACTAAATATGATGAGTCAAGAACTTGCTTCCAGGGTAAGATGCACAGGATGTGACTCCAAGGAAGTGTATATCTATTTTGATAAAAGATATCATGGTCTTAGAGGTTTTTGCCCAATTTGCAAAACTAATTGGCCTGAATCATAGCTCCAAATATTTTCAGGTCTTTTAATTTCCATAACTAGAATTCTCCAAGTATGTCCATATTCTTGCTATGAGCAGCATTAATTGATAAAAAACTAGAAACGGTAAATAATACTTGGAATACAGTGTACGGTGTTATGACCGTTAAGACAAGAGCTCTTGCATTTGGTGTCTTTGCAGGGGTGTTTTTATTGTCTTATACAATTGGCACTGGATATAAAATGTCAAGTGAGGAAGCGGGAAAATTTCTCAAGGATTTTCAGAGTGCAACTGAAGGAATTGATGCAGTTGGGATATTTTTTCATAATTCTTCCGTCGCTCTACCAATGTTTGTTCCCGCGTTTGGTGTTGCTTGGGGTTCGTTTACTGGCTGGCAGACAGGTGCAGCATTTAATGCAGTAATTGGGGCAAATCCCGCATTGTCTAGCTTGCCACCGTTAGCTCTTCTTCTAGCGTCTCCTTTTGGCATACTTGAACTTGTAGCATACTCTATAGGCATGTCACGAAGTTTTCTTTTAGTCTTGAGGATAGTAAAGAAAAACCCTATAAAAAAGGAAATCATTCCTTTGGCAGCTGAGATTGGAATTGTTATTGCCATTTTGCTCATTGGTGGATTTATAGAATCATCAACGATTAGTCAGCATGTATCACTTTCATCTTAAGGTACAATCTTTTTACAATTTTTATAATTTTGAAGATATTTTATTCTCATAAAAATTAAGCAAATCAAAATTTTAAAATCATACAATTGATAACTTGCCAAATTGGTTTTGAGAATTAAAATTACTTTACAATTCCCGTGGAAGCAAGATACTTGACCAAGTATAGATTCCATATCTTGTTTGCACTTTGCTGAAATCTGGTCTTTACTGCCACATACTTCATGCATCTGAATAACTCGGAGCTGGCGAGTTTGGAAATATCGAAATGGTATTCCATAGTTTAATAATTTCAATACTATAGAGCCCGAGTCCTCATCTGTAACATACAGGCAATTCTCTCCGCTTACCAGTCCGTTTTTTATGAATCGAAATTCGATGAGTCTTGCATACTCGGCGTCTTCATAAAGCAGCAAGATGTGTTGCTTTTGATCATGCAAATCCACAAATCGGAATGGTATTGGCATTGATTCAAGACTCATATGACAGATATTGCTTGAGTTGCTTATTACGCCAAGTTTGCAAGATAGCTAAATACTTGTCATTCAAGCTAATTAGATGATATATGAGTTGTCGTGCGGATATGGAAAAGAGATGCCGCTAGGATTTAAAATTTGGTTATTTACAAAGACTGCTATAAAACTAGAACGCGACGATTACGGAGTTTATGAGTTGTTTGACTCTTCTTATAATATTCTCTATATAGGATATGGCAAGGTTTACAGTTCGCTTTTGAAACACTTTGCAGACGGTACACATGTAATTGCTGGTGCACACAATTTTAGCATGGAATACACATGGACTGAGGAAAAATCAAAGAAGAGGTACAACGAAGAGATTGCAAAGTATTACGAAAAATATGGCAAATATCCCACGTTTAATCAATGATCTTCATTTAGTAAAATTATTTTTAATTAAAAACTAAGTCAGATGGTTTTTGACCTGACAGTCAATCCGAGAGCTATAGGTTTGTGAAAATAATTTTAACACAGAAATGTGCAGTAAGCTCTCGGAGTAGCTATAAACTCCTTTCCAGATTTTTTTATTTAAAAAAAATTGAATTGATGATCACTTATTTTCCTAATTATCGTGATCATTATCTTGATGTTCAGAATCCACTTCAGCGGTTGTGGCCTTTAGGTTGTTTATACATACATCTCCGCCCTCAAGACTTAGGGTGAAGGAGACTACTGTTCCTGTTAATTTACCTACTGCACTAACGGGAACGTGTGAAGCCTCTACTGAATTTCCACTTACTTCTAGCTTCCCTACTGTCTCAAAAGAAGCAGATGCTACTGCAAGTCCGCTTGCACAAGGTGTAGTAGTTTTCAATTCAACTATATGCGTATGAAATACGGGATTAGAAGCTACACCATGTTGAGCTTCACTATCAAGCACGCCGCCATGGGTTGTCACAGCAAGAACTTTGCCAGAATCACCAATAGCTCCGTATCCAAATGCACCACTTGAACCATCCTTGGGTATTGTTGCACCTGTTTGAATCTCAACTGAGACATTCTTTTTTCCATTTTCAATTTGTGCCTTGGTAATATCCAAGAAGCTTGCTGCAAATGCAGGGGTAGCTATCATTAATACTGCAATAGCTACAGTTGCCGAAGCGGCAAAGATTTTCTTCAAAGTCATTGAATTTGTAATTCTTTTAGAATTAAAAAACATTTTGTAGATAATTACAGATGTGTGCAACAATATATTAATTTCATGAAAAAAAATTTACATGATTATTTTATGGAAAAATTGTCTTATATCAGAGATTTTTATAAAGACAAAATTTACTTATCTTTAAACTATATGTATGTATTTTACATATTACATAGAAACCTACAGAACACTGAACCCTGTAAGACCCTCTACTTTAATGAAACAATTTTAGACCTAACAAGGGATAGTCTAGTTTAGTTCTCACTTAAAATCAAAATAAGATCTAATCCAAAGTGATAACAGAATGTAATTGAATTCTTATTAAAGAAACTTTTCATGATTTGTAAAAGGTTTCTTTTGATCGTAAAACGTAATTGCACACGACTTGAGAAGTGTATTAGAAGTTGATACTCAATAAGGCTCTGGAATGGGTTCGTTCTGCCTATTTTGATGCCAATATGTAATAGCCTCATTGGCGAGCCATTCAAAAAACTTCATGTAAAAATTGGCCTTCCTTTTGTTCCGCTCTGCTTTGATATGTTCTTCTAACGCTTTCCAACATATGATAACAGTATCAGCATAGATATCAAAGAACACTTTTTTTATCGAAGTAGAATTTTTTATTAGGGAACCCACATGATCAAAATCACTTGCTGTCATGCTGATAAATCTATAATGTGATTCATCATCAAAAATTGTAATGTCATTGCTAGTTTTAAATTTCCTGTAGGCCTCGTAAGTAAGTTTTCTTGCATTTCTGTGTTCATCATCATTTAGTAGTTTGAAAACGTCCAGTATCAAAGTGGTTTGGTTTTGCTTATCGCGATCTCTGGTATACAAAATGACAGAGATGATTGTCGAAATTCCAACGACACATGTACCTGATGCTAAGATCCATGTGGCTTGAACAAGAGACTTGGTATCTTCTATTAGCTGATCTCTAGTCCCATTGCCTGTATCGCCATAAGCAGTAAAAATTGTAAAGCAGAAGGCCATTAAAATTGCCAGAACTTGTATAATCATTACCAGATAATAGATTTAATCATGATTTAACATCTTTCCTTACACCCTGAGGCTTTTTCTTCACAAACTGGTGTGATGTTATTTTTATCAACATGTTAGATACTGTGGTGTCTTTAGTAAAGTATAATTTTTTTCAATAATCACCTCTATTATTAAATCTGCTCAAAGAATTCTTGTTTTAACTTGAAAAAGAATTCTACAAGTGACTATCACACAAATGATGCCAATCACTGCAGCTGCACCTACAGAAGAACCAAACTCAGGAACAGATGCATTATTGGCGATCGTGGAGGGTATTACAACTGATCCACTTGGCGATATTGTAAAATTCATTTCATTTGCTTGAAGCGGTGTATGTTTCATAAAATCTTCAATGTCGTTTTTATTTAATATGAGGTGTATCACAGTTTTGTCCTGAAAAGAATATGGATCCACTATCACCTTTCCTTCTTTAATAGAATCGTTATTTACAGTACCAGTAAAAGTTTGTGAGCCTGAGTATTCCTTGAATAATTTTGGAATGCGAAGCTCTTGGTGCACTAGAATTGGGAGGTTTTGAAATCGTGTTGTATTCCAATCAAAAGGCATGTACCATGAAAACTTGAGGCTTGATGGTTTGAAATTAAAATCAGATATCCTGTCATAGTATGAGACTATTTGGGCATTGTAAGAGTTGTTTTTGTACGTTATTGTATGGTTTGATAGGTCACCTACACTTAGGAATGAATCAAACTTTGGAGAATCTTGTGGCTGGAAGAAATTTTGATCATTATCCATCGTAATCAGTATTGCGTAAATGTGGTACAGTCCACCTTCGCCAAGCATTGGTGCAACTAAATCTATTGAGTCATTATTTAGAGGAGAATAGATGTATCCATCCAGAAATTGCTGTCTTAATCCATGTATGGTCCAACTTTTTGGATCATTTGATGGTGTAACTTTGAGGGTTAAAATCCCGGTATGTGTATGAAAAATGCCTCTAAGTATGGGCTGGTTATTTTTTACTACCTCAACCATAAATGATGCGTGTTGAATTGTCTGATTAGTATTTGCGTCAAACCACCTTAACTTGAGATATCTATCTTGGTTAATTTCTGGTGTTATAATGAGAGGATTGATCTTCACAAATAAGCTTACCGTTCTGTTACCAACATTTACTGGTGGAAGCGTTTCCTGTGTAAAGCCATCTCCAGATACTTGTCTTGGTATGATGGAAACAATTAGCAAAAGAAATACAAATACAACAACAAGTGAACTAATTCTCAATTAGAAAATTACCATACACTCTGAAATTAACTTTTCAAATAGGTTCAGGAGTGTATTTACTCCACTATCTCAAATTCATGACTTAGTGGTTCCAATCCCTGGTATAAGACATCAAATCCATCATTATACAAAGACAAATTGCAAATTATTTTTCTAATTTTGTACCGAGTTTATTTTTTGGCCAAATTGTTAACAATTAGCATATGCAAAGTTTGATTAGATCTTTTTGTATAATCCAAGTTTTCTTCTAAATTCATAGACATGTACAAATTATGCTACAGTTATCGTAGCTGAGAGAGGTGGAGACAGCGCATTTGGTTCAGATAAGCTCTGCCAAATGAAGATTTGGGCAGTATATTTACCAGATGACGTAGGCAACCAAGATTCTGCCAGATTAAGGAATTGATTTCCAGTAAGTGTTCCCGTTATCCAAGATAAAGATAGTGTGACACCATCAGAGTTCTCAATTTGTACAAGATATGCAAATGGTTGATCTCTTTGTCGCATGTTTTTTAGATCAGCTTCAATTAGTATCTGTTGATTTATCTTGGCTGTTTTTATAGTATTTCCAAAAGAATCCACAATTCTTGGATTGCTTGCATTTACTTGCTCAAGTGGAGCAATTGGTTTTCCAACAATAGTGGTTGCAGTAAGATGCATTTCATCAGATGGAGAATGTGGATAAGGAAGTGTCCTATCTACATATTCGCCAGTAATTGTGTCACCTTCTGTCACATGGAGTCTCCCTCCTGAAGACTGAGAATCAGTAGTAAAATACGCGGTACCTTGAAAAATTCCAGTGTCTTTTCCTGTCTCTGACATTGTAATTTTTGTGCCGCCTGAATCCGAGTCAGACCAGACACTGGTTTCAAATTTGTCTATTGCTTTTGGATTAAGATTCATGTCAGGATCTATTATTTGTAATACACCTTGCGCATTTGTTTGATAATTTTGCTCGAGCCATTTTATCTGACCAACATTCCATTGTATAATAGCAGAACCTGTTATAGTTTGATCTCTATTATACTCAAAAGAAACTGTTACACCATCACTATTTTCAGACGGCAGGAACCCGTCATTTGGACCGTGTCCACTTTGAATGCCGCTAGGTTCAGCACCTTGTCCATCTACTCCCCTTGTTCCTTTGAGAAGTGGATCTCCTGTAAGGGTCACATCACCAGCAAACATTCCCGTGTTTGTTCCTGTTTCCACTAGTTTGTATGGTGATATAGTATGACCACTTGTTGACACAGAAACATCTATTGTATCTACAAGGTTTGGATCAGAGTCAAAATCCGGTGCATAAACCAATATGTGTACTAGACTTGTCCACGTGTATGCTTTTTTGTCAAATCCTATATTTGATGCATCTACCAATTGAGTTTGCAATAAAATTGCAAGTAATGAAATTGCAACTACAATGATAAATTTCATTTATTGATTTGGCTAATTTTATTTTCTATTTAAGGGTTGAAATGAGGATATGGCTGACTTTGTGTATAATCCTAAGTCAGGTTTTTAGAAATCCTTTGTCAAGTGAGAATTGTACCCCAGAAAGAAAATCATTGTCTGATATCTTACCACTAGACCACCAACAAGAAGTATGCTTAAACCATAAAGGAATGTGTGTAAAAGAACCTGATTTTGTAACTGTGACATATTTGTTATAAGATAAAATTTGCAGTATTTTGACAAAACTGACATCATTGGCATTTAGACCACACCATAGATTTGTTGCGTCTTTTATGGAGTTCATGGTTGCAACACTGGGTGGAGAAATTGTATACGGTGCAGTATTTTGCAAATTTTCATGACCAATTGTTACGAAGATATGGGATGTTGTAGGTGAAGATCCCTCAGTTGGGTCTGAAAAGCTAAATTCTATTGTAGAGCCAATGTCTAGCGGAACTCCATCAACTTGCCTTGGAATTTTTACTTGTGCTGTAAAAAGATTTGTGTTAGGTCCTGTCTCTCTTACATCACCTGTTGGTATGCTAAATGCAGGATCTGCCAAAGTTGTAACCAAACCACCGTCTCTAAATTCTATTAGATTTAGAGGAATTGAATCTGGCGTGTAAGAATCATGATTCCAATTTGGCGCATAAATCTGGAGTAAAAAAATTTGCCCAATTCCAACTCTAGATTGGGAGGATGAACTTGATGATGAGGCAGGTACAGATGGAGTTACAGATATTGTTACAGATTGTGTAATGTCAATTGGATTTCCAGAATAATCTGCCTTTTGATGATATGTCATTACAACCACATCACCGTCTTTTACTGGTTTGCCATTTACTGTTGATGGAATAGTAAGATAAAGCTGAAAGACTCCCGAGTCAACTGCAGTTTCTGTCATGGTACCAGGACCTGGAATTGACACTCTGTTAATTGTAAAATCTACCAAGCCCGAAGTTGATATTTTCATAATTGCTTTATGACTCGTATCCAGATTACCATCATTTATGAAAAAAGGGACAGTGCTTCCAGGTGCAACTGAAGCTGCATAACTTGCTGGAATTGAAATTAACAAAATAACAACAAGAAGGTACTTCATATGAACTAGATCAGATTTTCTCTAGTTTAATCTTACTACAAAATGGTCTACCATGTAATTAGGGCTTCTGCAATTTTGGTTTTAATTTGTCATTGGCTTTGAGCAGTTGCAATGCGATAGATTTATTGTTTAATGCAAGGTCGTATTTTTTGTCTATTCTCAAGGCGTCATTAAAGCACTTTATTGCTTGTTTTAATAGTCCAAGCTCACCAAGGGACAATCCCTTGTATACAATTGCCATGGCATATTTAGAATCAATCTTTAATGCCTCATCATAACAGTCAATTGCATCATGATATTTTCCTATGCTATGCAAAGCTGATCCTCTGTTGACAAGTGTGGTTTTGTTTTTTGGATCTATTTCCAGTACCTTATCATAGCATTTTATTGCCTGCCTGTATTTTCCAAGATTTTGCAATGTAACGCCTTTGTCAATTAGCGCCATCAGGTTTTTTGGATCCTTAAAGAGAACAAGGTCATAGTATTCAAGGGCTAGAGTATATTCACCCTCCTGACAGAGGTCGTAGGCTTCCTCTAAAAGGGATTTTGAGTCGTCCAACTGGGTTACTAACAAACCATCCTGTTTTTATCCTTTTTTGAAAATAGAATTTAATTTCAATTAGGCAAGTTTCATGTCCAAGCATTCATGTCTTTTTTCCAAATACGGACTCCATCTACAAACATCTGTTCTTCTTCCTCAAAAACGGTATGCCATTTGCCATTGTGTGGAAATATTTTGTTCATCTGTTTTACCTTGTCATTTGTAGGATATTTGTTCAGTAAGGCGCCCCACCGCATGTCAGGTAACTTTGGCATAATTTCATTAATGTCTTTCATGTTATGTTTTCTGTGGTTTGAGGACTATTTTTTTGTTTGTGAGATGTTTTTTACGAGTTTGATTTTTCAAAATATCGTTGCATAAAAGTAAACTCGGCCTTTTTTAGTCTAGAAGAATCTGCAAGATCATGCGTCATATCAATCAAATCAGTCAGCTTCATACTTGGAACCAATTCATCTTCTTTTTGCTGGTGTAGTTCATATTCAATATTAGAAAGTATGTCTACATTCTCATCTAGCATTTTTAGACAATCATCAAGATACATTTCAAAATCTTCATTTTCCAATTGTGAGCAATTTGTTATATGGCATTTCCTTTTTAAATTCACGGATTTGCACTTGAGAACTTACAAGTTGTAAATGAAATGATCGTAACAAAAAATACAAAAATCACATACTTTTGTAAGATTATTGATAAAAAACTAAAAAGATTTGTTTTGTAGATATAATAATAATGATATTATGTTAAATAGTTGTAATTCCTATAATATGTAATGCTCGTTCAGTGCAGAATGATGGATTGAACGTGCGTGGCCCTTCAGAAGCCATTAAGTGAATGAGGTGCATTGGCACTAATTCAGTGGGAAGTAATCTCCCGAGTTCTGAGAAAAGGGTCACGCCAATTTATTATCTTGTCAATTATGAGATTGATTTTATTTTCGCCACATCTTTTCCCATGTATCGGCAAACTTTGTCATCATCTCACCGTATGTCTTTAGCTGACCCATTCCTGACTGGTCCATTGTTTTTTGCCAATTCTCGCCAAATTGTTTTAATGCGTTTAAACCAGATTTGTTCATCGCATTTTTCCAGCTATCTAAAAACTGGTTCATGGTACTTTGGCTTGATTCATTGAGTGCTTTTTCCATCACTTCATTGTATTTTGCCTGAACATCGCTGCTTGCTTTTTGTAATGATTGAAATGATGCTCTCCATTTTTCTAATGCGCTAGTATATTCATTCCATAGCTTGGTCCAATTTTTTGCAGATTTTTCATTTTTAGACATGATTTGTAATTATAAATCAATCTGATAAACATATCCTCATTTAGGTACCCGTGTTTTTTCAGTTTATTTTCTACTATGAACAAAAATTTAATCTAACAATCAACAATGGCAACACAAGCAATTAAATCCGTATTTTAGGGACCGATTGTTGTGAAAAATCTGAAAATTTTCATCATACTAATCATGATTGCAGGAATGGCATGTATTTCTGGAAATGCTTTTGGGATATCCCAGCCAAACATAGAATGCAAGTCAGGAAGCATCTGTGTTCACCCGGGTGATTTTATAACATATTCTACAGAATTTGCTAAAGTGCCAGCTATTGAGACATATACCTTTGGAAACTATATCGGTACAGACAAGGTAAGTGTCAGCATAACCAGCATTTCCAATGGTATTAAAATTCATTCAAACAACATACTAGATCTAAAAACAGGATTTTATAATGAAACCGCAGGTGGAAGTGGCATTCCTATTTTAGTAATGACACCAATTCCAATTAATATTGATAAAAATACACCTGGTATTTCTGAAAAAATTCAAAATTTCAATGGTTCCAAGAGAGATGTGATTTCTGTTGCAAACAACACGAATACAGCCACAAACGAGATAGGATATGATAAGGAAACAGGTGTGCTAACGTATCTTCATTTGATACCAAAATCAAATACAAGCATTCTAGCTCCTGATCTTAATTTTCCAACAAAATATGATTTGATAAATACCAACATGTTTGCAAATTCTGGAACACAGGCTGACTTGCAGATCCCATCTTGGATAAAAAACAATGCAAAATGGTGGGCGCAAGGCTCGTTAACTGATAATGATTTCACAAAAGGAATTCAATACATGATAAAAAATGGAATAATGAAAATTCCACAGTCACATTCTGATTCTAGCTTGTCACAGCAAATACCTAGCTGGGTTAAAACAAATGCAGGCTGGTGGGCAAGCGGCCAGATATCAGATGGCGATTTTATCAAGGGAATACAATATCTGGTAAATAGCGGCGTAATTCACGTTTAAAATTAATTTAATTAAACTGCAATCTAGTTAAGAGATTGTGTATGTAATAAAGACAAACAACTGATTATTAGATTCTGCCTTGGTGAAGAAATATGAGAATCATACTGGTAATTATAGGCGTGTGTCTTGTTTTTATTTCGATCCCAAGTTGTCTATATACTCCATATCTTATATCACATATGATTCACTCTTTCATGGGTTCGTTTACTGTTTCAACATCAGGTACTAATGGAAATTCTATGCTTCATCAGATGGGTTATCCATCAAGAACTGTGATTATTCCCCTAATCCAATATTGCTTTGTAGGACTAGCAGTTGCAGGAATTGGCATGGTAGCATTTGGAGCAATAGCCAAAAAGATTCCAAAACAATTTACGGTAAAACCAGTTACAGAAGAAACAGAGAAGGTAAAAGAAGTTCATACCAGTCCACAAATTACAGATGAGCACATACAAACAAATCTTCGTAGCCTTAGAATACTGCAAGAAAGACTAGCTAAGGGTGAAATTACGCCAAGTGAATTTCAGAATTTAAAAAGATTTTTAGAATAATAATATATTTTATATTGTAAAAAATGTTATTGAGTTTTTCTTAGCTAGAAATTTTTCGTGACCTGATCAGTCTGGCAAGATGTATGAAGCCAATAAATACCCAAGCATACATCATTGCAGTAAAGGCAAACTGTACCACTGGATAATTAAAAGAATTTTCAATCAAGTTTAGCGGAAAAAAATACTGTACCAAATTAGCAGGTAAAAACATATTCAAAAATTCTGTACTGTAGGTGTTTAAAGCATGCCAGCCAACAAATACAGTGACAAAAAAGAAGACCGCCTTTTTTCCAACATATCTTTCAAAGCCACGTCTTTCAAGTTTTACCAATCTCTGGTTGAGCTTTTGTATCTCATTTTGAAGTTGATCAGTAACATGCTCATTTTGTCTTTGTATGGATTCTTGATCTTGTCCTCCAAGGTATAGTGGAATGATGTTTTGTAGGTATTTTTGATCAGAAAATGGCAATATTCTGCCTGTTGTCAACATATCAAGGATGTATTCCAGCCTTCCAGGGTCGCCTTTGCCAAGCTGCATCAATTGTTTTACTGAATTTATCAAATCATCAGACAATGACTAGGTGAAAAAATTGCCCAGATAAAAGGGAATGCTCTGGAATATTTTTTATAAAATCAATGATTTAGCTAAACCCCGCCCCAAATTGATCACCTTCTTGCAGTGGATCAAAATCGGTGCTTTTTAGTTTCAGATACAAAAAGGCCTCATTTACTAGTAAAATAGCATCGTCTCCTTTGAGATTATAGTTTGTTTTTACATAATCATAATACTTTTGCAGTGTCTTTGGGTTTTGTTCGTCAAGTGATACCTTGTCAGAAATTATTTGTGCTGCAATGTTTTCTATTTGGGAATCATGATCAGAATTGCTCACATTGATTTTTGGTATGATGACTTTTTAACACTTTGTAATCTTGGTTTATTGTGCACAAAATTCAAGTTTGTCACTTAGTGATACATACTGGAGTTATTGTTAAAGAACCACCAAACACATGCCATGAGTTGCTATCCTCTAAGGATGAAAATTCACATAACTGAAAAAGAAGAAGAGAAAGCTTCTGAGAATTTGTCCTTGGAATAAATCCAAATCAGAATGACATGTGCAATATAGATATCATTAGATAAAATCAAAAAATTTTATACAAATTTAAGTTAAATTTCACTTTAATCAAAGCCTATAAGGTTACACTACATTTACACAATACATCTAAAATGAAAAACAGTACCATTTACATCATAATCATTTCAATTGCGGCAATGGTTATTGGGACAGCTGCCTTTGCTCTAGTCCCAAATCATACTGCCGTACAAGTTTTACCTGCAACTGAGACTGGTAATCAAAAAAATGTTGCAAGCCAAGCTTCAATTCAAAACCTAAAAAAATTCAACTCTACTGATGAGCTTCAAAAGTTTCTGCTTGATTCACAGGTACAAGCTTCTGCACAATATTATGGCGGCGCGGTACATGGTAGCCTAGACCAACTAAAACTTTCACGTGATCAGGTGCAAACAACAGCTCCAATGCCTTCAATGACAACAGGAGCACCATCACAGGGATCACAGCAAGGAGCTGCAACTACAAATGCAGGAACCCAATATTCTACTACAAATGTTCAAGTTGCTGGAATTGATGAACCTGATTTTCTTAAAAACGACAACAAGTATGCATATGTTTTGTCGCAGGACAAGCTTACCATAATAGATGCATATCCTGGTGAGACTGCAAAGATTGTTTCAAAGGTTGGACTAGATGTCAAAGGAAATAATCTACAGAACATGTTTTTAAACAAAGACAGACTTGTTATCTTTTACAACGATAACACAAAGCAGTTTGCCATACCTCAATATGATTACATGCCAAACCCAATCTATACCCCTGTAACCCATGCTGTAATAATTGATGTTTCTGACAAACAAAATCCAAAGATTGTAAAAAACTATGAGATGACAGGATACTATACTGGTGCCAGAATGATTGGAGATTACGTCTATCTTATTTCAAACTCGTATGTGGATTATGTCCATCCAATGCTTCCTGTTTTAAGAGGAGCGTCTGCTGGAATTATGACTCCAAATATCTATTACTTTGATAACCCAGAATCAAACTACAACTTTAACACCATTACAACATTTAACATATTTTCCGACCAGGTAAACTCTAAGACGTTTATGATGGGTGCAACAGGCACGCTTTATGTTTCTGGTGATGCAGTTTATCTAACATACCAAAAGTACCATCCATACTATTATGATCAAAGCTACACCAAAGACAGATTCTTCAAGTCAATTTTGCCTCTTTTGCCAGATGATATACAGGTACAGATAAAGTCAATTGATACAAGCAATCTTGGCGAGTCTCAAAAGTGGACGCAGATCTCAGATTTGTTACAAAACACTTACAACAAGATGTCTGATGATGAGAAAACCAAACTCTTTGATAAAATCCAAAATGCACTAGCACGGTATGATATCACACAGCAACAGGATTACAGAAAGACTGTAATTCAAAAATTTGCAATCAATAATGGAACGGTAAGCTATGTGGCAAAGGGCGAGGTTCCAGGATATTTACTAAACCAGTATTCAATGGATGAGTTTGGTAAAAAATTCCGAGTTGCGACAACCTCTGAATACTTTACATCAAAAGGCGTTACTACTGCAAATAATGTATACGTCCTAGACGAATCCCTTAACATATTAGGAAGTGTAGAAAAAGTTGCCCCAGAAGAATCCATCTACTCTGCAAGATTCATTGGAGACAAGCTGTATTTGGTAACGTATCAAAGAATAGATCCGTTCTTTGTAATTGATTTATCAACTGACAGCCCCAAGGTCTTGGGAGCGCTAAAGATTCCAGGATATTCTAGCTACTTGCATCCCTATGATGATACTCACATCATAGGAATAGGAAAGGAGACAAAACAAAATCAGTATGGCGGACTAGAACCAGTAGGAGTCAAGATTTCACTATTTGATGTCTCCAATATGACAAATCCTGTTGCGGTAGGTAATTATACAATTGGCGGGCCTGGAACTGACTCTGAGATTTTAAATGATCCAAAGGCATTGCTTTTTGACAAGGAAAAAAACATTCTATCCATTCCTATCTTCCAGCAATATTACGGAGTACCAGTTCCACTAGAATCAGGAGTAAGTTCAGGAAAGGGAGCTGCCGGAGCACCTGTAGACATAATGCCGCCGCGTCCCATGCCACCAAACAACTGGAAAGGGTTTTACGTATTTGGAGTAGACCCAGCAAAGGGCTTTAGCTTAAAAGGAATTGTGGAGCACTATAACGGCACAATCTATGACTATTCCTATGGAAGTAGATCATTTTACATAGACAATTCCTTGTATACTGTAACATCTGGTCTAATGAAGATAAACGACCTTAGCAACATCAAAAATACAATAAATGAAATCAAGCTTGAAGGTAGCGGACAGATTATCAAGTACATGAACTAGAAAATTTCTGAGATCAAGTTTTGCGACATTTACATACTAGATGAATCGCCAAGATTTTGCTTTTCTCTTCTTCGTTTAATCTACAAGTTAATTATTCCAGCAGTCATGCCTCCTAACAAAATCACTCCAAGTATGATGTATTGAAAATCCATAAAATTATGATAGTGACTTGAATTTCTTCACAGCTTCTCTTGTCATCTTTTCCAGATCTTCTTTTGAAATCTTGGTAGGATTATCAGAAGCTAGTGCCTTGTTGTAATCATCTTCTGTGTTAGATTTCATCTTCTTTTTCTCATCAGTCATGGTATCATATCATCAAAGACTTGGATTGATATCTTTTTTCATTACGTTTTAGCCGTGATACTTTTTGATTTTAGAGCCGCATTTTGGGCAGACATTGTCATTGTGATAAAAACCACATTCTAGGCAGACAAATTTGCCAGGCTCTCTTGCCCTAAATGTTGAGAAAAAGCCTCCGGTCTCGTTTTTCTTGCCAAACAAAATCATGGTAATTATAAAAATCACAATTGCTGCAACCACAACTGGAATTAGTATCCTAAAAAGAAATGCTAATCCTATTAAAACTGGTAGAAAGACTGCAAAAAATTTTACCTTGTCCATGATACCACCAAAAAATAATTTCTGAGAATCAATCCATGATTCACAAGGTGTTTTTGTAACAACATTGTCTACAGCATCATTACATTTTAGTTTTTAAGTCTGATTAATGATTTTTCATAACTATTTTGAGTTTTTTCTGCATTTGTTTTGTTAATTTATGATTTCTGTGTGGTAATTCCCGAATGAAAGTCAGTGTGTAGAGTATCATTACTGCCCAATCCTTAATGTTTCAGAGTTTTACCGACCCAAGCCATTTTATCATTTCATTTTTCTGATTTAATTAAAATGAGTTTATTGATACCAGATTACCTAAATCTCACTTACTTTCGATTTCGTTACTTTTCATTTTATATACTTACCTTTCTATAGTGACTATAAGAAAGTAATATGGAATGCAAATCAGGAACATGCAATATGGAAGAAGATGCAACGTGTTCATGCACCTCTGAGATGGAATGCAGTGACTGTGGTTGTGGAACAGCTGATCCTGTAAAACAATCAATGGAGTTATTGCACAAGGCGTTCCACGATGCGCTATATCAGGCACATGTGGAACGACTCAAAAAGAGAGTCGATGCCTCGTTTGGTCCTTCACTTGACAAGGCGGCTGATGCAATGATTGAAACAGCGGCCAAAGTCTGGCAATCAATGCTGGTACAGTCAGAGGGTAAAAAAGAGCTTGAATCAAAGTTGCAGAAGATATTTTCTGAAACAAGTAGGAGATAAATCAATCCCCCAAACAGAATCTCCTACTTTATTTTTTTTAATTCAGATCCGGCAAGACTCACTACAAAACTACACTTTTATTGTCTTTTGCTTTACCGATCGCTAAATCAAAGCTGTCATATCTTTATATGACATACAACTAGATTTTGCACTCTTATAGAAAGTATTGTGTGTAATGTCTGGATTAGACGCTCTTATTGCAAAATCTCTAGATTTAACAATAAAAGAAGGCCTTGGCAAAAAAACCTCGCAAGAAGTAGAACAAAGACTATACGAAAGATACGGAATCAATGTAACCCAGTCCATTGAAGAATTTCATAAGCTAGATAGTGTGTTAAAAGAGTTTTTTGGTGAAAGAACTGAGGGATTAGAAAAACAGTTTTTGGGAAATATTGTCACTATAGAATCAAAAACACAAAACCCCAGATGGGTTACAATCGAAGATCGATTTCTTACCAAACTAGTTTTAGAAACATTTGGTGACAGAGATAAGAACGATATTCTCAACACAGTAATAGATGAACCTAGGATTATTTCAGAAATTCTAGAAATTTTAAAAATGCCCCAAACCTCTGGTTATAGAAAAATCAATTCCTTAATTGATAAGGGTCTGTTAATTACACAAGGTTACAATATTAATGATGGAAAAAAGGTGATCAAGTACAAATCAATATTTGGAAACGTTAGAATTAATATTAAAAAGAACAGAATAATCGTCCAAGTTCAGCTTGCTAAAGAATTGTTGAACAATAGCTCTGTAATTCAAGTTGTTTGCGGTGTGGGAAATTCTAAATAACTTGATTCCTGACACACATTTAGTAAAAAAAGCACTAGTTACTCTATCGATAGAAGAGGCATTACTACAGATAGGCGGAAGTAAATTGTTCAATGAGGCGTTAAGGATCTTGTATGAGACGCATCACTGTTATTTGACAGACTGCTATGAGCATCCAGAATATCTACGAATCATATTTAATGAACTTGACAGGGGCGAGTGTAGTGTCATTATAGAATCAATCAATGAAAAACTAGAAGAATTTTCTTACTACAAACCAATTGAAAAGTTTCTTGCCAGTATAAATGATATGAAATACAAGTTGGTATAGAAAAATTCTTACAATTATGAAATGTTCGTTTATTAAGTACTCAATTACATTTTGTCAATGCCTCTAATCTAGTCTCACAGGGTTCAGATTTGTGAGGGAACTAAACTAACTGAGAAATTCCCATAGTGGATCAAATGGAATCATCATAGTTGCCAGTCTGTGAATATTGTTTGAAAATGTTAGACATTTATGAAAGTATTAAATTCTATGCCTGTGTTTATGGAACATGCCTATTGATCACGATTTTTACAAAAAACTGCCCAGAAAATCAGAACAGCACAAGAACCAGGCATCAGGAGACAGCCATTATGTCTGGGGAGAGGGCGTTGAAAGAGAACTGGACTTTACTGGCATAAATTCACATGATCAAAAACTTGTTGAGAAGCACATCTCTGAAAAAGGCTATCTGGGAATTCATGGAACAAATGTAGCAGTTGATTTTGATCTTTGTATAGCAGATGGCGCATGCATAAGTGCGTGTCCAGTTCTAGTCTTTGGTTGGAATCTCAAACCAGATGAAGGCCCAACCTCCAATGGTCCTGGTAATAATCTAAATGAATATGACAAGTCTGATCCTTTTGCAGAAAAGTCTTGCATCTATTGTTTAGCATGTGAGACTGTTTGTCCAACTACTGCCATAAAGATTCAGGAAGGTTTGAAGGACAAAATTCAATAACAGAAAATAATGTCTTCAGATGATTTGATGAAATCAATTATAATCTTGATGCAAAATGGCATTGGAGATACATGCGTCTATATTCGATTCTACTTGTTCTTAGAAAAGAAGAATCACTCTCTCTTTCCGATAAGCAGTACCTGCAAGACATTATAGAAAAGCATCTTCAGGGAAAAGTCTGAATCCCTTGATATTTTATATCGGATTTTTAAGTCTGGTTTACAATCCAAGAACATGCGTGCAATGATCATCCCGGGAAATAACAATACATCTATTTCTGAGGCATGGTATCCGCAGGTCAAGAAGGAATTGGAGAAGATTGGTTTAGATGTAATAGCCAAAAATATGCCAGACCCTGATTTAGCAAGAAAGCAATTTTGGCTACCCTTTATTGAAGAACATGTAAAAAGCCAAAGCATTTCCATACTTGTCGGTCATTCTTCTGGCGCTGTAGCGATATTGAGATATTTAGAAGAAAACAAAGCTGAAGGGATAGTTTTAGTTGGCGCATCTCATACTGATTTAAATGATAAAAAGGAAAAAATTAGTGGCTATTTTGATGAACCTTGGAGCTGGGAAAGGATTAGAAAAAATGTAAAATGGATAATTCAATTTGCCTCTACTGACGATCCTTACATACCAATAGATGAGGCACGTCATATTAATGAAAAATTAAATTCTGAATACTATGAATTTACAAACCGTGGTCATTTCATGCAAGCTGAATTTCCAGAACTTGTTGAAGTCATAAGGAAAAAATTGGCGTAGTTTTTCTACATGTATCGATTTCATAGAACAATCTTACAATGACTTTATCAATATCAAATCAGATTTTGCTAATGGTAGGTTGTGGGCACCTACACACGCAACCCAATTGTAGATATTGTAAACATATCCTCCCCAGGATCTGACAAGCCCACATTTTTTATCATATTGTTAGAAAGATGCAGAGTTTTCAAAAGATGCCTTGTTCAGTATTTCAAGTTTAAAAAAGTGGCGCATACTTGGGCTGTAACAATCTTTTCATTCTGAAGTTTGTTTGAAAAACTGCAGCGGACTTGATAGAGCCTGTCAGAACTGTTAGTTGACACCTCTACAATTTTTGACTTGTAGGATAGAAGATTTTTCCACATGTCTTAAATAAAATAAAATTACGATTTTACGCATGAATACAAAACTAGTAGCTGGTTTTACTGTCTTGGTACTGTTATTCGGTCTTGCTAGTCATTCATTAGTAAATTCTGCATTTGCACAAGATGAAAAGAAATCCATGACAAAAGTGGAGAAGCAAAAAGAGAATAGAGAAAAACAAAAAACTAATGAAGCCGCAAAGACTGCCAAGGACAAAGCAAAAGCAGATACATTCACCAAGACTGCAAAACAAAAAGCCAAGTCAGATACAAAAGCATCTAAAGACAAGACAAAACCTGGATCAAAAACAACAAAATAGGAAAATCTCCGATTTAGAAAATCCTTTTTCTTTTTTTATTTATTTCGTCACGGCAGTTATCACCAGAATTGTTGTAACATGCACCAACCCCATTTTTTATTTTGATCATTACTATGGTAGATCCTGTTTCTTTTAGCAAATTGTATAATTTTATTTTTGGTGAATCAGTGAACATAATCAGTTTCTGTCATCAATTCTGCACTAGAACTTTCTTCCAAACTGATTATATTGAATAATTTAGAAGATATAGAAAATGATTCTTATACAGAAAATTCTGTTAATAGGTTCTGTATCACTAGCCTTGGCGCTCCTGCCAGCATCGTTTGCCATAAATCAGGCCACAGTGGGACATGAGATGCCCCCAATGTCAACAATGCCAGGCATGCATGACATGACAAGTATGCATGACATGACAGATATGCCAGGAATGTCCTCCAACTCTCATTCAAATTTCTCTACAATAAAAAATATACACAGCGGTTTATGGTCTGATGCAACTATTTGGCAAAACGGAAGGTTGCCTTCCGAACTTGATAATGTAACGATAAGTGAAGGAACCATAGTTACCTACGATGTGAGAAATTCGCCTGTCTTGGGTGAGATTACAGTAAAAGGAAAACTTGACTTTACGAGAATGAAATCCACTATTCTTTCTTTTGGAAATATGACAATAGGCAGAACAGGATATGTAGAAATAGGTACAACTGAGAATCCAATGCCTGCCACTATCAAAACTATCATTCAACTGGCTTCTATCAAGGAGGGTGGCGCAGGCATAGATGTTATGGGACATCTTGAGATTCATGGTGCTCCAATAGGAAACACGTTTGCAAAGCTAGTCAAATCTGCAGAAAATGGAACCTCGATTCTTACCGTTGCTAATAAGCTATCATGGAATCCCGGAGATCATGTTGTAATCACTTCTACATCACTTAACACCACCGAAACTGAAGAAAACTTTGTTGCATCAATATACGGCTATCAGATTACATTAGCAGATCCTCTGCAAAATTCTCATGATGGTTTGAAACCAGCTCAGGGTGAGGTGGCAGATCTGACACGCAACGTTGTAGTGACAAGCTTCAATCCAGACGTACATGCCATGGGGGTAATGTTTATGAAGGGATCGATAGGTGGCATCAGCTACACAGAGTTTAGTCATCTTGGAGGCCTGGGAGTTCTTGGCAAGTATCCTATTCACTTTCACCATGTCCAAAATACAATGTCAGCAACAGTAGTGGAGGGGGTTTCTGTCTGGGATTCTCATAACAGATTCATAACGATTCACAACTCTGACAATATTACAGTAAGGAATTCAGTTGGATACAATTCCACCGGTCATGGTTTCTTCCTAGAGGATGGGACAGAAGAGAACAACACACTTGCAAATAACATTGCAATACTTACCCACCCGGGCACACTTAGGCCTGATGATGGGTCGGCAGCAGGCTTTTGGATACAAAATCCGATGAACCGTGTGATAGGAAATATAGCTGTGTCTGCTTCGGGTAGCGGTTTTGATTTCTCAATTCCAGGAAATGCCCCAGAAGTAATACCATTAGACAAAAAGAATCTGATCGAAAGTATATCCCAACAAACAACTCCTACAGTTCTTGCCATAAGCTCATTTAACGGAAATGAAGCTCACAGCAACGCAGGAGGTGGACTTCACCTTTACAGACTAGATCAGGGCAATTCGACAAGCTTCAATGTATTTTCAAATATGAAGATGTGGAGAAACAACGGAGTTGGCATAGATATCACTGCATCTCCGTCAATGATAACACTCTCAACGATATTTGGCAATCAACAAGGCAATATGCAGGTTGAAACAAACAACATGACTATTAGCAAGGTAACAGTTCTAGGAGAGTTACCTGGAGTTAGAGCCCAACTAAACACACCATACAACGGTACTGCAAGGTACGTGGTATCACCATTTGGCATTGCATTTAATGCACAAAACATTACAATTCAGGATAGTACCTTTAGTGGTCATCTCGTAAAAGGAACCATGGGATCTGCTGATCTCATCAACCGTTCAACAGGCTCCGACAAGCTGACAATGGAAATAACAAATTCTCAACTAATGAGCAAGAACAAGATAATTTTTGGATACCCAATGAATGGAGACAGCTACATCAAAGTTGATAATGAACATAATCAGCCATCTGGCTTTGTATTGTACAGATACGATACAAATCACGAAATACCCTGTAATGTAGACTTGGCCTACATGGCTGTCAAATGCCCGCTGACAAATCCATGATATACTTGATTTTTTGGACATATGGTTCAAACCATTCATAATTTTTTATTTTAAAAAATGTAAAATTAAAATTTGCAAAAATTGACCACGTTATGGTGGTCTGGCACATCCATGTTCAATAAGTTTTGTAGCATAATGTTTCACACATGTCAGGTGAATTATCTTCTGCTTTGATAACTAGGAGGAAAACAGGCCAAGTGAAGACGCCATTAATTCAAACTCCTCATATTTTGAAAGGTAAACCCTTCCCTTCTCTGTTAACACGTATGCTTTGCTTTCTCTATCTAGCTGCACTAGATCAAGTAGTCCAGTCTGTAACAACTTGTTCATAAAACCTTGGTAGGTTTTGTAGGAGAGGTTTGCCTTTGTAAGTAGCCTTGATGCATTTGCACCCTCCACGCCATGTTCGTGAGCTGTTTCCAAGATATCTCCTATGATTTGCAAGGTGTTTCTATATGCCATTTCATTTTAGTTAATTTAACAAAATAGATAAGCAAGGATTTCGAGGATCGTGTGAATTTTGTTCGCTGGTAGAAAATTTTGTGCGTGTTTTTAGTTCGAACCGTAGAACCCATGATTTTGAAGCACAATCAGTTCAAAAAGCATAGCATCTTACTGTTTGTGACTAGTTTATCATAATATGTCTTAATATGACTGATAACAAAAAGAAAATTCCTAACTCCGCCAATGGCAAGGCAGGGATATCCTAGTCTTTTCTTTTTATTTTTTGTAGTATGCAATTAACTCATTAAGATGAATTGACCAGACAGTATCAATACGCTGTAGCAGCGGAACATTGCAATTAGCTGTCGTATTCATCATGGCGGCGCACCCAGAATTGTCCCTGACCAGACTCATCTCGTCCCTTAGGCACCAAGTCAAGGTAATTGTAGGCTGTATTCACAATGTCAATGCCGCGCGCATAAGTTGAATATGTGTGGAACACTCTGCCAACTGAATCCTTGTAAAACACACTGACTCCCTCTCGCTCTGAGTCCAGTGAATCTTGTAATGTGAAATTGTAGAATGCTTTTTTCTTGGCCAACTCTTCTGGCGTAAAAGACACATGGTAGTCGAAATTGAAGTCCGTATCAGACGATGAAACCCATTTGAAATCCCACCCCATCCGCTTCTTGTATGCCGCTAACTTGCTGTATGGTGCACGAGACACAGCTATCATGGTCACATCACGTTGGTTCAGGTGTGTAATGATTCCGTTGAAATTGTCTGCCCAGAAGGAGCAATGCGGGCATCCTCCCTCCCAGCTTGGGTCAAACATAAAGTGATAGACGATCAGTTGACTTTTTCCGTCAAAAAGTTCCGGCAGAGTTTGTTTTCCATTGGGTCCCTCGAAGACATACTCTTTATCAACAGCCTTCCACGGCAAATTGCGTAGCTGCTGACTGAGCTGGTCGCGTAAGCGTGTAAACTCTTTTTCTTTGATAAGGAGTTGTTTACGTGCTTCTATCCATTCTTTCTCGGAAACGATCTTGTGGTTTTCTAATGTTTCAGTCATTTGTTTCTCTTCTCCTTGCAGTATAAAATTAATTCATTGATAACGTGCGACCAGCCCTCGTTATGCTCTTTATACATGTCTCCTTCTTTACCTGCAAATCCAGAATGAGTTAATTTTACTCTGGTTTTATTTTTTCCAATAGATTCCAATTCCCATGTTACAACAGTTTCTGGAAAGTCTGGGACAGCTTTGTGTTGCCATGTGTATGAAACTTTTTTGTTTGGAATAAATTCAAGAACTTTTCCTTCAGGGAAAAAGTCCATACGATGTTCCTTCGCTTTGCTTATGCTTTTTTTAGAATCCTTATAAAATGAAAACTTGAATTTTCCACCTACTTTGGGTTCAAGTATTGCATGGTCAGGAAACCAATTTGTCAGTTCATTAGGATCGGTAATAGCTTTGAATACAACTTCAGGAGAAGCATCTACTTCAACTACTTTTTTTATCTCTCTTTCGCTCATTAATTTTCCCTCGTTGTATTGTTTTTTGATTTACAATATTGAACTAATCTAGCAGTAAAGTAATTCCACCCTTCTATGGTTTCTTTGAATTGCTTAGACATTTCTTTAGTAAATCCAGAATGAATCAAAGTAACTCTGGTCTTGTTTTTACCTATCTCTTCTAAATTCCAAGTTACTGTTGTTGTAGGAACACGTATACTGTCTGGGCGGTATTTATCATCAGGTATGAAAGTGTAGACTAGTTTTTTGTTTGGTACAATTTCTAGGACCTCACCTTCCAAGAAATGGTCTCTATCAATTTGTTTGTGACTTTTGGCAAGCATCGTAAAGTGTATTTTGCCACCCACTCTAGCTTCAAAAGTTCCTTGATCTGGAAACCATTGTGTAAGTTCATCAATGTTTGTTAATGCCTTGAAGACAACTTCAGGCGATGCGTCGATTTCTATAATTTTTCTTATTTCATTTCCAGTCACTTTCTTTTTCTCTCCTTGTTTTCGACGTATTCTTTTAATGAATTCAGGTTGTATCCCCACATTTTTTCAAAAAAGTTGATAATTTCAAGCGATTTTTTTCCATCTAATGAATAGTATCTATTCTTGCCTAGTTTTTTTTCAGTAATAAGATCTGCCTCTCGCAGTATACGCAGGTGTGTTGACAGAGCAGGATGTGTAAACTGGAAGTGTTCTGCCAATTGGCCAGGAGTCATTTGCCTTTTGCGAAGCAGCAATAGGATCTCTCTTCTGCTGTCATCTGCTATTGCTTTCCAGGGTGAACCCATTACGATGTAATAATTAAACAATTATTTAATTGTTTAGGTAAACATTATCTTGTTCCAAAAAACACACAAAGAGTTACTTTGCGTTCTTATCAAATTCAATTATACCAAATATGTTTCCTTCCGTGTCCATGCATTGGGCAAAGTATCCTACTGTTGGAATTGCCATTTTTGGTGCAGTTATCTTTCCACCTTTTGATTGGATCTTTTTTGAATATTCATCAACCGATGATACATCAATGGTGTTTGTTATACCAGCTTGGCCAGGCATTCTCTTACACAGCCCACCATTAATTCCTGGTTGCTTGTCGTCTCCTGTTATTGTCATCCAATATTCCATTGGGCCATTCCACTTGTCAAACTTCCATCCAAAGATCTCACTGTAGAATTTCTGTGCTCGTGTGGGATCATCTGCTGGTACATCAAAGTGAACAATTCGCGGCATTGCGTATTGTTTTTCAAAGTTGCTTATTTACTTTATCCCAAATAGATGTAATTTGTTAATGATAGAGTTTGCACGTTTATGTTAGTTCATAGAACTATGTAACCAACATATGAAGACATATTCTATACGGTGAATCCTTTTGATAAAGAAAATGCAGTGTAATGTATTGACAGAGATCCTTGAGCGTGAAATTCAGTCAGATGATACCCAGGAAGAAATATCTTGCGTTGACAAACAAACCAACAAAATTGTTCAGATTTTTGTGACTGAACTTGATCGTATTTTGGATCCATTCTTGTGAAATATTCAAAATCGTCTTTGCGGGGTTTTGGGAAATGGGTTAGTTTCAACTCTTATAACTGTTGGTTTTAATTACCAATTATTACCATTATGTATATATGGTGCTACCAATCATGGGAATCTATGAGTAAATCAGCACCGGAATCAAAAGAGTTCCATGCAGAATCAAAAGAAATCCACGCAGTTTACAAGCATAACGCAGACAGATTTTTTGATGAGGTAGAAAAATCAATACCACAATACCATCAATCAATAACAAATCTTCAGCGTTCATACGTTGCAGCATGGCAAAAGGCAACAGAATCAGCCATTACCATGAATCATGAATTTGCAACAAAAGCTGGCATAAACACAAGTGTTCCAGCAGCATTGGTAAAGGCAGTAAACGACACAACTGAAGAAATCATCAAGGCACAGGCAGTACAAAATAAAGTAGTGCTAGCTGCAATTGATGCTACTCAGCAAGCGATAAACACATTCAACGAGAATGCAAAAATGTTCACTGGTCTAAACCAAGGCGTACTGCAATATTGGGTTCAAGCATGCACACCTACACGAAACTAGTGTAAAGGAGCTTTTTCTTTTTTTATTATCTTTGATTTGAGTCCTGTAAGACTCGCTATAGTTATTCCATTTTAGACCCACTAGTGGAATTTATATACCATCAGGGATTATTTTGGACTCTGTGTTTAACATCTAAAGATCATTTAGCAATGAAATCTCTCATATTTTTAGCATTGAATCTATACTTCTTGTTCTTCGATGACCAGCATTGTTATGGTTGAGGATATTTTGTCAATTCTTCTGATTTTAGCTAGTATGTTTTTCACATCATCCATGTTTTCTGATTCTATTTTTACTACAATGTCATAGACACCGTATACCCCTTGAATCTCATATCTTAGAGATTCATCCTCAATTTTTACAATGTCTTTTATTTGTTTTATCACTTCTAGCTCTGATTCGGGTTTGATATTTAGCAAAATGTATGCTGTTGGCATAATATTATTACGCATCCATTGTATATGAGGATGAATTCTTTGTATGAAGAATCAAAAGTAGATAAACACCCGGTTTTATCCGAAAACTACCAATTACAATAAAATAATGAAAGTTAATCAGATCTGAAACATCAAAAAACTAACATCTACTGCAACAAGAATTCTTGAGAACAATAAATGATTATGCAATTGTTGCTAATATTGCTTTCAACAGATATCATCTTCATCAGATCTGCCATTTTTAGTACAAATCACTGTTGTAGTACAACGAATTTTTTGGATTTTTCGAATTTTTGAGGTTATTATTTCTCTTAGGGCTTCTATCGATGATACTTCGATCCTTGCTAAAACATCGAAATTCCCAAGCACGCCTTGCACCTCCTTGACACCTTCGATAGTTCTTAGCTGTTCTATTATAGATTCTTCATAACCTACTTCGCAATTTATCATAATGTAGGCTGTTTCCTTACCGACCATACAACATATTGGCGATTGTAAGCAAAAAGACTTGTGATAGAATTTCTAATCAATGATAATTAGAATAAAATTTTACAAAAAATATTTAAATTGTAGGTTTATTTGCTCAATTCTTATTGTTTCTTGCTTTTAGAATCAGTGCAAGTAACGGGGAACTGTATATCATACCATTAATGCCATAGAACATGGCCCAATGGAAATTGGTTTCTTGGTAACAATTTTGCTGTTTGTCTTCAATCGAACCTATTTTGACATGGTTTGATTCATGAGATTTTGACTCTTTACAATCAAAATTAGTTAGTGAGTCATACCAAACTACTGTAAATGGGATGAAAACGGAAATCATAGCAATAAGAATAATTACTTTTAATTTATTGGATTTTTTATTTTGTTCCCACATGGTATGTGACAGTCTATTCGTTGTCTCCCTTATTCAAATAACAAAAGTATGTGGGTAATATAATATTTTAGCAGAAAAGATCGTGTTTTAGTTCAAGAACAAATATCCAACAATTTGGCTTTTTATCAGATATAGCTATGACAAAACCCGTATATCTTTGAATCATGTTATAATAGTCAATGTCCACACATTCAGGATATTCAGAAACTGCAAGGAAGCACCACGAATTAATGCCAATCGGAGCAGCACTGATGGTTATCTGCACTCTGATAACCATCTTTGTAATAAATCCAGAACAGTACGGCTATGCCGGAGGCGACCACCCCCTAGTTCTCTATGAAGGAGCTGGCTTGATCTTGGGTAGCGTCCTTATCGGATATATCGCACTAGTATTCAGATCAGCATAAAAAGAAAAATAAAAAACTGTCAGAATAATCTCAGCAATAGCTAAAGCATACCAGTTGAAGTTGTTAGTGTAATTTCATGATATTAAGGGTCTACCGCATTTTGAGCATTTTATGTGAAACATTTCCATGTATACTTGCTCTTTGGTATCTACTTCGATACACTGTTTGCCTCCCTCTTTGCAAAAATGGCAAAATTCTTTCTTCATGTTATATTATCGCGTTTTATTTATATAAAATTTAGCACTAATTTCGATTTGATTTTGATTGAATTTTGTAAGACTGCCCATCATGCAATCATAAAACATCGTCATCGTATTTGATTCCTAATTCTTTTCTAAGTGAAGCAGATCTGTTTCTTATGGTAACTGCAGTAATGCCAGAAACACGTGCTATTGTCTGTTGATTTTTTCTCTCTTTGTTTATCATACATGATATGTAAAGAGCGGCAGCGGCAAGCCCCATGGGGTTTTTCCCTGCAGATATTTCCTTTTCTACCGCTTTTGATAGTATGTTTAATGCATCTCTTCTTGTCTTTTCGCTTGTACCTACCTCAGTAGATAACCTTGTAATAAATTCGGACGAATCAAATGACCGTAACCTTAGATCCAACGTATTAAGTAATTTCCTATAACTTCGTGAGATATTTTTCTTTGTCACATTTCCCACGTTTGCAATATCATTCAAAGTTCTTGGAGTATCAAATTCTCTGCATGCTGCATAAAGTGACGCACATATCATACTGGTTGCACTTCGACCCATGATAATTCTACTACTAACAGCTTTTCTGTAGATGTATGCGGCTTGTTCAGTTACTAAATCTGGTATGCCAAGCTTTGTCTTCATAGAATCAAGCAAGATAAGAGCAGATCTTAAGCTCTTCTTTGTTGATCTTGCTTTGCTACGATTATCCCAAATTCTTAATCTATGAAATGTATTTTTCATATATACAGACAAAGAATTTCCTATGACATCTTTGTCAAGAGGACCAATTATTGTAGTCAGCCCTTTATCATGCATTGCCAGCGACAGTCCTGCACCTGTCCTGCTTTTTGTCAAGAAATCTTCCATATCGTAACCTTTGGATTCTGGACCTGAATCTTGCTCTTTTTCTAGTAAAACTAGGCCACATCTTCCGCATATGACCTCGCCTAAAACATTGTCTGTTATCAATGGTCCCTTGGTGCACTTTACTTGCTCACACTTTTCGAAAATTTCTTCTGACGTATGTTATAATATGGTGTTTGTTTTAATTATGAGTTTTGCATCGATTAAGAGTAGTATAGCGGAGTAGGTTTAGCTAACTTTTTTCATCTACTCCTCACTTTAAATGCAGGTATGCGCTCATAGTAATTGGTACAAAAAAATTGTCTAGCGGATATCTGCCATTTAATTTCTCAGAAAAATTGGTTAAACAAAAAGGGTCAGGTTATCATGTTATCTTAGGAGTACTGGTACTCATCATTGGTATTGATATCGGCTTGGCAATAGATAGTAATTCGATAATGTACGGATCTCTTGCTTTAGGTATAGCAATAATTATCTCTGCGTTTCTAATGATTATCAAACAATACGAAAGGGCAATAATACTTAGACTAGGAAAATATCAAAGACAGGTTGGTCCTGGTGTTCAAACAAGACTGCCTTTTGCTGATAATATCCTTGTTGTTGACATAAGGGAAAAAGTAAGCGAATTCAAAGCAGAAAGGATGTTGACAAAAGATAACGTTCCGGTAACCATTGATGCAATACTTCGTTACAAAATAATAGAAGATCGTGCCAAAGACGCAATACTAAATGTAGAGAACTTTAATCAAATGATACAACAAGTCTCTCAGACAACACTTCGTAACAATATTGGCTCTTCGTTATTCCAAGATGTACTTTCAAAAAGAGAAGAGATCAATCAACACGTAAAAACCATAATTGCAAGTGAGGCAAGTAGTTGGGGAATAGAAGTAACAGGTGTAGAAATTCGTCAGGTAATAATCCCACAAGAGCTGGAATCTGCAATGTCAATGCAGGCACAGGCTGAACGTGAAAAGAATGCCAGAGTTACATATGGAGAATCCGAGGTGCTAGTTGCAAAACAATTTGAAAAGGCCGCAAGAGTATATGCCGACAATCCTGTAGCATATGCACTAAGACAGTCCAATATGTTATATGAATCGATTAAAGTCCAAGGCAACACCATAGTCATGATTCCTTCCGAGTCACTAAATTCAATGGGATTTGGGAACCTAGGAACTACCATTGCATACCTTGAAAGCACCAAGAAGGCAGTAGAACGACAAAAATTAAAAAATGACGAAACCCAACAGAAAGACGTTGGTTCACAGTAGAACTTTTCTCAAAAACATGATTGAAATTGTCGTTTGAAAGTAAAATAAAGATCTTTAGAAATGAAATGATCTTTCTTATTAGTTACAGTGACATAATAATATGTAATGAAGTAACATGACCCAAAGTATAGACTTGAAGTCTTTTGAAAGTAATCTTTTAGGGCATGGAGTTGAGTTTGCTGGTTTTATTAACAAACAGGGACGTGTAATTGACTATGTGTGCAAAAATGAAATCAATCTCTCAAAAGAACAAAAGGAGATGTTTTTCATGATGACTTCGTTGAATCTATCCATGCAGGAAGACTATGATGATAACCTCGGAACTGTTCAATATACTGTCACAGAAAGGGAAAATTCAAAGATTGTTTCAATACCTGTTCTTTTTGGGTCTATCATACTAGTTATGAATAAAAAGACAAGGTCGTCCTTACTTGTAAAAAAAATTTTGAAGGCAATTAATTACGCAAAGGGACTAAAATCACAAGGACCAGAAAAATCAATAATCATAAAAGAGGTAAAAATGTGACTCATATTTTGGAATGATGGTTGAATCATATTTTGTGAAGGGAGTTAAATTTGCAAAATTTCGTAAAGGGATTTGTTGGTTTTGCCAGACTTCATGTGAACCATTCCGATATACTCATGAAGAATGCATACTAGATTACTTTAGAAGGACAAGACGCGGTCAGGTTATTAAAATATAGGAATCTGCAGATTCTCACAGGTCTGAACACAAAGATTCGAGTCCTGTAAGACTCGCGTTATGATTTGAAGAACAAGAATGTCTGTAATCATATGAGACAAGCTAGAGTTCATCACAAGCTGATTGTAAAATATTCTATGGAAAATAAACCAATAATCGGTGATAATTGAAATGGGATCGTTTTCAAATCAGGGTTTAAAAAAACAACACCTCTGGATTTGCTATATATGTAACTTGACCTTCAAAGACGAAGTTTTCGCTAATTTACACAAAAATATTTCAAACCATCATACACAATTATTAGATTAACTGACGTTTTAGTTCAATGCAATCTCCCTTTCTTCGTAATTTATGATAGACTCTTTGCAATCATGGTTTGTTCTAAAAGAAATTATTTAGATATGAAAATCAGAATAACTAGTCAGACTCTCACAGGTCCGAATCCAAAGATTCGAATCTGGTAAGACCTAGGATCTATTGCTTTTCCAAACTGTACTCTGGTTTGAATTTAATACACCAATATCGTACTAAAATTATTTTAGTAAAAAAAATAATGATTATTTCTATACTATAATGTCGCCATAGCTGCCGGTGCTAAAGTTGTGCCAGAGCTGACTGTCAAAATGATAGTCCCAGCCCCAGTTGATATAGTTGAAGTTGCTTGTACTGCTAAAATAAGTATCAAGGTAACTAAAATGTGGAGGATTACCTATCTGCCCAGATCCCTTTAGTATGTCAGCTTTAGTTCCGCCATAATCGAATGTACCTATATCACCATGCGTGCTATGATCTCCTGGAGTAAACGTTCCACTAAAGGTTGCCACATAACCTCCTTCAAAGCATCCTGATGCATCCTTTGACTCGGCAACTCCAGCTCCTGGGCTTAGTGCACCTGCAAAGGTCTGCCATGTTCCTTCATAATTTGTAACCACATAGAAATTTCCTAGAGAGGTCTGCCAGATCTTGATGTGTTTTTCATAGTTGTCTAGTGCCCAGTAACCATAGAATCCAGAATCTTCGTCGTTTGTAACATGATGTTTAATGTTTAAGACAAGTACTGAGCCACTTGGAGCGCTGTCAGTATTTTGATTGTCGGTATTCTCTTGGCAATTATTCTCAGTGTTAGTATTATCATGGGTAGCCTGTTTGCCACCCCTGTTTTCATTACTATTTGATAAATCATGATTTGGTTCTGCAAAAGCACCTTGTCCTACTAACGAAAATAGCAAGACTGCCAATACAGTTATTTCAATGAGTTTTGCCATTGAAACTAGGTTATCTTTTTATCTAATAAAGAGGATAGTGTATGGACATATCACTACACTAAATTCGATTGGACTCTGCTGCCATCATGGTCTTATTTTATACCCACTTTTTTAAAAATTTCAAATTGTAATCAGATTTATTCGATGAAATATAACATTTGAAAAGTATAGAGAGGATATACGAAATCTTATCACATAGCAAGTATATGTATATCTGTAGTTGCCTGCGGACCGATGAAAACTTGCCAAGATATCACATGTGACATCAAGGGCGTTGTAGAGAATGGTCCGAGATTTGAGCGGATATCCAACTACCTCGTATGAAGGTGAATGGGAGTATTCCGCTGTTTCAGGCCACATCAGTTAATGAAAATTATATTAGGATAAAGCACAAATCAAGAGTAGCCTGAGGCAGCAGCTGTTCAATGTGGTGACAACAGATATGCAAATACGAAAGATTTCGTATGGGAGTTTTCATTTTGTTATAGATGTGACTTGAAGAATTTATTTACGATCCCCATGTGATGCTTGCCAGAGCCAATCCTGTAAGTGATAAATCCATTTCGAGTCTCAAAATTGTGAAAAGAGACAGGGTATTCTTTTGCAAAGCCTCCATTATCAGACAGCAATTGATTATATGGAAAATATGTCAAAGATTCCAAATCAGCATTGTCATATATCCCATAGGCAAGATTTGATATTTCAACCTCATATCTTACTGGATAAGGCGTGTTTCCTACTCTGTTGTGCCATTCAAGACCTGTGAAGTGCTTTGATATGGAAAAATCAAATGAATTGCCATCTACATCAAAGAAGAAGGAATCAGTCTGACTAGAATTTTCGTCCTTGAGATGATAACCAATTCTTTGTTTTGATGGTTCCATAATTATTTGCCGTAGATATGAATGACCTATTGTTGGTTTTATCTTGAATTCGTATTTGTTTGCACCTTCAAATATGGCATGAAACTTGCCATCATCGTTAAATGAGCAAATAAGATTGAGCTCAACAGGAATGTGTTGTTTGTTAAATAATTCAAGAAGATAAAGCATCCATGATTTGTCTGGAATATTATTTCCTAAATCTGATACAATTGTAATAACATCAGAGATGGTTACAGTTCGTGAAAGTTCTGATATGACACCGTCTTTGTCTACTACACAATAATATCCTGACCAAAAATGCAATCTAGGTTTAATTTGTATAGTATGCTTTTAGAGATTGCTGATAAATTGTAGGTTTGGAACTGGTAAGACCCGGTCACGTTTATGGTGTAATTTAGCAACTCAACTCTAGAGATGCATTTTAAAATAAAATAATTGCAAAATCTTGTTAGTGAACAATGTTACTGAAAGACAATTATACTTGGGATCGTCTGTTAAAAAAATTATATAAATTTAATACTTGATTTGATGCCAAAAAAGCGAACCTTGTCACATGAGTACAGAGACAGAATTTACATAAGAAAGGATATCATATTAAAACTAACAGAACATGGTGAGATGAATCAGACATCACTTCTTAGCTATTGTGGTCTGAATCTGATGAAACACAAAGACATACTTGACAGTCTAGAAAAGAAAGGATTCATAAAAAGAACAGACGAACCATGGGGAAGTAAAAAGATGATAAAATACGCTGTAACTGAAAAAGGAAGGGAGTTTTGTAGACTAGTTTTAGAACCATATGAGGATATGTTTCCAAGAAAAGAAAGAAAATATGAGGAACAAAGTTAGCGAAGTGTTTTAAGCGGATATTTCTTAGTGAAGTCAAAATGTCAGAGCCAGAAAAAAATCCAGATGATAAAGATTTCAAGGAAAACAAGGACTATAAAAAAGAGTCAGAAAATCTGTTTAGAATTCTAGATGAACTTCTCATACATACGAATAGCTCAAGGCGTTTGTTTCTGATATTCATTGCATCTGCACTTTTTTTTGCACCCGTTGCTCTGGTATTGGGAGGAGTACTGCTTGGTCATCCAGAGTATAACATCAGGCACCTAGAGGCTGGAGAAAACTCTGAAAATACTTCAATGCAAGGAATGCATCTTCAATTAGTTGCACAAAATGGCACTGTTTTACAGGAAATGCCTTTTCCACACCATTCACCTAGGGCTGGCTCTATATTTTTGGGAACAAGTATTTTTATTGTAATTTCTATAATATTTGCAGGCATATTGCTGTTTATTGCCATAAAGGAATATCGTTTCTTTTCCAAATGGAATAAGAGATTCATAAAATACAAATCACTAAACGATAAAATCGATAAAGAACTTGGAGAAGATTAGACGATTCTGTCCTAGACAGTTGTTATTTTTCTTTTGCAGTATCTAAATTTCTATCTATGAAAATAATTTGAAGAACTCACTAACAATGTTAATGAACAAGGTGCCGCAAGTCTTTATTAATTAACTGCGGTAGCAATGACGAAATGAACACAAAAAGTCTAAACAGCAATACAAAGTTGCTTGCAATGATTCTAAGTGTGGCAGTGATTACTACAGTAGGAGCATCGTTGGCATATGCACAGACTGCTGGAACAACTTCAGGGATAACTCCTACTACACCACCAAAAATACAAGGATCTGTTAATCTTCAACAGATGCTTTTGTCTAGTGTCCAGACAAAGTTCACCGATGCGGCAAACACTGCTGCAGGCGCTGTAACTAATGGACAGGTAGTAGGAGGAAGTTTGACGGTGATTCAAGGATCTGTTGTCTACAGTTTTAGAGTGTTTGATGGTACAAACATCTATTCTGTAATAGTAGACGCAGGAAACGGCAAAGTGTTAAACACTTCTCAAGGCCATCCAATGAATTTAGGAGAACTGCTTGGCGGTGAACATGGAATGCGCGGACACCACATGGGAGGCAACGCATGGAAATCACACCAGCCATCCACCACAACCCCATCTACTACAACTCCACCAACTGGAACTCAGTAGACCCAATTTTTTTATTTTTTATTTCAGCATATGATTTGATGGACTATTTTGGACCCTTTTTTGTTCATAAAAACTAAAGCTGACTATATTATGAGATATGTTATGATTTTTGTCTAAAAGTAGAATTACATCCAAATGCTTTTGAGTCTGCAACGCCTCTTGTCTTTATGTCGTTTTCTTGGCTTATGGTGATTGGCATTTTAATTTCAATAGCAGTGTTTTTGTCTAGTGATGTATCTGCTCAAGAGCAAACAAACATGACTTCAAATAAGATCATTAACGTGATAAATACAAAATTTTCAATCCAGTATAACAATACAGGAATTGCCAAAATTTTATCTGTTAAAACAGATGTACAAGCCAAGTCCCTTGTTATGACTCTGCAAGCAACAAAAGATGGTCTTTTGACAATAACTCTTCCAAGAGAATTGATAGACAGAAAGGATCGTGGTGCTGATAGCCCATTCTTTTTTGTAATTGGCGGCTACATAGCAGGAGAAGCTAAGGAAAATTCAAAAACATCAACTCAAAGAACTATAACAATTCCCTTCATAGATGGAACTAATGTGGCAGTAATTAGCGGTACACAAATAGTTCCAGAGTTTGGCCCTGTGGTTGAAATGATCGTATTCATTGGCATTATCGGCGTGGTAATAATGTCAAGAATGTTTTTCAAATCTTATTCTTTTCAAAATAATTCAATTAGATAGACATGGATTCTTTCATATCTTTTAAATTTAACACATAATTCTAGTTTCAATTCATTTCTTTAAGACCAAATGGTTTTAAACTGACAGTCGGTACGAGAACCAAGCTTGTGAAAGTTCTGATATGACAGTCTGTTAAGACTAGGTATATGTATTTTGGTCCTAATTCTTGACCTATCGTCCACCTTGCGAAGGAATTGTAGTCAGGGTTACTGAGGATTGAATTTTAGGTATTCTTCTGATCTTCTGAGTTATGATATTTTCCAAAGTTAAACCTGAATCACCTTGTAGTTTTACAATGATGTCATAGATACCGTATGTGCCTCTTACTTCCTTTACCTCTGGAATTTTCATCAACTCATTTATGCTATCTACTTCTGAACCTAGCTCGCAGCGTATGAGTATGTATAATGTTTCCACAAGAAAGGATTCTTTTAAAGAAATAAAACGATATCCGTGATTTAAAATGAATTACAATAAGATTGCAATAGGAATCACCTTGATAGCATTAATTATTGCAGAAAAGATCGAGTCCAAGAGATTCAAATCCTCCGAGTCCTGTAGGACCCAGCTATTATTTTGGTACAATTTTAGTTCCAAATTGAGCTACATCGATGGGATTAGGGTACCATCATGGTCTTATTTTGGGCCCACTATTGTAAAAATTCCAAGTTCTGATTTGCCAAGCCTGTAACAATCTTTTGTTTTAATTTCACTATACCTTTACAACCAGTACAGCCATGGTAAACGTATGAAAAATTATGACATAGAAGATACATGGCACTATCATAACGGTACCAAGCATCCAAATGGGCTCCTGCTTAACAGGTATCATACATTCCATGCTGGAATGCGACCTGTACCATACAAGATTTACAAGAATGCTCAAAAAATCAGCCTGTCTTTAGACAAGAAACCCATTGGAGTTTCTGCCCTTGATACAATTTCTACTATTTATGATTCCAAAGTGGATATGATTCCTGATCTTAACATACTAACAAGAATACTTTACTTTTCAGGCGGAATTACTAGAACAATAAAATTTCCTCCTCCTGTTGGTGAATTTGAATTTAGGGCTGCTTCATGTACTGGAGCTTTATATCACATAGAGATCTATGTTGTTTGTTCTGACATTCCAGGGCTTGATGCAGGTGTATATCATTTTGACCCAAAGGAACTAAAATTAAACATTCTACGAAAAGGAGACTTCAGACAGGTTCTAGTTGATTCTACCGCAGATGAAGGGTCTGTCAAGCAAGCCCCAGCTACTTTGATTTTTACTGATGTTTTTTCCAGAAATTCCATAAAATATCAAGCAAGAGAATATCGTCATGCGTTTTGGGACTGTGGCACTATTATTTCCAATGCACTATCAATCATATCAGCACATAAAATTTCATCAAGACTAATTTCTGGTTTTGTTGATCATACCATAAATGATTTACTTGGTTTGGATCATACCAAGGAAGCATCACTTGTCATACTATCAATAGGACATACAGAAAAACCAATACCCAAATCGCCTCCGCTTGTACCAATAAATATAGAATCTGTAATTTCTGATAGCGATGCAGATTATCCTGAAATTAATTCCATGCATGATGCATCCTCACTTTGTGATAATACCAAAGTAAAATCTTGGAGAAAACATTTTGTAAAATCTCAACATACCGCCACAGATTTGATTCCTTTGGGAACTGAAACTCTTACAAATGATGGTATTGAAAAAGTCATTCTCAGGCGCGGTTCTACACGTGCGTTTTCTCATGATTCAATAAGTTTTGGACAGCTATCTACAATTCTCAAAAGATCAACAAATGGTATTGATGCAGATTTTCTTTCCAAACATGATATCCTCAACGACTTGTATCTTATTGTAAATAGGGTTGATGGGTTACCATCAGGATCATACCATTATGTAAAGGAAAGAGATTCCCTGCAATTATTACGTGCGGGGGATTTTAGAGAGGTCTCTGGAAATTTGGGATTAGGTCAGGATTTACCTCGTGATGCTAGCGTAACAATTTTCTTCATGGCAAACCTTCAAAAGGTTTTGGAGAGTTTTGGAAATCGCGGTTACCGTATTGCCCAGCTTGATGCAGCAATAACTGGTGGCAAAATGTATCTTGCTGCATATGCTTTGAATATTGGAGCTACTGGTCTTACCTTTTATGATGACATGGTAACTAATTTCTTCTCCCCGCATGCAAAAAACAAAGATACCATGTTCTTGATTGCACTAGGTAAGAAGGCAAAATCTTTTAGTTTATCATAAATTAGATATATCCACAATGAAAGAAATATGCAAACGCTGTAAGAAGCATAAAGAATTAGCAATCTTAAAACCAAGATTATGCCATGATTGTGTAATCGCTGAAGGTAAATCTAAAGATTTACAGAATAAAGAAAAAGCTAACTAAGACTCATTTTAGATAGAGACAGGTTAAATCAAAGGGAATGGTATTGGTACTAGTTGAAATTTGAAGAGCTTTGGGACAAACTAGCAAAGGATCTTCCTGAAACAAAACAATTCCAGTCACTATCGCAAACAGGCGAATTTCAAGCAAAGTATTCAGGCGGTAGAATTCACATCACTACGCAAAGCTCTGTTTGGATAATTGAAAGATTTGACATGCACACGATTTGGAATAAGGCAATTACATTAGATGAGAATCTGAGATTCAAGCATTTTAGTTACAATCAGGAAAACATTCGAACCTTGTCATTTATTTTGGCATTGATGCGGGATTTTGTAGGTCAAAATAAAATGGAGTGATGTTATCTTTTGATTTGTTGGAAATTGTTTTACTGTAATTTATGAAACGCTTCTTTCTATTCTTTGGTCTCCTTCACCTGTATAGTAGGCCTCATGACCAGTATTTTCAAAATGTGATGTGAAATTGATATCTAATTCATCTAATGTGCTTCCCCTCACTTGAAATTCACATATGATGCAAGTTCCTCTCATTTCTCCCATACTGTTTTCATATAATGTACTTGTTAATATTTATCTTGGAATTCGATTCTTTCATCAAGTTTTTTTCTTTATTAATGCAATCCCGGATATAATCAAAAGTGCAGTTATAAAATACTGGATGTACTCGTATGGATTAATGTGTAGAGTTCCAGAATTATTTGCAAGAAATATAGCATAATCAAATATTGTAATTATCCCTAGTGCGATACCTGCTATCAAAAGTGTCTTACCTAATGTGTGATAAGAAGACATTACTTGATTTCTTGACAATCATTCGGTTAATTGCTTTGCGTCAACAATTTTAGGTGGATAAAAATCATCCATAACTTGTCTTCTCAAATCCAGTACAAAAATAACAAAAAACATCTGAAATTTTGGATTGGTTTAAGATGTATGGTTGCATCAAGTAATGATTGGACAAACCGCCTTTGCGAGATGCAATAAAAATTGGCTCTAGTGTATTTATAATACAAAAGCAGGACCAACGTTCTGGTGTCTTGACAAAGGGGATAGTTAAGAGGATTCTTACTTCGAATAATTTTCACCCTCATGGAATCAAGGTACAATTAGATGACGGCAAGATAGGCCGAGTTCAAAAGCATGCCATATAATTAATGCAGAAAAAATTCAACTGGTCCATGGTTTTTGAACTGACAGTCAGCCCGAGAACCTAGAAATTTTGTAAAAATAATTTACACAAAATAGACAGTAAGCTCATCGGAGTAGCTATAAAACTACTTTCCATAATTTTTTGAAAACCAGAAAAATTTACTTGCACATATTTTTCATAAACTCTCTGCCAGCTTTTTCTATTTCTTCTTTTGTCATATCTTTTTTTCTGGTAGCTATTGTCCATCTATGACCAAAAGGATCTGAAAGTGTACCTACTCTATCTCCCCAAAATCCGTCCATCATTTGCATCATTGGCTTTGCTCCTACAGAAACAGCCTTGTTAAAGACAGAATCTGCGTCATTGACATACAAGTATATTGCACCGCTAGATCCGCCTGTTGATTTTGGGGACAGGCATCCCATTTCTGGCATTTCATCACAGAGCATGATTGGAGAATCTCCAATTCTTATTTCGGCATGCATTATTGATTTACCGTCTGGTCCTGGAAATCTGTAAATTTCTTTTGCGTCAAAGGCTTTTTTGTAAAACTCTATTGCGTCAGATGCCCCACTTATGGTTAATGTTGGAGTAACAGAGTGATATCCATCTGGAATTGGTTTTACCATGAAAAGCATTTGTTTGAATGAACTTATATTTTTATTTATTTCCAAAGTTTTTACTATTGGTCATGCCAGAACGTATCATTCTGTAGCTACTTGCACCAATTGAGAAATTTGCTTTCCTTTCCCTTGAGAAAGTGCGTTAATCCCGCCATTCAAACTTTCAGCTGTAATTCCTTTTCTTGCAAGCACTTGAGCAACCATGAGCGAAGTATTTCCCATCATGCAAACAAGCAATGATTTTCCATCAGCTCCTCCAAATGTACTGTCTAGTTCTTTTGGAATTTCTTGTGTTGTCAAAAGTTTCTCCACATCTCTTGCCTTTGGGATAGAGATCTTGCTTTGATCAATACCTAATGAATTTGCAATTAGCTCTATTCCTTCCTTTTTTGGAGTATACTGGGTATGAATCCAGACAACTCTGTCATAATTTCCTATATTTGATACAGCTTCCTGCAGGTCAACCTTTATGCGGTTCTGCTTTTCTGCCATTACCAAGTTCTTTTTGTACTTTTGAATTCCATCTGCAACTATTACTACAAACTTTCCTCCATAAACACCAAAATTTGCCATCTGCATCACTGCATAAAGTGCAAGGGCACTGCTTTCCCCAATGTCGTGACCCTTGTCTACGAAATATTTTAGCAATCGTTTTGCCTGACTAAAATCTACTTCATGCTGTCCTGCATATTTTTCAGGCTCGTAGAATTTCAAGCCCGATGCCTTGCCTTTAGTCCTTATTCCTGCAACATCTTGATCACCTAGTGGAAAGACTACATGCAGAGACTTCTTTCCATATTTTTCCATCAGGTATCTGCTCAAGCCACCAGAGGTTCCACCTGTACCAAACGTACAAACAATTCTAAATTCGGCAAGTGAATGTCCTCGTTCATGCAATTGCTGGTCGATTTCTGCAGCGGTCACAGTTCTATGCACATCAACGTTTAGCTCGTTGTCGTACTGTTCTGGACAAAAACATTCGTATATTTTTGCAAGAAGCTTTGCCAAGTTTATTATATCCTGTTTTGCAAGAATTGCTTCTATTTCAGAACTTGATTTATCAAAAACAGCAGGATCAAATCCAAATTCAGAAAGTTGTGATCTAATGTTTGCAGCTGTTGCTTTGGCAGCCAAAAGATTTGGATTGTCCTTCATGCCAGGAGCAGGGCAGATGTCCATGTCAAGATTTATGATTCGTATTTTCTCGTTTCTTAGTTCCTCAAAGACTCCTTCCTGAAGCCTTCTTGAGACAAGTGTAACGACATCCAATCCAAGCTTTGCTATCTGTCCTAGAGCAATTCCAAAGTTACCTGATGTTGCCTCAAATATTGTCTGTCCGTGTTTGAGCTTTCCTGTTAGAATGGCATCATGGACTATGTGTACTGCCGGCCTCACTTTGATTGAGCCTGCCAGCAAGCTTGAATCAAATTTGCCAAAAACTTGTAAATCAGTATTTGTAAGATCCAATCCGTACTCTTTTTTTGCACACTCCTTCAAATCTTTGGTAATATCAATTAACGGTGTTGCATTGACAACCTTCACTCCGTCTGGTTTTTCTAAATGAGGAACCTTACTCCATATCTCCCGTTCAAAATGCTCAAGCAGAACACTGTCAATGTTACTTCCTTTATTTAGTTCCTGCAATCTTCTCCACTCTGCTATCATGTGGAACAACGTCTTATAAAATATAAGCTGCCAAAGTTCGAGTCTGGTAAGACCCATTCTACAATTTTAGGACAAGTTAATCTTTTACTATCAGATATTAGTTTTCAATGAAGAGCAGATATTTACTATTCATTATTGTAATATTGATATCAATTACAGTTTTTTCATCAGAAGCTTTAGCTCAAGAGATCTATAGCATCCCGTCTTGGATAAAAAATAATGCAAAATGGTGGTCAGAAGGCCAGATTGGAGATTCTGATTTTATTAAAGGAATTCAGTATCTAGTACAAAATGGAATTATGAAAATACCTACTTTAACAACAACCACGAGTCATTCTAATCAAATTCCCAAATGGGTAAAAAACAACGCGGGCTGGTGGGCAGATGGTACCATATCAGACAGTGATTTTGTTTTGGGAATACAATACCTAGTTTCAGAGGGAATAATCAATATTCAAAATTCTACAAGAATAATTGATACTTCAAACTGTGATAAGATGCAAACTGCTGCTGATAGGGAAACTTGCATGGTGCAAATACAACAAGAAAACAAATTAAATAATGATATTGCATCTGCCATACCTTATGTTATAGGACCAATTACATTCTACTATGTCAACAGCCACATAGAGCCTACAGGGGATGGCAAATCAATATTGACCATACACTTTGTTGTGAAAAATACTGGTAATTCTGAAATAACAATGTCTTGTCAAAGAAAAGATTCTTGTAACTATGCACTATATGATGGACAAAAAGAAATTCCCTACTCTACTAATACACTTGTGTATGGCAGCCTGACCTTGCTGCCAAGCGTTCCAAAATACTTGGATTGGGTATTTTATGAGGGCCTAGATTATCAGCAGACAAAAAATTATTCATTTCTTGTCAAAGAACCGTGGGGTAGCGAATCTATTCCTCTAAAAATTCAGTAATCACAAACAGTAAAAGTGGCTCGATGGGACTAGGGTACCATCTTTGTTTGTTTTTTTTTGCGACACTATTTTTCTTCTAGGTTTCAATAACATTTTCAATTAGTAAAGTCTGGTCGCTTTGACAGTCAAATTAAATACTATCAAATAAATTGCAAAAGAGATGGAGGCTGATACTATAGATGAGATATACGGCGGGTAACTTTGAATCAGCAGGTAATCAAGTGAAAACCATCGCAATGCGGTATAAACAATTTCTCCAATGCCAAGAGATGTAACGATCTTTATTAGATCTTTTCTTAGCCTAGGCCAGTCTGTTTCCCCCCTCTCAAGCTTGTATTTTTTCCTGTTATCAATGGAATACAGCATCCCAAAGGTGGAAAAATATACCGAGTACTCGGCTCCCATTGTAATAGACGTATTAAGATAGCTAATTGATTTTGAAAGGATCTGAGATGTTATGGCGGCAATTATTTCTGCTGCAACAAAAGCAATAAACAGATTTTTGTTTAGTGCTAGATATTCCTTGTATTTACTTTTCTTTTCTTTCACCAAAAATTGTCTTGATTCATAAAGATAAATCTTCAGTTATTATTTATTATTCTGAATTTTGCTTGGATCCATCTACCATATTCTGCTATTTTTGGTTCCAAATTAGTTGTCTGGTTTGTAATTACTCTTATCGTTTAACGAAATTACTATACCCTTAAGTTAACCTCAATTAAAAAATACAGTATCTTGACAGATGCAGAAATACGTAAGAGCAAGTTCCATGACATATCTCATTTTGGACTAAGATTGGCAATAGGTGTGATCTTTATTACGTTTGGTTATGCCAAGTTTGATCCAAGTTTTGCTACTTATCTACCACAGTTTGGCCTTCCGGTACAGTTACAGTATCTTTTCGCACTAGAGGAATTTGTTCCTGGCATTTTGGTAATAGTTGGTGTATTGACAAGAATTTCCGCATTGGTTCTCTCCCTTGTGATGCTCGGAGTAATTTTTTACATCGATAAAGCTTCACAATTTACGGGTACAAACGGAGCCGAATATCCGATATTACTTCTTGCCGGTTCACTAGTCATAATAACAGTTGGTCCTGGAAGAATCTCTATATCACATCTAGTTAAAAAAATTCCACGATTTCTACAGTGACCCAGCTTTGAGTAGGTATTTTGATTATAGTTCAAAATCAGATGTTTAAGCATGATTAATAACATCATAAATCGATATTTAATAAAAATGATTTTAGAAAGTTACTTAATTTTTTATTACAGCTCGAAATCTAACCTTGCCATCAGCTACTCTGTCATATGCTTGTCCAATATCGTCCAAGCTGTAGGTTTCTGTAATTACCTTGACTTTGCCTTTAGAAACGTAATCTAGTGCCTCAAAAAGATACTCTCGGCTGTTTTGTGTGGAACCTATTATTCTTGCACGATTAAATAATATATCAGTTGAGACATGAATAGGCTCTTCGTTTGAAACTCCCATTACCATCATTCTACCATCAGGTCGTATTCCCTTTAGAGCATCAGTCATTGATCTAGTAGAGTTTCCTGTAGCAAGTATCACATCAGCACCTCCCGCCTTCATTAATTCTTCACCATTTGCAACAACCTTGTCTGCACCTAGCTTGTAGGATAATTCTTCTTTGTCTTTGGAATGAGTTACAGCTATTGTTTCAAATCCACAAGCTTTTGAATATTGTATTCCAAGATGACCCAATCCCCCTATGCCAACTATTGCAATTTTCTCATGCGGTTTTGGATCTGCAAACCTTAAACCACTATACACGGTATAACCAGCACAAAAGACTGGAGCTGCTTGTTCATATGTTATTTCCTTTGGAAGAAGCATTGTAGAATCAGCATAAGCTAACATGTATTCAGCATGGCTACCTTGAGTTCCAATTCCAGTTCCTATTTGTTGCTGACAAAATAACTGCTTGCCGCGTTCACACCACTCACATCTTCCACAGGATGCTTGTATCCATGGAACACCCACTCTATCACCAATTCTACGCGTAGTTACAGCATCTCCAACCTCAACAATTTCACCAACAGGCTCATGTCCTATGGTTCTTGGAAACTCAATTGGCATAGGCAGTTCACCTTTTGTTATGTGTACATCGGTATAGCAAAGGCCACTAGCATGGATTTTTATCAAAACTTGATTTGCACTTGGTTTTGGAGTAGGAACTTCTTTTACCTCCCATTTTCCATTAATTTTGGGAACAACAGCTGCGCGCATTTTACAAGATATCCTCCAAATTCATTATACTCAATACGGTTGCCAACTATAAAAATAAGAAAGTGAGAACTTGGAAAGTCGGTTAATTGCTGGTAAGTTAAAGAATAAAACCTAACAGAATTACCAGATCTAGCCCGATGAACTCGTTTACCAATGGACCTTATTTTGGATTCACCTTCATGAAAGCGATTTTCTCTAAAAGCATACAAGATTATTGTAACAAAATCAGTAAGAATGCCTTGATTCTTTTTTTGTAAACAAACTCATCTAGTTCTTGTTGTATGGAGTGGATAATTTCATTGTATGATTCTCCGTATAGTTCTTTTAACACCACCTTTAGATATTCTGGTTTTTCAAAACAATCAGATATGTAGCAGTGAAATTTTTTGTATAGTTTATTTGTTACTGTGTCATATGCAGGTTTTCTTGTGTCAAGAAGCGTTTTCTCAATGGCAAGAGTTACTAGTGCTTTCATGACATCATAGGAATCAATCATTTTTACTCAGAAAGCTTTCTTTCATATCAAGAACCAATGTGTTATCGGTATAATCAAACTCAACCGGATGTCCCAAGTTATGCAACATCCTCTCATAGTGTGCCTTAAAAAACAAGGACCATTTTTTACCCATGTCATGTTGGAAAATTATTTTTCTGTTATTTCCATGTCTTGATTCTAGTAATACAAACCCTGATCTTTTTGCTCTGCTCCTTAACATTGTATAATGACTTTCGGTGTCGGATTTTCCTGACATCAAAAGAGTTACATCTTTTACATAGTCGGCTGTACTTACTGCTATATTTCTAAATGTGTCTTCATCGATGGTTTCAAGAAATGCTCGTAATGCATTTCTGTGAAATACTATCCACCCAGCTTTAGACGCAGTCGCATCCCAATCGACAAAGTTTGAAAAGATTTGGTTTGCCAAAGAGTTAACACTCAATTGTTCATGCTCTGCATATTCTTTCAGCTTTTGATAAACAGAAGAACGAATTCTTAAAGTGATGCTATAATTTTTATTTTCGGATTCTTTTTCCTTCATTTTCAACTTACTTTCTTATGTTATTATTTATCAGTCTCTAAATTGGTGCCTGCATTTAATTGCAAATAGCGTAAATTTAATCACGCCCAGAATTTGCTTTATTTGGATCAAATTATTCTGCAAATGAAAAGTGCTGGTATATAGATAGGTCATATTTACAATTATGATATCATGATATCATAATATATGCCTTATCATAGTGATATCATGATATCAAACTAATATACTTCCTACAGTATAGCCTGGTATGGCACGGGATTTACTTGTGCGAGGCTTTGATGATGATGTATATTCCCATCTGGGTGATATCGCAGATAAAATGGGAGTTTCATTAAACTCTATTGTAAAAGATGCCGTAGATAAATGGCTGCAACAAAGTAAGCAGACTCCAAAAAAACACAATCTGATTTTGTATTCCGATGATGATTCTCTTTCCAATTTACTGCGTTCAATAGATCGCATTACAAGGGGTAGTACTTTGTTTAGAATACACTATGGTCCCCCGACACATCATGGTGTAAAGACTCTAGATAGTTACAAATGGTTTAATGCAACAATAGTTCCATATAATTCAGAATTAAAAAATATTGTTAGCTATTATACTCAGGTCAAAGAACATGTAACTAAGACTGCTGGCAGCAGTCTTGTATGTGGCATGGGTTTTTTTACGGATGATATGGCACACCATGGCTCACTGAAAAAAGCACTTGCTATTGAAAAAACATTCAATACAAGCAGACTAAAAGGATTCATGTTTTGTCCATATAAAATAAAAGATTTAGTTTCTGCAGGCATAGATAGTTTGATAGAATTATTTCAAGAGCATGATCAAATCTATATTCAAAAAAAGAATCATTTTTACAAGCTTCACCTAACAGAGGAAAACATTCACAAATTATTTTTCTAATCGTAATGATTTAGTTATACATCATATAGAATCAGTACACTTTTAGTTTTATTTTGAAGTTTTATACTTGCAATCATGGTAGCCCAGAAGATTTTACATAAAGATCAGTATCGTTTTCTTCTAGTTTTATTGCAATCTCAAGTCGTCTTGCATTTCTATTAACTGTAAGAGAAATAGTATCACCTACATGTTTTTTTCTAACATAGGTGGCAATTTGTGATGGTTCTTCAATTCTGTTTTTGTCAATATTTTCTATGATGTCTCCCCTCCTTAGTCCAGAATTATCAGCAGGACTGTAGGGCTCAACCTGAACCACTAGTGCACCATCACTCATAGGTAATCCATAATATTGCCTCAATTGTGGCGTCACCTTGATTGAATGAATTCCAATCCATGGCCTGCTTACTCGTCCCTTCTCAATTAGCTCTTTTAGTATGGATTTAGCTGTACTGATAGGTACTGCAAATCCTATGCCTTGAGCATAGGGCATTTTGGCAGTGTTAATGGCAATGACTGCACCCGCAGTGTTTACTAGAGGACCTCCTGAATTTCCTGGATTTATAGCTGCATCGGTCTGAATTAGATCTAGCATGCCAGTTTGTGTTTGAATGCGTCTATTCAAGGAACTTACTATACCAGAAGTTACTGTAGGACCTCCAGTCAAACCAAATGGATTTCCTACCGCAATTACTATCTGTCCCATCTTTAGTTTGTCAGAATCACCTAGAGCAGCTACAGGTATGTCTTCTTTTGGTTCAATTTTGACAACAGCTAAATCAGTTGCCTCGTCAGCTCCAACAACTTTTCCATTAAATATTCTTCCATCGCTTAAAGTAATTCTCAGCCTTTCAGATTCTTCAATTACGTGATTGTTTGTAAGTATGTATCCTAGTTTGTCAATAATCACACCAGAACCTACTCCCTCCACGGGAAATACCCTGAAGATTTGATCCTGAACCATCCTAACACTGGCAATGTTTACTACACTTTTGCTGATTTTTTCTACAGCATTAATTAGAATCTCATCTGAAACGAGAACCATCAAGTCTTCTCCATTTCATCCGTCATACTTTGAGTTGATGCCATTATTCTAATTTTTTTTATTCTTTGCACGCATTATGTAAAACCAATCTAAGATAAGTTGATTAACTATCAAAATACTTGGTCACATTTTAGATCCATTTATTGTAATAAGAAAATTTATTTTAATTTTTAAATTATAAAAAAATAAAAAAGCGTGGTATTTGCGATAACAGTTCTGGCTATTTCGCAAATGCTTGTTGCAACTAGCCGCGAGCAAACGACAAAAGATCGGCGTTGACTTGGTCCTTGTGGGTTAAGCACATTCCATGCGGTGCCCCTTTGTAGACCTCAAGACGTGCGTTCTTGATAATTTTTGAGGAAAGCATTGCAGATGCACCTATCGGGACTATCTGGTCATCATCACCATGAAGGATCAAAGCAGGCACATCAAATTTCTTTAGATCTTCCGTAAAGTCAGTCTCGGAGAAGGCTTTGATGCAGTCAAGTACGCCTTTGAAACCAGCCTGCATACCTTGGAGCCAGAAAGAGTCTCGTAGGCCTTGTGAGATCTTGGTTCCTGGCCTGTTGGCCCCGTAGAACTGTACAGTGAGATCCTTGAAGAACTGTGAGCGGTCCGCGATGACGCTTGCCCTGATATTGTCAAACACCTCTATTGGCAAGCCATTTGGATTGGATACAGTCTTGAGCATAAGCGGAGGTACTGCGCCAATAAGCACAGCCTTGGCAACACGTTTTGTACCATGGCGGCCGATATAGCGGGCAACTTCGCCGCCTCCTGTCTAGTGACCTACATGGATTACATTCTTTAGATCAAGTGTTTTGACTAGCGCAGCAAGATCATCGGCATAGGTGTCCATGTCGTTGCCATTCCAAGGCTGGCTAGAGCGGCCATGTCCGCGACGGTCATGGGCGATGCAGCGGTATCCGTGTGATGCCAGAAACACCATCTGGTCTTCCCAAGCATCGGCAGTCAATGGCCAGCCGTGACTGAAGACGACGGGCTCTCCGGTTCCCCAGTCCTTGTAGTAGATTTGTGTTCCATCCTTGGTCTTGATGGTTGTCATTGGCTTCTCTCTTAGGCTATTGTGACCCTTAACATCCACGCCATTTTTTCATGGTCCTCAATAAGTCGAGTAAGAAAGTCTTGTGTGCCAATGTCGTGATATTTGTCAAAACATACATTCACTTCACTCCGTAAAGATCTTATGATTGACTCGTGGTCTGACAAGAGTTTTGATACCATTGTTCTGGCATCGCTATACTCACTAGGATTTTCCTTGAGTCTTGTATGTTGTACAAATTCTGCCAAGGTCGATATCGCATGTCCCCCAAGGGATCTGATTCGTTCTGCAATCTCGTCTATTTTGCCATCAATCTCTTCATATTGCGATTCAAAGAACTTGTGCAGATCATGGAAATGAGGGCCTACAACATTCCAATGATAATTTCTTGTCTTGGTAAAAAGCAGATACTCGTCAGCAAGTAGTTTGCTTAGAATACCTGTGACTCCTTTTCTGTCTTCTTCTGAGAGTCCTATGTTTGGCATTGGTGTTTCTTTTGATTGTGTCATTGTTTCCTCCAGTATCTATCACATCATTATTATTAAATTCTCAGGTTACAAAGAGGTAATATGCTGATCACTTGCAACTTTTTTATTTATTTCTTTGAAGTCAATTTGATTAGTGTTTCAATTTTATTTTGACCCACTAGGGGAATTATTCATTTAGTTTAATTCTCTTTTTCCAAAAATCATTCTTTATTTAAAAAACTCGAAAACAAGTTTTTGAAATTCTGAGTCTGGCAGCTCTTTTCTTTTTTGTGCAAGCAAAGCAGCATCATCACCCACAGTATATCTCAGATTAGGATTAGGTGTTGTAATTGCGTTTAATATTACTTCAGCAACCTTGGTAGGCGGAGTTCCAGTCTTTAACATGGAGTTTAGAGAATTTTGTAATTTCTGCATGCCCTTATAATAAGGCGAACTTGGGTTTTGATTTTTTTGAGCCACTACCATGCCAGTGTCAAAATTGGTATTAATTGCACCTGGCTCTATTATAACAACTTTGATTCCAAATGGTTCAAGATCATATGCAATAGATTCACTGAGGCCTTCAACTGCAAATTTTGTACCAATGTATGGTGATGACAACGGCATCGCCATCTTTCCACCTATAGAACTAATATTTACAATAATGCCACTTTTTTGTTCCCTCATAGTAGGTAGAACTGCTTGAGTTACTCTTATCAGACCAAAGACGTTTGTTTCATACTGCGCCTTTATCTCACTCATAGAAAGATCTTCAAGAGAACCTGTGAGACCATATCCTGCGTTATTTACTAGTACATCAATTCTTCCTGCATCAGACTTTATAGTTTTGATAGCGTCATTTACAGATTTTTCATCTATGACATCTAGTTTTATGGTATGTAATGAAAGTTTTTCTCTTTTTGCTACATCTGAAATAGCTTTTGCTTTTTCTAGATTCCTCATAGTTGCATATGTACGAAAACCATTTCTTGCAAGTACAAGCGCAGTCTCATATCCTATTCCACTTGAGCTGCCAGTAACAATAGCAACTTTTTGATCTGTCATTTTTGTACGTTCACTTTACGTCTGCATCCTATATAATTATGAAAGTGAGATTATAGATATTAGATTAACAAAGTATCAGTTACTTTCAGTTTCGTTACTTTTCATTTTATATACTATACTTTGTATAGTAACTATAAGAAAGTAATATGATGTCACAAAAACAACACGAACACAAGTGGGCAGTAGTATCGCATCACTGGCAATGTGGGATCTGTGGGAGAACTTATGGCTAAGACAGCCAACTACATGACATTATTATTTGCAATAGCAATGTTTGCAATAGTGCCAAGTTTTTCAAGTATTGCCTTTGCTATTAACCAAGGCGGCTCGGTCTCCCATACACATGCAACAGCAACGTGGAATCCGGGTTTAGTATGTGGAGACCACAAGTGTGCTGCAGGAGAGACACCACATAACCCATCAGTAGTAACACCAGTTAAGGGGATCCAGTAGATGACAGGAACACAAACTGTAGAACTGGTAAAACAACCTTCTACACTCCCTACTTTTTGGATATGCTACAGGTGTAATCTGACATTTCATGACGAATCAACAACATCCTTACACAAAGAAATATCAAATCATCCTTCGGTGAGGAAGGTAAGAAATTGATGTTATCAACATATCTGAGGTGGCATGGACAGACTCTATTGATGAATGGTATGAGGACAGACATGGTGGAGTTGTTGCCAATGAGCATGAAAGTTTTAGACATGGTACCTGATGATACAGGAATTTGGTTATTCCACTGTCATGTCAATGATCACATCAAGGCTGGCATGTTGGCTCTATTTACAGTAGAAAAAAATAACGATACACAAAGCATCAACTCTCCTTAAGATATTTTAGTTCGGATCTGGTAAGACTTGCTACAAAACTCCTTTCCGATTTATTTTCAATCTAGTTATCTTTTCATTCCCACTTTACACAGACCAATTCTACAATTGTGGCAAACGTAATCGTCAGCAGGATTCTGACAACCGCAGGAGCAGGTACATGTGTAATCATTCATCATATAGAATAAGTTAAAGTGCAATATAACTAAGATATACTGTAATCTCAGTTAAAAGAAGAAAGGAAAAAATCATTGAGATTTATCATAGGCGGAATACTTATCGGAGCTGTACTTGTTCTGATTTACCTGCTTTCAATGAACAAAGGTTGACAGTCTAGATTTCTGTGCTAGTTTTTCATCAGGGACATGTATTCGAGTTACCCCTACATTTATACAAAAAATGATAATTATATAAATATGTAGGGGTAACTATATTCATGGTCACAATCAAGAAGAAGATCGTAAAGGGACAGACCTACTACTATCTTGAGCACAGCATAAGAGAAGGCAAAAAAGTGCAGAAAAAGGAGGTCTACCTCGGGAGCAAGATTCCGTCTGACATCGAGCAGATCAGGAAGAACTTTCTTGACAGCATTTACAGGGAGAGATGGTACGTTGACGCAGACAGGATCAAACAGAAATTCTCGAAAGAACAGAAAGTAGTCCCAAAGTCTGTCAGAGAAAAGGAACTGCAGAATTTCATCACCAGATTCACCTATGACACGCAGAGGATAGAAGGATCTACACTAACCCGCAGGGAGACAGCTGACCTCCTGGAGAGTAGTATAACCCCCAAGAGCAAGCCTATGATGGACGTGCAGGAGGCTGAGGCCCACAGAGATCTATTTTATGAAATTCTGAAATCCAAAAAAGAATTATCGATGCAGGTAGTGCTTGACTGGCACTGGAAACTCTTCCAGAAAACGAAAAAAGACATAGCAGGAAAGTTCAGAAAATATCAAGTGGCAATAGGTAGCAGCAAATTCATGCCTCCGTCGCCGGTTGAAGTCCATCCAATGATGACAGAGTTTTTCCAGTGGTACCACAAAAACAAGAATAAACTGCATGCAGTAGAACTTGCAGCCCTTGCACATCTGAAGTTTGTGACCATACACCCGTTTGGCGACGGCAATGGAAGAATTTCAAGACTCATCATGAACTTCATCTTGAACAGGAAGAACTATCCAATGCTTGACATTCCATATGAGGTAAGAAACAGTTACTACAACGCGCTGGAAAGGTCACAGTTGAAGAAAGAAGACAGGATATTTCTCCAGTGGTTTGCCAAGAAGTACATCAAGGAACACAAGAGATATCTCAGATAGAAGATGGGATCAATCTTCTTTTCTGTCGTAGGTTTCCACTAGTAATAGGCGGAGATTGTCCTGTCCTTCTTGGCTGTTTGGCAGCAGCGGTTCAGATTCATCATTATAATATTGGACTGCTCTTTATTGATGGACATGAGGATGCATACCCTCCACATCAATCCCCTACTGGAGAAGCTGCCGACATGGAACTTGGATTTGCTCTTGGGCAAAACGTTCCCTACCGTATACGCAATGTCATTGGTTCGGTACCATTAATCAAACATTCCAAAGTTTGCTTACTTGGTATTCGCGACAGAAAGGATTTGAAAAATTTAAACGTAAAATCTCTAGCTGGAAAAGTCCAGTCATATGATGATATCATTCTTCGTAAAAGCAATATTGAAACTTTAACTAGTAAAGCATTGAAACGGTTAAGATCTAATGACAACGTAATATGGCTCCATATTGATCTGGACGTGTTGTCTACAAAATCATTACCTGCACAAGACTATCTACAACCAGGTGGTCTAAGCTGGAAACAGTTGGAGAAACTTTGCAAGAGTGCATTATCTTCAGGTCATATAATAGGATGTGACGTAACTATCTATAACCCTGACTTGGATCCAAATAATAAATTTGCCAAGCATATTGTGAATTTTCTAGCTACTGTGCTATCCACATGATAAGCACTGGAACGACTCAAAAAGAGAGCCGATGCCTCGCTTGATCCTTCACTTGACAAGACAGCTGATGCAATGATTAAAATTTGTAGAGTTTTCATTTTGATTTTTTGCTTGGTGGCAACCATCTCTTAAGTAATAATGAACTGCTTGTAACTGATACGGAACTTGCTGCCATAGCCAATCCTGCAAGTGCGGGATAAAGTAATCCAACTCCTGCAACAGGAATTAATGCTGCGTTGTATGCAAAGGCGTAAAAGAGATTTTGCCTTATCTTGCTGACTGTCTTTTTGCTTATCTCAATAGCTATAACAACATCTTTCAAGTCATCTCTAACTAGAACAACATTTCCAGCTTCTAACGCTATATCAGTACCACTGCCAATTGCAATTCCTACATCAGCCTGAGTCAAGGCAGCGGCATCGTTCATTCCATCACCTATCATTGCTATTTTCTTTCCTTGCTGTTGCAGCTTTTTTATCACCTCTACCTTTTGTGTTGGCATAACATTTGCAATGACTTTGTCTATTGCAAGATCTTTTGCTATCGTAGCAGATGTCCTTTCGTTGTCTCCTGTAAGCATCACTATATCTATTCCCATATTTTTTAATGCGACAAGAGCGCTCTTTGCACTTGGTTTTGGAGTGTCAAGCAATGCTATTACGCCAATCAGATCTTTGTCTAATGATACCAAGACTGCAGTTTTTCCCTCTTTTTGTAAATTTAGGATAACATCTTTTGCTTGAACAGTATCAATTCCTTCTTCTTTTATCAGATCTGGACTTCCTACCATTATGTTACTGCCATTGTAAACTGCTTTGACTCCTTTACCGGGAATTGCAAAAAATTCCGAAGGATCACTTGGTATCATCTTCAATTCTTTTGCTTTTTGCACTATTGATTTTGCAAGTGGATGCTCAGAGTTTTTTTCAGCTATTGCTACAAGCTCAAGCATTCTGTTGTCATTGTTGATACTATTGCTGTCTTCTGATGTCATCGCTATTTGTTTGATAGTTATTAGATCCGTAACCTGTGGAGAACCTTGAGTTAATGTTCCTGTCTTGTCAAAGACTGCGACTTTTATCTTCCCAAGCATCTCAAGTGCATCGCCACTTTTGAATATCACGCCATTTTGAGCACTCTTGCTCATTCCAACCATTATTGCAGTGGGAGTGGCTAATCCCAATGCACAAGGACATGCAACAACAAGTATGGCAACTGCTGGTATGAGTGCAGTGGCAATAAGATGTTCTCCTGATGGTGCAACAAAATACCATGTCAAGAAAGTACCAAACGCAACAGCCATAACGATGAAAGCAAAATATCCAGCAAATTTATCTACCATTTGTTGCATTGGTGGTTTTCTACCCATCGCATCTTCGACCAGTTTGACTATCTGAGCAAGCATAGTGTTACTTCCTACTTTATCAGCTCTAATTACAAGAAATCCTTCCTTGTTTACAGTCCCACCTATGACCATGTCTCCTGACTTTTTTCCAACTGGCACGGATTCTCCAGTAACCACAGATTCATCAACTGCAGAATTTCCCTCTAGAACTATACTGTCAACTGGGATCTTTTCACTAGGTTTAACAATTATTACGTCCCCTATTTTGATGAGTTCAATTGGAACATCGATCTCATCTCCGTCTTTTTTGAGTCTTGCAGTCTTTGGTTGTAGCTCTAACATCTTTCTGATTATTGAAGAGGCTTTACCCTTGGTTTTATTTTCAAGATATTTTCCAAGAATTATGAAAGTTATGACTACTGAGGATGCATCAAAATAGATGTTATGCCAAACTGGATTGGGAAATGTATTAAACGCACTAAACAGGTAAGCTGCAGTTGTTCCTGTGACAACAAGCGTATCCATGTTTGCCGACTTCATTTTGGAAATTCTGTATGCGCCAACATAGAATTTGCTTCCTGTTACAAACTGTACTACACTAGCAAGTGCAAATAGGAGATACGCCGCTGTCGCAGTCCCAGCAAATGGAACAAACGACATGAATTCTGGATAAGCTAAGAACACAATGGGGATGGTGAAGACTAGACCGATTACAAACAACTTTTTTAGTTTTTTTGCTTCAATTTCTTCTGCAGATGCAGAAAGATCCTCGCTTAATATTTGATAACCACTTTTGTTGATGACTGATCGTATATCCGAAAGAGAAAGCAGAGCTTGATTATATTCAACCAAGACCTGTCCGTTTCCATAATTCACTGAAGCATACTTGACACCTTCAAGTTCTCGCAAGTGCTTTTCTAATCTGTTGGCATCGCTAGAATCAGTTATTCCACTAACCTTTATCGTAAGTTTTTCATAAACTACGTTGTAACCAATCTCCTCTATTGCTTTTTCAATTGTGGACAGATTTGTTGATGATGGATCAAATTCCAGTACTGCTTTCTCAGCTGCTAGGTTTACTTCACATTTTTTTACTCCTTTTTGTTCCAAGACATAATTTTGAATAGAGTTTACACAGCCAGCACAGTGCATTCCGCCTATTTTTATTGCCATTCGTTTTGTTTGGCTTTCGGTCTCAATAGCTGATTTTACATCCATTAATTCATAATACTACAACGGTTTACTTAATATCAGATCTTTACAATTGTAAAGTACAAAATATAGATATGCGTGAGTGTGTAACAAACTGTACATGCCTTTGAAATTAGATGATATTGATCTTGCGTTACTAGAATCTCTTATCAAGGATGGGAGAAAGTCTTTTCGGCAAATTTCACGTGAGATTAATGTAAGTACACCTACTGTCAAGACAAGATATGAAAGGCTTGTCAATGTTGGTTTGATAAAAGCAGTCACGCTAGATTTGGACTGGGGGAAGCTAGAAACTAAGACAAGCATGAAACTAGACCAAATTAGAGACAAGGCAACCAAAAGTCATCCCATAAAACTTGACAAGGGAATGCTTGTTAATTTGTCATGTGATTATTGTAAAGGACCTGTTCAAGGAAAACCAAGTATTTTGAAATTTGCAAACTTTGAACGATTCTTTTGTTGCACTTCCTGTAAATCATTGTATAAGGAAAAATACAAGGGAAGAATTGAAGTACTGCACTAATAATTGAACTAGAATACTGTGGAGATTTCGTTTTTATCTAATAAATCGAAGTTTTGTTTTTCCCGAAATAACCACTATAGATGTTAATGAAATTGCAAGTATTAATGCTGTTAATGCACCAAACTCTGGAACTATCTGTGTACCGATGATCTCTATGGCGTTATCTCCCTGTGAGAACGGTATTATTAGAGTCCTGTAACCACTATTTCCTGACTCACTTTGTGGTTTGACTTGTGTACCGCCTGCCAGAATTATGAAAACATCGTCTTGTCCAGCACTGGTTTTTGCATCGACTAGACTCCTTGGTATTTGTAATGTGACGATTCCATCGTTTGTGGTGTTAATCGAAATAACAAGTGATGTACTCTGTGCATCAATAGTTGCATACTTTACGGTTCCATTAGTAATCATATATGAAATCCCAAAGTTTGTACCAGCTACTGGAATTGTATTTTGAAGCTGTGCAGACACCTGTTTTACTGGAAAAAGTGTTGTTGATGCAGGAAAAATTAAAATTAAAATAAGTACAGAGCAAAGAACAGTTTTCCTAATGCCATTCAATTGGACTATTTTATCATAGTAGAATTAAAAGATGATCTTATTCAAATTTCAATAAATCAAGGAGTGAGTGCAGTTGCCACGTTCGATGGTTGACTGTTATGGGTGTTGCCTACTGTTGAAATTCTGTAACTGTATGTGGTATGAGCAACGACCGTATTGTCAGTATATACTGTTAAAACGTTTCCAGTATTTGCAACGAGCACAATCCAAGATGTGCTATTGGTGTTTCTCTCAATTTCATATGCCTTGATAGTTCCGCTTGTGGGTGCAGTCCAAGACAGAACTACAGGCGATGCATTTGTCGCTCCAAGACCGGTTGGTGGGTTAACAAGCTCATTAGTTCCTCCTATATCATTATAAAATATTGCAAAAAACATAGTGGCAGACTGTGCAATGTATCCTTTTTTGGTTGCATTGACCATCACTTTCATTTGTTGGGTTGTATAATCAGAATATGGCATTACCACTCCATCTTGGTAAATTCCCTTACTGTCTGTCTTACCAACTAACTGGGCGAAGAGGTGATTATTTTGATCTAATATAGTGGCAGTTATGCTTACATCAGAGATACCGCCCTCGAATTGGTCAAAGTTCTTATCTGGATTCGTTTTTGGATCAAAAATTTTCACCGCCAAATTGTATGGATATCTCATATACACTTGATTAGACTGGGAAGTTAACATTAGCATTGGAAGCATCGGTGTTGAACTTGTGGTATTTTGTATTGTAGTTGTAATAGTAGATCGTTTACCTTCAATTACAAACAATGCAGTAAAGGTAACTGGTTGGGACTTGCCATTGTTCATAATTGCTCCATAGAATTTATACTCAATTCCTGTCGTATGAATTCCAGTTATCTCCAAAAGCACACTGTCGGATCCCACAACATAACCTGTTAATTGAATCTGGTCTCCTTTTATTATCCAGAGCAAGTTGGATGCACTGTATTGTTTTCCATTAAGAGCTAGTGTACCACTAGCTGTATTGTTAACAATCTTCAGATTGATTCCAGCTCCAAGTAAAGACTGGGTGTATGCTTGAGTATTTGATGATACAGTAGGATTTGGATTTGGTGTTTGTTGGAGAGTAGTTGGTATTGGAGGAATAGATGGTGTAGATGGAGTAACCGTTGTATTGTGTAATGATGACGGAATAGCGGGGTTATTGGAGTTAGCTGGTGTAGATGGAGTAACTGTTGTATTTTGTAATGATGGTGGAATAGCTGGTGTAGATGGAGTATGAATACTTGTCTGAGTTGAACCTGTTTCAATCTGTATTATTCCAACGTTCACCAGATATTCAATAGCTTTTGTAAAATCACCGTCTGAAGTTTTTCCAGCAGCCCAAAATCCTGCAGTATTTTTCACCCAAGGTGGAACATGTTGCATTGATTGAGAACCTTGCTGTGTGTCTGATATTTTGATTATTTTTTGCTGAATAAGATATTGAATTCCTTTCATAAATTCGTCGTCTCCTATTGAGTTTTCATGCCACCATTTTGCAGTATTTTTAACCCAACTTGGAATCGAAGAAGATTGTTGTGCTGAAGCACTAGTAGAAAATCCTATGATAATGCAAAAAGCAAGGCAGAACACGCCCATGTTCAGTGTGATTTTTTTCGTATATTGGTATGGTAATTTTTGCAGATAAGGGTTCTGACTAAGCGATTAGATGTCAATTGTTGGATTTTGCACTTGTGCAAGTGTAGAGCCAATAGGGGTAAGAAGTGTCCCTGCAATGATAGTTGCTGCAATTATTGTTGCTAGAATTGATTTTTTAAATATTGATGTCATTGCAAATAAAACATGATGTTCTGATATAATCATGATCATATCATGCGTATTACGAAGCTTGGTAGATCATGTATTACATAGTAAGTGGAAAGTTATTCCTCAAATTTTTTGGTAGACGGCATTTTTTCCATTTGTGGAAATTAATTCTTGTTTTTAATATTTGTGGATAAGTCCAAATCCTAAGGTTTGAGTCCCTGTAAGACTCGCTACGTTATGAGATATGTTATGATTTGTAGATTAAAAAAAGAGGGAGTTTTGATGGTCAATGTTTGTTGTCATTGTTCTCGTTGTTGCCTTCTGGATTTATTTTCAGCTTTTCAGCAGGAGTGATGTCAGTAACACAGACTGCTTCAAGATTGTTGCTTGAATCAAATACTGGATTGAGTTTGAATGAAACAACGTTCTGAACATTTGTTCCAGGTGTGATTGTTGTAGGGGAACCAGTCAGTGGATTGGTTCCAGTAAAGGTTGATGGAATATCTTCTAATTTGATCTTGTCTCCCTGAACCTTTACCTTACCTGGTGATTCAAATGTAATATCAACAACTCCTGGTCCACCACCGCATGCAGTTTGAGATGCAAGCTTTACAAAGTGGTTGTGCCATGCTGGGTCGTTGGCATTTGTCTGTACTGCACTGTCCAATACTCCTGCATGAGTAGTAGCAACAATGATTCCATCAAGTCCTGCGCTTGTGAGTATACCATATCCAAAAGCACCACCTGAGCCGTCCTTTGGAATTAGACCGTGGGTGATAAGCTTTGCTTCAAGTTGTTTGGTATCTGATTGGGTTGTGGCAATTTTGATAGCCAAAAAGTCACCCACTGCACCTGCAAGTGGAAATAATAACGCAGATGCCACAAACGCAGCGACTAAAGTCACTACGAATGTTTTGGATTTCATGGTCTCATAATCTTCTTATTAATTATTTAAGCCTGATCTCTATAGAATTCAAATTTCTACATTGGAAATGATTTTAGCTTGCAATATTTTGCAATCGCGTCTTTTTAATTGGATTTACAAAATTGTCTGAAGATTAATCCTGTTAAGACTCGAACTTGGTGATTCTCATCAGAAAGTTTTAGCGCTTCTGCCTAATTTTTTATTTTCAATGATCTATCATTTCAGACTTTCTGCTAGTTTTCAGAAGCAAATTTAGCTAGTTTTAGGTACGAGTTCTGTGGGACCAGCTATAACAAAATAATTTGATTCACCAAGTTTCGGGTTTTCAGATATGTATTACAACGAACAGACTGGAACTTCATTCTCAATTTGGATGACGATTCATTTTTATACCACAGTATACTATGGTATAATGTAGTATACCATGGAACAAAGCACGATTAAGCTTTCTAAAAAGCTCAAAAATGATCTCAGAAAACAAATGAACCATCCTAACGAAACCTACGAGACTGTGATTGCTCGACTTTTAAAAATTACTCAGAAAGACGACATACTAAGTGACGAGGTAATCAGAAATATTGAAGAGGGCGTTGCAGACATCAAGGCAGGACGTGTATATACATCAGATCAAGTGAAAAGGAAATTAGGACTATAAATGAGATGGGAAGTTATTTGGTCTGAGAAATCCGTTAAACAATTAGAAAAAATAGATAAGAAAAACGAAAAGAAGATTTATGATTCAGTATTAGATTGTATTGAAGATCCATTTAGAATGGTAATAAGATTAACCAATTCGCCATTTTATAGACTACGTGTGGGAAATTACAGAGTGATATTGGATTTACAGCAAAGCAAAATGATAATCTTTGTAGTAGAGACTGATCATAGAGGAAAAATTTACAAGAAATAATTGAGCCAGTCTTTTCATAAAAAATTCAGCGAGTCTAGTGGGATTATGCCACCATCATGGGACTATTTTGGACCCACTTTTGTAAAAATTTCAACATTTCATCCACTGATACAATCTTAATCTTTTTAAAATTTTTGAGGTTTTTGATATCTTTATCACCCGAAACTATGTAGTCTGCTTTTCCGTCATATGCAGTATTGATTATGATGTTGTCATCCGGATCATTATTTATGACTTTAAAATTTGATGTGATTCGAACATTCTCGCCTGTCTCCATTAATGCAGAAACAATGCGTACAACGTCTTCACTAGTCATCTTGAATTTTGGCTTCTGAATGACTTCAGAAAGTTCATCTAGAGTTTCTTTTGATATCAAGATTTTATATTTGCCATCAATTCCCATCTGGAATAGCTTTCGTGGCTTTCCATTACGGATTATTGCACTTACTAAAACATTAGTGTCAAGGACAATCCTCAACATAGGATCAGTTCCTTGCTTTCTTGTGTTTCGTCTTTCTGTATGCCTTGATCTCTGTGGCTACGTCTTTTTCGTCTAGTTTCAGGCCCTTCTTGTCTATACTCTGGAAAATACTATTCCATTCTTTTTTAATGTCAGGTATGTCCAGCTTTCTCATTACAATGTCATTGTTTATGACGAAAACGACGAATTTGGTCTTAGGTTTTATTCCAAGGTGTTTCCTTAGCTCCTGTGGTATTACTACCTGCCCCTTTTCGCTCATTGTTGTAATCTCGGGATCTTCTAACATTCTTAACAGTAAGATTATTTTACTTTCTTACTATTTATATTCATCGCATCCTAAGGACTAACTAATGCCTACTTTAAGGAGACAAACTTCTTGAAAATAAAGATACCAAAGTTTCTCTATATTTTTGGTCCAAGTCCTGTAAGACTCACTAGGTGTTTTGTTCACTTGGTTTAGTACCCTCTCTTCAAAAAGATGGTAATTTCGGGGTTTGATTATTTGATGCTAATTTTTTCTACTAGATTTGTTGTAAAACCAAATGGAAGAGTCAACTGTATTCCAAACAGATGTGCTACTCCATCAGAACAACGAACTAGATAATCACCAGAATTTAGAATGTTCATATCCACCTCAAGAAATACTTTGTCTTTTGGGACTTTATAGCCATCAAGAACTTGTAGTATTCTTTCCATTACTGTTTTATCTTTAAGACAACTTGGCGATAAAAACACCTTCTTAGAATTATCTAGCACCTATGCAACTCCCCATCTTCACAAAGTCGAAAGAATAGTTCTTAAATATTTCCATAGTTGGAAACAGTTGTATTATTCTTCACTTAGACCAATCAATAATTCTGCCAGTTTTTGCATCTATCCTGATTTTTCTCATTTGATCATTAGAAGACGAAAGTAATGCTGTGACTGTCCAAATGTCATTTTCTAAGACAGTCTGTTTAATTTCAAGAACTGAATAATGTTGTTCAAGAAATCTTGTTGCTATTTCTTTTGCCTTACCGGAATCAATACCAAGACTCACAGTTGTTACCAAATGCCTCGATAGATTACCAAATCCAAGTATTTACGTTAGTATGAAATATTTTTCCTAAACATTGTTCTATTTTAGACCCACTATGAGAATTGAAATGTTGATTCAACACTCTTTTTGTTAAAGACTCGCTAGGGGAATTGGAAATTTAGTTTTGATGTGTATAACCATGCGGGTTCCAGCTGACAATCAAGGTGCTGTTTTTTGTATCTATCACAAACTGCCACTCTTGATATTCCATTCCCTGCAAGTGTTTTTTTATAACAACATAGCAGAACATCTGATCTTCTCCAAATCCAACTAATGGCAAAGGTCCTATTCTAGGAAATGGATCTGTTGTCATGGTGATCTCATTTATCACAAGTGCTATGTTGTTGCTCAGTTTTGCTTGCAACAATTTAGCATGATACTTTGAGGGCCTTAATCATATTTAATTATTGACTGATTACTTTTAAGAATCTAGTAATTGGTCCATGATAAGAAAACTCTTCCAATTGTTTGTTAATTGATTTTATCACGTGTTTGTAGGAATCACCATGCAGATCTTTGAGTATGGCATTCAAGTACTCTGGATGGTCATAACAGTCATCCAAATGACAGCAGTATCTTTTCTTTAATTCATCTATCACTTTGCAGTAAATTCCAATATCAAGAAGAGTTTTTTCAAGAACAGACCATACTAATGCCTTTCTTACTTTATCGTACCCTTGTCGTTCTAATGATTCAACAAAGTACCCGCTTTGTTCGTAGATTTCACTAATCATGAAGATAAGAAGAGACTCTGCAAACTTCCACACAGTCTAGAGTTTTTAAGAATTCGTACTGCTTGTGAGTTAACCACTCTTCATGTGCAACGTTACTTCGTTTGAATTTAATCCAAACCCAAGTCTTACCTTTTTCTCCAGAATTAATGGCCAAGGTTTGAAGCAATCTTTTTGCAAGATCAGAATTAGCTGATCCATTTTCATATAGGATCTGTTGTGCCATGATAGTATACCCACATTGACTCTAAAAAATCACATTGTGTCCAAGACATACACTTGCAACTACTAATAATAGAATATTCTTCTAGAACTATTTTCGTGATTCGTAATAGAATTTTGATACTTTGTATGCAAAAACAGATGTTTGTGTGATATTAAAGGTAACAAGTAAATGATTACAATTATTTTCTATTTTTGTAGATGTAGAGTTTTCACATTAATTTTCAGTTTACAGTGTTTTTAGGGATTGCTGATAAATTGTATTGGTTCGAGTCCTATGGTGTCCGTGAAAACAGTTGTAGCGGGCACCCTCCTATTTTTTATCATGATTGGCGATGCTCATTTAATTAAATGGGTCTCTATGTACTGTTTGATTTGAGACTTGGATACAGGGTTTAAAGAAATAGTTTCCCAGTTTTTGCGTGGCAAAACCCAGTTCCACTTGACAAGCTCTTCAATTTTCTTTATTGTGTTTTTTCCATTGTTCTTTACAACATTGCTTAACCTTCTTATCAACTTGTCAAGGTTGGTGTAAATTTCAGACCAACTTCCCTGGTTCCATAGATAGTATAGGATCTGGGCACGGAGCTGGTCGTCAGTAAAAGTGGTCTTCAATTAGGTACACTTATGATACCTTCTAAAGTTATAATTTAAATACTTTCTAGGAGAAGATCAAATCGTGTCAGAATCAGGCTCGCTTCTCCTTAGGGCATACGGCAGCTCGCCGCAGATGAAGATCCTAGACTATCTTATGGATTTTCCAAAAAACGACTTTACACAAAAGGAGATAATTGAGGCACTTGGGATGAGCAAGACCACATTTTACAAGTACTTTGACAACCTTGTTGATTTTGGCATGATAAGGATAAACCGAAAGATAGCAAATGCCAAGCTGTATTCGATTAATGTGGAAAGTCCAGTGGTTCAAAGTATGAGAAAGAATGTAGATTACATTTCAGAAAATATAGCAGACAAGTCACTGCATAAGATTAGTGTTCAAACAAAACACAAAAAATAATGAAATGTAATAATTGAAAAGTGTAGGGTTTTCATTTTCAAGATCTTTGTACAATAGAGATACCCAAGTCTAGCAATCTGGCATCCATATAAGAGAAACTAGCACCACCACCCTTCATAGTGAATTGGAACTATCTTTACTCGTATGTCTATATTATCTCCTACATGCCATGGAACATTATCATTTTTTATAGCGGTTCTTTCCTGAGAATATTTTGGAGGTTGCAAAACAAGTGTTGTATCTTGTTTTATGCATGATGAATCTTTGCAGATGAAAAAATCTTCAATGGCTACTCCTTTTTGGGCACTGAAACTTATCATATAAGGACATGGGCATAATATCTCGGGAAGAGATTGTATCACTTCACCCTTTATGCCATAGGTGTTTTCATTTATAGTAGGAGTAAAGAAATCATAATAATTTAGAAGTAATAAAGACAAAACTATGCCAGATACCAGTGAGCCTGAAATTATTACAATACGAAGTTTTTTCATTTTTTAATCTTTATCCTGTAAAATACAATTAATGATGTGATACTAATCAACAAGATAGGAATCGCAAATTGAAATTCTGGTAATATTTGTATTTTTCCTGTCACAATCAATTCTATCACATCTAGCGGTATCTGATGTGATTTAAGAAATGTTTCAACCGTATCGGTGTTTGTCGTATTAAGTGATTCAAATCCAATCAACAGCATCTGATTGTTCTGATCTACTCCAGTCTCGGTTATTCCAAGAGATCGGTTATTAGCAAGTGCATCTGCAACCTGTTGCCACTCTGACCATACATGCCAAGGTTCTTTTCCCTTTAAGAAAACAATTCCAGCAGATGTCTGATATGGTTCAAGATAATCATAAAATACTTTGGTACCTATGTTTTTGGCCTTCTCTAGATCAGTAACATAGACATTGAGTTTTCCACTTTCATCACGAAACATACCTCCAAAGCCCGGTAGATTATTTTCAAAAATTGAATAAAGCTCGTCCTGTGTCATAGGTTTTTGCTGTATTGTTGTATCTGTTCTATTTGATGGTGCAGTTATAGAATCATTTGTTGGTGTTTGGGCAAATGTAGAGTTTGAATTCAATATTACAAAGATCAGAGACACAATAATTATGGAATAATGTAGAGTTTTCATTTTCTAAAACTCTCGTATCTCAAGTAACAATTATTTTCATTTCAAGTGGAATAGACAAGGCGTCGCAATTATCAAGACATGACCAGTCAAAGATCTGAGCAGCATATGTTCCAGGTTTTGTAGGAATCCATGACTGTGATGGACTCATGGACTGGTGAGGTTGCAAAATGCCTTGCATCCATGTCACCATGACCGACCTGCTTTTGTCATCCAATACTTGGACAATATAGACAAATGGCTGTTTTACATTTTGATTATTTGTTACATCTGCGACAAGCTGGACCTGTTGATTTGTTTTAGCATACCAAGTGTCATCTAGTGAACTGTTTTCTTGCGGAGCTGCAAAGACAGATTGTATCGATATCAGAGTCAATAACACAGGAAATAATGCAATTAGCTTGAATATTCTCATTTATTGTATGTGCTATTCCAGATTTAAAAAACTGGCGTAGCTTTCTTCTAGTTTTCAGCATTGGTTTGAGTCCTGTAAGACTTGTCACACATCTAAAACAAAGATTTGTGAATATTGGATATGATTTTACCTTTTAATTCTGGAGTAATATCCTCTGGTTTCATACCATGATCTTTTGTGGCATGTGCGGCACATTGTGATAAGATCTCACCTTCTGTCTTACCTTTTGCAGTAAAACCACAATCAAATCCAACATCTTTGCACTTGAATTTTAGCATGATTTTGTTATACTTTGATATCGTATAAAGTTATGTGGAAATTCGTTTTTACACGTGATTTCTTTTGTTTTGTAGATTTGTACATGACAAGTCTCATCAATTGTCATTGTTCTTATTTTGGACTCCTGATGTTAGCTTGCAAAAACAAGGTTTTCCAGATAGAAATTGCTAAATCACCAATTTGATTAAAAACAATATGCTTGAGAGAGAGTTTGAAGAATGGAAAGACTTGGTAAACGAGTCTGTTGCTTTTTATGCCAATAAAATTAATCAGTTAAACGAGATGCTCAAAGATGAGAAACTAGATTCTGAAGAAAGACAGATCATAGAATCAGAAAAATCAAGTGCACTTGATGAAAAAAAGAAATGGGAGCAGGCCCAAAATGAACTAGAAACCTAAATCTCAAAAATAGTTTCCAAATCATGATCATATTTTTGAATCACAGGTTCAAGTCCGATGGGACTAGGGTACCATCATGGTCTTATTTTAGGCCCACTTGTTAGTAAAATCAAATTTAATCTGCATTAATTTAGAAAAATTTCAACATAAAAAACATATAATTTCAGTTCCATTTTGATTATATCTTCAGAATTTCTTTTGTTATGTTAACAAATGCTTCTGCATTTTCTACAAGATTTTTTGCCTGAGTTGTAGATATCAGATTGGCATTGTCGTATGTACGGCCATGCCTGAGTTTTCTTGCCCTATCAAAGGAATCCAATACGTCCTTGTTTGAGAATTTTGCTGAAAACACTGCCTGTACAAATAACACAACTGTAACATGATGTTCGCTTCCTCTTGTCCTGTAGCCTTTAGAAAACATCAATGCTGTACCAGCGTGCAACATTGCCTCATATGCAGAAGTGTGTGCTAATCCCCACTCATTTATGCCTAGAACATTCTTTGCTGATTTCAGTTTTGCACTAGCATTTTCAAGTTCATTTTTGATCTGATCTTTGTCAGATTCAAATTTTTCAACTCTATCTTGCTTCAACAAGTCGCTTAAATTCATCCTCATCACCAATTATCATCATTATTCGGGTCCTTGAGATTTCCTTCATCAAAGGGATTTTCTTTTCTACTCTTTCCATAAACTCCTTTTCCTTCCATAACAAGTAATTTATTTCACGTCCTATTGTTCTTTCTGTTTTAGATACAGATCTTAGAAGAGCGTCCTCGTTTACATCACCAATTACCAGTAAATCAATGTCGCTTGATTGTGATTCAGTTCCCTTTGCAAATGATCCATAGATTAATGCATACTTGATCTTTTCTTTTGGCAAATCTCTAGAAATTATTTCATCAAGCATTTCAAATTTTAGAAATATCCGTTTTAACTCGTTATAGATGACACTTTGATTATTTATTTTATAAAATACCAGATTGCCTTGAGTCCTCCTCAAAACTAATCCAATATTTTGAATTACTGGCATTTCTTTTGCTATAGTAGAAGGAGCTAATCCAGTTTTTCTTGCCATGTCGTTTGCATGAAATTCACTTGAAGAATTCAGGAATAGTAATTTTAGAATCAAAACTTGTGCTCTAGATCTGAACAGGCTTTCAAGTGAGCTCTTAATTGATACAGATTGCTGTGATCTTTTTCTTTCTTTAAAAACAATGTTCTTGACTGAAGGAAGCACATTACCTTCCACTGGTTTGACAACTTCCTTCACTTCATCATTAACTAATAGTAATCCAATTCCCAGACTCTGACAAGAATTCAGAATCATCTTAGTGGATCTGTCTTTTGGAATTGCAAGATATGAGAAATTTGCAGTATTCTTCTGATGTAGTGCCTGCTCTATCCCTCGTTGTATGTCTCCCGAGCCTCCTTTGACCTCTATAGCTGTTATTTTGTCATCCTTTGTGGCTATAATATCCACAATTCTTCCTCGAAGTTTTACCTCATGGAAGATCTTCCAGCCTTTCTTTTCCAGGTACGTTCCTACCTTTTGTAGTATGATATGCTCTGTATTTATAAAAATGCCATTTCTATTTAACGAATGATTATTCACTAAATAGAAATAGTATTTCTATTATAAATAGTTAATACTTGGTCAGTATCTTGTTAGTATAGTATGCATGCATCTACATAGATGGGACGGGTACCATCATGGTCTTATTTTAGGCCCACTTGTATAGAAAAATCAATTTCATCTTTAATTTGGAATCTCTGGTTCAACTAGTCTAGCTAGATTAGCAAGCGACTCCTGCCATCCAAGATAACAAGCCTCAAGAGGAATTACAGAAGGTATGCCTTCTTGTACGATTGTCAACTCTGTTCCCACAGAAACCTTCTTCAGTGTTACAGTTACCTGAATTTCTCCAGGTAGGTTCGGATCATCAAAACTTTGAGTATATCTCAAACGTTCATTTTGAACCAACTCATGGAATTTTCCACCAAAGGAGTGACTTTTTTCAGTTGTAAAGTTAGTAAATGACATCTTGAACGAACCACCTACTTTTGCATCCATATGATGAACTTTTCCAGTAAATCCATTGGGTGGCATCCATCTAGCCAAGGCATCAGGATTCAGAAATGCGCGATAGACTTTTTCTGGATTTGCGGCAATCACAAGATGTAAGTTGACAGTGTTGGTTAACATGTTCGCATGTAACTAATTGAATATAAAAAATTATTGCAACTAGTCTTTTATTCTTGAAATCTATTTTTATTTAATGGATAAAAAGCTCATCATTTATGGCATAATCATAGCAGCAAGTGCAATCGGGCTTGTTTTTGTATCATGCATTGATGGTTGTTCATGGCTACACTAGGTACGGAACTGGTAAGACTCGTTACTTGAACAATCCAAAACCCACTAAAGGGATTGTAAATTTATTTTATCGCTCTTCTGGCTTCATTCATTTTTGCTTTTGCTTTTAGAATTTGCTTTATCGCTGTGGTCGGCACTTTTTGGTCGAACTTGATTTGTATGGTTTTTTTCCGGTTATGTAACCTTTTTTTTCAAGCATTTCACGGTCTTTACTTTGAAACACGTCAGCAAAGCCAAAGCTAACGTGGTTCTTGAATGCGGTAAATCCAGCAAGAACACCGTGATATTTGTAGAATGGCACGCCCCAGCTTATTCCTTCTTCTACTTTTGGAATAGTCGATTTTATTATTTTCCGGATTTCTTTGAGTTTCGGACGGGCTTCTCTGCCTGAACTGGCAATGTAAGAATCAACATCTTTTGCGCTATAATTTCTCATTCATCGTCCCTCAGAGCAGAAAGTAATCTTGCGAGCTTTTCATATACTGCCTTTGCCCCGTGCTCCATGCTGTCATATTCTTTTTGTTTAAGATATATTTTCCCTCATTTTGACAAAAGTTCAAGGTTCGAGTCTAGGGGAATATACCACCATAATGGGACTTTTTGGACCCATTAGGTGTTTTATGCACTATTTTCCCTCTTATAGTAACCTAAATGTAAAGAAACTTAAATAATTAAAAAGAATATTTGATTGTCACATGTCTGTCAAGATAAGAGACGTTAAAGCCAAAGTAATCAAAGAAGACGACGGATCTTATTCTATTGCATGTTCTGCGTTAGGTGTGTATAGTACTGGCAAGAATCTACCAGCTGCCAAAAAAAACTATCTTAAAGCTATCAAGCTTCACTTGTCAGTATTAAGAGAGAAGGCGATAGAATCGATTGCGGTTTGAGAAGACTAGTACCAATACAGGGAAAAGAATTAATCAAAATTCTTTGTAACAAATTTGGCTTTCAAGCAATAAGACAAAAGGGAAGCCATGTAACCATTACAAATGGAACCATATACGTTACTGTTCCACTAAAAGAGATTCGTACAGGATTGCTTGGAGTTATTTTAAGAGATTGTAGCATTACAAGAGAGGAATTTTTGAAACAGTTATGATTATTGAAAGACGTAGAGTTTTCATTTTGCCAACATGTTTTCTGCAATTTTGGTCAGTTCATCAGGATACAAAAAACCACTTATCTCCACCATCGCATTATCTGGAAAAATAATAATTTCCGCAGGTATGTCTATTTCCTCACCAAATCTGTTTCCTATTGTAATGCCATTGATTACTCCATTGTACCCGTTGATCTTGATTGTTGAAGAGCCAGGAGTTTGTTTAATCCATCCGGCAGTCCAGCTAGTTTGGTTAAATGCTTGTGTGATAGGTTCCATGTAGATCATTATTCCTCCCTTATCCATGAACTCTACACTTGTTGTATTCTGTGTTACAGGAAAATTTGATGCAAGTATCTTTACAGATTTAGAAGCGTCATCTGCCAGTATTACTTGCATTGAATAACCCGGTGGAAGATAATGTGGCATTCCTACATAGTATCTTACAATAGATTGTGCCTCTTGTGTACCTGATACAATTTTTGCAATACGAGTGTCAATAATTGGAGGCGGTAGACCAGGAAAGTAAACATGGTAACTTTTTTCTCCCTGTGTTTCCCATCCACGTTTAACAAGATTCTGGGCAGTATCTGGTTTTACACATGCAGGAGAACTATCTTCTGCTTTGATTACAGGAACATAGTTGGTAGAACATTTAACATTTAGTGGAGAAATTCCTGATTTGAATTGCTCTAGAGGAGATGATAGTTTGGAAGGGTTTTTGGTTACAGGTTGATGATCTTCAACAAAAAAGGTTCCAACTATTTCAATTTCAGAAGTATACTTTGTAAAATCGATCTTCAAGGTTCGTATATAATCATCACTTGTTTCAGTGGTATTGATTTTTGATAAACCAGTAGTTCCTCTCACTGCAACAAAGTAAGGCTGATCAATATCTTGATTTTTGGAATCAATTGTTGATCGTGGTAATTGAACAATTAATTGTCCATCATAAGGCGCTTTAATCATAAAGAATAATGTTTTAGCTGGAAGGTCTGAAGGCGTACTAATTACAGTACCATTTGTAATTTTATACCAGATTGGATAATTTCCGTGATCACTTTTGAAATCAGCCTGGCGCCAACCTACAAGACCTCCGTAAGATGTTGCAATATTATCAGCAAATACATGATTGCTAGACATAACAAGACTTGAAGCAAGAATTACAATAATGTACAGATGTAGAGTTTTCAAAATATATTTGACGTATAGTTTATCAGTTTAAAAAACTGGCGTAGCTTTCTTCTAGTCAAGTTTCATCTGGACATAATCTATTCCAGATACTTGGACTTGAGAAATACCATAAGACCCCATGACACAGGGATGATTTTGCATAAAATCTAGGCCTTTTGAGAAATCAGATGAATTCACTTGATCTGAACTATATCCTACTGCTAATGGATACGCATTACATACTGGCTTTACAATAGAATAATCATAAAACCCAGTTGCGTTTGGTAGCGGTTTTATGATAAATACTGCAGTAAAATTTGAACCAACTGGATATCTCGAAATATCTACTGTTTTTGGTACAGCTGTAATCTGAAATGAATGTGTATAGTCTTTTCCAGAAGATCCGCTAATTAAGTCACCATATCTTGAAAAATTATATTTACCTATGCTGAGAAATTTTGCGATTTTTACCATTTGCGAATTACAACCTATACAATCATTTGTATTGTTAAACAGGAAATTGACTGTAAATGTAATCTTGGCACATCCAGTGGAATTTTGTTTTAGTATGAGAACTGGAATGGTATTGAAATTAGATTTGTTTGCTGGTATAGTATAGAATTGTCCACAATCATTTTCTGACAGTCCATAATTATTTGTAATATCAGTATCACCAATTATTTTTAGATTAGGTATTGTCCAGCCATATTGTGCCAGTCTAGCAAGATGTCCTGGTTTTACACAAGCGGGAGTTTTATCTTCGGATTTTATGACTAGTTGAAGACCTTGATCACATTGAATATCTTTCACATCCTTTCCTGATTGGTATTGTTTTAATGGAGTCCACTGAAAGTTGAAGGGCATCATATCTGGTCCAAAATCCTTGCCTATGTTTATCACAATGGAGCTACCCATGAAACCATTTTTTTCTGGCCATTCTCCCACAATGTTTAACGCATATTTACCATCAGGTGCATTCTTGTCTGCATTCACGATTATGTTGATGGTCTGATTTTGATTTGATTTTATTGTGATATCTGATGGCTCAACTGTTGCATGTACTCCCAATGGCATTTGTATTGGTCCTGTCTGATTGTTTCCAACAGTAACATGAAACTTGACTGGTATTGGCTTGTCTGTTGCAGACAGAATTATTATTGGAAGAGATTTTGTTTCATTTTGTTTTATAATAGCTGCAGGGCCAGTACCGGTGAGATAGGAATATCGTTTTCCGTCAACAGCAGATTCATCTAGCTGAAAGTCAAATGGACTTACCTCACGTGCTTCCGCTGTTGATAATGATAAAGAAATGACAAGAATCGAGACTAATACAGCCAGAATAACAATTTTCACTTGAATTTCTCAATGATTGCATGCTTTTTAGAGTTGCTTACAATTCTTCTGTAATTGTATTGATTTGGTTCTGGTAAGACCGAGCATTTTCATTTTATTTCATGGTCCGCATACTGCCATCTCAAGCGGCACAGGTTTTGCTTCTATCACTTTACATGTTTGGTCATCTAGAGCAACGACATATCCAGTATCATTATTTCTAAATACTGAAAGATAGACAAAATGATCTCTTGCATCATTTGGAATTATTGAAAACGAACACGAAAATATTGAATTTTCATCTACTTTGTGATAATCAGTAACTGGATGTATTGTTCCGTCTGCTGTAACATGTACATACCATGTGGTTTCATGAGGAAAAATTCCATATTTTAAAGCAGTATCATTAGCCAATTGGCCAGCAGAATCCCAAGAAATTTTAGTAGGTGGAATTGTTACCGTATCTTGTATAGGATACTTGTCGGTACTAACTAACAGTTTCACTTTATCATTATAAACTGCTAATCCAGCTTGCGGGTTTGTGTGATTACTAAAATTAGTTTTAAAATAATCTTTTCCGCATGGCAATCCAAAAACAGGTACATTTAACAGCTCATGTATACCATCTGAAAACTTTACATCAGAACCAAAATTTATTCCACCACAAGAACCAACTGGACCCATGAAAACTGGACTAGGAAAGAATGTAAAGACCACACTATGAAATGATTCTTGTACGCCTTCGCCTAAAACAGTCATCATTGTGTCATTTACTGTAGCAAAATAGTATGATTGAATTCCAATAGTGACTGTTCCTGTATCTCCATCTAATCCCTCAATTTTTTTTGGTTGCAATGGTAAAACTATTGCAAAAAGAATTATTCCAATTACTGCAATTCCAGATATCGCCATTATTGAAAGGTGTAGAGTTTTCACAATAATTTTCAGTTAGCAGTGTTTTTAGAGATTGCTGATGAATTGTATTGGTTCAAGAGTCCGATGGAACTAGAGTACCATCTTGGTTTTATTTTGGCTCACTTTTGTTCAAGTGTATTGATAATTTCTTGCAATCTTTGGGGATTTAACGCATATTGTGGACCATAAGATGTAGGATGTTGTAAAATCAGATTTTCTTTTACTAGCTTCTTTAGTTTCTTATCAATATCACCTTTGAGATGGGATGGAAATCCAGTCTTTAGATTTTCAAGTGAAATATGTTTTGCGCCAATTCGATTATCGTAGAATAGCTTCCTCAGTATTGCCTTGCTTACATTGTCTAGCAATGTTTTCTTATAGAATCAAGCACATTTAAGTATTATGTAATTATTTACATAATAATAGGTAATTATATTAATAATACTAATAGTATTACTATTAGTATGAAAAGAAAGAGTTCTGGAACCAAAGTATTACAAAATGGCCCATTAGAGAGTGTATTTCCAGGCAGTACATCAAAGATCCTAGATTTTCTTGCAACATTCAAGGATTGGGATTACTCTGTATCTGACATTGCCAAAAATTCCGGAATTTCTTTTAAAACAGCATTAAATGAAATAAAGAATCTAGAGCAGCAAGGTGTGCTTTCCAGAACGCGTACAGTTGGAAAAGCTATAATGTATAAATTAAATCTAGAATCAAAACAAGGATTCTACATCGACAAGCTAGTCTTTGAGATTGCTACAAAAAGAGCACTAGAATCACCAGTGAATAAAAGAAAGACTAGAAAAATTGCAGCATGAAATCATAATTTCAAAAAATATCTCTTGACTAAAAATCATACCCACATTAATTAAATTCTAAGTTACTTTTCATCTTTAAAATCATCAGGTCGTATTCTGGGACCAAACAAATCAGGATTGTTGGCTTCCCTTCTTTTTTTGATCCACAAATTAATTAGACCAAACAGCATTGCTCCCAAAAGAATCATTCCGGGAACAATCCACATCATACGTAGTGTCATGATGTGATCACCATTACAGTAACATGATAAAAAGTTCTGCAATCAAAAAATAAAGTCGTGTAAAGTTTACACTGGGATTCAAAATAAAATGAATCGTCATGTATAGTCTCTATGTATTATGACTGACTGATGTATTGGATAGTTAGTAAACGCAGGCTCACCCCTCGCCGAAGCTTGGGATCTACACCTCGTTTCTATCAACGCCGTCTTCTGCGGCCATCCTTTGTCTTACGACCGGCTGCCTTTTCTCGGGATAGGCTTCCTCCTTAGATGCTTTCAGGAGTTAGCCTAAATGGCTTAGCTGCTCGGCCTGCCTTATCAGACAGCCGATAAACCAGAGGCCACGCTGCTCTGTTCCTCTCGTACTCGGAGCAACTTCCCCTCAAGCAGCCTCGCTTCCATCAGGCAGAGACCGACCTGTCTCACGACGGTCTAAACCCAGCTCATGTTCCCCTTTAATAGGCGAGCAGCCTCACCCTTGGCCCCTGCTGCAGGGCCAGGATGGGAAAAGCCGACATCGAGGTACCAAACCGCGGGGTCGATAGGAGCTCTCGCCCGCGACGAGCCTGTTATCCCTGGGGTAATTTTTCTGTCACCACGAGCCCCCAATAGTGGGGACGTCATGGATCGCTAGGCCCGAATTTCTTCTCTGAATCCCGTGCGTTTGGAGATCCAGTCAGTCCGGTTTTTGGCCTTGCCCTCTTCGATGGATTTCTGACCCATCTGAACCGAACTTTGGGCCCCTTTGATATCTTTTCAAAGGGGTGCCGCCCCAGCCGAACTGCCCACCTGCACCTGTCCCACAAGTGAATGTGGTAAGCGGTACTGCAAGAAATGACCGGTGTTACACTTTCGCTTCCTGTCTCCCCGGAAGGAGACAAGCATGGCTACCGATTACACTATGCAATTCCAACTATACTGCAAGTACAAGCTGCAGTAAAACTCCACGGGGTCTTCTCTCCCCGATGGAAGATGCTGGACTGTTCGTCCAGCTTATGTGGCTTCACCGGGTTGTAGGCGGGGACAGCGGGGCCCTCGTTGTTCCATTCATGCGCGTCGGAACTTACCCGACAAGGCATTTGGCTCACTACTGTTACTTTTGTGACCTTGTTGTTAAAACAACCAAGGTGGGTTTACATTTGCAAACCTCCATGCATCGCTGCATGGGTCGGACTTTATCTTAATTGTTCTAAAACAATTTCTGGCATAAAGTCTCTGAGGATTCTAGAAAGCGCGGTTTCCGCGCATCTAGCCTTTCCTGCTGATCATCTGCAGTCATGGCATTTTCAGATTATTTCAAAGTTTTAAGCTTTGATTAACCTAGCCTGACATTTCCCAGACTTTCCAGCATATAGCCAGATTTTACTAAGGCAATCAAATGTTACCTTAAGAGAGTCAGAGTTACTCCCGGCGTTTACAGGCCCTTAGCTCAGTTGAACCCAAGTTTTAGGTACCTGCACTGGCCAGGATTCAGTGACTATACACATCCTTTCGGACTAGCAGTCACCTGTGTTTTTATTAAACAGTCGGGACCCCCTTGTCACTGCGACCTACTATTCCAATTCTTCATTAAAACAGCAGGCATCCCTTATACCAAAGGTACAGGACTAGTTTGCCGAGTTCCCTCGCCTACGGTATACCCGATACATCTTAGACTTATCATCCAGTGCACCTGTGTCGGATCTCGGTACGGACATACAAACAACTCACTACACAGCATTTCATGGTCTCCTGGACTTGAGCAAACTCACCTAACGGCAAGCCACTCCTGCCTCGAATCAGTTCTCGCCATTACGGCACTCCCCAATCCTATAACAGTTCAATAGAACGACGGTTCTAAATGCCCTATCCGGAAGCAAAACTGTGTAGATTATAACGTCATTTGTAAGGTACTTGAATATTAACAAGTTTCCCATTCGGGTGACTCTGTTGAGGTCACTCTTAGGATCGACTAACTCCCGGCTGACGACGCATTGCCGGGAAACCCTTACACTTACGATGGTAGGGATTCTCACCCTACTATGCTGTTACTGCCGCCAGGATCTGCAATAGGAACCGGTCCACAGGACCTTACAGCCCTGCTTCGACCCAATCCCTACGCCTAACTACCATGCCCTGTGATAATCACAGGAATCCGAGGTATCGGTGCTTTGCTTTAGCCCCGTCCATTTTTGGGGCATCGAAGCTCGGCAGGTAAGCTGTTACGCACTTTTTAAAGGATAGCTGCTTCTGAGCTTACCTCCCTGCTGTCTTGGCTTCAATACACCCTTTAGTTTGACACTTAGCAAAAACTTGGGGACCTTAACCTCAGTCTGGGTTGTCCCCCTCTTGGTTACGAGCCTTACGCCACGTAAACCCGTCTCCCTACTTCTACGACGCGCATCCCTTCGGAGTTTGAATTGATAGCGAGCCATTTCTGGCCCGTCATATCAGATCGGTGCTCTACAGGACACGCTGTCTCCATAAAGGCAGTACTACGATACACTTCGTTAGGAACTAGCGATCACCAGACTAGATTGGTTTTTGACCCCTATTCTCAGATCAGACAAACAATTTGCACGTTAGAACTGCTTCAGCCCTCCATCGGGCTTTCGCCCGACTTCAGCTTGTCCAAGAATAGATCGTCTGGTTTCTAGCCTTGCCGCTATGACTCTACGCACTTTCACACGCTTCTCCTCACTTGCGTTGCGAGAACTTGGTTTCCCTTCGCCTCCACCCTGTCAAGGTTTAGGCTTGCCATAACGGTAAGCTCCCTGGCCCGTGTTTCTAGACGGAACGCGTAACACTAGAGCTATGAACGTCAAACCTTTAGCTCTATTGCTAGAACCTCCAGTCTGACAAAAACTCCTTTCATGCCACGCACGTCTGTAGCCAGTTGGTTTCAGGCACTTTTCACCCCCCTTCCGGGGTACTTTTCAGCTTTCCCTCGCGGTACTAGTTCACTATCGGTCTTGAGAAATATTTAGCCTTAGATGCTACTTTCACCTAAATTCATTGCCCACTACCAAGGACAACTACTCACGTTATGATAAGATCCCTTTTTCTTGCGCTCACGGGGATATCACCCTCTTCGTCGGGTCGTTCCAGACCACTTGAGCTTCAAATCTTGGATCGCAAGACCATAACACACCACATCTCTGCCATGTTGCCATGACAGATTCAGTTTGGGCTGATTCCTTTTCGCTCGCCGCTACTTGGGAAATCTCAATTGATTTTTTTTCCACAGCGTACTCAGATGCTTCACTTCCGCTGGTTCGATCTCAACTACCATTGTAGCTGAGTATGTTTAACACATAGGATTCCAATTCGGACATCTTAGGATCATAGGTCACTTGCACCTACCCTAAGCTTATCGCAGCTTGCCACGTCCTTCATCTCTTCTCAAGCCTAGCCATCCTCCAACTGGCGTCTGCACACCAGCATATTCAGTCATAATATTACACGACTATACATGACGATCATCGCTAGTACATGGTGGTACCAGCTTCGTCCTTCCCCGAGCAATTTCTTGCCCTGGTGCATTTGTTGTTGAAGAAATGTGCATTCCGACACGTTTCACCAATTTATGTTCTAAGGAGGTGATCCGACCGCAGGTTCCCCTACGGTCACCTTGTTACGACTTCTCCCTTGTTGCTAAACTCGCGTTCGATAACGGCAATTAGCCATCACCTCGCGCAAACTCAACTTCAATGAAGCGACGGGCGGTGTGTGCAAGGAGCAGGGACGTATTCACTGCGCGGTTGTGACGCGCGGTTACTAGGGATTCCATATTCATGAGGGCGAGTTGCAGCCCTCAATCATAACTGTGGTAGCGTTTAGGGATTGCCTCTCTCTTTCGAGTTCGGAACCCGTTGTCACTACCATTGCAGCCCGCGTGTAGCCCTAGGGTTTCGGGGCATACTGACCTGCCGTGGCCCCCTCCTTCCTCCACTTCAGCAGTGGCGGTCCCCCTAGTTAGCCCAGCTACTCCTGAGAGTAACTGTAGCAACTAAGGGCAGGGATCTCGCTCGTTACCTGACTTAACAGGACACCTCACGGCACGAGCTGGCGACGGCCATGCACCTCCTCTCAGCTTGTCTGGTAAAGTCTTCAGCTTGACCTTCATTCTGCTGTCTCCCCAGGTAAGATTCCTGGCGTTGACTCCAATTGAACCGCAGGCTTCACCCCTTGTGGTGCTCCCCCGCCAATTCCTTTAAGTTTCAGACTTGCGTCCGTACTTCCCAGGCGGCAAACTTAACGGCTTCCCTGCGGCACTGCATTGGCCATAAGCCAATGCATCACCGAGTTTGCATCGTTTACAGCTGGGACTACCCGGGTATCTAATCCGGTTTGCTCCCCCAGCTTTCATCCCTCACCGTCGAACGCGTTCTGGTAGACCGCCTTCGCCACTGGTGGTCCTCTATGGATCAGTGGATTTTACCCCTACCCACAGAATACCGTCTGCCTCTCCCGCTCCCTAGCTATGTAGTATCTCCGGCAGCCCATCTGTTGAGCAGCTGGATTTAACCGGAGACTTGCATAGCCGGCTACGGATGCTTTAGGCCCAATAAACCTCCTGACCACTCGAGGTGCTGGTATTACCGCGGCGGCTGACACCAGACTTGCCCACCCCTTATTCGTCTGTGGTTTTACGACTGACAAAAGATTTCTTCAACAGAAATCACTCGGATTAACCTAGTCGTGCTTTCGCACATTGCTAAGGTTTCTCGCCTGCTGCGCCCCATAGGGCCTGGGTCCGTGTCTCAGTACCCATCTCCGGGCTTCTCCTCTCAGAGCCCGTACCTGTTATAGCCTTGGTGGGCCATTACCTCACCAACAAGCTGATAGGCCGCAGTCCCATCCTATGGCAATAAATTGTTTAAACCATAAGCCATTCCAGGCATAATGATCTATCGCGGTTTATTCTCAGTTTCCCGAGGTTATCCACGTCCATAGGTTAGGTTGACTACGTGTTACTGAGCCGTCCGCCTTGTATTGCTACAACGACTCGCATGGCTTAGTACCAATCCGATAGCAGTCAGGTCCGGCAGGATCAACCGGATTCGTTTATCGTATTATTAGAAGTATATTTTATTGGGAATTGGTCGGAATGCACAATTTCTTCAAATTTCAGATAAGACCGTTAGGTCAAACCCACATCTTGTATGCGCAACTGGAGGCCTGTGAATCACAAAATGGTACAATACCAACAATCATCACAAGCGCCGCCTTGCTGTTACGTATGCAAAAAGTGGATCAAAGCGAAATAATATAAACCATGCCTAAAATGGAAATTTTTTCCAAGTATCTTACGATCACTAAATATTATTCTGCCAAATAGTTTGGTTATTGCCAAGTGCTTTGGAGATATACAAAAAGAAAACAAAAAAGTCAGGACTGCTTTTTGCAAAGTCCAAAAAATTTCATGTAAATGGAGTATCACATAATATCAGATTCTTTGATCCTTATCCCTTTGTAACCAAATCTGCAAAAGGAAAATACCTCTACGATGTTGATGGGAACAAGTACACAGATTATTGGATGGGTCACTGGAGTTTGATTTTGGGCCATGCAGCTACTCCTGTTACAAATTTGGTAAAAAAACAGTTGCCGTCTTGTTGGATGCATGGAACAGTAAATGAGATGACAATATCATTTTCAGAAATAATTCAAAAGGCAGTACCTGTTGCAGAAAAGATTCGCTATGTTTCCACGGGTACAGAGGCAACCATGTATGCAGTAAGGATTGCGCGTTCTGCAACTGGGAAAAAGATAATTGCAAAAATTGATGGTGGCTGGCATGGATATACTACAGATCTTTTAAAATCAGTCAACTATCCGTTTAACGAGACTGAGAGTGCGGGATTAGTTGATGAAGAATATATCGTTTCAATTCCATACAACGACTTGGAAAAATCTCTTGAAATTTTAAATGGCATAAAAGATGATCTTGCAGGAGTAATTATAGAGCCCGTACTTGGAGGCGGAGGGTGCATCCCTGCAACAAGAGAATATCTTTTAGGAATACAAGAGTTTGTGCACAAAAACAATGCGTTATTTTTGCTTGATGAAATTGTCACTGGATTTAGATTTTCATTTGGGTGCCATTACAAAACAATGAATCTTGATCCCGATATTGTCACACTAGGAAAAATTGTAGGCGGTGGATTTCCAATTGGAGTAATTTGCGGAAAAGATGAGATCATGGAAATAGCAAATACCAGATCACACAAAAAACTAGACCGTTCCTATATAGGAGGTGGAACATTTTCTGCAAATCCAATCACAATGACATCAGGTCGTGCCATGCTTTCTTTTCTTAAAAAAAACAGTTCAGTTTATTCTAAAATTGGCAATCTAGGACATCATACCAGAAAAGAATTAGACAAAGTATTTGATGGCAAGGTAATCACAACTGGAATGGGTTCGCTTTTTATGACACACTTTGTATCAAATGGAATCACTCAAATTAAAAATGCCGTCGATGCTGCCATGTGTGATATAGACATGCTTCACAAATATCATTTTGAGATGATAGCAAAAGATGGAATATTTTTCCTGCCAGGCAAGCTTGGCGCATTTTCTTACTCTCATTCACAGTCAGACATAAAAGATCTTATTGAGGCATCAAATCGTTTTTCTGCCAGTATCTAGGAGAATGAACTGTCTTTGAACAAATATCATATATCTTCAATTATCATTCTGGCTTTGTTTCTAGTTTTGGCCATACTGGTATCACCACTAGCAAACAACAACCATACCATAATTGCCAAGGACACATCAGCATTTTTAAAAGTAAATAATTCTCATGTTACTTTTCTTAACAAAATTATGGTTTGGCTAACAGAGTATGGAAGAGAGGCATTCTGGATAATGACAATAATTCTTTTGTTCGTATTTGGAGGAATGGTTGGTAAAAAGACTGCACTAGTTTTGGTACTGGCGTTTATTGTCATAATACCAATTGGATATGCTGCAAAGGACTTGGTGCAAAGAGAACGCCCGTCAATTCCAGAATCTGACTTGATCATATCCAAGGATTCAGATTATTCTTATCCATCCGGTCATGCCACAATAGTTTCTGCTGGTGCAGCCATAGCTCTAGCGTTATTTAGGGATTCAAAAAGAAAATTTGCAATATCTCTAGCTTTGGCTGTAGAAGCTGCACTTGTCTGTATTTCAAGAGTATATGTTGGAGGACACTATCCTTTGGATGTTGTAGGCGGAATACTACTTGGTGTTGGAATAGCTTTTCTTTTCATAGGTGCCACAAAACAAGTAGAGAAAATCACCCAGTCCATAACCAGAACATTAAAGCGCAAATAATACAAAATTACGTGAAATTAGATCATTGTTTCAAAAATGCATTAAGTAAAGAATTTTTCACCAGCAAAATCTATTAACTAACAATCCCAGATTGTGACGTGTATAAAGTCATAATATCTTTGGCAGTTCTTGTTTTACTGATTCCGCTAGTTTCTTCCTCATTTGCTGATACCGTGCAGATCATAATCATGAGAGGTGCAGCAGATCAGCAAGTAAGCCGCACTTTTTCTCCGCCAACTACTAATGCGCTAGTAGGAGAAACAATACAATGGAGCAATGGCGACCAAGTTACTCATTCAGTTACTTCTGGCACACCTACTAATCCAGATGGAAGATTTGACAGCGGTCCAATTGGACTAGGACAATCTTTTAGCTACACACTAAAGCCTACAGATATTGGAGTAATTCATTTCTATGACAAGACATATCCATGGATGACTGGCACGTTAAATGTTCAAGTTACACAACCAGGTTATAAGATAAAAAATGATGTTGGAAAAGATGCAGGTGACGGTAAGACGACATTTAATGTGCAATATGCATCACCAAAAGACATCATTAGTGCAGTAGTTCATACAAAGGACAAATCAGTTACTTTTACTCTGGTAGGCAAAGTAAACTCTAGCAGCATTCTAGTACTCAATCTTCCAACCGGACTAGTAAATGCACCATTTCTTGGTGTATGGTTAGATAATTTACAAACAAAAAACTTTACAGTAGAATCTCAGGTTGGCATCAATGTTGTAAAAGTACCTATCACGCCATTAACAGAACAAGTCAGCGTTGTTGGCAGCTCTGTTGTCCCAGAATTTGGCCCAATTGCAGAAATGATCTTGATTGTATCCATAATTGCAACAATAATAGTTGCAAGATTTAGACTAGGCCATAAACTGGCATAGCAGCTCCGTGAATTGATCTTGAATCATCAGATGCAAGAAAAAGCATAACTCGTGCAATTTCTGACGGCTTGACCCATTTGGAAAAATCTGCATCCGGCATCTCTTTTCTGTTTGCACCAGTATCAATTATGCTTGGCAGTACACAGTTTACATTGATGTTTTTGTCTTTTACTTCGTCTGAGAGCGATTCAACTAGTCTGATAAGACCAGACTTTGATGCGCAATATGCAGAATTACCGGCAATTCCTTTTAGTCCTAATCTAGCTGCAACATGAACAACTTTACCAGAACCTTGCTTTACCATTTGTCCTACCACGTGTTTACTAATCAAAAAGGCTGTTTTCAAATTTAGATTCATCATCAAATCCCATTCTTTTCCAGTCATCTCTGTTACTTTTTTCCCACCAAGGTATCCACCGACCACATTTATCAAAACATCAATGTGACCATATTTTTTAACAATATCAGATACCGTTTTTTCTACTTGAACCTCATCACCAATGTCTGCTTTAATTAGCATCACTTTTTTCATCAAATCCCCAAGTGTTGATTCAAGTTGTGGAATTTCTCTATCAGTAACATGTGTTATTGCTGCAATTGCATTTGATTTTAGAAATGACAAGCTGGCTTCCCTACCTAATGCCCCAGTGCCTCCAGTGATCAAGACAACCTTACCTTCAAAATCATAATCTTTCATTACAATCATAATTCATCTACTTGCTAATTAAAGAATGATTAGACTGAATATAAAATATGTATAAAATTATCATGTATTGTTTAATCTGGGGTTAGCAAACGAGTTATCGATAAAGACTAAAAAGGATACACATACTCTCACGCACGAATGAAATTGAGCGTTATAAAAATAGACTATTTTGAAGATCTTATAAAGGCACATTAAATTTAAGTAACTATCGCGTAATGTAGATACCGTGTCCACCATAGAATCGCAGTTTTTAGAATCTAATGATTTTTCAGAATTTGAAGGCGAATGGATAGTCATACTAGATAAAAAAGTAGTTGCTCATGATAAAACATTATCAGGAGTTTGTGATAAAGTGGCATCCTTAAAATTAGTTAGAACACCATTATTTCATCGCATACCAAAAAAAGATGACATAGACGCCTTTATTCTCTAAAAAGAATTAGGCAAATAATATTAAGTAAATTTCTTATCATTTCTTATGGTTGATACTGGTCGTGGTTCTGATAAGCTATACTTTCACTACAAATCCATACCACGTTGGAATAAGGAAGGAAAATTAGTTCACATTAAAAAGCCATTAATTGAAATCACTTTTAGAAAATTTTCAGAAGCAAAAAGCTCAGAAAATAGAGAAATGCGAATGAATGCATTAGTTGATTCTGGAGCTGATTGGTCTTTTTTACCAAAAGAAATTGCCAATGCATTACATCTTGATATGGAGACTACAGATGATAGAATCTTAACAATTGCTGGTGAGACAAATGTTTACACCTCTAAGGTATATGCAGAAATACAACGTTCCGGCAAGCTACCTATTCCTATAGGATTTGTAAATGTTCATGTGATGCCACATATGGTGGAAGAAATTCAAGTACCACATTTTGTAATCCTAGGCAGAAAAGATTTCTTTGAAAAATTTGAAGTCACTATAAATGAATCAGCTCAGTATATTGTATTAAAGGACATTCATAAAGATCGTTTAAAGAAAACCCGATTTTAAAGCCAGAAAGTATGGTCTAATGAAAAGGAAGATCAGATTAGAAAATTATACGAAAGAATAATCGAAGTCTAAAGTGGTTTCTATTGCGTATAAAGTATGTATAAAATTTTAGATATGATTTTTATCAGTACAATAACAATCCGGACAAGATATAATCATATGTCAAGAGATCCTCCAGTGCGTACCTTGTCTTCAACTGCGTCTGCCATCATATCAAGTTCTGTAGTGTCACCAAATTTCTGGTATGTTAATTTTTCCAATGTCTTTATGATGCTCTTAGCTGACCGGTATTGAGGCACCTTTGGATCATTTAGCTCACCATACAGACCTATACCTTCAATGTTGTTTTGTTTTGCAAACCCCAGAATAAGCCCATTAAAGCCAGTGATGATAGATTGTTCGGGTGTGGTATCTACGCCTAATTTTCTTACTCTGTCTGCAAGACTTGCAGAGGTTGTTGTAACAAACGTTTTTGGTTCTTTTCCAAAATCACGATTGGTATGAAACCCTCCTAAAGTATAGATAAATCTGGCAGAATATTTTTTTGCAATATCAATCACGTCCTGACACAATTCGTTTAGCTCTTCGTTTGTTTGTGGTTGTCCTGCACCGCCACCAAAAACAATAGTATCTTTAGTATATCGATACTCCCATTTTTCCTCTGGTAATTCGATGAAACCGCCATTGTCAATTACATATCCCGGAATTAATGAAGAGATTTCTCGGAAAGGATGTGTGTTAAGACTCTTGTTGATAAAATCAATCACAATACTGCCAACATCGCCCATGTCTTGCATAGCTGCAATGATTAGTGGCTTTTGAAGATCGGGTTCTATTTTTTGTTCTATTTTCACAGCAATTGTTGTCTGTCGTTGTGATTAATACTTTGGGCATGTTTGGTCAGTTAGGATATAAGACGAATTTTTCAAAGATGATATGATGGGAAAATATGTTGTACCTCCATTACCATATTCGTATGATGGCTTGGAACCACACATAGATGCAAGGACGATGGAGATACACCACACCAAGCATCACCAAGCTTATGCAGATGGCCTAAATGCAGCTTTACAAAGCATTAATGCTCTAACTCACAAAAACTATATCGTTGGAATTTTATCAGATCCAAGTTCCGTTCCTGAAAACATAAGAAATGCAATTAATTTTTACGGCGGCGGGTTTGAAAATCACAGGTTGTTTTGGGAGAGCATGAAACCAAATGGCGGAGGAGAGCCTGGAGGCAGACTGGCAGATGAGATAAAGATTTACTTTGGAAGCTTCAAAGAGTTTAAAGAAAAATTTTCTACAGGTACTGCAGCAATACAGGGGAGTGGCTGGGGCTGGCTAGTTTACAATCAGACTTTTTCCAGAATAGAGTTTAGAACAACAGAAAACCAGACCAGTCCTTATACACAAAGTGCTATTCCGTTATTGGGATTGGATGTGTGGGAGCATGCATATTATCTCAAGTATCAAAACAGGCGAGCTGATTACATACAAGCTTGGTGGAATCTAGTCAACTGGATAGAGGTTGAAGAAAGGTTTCTTCGAGTAGCAACATGATTTCAATCATGTTTATGATTTATTGTGCTAGAGCCGCAAGTGGTTTTTCCTCTTCTAGTTGAGGATCGGTTTCTTTTCTTGCACGTGCTAATGCCATTCTCAGATGTTCAATTTCTATCTCATCAATCAGTTCACACATGGGATTAATTTGTGAAATCTGATACTTAAGTTCTATGTATGAATAAGACGCTTCTATTTTACAATTATTTTTTCTAGAATCATTTTTTAGTTTCAGATTCTTTAGGATTTTTTGGCTTTTTGTCTGTCCATAATCTTGCAATAGCACCCATCATAAATCCTCCAACCACAACTATCGCTATCCCACTAATTATTAACACGATTGCCTTTACAACAGTTTTGATCTTTGACATGTTGTACTATGTAATCTCTATTAGATATGGGTTTGAATGGATTAATGTAATCTTGATTTTTGGGCATAATTCTAGAATTCATGATTTTGTATCAAAAATAGCATGACTTTAAATTCAGTATAAATCGGGCAAAGTGTATGTCTGAAGAGATAATCAAGAAAGTTCAAGAACTCATCGATGCAGGAAAGGGCGATAGTGAGAGATTGCTCAATATTTTAAATTCCCTTCAGAATGGGCAGCCTCTTGAATTATCTGATAAGCAATACGTTGAGGGCCTTTCTTTAACAGAGCCTGAAACAAAATATGATTCCATTACATTTGAAAATACCTCAGAGTCAATCAACGAGCCAGATTCTAATGATACTCCGGAAACAAATGAGATGCCATCCAAAAATGAATCAAAGGATAATAGAAAAAAAATCATCATAGCTGGAATCGTCATTGCAGCCATCATATTGGGATATATCGGAGCAAACGCATATGCGGTTAGTACGCTAGAAATTCGACCACACAAAGGAGCGCAGTTTGCAATTTCTCCAACAGTATTACATATCCAAGCTGAAGCTTGCAATCCTTCGTTTTTTCCTGCCAGTTTTCACAATTATGAGATAATTGCAGTTTACAAATCCCAAGTTCTTGAAACAGCATTAATTAACGGCAGTACAATATCTCCAAAATCATCTCTGCTTTTAGATGGCAAGTTTACCATAAACAAGGATGCACTTTCACAATTTGCGCAAGAAGGTTCACAGTTTGATCCAAATCAAGCATTAGTTAAAACAAAACTTGATGCTGCAATATTTGGAATCATACCATTTACAATCAACAAAGATTACTCTGGCACACAGTTTGCAGATGTTGTAAAAAATGGCCCTCCCGGTGGCTATCACTGTTAAAATGCTGTAAGGTTATAACAGAAAATATTTTGTAAACATTGGTTTTATTTCGTACTGCGTTCCTTTAACCTTTGATTCATCCTCATCTGCCCTTCAGCAAATCTTTTCTTATCTTCCTCAGTTTCTAAAAGCAACGGAGACACTTCTCTTGTCTTACCATCAGGTCCAAGTGCTACTGCAGTTACAAATGCAGTATTTGTAAGGGTTTTATTTCCACTCATCAAATCTTCAGATTCAACTTTGATTTCAATTTCCATTGATGATCTGTGAACATAGTTTACTCTTGCACTTAGTATGATAGCATTTCCAACAAAAACAGGTTTGAGAAAATTAACTCTGTCTATACTAGCTGTTACTGTATTCATCCTTGCATGTCTTTGTGCCACTAAACCTGCAATAAGATCAATTTGTTTTAAAATCTCGCCTCCAAAGACGTTACCGTTGGGATTTGCGTCAGACGGAAACATTCTGACTGTCATCTCGGCCCTTGATTCGTTTGGACTTTTTGGGTTCACAGAGTCATTTTCTATTCGGTTCTCCTTAATAAGCGGAACTTTATTTTTGATTCTTTTGTTTCTCTATTTTATGACACCAGCATGAACAAAGGTCGTGACGATATCCATTACGGTTACGATATTCACAATGAACTGAATGTTCAGTAGCTTCGCTCAATTATGCCTATCATATAATGATGTCGCAATTTTATATTTTGGTTATATCATACAAAGCCAATGAAGTATTTTTGGTGGAGACTTGCAGATTATGCCGTAGGAGTTTTTGTTGGAGGGCTGGTAGTTTTTTTGGTGAACAGATTTCTTTGTCATGATTGCATAGGCCATTTTACACCAATTCTGATGCTAGCTATTTGGATTGTGTTAATACTATTTTGTAACTATTTGTTTCAAGCATTTAGACCAAAGCAAGTAACTCTTGACAAATAACAGTATTTATTTTCAGAAAATCATGTTTATTCTAAAATTCATGATCAGTGTTAAGATCTGTAATGATAAATATACCTACACAAAATACACTAATTGATGATAAAGTTCTTTCAGGAATTTTGTGATAAAGTAATAGCACTAGATCCATCAATTCGTTTTGCAGGAATAGCAGACGAGGATGGGAAGTTAGAGGCAACTTCAGAACGAAAAGATTTGCAAGCATTACTCACTCCGGAAGAGCGCGCACAATATGCAATAACTGCAGCAACACGCCAATACACCAGGCTAAGATGGGAATATCTCCTAGGCAGAATACTGTATGCAAGCTCTCACTATTCCAAAATAACGCGAGCCACTATTCCAATTGCTGATGAAGCTAGTAGACTATCTTATGTTCTGTTGCTGTCTTTTGATGCAGATACTCCAAACTTCCATGAAACCATAACAAAAAAAGTAATTCCACTAGTACACAAAAACATGAGTACTTTTCTTGCCGAGTCACAAAAGTAGAATAAAAAAATAATTTTAGGATAATTTGTTGAAGGCTGTACAAAGCTACGTTTTGCGTTCTTTATTATGGTGCACAGTTGTTTGTGCAAGAGTACCATGCGTCTAGGCTTGCTCCTACAGTCGCTGCCCTTGGCCTTACAGTGCTGTGATTATCTCCCCAGTATTGAAACACTACATCGTGATTCGAGACATGACACATGTTACAATCAGCCGGGTACACATAGTATGTAGCACTAGCATTTAGACCTGAGAATGTGTATCCGTTCTCGTCGGCAAATCCTGTTTGAATGACTTTCCCTGATGAGTTATACAATCCAAAGTACATCGAAGCCCCCGGGCCCGTTCCCGCGCTGCACTTTGTGGCAAAACATGGATCCCAGTAAAAAGCCGGAATCCTGTGGGCTGATACTGTTATTCCTGCAGATTTGGCAGTTGTAGTTGCAGATGCAGTGTTAGATGGTTGACTTGTTCCTATTGAATTGATTGCTGATACTCTGTATGTGTATGGAGTGCCAGCAGCAAGTCCTGTATTGGAATATGTTGTTGTAATAGAAGCTGTATTTGCTACAAGGGTAGACCATGTTGTTCCTGTGTTATTTGATCTTTCTATCTTGTATCCTGTTATGGCAGAGCCGCCGTTGTTTGCAGGTGCAGTCCAGGAAAGGTTGATCTGTGATGATGATGCAGCTGTTGCAGTAAGACCTGTTGGTGGTTGTGGTGCTGTAGCTGCACTAGGTGTAGTTGCAGATGCAGTGTTAGATGGTTGACTTGTTCCAGCCGAGTTTATAGCTGAGACTCGGTAAGTATAAGCTGTACTTGGAGATAGTCCTGTATCAGAATATGCTGTTGATTTACTTGCACTGTTGGATACAATGGGACTCCATGTAGTGCCAGCATCAGTTGATCTTTCTATCTTGTATCCAGTTATATCAGAGCCTCCGTTGTTTGCAGGTACAGTCCAGGAAAGGTTGATCTGTGATGATGATGCAGCTGTTGCAGTAAGACCTGTTGGTGGTTGTGGTGCTGTAGCTGCACTAGGTGTAGTTGCAGATGCAGTGTTAGATGGTTGACTTTGTACTGCACCATACACCGCGAATACTCTGTATGTGTATGTTGTACTGGCAGCAAGTCCTGTATCAGAATATGTTGTTGATGTACTTAGAATGTTTGTTGGAATAGCGCTCCATGTAATGCCACCATCAGTTGATCTCTCAATTTTGTAACTACTTAGAAGACCCACGATACCAGATGGTGCTGTCCAACTAAGGTCAATTTGAGAACTTGAAACTACTGTTGCAGTAAGACTAGAAGGAGGTTGAGATACTAGTGGAATTGGTGAAATCTGGGCGTTGACATATTGAGTGATTGATGATGTTAAGAGAGAGAAGATGACTACCGAACATATGACCAGATATGTTTTATTCAATGGTGATATGTTCTTATCAAAGGTTATAGCAATACACATAGATTATTCTGTAATATCGATACAGACGAAAATTCGTCGGAATTAAGAATTCTTCAACAAATTATAACTTCCATATTACGTAGTTAGCTTCAGTTTTTACATGTAAATGATAAGAAATTTTCACGAGTGAATTCTAAAACACTGATACGCTTTTTCGTAGCTGATTTTCATTTTATAAGCTAATGAACCTAAATGATTTTTTCTAGGAAAAAAACTAACAGAATGTAGTTTATGATGTCACATCCGGTCAGTTTGCGTAAACAATGTCCTTGGCGAAAAACTAGTTAACTTGAACTGATGAATTCATAAACTGGTTAATTTTAGCTAAAAAATCTAGCTGACTGTAGTAGAAAAAATGTTTGAATATTTTTGAATTAAATTTTTATTAGCTAACCAAAGTATGATCATTAATAGTTGTTTCTATTTGATCAAGAATCATAATGTCAGATTCTTCTAAAATTTGTGAAGGATTTATCATTAGAGATTCGGACAGGGATAGTTAGAGGTTGAAATTCTGACTGCACATTTTCGATTGATGGATTAATTGATTTTATATCCTAAACGATCAACCTACAGATAATAGAATCTTAATTATTGATTGGTGCCTCTGAAATTACATGGGTGTAGTTACTTATGTTTGGAGGTATTGTCTTTAAAATTGGTATAGAACTTTTTGCCATAGTGACGACCTATGCAAAACCTTCTGTAAGAATCTTGCATTAGACCTAAAAACGTTGGAGTACTAATTAAAATGAGAAAAATGGGTTTATGTATTCCTGGAATGACATGTCCCACAGCACCCCCACCTAGCAATGGTTGCCCAGCAGATGCTACCGATGCTAGCAATGAAGCCAGCCACGGTGGCGGCGCCAGCGGTGCAAGCAAGGACGCTTCCTAGGACGAGTTTACAATGTTAAACTTGTCCACCCCCCTTTTTTTGGTGAGAGAATGTCGTGGTTGATCGAAATCTTGGGTCCTCAGCACTCGGGAAAGACCTCGATTGCAGATCTGACCGCACTAATACTTGAAGAAAATGGAACTAAATGCCTCAGGGTAGAGGAGGATGGCTTACTCGATACTTTTTTCCCGGCTTACTTTAAGCTGAGAGCGGCCAGACAAAGGGAGAAGGTTAATGATCTTTTAAAGGCCAGGCGTCCACTCTTAGCCGATGTCTCCTTAAGCATAATTCGAAAAGGCCTAGATGCAGGATACACGGTAATCCATGATCATATAACGACGCGTACATTTAGACAAGATGCTGGTAAGGAAATTGCTAAACAGGCTAATGCCTGCTATCTCAGTGTTTTTGTAACTGCCCCGCTAGATGTACTTCAGGAACGCTGGAAACATAGAGAGATAGATGAGCAGAAAATAAAGGAGATGGAGGAGACTTACCCACGTCTTCAAGCTTTGAGAGAGAAATATCACTTCACTTTGATAATTGATACCGTTGAAACTTCTATGGAGGAAGCGGCTAAGCGCATTATTTCGAGAATTTATCCTCACATGAATGTCAACGTCCTCGAATCTGCAACGATCAAACATGAACAGAGAATGACCGGAAAACCTGCAAATTCTGAGGACCAAAGGCCTCTTGCAAGATTGGAAAATGTTCAGCTACTAAGAATGAAGGACACCTTGATAATGATCCACAGACACAAAAGATTCATCATCGAGGAAACTTATTTCAAAATACTACAATTGCTTGACGGTAAGAACACCGTGGAACATATAGCGGAGAGAGCAGGAGCGGACCTAACTAAAGTGCAAGGATTCGTCCGATTTCTTTGTAAAGAAAAGATGATAGTGATGTAATTCATGAAATTCTCTATAGAGACAATTGACCTCACCAAGGTGTTTACAGTAAGAAAGGATGATTCGGGGTCATTTGTCCGACGTTTCCGGAGGGGGGGCACTGAGTCTATTGTAGCAGTAGACAATGTCAACCTCAAAATTAGAGAGGGAGAGATTTTTGGTTTATTGGGACCAAATGGATCGGGAAAAACGTCCATCACAAGAATGCTTTGTACAGTCTTAACACCAACAAGCGGAACAGCACTGGTAAACGGTTTCGATGTACGAGAAGACGATCTTGAAGTGCGCAAGCAAATCGGGGTCATGATAAGCTCTGGGCGAAAGGGGCTTAGTCAACGTTTAAGCGCATGGAATAACTTGGAGTTTTATGGAGCTCTCTACGGTTTACCCCGAGATAAGAGAGTAGAAAGAATCAAGTTCCTCCTAGATTTTTTTAGAATAAAGGAACGAGCACATGATCAGGTGCAGAGATTTTCTACTGGAATGCAAAGACGACTAAGCTTGTGCAAGGTGTTGCTTCCTGACTCTCCAATTTTATTGTTGGATGAGCCGACGTTGGGACTTGATGTTGAGACAACGTGGAAGATAGGAGAGCTATTGAAGAAAATAAATAAAGAACAGAAGAAAACAATTTTGCTTACGACACATCATCTCAGTGAGGCGGAGAAGCTCTGCGATAGAGTAGCAATAATAAACAAAGGAAAAGTCTTGACTTGCGCCTCACCGCAAATTTTGAAGGATAAGACAAGTGAGCAGAGCCTTGAAAATGCCTACATGAGTATTGTTAAGAGTGGATGAAGTACATGTTTTCCACACTGATCACAGAGCTTGGAGCACTTACGGCCTTCATCAAAAAGGATGTACGCTCGCGAGTGATATACAAGATAAATCTATCCCTTAACTTTCTTAACACTTTGGTAGCTGCTTTGACATGGTCTTTGCTGGGTCAAAATGCTCAGTTAGGCTCCGCGCTTGCTCCTTATGGTGGAAGTTTTATCAGCTATCTACTAGTCGGCATGGCCTTTAACGAGTATATGATGGAAAGCCTCAAGGCAGTACAAAAATCCATCAATCCGTCGGAGTTGGAGGAAATTCTAGCTTATCCAGTTAGGCTTAGGGTGTTTATCTTTGGGAATGTATTGTGGGGCTATACGTTTCACACCATTAATGTTTTGATCTATTTTTCTCTTGGAATTCTAGTGTTCGGGGTGACTTTTAATGCTGTAGATCCTGTTGGAGCAATTATCACACTAGTTCTTGGAATTGCAGTCATGTTCAGCTTCAGTTTGTTGGCTTCCGGGATCCTAATAGTTTTGAAGCAGGGTGATATAGTTCAATGGTTAATTGGTGCATTGTCAATGCTTTTTGCAGGTGTATACTTCCCTATCAAACTCCTGCCATCTCAACTCCAGACTATATCATGGATACTGCCTCAAACCTATTTTTTTGAGTTGATGCGACTTGCGTTAAAGGGGCATCAACTGATAAAGCTCCAAATGAACACAATTACATTAGACAACGCTATGTTACTCGCTTTTGGGTTTGCAGCAATCATTTTGTTGCTTCTTTTTGGCGCAGCAGTTTCATCGTCAATGGGAAGAAAAAGAAACAATAAATTTTTTATGTCAGGCGTGCTGGTTGCCACGATTTTCGCAACACTTCTACTTACTGGAATAGTATCGGTCTCAGTTCATCCATTATTGCTCAGTCTTGCTGTGTATGCACTTGCTATGCTACCCATTGGATATATCGTGTTCAAGAAAGGACTAGCTGTGAGTAAAAAACGTGGTACCTTATCTCACGAATAAAATGACGCTCCTTAAACTAGCCGCATAGTTCTTCGAGGACAGGTTTTAAGCCATGTGGAAATGAATGAGGTGATGTCGATACTCCAAGTCGCTGCTCCCTAACTCTAACAAAGTCCTTAACGAGCTATAGTCAGATTCTTAACTATGTTTAGCTGCTTTATCTCGTCAGGTCCATTAGAAGGGTAGCTTATCAGAATTCTATCGCCAGATTTGATGACATATTTGTTATACATATTGTTCTGAGCACCATTCACAAAGAACTTTAGAGCATGCTTACTATCATTGCAATACTTTGTTCCATCATCCATAATGAAACAATCGCTTGTGAATTTAATGCCTATAGTTTCAAAGAGTAAGCCCAAGTCAACGCCTTTTGCGTGTCTATGCACTGTGGTTCCATCACCGTTTTCAAAGTGTATGTATCTACTCTTTAGCTGGTATTTTGGTTGCGAGAAATCGATAGCCTTACCATTTATGAAGACCTTCAGTGCTGCATGTTCATGTGTAGAGTCAAATGGTGCAGTAGCAGTACCAGTTGTATTTTGCGAAGAATCTTTTTGTGCCGCTTCTACAGATTTTGTTTTTAATTGGTCCAACAAGCTCAAGGATTTCATAACCGAACTGAGTTCTGTGTTAGCATTTGTTTCCAGCAAATTCATTCTTAGCGTGTATTGATCATTTTTAAAATTTAGATTCACAATGATGCCAGTATGTTTGTCAATTACTAAAGATGAATTACCTAAACTATGTGTAATGTTAATTTTGTATACGGGAAGGGTCATGTTATCGATCTTCATTATGTCCTCCATTACCTTATTTTCTTTACCTTGTTTTATTTCTTCAAATTTACTTTTGCCCAACCAGAGGGCATCTCCTAGTATGTTTCCACCATCTGCTAGCAATGAATTGACAAGTTCATTATGTCCACCTGGAGCGTTATCAGGAATATTCACCCATAACAATTCTGATTTCGCATGTCCATTTGTATCATTTATTGTGTACTTGAATTTCCAATCCATTGGATCGACTTTGTCCGTATTAAATTGATATTCTGTACGATACAGGAGATAAATGCCACTTGCTAACCAATCAGTGTGCGGATAACTGTTCTTGTATTTTATTTTCGATGGGTCCTTGGACAGGTCAACTGGCGCATTTTTTGGAACCTGTACTGGATGCAGTGAAGGTTTTATCGCAGATCTTTCTATTACATAGACCGTATTAGTGAGCTGATCGGTTACGTATGCCTTGTCGGTCTTACTGTTAACAGCTAGCTCATATGGTTGTTGCACTGTTAGCGTATTCACTTTATTTGTAAAACCATCTATAACGGATAATGTATTAGAGCTTAGATTGGTTACGTATATGGTATTATTAGTCGGGTTGACAGCTATCCTAAGCGGACTTTTTCCTACATTTATTGTATTAGCTAAGATATCTTTCGAGCCATCTATAACTGATAACGTATTAGATCCTTGATTGGTCACGTATATCATATTGGTATCAGCATTCACTGCTACGCCGCGCGGGATAGTACCCACATCGATCTTATGTAACACTTTATCGAAGGATCCATCTATGACATAGAGGCTATTGGTATCCTCGCTTGTCACATATACCTTGTTCTTGTGATCATTAACAGCTACGCCGCAAGGTTGAGAAATGTCAAGTATGGTTAGCACATTATTTGTTAAACCGTCTATGACATAGAGCTTATTTGCAATGTCGCTTGTCACGTATACTTTATTGGTTTTTGAGTTAACAGCTATCTCGTACGGATGTATTACATCGATCGTGCCTTTTATCAATTTTGTAGAAGAGTCTATAACATAGAGCATGTTGGAATTCTCGCTGGTCACGTATATTACATCTGTATCTGGATTGACAGCTATGCCGCAAGGAATGCTGCCCGCAGGGAAACTGGTTATCATACTGTTTGTCGTGCCGTTTATTGCAGAGATCCTACTAGCTATAGGATTGGTCACGTATATTATATCGGAATATGGATTAACTGCTATTGCGCAGGTGCCTTCACTGATCTTGATTGTGTCACTTATGGCATAATTAGATGCCAATTGCGCATATGACTTGACAGCTGACCCTACTGTTATACTTGCTGCTGATACCATTATGAGAAGGACTAGAATCGATACCTCAGATATGATTCTTTTATCCATCAGTTAGTAATAATTTGTATTTGTCATATGAATTCCCATAAAATCTTCTATAACATAATCTCATTTCTTAGATATGTTTTGACTGCACCAGCTAGAGATTTATTGTTTTTGGCGGTTTTCCTTGATTATGCAGATAACTAATAAAATCACTGAATATCCTGTATACATCTTGTTTTCCATCTTTAATGGAAGATACAAGATAATTGATAGTTAATTGACAGTTTTGCTCTACAAATTTTTTGAAATGGTTTAAACCAACTTTCTATGTGTTAACTGTATTTGGACAGAAATTATGAATATGGAACTCGTATGAAGAAAAAAGAGTATATCATTTTTTGAATTGATAATAGACTGAAGAATTAGCTAAAATGGTCTTAAACACACCTATTAACCACTAGAATCCAAAGGGTATGTTTTAGATATCAATTAAAAATCTAAGTTACAGTAATCACCATGTTTAATGGTGGAGACAATGCGTCTGGATTGTTTATGCCTGCCCACACAAATATTTGTGCAGTATAAATTCCTGGTAATACAGGTATCCATGATTGGGAAGGATTCAAAGATTGACCAGAATCTAACGAACCTGTGAGCCACGATAACGACACTACTACCCCATCTTGATTTTGGATTTGTACCAAATATGCAAAAGGTTGAGTCCTGTCCTGATTGTTTGTTACATCAGATGTTATCTGAACTTGTTTGTTTACTTTGGTTTCCCAAGATATATTTTTCAGAGTGGCAGAAGCATCTCCTTGAATAGCAAAAGCATCATGTATTACTGGTACCAAGAGAACTGTAAATACTGATATGGTAATCAAAAATACCATTGATTTCATTTGATCATACCATGACAATGTGTCACTTTTTAGGGTTTTGAAAATTCTAGAAATTTTATGTTATTATCTGAATTAATTTTTTCCTAGATTTTTCCTCGGATGTAATTTTCACCTGAGACTGCGACACATTGAAGTGTTTTGAAAGTTTCTTGATCAATTCCTTGTTAGCCTCACCTTTTTGTGGTTTTGATTTTATTCCTATACATATCAACTTCTGTAAAGTTGTAGGAGGTTGGTATGAAAAAATTGACACTGGTAAGTTTCAGAGGGTGGATGTCATCATATCAAAAAATGATTTTTTATGCACAAACTAAACTTAATCCTTATAGAAGAAGCGGAGAATGATCATAACAGTAGAACTTTATTAGAAATCATGTCAGTATCAAAAAAACACCAGCAGAACAGGCAGGGATTAAATTAGATTTAGGTCAAAACAAAATTGAAAATTTGATTAAACTAGCGTCTAAAAGATAACATAATTCCATAACATTACACCAGACCACTTTTATAGACAGATGCAACAGTATATGCGATGAAATACCGTAGCAGAACCGAAATTACTGCCATGATAATAGAATCCGCAAGATCAGGTGCTACAAAAACAAAAATAATGTACAAGGCATATCTTTCCTATTCCCAAGTCCAAGAATATCTGGAACATTTACAACAAAATGACCTACTGGCATATGAAGAAGGCACACACATTTACAGACCAACTGAAAAGGGATTGAAATTCTTGAACCTGTCAAACGATTTGAATGAAATGGCGATTGTAGCCAATTCTAAATATACTTGGAATAGTTAGTAAAATTACTAAACCCCGAAACTTAACACGATAAATTTCTAACCGTCAAATCCCGACATCTTACCAGATCTAGTTTAGATATAAGATAAATATTAAACAACTTGTTTTCTATCTATACAATGTCTAATTCTAATGACGATCTTGAACGATTACAACTTTTAGATGTTGTAGCACAAAGAGGTGTAAAAGGTCTCACACGTGTGCAGCTAGAACGCCTCCAAAATCTCGTAGAACAAAAAGATTATAGTAATAATCCCAAAGCGCAAAAATCAAAAATGAAATTGTTATCTAAGATTGCCATTACAATTTATGATTATGACGAAAAATTTGGCAGTTCATTTAAAACAAGCTAAAAAGGATGTCAGGCAATGTTAGGCGATGCCATCAATTCCATATTACATAACACCTTATTCATAAAATATGGTCTACTAGGACTCTTTTTTAATGGAATGTTCTCAAGTTTTATTCCAATTCCAACAGAGGCAACTGTCTCTGCGTTGCTTTTGGGCGGAGTAAACCCAATAGATGTTTTTTTGGTTCTAACTATTAGTTCTATAATTGGCGGCTATATTGCATACTATATCGGATACAATGGAAGATTACTAAAAAGATTCCGAAAAACTCCTGAAAAATATGAACAAAAAAGTGTGAGCATTATGTCAAGGTATGGTTGGGCGACAATAATTTTTTTTTCTCCATGGATTCCGATAATTGGAGATGTTGTGTCTATTGTAGCTGGCACTAAAAAATACAACATTGTAAAATATACAATTATGATGACAACTGGCAAGACAGTAAAAGCAGTCGCAATAGTATTCCTTAGCTTTTATTTCATACAGTGGCTAGTTACCTTTCTACATTAGATCAAAGGTATATTACTTGTTTTTTAGAACCAAAATATCATGAAAACTGTTTTTCCAATTAATTATGATCTGGAATTTGAACCGGATTTTGATAAATTCAAGTTCAAAGGAAGAGAGAAGATCACCATACAAGCAAGAACCACAAGGCAGATAGTTCTAAACGCTGCAGAGTTGGAGATTAAAGACTGCCGGATCATACTAAACAAAAAGGCTATCAAGCCCAAGATAAGACTTGATGCCAAAAATGAGGAACTAATTCTTTCTTTACCAGAAAAAATTTCAGGAAAAGCCATACTATTGATTGACTTTGTAGGCACCTTAAATGACAAGCTTGTTGGTTTTTACAGAAGCAAGTACGAATACAAAGGTAAAGAAAGACTTCTTGCCACCACCCAATTTGAGGCCGCAGATGCAAGACGCGCTTTTCCATGCTGGGATGAGCCTGAAGCCAAGGCAACTTTTGATGTCACCCTTATTGTGGATAGTAATTTAACTGCAATTTCTAACATGCCTGTAACATCCAAAAAGAAAAACGGAAAGAAAACAACATTCAGGTTTGCACGATCACCAATAATGTCAACATATCTTTTGTATCTTGGTGTTGGTGAATTCGAGTTCTTAGAGGGAAGACTTGGCAAGACGCAGATTAGAATCATTACAACAAAAGGCAAGAAAATACTGGGCAAGGCGTCCCTTGAATTTACAAAACAATTTCTTGCATTTTATCAAAATTATTTTCAAATAAAATATCCTCTTCCAAAACTAGACATGATAGCAATTCCAGACTTTGCGTCAGGTGCCATGGAAAACTGGGGGGCCATAACATTCAGAGAGACAGTATTGCTCTATGATCCAAAAACATCCTCAACTGAAACTAAACAGCATATTGCAGAGGTAATATCTCATGAAATTGCACATCAGTGGTTTGGCAACCTAGTTACCATGAAGTGGTGGAATGACCTATGGCTCAATGAAAGCTTTGCCACGTTTATGGCTACTAAAGCAGTAGACAAATTTTATCCAGAGTGGGATTTTTGGGACCAATTTCTAATATCTGAGATGACTGGCGGCTTGAGTCTTGATTCACTTAAAACATCTCATCCAATTGATGTCAAAGTAAAAAGTCCCTCTGATGTACGACAAATTTTTGATGAGATAAGCTACAACAAGGGAGGGTGTGTACTTATGATGTTAGAAGATTTTCTTGGAGAGAAAAACTTCCGTATTGGATTACACAATTATCTTTTAAAACACAAGTATGGTAACGCCAAAGGTGAAGATCTCTGGAATTCCCTAGCATCAGTATCAAGAAAACCTGTAAGGCAGATGATGAACAGTTGGGTTAGGCAAGTAGGATATCCGTTAATCGAAGCAACCGCAAATGATTCTAAAATAAAACTACAACAAAGAAGGTTCTTGCTTGAGGATGAAAAATCAAAGATTGGAAATTGGATAATACCCGTTTCTGTAAAAACAGGTGATAAGATTATTTCCAAGTTGATGACAAAATCAATTACAATTCCAATTGACAGCGGGTTTGGTTGGTTTAAGATAAACTCAGGCCAGAAGGGTTTCTACAGGGTAAAATACGAGGACCAAACGTTAGAGCGACTAGGAGAACTAGTGCAAGAAAAGATATTGAGCAATGTGGATAGATGGAGTCTTCAACATGATCTGTTTGCCCTGTGTATTTCCAATCAAGTATCATTAAAGAGGTATCTTGAATTTGTAAAGCACTACCTTGAAGAAGATGATTATCTGGTCTTAGCAGACATAGTAAGCAGCTTGAATTTCATTTATGGATTATTATCTAAGGAGAGTTTTGGGGAGGAGATAAAAGAGTACAACAAGGAATTCTTTAGAAAAATATTTGAAAGATTGGGATGGGAACAGAAAAAGGGAGAAAAACCAACAGATGCACTTCTTAGAAACTCTGTAATTAGCTCCCTTGGCAAGCTTGATGATAATGAGATGCTAGAGGAGGCTCAAAAAAGATTTTCTAGTTTCTTAAAATCAAACTCACTTGATCCAGATTTGCGCAGTGCGGTGTATTCTCTAGTAGCTTGGAGTGGTGAGAAGAAAACCTATCAACTTTTAAGAAAAATGTACAGAAAGGCTCCATCTCAAGAAGAAAAGATAAGATTCCTTGGTGCGTTATCTAATTTCCAAGATACAAAACTACTTTCCCAATCATTACAGTTTACTTTGTCAAAGGAGGTCCGTTCTCAAAACTTGTTTATGCCAATTTCTAAAATGGCCGCCAATCCTTATGGAAAGGAACTGATCTGGCCATGGATAAAGAAAAATTGGAATAAAATAGTAGCAAGGTTTGGAGTAGGTAATCCATTGTTAAATAGAATCATAAGCACTATGGCCATAGAATCTAGTATCAAAAAAGAGCAAGAGGTAAAACGCTTCTTTACGAAACACAAAACACCAGGAACTGAAATGAAGCTTGCCCAGACTTTGGAACGAATTAGAATTAATTCTAATTTTCTAAAAACTGCGCAACAAGAGTTTGGTACTTGAATTTTTAAATAGTGTTACATTTCTAATTTTAAAAACAAAAAAACGAGTCCTTGGAACTCTTTTTATAATTTGGAAACTTGAGGAACATAATTGACATGGCAAGTGCTATTCTAACACAGTTTTTAAGTACAGAGTATTTGATTCCGTTGTTTCTAGTTACAATATTTATTGCATCTTTGATCTCATCTAAGATAAAAATTCCTTATACAATGGTTCTTGTTGGAGTAGGAGTTGCAATTTCTTTATCTCATTTTACAGGACTTAATTTTGGCAACATATCTCAGTTCAAGGTAGACCCAAAACTAATTCTGGTTTTCATAGTTCCACCATTAATTTTTGAGGCAATGATGAAAATTAAACATGAAGAATTCAAGCAAGTGCAAATATCCTCACTTTTGTTATCTACTGTTGGGGTCCTTCTTGCAACCTTGGTTGGCGGATTCCTGCTAGTATATTTTGCACATTTACCATATATCGTGTCTTTTGCGTTTGCAGCATTAATTGCGCCAACTGATGCCGCCATTGTAATTGAAGTATTCAAAAAAGTCAGAGTGCCAAAATTACTTGCCACCCTAATGGAGTCTGAAGCAAGTTTCAACGATGCAACTGGCGTCATAATATTTTCATCAATAATTGCAATAGCAGCAGCGCAAGGGTCAACACTGGGAACAACTGAGGTCAATGCAGGAATAAATGTAAACATTATTGATGAATTGGGGCATTTTGCACTAGTATTTTTTGGAGGAATAGCTGTTGGATTGGCTATTTCTGCAGCAGCACATAGATTGCACAAGTTACTAGATGATCCATTTTCGGAAACAGCCCTTTCAGTTGCAGTAATGTTTGGCTCAGTTGTAGTTGCAAATTCATTAGGTATGTCAGGTCTAATAGCAGCAGCTGTTGCAGGACTATACTTTGGAAATATAACAATGAAAAGTGAAAAAATCATTAGCCCCAAAGTAAGAACTTATACTTCCAATTTTTGGGAGATGATTGCTTTTTTTGCCAATTCCTTAGCCTTCCTCTACCTAGGATTAAGCATGGACTTGATACGAATTGGTCAAAATCTACCACTGATAATACTGGCATTTGTCGTTGTCTTGGCCGCAAGAGCTGTATCCACTTATCCAATACTCCGTATAACTAACAAATTCACCAAAGAAAACATTCCAAGAATATGGCGAAATGTAGTATGGATTGGAGGCATGAGAGGAGCGTTGTCTGTAGCATTGGTTGCAACGCTCCCTGAAAGTGAGTTTAAGGAAACCCTGCAGACAATAACTTTTGGCGTGGTCCTTGCGTCTTTGATAGTCCAGTTTCCAGCACTATCAAGATACATCAAAAGAGCATTTCCAGAAAGTATTGCTGAAGAAAAATCATAGCATATCGTAATATTAATCTCAAACACAAGATAAAGTGATTCCAATGAAGTTTTTTGAACCAAAGAACAGTGACAAATTAATCTTAGAGGGAGTTTCACTTGCCAAGCTTAACAAGCACAAGGATGCAATTTCATTTTTTGACAAGGTTCTAAAAACAGATCCTCAAAATGTTGATGCGTTATATCACAAAGGACTTGCATTAACTAATCTTGATAAAAACAGAGATTCAATATCATGCTTTGAAAAAATTTTAGAAATAGATCCAAAACATGTTGCTACTCTTAACAACATAGGAAATGCACTTGCAGAACTTGGTCATTATGAACAGGCAATAGCATCTTATGACAAAGCTTTGAAAATAAAACCAGATTATGCCGCATCCTTTTACAATAAAGCAATTGCAAAAAATAAGCTTGGTCTATACGATGAAGCAATATCTTGTCTTAATCATTGCCTAGAGTTGGAACCACAAAACATTGATGCGTTGTTTTACAAAGGACTGGTATTAGGTAACCAGAAAAAACATGAGGAAGCACTTGCCTGTTTTGATGGTATACTCAAGATAGATCCTCAACATAATGAAGTCTCGTTTTACAGAGGAACTGAGCTAGCCGAGCTTGGTAGGCATTTAGATGCCATTACAGCATTTGACTTGGTGTTAAAAGAGCATCCAAAAAATGGCAATGTGATATATGCAAAATCTCGTAGCAAGGCAGAGATTGGCGAAATTGATGAATCCTTGATCCTACTTGCAGAAGCTATATCATTTTACGGTAAAACTATTAAAAATTGGGCAATAAAGGACAAATCATTTAAGAGTATAAAAGATGACTTGCGATTTAGGGCGCTAGTAAAATAGGTGAAAAAATGTCAGAGGATTTAATAAAAACAGTTCAAAAACTAATTGATTCCGGGAAAGGAGACAGCCATAGACTACATGAGATTTTCGGCGTGCTAAAACAAGGCACCCCCCTGTACATGTCAGATTACAAATATGTACAAAGTCTAATTAAAAATCTAAAGGAACAAGAACAAATTAAATCAGAAAAAGAAATCAAATCAAAAAAGACCAAAGCACAAAATAAAAAAACTGAAACAAGTAAAAAATCAGAAAAAATTCAATCAAAAGGAGGCAGTGCTCTTAAAATTCTAAAAAATCGACTTGCCTCTGGAGAGATAACTATAGAAGAATTCCAAGAGCTAAAGAAAGTGCTAAAAGAAACCTAATGAATTTTGTTTTTAGATGAATCTTTTCTCCTTAAATCTTAAATGCAATCATACCAAGACTGCTATAGGTCTACAAATATTGTTATTATCACAGTTTAATGTCTATAACAGTCAAGTTGACACTTTACATTCTTGCACTTGTTGGTTAAAGAGACAAATCATTCTGTATAATGGTGAGTAATATTGTCCAAGTTTGATCCACTACCACCAGCCCCGGTGCTAATGACATGTTTTGGTCATTGTGGCATAGGATTGGGTGCAGAGGCATACAGAAGATTACTGCTTGATGTGGGGGCAGACCCGCTCAAACCCACCCTCAAAGGGGAAAAAGAAGAATCAAGAGTGCTCAAAAGGTATGGCAGTACCATTCTGAGATTTCCACCATCATATGGAAGTGGCGAGATACCACTTATCCCAAGAGCATTACTAATTGACTTGGATCCAAGAGCTGCTAATCTCATCTTACAATCATATCCTGATCTTTTTGCTTTAAGAGACAAACATGTCATTCATGGTTCAGGAGGGGCTGCAAGAAATTGGGCAGAGGGCAGAACCCGATTCATAAAGGAAGTCAGTACCAAATTCGATATGCAAAAACAAATCGCAGCTCTTTCACCAGAACCAGTAAGGGGATTCTGTGTACCGTTTGCAATGGGAGGCGGAACTGGTAGCTCTTTTGCAAGTGGATTTATTCAATACATAAAAAAAGATACTAAAGAACATGCGACCATTGCAACATTAGGGCTTTTACCAGAGTTTGGCTGGGATCCTATAATTTTTGAAGCTGCTGCAATAAATATAGTAATGAATCTAGAGCACCAGATAAAATACAGTGATTGTTCAATTCTCTTTTCAAATAAAACTCTAAGACTATTAGCTCATAAATTTGAAAAAAAATTGGACAAGATTCCATCAATAATAGATGATCTTCCAAAAGAACAGGAAGTAGGTTGGAAGGATTATCGTGGAATGAATCTGATTGCGGCAAGCGCCATTTCGATGTTTGTTTCGTCATTTGCACGAGAAACAGAATGGGACATGTCAAACTATAGGACTTGGCTTGCAACAAAACGACCAAAATTTGCCATCCCATGGGTCATCCCAATCATATCAGAGGAAAAAATATGGAGTACAGATCTAATGTCAAAAGGAAAAAGCAACACCATGGAAAGAATTGCTGAGCACATTCACAAAAAAGAAGACGCGCTTTTGTTCGACATTGATGAAAACGATGTCAGAGACAAGGGCGGTCCAAAGGATTCTTGCTGTGCACTAGTAAAAGTCAGCGGAGAATTTGATGTAAAGGAAAGAGATGCATTAAAGGCAATTATCAAAGACAGGTTTAACATTGAAGACTCTAGAATGATTTTTGTCAAGATACCAATACTTGAAAGTGAACAGGCAAATGTCACAATTCTAGTCAACACAAAGGCAATAGGACCAAAAATACTTGAAATTGCAAGTGAGGCAGAAGTCTCATGGGATGCTTACAAGGAGGAATATGGCAAATGGGGTTTGACTACAGAAGAATTCAAGCAGAGCCTGATGGACGTAGTTCATCAGTTTAGTTAGGTATTGAAAGATGGTTGATTTTCAGTATCTTGAAGAGGTAGCTGGTAGGATAAAATCCAACAGACAGCAATTAACCAATGTAGAAGCTGAGCTTGCCAGAGTTAATTTTAGAATCCATGAAGTTCCATTAAAGAGTGTCACAGAGTCCACCTTTGCAAAGATGGTAGGAGAACAATATCATGATGAATTGGGTGAACTTGAAAAGATAAAAAACGAGCTTGTATCTGAAAAAGAAAAGCTAAGCGAGATGATAAAAAACGATACCAATACTTTTGTCATAGAAATTACTTCTCCAGAGCTTGTGATTCCGTTAGAATTACCCCCAAAATTACACGAGGGCAATACAATCTTCAAGTACAAAAGCGGAACCAAGTTTAACAATGTATTTGACATATTAAGTGAGTTACTAGGACTAAGCGCTCCAATCCTAGTCAAGGATGTGATGTTTTCATCATCTGAAATTGTCGTCAAAGTATCAGATGAATATGAAGCAAAGCAGAAATTTATCAGCAGCATGAACGAGGTGCAAAAAACCCTCGCTATAAAGAAAAGATAATTCGTAGAATAGACACAAGTGGTAAAAATCCAACATTTTTGTTGCAAAAACATCTTCAATTGATATATAATTTTTCGATCAAGTGATACCATGACAAGAATACCAAGGATAGAAAATGAAACTAGGCTGGGATTAATCTTGGCTGGCAAGGCTATTACTCATACGCGCCTAGAAAATGGCTTGTTCCAGAAACAAAGACTCACTTGTGCAAACCATTCAGATGAAGAAATAGCTCTTGATCAAATAGGATGGAAAAATTTTATCTGTCCAAAATGTGGTTGTGATTACTCTATTGGAAGAAAGATAGCAATCTCGTAGTGAAATCTAAAGATCATATCAATCTAATGTGTACTTTTTTGTGATTTTTTAACAACAAGGATTACACCTACAACAATTGCTGCAGTACCAACTGATAATATTATTCCAATGGTATTCCAAGATGACGAAGTATCTTGCGTAGGTTGTAATGGCAAGCTATTGGCAGATGATTTCACATCAGACGGGGTTTGTACAGTTGTGGAGTTGGGTGTTAATTCAGATGACGGTGTTACATTATTTTCTGTCGTAACAGAACTTGTTTTTTCAATATTACTATGAGATGAGTTTATTTGTTGAATAACCGTCTGCGTATTGTCTGGACCTACAGCGCCCATCTGGTGTGGAAGTTTTCCTATTACAGCTAGTGCCTGTCGTATCTGCTCATCATTCCATCCAAGTGCTCTTAGCTTGCTTACAAATTCTGTACCTGTAATGGTTCCATCCTTGTATTGCTTTATTACCAAATTACCATTCTCGGCAACTTGGGGTGGAGGAGATTGAGAACCCGAAGTGACCGTAAACTGGACGGTTTTTGCCACATGGCTTTTTTCTAAATTAGTTTCAAGTGCCCAAACAAATTCAATCTGATAAGTACCAGTTGGTTCATCTTTCGTATTGCACAGTGTAGAGTATCGTTCTGTTATCACGTTATTTACAACAACATCACATATGGTATTCTCATATCCATTGTCATAGATGGGACTAGGATTGTTCTTACTGAATAATGAAAATGTAATAGTTCTGTCTCCAAGGTTTTGTTTTAATGCATCATCATGTGTATAAATTGGAAAACAATCTTCTCCGCCACAATGACTTGGTACTGTTACTCCAAATGGTTTTGAGAACGGCAGGTATATGTAAAGATCAGGATAAGGGTAAGATTCTTTTGAGATATCTGGAAGGTGAGATACAGTAATGGTAATTGTAGTACCAGGCGGGCCTGATAAAGGAGTTATTGTAACATCTGGGCTACCAAGTGTGGTAAGATCTGTTGTTGCCCATACAGAGCTATAAAGTGGGATAAAAACCAATATTGTCAGTGCAAATATGATTGATCTTCTCAAACATACAAAAGATCAAATAGATAATTAATAAGACTTGGGATTAAATTATCAGAAAGAATCTATGTGAATAATCATTGATATTATAAACTGTCAATAGTTCAATTAACTAGTCAGAAACTTGTAAAGAATAAGATGTAATGTGTAAAAAACCTTGTTACAATTGGCTTGATTCCGATTGGACTAGTACCATTAAGAGCCTGAACTGTTGACTATAAGATTATTCTTATAGAAATCTCTGATCACTTTAAAAAGAAATTCATCATATATTTAATTACTATGCAAGATAACACGTGGTTGAGAAAAAATACTGATGAATTGTCAGTTGAGGAAATCAACTTCCTCTATGATAAAGGCATCTTGTTTTTCTGTACAGGAAAGTATGAAGAATCTATAGAGTGTTTTGACAAAATCATAGCAATAAACCCCACTTCTAAGATTGCGTTGGGTTACAAGGGTCTTGCTCTTGTAAAATTAAAGAGACACCAGGAAGCCATCCGGTGCTATGAGAAAGTTTTGGTTTGCTGAATAAAAATGAGAATAAAAACAGAGCACCATATTATCATTTTTAACGAAAACTTGATCGATAATGATTTTGGTCGCATAGCCAAACTAATTTGTCGTGATCATAAACGGTGTTTGAAATAATGGTTGTCGAACAAAACTACCAAACCAATGCCACTATAGTGGATCCATTATGTCAAATAATTGATGGTCGTCGTGCCAAATCAATAGCAAGAAAATTTCTTGAACATTACCATTCTCTCATCATATTCAAAGACGCAATTTTGGAAGAAATGATTTGGACTGTCATAGTGGATGTCGGGCATGCAGACGAACACATCATACGCGTAAAAATAGATGCTAAGACAGGCAAGATACTGGGTTATTCGTGAAATTATCTTTTAGAAAGAGGTGGATTTTGCATTTTTATTGATTTTCTATATGAATTTATTGAGATCATGATCTGATTTGCAAGTGATATAGGGCTAATGCCATCTTTACTTGTTACAAAGAGAATCCACTCATTTACTGGAAAAGTGTACATTGATAGATTTTCTCTACCAGCATAAGTGTAGTTAATTGGGCCATATTCATCATCAAAATCTCTGCCCATGGATATTTCCAGTGCACGTTGCATGAAAAGCATCTCGGCCCTTTCTTGTGGGATTTGAAATGCTGCCCCCTCCTTACTCTTTTTTTCTACAGCCTTACCATTTTTGCTGATAACAGCTACAGATTGTATGTTCTTGTCAAGATCTAAAACCGTGCTACAAAGTTTGTCCAATCCAATCAAGTATTGAGTTTCTGACATCTCAACATCATATCAACAAACTAATAGAAAAACTTTGAAATCCAGGATGGATAATGTGATCTCATTTTGAGCCAATATTTTCATAAAAATCCAATGGATCAAGAGGGGGCAGACTGTTTTTACTCTGCCGATAAAAAATAGAATCCCCCCAGTCTAGGCATACAAATCCGTTATAACTAGAGTTATGATATGAAGGTGATTTGTTGGAAAGTATCTAATACATTGAGATTTTGTCTGTATCGATCTTATAGAATATTCTTAGTATATTCAGATATGTATTGCAATATGAATATGATTGATGGCTCGCGGTTGGTGTACGACCAAATTAATCTTTCTTGGCCACAAACGGTGTGTGAAATAATGATAGACGAAGAATCAAGAGAGAATCCTTTGATATACAATCTTTGCATGGCTATGACATTTACAGATCTCATTAGGGTGAAGAACAAAAAAATGCTTGACACTGAATCAATGGGTTATCTTTCAGGTCTTGAGAAAAGTCTTGCAGAAATTAGAGAACAATTACTTGACCTAATATTGGATAGAAATCCACAGATTATGAATTGATGTGGTTTAAGTCCTGTAAGACTCGTCATCTTGTAATTAATTGACAGTGAAAGGAAATGCGTTACTTTTCTGACCAAAATATATCAGATGTATGTAACCAACACCTGAAGGGGCTTCAGGTGGAACTCGTAAAGCCCACTGCTATAGAGCCTATCAGAGGTAGATTTTTTAAACCAGAATTGAATAATTCCCCTCTGCAATATAATCGTGTCTGAGATAAAAGTCTATGATAGATTCTTCTACATCTTTACTTGTTGTAACTTTCTAAATCAGCAGGTTCTGTAGATAGCAGTGTAATCGGTATTTACAGTGGGTGCAATTGTTCTAGATTGTGTTGTGCTACCAGTATCTAGCCAGTGGTCAAAGGTATAGCCTGGGCAAGAAGTTTGTGGGCTTAGGACAAATTGCCATGCCGAAGTTTCGTTGTAGTTAAATGGAGTTGTTGAATTGCGTACTAGATTTCCACTTTGAGTCATTAAAATTCTGGCGTTAATTGTGCTACCTGACGTGTCCTGAGCTTTTATTCCTGAAAGCACTGATGGATTGTCCAGATATCCCATATCAGCTGCCAGGTAATTTGATATACATGAATAATCAGGACTACATATCTGAACCAAATACATGTCACCAACATAGACAGATCTTCCCTGAACTCCGGTCTGGCCACCATCATTTAGCATATTCTTGGCAACAAAAGAGAAGTTTTGTTTGTCATATTGTGTATGCCAGTTACTTGACCCCTGGAGTGTACTGTTGTTCGTCGGCAAGCCGATGTCCTCATAGATTGCAAGATTGCTCACTGTACCGATGTAGCATGGAAATGTATCCTTACCTGGGTTTCCAATAGTAATTTTAAAGTTGGTATCATTAGTCCTTGCAAAGCTGCTCAGAGTAGAATAATATCCTGTCTTGCTACAATCGTTACTATACATTTCATCGAAAAGTATACCGTCTATATTTCCATACCATTTTGTATAATTAGCAATATCGTTCTCCACTGCAGAAACACTTCTACTACCATATTGGGTAAATACGTATCCCAATACGTTTATGCCCTTTGAATGAAGCTGTGTTATTGCACTTACATAGTCACATCTTTGACTTGTACCTGGTCCACTATTTGGATTGAATACTACTGTCAATGGCACACCTGTATGATTGCCTTTTGCATTCATTACAGGAGCCCAATTAAAGCTACCAAGACTAGTGCACGGTGGAGGATTACCACCACTGTAAGGCTGATAGTATAACGGCATCAATATTCCGGCGCTAGCTGTGTTATGACCTGATGTCAAAGTAGTAGCAGATGCAGTATTTGATGGAGAACTTGTTCCAACGGCATTGATTGTAGAGACTCGGTATGTGTACGTAGTACTTGCAGCAAGTCCGGTATCAGAATAACTTGTATTTGTATTTCCAGTGTTTGCAACAATAGTAGACCAAGTGGAACCTCCATTGGTTGATCTTTCAATCTTGTATCCTGTTGTAACATTACCGCTAGCAGCCCAGCTTAGATTTATCTGACTAGATGAAATTGCGTTTGCTGTAAGACTTGTTGGAGCATTGGGCAGAGTATACCCTGTAACATTTGTCGAATATGCACCCAGTCCGACACTGTTCCATGCAGCAATACGAAACTTGTAAACACTGTTTGCAGCAAGTGAAGTTACATTATAGTTGGTAATAGTGGTTCCGGAATTGTTAACTACATTAACCCAAGTTGTGCTTGCCCTTTGAACTTGGTATCCTGTTATGGCAGAACCGCCATTGTTACTAGGTGCAGTCCATTTTAACTGCAATTGTGTCGTAGAAATTGCAGTAGAGTTTACATTTGTCGGTGCACTAGGTACAGTAGCACTTGCTGCTTTTATCTCAACTGCAACATCATCCCAATAATCACCACTGGGACTTGCAGTCCAGCTACAGGTGACAGAGCCGGTCGATGTTGTAGTTTTTGAACTTGATGCACCGGTGACTTTACCAACGATTCCGTCTTGTACGCTAGTATCCCATCGTTGTGTACAGGTTGGGGAACCAAGTGTCACACCACCCCATATTGATGGCGAGTCTAAAACCCAGCTGTTTGCATTTGCTGTTGTTATTGATACTGATGGACTCGTGCAAGTAGGAATACATGTGTCATAGTTTGTAGCATTAGTCGGTATAGGGTTTGTCTGATCTACTCCAGAGAAAGCATATGCGCCTATTACAACTGACGCGGCGGCATTCATTGTTACGGTAATGTTTCCAGTACCGCTAGGGTTTTTCAGATACCAAAATGCAGCATAATTGTTGTGAAATGATCCTACTGCCTTTGTTAGCGCTACTCCTCCAAATGTAATCGAGTTTACCCATGCATCGGTACCGTGCGAGTCTACACCAACGACAAGTAGACGGTTGCTGCCTGTTCCGGCATTAAAACTGGAAATTGTCTTTTGGTATGACGATGATGGTACTGTGCCTGTTGTAGCCGTATTGTTTAGGGTAATGCCCCCTAATGCTGCTTTTACCTCAACTGCGACATCATCCCAAAGATCACCACTACTTGCAGTCCAGCTACATGTGACTGAACCAGACAATATTGGATTTGTTGAGCTTGATGCGCCTGTGACTTTACCAACGATTCCGTCTTGTACGCTAGTATCCCATCGTTGTGTACAGGTTGGGGAACCAAGTGTCACACCACCCCATATTGATGGCGAGTCTAAAACCCAGCTGTTTGCATTTGCTGTTGTTATTGATATCGTAGGGCTGCTAGCAGCCGTGTTATTATTTGCAGCAGTAGTAGGTATCGGATTTGTCTGATCTACTCCAGAGAAAGCATATGCACCAATTACAACTGACGCGGCGGCATTCATTGTTACTACGATATTTGCTGTACCGTTAGGGTTTTTCAGATACCAAAATGCGGCATAATTGTTCTTGAAGGATGATACTGCCTTTGTTAGCGCTACTCCTCCAAATGTAATCGAGTTTACCCATGCATCGGTACCGTGCGAGTCTACACCAACGACAAGTAGACGGTTGCTGCCTGTTCCGGCATTAAAACTGGAAATTGTCTTTTGGTATGGCGATGATGGTACTGTGCCTGTTGTAGCCGTATTGTTTAGGGCAATGCCGCCTGTAGCACTTGCAGTTTGAGGTTGCATGAAATTAATATTTAATGGGATTGCTTGTGAAACTGGTACGAGAACAAGTATTAAGATAACTAAAATGGAGGTAACCCATCTAGAATCTTTTTGTTGCACGTAGTCCTTTACATATTTTAAGATAAATGATTATGCTAGAACTTCTATAGAAGAATTCATTATAGAAATCCTATAACAATATTCTGAATATTTTAGTGATAACTTTTTATGTATAAATTTTAATCTAAAATATTTATCACTATAAATTCCAATTACTAGACGACGATCATGAGGTTTAGTAGAATCTTCTAGAACAATTTATCATAAAACTAATACGCATTCTTTTTACACTAGTTTTTTAAACTAAAAGTTCTGAAACATAGAAGCAGAACAGAAATTATTGCTGCCATATTACAATGTGCAATGATAGGCACTACGAGATGTAGATTAATGTACAATACGTATCTTTCCTATCAACAAATAAAAGAATATATCTCATACTTGCAAGAAAATAAAATGCTAATTTGTAACGAAAAAACATTACGTTATAAGATAACCGAAAACGGAATCAAGTTCTTGCGCACATATCAACAAATGAACGAGTTATTTCCTAAGAAGCACGATTACAAAGTCCAGATGAGCTTAGGTTTAATCTCTTGAGGTAAGTTTGATTGCGATAAGATCATAAACCATTCCCTACACGACACAGAACCATAGATTCATAATAAAAAATTGGAAAGGAGTTTATAGCTACTCCGATAAGCGTACTGCGCACTTTTTGTTGAATTTTTTTCACAAAATCGACTGTACTCGGACTGACTGTTAGTTCAAAAACTGTAAGACTCTCTTCTTGAGTTAATGTTATAGAACAGTCTTAGCATATTCAGATACCGGATTGCTTTCCAAAACAACCTATACTTATCGCGTATCTGCCATCAATTCGGTTGGAACAGGTTCTCCATCAAATACTGCTTCTGCCACAACGCAATAGATTAAACCACCAACACTCCCATAAAGTTGAATTATTGATATCATCTAGTTTGGTTCAGATCTGGTAAGATTCAACTACTGTTATGTAACAATTTCAGATCCACTAGGGAATTGGTCGGAATGCACAATTTCTTCAAATTTCAGATAAGAGACCGTTTAGGTCAAACCCACATCTGGTATGCGCAACTGGAGGATTATCAGTTGTGAATAAACCCCAAAACTAACAAAACTATCATTATTAAGACTAGTATACAAAATATGAATCGCTCTTCTATAAGATTGTGACAAAAAACCTATTTTGACAAATGCTGATAATATCATTAGGTTGTGTTTGGTATTAACGAAGATACAGCAAAACAATTAGTGGAAAAATTTTTTGAACAGCAGCATTCTAACATATTAGTAGAGAAGACAGTGCTGAAAGGCACTATGTGGATAGTGACAGTATCAACTGGCACATCCCAAGTGGTTAGACGAGTCAGAATAGATACAATTACTGGAAAGATATTAGGTTTTGAGTAATCCGCTTTTCTTTATACTTTAGATCTCAGAGACTTGACATGCGAAATTAAACAGAGAGAATTTTTCTTATTGAAATAATAAACTACCTTTTTGTTTTTAAATGAAGAAAAAATTAAGAGAATCAACCTTAATTCATTTAACTAGAAGTATCTTCTATAACATAGTAAAATAAAATTATTCTATTATAGGTATTGCTCAGTGTTTCATTAGTACGCATCAATATTATTAGTTGAGGACTTTTAATAAAATGGACAGTAGTTGTAATCATGCTAGAGCAACAAACTCAACCAAACAATCAATACGATAACCAATCCAAATCTACTTTTCCTGCTGATTTGATGATTATCGAATCAAATTCTAAAAATAATATGGTGACTATAGAAGACAATTCACTTACTGAGACAATCCTGAATGCACTTGGAGATCCACAAAAATTCAGTATCTTAAAAACAATACTTGAAAAACCAATGATAATCTCCGAGGTCCTAGATAAATGCAAGATATCAAATACTTCTGGTTATAGAAAGGTCAACTCCCTAGTACAATGCGGATTATTGGTGAAAAATGGTTTTATCATGACTCAAGACGGGAAAAAAATTGTGAGATACAAGTCATTATTTGAAAACTTTGAAATCGATATTAAAAAAAATCAAGTAAAAGTAAAAGCTCAATTTACATCGTAGATCTCATTATTCTTCGAGGCTTTGGAATAACAGGATTATTCATGAGTCTATCCCAATTTCTTCTTTTTAAAAAATAGATAAAAAAACGCATGTAATTGTCTGTTACATGCCACAAAATTATAAAAGATTATTCTCAAGTTATGATATGATCAGACAAGAACTATCGATATACTCACAATCGATTGAACAAAACCAGTACAATAAGAAAAAAAGAGGACAACTTGATCAGCTTATCCAGATTTTAGAACATCTACGATACTCAGGTGATAACATAATCAGCTCAATAGCAAGATTTACGAATATGTCGCATTGTGCTGCAACTAGGAATTGTGAAAAACTAATCAAAGCAGGGCTAGTCTTAAGATATCACGCTTCTAATAATCGAAGATATAAATTGACAAGTGAAGGCATATTTTTCCTAAATAATTGTAGGAATTTTAGAGATCTTTTGTGCAAATACCAATTAAGTGACACGTTATAATGTGACAAACAAAAACGGTCTCTCAAACATACAAAAAATCAAATAGATAACAAACTGAAGCTGTAGAGTCATACTTCAATCCCAGTGTGTCATATTTGACATCTACTCTGCAGTTCCAAATTTTTAATTATCAGAGAATATTCTAGCTTCGCCTTAAATTAGAATATGAAAATAGAATAATGTGCTATACTGATCAGACAAATTACTTAAATTTCAGTAATGGAGTAGGAAAATGTGCGACATCATGATGACAATGAAATGTATATTAGTATTTTAAAAACTATCAATTCAGGAACCGTACCAGACCTATCAAGTTATACAGGTTTGTCAACATGGAAATTAAATAAATGTCTTAAATTATTACAAAAAAATTTATTAATAAATGATGAAAAAAATACACAAATTTACGAAATAACTGAAAAGGGCACACAGTACTTGAACTTATACTATAGAATAATGGGATTGCTTTCCTGCAAACCAGAAAAAAGACAAGAAATCATAGCTTAACCAATCATGAATCGCGAGGCTTCAATACACAGTAGCTGTATGAAGAATTTTTGAAATCTGGTGTAGATTTTCTTTATTTACTAACGGATGAACTGGAAGGCTCAAAACGTTAGAAGCCGCCCATTCAGTAACGGGAAGTTTTGTAGACTTTTGTAAAACGGTACCTTGTGTACAGGTGCGGAATAGTAAGGAAATGCTCCTATTCCTTCAGAGTTTAGTTTTCTCATTATTTTATCTCTGTTTTTTATAGCTATGGTATAAAGATACCAGTTTACCCTTTCTCCTTTTCTTTCATGTGGAAGTACAACTGGCAAATCAGACAAAAGTTCAGTTAGGATTTCAGCATTTTTTCGTCTCTGAGCAAGAAATTTGCTTAATTTTTTCATCTGTACTTTTGCAATGGCCGCACTAATTTCAGGTAGCCGTAAATTAAAACCAAGAATTCTAGTATCATATCCGTGGAGCATTCCATGATTTCGCATCATGCGTAATTTTTCAAATAGATTTTTGTCATCTGTCACAATGGCACCACCCTCTCCTGATGTTATTACCTTTGCAGCATATATGCTAAAGCATCCAAGTTTAGAAAAAGTACCAGAATGTTTTCCTTTGTACGTTGATCCTAGAGATTGGCAGGCATCCTCAATAATTTCTAAATTGTTTTTGTTTGCAATTTCCAATATTTCATCCATATATGCAACATTCCCATAGAGGTGGACTGGGATTATCGCCTTGGATTTTTTTGTAATTTTTTTTCTAAGATTGGTTGGATCCATCGTATAGTTTTTCAGAATGTCAACAAAGACAGGGGTTGCACCAACAGAAGCCACCGCGTTTGCAGTTGCCACAAAAGTAAATGATGGAATAAGAACTTCATCTCCCTTTTTTATATCAAGTGCATAAAGTGCAGCTTGCAATGCAGCAGTTCCAGAATTCACAGCAATGGCATATTTTGCTTTAACAGATCGAGATAGTAATTTCTCAAATTCTTGTACTTGTTTTCCTCCTGCATTTCCAGATGAGGTAAGAGATTTTTCTAAAAGCACTGTTCGTACTTCATCAATTTCTTCTTTACCAAAAATAGGAGTGTTTATCGGTATTTTCAATTACTATGAATTATTTCGAAATTGTACCATCAATTTGAATAATACAAGATGAGAAGGTTGACGGGTATCTTGTTATTGCGTTAAAAGTCTTAGTTTTGTGTGCATCAATATCATCCACAAATCCAAATCCTTTAGCGATGACATGACCATTATCATCTAGTAATACCATTCGTAGAAAAATCACCTTATATGAAATATTTCCAGCAGTATACTGCCCTGTCATTTTTACATATTGATACCCACTCTTACACACTATATTGCTAAAACCTTCCACTGGGTTAGTTTTGTTATATGCAGTAGTGTTTTGCGTTAGCATGATGGAAACAGTATGGTTTGTGTTTCCACCTGCTTCATTTGAAGCAGGAATAATCTCACCGTCATACCTTGGAACTGCATGGTCAGCTGATGCTGATTTCAAAAAATAATTTGGTACAAATAACATGGTAATAGAGAATACAACAAAAATTAGCAGCACCACAAATCTTTTTGAAATATTATAATGTATCATTTTAGTTATTCCGCTTTTGTAGTAATAAAATTCTAGAATTTTGCAAAAGAGAATTCTTCTCCAGGATTTGATCTACATTCAGAGCATATTACAAATTCATCGGAATCAAATTCAACATCAATATCAGAATCATCAATTATTTTCCAACAGATATCACAACTCATGACTCATATGATCATAGCAACTGAAGATTATCTTAATTTGCTAACAAATTACTAGAACAGTCATAAGTAAAAAATAATCTATCTATTTTACAGTAACAGATTTGGCAAGATTTCTTGGGTAGTCAGGATCTGCATTCTTCTCAAGAGCAGCATAGTATGCCAAAAGTTGAATTGGAATGATTTCTATCAAAGGGTAGAAAGCCTCACCAATTGTCGGAATCTGTACCCAAAAATCATAAACATCACTTGGTTTATCAGAGATCCCAATTATTTTTGCACCACGCGCCTTGATTTCATGTGCACTTGTTAGAGTATTATCATATGTAGAGTCATGCGGATTAATTATTATGACATAAACATTTGAGTCCATTAACGCAAGTGGACCATGTTTTAATTCACCGCCAGGAAGACCCTCCGCATGAATATATGTCAGTTCTTTAATTTTTAATGAAGCCTCACAAGCTATGGGGTAATGTATTCCTCTTCCAAGTATATAGATATCAGAAACATTCTTGAGTTGTTTTGCAATCTCTATAATTTTTGAATGATCTAATAGTGTCTTTGACATAGTCTGTGAAATTTCATTCAAATCAAGTCCTAAGCAGTTTCCACAAAGCTTGTCAGTGAGTTGATACAATACCGCAAGCTGGGAGGTAAAGCTCTTGGTTGCCGCAACACCAATCTCTGGACCACAGTCCAATCCTATTGATATTGCTGACATATTTGCAAGTGATGATGTCATCATATTTACAATAGAAATTATTTTTGTGCCATCGTTTTGTGCAATATTTGCAGCTTCAAGCACATCTGCACTTTCTCCACTCTGCGAGAGAGCAATCAATATTGATTGATCATCAAAAAAGTTTGGAGAATATGGTATTTCACTTGATATAAGAGATTCAATCTTTAATTTTGCATATTTTGAAAAAATGTGTTTTGCCACAAGTGCAGCGTTGTAGCTCGTCCCGCTTCCCGTTATGAACATGTTTTTTGCCTGTTTTATCAAATCAACTACAAGATCAAGTTCAATTTTGGTATTATGACCAGCTTTTAATATTGTTCTAGGTTGTTCTGAAATTTCTTTTATGGTATAATGCGCATATTCGCCTTTGTATGAATCAGCAAATTCTTTTGATATTTTTGTAATTTGATGTCTTACTGGATTTCCATCAAAATCAAACATTTGAATCCCATGTGTATTAATTATAACAAACTCGCGATTATCTGGATAAATCACCTGATTAGTATGTCCTACAAATCCCAAAACATCGCTTGAAACAAAATATCCTTCTTTTCCAATTCCTACAATTAATGGTTCATGAAATCTGGCTGCGGCAATCATCCCATTATCAAATACTGCAACAAAAGAATAATTTCCTACTAATTGCCCAACAGTTTGTAACATAGATTTTTTGACGTTTTTTGTTTGATCAAACTCATATTGTAAAAGATTTGCAATGACTTCGCTGTCTGTCTCGCTTTTAAAAAGAAAGCCCTTTTGTTTCAAGTCTTTTTTTAGTTCTGTAAAATTATCAATTATTCCATTATGAACTATGGCAATTTTGCTTGAGCTTGACTGATGTGGATGAGCATTTGCGGATGTTACCCCACCATGTGTAGCCCATCTGGTATGACCAATTCCGATATTTCCAGAAAGTGTATCTAATTTAGAAGTACTATTTACCTGATCAACTTTCCCAACTCCCTTTTTTATTAAAATTTGATTATCAGAAAATGTTGCTATTCCTACACTATCGTATCCTCTATACTCCATTCGTTTTAGTCCTTGAATTATAACTGGAGCGGCTTTATTGGAACCTATATATCCAATAATGGAACACAATTTCTTTTGTAACCTCTAGTTATCAAAATACGGTATCAAGTTTTTTATGCATTATAGAACTATTTACTAAAACATTTTACTGATAGAAACTTACCATTCTTTTAAAAAATACACGCAGTTAATCATAATAGAATGGAAATAAAAACTTGTATGGACAGAAATACAAATGAAGATAATTTATGGCTTAATGCTATCAAAATGGAAGATGAACGTAATTATTTTGAAGCGTTTGTTTATTATTTAAAAGATGCTTCAGAGTGTTTGAAACAAAGTTCATTTGTTAAAGCAGCTTTGAGTTGTTCTTGTGCAGCAAGTTGTCTTGCAAATCTAGGTAATTTTATAATTGCACGCCAATTATACTTGGAGTCTGCAAGAATTTATGAGGAAAATTCATATTTTATCATTAGAGAGTCAATTAGAGAATCTCTTTGGTCACTTCAGGAAGCTTATGAATATTATTTACTAGGCGGAAATGGTGATAAGGCCCAGAGGGTTTATGACAAATCTATTTTTCTTGCCAGAAAAATAAACCCGTTTTCTGGTGGAGATGATGTTATGAAAAACTTGAGAATGAAAAAAAAACATGCAGATACCATTATGAATATATCACATGCCAATCTTCAAATTTCTTCTGAAATAGAAGAAGTAATTCAGAATTTTATGCATCTAAGAAAATCAAATCATAATACGGATAGAGATACTGGGAGATAGAATATTGTATTACTTTTTAGATCAACCAATGGAGATAGTTGTCCAATGAAAGTTTCAAGGGCAGTAGTCACTGGTGGTGCTGGTTTTATTGGCAGTCATATCGTAGATGAATTACTGCGTAGAGGAATAGAGACATACGTATTAGACGATCAGAGCACTGGTTCAATGATTAATCTACGTCACCATGAACATAACAATTTACTACATGTGTTCATTAGAGATGCAAGAAAAATTGGTGAAGTATTATCAGATGTAAAGGATATTGATGTAGTATTTCACGAGGCGGCCATAGCAAGTGTACCTAGATCTATTATCGAACCCATGGTTGTTCACGATGTTAACGTGAACACATCACTTGAAATATTGAATTTTTGTATAAGAAATGGGGTAAAACGATTTCTCTTTGCATCAACAGCAGCAACCTATGGGATGATAAAAAATGATCGTGTTTCAGAAGAGATGTTATGTAAACCATTTTCTCCCTATGGAGCTTCCAAATTATCTGTAGAGAGTTATCTTGACGCATATCGTGCATCATACGGATTGGAAACTGTTTCGTTGAGATATTTTAATGTCTATGGACCAAGGCAAAAGATGAACGATTACAGTGGTGTTATCACGATCTTCACAAATCAGCTCTTACAAAGACAAACACCTATCATATATGGTGATGGACAACAAAGTAGGGATTTCGTATATGTGTCAGACATAGTTCAGGCAAATATGTTGGCTATGGAATCCAAAAATGCAATAGGTGAAAGATTCAATGTGGCAACAGCAAACTCTATAACAATTCTAAAGTTGCTAGATATATTAAAATCGATAACCAAAACAAAAGACATAGAACACAAGTTTGGGCCATCGCGTGCTGGTGATTTGAGATTTGGTTTAGCGTCAATCGATAAGATTAGAAATAGTCTTGGTTATGTTCCAAAAATTTCAATAGATAAAGGATTAGTTGGGCTTGTTGAATTCTTTAGAACTATTCAACTCCAATTGTTACAGTGATAGTGATTTGATATGCTAGTGTCAGAAAATAACACAGTAAAAGAATTTTCTGTAGATTCAAGACCCTTGAAAAAACTGTTATTGGTTGGTTGGGATGCTTATCCTCACGTCGCTTCTGGTGGAGTATATAGATGGCAGAGATCACTAATCGAGGGACTTACTGACTGGCAGTTCATCGTGTTTAATCAACTTTCAAACCCAAATGCAAGCGCAAATAATACAATACATAATAATGTAAAAGTGATTGGAATACCGATCTTTGCTACAAATAGGTATGAGGAATTCTACGATGACAAAACTCCACTAATTTCTAGAATTAATAAAACTACACAAAGTGTAATAAAAAATACATTCTTGCCATTATACGACAGCCTCATAGGAGAGTTTCTCTCCGAAACCTGTAATCTGCAACATCTTAAAGACACCATCTTCAAAATACATTCTTTCTTTACTATCTATGACTATAAGAAATGCCTTGAGAATCCGAAAACATGGGAAATTTTTAGGGAGCGATTAAGCTGTGATCCCATCTATAAAGAGATGAATCTACATGATGCATTAGAAGCTTTCCGAGCCATGCAAAGATCATTACAGATCCTTTCAGTCAATATCCCTAAGGTGGATCTGGTTCAATGTTCCTTAGCTTGGTTTCCAGCATTGCTTGGTATGATAGCAAAAAAGAAGTGGGGTTGTCCAGTAGTTGTAAGTGAGCATGGCGTAGCATTCCGAGAGGTTTCCCTTAATTATAACATAGACTTTCACGATAAATACACAAGAATACTTGTGAAAACAATCGCGGCAAATGTAGTTAAAATAGTACATTCAATGGCAGATGTAGTTGTAGCTGCCTCTCGCGCAAACACCTTTTGGCAACAGATGCTTGGTGTTCCTTCAACAAAGATGAAGTTAATTTATAACGGAATAGACACTGAGCGATTCAAGCCAATGGATGTCCCAAGGTTAGACGATAGGCCAACACTGGTATCCGTGGCAAGGATAGAACCGTTTAAAGATGTAATATGTTTGATCGAGGCAATCAAATATGTTAAGGAATACGAGCCAAATGTAAGGTGCCTGATATATGGAGAATCCAAAACCCTAGATTATGCAACTAGATGTGTAAACATTTTGAAAGAGTTGCAACTTGAAGAAACTATTAAATTTATGGGTGGAACGAGCGAACCAGAGAAGGTATTCAATGCAGCTGATGTAGTTGTGATCAGCAGCATCACCGAAGGCCTCCCATTGACCGCTTGCGAATCTATGGCTTGTGGAAAAGCAGTTGTTGCATCTGATGTTGGCGGTACGAGGGAGGCAGTTCAAGGATGTGGCATACTTGTAAAAAGCAGAAATCCTCATGTGATGGCCAATGCAATTATCACACTTCTTAAGGATGAGAAATTAAGAAATGATTTTGGTGCAGATGCAATGAAAAAATCAAGAGCCGAGTTTTCTGTTAAGAAAATGGTTAATGAATACTCTACACTCTATGAGAGTCTCATAAGAGGAAAGAAACAAGAAGCGATTCAACTGTCAGCACTGCAAGAGATGCACACGCGTTGATATCAGTAGACAAAGCAGCCGAAGATAGCGTTGACTCCATAGAAAGATACATCGCTGATGAATCATTCAACAGAAGAATTAAAACATTCATCATTGAAAATATGAAAACTAATTTTAACATTACCAAACCAGATAGCATACTCCAATTCTACAACAGCTGGAGAGAGAAGAACACAATTGTCCAAATTCACATTTGAAATGGAAACCCTTCCAAGGGAGGCTAGGATCTTTGCCGAGAAGGCAGCAAGAACAATTATCGAAGCAGAAGAGAACATAGAGAGCGTTACCGATATAGCCGTACTCCTTGAAGTCATGGGAATTACCAAGGAAGATTTAGAACAAAATGGTTTCAAAGACATATATGATTTGGCAGTCTACATCAATAACTTCATTGAGTTCTATGAAGTAAAACAAAAAGACGAGTCCAAATTCACTGATGAATTACTAAGCAAAATTCCTAGCAATAAAACGAAGCTCATGGAAAGCTTGGCAATGATTTTTCCATGGTTAGCTTCACTGGCCTTGTTCTTTGTATCAGGAGTATCATTGTGGATGGTATCGCGATTACCTACCGACTACATAACAGCACTTATGATTGGGGTATTTCTTGGCATCTTCATCACACAAGGTCCAATGGACGTGTTTCAAAGACTCTTTGTCATGAACCATTCCCAATTAAACACATCTGAAGCAAGACGTACTGTTAAAAGAAACTTTGTCTTGATATCATTCATAGTGGTAGCAGCTTCTTCCTTATTGTTCCTCTTTGGATATTTAGCAGATAGTCCTATTCGTCTTGTTCTTTTGAGTGTAATATCTCTAGCAACGGTTTCTCTGCACAGGGCATCATACATGATTGTTTATGCACTCAAGAAGCTAAAACTTTTGGTTGTGTCATATTCTGTTGCACTATCGTTACTCCTATTGATCTACTACTTGACTTCTAATGTAATTCCTGACATAGTTAGCAGATATCTTATGGCATTAGGAGTAGCGTTCGTGTGGTTGTCTATTAGTGCAGTTTATGCACATTACAAGACATTTAGTAATTCATCAACACATGGTGTACACCCTCACTTCTATAAATCTCCAAGAGGTATTAACAACACTATCAAGGCAAGGGTTAGAGTTCAGCTGTGGGATGCCATACCATACTACATTCTTGGAACCTTTTTGTTTGTGATGATGTTTGGAGATAGGCTGATCTCCTGGTTCTTCAATCCAGTATTGCATACAAATAAAGCTTCGCTACCACTACTTTTCAACACTACATATCACAGCGGTGCCGATCCAGCCACACTTATCTTCCTAATAACATCCATCGCACAATACATGATAATGGCTGGATTCTATCATGAAATGTCCAACATCACCATAACACATAAAATCACACAGATAGGAGTAATCGATGATTTTCTTCAGAAGCGTTACAGAAAACTAATGCTTGCCAGTATAGTAACCTCTTGTTGTATAGCAATTAGCTTGAACTTTCTGGGTTCAGAGATAATGACACGACTTGGTGCATCAGATGTTAGCTTGAACATTCTTGCAATAGCATCCATAGGAAATGTATTCATATCCATCTTTGTTGCCAACACCATGTTTGCTACTTTTATGAATAGGATTAAGACCCTAGCGATTATCGCGCTAATTGCATCATTGATTCTGGTACTAGGCGGCTTTGTTCTGGCACAGAAGGGTTTTGAAAACATAGTATATGCGTACTTGGTATCTGCACTCATCTCAGCATCACTATCATCTATATACATAATGAGAATAATTAAAAACGCTACAAGCATCTATTTTGCAAGATTTACATAGATTCTTTTTTCTGAATTTCAAATATTCATGATTGAAAAATAATCGAGATTTTATTTTGTAATGATTCTTTTCTCCGCATCATATTTAGAATCTCAGAGAATCTTTTACCGCAGTAGGATTTTTCCTTCTTTTACTCTTTGTTAATGAAATCCTTTGTTGTTAATTAAATAAAAAACAAGAAGAGGAGTGTTTATCCCACTCCAATGGGTTTTGCCACCTTCAGTGTAAGAATGAAAGACTATGTTTTTTCATATAGAGGAAGCTCGAGTCTAATCCGCTCACTAATGAAATCAATGGCGTTCTTTACACCTTGTTCAAAGTCTATCTTTGGTTCCCAATTTAGCAATTTCTTTGCTTTTGAGTTGTCTCCTATGGACCTTCGCATTTCTCCAGGTCTTGGCTTTATATGTTCAGGCTTTAACTTGTCACTTTTTCCACAGATGTCAATGACCTGTTGAGCTACATCAATAGCCTTTCGGTCAATGCCACTACAGAGATGTATTGTTTCTCCTATTGCTTTGTCTAACGTCAGACATCTTGATATGCCCTCTGCAATATCTTCGACATAGGTGTAGTCACGAGTTTGTTCACCATCTCCATAGATCATTGGAGGTTTGTCTTTTAGTACTCTCAGCGCGAAACTAGGTATCATGGCGCCCTTGCTTCCAGCCTTTTGTCTTGGTCCAAATGTGTTGAATCCTCTGGTTATGACAATGGGATAGTCATAGGTGAGGTAATAACTTCTACAATATGCCTCTGACGAAAATTTACTTACTGCGTATGGCGACTTTGGCATATAGACTGGATAATTTTCGTCGGCCTTGTACGGAAACGCTATG
>DASYXK010000022.1:0-6189 GCA_035935115.1 Nitrosopumilaceae archaeon
GAATGTACAAATATTCTGACAAGATAGATAGGTGGATGGTAGGCGAAGTAGATGTCAGGCCTATTCAGTCATCATCTGCTGTTCCAGAGTTTGGTCCTATTGCAGTACTAGTATTTGCAGTTTCCATAGTATCAATAATTACAGCATCAAAAATGATTCGAACTCTAATTTATCATTAGAAGAAAATACCCAACAGATTATAAAGACCATAAAAAAGAAAAGTTTGCATGCGGCTCCTAGAATATCAAGCAAAAACCTTGTTTGCTGAATATAAAATTCCAATTCCAAAAGGATTAACATCAACTAATATCGAACAAGGAAGAAAAGATGCATCTATACTTGGTTTCCCATTTGTGATAAAAGCTCAGATGGCTGTAGGTGGTAGAGGCAAGGCAGGGGCAATACAAAAATGCCAAAATAAAGATGAGTTTGAATTAAAATATCCAGAAATTATGCAAAAAGTTGTCAAAGGTGAAAAGACCAAAGCAATACTGCTTGAAAAAATGGCCGATATTAAAAAAGAACTTTATCTTTCATTATTTTTAAACAGAGGAAAAAGGTGTTACACCATAATTGCATCAGCAGATGGCGGTGTGGAAATTGAATCCGTAAAGAATCAAATTATTCGAGAAGTGGGTTGTGGTGATGTAGATACAAAAACTGCAGAAGAGGTGGCTCATACCATGGGCCTAAAAGACAAGACTGCTGCAGATTTTGTAGACATACTACAAAAACTATCTAAAATTACTACAGAAAAAGAAGCAGAGTTGGCAGAGATAAACCCACTTGCAATACTAGGCGATGGTTCAGTTGTAGCACTAGACGGCAAGGTCATAATTGATGATAACGCCATGTTCAGACACGACGAGTTACGCAGATTCCAAGAAGTCTCTGACCTTGAAGAGCGTGCAGAAAAAAGCGGCTTTTCACTAGTGGAACTAGACGGAAATATAGCAGTTGTAGGAAACGGTGCCGGATTGGTCATGTCATCACTAGACATGTTATCAGACCATGGTGGAAAACCAGCTTGCTTTTTAGACGTAGGTGGAGGTGCAACAACAGATACCGTTTATGAAGCACTTACTTTGATTAGTAAAATGAAAAAAGTAAAAGGAATCTTGGTAAATCTTTATGGAGGAATTGTAAAAACCACAACAGTTGCAACTGCATTTATCAAAGCATATGAAGACAAAATATTAGATGTTCCAGTCTTTGCAAGAATGTCAGGTGCAGAAGCTGACAAGTCAAAAGAAATGCTAAAGGGGTCCAGAACAAAGATGTTTGACACAGTTGAAGAAGCAATAAATGCCGCAGTAATAGAGGTAAACAAAATTGGTTGATCTTTTCGAACTTTTAATAGGAAAAGAAGGAGATGCAGATTACAAGAAAAAGCCAGTAATCATACAGGGCATAACTGGTAAATTTGGTTCATTTCATACACAGCAGATGCTTGCCTATGGAACAAACATAGTAGCTGGTGTAACACCAGGTAAAGGTGGTCAAAAATTTGAGCAAACACCAATTTACAATACAGTAAAAGAGGCAGTTGACGCAACAGGTGCTAAAATTTCAGTAGTCTTTGTTCCCGCAAAATTCTTTTTGGAAGCAGCAGTTGAAGCACTAGAAGCTGGCATCAAACTGCTTATCGCCATTCCAGAGCACGTACCGGTAAGAGATTCCATGAAGACAATTGATCTTGCCAAGAAAAAAGACGCAATAGTGATTGGTCCAAACACACCAGGAATTATTATTCCTGGTGTTATGAAAATTGGAATCATGCCTGCATCGCCTTTCAAACCAGGCAGAATTGCAGTTTTATCAAGAAGTGGAACTTTGATGTACGAAGTATCGCACAATTTATCGCTTGCAAACTTTGGCCAAAGCATATGCCTTGGAATTGGAGGCGATCCAATAAACGGAACACCTGTAATAGATGCATTTGAGCGAATTAGAAGCGGAGCTAACATAGATGGTGTTGTAGTTGTTGGAGAAATTGGGGGCGATGCAGAGGAAATGCTGGCACAGCACATCATTGATACCAAATTTGACAAACCAGTAGTTGCATATATTGCAGGAAGAGCTGCACCAAAGGAAAAAAGAATGGGTCATGCTGGTGCAATAATTTACGGAAATTACGGTTCTGCAGAATCCAAAGTCTCAATGTATGCTAAAGCAAACGTTCCAGTAGCAAAAAGGCCAGCCGAAGTATCAATGCTCTTGGCTGGAAAGCTTGACATAAAAGGTAGAATCAAATAGTGTCACCTAGTAGGAAGAGAAAATGCCAATAACAGATCCACTAAAAAAACAAATTGCGCAAAAAGCAAGACTACACTTTAAAGTCTGTTTTGCATGTGGTGCAAAAAATCCAATCGGGGCAACAAGATGCCGCAAGTGTCACAACACATACTTGCGTCTCAAAAACAGAACGCTTGGAATTAAAAAGTAAATTTTTAATCCAATTTTTAATTTATAAAATTAAGATTTACCGCAGCTACAGTCATCTGACATGAATTTTAATTTATTATTTGCATCGTATTTTGCTTGCTGATAATGTGCAATATTTAAAATACGTTCTACTGTTGATTTATCATGCCAAGAGCCTTCAAGAGCAAACCAGCTCTCAATCTCATCAATGTTAAAAGTACCGCCGCTTTCAAGTATGTTTTGGAATATTCCTTTTATCATGGTCTCATCCTCTGGTTTTAGATGTTTTTTACTTGAAACCGACGTTGTAATTTCGTTTAAACTAATAATGATGTTATTTGAAAGTGGCATATCAGGTGATTCCATAATATTCTATAAGAAAGTTTTTGAATCCTATATTTACAGAACCAACAATCATTCAAAGATGAAATTGATATACTAGTTTGTACTATCAAGAGTAATTAACACATGAAATCAAAATCAATATGGGTATTATTTGGTGTTTTATCACTAGTTGCTACACTTTCATTAGCTCCAACAGTTTTTGGACAAGTGCAACTAGGCAACATGGGAGTTACTTCTGTAGGAAATATGCCTGTCATGTCCATGATGAAAGCTGCAACAAAGGATGGTTCAGAACAAGTCATATTGACTTTTTCACCAAATCCCCCCACAAATGGACAACCGCTCTCAATAACATTGTCATTTACAGATGCCCAAGGAAATCCAATCAAACATCAAAACTATGCCATATCTGTAACACAGGACGGAAATGAGATCTTCTCCAATACTGCTGGACACACACATACTGGCAATGATATGCAATTGACTAATTATTTGGCGTCTTCTAATCCTGTAGATATCAAAATAACACTAAATGGAATTGGATTACCTGGAACAGATCCATCTACTTGGACTGGTACAAAGGGTGAGGTGTTACTTTTTCATGGTACAGCACAAAATGTAGTTCCAGAATTTGGTCCAGTTGCAGGCATGATTATTGCAATGTCAGTTATTGGCGTTGTAGCAATAACAAGAAAATCCAGATTTTCTTTTTGACAAAATGATTTAACACTAGAATTATTCATAATTTTAGAATAGTATTTTTGGTTTCAATCTATATATTCAGGCAAACACAAACACCAACAGTTTGTTTATCATAAATTTCAAAAACTATGAAGAGGTATCAGGTACAAATGCTTCTAAACTAGCTAAAATAGCAGAAAGAATTTCAAAAAAATACAAAATAAAAATAGCCGTAGTGCCGCCACAACATCTTTTATCTGAAATTGCAAAGCATTCCATTCCTGTTTTAGCTCAACATGTGGATGTTGCAAACACAGGAAGCACAACTGGATTCATAGTTCCAGAGATTATCAAAAAATCTAATGTGAGCGGTTCGCTAATCAATCACAGTGAACATCGCATTTCTGAAAAAGAGATCACAGAATTAGTATCAAGGCTCAAAAAACTAGGCATGATTTCGGTAGTTTGTGTCAGGAACGTAAATGAGGCAAAAAAATATGCCATACTAAATCCAGACTATATTGCCATAGAGCCACCAGAATTAATAGGAACTGGCAAGGCTGTTTCAAAAGAAAAACCCGAAGTAATTACAAAATCAGTCATGGCAGTTAAACAGGCAAAAAATTCTACAAAACTATTGTGTGGTGCAGGAATAGTGTCAGGCAAAGACGTTGCAAAAGCCATGCAGCTTGGAGCAAAGGGAATCCTAGTAGCAAGCGGCATTGTCAAGACAAAAAACTGGAATGACATAGTAGAAGAGTTTGCAATAGCCATTTCAAAAAGCAAGAAAGGTTGATAACCTAAACCAGAGTAGGTGCGTAATATGAAATCAGTTTATTTTTTCAACGAAGGTGATGACAAAAATAAAAAATTGTTTGGCGGAAAAGGTGCAGGTTTGGCAGAGATGACAAAGCTTGGCCTACCAGTGCCTCCAGGTTTTACAATTACTACCGAAGTCTGCAATTGGTATTATGCTAATGGCAAAAAATTGCCACGCACCCTAATGAGCGATGTCAAGAAAAATATTGCAAAAATAGAAAAAAAAACCAATAAAAAATTTGGTTCGATTGAAAATCCACTTTTGGTGTCAGTAAGATCAGGTGCTGCCGTTTCCATGCCAGGAATGATGGATACCATTCTAAACTTGGGATTAAATGATAAAACAGTAATTGGTCTTGCAAAAAAAAGTAACAATCCACGGTTTGCATGGGATTCTTATCGCAGGTTTCTCCAGCTGTTTGGAAAGGTGGTTTTTGGAATTAATGATGAAAAATTCAATGAAGTTCTAGAGAGGTCAAAGCACACTCAAGGAGTACAAGCAGACAGTGACCTTAACGAGGATTCCCTCAAAAATATAGTCTCAGAATACAAATCAATATGTGAAAATCACATTGGAAAACCATTTCCGGAGGATCCTTATAAGCAGTTAGAATTAGCAATTAATGCAGTCTTTAGAAGCTGGATGGGAGAACGAGCCGTAGTATATCGAGAAAAATACAAGATTACAAAGGATATCGCAAATGGAACTGCAGTAAATGTTGTTGCCATGGTCTTTGGCAATATGGGAAATGACAGTGCCACAGGAGTTGTGTTTACACGAAACCCAGGAGATGGAACAAAAAAAGTATTTGGAGAATATCTTGTTAATGCACAAGGAGAAGATGTTGTGGCAGGAACACGAACTGGACAACCAATTGATAATTTAGCAAAAGAATTACCAAAAACTTATGCACAGCTCATAAAAACATGCGAGAAACTTGAAAAGCACTACAAGGAACCGCAGGACTTGGAGTTTACAATGGAACAAGGCAGGTTCTACATGTTACAAACACGTTCTGCAAAAATGAATGCAATAGGAATGATTAAAACATCTGTTGATATGGTAAAAGAGAAATTAATTTCAAAAGACAGAGCAATACTTAGACTACAACCAGAACAACTAGACCAGCTCTTACACAAAACTATTGATTCAGTAGCAGCAAAAAATTATCCGTCAATAGTGAAAGGAATTGCTGCATCACCAGGTGCAGCCACTGGAATAGTGGTGTTTGATGTAAAAAAAGCTGTAACGATGGGAGAGAACGGAGTCAAGGTGATACTAGTAAGAGAAGAGACAAAGCCTGAAGATGTCCCTGCATTTTTTGCATCAGTTGGAATTCTCACTAGCCGAGGTGGAAAGACATCTCATGCTGCAGTTGTAGCACGTGGAATGGGCAAGCCATGCATTGTCGGGTGTTCTGATATGAAGATAGATTATGCATCAAAAAAATTCCAGGTAGAAAATAAAACAGTGCTTGAAGGAGATGTAATCACAATAGACGGCAGTGATGGACGAGTTTTCATGGGTGAAGTGCCAACAATAGAGCCCAAAATTACAGATGATTTTAGAACCATACTAGGCTGGTCAGAAAAGATAAAGAAATTAGGAATAAGAGCAAATGCCGATACTCCTGAGGGAGCAAAGCTTGCAAGAGAGTATGGTGCAAAGGGAATAGGCCTATGTAGAACAGAAAGGATGTTCAATGCTCAAGATAGGCTTGGCCTTTTTGTTGACATGATAATGACACAAACAGTTGATGAACGAAAGGCAGTGTTAGAAAAATTAATGGTTCTACAAAAAAGCGACTTTAAGGAAATTCTAAAAGCAATGAATGGATATCACGTTACCATACGACTATTGGATCCACCGTTACATGAATTTCTTCCAAACATTGAAGAGTTGATCAACAAGATGCATTC
>DASYXK010000023.1:0-42284 GCA_035935115.1 Nitrosopumilaceae archaeon
TCCTTTTTTTGAAATCAAGCCAAGCCAATCTACTTGATCATCTGTAAACTTGCCTTTTTCAAAAAGCATCTCAATTCTTTTAACAACTTTGGAAACTGAATTGAGACTAGTATCTATTTGATGGGTCTTTGCTGGACCAAATTTTTTTAAAGCGTCGTAGAATGTTATTCCTAAAATCTCACTACCTAAATTTTCTATTGTTTTTTGCTTGGAGTAATTTCTTTTTTTATAAACAGAAATCAACTTGTACGGACTTTTTCTTAGAACCATTGCGATATCGACTTTATTTTGCGGTATTACATATGGTGCTAGGTGTCCTACTATTAGGGAATGTTTTGTAATTTTTTTATCTATAATTTTTTGCAAAGCTTTTGTATCAACATCCAGTGTTTCTTTTCCTGGTACAAACAAGCCGTGTTCTATAGCTACCTTGTTTATGTCAATAAGGTCAAGGTTGAGATTTTTTGCAATTTGTTTTGCTACAGTGTGTTTTCCTACTCCTGGGTTTCCAGTTATTACTTTAGACAATACATACCATCAAATCAAATTGGATTAAACGATTTCTGCAATACTAATAAGAGCAGGCATTAGAAAGATTCCCATGCAAATAGGATTACTGGGCAAAACAAACGTTGGTAAATCTACCTTTTTTTCAGCTGCAACAGAGACTACTGCACAGATTGGAAATTATCCGTTTACTACAATTGAGCCAAATGTAGGAATTGCATATGTAAAGACAGAGTGTGCATGCAAACATTTTGGAATTAATCATAAACATCCTCTCTGTGTGGATGGAACTAGATTCATTCCTGTTAAACTAATTGACGTGGCAGGTCTTGTTCCTGGTGCACATGAAGGTAAGGGATTGGGCAACAAATTTTTAGATGATGCAAGACAAGCCGAAGTTTTAATTCACGTGATTGATGCTTCAGGTGGTACTGACATTCAAGGTCATTCTGTTCCTGCAGGGACCCATGATCCACTTGAGGATGCAAGGTTTGTTGAAGAAGAGTTTGATCAATGGATGAAACAAATCTTGCAGCGCGAATGGCAAAAGCTAACACGAGAAATGGAAAGCAAGGGTGCAAAGCTTGTACAAGGAATTGCACAAAGATTCAGTGGGCTTGGCATAAAAGAATATGACATTGAAGTCTTAATTCAGCATCTAAACCTGCAAATGAAAAAACCTGCAGACTGGACTGAAAATGATCTGTACACATTTGTAAAAGAATTAAGAAAAAAGACAAGACCAATGATCATAGCTGCAAACAAGGCAGATCTGTGTCATGATCTGTCTATTGTTGATAAACTAAAAACACAAGGACACGTAATTGCATGTAGTGCAGAAACAGAACTGCTTCTAAGAAAGGCATCAAAGAGTGGTCTTATTGATTATTCTCCAGGAGAAAAAAGTTTCAAAATAAAAGATGGAATTAGTCTAAATCCTCAACAACAAAAGGCTCTTGATCTTGCAAACAAGGTAATTGCTAAAATTGAAACAACAGGCGTACAACAGATCTTAAACACTGCATGCTTTGATCTTCTTAAACTAATTACCGTATATCCTGTAGAAGATGAAACTAAACTCTCAAACAAGGACGGAGAAGTATTACCAGATGCACGGCTACTATTTCCAGGTTCTACAGCAAAAGACTTGGCCCAGACAGTACATGCTGACTTGGCAAAGGGATTTCTGCATGCAGTAGATGCTAAAACAAAACAAAGGATAGGAGCACAGCATCAATTAAAAAATGGTGACGTCATCAAAATAGTGTCAACTTTGAGCAGGGGATAAAATGTTAGGTCTTGGTATTGAAAGCACTGCACATACATTTTCATGTGCGATATTAGAAAAAAAAGGAAAGAAGGGAAAAATTCTTTCAGACATTAGAAAAATCTATCGACCTCCTGATGGTGAGGGGATTCATCCACGCGAAGCTTCTAGACATCATGCTGAAAACTCACCAGAGGTTCTTTCAGAGTGCCTGCAAAAAGCAGGCGTAAAAATGAATGATCTTGATATTATTTCATATGCAGCAGGACCTGGACTGGGACCTTGTCTGAGAATTGGTGCAGTTGTTGCAAGATCATTGGCATCATATTATAAAATTCCAGTATATCCCGTGAACCATGCATTAGGTCATATAGAACTTGGAAAAATGTTAACTGGTGCAAAAGATCCTTTGGTGTTGCTTGTTTCTGGAGGTCACACCATGATCCTGGCATTTTTATCAAAAAAGTGGAGAGTCTTTGGAGAAACCTTGGACATTACACTAGGACAACTCTTAGATCAAATTGGAAGATCAGCTGGATTTGCATCTCCATGTGGAACAAAAATTGAAGAGCTTGCATCAAAGTCAACCAACTATGTCAACCTTCCATATGTAGTAAAAGGAAACGATGTTTCGTTTTCTGGTCTTCTTTCTGCAACAAAGCAAATAATTCCAAAGGGTCTGGAGGATGCTTGTTTTTCATTACAAGAAACTGCGTTTGCAATGATTGGCGAAGCTACAGAACGTGCACTTTCATTTACCGGCAAAAAAGAATTGTTGATAGTAGGCGGTGTTGCTGCAAACAAAAGGCTATCAGAAATTCTTCAAAGCGTTTGCAAAAGACACAATTGCAATTTTTTTGTTTCTCCAAGGCAATATGCCGGTGATTGCGGCTCTCAAATTTCTTGGACAGGTTTACTGGAATCTTCTACAAAACAAGGTGTTCCTTTAGAGGAAACTTTTGTGAGACAATCTTGGAGACTGGATACTGTAGAGATAATGTACTAGTTTTTTTGTGTTGATACGGCGTCTTCTATTGCCTTGAGCCATTTGCCTGTATTAAATACGCCAAATTTGTACGTCTTCTCGCCATGATCTGTCTTTACTTTAATTCTGACTTTTTTTATTAGCCAGCCCTCTTTGCCAACCTCAACGATTTGGTTTAGTTTGACATCAAGAACAGTATCACCAATTTTTTTTGAAAAATCTGCTATTCTGCCTTTTGTCTTATCAAAGGCAATTCGCATATTTGTTAGTGTCAAAACTCCAATACCTAGTGAATCCTCTGAACAGTCTTCTTGCATTATTCTCTTTTCCGAATCTTCCATGATGTATGATCTTCATCTACATGTTATAACTCTATTTTCTGCTAAAGAGAAGGGATTGTCATTTAAATTACGTTTTAAGATAGTATACACGCTATTGAAATTGTTAAAAAAAGGTGCAGAGGCTGACATTCATCTTACATTGTGGGATGGAAAGAAAGCAATTTTAAAAATTAGAAAAAAAAAAGATTACCGTAATGATATACTTGACAAAAGAATACGGATGCAAAGGACAGTGCGCGAATCTGAAATAATTTCTGACATCAAGTCGTTTGGAGTTCGCTCACCGCTTGTATATTTTGTTGATCCAAAAAAATGTGAAATCTATATTCAATATATTGATGGAATTCTAGCTAAAGATCTCTCAAACCCTAAAATAATTAAAACATGTGAAGAAATAGGAAAGATTGTGGGGTTACTGCACAAAAATGGAATCATGCACGGTGATCTTACCACATCGAACTTTATTGTACAAAAAGGCAAAGTCTTTGTCATTGATTTTGGGCTTGCACAAAGAACAGATAAGACAGAAGATCACGCAATAGATCTGAGATTGTTCAAAGAAATTCTAAACAGTGCACATGCTCATATTATGGAAAAAGCTTGGACCTCGTTCCTTAGAGGGTATAAAAAAATAGTTGGCATTTCAAGACATAATCGTGTTCTAATACAGGTATCTGTCATAGAAAGCCGAGGAAGATACGCTAACGTTGTCTAATGTTTTATTTGCGTCTTCAAATGAAAACAAGTACAAAGAAGCAAAAGCGATCTTATCAAAATTTGACATAAATCTAGACTTTTTTAAATGTCATCTTGAAGAAATCCAGGCAGATACTTTAGAAGAAATAGTATTACACAAAGTAACTCAAGCATTTTCACAATGCTCAAAGCCAGTTATCGTAGAAGATGATGGGCTTTTTATTGAATCATTAAATGGTTTTCCTGGTCCTTACTCAGCTTTTGCGTTTAAGACAATTGGAAACAAGGGAATTTTAAATTTATTAAAAGCAAAAAGAAATGCAAAATTTCAATCTGTCATAGCGTACTGTGAAAGAAACAATGACGTGATACTATTCAAGGCGGCAGTAGACGGAAAGATTTCAAGAAAACCGATGGGCACCAAATGGGGCTATGATCCTATCTTTATTCCAGCAGGTCAAAACAAAACATATGCCAAATTAAGAGACAAAAATTTGGTTTCACACAGATATCTTGCACTACGAAAATTTGCTATGTGGCATTTGCATGGGCAGCAATCCAGCGATCGATGATCCTGTTTTGATTCTGTAGTACTACAATTCTGGAAATTGTACTCTCATCCATTACTGAATAAATCTCACTTTGTTTTACAACCTCATCTGCGAAATGTCTTACTTCGGACATTTCTAGTGTGTTTGAATATTCCAGTCTGTTTGTGGAGCGTCCTACATGCATGTAGGATTTTGCTTCAATAAAATGAACATTGGCATGCTTGAACATCTGGGAAAACTTTGGAATTAATTCATCACTAGTGTTATAGTCTTTGATCAAAGTGATCCTAAGTACTGTTCTTGTGTTTAGCTTTGAAAGCATTTCAAGGCTGGTATTCCATCTTTTCCATGCATCACTGTATCTTGGTTTGTTTATTTTTTGGAATGTTTCTTCATCTGGTGCATTTGTAGAAAGATATAGCTGTGTAGGTAATGCATCCTCAGATTGTAATCTCTGTATCATATCTGGTTCTTGACCGTTTGTTACAAGAAAAATTGATTTAGTTTCCGGAAAAGTCTTTAGATATTTTATCAGATTGGGAAGCTGCGGATACATTGTTGGCTCTCCAGATAGAGAAATAGCATAGTGACTTGGAAGCAATGATTCATCAAGCTTTTTTCTATCCTGTCTAGGATCGCCATAATGGCCCATGATCAACTTTCTTCTCTCCTCCATTAGGTTGGTTACAATCTCTTCTGGTGTTGCTACTTTATCTGGAGGCATCTCCATAGAACTGTAAAATTCCATTGGTCTCCAGCAGTATATGCATCTGTTCTCACAATACATTCCAGCTGGTGAGAATTCCATACATCTGTGGGTAGTTATTCCATAAAATTTCATTTTATAACAATCCCCCTCACCTTTGAATGATTTTTTTGTCCAATGACACAGTTCAACGGTAGAATGGTCAGAGACTCCGTACTTTGCCTTTTTTAGCTGGCTTGTTATCTTTGGCGTAATCTGTATTATTTCGTTATTAGATTCAACAGTCTCGCCAGAACAGCTCATGGATTTCCTTCCTCTTAGTTTTAATTAAATCTACAGATGATGTTTGAAATTTTTTAACACGTAGATTGGTTTTACAGGCACGGATTGTTTTCTACTGGGATACACAGAATTTTCTGCAAATAAATCATACCATAAAATACTAGAGCAGCACTTACTCCCATTGCAACATACCACTTTACGCCTTTGAGCATGTTTTGAAATATTTTTCCAGTCATAAATAAACCTACAGCTGATTGTCGAGTTTGATTAGATATCAAAATTCTTACATAAAATTTACAAAATTTTATTGGAATATTTTTTAACATATCACAAATAGATAATTTATATTAAAACAAAATTTCATGAACAGACAATTTGCATAACTATCTTATATTGCAGGCAAAATACCACTAGACATGGAAGCCGCAAGGATAGTTAAGATAAACGAACCCTTGGAAGTTCAAAAACTTGAAACTCCAAAACCAAAAGGCTCCCAAGTTTTAATCAAAGTTCAATCTGCAGGTGTTTGTCACAGCGATATTCACCTTTGGGAGGGAGGATATCAGGGCGTTGCGGGTCAATTTATGAAAACAACTGATAGGGGAGTAAAATATCCACTGACTCCCGGACATGAGATTGCAGGAGTGGTAGATACCATGGGTGAAGAAGTAGAGGGATTTGCAAAAAATGACAAAGTTCTAGTTTTTCCTTGGATAGGAGAAGGCCTGTGTCCTGCATGTAGAGTAGGAGAAGAAAATTTATGTGATAAACCTAGGTCGTTAGGAGTTTACAATGACGGCGGTTATGCAGAATACGTACTTGTTCCAAGTTACAAATATCTTGCAAGAATTGGAGATATGGATACGGATATTAGTGCGCCCTTGTCATGCTCAGCACTAACAGCGTATGGTGCAGTAAAGAACACCTGTATAAAACCATCAGATAATGTTGTTATCGTTGGTGCCGGTGGATTAGGTTTGATGGCAATGCAGCTTGCAAAAGCCGTTACTGGTGCAAAGATTATTGCCATGGATGTAAATGATGATAAATTACAAGTTGCAAAACAAAGCGGTGCAGATCTTGTTATTAATTCAAAGAAAGAAGACGCAGTAAAAACTGTAATGGAATTAACTGGCAATCTTGGTGCTGATGCTGTAATTGATTTTGTCAATGCAACCAACACTGTGGAAATAGACATGCAAATACTTCGACGAAGAGCTAGAGTGGTTCTTGTAGGACTTTTTGGCGGAGCACTACAACTAAACTTGGTTACAATGCCAACAAGAGCATACAAGCTGATTGGCTCATACACTGGCTCGATGACTGATATGATTGAATTAATCTCTCTGGCAAATAGAGGTGTGATTAAACCTCTTGTTTCAAATCGATTCAAGCTTAATCAGGCCACAGAAGCATTGTCAATGCTAAAAGCAGGCAAGATAATCGGTAGAGGAATAATAAACCCCTGACTTTTCGTTTTTTGATTTTTACTTACGCAACAGACAAATTCTAACTGCATCAGTTAAGATTAATACTGGACTGGAAAGGAACGTTCTTTGTGGCCCTTGTAGTACAGTGGCCAGTATAGGGGACTGTGGATCCCCGGACAGGGGTTCGATTCCCCTCAAGGGCCTTTTTTATTTTTAAAATATTCCGAACTTGCTTGATTCCATCTCTTCTTTGATGGCTAACTTTACCTTCAAATTCTTCTGAGTGACCTTCTCTGTAAGCCAAGTCAAAAATTTCTTCTCAAGGCCGTTTCCCTTGATTCTGTCAAAATCAGGACCCATCTGGTCTGAAAGCCTTCTTACTAATGACTTGTTTACACATACAACATAAAAGTGCCAACCAAAGGCAAATTCCGAATCCGTGACAATAAACTCATTTTCCCCATGCACCATCTGCTCCAGATTGCTCAGCGTAGAAATTATTGCCTTACTGGTATTATCGTAATCAATCGCAGACACGTTGATGTTTATTCTATCGTCCATCAAATGGTCTATACGTCAATTCCAGATAAAAATCTGACTGATTATTTGTTCATCTAGTCTTCATTTAACAAATATTCCACATCAATGTTAAAGTACGTCCGTAGCAGACTGATGTAGTTTTTTATGGGTACGGGTATTTCATGTCCGCACGCAACTCCAAGATTTTTTGCATTTATCCATATGACAAGGGACTGTAGTATGGTAAGAAAGCGATCGTTACCAGCATCTGGTGATCCTACTGCTCTGGTATATCTTTCTGCAAACTCCCATGCAACCACAAAATCTATACAGTCTGTTCCAAATACAGAAAGAAGCTGCTCTTGTAGACTGGATGCTTTTTTAAAAGGAACCATATTCAAAATGTAAGGAAAATCTACCCTGTCTGGTATGGTACCTGGAAGCGGTCCCCAAATCGTTATTATTCTGCACCCTTCTTTCAGATTGGAAAATTTCGGCATCATTTTCTCAATTATGTTTTGATCTGAAAACCAAAAAAGAATTACAGTAGCATCACTGATATCTGATTCTAAAATATCCTGGCACTGCAAAATTCCATTTGAAATTTTCTTTTCTTCTAGCAATTTTTTTGCAAAAGAAATTTTTTCTTTGTCATTGTCTATTCCTACTGCCTTTTTTACACCAAATTCTTCCAAGGCAATTGCTATTCCATTTCCATTTCCACATCCAAGATGATAAAACACATCATCTTTGTTTAATTGAACAAATCGAAATATCTCTCTAAAAGCATTATCTGGAAGCTGCACATCCTGACCTGAGATGATGGACTGCGGAAGAGATGCTAGATAATCTTCTATTTTCACAAGTAACCAAGCTATTTTACTAAATTTATTCCCTTATTCTCTCAAGTGCAGAAACAGCTTGCCATAGTGTTACCCGTACATAGGATGGCATGTTAGGATCTTGTGTTATGTCATCAAGTGTGCTAATGGCATTTGATGCCCTTACAGCAACTGCATATTCTTGTTTTTTGAGCTCAATAATTAACTCGCTTATGCTTTTTTTGATATTTTTTGGAGTAGAAGGATTTGAAACTATGTCTTCAAGTGTAGTAACGGCCGTGTTTAGTGTTTCTGTGTTTTGAGCTTTGTCGACCATTGTACATCAACGCTAACCTAATTGGGTTGATTTTATAAAGTTTGCACTTAGAGCTCTAAGAACACATTTTCAGATTCTACTACTATTTTGTATGAATTCAAATCTTTTATTTTTGCTGGAAATGCGTGAAGCTTGCCTGCTTTACAATCAAACTTTGCTCCGTGCCAACCACATGTCAATATGACACCTTCCAGGGTTCCTTCTGAAAGACTTGCACCAGCATGTGTACAGGTATCATCCATGGCATAAAAATTGCCATCTACATTTACTACAAGTATCTCTTTTCCGTCTGCAGTAACTTTCTGCATCTTGCCAGCTGGAATGTCAGCTGCCTTGCCAACAATTATTTTTCCCATACTGGTTTTAAATTTTCAACGCAATTAATGTTTTTTGTATCTTGAAGAGATTTCTAAACGAATTTTACAGTGTTTTCAAGCTTGCCAAGGCCTTCGATTTCCATCTCTATCTTATCCCCGTCTTTCAAAAATACCGCATCTGGTTTGTTTAACATGACTCCAGCAGGCGTTCCTGTTGATATGATATCGCCTTTTTCCAGAGTCATAACTTTGCTTAGCATGGAAACAATGGAATAAACTCCCAAGAACATGTTTGAAGTAGAGGAATTTTGTCTTACAATTCCATTCACCTTTGTTATCATTTTCAGATTTTGAGGATTGGGTACCTCATCTGCAGTAGTAATCCACGGTCCACATGGAGCAAATGTATCGAATCCTTTTGCACGGGTAAATTGTTTATCCTTTGCCTGAATGTCTCGAGCAGAAGCGTCGTTTAAAATCATGTACCCAAAAATTGCACTCTTGGCTTGTTCCTCTGTGATGTTTTTACAATCTTTTCCTATGATTAGTGCTAGTTCTATCTCATAGTCAAGCTTTGAGACAAATGAGGGGCAAATTATTTCAGAAGTGGCTCCGTTTAGTGTAGATCTTGGTTTTATTATTATTGCAGGTTCGTCTGGAGGTATGAGATTTTGTTCTTTGGCATGATCTTTGTAGTTAAATGCAAGACAAATAATCTTGGAAGGGTTTGGTATTGGCGCAAGAAACTTTACATCTGAAATGTTTTGCGTAAAATTTAATTTTGGAATTTTAGGTTTTACCTCGTCATACCACCCATCAAAAAGAAAGTCTTTGATGTTTTGTGGTATGGGAATTCCTGTTTGAGATGTAATTCCTTCTTTTGTAATTACGTTCTTACCATTTACAAAACCATATGTTTCCATATTGTTTGCTAACAACCTTGTAATTTTCATTTTTTTTCACTTGTGAGTATAGATTGCTTGCATCGCAGAATCTTTTCTGCAATAACCAAACCTGACAAATTGAATTTCCGCACCCTCATTTAATTCTAAGTAGTGATTTTCTGTATAAGCATGTAGAGTTTCAAGACTATCCTCGTTAAATTTTTCATTTACAAAGAGAGTTTTTGGTATCAAAATGTTTAGTTTTGTCGCACTTTTTTGTGGAATCCATTGAATCTTTGGCAATTCTGCCTTGAAATCATCACCAGAATACTCTGCTTCTATTTCTGATCCTGTCTTTGTTATTTTTACATTATAAAGTTCGATTAGTCTAACTTGATCTCCTACCTTGAGAGTTTTTGTATCAGCTCCGGATATGTAAAAATTACCGTCAATTTCCACACGTCTCTTACCCATCTCGCTTCTTTGTGGATGGTTGGGAAGTTCAACTTGTGTAAGCTTGTTGTTCTTTATTGTGATTTTTACAGGTTCTGTTACCATAAACAGTCTAATGCTTGTTACATCAATTATTTTTCGATTAAATGATTCTAGTGTATCAAATGGAGCAAGGGTATCTGATTTTGTAAAGCTTAATGAGAGAACAAATTTTCTGATTGCCTCTGGAACTATCCCCCTTCTGCGCATTGCCTCAAGTGTAGGCAGTCTTGGATCGTCATATCCTGATACTTTGCCATCTTGAACCAACGGCTTTAGGATTCTTTTTGAGACAGGCATACCTTCAAACTCTAGTCTTGAAAATTCGAGCATCTTTGGCTTTCTCATTCCAAGCTTATCCAAAATAGCATGGTAGAGCTCATTTCTAAGCTCATACTCTTTTGTCCTAAATGCATGAGTTACTCCATCTATGCTGTCTTCTATGGCAACTGCAAAGTCATAGTTTGGCCAGATTCTGTATTTGTCTATAAGCAATGGATGAATTTCATCTATTATTCTAAACATTGCTGGGTCACGCATTACTGTATTTTCAGATTGCATGTCGCCACGGAATCTTACAATTGCTTCTCCAGGTTTGTATTTCTCAAACATATCGTGCCATCTTTTGATATTTTGATCATGATCTCCTGCGCGGCATTTGCAAGCTTTCATCTCTCTTCGATTCTTGCTTATTGTCTCTTTGTCGCAGGTACAAACATATGCATTACCTGCTTCGATCATCTGCAATCCTTTTTTGTAGATTAATTCCATATCGTCCGAAGTATTCTTGATTCGATCATATTTCACTCCAAGCCAGTCAAGCCCAACTTTTATTGCAGCATAATATTCCAGTCTCTCATTTTCAGGATTTGTATCATCAAATCGCAGTATTAGTTTTCCACCATACATCTTTGCATATTCTTCATCTATAATGGCAGCTTTTGCATGACCGATATGCGGATAACCATTTGGTTCTGGGGGAAATCTTGTTACCACTTTTCCCTGTTCTGCACCTTCGAGTGGTGGTAAACCAACTCTTTCCAGTTTTGGCTTTACCGCTAGTAATTCTGGAAAACTGCTTTCAAGCTCAGCTTTTTGTTCAGCTAACGAAATTTTGTTGACGTTTGATACAATCTCTGAAATTAATGGCATTATCTCCTTTGCCTTGGTTCTCAGATCTGGTCTTGAACCAAGTATTTTTGATATTACTGCATCGTTACGAGTTTTTCCCTCATGTTCTGAAGCATTTTGTAAAGCTATTCCCCTGATAGCCTTCTTGACATCATCTTCCAATTATTGACTCCTCTCCACTACAAAATCTAAAAGAGACAAGAGCTCGTTTTTTGCTGAACCCTTGTAACTTGATAGCGATTTTTTTGCTGCATTAGAATACTGTAACGCCTTTTTCCTAACTGTATTTTCTATTCCCATAGATGAAATTATTTTTACTGCATTTTTCAATTCTTTTTTTGATACGGTGGAATTTCCAAATGCGTTTAGAATTGTTTGCTTTTTCTGACCACTTGCTTTGTTTATTGCAAGAAGTATAGGAAGTGATTTTTTACCTTCACGTAAATCATTTCCAACAGGTTTTTTTGTAACTTTTGGATCTCCGATTATGCCAATTAAATCATCAACTATTTGAAATGCAACGCCTAGATTTATTCCAAAAGAAGAAAGATTTGCAACATCCTTACTTTTCGTATTTGCGCTAATTGCTCCCATGGCACACGCAGCGGCAAATAGGGCAGATGTCTTTTTTTCTATCATTTCAATGTATTGTTTTTCTGTAGGAATTTTTTTTGACTGGGCCATCATTATGTCAAGTGCTTGACCTTCACATACTTCACTACATGCTTTGGCAAGATTGAAAACTAGTCCAAGACGCACATCCTTTGGCATCTTAGGATCATGTGAAATGGTTTCAAATGCTTTTGAGAACAAGACATCTCCAGCCAAGATACCGACAGGTATTCCAAATTTAGTGTGTGTTGTGGGTACGCCATGTCGCATTTCATCATTATCCATAATATCATCATGAATTAATGTGAAATTGTGAACCATTTCTATTGCAGCAGCTGCAGGCAATGCTTGTTTTAGAGTGCCACCAAGAATTTCACAGCTCTTTATAACCATGAATGGTCGCAGTCTCTTTCCGCCATGTTCTATGAGGTATGAGGCTGCCTCATAGATCTCTTCTGGATTACCATGAAGACTTGAGAGAAGAAACGAATTTACTTTTTTTGCATTTTTTGATATGGAACTAAATGACATTACTTTTTGAGCTCCCATTTGTTGTCAGGAAAATGATACTTGAGTGGTTTTTCAAGAATTTGCTTGACATCATTTCTAATCCACTTGTTCAAAATTGAACTATGTTGTGGTAGAATATCTTTTTTAGATTCTGACAAAAAATACAATGCGACAATCATCCACGGGCAGTATATCTGTGGTGATTTTTTAATATCATTTAGAAGATCATCTAATGTATTCCATTTTACATCGTTGATTTCTTCTTTTACTAATTTTATTTTTGTAGGATCATCAACTATGCCAATCAAAGTTCCACATACTTCGTTTTCAGAACCAATATCTTTGTATGGAACATGGTATTCAAATTTGAACAAGTAATCAAGCTTGCAAGATATTCCCAATTCCTCTGGCAATCTTCTTTCTGCAGACGAAACATATGTCTCTGATTGTCTTGGATGACTTGCTACAGTTCCGTCCCAGTCGCCTGGCCATAGCATCTTATCCATGCTGCGCTGTGTTAGAAGCAATTTTCCTTCTCTGTTAAACAAAAGAATTGTAAAAGCTCTATGCAACTTGCCATTTGGCAAATGGCATTTTACCTTTTCCTCGATTCCTATTGGTTTGTCATTACTGTCCACCAGAATCAAATATTCCATGTCTGTCCTTTTATCCTCTGAATACAGTTCCTTCAAATTTTTTACCTTTTATAGCGTTTACAATTCTCTCAGGTTTGTTACCATTTACCAAAAACACGTTAACTCCACCATTTGAGATCATAGTAGCTTCTTTTATTTTACGAACCATGCCTCCAGTCACGTCCATTCCTACCTTTGAAATGGCCGTCTTCTGACCCTTTATCTCATGTAGGAGCTTTTTTGTTTTCATGTCAGAATATACTCCATCTACATTTAACACAAAAATTGCTAACCTTGGTTTTAGAACTTTTGCTAAGATTCCCATAATTCTGTCTCCAGATAAAATATAGAACTTGTTTTGACCATACCATAATACATCACCATATGATACCGGAACAAATCTGTCTTTGGCAATTATTGAAATCTCTTTTACTTTTTTAGTGTTAGCTTTATCACCAAACATAAAATCAGTTGGAGGTAGGCAGTAAGGATTTAGTTTATTTTTTAAAAACGAATCCAAGATTATCTTATTCAATTCTATCATGGAATTTTTTACTACTGCTACACCCTTCTTACTGTATTTTGCAGGTTTTGTATGCATGTCATATCTTACGGACCAATAATGTCCAAATGATCCTCCACCATGCACTATGATTATAGGCTCACTTACTTTTTTTAATTGAATGGCAATCTTGTTTATTGCCGAAATGTTTGGAGTCAGAGGCTTTTGCTTATTGGTTATGATGGAACCTCCAAGCTTTATCAAAATCATATTTTTTTCAGCAATTCTCTCGGTTTAAAAAGTATCTATCTGAAAGAAAACCAAAATTTCATTCCTAGGCACAAGCATGAACAAAATAAACCCAAAAAAGATGTTTCAAGTTTCTATTGCCTTTGCAAAATCGTCAAAATACCCATTAATGATTTCTTTAATCTTATTTGCTGAAAAAATACTGGTGAATCTAAGAAGACCTCTTAATTTCAAGTCAATATCAATTGTGATTCTGGTACCTTCTGGCACGCGTTCATATTTTTTTGTAATATGACTACCTCTTGCATCTCCAGACAGAACAAAAGTTTCATGAATTTCAGGCTGTTTTATCACATTTTTAGTCATGACCGAAAATTCTCTGTCTGCTATTTTCCCATGAATCTCAACTACAGAAGTAAACTCGCGAACTGAGCGTATTCTGATTAGTTTGAAGTATTGCGGTAGCTTTTGTGTAAAACTCTCAAAATCAGTTCCTGCTTTGAATGCCTTTTCTCTTTCTACATTGACAATCTTTTCAAGTTGTATTTTTTGCAATTTTATTCCTAAGTATATACAAGTCCATTAAAATCGATTTTAGCAGAAAAACATTCGCTATGGGTTTTTAGATTAGATAGAGTTTTTTCAAGATTAGACTTGTCCACAAGTGCAATTATGCATCCTCCTCCGCCCGCACCAGTTATTTTTGCACCAAACGAAGTTTTTTTAGCCTCTCTTACCAAAAGTGCAAGCTTTTCAGTGGAGATGTTTATTCTTTCCAGCAAATCCTGATTCTTTGACATTAGCAAGCCCAGTGATTCTAGATCATTATTTTCTAAAGACACAAGAGCATTTTGAATTAGGATTGATTCTTGGTCACAAAATGAAGCAAACAAGTCCTCATTATTTTCTCGGAATCTTCTTACGTTTTCAACAACCTCGCTAGTAAAATGCGCCTGTTTTGAATTTGCAATCACAAGATCAAAATTAGCTTTTGAGTTGATCTTTTTAAAACCATTTTTCATATCGTATTCCATTAGTCCACCAAAAGTACAGACAGAACAGTCTGCACCTGACGTATTTTCAAATATGGTACGTTCAGCTTCTATTGCAATTTTCAAAACTTCCTCTTTTGGCAGCTTTCCAAATAATCCCATAACTGATGCCGCAACTGCAACACAGCAGGCAGATGAGGAGCCAAGACCAATGCCTGCAGGAATCTCAGAGTCTATCTTTATCTCAATTCCAACATTTCTTTCTAATTTTTCTAATGCTTTTTTTGCAATATACAAAAATGGCTTCATTACATCCATGGATCTATCAGCCGTTGACAGTGAATCTGTACTTATTTCCACATTACCAATATCGGATTTTATCTTGATCTTTTTTTCATCAATTATTTGTGATGTGGCGGTAATTCGCTTATCAATAGAGCAAAGTATTGCCTTTATACCGTACACCACAAAATGCTCACCAAATAAAATTACCTTTCCAGGTGCTGAAGCGACAGATTTCATGAAAACACAATCGATGCATATCCTACCACGGAACTCTTGTCGCCTGTTACATCGCCACTTGTAGCATACTTTAACAATCTTCCTTCTTTTGCTCCAAGCTCCTTGCAGGCCATCATGGTAGACGCGATCGCCCCATATCCGCATGCGCTAACTTGTTTTTCTTGTAAAACTCTGTAAAATTCATCTAAATCTAAATTTAAGATTGGTTCGATTAGAGCAGAGTCCTGTTTGTGGGCAAAATTATTTTCTTCATAATGTGTAAAATCAGAAGAACCAACAACCATTGTTTTTCGCATCTTTGCAATCTTTGCTATTGCAGAGCCTACCTTTTTAGCAGTTTGGTAGTCCTGATTTATCAAAATTATGGGAAGTATCTTGAATTTATGAGAATAAATTTCTTGAAGCATTGGTATCTGGACCTCTAAACTATGATCCCTTGTATGGGAAAAAAAATCCAACTCGATGTCTTTGAAAATTTTGTTTATCTCTATAGCGCATTCCGAATCAACTTCTACTTCGCCAAGAGGAGTTTTCCACATGCCTTCCTTCATCACTGCAACATTACAACCTATTCCATAATGGTTTGGGCCGGTAATTATGACAAGTTCAGGTCTTTGTGACGATATAGAGTAAAAAGAATTTGTTGCCACTGGACCAGAATACATGTAACCTGCATGTGGAGAGATGACGCCAAGAATTTTTTCATTGTCTGATGTTGGAGGAATTTTTCCTGGTCCAAAAGGATGCAAAAAACAATCATGTATCACAGTTTTTAACTCGTTTTTTTCTTTTGGATAGAACATGCCAGCAACAGCTGGTGTTCTTACCTGCATTACTTTATTGCCTCGGGGTTCTACCGAATCTTGGTGTAGGTTTTTCTGATTCTTCTTCCAGCTCTTCTTCTGTAATCTTGGTCTCAAAGTCATCAATTTCATATTTCATTGATTCATTTGCTTTAAGCTGGCCTTTTTGCAAAAGTATCTCTCTTGCCAAAAGCCAGTATATTGCAGCTAAAGATTTTCTTCCTCTGTTATTTGCTGGAATAATAAGGTCAATCTTGGATGTTATGTTGTCTGTGTTTGAAATACCGATTACTGGAATTCCTGCATTTGTTGCTTCAAGTATAGCTTGTTCATCAGTTTGTGGATCAGAAATGAAAATTAATTGTGGTTCTATGTAATATGGCAATAATGGATTTGTCAGAGTTCCTGGCATGAATCTTCCAAGCATTGGAGTAGCGCCAGTTACCTCACAGAATTTTTCTATTGGTGTTGTTGCATATTCTCTTCCTGAACATACTATCACTCTTGAAATCTCTGCTCTGTTTATGAATTTGGCCGCAGTTTGAATTCTTGCTAGTGTTTTCTTACTGTCAATAATGTAAAGTCCTTCATTAGTAGCCTTTGTAATAAATGGAACCATGAATTTTGTTTTAACTTGAGTTCCTACCCTAATACCAGTAGATAGAACGTATTTTTCCATATGTTCAAATTCTTCTTGCTTACTCATGTTGTGTTTTTAAATCTCTGCCATTCCATGTATTAAATCATACTCTGTGATACGAAGCAATTCATTGAGCTTTGCAACTCTTTCGCCTCCAACTACGCCAACTTTTAGCATCTTTGATTTTGTTGCGATTCCTATATGTGTTATATGTGAATCTGTAGCTTCTCCAGATCTATGTGATGTGATCAGTTTAATCTTGTTTTTGTGAGCTTCCTTTGCAAATTCAAGTGCATCATAAAGACTTCCAGCTTGATTTACTTTCAAGATTGCAGCATTGCATGCCTTTAATTTTGCAGCTTTTTTGAGAATTTCTGTATTTGTGACAACCAAATCATCGCCAGTTATCAAAACTTTGGGAAACTTGGAGGTCAGAATTGCCATTTCTTCAAAGGCTTCTTCATGAACTGCATCTTCAGCGTAAACAAGTTTATATTTTTTTATTATTTCTGAGACAAATCCTATTTGCTCTTCAGGAGTGTTTTCAAAACCTTCTCTATTGTAAACATATTTCTTTTTTTTTTCATTCCATTGAGTAGAAGATGCAAAATCTATGCCAAGTGCGACCTCTTTTCCTAAAGTATATCCCAAATTTTCGCAAGCCTTTGCAGAAAGTTCTAGTGCCTTTTGATTGTCTAGTTTAGGTGCCCATCCACCTTCATCACCGCGTCCATTAGTAAATCTGGGATCATTTTTTTGAAGAACTCTTCTTAGTTCTTTATGTACTGCAAAGTTTACTTTTATTGCATCATTTACTGTCTTTGAGCCCTTGGCACAGATCAAAATCTCTTGAATGTCTGGAGTTCCAGGACCAGCATGTGCCCCTCCACCTAAAATATTTCCTAGTGGAAAAGGAAACCTCAAGTCAGTATCCTTTGTTAATAACTTGAACAGTGGTATGCTAAGGGCTTTGGCTGCTGAATCTACAGCGGCGATGGTAACTGCAAAAGCAACAGAACCTCCTATCTTTGAATAGCTAGTAGATGAATCAATTTTCCTTATTGTGTCATGAATTGATTTTAAGTTAGAAGGATCAAGTCCTATGAATTTTTTTAAATTTGAATTAAGTGCAACTAGGCTTTTTTCTGGATTGTTGTCAGGAAAGCTTACTGCCTCATGCTTTCCAACACTAGCTCCTGAGGGAGCACAAACTCTGCCAAGATGTGATTTATCAGATATAATGTCGACTTCGATTGTTTTACTTCCCCTACTATTGTAGAGTAGTCTTCCTTTTATGGAAGTAATTTTCGGCATCCTATTCTAACTCAGATTGCACTTCTTGCTGTCTTCTTCGAATTGCTTCGTAGAATGGAATAACTTGGTGAATTGTTTCAACCGATGTTAACAACATAGCTCTGCAACAATATCTTTTGAATCCAAAAGAATCAAGAACTTTTGCTGGATCTTCTCCAGATTTTACTCTTGTTTGATAATCCCTAAATTTGTCAGCTATTAAATTTCCACAAGTAAAACATCTGACAGGAATTAACATATTTTCAAAAAGTAATCAAGGCTTATAAAAACCATGCATGGGTATTTGCATAATGCGGGAGTCGCCCAGCCTGGCCAAAGGCGCTAGCTTGAGGGGCTAGTATCTTAGGATTTCGAGGGTTCAAATCCCTTCTCCCGCACTTGAAAATTTTTCTAAACAAACCAAATTTGACAACAATAAATGACACTGCAAAATCTGATTACATAATCAATACATGAAATAATTATTCAACACTAAAATAAACAGATCTGATCTTTATTTTTTAAACTTGTTAATTGAATCAATGAGTGCAGAGCGTCTTATTTCCTCAGTTACTGCTGCTCTTGCATCCTCGATCAGTATTCTATTTACATCAAGTTTTCTTCGGGTTTCATTAACCAATTTGTCATAGATAGCAAAAGGATACAAGGAAAGATAGAGGTTTTCCATTATTTCAAAGAATTTGCTTGCATCCTTGGATTTTCCTGCTCTTATAGAGTCATAAACTAGTCTTTTTAGTTCACCAATACAATCCAGCAAACCCAGTATGTATGATTCTCCTTTTACTCCAAGGGATTCCGCAGAAGGTATTTCTAATTTTTGTACTATTGCAAGAAATGTAAATGCTTCAACAAGCTCTTGCTCTGACGTCATGATGTATCGATACAATTCGGAGTTTGATTTTTTTCTTATTTCATCAAGTAGTTTTTTTGCTTTTGCTGCTTTTTCTTTCCCATCTGGTATGTCTAATTTATGAACCGAAATTATTGCTTGACTGCATAAGATAATTACTTCACGAGTTCTCTTTATGATGTATTCACGTGAGCTATGAGCATCTTCTAATGACTTTGATATTTTAGATAAGGATGATTTGACATTCTTCAACGACATGGAAGAATAGATAAAAAACTAGGATAAAGTCGTTTGGTAAAGCCCTTATTTGACATTATTTTTGAGTTATCATATGGATATAACCGTCAAACAAATGATGCAGATAGAGGAAAACGGCCATCAGATGGGCTTTAAAAGAAATTTCATGATGGAAAATGCAGGAGCATCTGTTGCAAGATACTTATCAGAAAAATTTCCAGACATTTCATCAAAAAAAATTCTGGTTTTTGCTGGACTTGGAAATAATGGAGGTGATGCTTTAGTAGTTGCAAGGCATTTGGCTGGTTTTGGGTCTGATGTCAAAGTGTTATTGCTTGGAAATCCTAACAAAATAAAAACCGATGAATCTAGGGCAAACTGGACTATACTTGAAAAAATGAACTCAATAGATTTGGTAATTGCGTCTGATATTAGTGGTCTTGATCTAAAAGCAGATATTGTTATTGATGGAATTTTGGGAACAGGAATTTCTGGTAAAATTAGAGAACCACATGCATCGGCAATCGATTCTATAAACAAACTAAAGACATTCAAGATTGCAATAGACATTCCATCAGGTCTTGATCCAGATACTGGAAATACAAACGACAAGTGTGTCAAAGCTGATGTAACTATAACATTTCATAAAATGAAAGTAGGGATGCCAAAGAGAAAAGATGTGTGTGGAACTATTCTGGTTGAAAAAATTGGTATACCTCCAGAGGCTGAGGTTGGTGTACTATGAAAGTACATCAAATACAAGTTGGAAATATGCAAAACTTTACCTACATTTTAGAGGATGAAGATACTGATACTGCTATAGTTTTAGATCCTTCATGGGATCTTGAGGAGATCCAAAAGGTGATAGAAAAGAATAATCTGAAGGTAAAATACATTGTAAATACACATCACCATTTTGATCATACTATAGGTAATGAATACATGACAAAAATCACGGATGCGAAAATAATACAACATAGTGCTTCTACACTAAAGAACGATATGACAGTATCAGACGGTGATAAAATAAAATTTGGAAATTCGGAGATTATTGTCTTTCATACTCCTGGTCATTCAAAGGACAGTATGTGCCTTGTTGGTGATGGAAAAATTTTTTCAGGCGATACACTTTTTGTTGGTAATTGTGGCAGGGTTGATCTTCCTGGAGGAAGTGCAAAGGAACTATATCACAGTTTGTTTGATATTCTTCATAAAATGGATGAAAAACTAGTTCTTTATCCTGGTCATAACTATGGAAGCTATCCCTCGTCTACATTAGGAAAAGAAAAAAAGACAAATTTTGTTTTACAGCCCAGGACAGAGCAAGAGTTTCTCGAATTTATGAATAGTGAATAAAAATTGCAAGATATTGAAATTTTAGGAAATACCCAAAGGGGAATTGATTTTGTAAAAAGAGTTGAAAATAAAAAATTTGTATTTTCATTAGTAATTTCATATACTGCCACTTGTGAGATACCTGGAATTACTGTCGCTGGAGCAAATCCTGATCTACTAAAGTTTACTGCAGCTGCTGATGCCGAGTTCCTTCATTATGGTTACTGCAAATCTATTGATGCAATACCTATGACTCCTGATGGCAAACCAACTCCGGCGCTACTTACTAAAACTGCACTAGAGGCTGCAAGCATCCCAAGCTTTGTTGTCAATGCAGGAAGCAAGATTATTCCAAAACTGCCATGTTTAGAACTTGGTTTAGAGTCAGGAAAAAACATTGCACAAGAACCAGGACTTGACCAAGATTCTGTCAAAAAGGCTGTTGAATATGGAAGAATTGTAGGAAGATCTCTTGGTGCTTCAACCGACTGTCTAATAATAGGTGAAAGTATTCCTGGAGGTACTACAACAGCTCTTGCTGTAATGACTGGACTTGGGATACAGGCTGCTGTGAGCAGTAGCATGCCAGAGAATCCTATAATGTTGAAAAAACAAATTGTACAATCTGCATTAAAAAGACTAGAATCTAAAGATCCTTATGACATTATTTCACAACTAGGGGATCCAATGATTCCTACTGTTGCAGGAATACTTGGTACAGCTTCGGAATCTACAAATGTAATTTTGGCAGGGGGCACACAAATGGCAGCAGTTCTAGCGTTTGCAAAACATATTGGTTTTAACGAAACAAGCACTGCTCTTGGAACCACCTCATACATCATAAATGATAAGACGGCAAACCTTGTGGAATTAATAAAACAAATCTCTGATATTCCAATACTTGTTGCAAAACTAAAACTAGGTGAGTCGAAAATTTCTGGACTACGATCTTATGCAGAAGGATTTGTAAAAGAAGGTGCTGGTGCTGGAGGTGCATCAATTGCATGCATGTTAAAGACTGGTATTGGATCAGAAAAATTACTATTGTTAACAGAAAGAGAATACAATAGAATTATTTCACAGTAACAGATTTTGCTAAATTCCTTGGGTAGTCCGGATCTGTATCCTTTTCAAGAGCAGCATAGTATGCCAAGAGTTGAATTGGAATTATCTCAATAATAGGGAATAGCGCTTCATTAATTTCCGGTATTTCTATCCAATAATCGTATACCTCATTTGGCTTGTCAGAGATTCCAATTATTTTTGCACCGCGAGCTTTTATTTGATGGGCACTTGCTAAAGTGTCAACATAAGTGGAATCATTAGGATTTATTATTATTACAAAGACGTTAGAATCCATTAGTGCCAAGGGCCCATGTTTTAGCTCTCCGCCAGGAAGGCCTTCTGCGTGGATATATGTAAGCTCTTTTAGCTTTAGGGATGCCTCTGATGCAATTGCGTAATGAATTCCTCTACCTAGTACATAAATGTCAGAAATAGTTTTGAGATTTCTTGCAATATCCTGAATCTTTGTATGATCAGAAAGTATCTTTGTTACACATATAGAAACCTTGTCAAGATCTAATCCAATACAACCCCCGCATAATTTATCGGCAATTTTGTATAAAATAGAAAGTTGTGCGGTAAAACTCTTAGTTGCAGCAACGCCAATTTCAGGTCCACAATTCAAACCAATGGAAATTGAGGATGTTTGTACTAACGATGAGGTCATTATGTTAACAATAGAGATAATTTTTGCTCCTTCTTTTTGAGCAATTTTTACGGCTTCTAAGACATCAGCACTTTCTCCACTTTGAGAAAGTGCAATAAGAATAGACTGCTGATCAAAATTGTTTGGAGAATGCGCTACCTCACTAGATAATATGGGCTCTGTCTTTATTTTTGCATACTTTGAAAAAATATGTTTTGCTACAAGAGCTGCATTATAACTTGTACCACTTCCTGTCAAGTAAAGATTCTTTGCATGTTTTACAAACTCGGTCGTCAAATCAAGCTCTATTCTTGTAGATTCTCCTGCTTTTAGTATTGTATCAGGCTGCTCAGAAATTTCCTTGAGAGTAAAATGTGCATAATCTCCCTTGTATACATCCGCAAGTTCTTTTGAAACTTTGGTTATTTGATGTTGTACTGGGTTGCCGTCAAAATCAAAAAATTGAATTCCTTTTAGATTGATTATAACAAACTCTCGGTTGTCTGGATAAATCACTTCATCGGTGTACTCTACAAATCCTAAAACATCACTTGAAATGAAATAACCGTTTTTTCCTACGCCTATGATTAACGGTTCATGAAATCTTGCCGCTGTAAGTGTGCCATCCTCAAACACTGCAACAAAAGCATAGTTTCCTTTCAAGGATCCAACAGTTTGAATCATGGATTTTTTAACGTCTTTTGTTTGATCAAAATTGTGTTGCAAAAGATTTGCAATGACTTCGCTGTCTGTTTCACTTTTAAAGACATATCCTTTTTGTTGCAAGTCTTTTTTTAGTTCCGCAAAATTGTCAATTATTCCATTATGTACTATGGCAACTTCGCCAGTACTTGATGGATGTGGATGTGCGTTTGTTTCAGTTACGCCTCCATGCGTTGCCCATCTTGTATGGCCTATTCCTACTGAACCCAAAAGCATGTCAAGCTTTACTGCGTTGTTTACTTCGGTAACTTTTCCGACGCCCTTTCTCAAAGTAATCTGTTTGCCTGAAATTGTGGCAACTCCAACACTATCATATCCTCTATACTCCATACGCTTTAGCCCTTTGACCAATATGGGTGCAGCAGAACCGTCGCCAAGATAGCCAATTATTGAACACATATGCTGATCTTACCTACTTTCTCGATAATAATAATTACGTGTAAGTTATCTTACACTTGTGATTGCTCTGTGGTAACAGCTGCGGCTTCCTGTTTTTTTGGCTGTCCAAAGTTTATACCTGGAGCCAAATGAATTTCGTTTTCTTCATCTACTTTAACAGTATATGAAGGAATTGTAACTACTCTGTCTCCAATCATTACATGACCGTGTACTACTGCCTGTCTTGCTTGATATGGGCTTTTTATCAAACCCTTTTTCTGAACCATGGTTTGTAATCTACGTGATAGCAAATCGGTTACTTTCAAATTTAAAACGTCATCAAGTGTAGAGTTCTCTCTTACAAATCCAACTCTAGCTAGTGATTTCATTAATGTTGGTTCTTTTTTCTCTCTCACTTCTTGAGTTAGAGCTAAAAGTGATCTTGCCTGTTTTCTCACTCTAGATAGTTCTGTATGTGCTTTCCATAGCTCTCTTTTATTTTTCAATCCAAAAGTTCCTAAAACATAAAGCTCTTCATTTAGTAAATCATAGTTTAGTGGACGTTTTGGTTTTCTCCAAATTTTTCGTGGATTCTTAGGATCTCCCAATCAAATCACCTATTTTGTTGGTTTCTTCTCCGCTGGTTTTGCAGCTGCTGGTTTCGAATCTTTTGCTGGAGCTGCTGCACCACCCTTTGCTGGAGCTGTTGCTGGAGCTGCTGTACCGCCTTCTGCTGGAGCTGCTACACCTTCTGGAACTGCACCAGGTGGAAGAACTTTACCTCCTTTACGAACTCCAACTGCGCCACCCTTTCTTCCGGTAGTGCGTGTTCTCTGACCCCTAACCTTTAATCCATAAGTATGACGAAAACCTCTCCAACTGTTTGTATTTTTTTCCCGCTCGATATCATTTCTAACATTAAATTCTATATCCGAAGTAATCAAGTGTAAGTTTTCTCCAGAATCCATATCTTTCCGTCTATTTAGAAACCATGAAGGTACGTTAATTGATGATGGATTTTTCATTACCTTTTCTATTTCTTCTACTTGAGATTCAGTAAGAAATCCAATATTGCTATTCTGGTCTATCTTAAGAACATCTAAGATTGCTTTGGCAAAGTTGTAACCTATTCCTCTTACTTGACCTACTCCTATGATCATTTTTTTTGCTCCAGGAACGTCTTTTCCAGCAATCCTAACAATGTGTCTGTATTCTTGTGAAGACAAGTAAAACAAAATTTCCTATAACCCCGATAAAAACCATGCTAAAGCAAACAATACTTTAAATCGCATTTAGACTAATTTACCATATTGACGCAGGAATCTGAAAATCTTGTAAGACGAAGCTATTCTTCAACTCCGAAATATACTGAAGTAATGGCGGGTCTCCCTGAAGATTATAAACAAATCAAGACTCTAGGTGATCTTTTAGAAATTAACTATAAAATAGTTGGAGCTAAAGAACAGCTTCGGCAAAACCTAATTTCAAAAATGCTGACAAATGAGACCAAATATCCAGAAATTATTGGATTTGAGGATGATGTAATTCCTGCACTAGATAGAGCAATCTTGGCGTGTCATGATGTGATGCTAGTTGGACAAATTGGCCAAGCAAAAACAAAGATTACCCACACCATTTCCAAGAATCTGTTGTCACCAATCCCGGTTATCAAAGGAAGTGTAACAAATGACTCTCCAATGGATCTGCCTCAAGACGAGATGATTTCATTATTAGAAGATAAAGAAAGCACAACGTCGGTTCCAAAATTTTACATGGATTCTGAAAGTATGGAAAAAATTCGTAACAACAAACTTGATACTAAAATTGAATGGGTTGAAGGCAAGGACAGATACAAGTATGTACTTGCTACACCTGATATATCAGTCAAAGATCTTGTTGGACAAATAGATGCAATTAAAATTACAAAAAAAGGAACGGAAATGTATCAGATTGAATCCTATTCGCCAGGTCAGTTGATGCAAGCAAAACATGGTCTCTTTTGCATAGATGAATTACCTGTGCTTGATACAAGAAAGCAAGTTGCACTACTTTCCGTTCTTCAGGAGGGCAGGTTTACAACTGGTGCTTATCCTGTTATATTTGAACCAAAGACTGTCTTTTTTGCAACTGCAAACCCGATTGATTATACACATTCTGGTAAGATAATAGAGCCTCTTTATGACAGACTAAAAAGCCACATTCACACTCACTATCCAAAATCAATAGAAGATGAAATGTTAATCATAATACAAGAAGCAAAAATCTCAAAATCATTCATTCCAATTTTCATGTTAAGAATTTTAGCAAAAATAATTCAAGATGCACGTGTAAGTAACGAAGTAAATCAAGACAAGGGAGTAAGTGTACGCATGGGTGTGCATAGCCTTGAGCTTTTAGTTGGTGAATCTGAGCGAGCGCGAGCTGTGTCACACAAAGTTCTTGCAATTCCACGACCTTCTGACATATTTTGCATCAGTCAAGCTACAAAATTTGAGCTTACAGAGATGGATGACACCATTGAAAATAGAGAGAAAGTACTTAATGATTTAATTACAATCTCACTCAAAGAGACTTCACTTGAATATGTAAAAGGAACTGATCTCTCCATATTGGAACGGATTAAACAAGAATTTGAAGGCAAGACATTTCAAGTTTCTCAAAAGATCCTAGGTGCAAATAGCATGCAAATTTCGTATGAAAACCAACTAAAGAATTTTGAAACTATGAAAGCTTTGATTGGAACAATATATGAAAAAATATCCGATGAACAAAAAGAATTTGAGAAAAAAACACAGAAACATAATATGAGATCTGAATATCTTTCCATATCCGAAAGTGCAAAAAGTGAACTAAGAGCCGCGATAACAGAGTTGGTGCTAGAAGGACTATGTGCAATAGATCCAAAAATCCTTGACAAAAAAGAGGCCGGATTTGTTGCAGCCTAAATCCAAAAATTTTGTCTATTTTTTAAACCAAGAAAATGACAATAAAACATCCAATATTGAGGTGTCAAACAAAATGCTACAAAAAATCCTCCAGACAATGGCAAAACAAGCTCTAAAAGAAAAAACGCCCAACGTTCAGGAACTTGATCGTATCTTAGAGGGAGTTGTTCAACAATCTCACGAAAAATCAGAAATACAACAAAACCAGGAAGAAAAAGAAACAGACATTCAAGGAACAGGTGAGTCAATCACAAAGTACTTGCAAAAAATTGGTTATCTCAAGGACGAAAAAAAATGGTTGACAAACAAGGCATTTTTTGAGATTGGGGGAAAACTGCTACATGATGTAATGAAGTCGATAAGTGAAGGAGGATTTGGATTCCATGAAACAAAAAATGTTGGTGCAGGAAGTGTCATCATGGACACTACAAAAAAACTAGAACTTGGTGATGATATGAGAAATCTTAACATTCCACAAACCATACTAAACTCGATTCAAAGAATTAAAAAATCTTCAGAAATCAAATTTCCAATCTTTCTAAATATTGATGATTTTGAAGAATTTGAGACAATTGAAGAGACCAAAGCTGCTGTTGTGTATTGTATTGATCTCAGCTCTACCATGAAATATTCCGTTAGTTCAGGAGAAGGAAGCAGAATAGAAGCTGCAAAAAAAGCACTTTGGGCCTTGTATGTTTTAAATAAAAAATTTTTTCCTAATGATTCTATTTACGTGGTTGGTTTTGGTTCTCTTGCATCAGAAGTAGATCCTTATGACATTCCATACTTGAAAACATACGATGCAAATGACAATTTTTTACATTACACAAATTATCAGGCAGCATTTAGACTAGCATTAAAAATTTTAAAACGTGACGGTTCTCAAAATAAAAGAATAGTAATGATAACAGACGGTCAACCAAGTGCTAGTTTTATTGACAACGAATCTCAAAAAAAGGATATACTTTCTGACAAGCCATACTCTCACTTTTACAAACCTGATGAAGCCACACTTTTGAAACTACAAAATGAACGCGATATAAAATTGGATATGGGTGGAGAGATGGTGTATCTTTGTTATCGGTATAGGCAGATTGATCCAGTAATAGATGCCAAAACTCTCTTTGAGGCAAAAAAATGTAAGCGTGAAGGAATTGGAATTGATACTATTATGGTAAGTGAGGAAGTTGAACTTTTGAACTATGTAGAAGGATTGGAAAGGCAGCTTAAAGGAAGGGCATATTACATAAACCCAGAGAATATTGATAAGATATTGATTACCGATTTCATTTCAAACAAGAAGAAAATACTGAGTTCCAAGCAGGCATGGTAAAAATGGATAAAAATTATGACAAACAAAAAATGTTAGAAATTTTAGTAGATCCAGACGTTTCTGTGATATTATCAGAACTTGAGGATGGGAGCAAGGATTCTTCATATCTAGTAGAAAAATTACAGATATCCGACACAGAAATAAAAGAAAGATTAGTGTATGTAATACAATGTGGTTTTGTTAAACTAGATCTGGATGAAAATAAAACCATCTACACTGTTAACAAGGAAAAACTAAATGATATTATGGAGATGGATGAGAATTTTTCAGGAGTTGTTGACGGTTTAACTGAGCTTGATCAGTATCTTAACTAATGCTGGACTTACCACGATTCTTAACAAGATACATTATTCCTATTGCAAGGCCACTTAGCCCTGCTATAAGTAGAATAAAACTACACATGTCTATTAATGATATGTTTTGTGGATAATTTCCTATTACTGCTAAAATTTGGACTTCTCGCGATCCTTGATTTTCGATTTGTATTTTGTATGTTCCACTAGTAGAAATGAGAAAATTTTCTTGGAGCGGGCTTTTTGTTATTGATTTTGATATAATTGTCTCGCCTACGGGATTAAAAATACTCGCTTTGATATTGTCATCTTCTTGAAAATTTGTAATTTGAACAGAATAAACGCCATTTTGATTCTTTGTTGGATCAAGATCTTTTGTTAGTATCATTGATGTCCCAGACAAAAGGTTTTGCTGCTGATTTATAACACTCCAATTTATTAGTTGAGATTCATAAAACGTAAGTGCAATTCCGATAATTACCCAAATTGCGCTGATTATAATAACTAGTTTGAATTTTTTCACAGCAAAAGTTGAAGATAACCCTAGTTAAAACTTGGGATTGTACATAAATAAATTAAAAATATAAAAAATATTTTTCATGTCTAAAATTTAGATTATTTTATCTACATAAGTACAAATCATTCGACAACAATATTTGCAAGTTCTACAACTCATGTAAATGTAGAATGAATTTGTATACTACGACGGCTTTTACTCTTATAATACTTCTTACTACAACTACACCACTTTCAGTCATTAATGTGCATGCTTACTCTGATCATCCCGATCTGTTTGTATCTGCAGAAAATAGTCTTTTTGAGAACCATTTTTCAGGAGCTATGGTAATAGAAGTAGTTGTAAGAGACAGTAGGATTGCTTCGCTTGATCAACAACAAGGTGAACCAACTGTTACACTAAATGGAAGCCCTCTTAGGATGGTGCAAGGCTCTAGTGGAGATTGGTATGCGTTTTTTGCAAATGTCGATAAAGCAAAACAAGCAGATCAGATTTCATTAACAGGAACAGCTGGACAAAACTTAGATTTTGGAGTTTTTTGTGATAGACGCACTGATCCATCAGTACTAGGCACCAGTTTCTCACAAACTGACGGTGTTGCGATTCCTGCTTCTAATGGAATAACTGGTGCAACTCAAGGTACTGCATCATTTACTGCATGTACTGGTAATTTAGGAACTCCTACCAACCAAATGAATGTGATTAGAAATTCGCCTAGTCTTAACACAAATTCTAATGTAAAACTTGGTCAAATCGGGATAAATACTAATGCATGGCCACTTATTCAGCTTTTTACTTTTAGTAACAGTGTAACTATAGAATATGATAAAGCAGGTGGTTCTGAAATTGTAAACCTGACATATGATTATATGACTGACCTTTCCTTGAAACTTGACAGAAGTGGTTATCCGCAAGGCTCTGATGTTTTTGCAACAATAAATGATATGCAACTCAATGAAGATCCTACTGCTATAAATTCATGGACATTCAATGTTAATTCGCCAATAGCAACCTTCTATCAAGCATTTCCAGAATCCGGTGCTGCTCCTGGAGGTTCAGGACTAGTAAACTTGTACCCAAATCTTAGCAGCTTGGGTTTTAAGGATAATGGACATGTTGAAATGAATTTGGGTTCTGTTGCAAAATTGAAAACGAATCAACTTCAAACTGCTACATCAATCACGAGTGGAGCTACTTATAATAAATTAGTGACATTTGTAGAAACTGCGCCAAATTCAGGAATTTTTGAAAGCTCATATGCTAGTAAATCTACAATTGGAATTTTAAATAATGCGCCAAGGTTTCAATCGGCTTCAATATCTTACAATTCACAATCTTTTTCAATATTATCTGGTACTGCTAATGCGGATCTATCTCTTGGTGCGCCACCTAATGTACAATTAAATTCTAATCAGAAACCAACACTGTCTCTTGTTGCACCAAATGGACAATTTAATCCTGGTCAAAAAACAACCATAACACTTGTAGATAGTAATCAAAACCTTAATGGAGCAATAATTGAACATTTGGATGATTTTAGAAGCTCTGCAATATTACCAACACTAAAACTTGGAAATCCAGTTACACTGAACAGCGTATCGAACGTACAATTTTATCCAAGTTCAATTGGCTTTGCCGGAGGAATATCAGTCCCATCTAATGTACCTGACTCAAATTCTGCTAGATTGATAATTGATACTACAACTTCGCCCAATGGTCCTTTTAAAAAAATTACATTAAATCTTGGGATCACAGAACAAACTCTGAAAAGTCTGTTCATTGATGTAAGTCAACCAAATTCAGGTGGAACAAATTGGATAAATTATGATCTAAGATCATTTCAACAACAGCTTGGGATTAATTCTTTTTCGGATACAAGTATGACGCTTTATTTTGGTACCTTAGGAAATAACCCAGTTCAGATCTTGGCCCCTGGTAACATCTCTTCTGGAAACGGCCTTATTCAAATAACCGATGCTAATGTAGCGACAATAAATGCAATATCTCCATCATCTCCGGCGTTTCTAGAAATTAATTTTGATGCATCTGGTAGTCCAACAAACGGAGGTGCAATCTCAAGTGAAACAGATACTCAACCAATTGTGTTTGATCTATTTTCTTTTGGAAATCAAAATAATCAAAAAATAAACAATGCAATATACAGAGCTGAACTACAAGAAACATCTAGCAATTCTGGTATCTTTACGGGAACTTTGGAATATGTGATTACAAATCAATTAAATCAATATGATCCGAATTTAATCAAAAGTCTCCGTACATTTGGTCAGGATATAAAGTTCCTTGTAAATGATCAATTGACAGATAATAATGCAATCCATCTTTCAATCTCAGGTGTTTCAGCTAGCGGTGGAAATAAAATTTCAAGTTTACAATCTGGTGTCCAAACACACACAGGAATAGTTACACTTGATTCGCAAAGCTATGGACTTGGGCGACCTGTTACTATAACCCTAAATGATCCAGATCTTAGTACAGATCCAAATGCAATTCAGACATATACTACAGTAAATGATCCTAATTCTCCTGCAGATGATACTGTAGGAGATTCAAGTGGTAACATACTTTTAGAAGTTTGGATTAAAGGATTCAGATTTCATCACTGTACAGTAAGCGGTGTGACACATGGAGGACTTGCTGCAACAGGATTTACTCTTACTGAAACTGGTCCGGGAACAGGAATTTTCAAAGGAAGCTTTGGCATGCCAACACAAATTTGTAATAAAGATGGAACAGCACTAATTTCTCCAACAGGAGGAAGCGTTCAAGTATGGTACCATGATTTCAGAGACGCTTTTGGACGATCAGTGATTGTAGGTCTGTCTCCTTCATCTCCTACACAATCTTATCCTACTTCAACACAATCTTCTACAACTCAGCAAACTCAAACCCCATATCCTGTAATCAGCATAAATCCACAGATGACAGATAATTATAATAGACCATTATTGGAAAAACCAACAGTTGGAACAAATCTCAATTTTGTAACACAGATTTCAAATAATGATAATCTGTTGACAAAAGGTTATTCCTACATAATACAAGTAAAAGATGAAAACGACAGAGTTGTGTATATCAACTTGGTAGATGGATATGTTAACCCTACAAGTAAAAAAACAGCGGAACTTTCTTGGACTCCTAACTCTACAGGTAAATATACTGTAGAAATTTTTGTATGGGACAAAAATGGAATTGCATTACCTCTTACACAAAAAACAATGTATGACGTAGAAGTTATTTCTAAATAAACAATTAGTTGTTTAAATTATGATGTTTTTTCTATTAAATCTAAAAATTATATTTTTCTTTGTATGGTGAAACCGTGCGTAATTCTTTTACTACTTTTTTTAAGACCTGAACAGTTTCATTAATCTCTTCTTCCGTGTTTGTTATTCCGATAGTTAAACGCAGAGATCCTGTTATTTGTTCATGAGAAAATCCCATTGCTCTAAGTACATGTGATGCTTTTTGCACTTTCACAGAACAAGCAGAACCAGTTGATGCAGCAACTTTATTTTCGTCAAGCTTGATTATTAGATCCTCACCATTTACACCAAGAAATGTAAAATGAATATTATTCGGTATTCTTTTTTCAGGATGACCATTAAGTTTGGTGTATGGGATTTCTTTTAGAATATCAGTGATAAGTTTCATACCTAATTTCCTAAAAAGTTCTTGATTTTGTACAATACTATCATTTGCAAGTTGGCATGCCATGCCAAAACCTACGATACTTGCCACATTTTCAGTTCCTGATCTAAGGCCATTTTCTTGACCACCTCCCAAAATGAGAGGATTTATTTTGACTCCTTTTCTGATGTATAATGCACCGACCCCCTTTGGTCCGTTTATTTTATGAGATGATATGGATAACAAGTCTATGCCAAGTTCCTTTACATTAATGGGAGTTTTTCCTACTGCTTGTATTGCATCTGTATGAAATACGATTTTTTTATCCTGAGTGATTTTTCCAATCTCTGCAATTGGTTGTATTGTACCAACTTCATTGTTGGCAGACATTATGCTGACAAGACATGTATCAGAAGAGATTTCTTTTTCAACATCTTCTGGATTTACAAGACCATATTTGTCTACAGGAAGATATGTTATCTGAAAACCTTCTTCCTCAAGACGTTTACATGGTTCTAATATTGCATCGTGTTCTATGGCAGATGTTATGATGTGCTTACCCTTGTTATGATGCGCAATTCCATAAAGTGCAGTATTGTTTGATTCTGTGCCTCCTGATGTTATGAGAATCTCACTACTTTCTGCATTTATCAATGACGCGATTCTTTTTCTTGCATTTTGAATTGCAATGTTGGCAAGACGACCGTACTTGTGAATAGATGAGGGATTTCCATACTGATCTTTGAAATATGGAATCATTTCTTCAATTACTTTTTCATGTACTGGTGTTGATGCAGCATTATCGAGATATATCAATCTACTATCACGTTGAGCTTTCCAGGTCTGTATCCTTCCGGGTCTACAATAACAGATGTGAATCCAATCTGTTTTAATCTCTCAATGAGCTTTGATAACTTGGTTTGATCAGAAAGCAGACTAGTTTCTTTCTGTTCTACTTCAATTTTTGCAACACCATTAAAATCACGTACACGAACTTGTCGTACTCCAAAAAACCGCTTGACTAAAATTTCGCCCATCTCAATTCTTGCAAGTCGTTCTACTGTTACTTTCTGTCCCCATGGAATACGAGACGCGAGACAAGAATTTGATGGTCTATCATATACTGATAAACCAACTTTTTGTGCGTATTCTCTAACATCATCTTTTGTAAATCCCATCTCTACAAGTGGACTCCTAACCCCATTTTCTTTTAGAGCCTTTATTCCAGGTCTGTATTCTCTTAGATCATCAAGATTGGTACCGTCTACGACTACACTGGCGTTCTCTTTTTTAGAGATTTCATTGAGATGTTCTGAAAGTTCAGTTCTACAATGAAAACATCTAGTGTTATCGTTTTTTACAAATTCAGGATTTTCAAGTTCGTTGTATTGAATCACAATATGCTTGATTCCAATTTCTGAGCAAATTTTTTCAGCAGATTCTAGTTCTTCTTGTGCAAGTGTCTTGTAATCAGCTGTTACTGCAACTGCTAAATTTCCAAGTGATTTGTGTGCTGCATACGCAACAAGTGCACTATCAACTCCACCAGATAATGCAACAAGCACTTTGGATTGTACACTAAACCAATTAATCAATTCATCAATCTTTGTCATTTCAAACTCAACTTTTGCTTGATCTCAGTTCTAATAAACTCGTTTGCATCTTTAAATGATATTGAAAGTGAATCTGCAATTGATTTAACATCTGATGCTTCCACTTTGAAGTGTTGCACAAGCTCTTGATTTTTTACCATTTTACATCTTACTGTAAAACTTTTTCCAAGTATTATTACAGGTACCGAAATAATTACTCTTGGTACAACAAATCTGGCAGATGATCTAATTCTTATTCCTAATGTACCTGTTTCAGAGATCAAAGTATCAAGAACAGTATTCACAGAACTAGAATCACATATGACCGAAACTAGATTTGTTGGCCTACCTTTTTTTGTTATAGCAGGAGCCACTGTAACATCTTTTGCTCCATTTGCAATTATTTTATCAATCATATGACCTAAAACTTCACCAGAAATATCATCAAGATTTGTCTCAAGTATTTGTACTGAATCTTGTTGAAATTGTTCTGTTTTGTCAGCTTTTACAATTTTAAGCACGTTAGGAAATCCATCAAAGACTTTCTTTCCCGCTCCATATCCTATTGATTTTACTCTGATTGCAGGATAAAATTCCAAACAACTATCTGCCAGATTGACAAGAAGACTTGCTCCGGTAGGTGTAGTGAGTTCTTCTTTAATTTGCGCACCAGATATTATGATATCTGAATTTCGAAAAATCTCTAAAATTGCACTAGCAGGATTTGATATAGTTCCATGTGAAAAAGTAAGCGTGCCTCCGCCCACTGCTACTGGCATAGAAATTATCTCTTCTGAAAAAAAATTCAAATCATCTAAAGCAATTGCAGTTCCAATTATGTCAACTACAGTGTCTATGCTTGAAGCCTCGTGAAAGTGTACTGATTCCATGGGCTCACCATGGATTTTTGATTCTGCCTTTATCAACGATCTGATACTTTCCTTGGCAAATACTTTGGCTTGTTCAGAAAGATCAATTTTATCTGATGTTAATAATATGCATTCTTGAATGTCAGTGCCTTTACGTTCGTGAGTATTTTCTTTAACGTCAAGTAAAAGTTGCATTGCTTCTATTCCATGATTAACAATTTTATCAAAATCAATCTTTTGGATTTTAGATCCTGAAAGATAGTTCTCTGAAGTATGAATTCCATCAATTATTTTTGATTTATTTGCACCCATGCTTATGAGCGCCGAAAGTAACATGTCACCTGAAATCCCAGCTACTTGTGGATCTATTATTAACACCATAGAATTGTAAACTCATGAGAATGCATATAAATTGTAATTTTAATTCACGCGCAGTTTCAAGTAATTTTTACTAAATTCAGAGAAATTACTTCATACATGACTTTATTCTATGCTACTAATAGTGAAGTTTAATTAGCGATTAAAATCACGCCTGTTTATGATTACTATTGTAGGTTCTGGTAAGGTAGGTGGTGCAGCTGCACTTTTTACTGCGTTACGAAAACTTTCGGATGAAATTCTTCTTTTGGATGTTGTACAAGGTCTTCCACAAGGAGAAGCAATGGATCTTAATCACATGTTGTCAGAAAAGGGAATTGATGTGAATATACGTGGTTCAAACGATTATTCTGAAATGAAAAGCTCTAGCATTGTTGTTGTCGTAGCAGGTTCTGGACGAAAACCAGGTATGACAAGAATGGATCTTTTAAAAATAAACGCGTCTATTGTTAAAGGTGTTGTAGAGAACATAAAAAAATATGCAAAAGATTCTATGATAATCCCTGTTACAAACCCGCTTGATCCAATGGCATATCTTACTTACAAAGTATCGGGGTTTCAAAAGAATCGAGTGTTTGGAATGGGTGGAATGCTTGATTTGTCCAGATTTGTACAGTTCATACATCAGGCAACTGGTTTTTCTCGTGATTCTATACGTGCACTGGTCATAGGTGAGCATGGTGAAAACATGTTGCCTCTTGCAAGATATTCGACTGTATCAGGAATTCCAATTACATCGCTTTTATCAAAACCAAAACTCGATGAGATTGTACAAGACACAAAACAAGTAGCAGCCAAAGTTATAGAACTAAAGGGTGCTACTGTACATGCACCTGGAAATGCTATTTCAGATATAATTGAAGCAGTAGTTAGAGACACAAAACAAGTAATTCCTGTTGCAACATATCTTGATGGAGATTATGGATATTCTGATGTTACTATTGGTGTACCTGCAGTTATTGGTAAAAACGGTGTAGAAAAGATTGTTGAACTAGATCTTGATTCTAATGAAAAAGAATTGTTCAAAAAAGGAATTGAAAGCGTCAAGACAGCTATTTCTGGCTTAGAATTCTGATTAGATTTTTAACTACAATAAGGATTTACAATTGTCATTGAACCTCATAGAAATTCTGGAATCACTCAAGCTAGGAAAGATCTCTGTAACTAAAGCAAAAAAACTACTTTCCTTACATTCCATAGAAAAAATTGAAGATATTGCTAAATTTGATGTTGGTAGGAAATTTAGGCGCGGTATTCCTGAAGTAATCTTTGCAGAAAAAAAACAACTGATAGATCTAAAAAAAATATTACTTGCAGCTATTTCAAGATCTGATCCAGTACTTATATCAAGAATTAATAAAAATGATTTTAAAAAAATCAATTCTTTTTCAAATAAAAATAAAATCAAAACCAATCTTGGAAAAAATACAACATCAGTTTTATTTTTTAAAAAAATAATAAAACCCTCTGGTGGCCATGTTGGTATACTGACTGCTGGAACTTCGGATGTTGGTATAGCTGAAGAAGCAAGATTGATGGCAGAAGCAATGGGTTGTATGTGTACATGTAGCTATGATGTGGGTATTGCAGGATTGCATAGGGTATTTCCTATAATAAAGAAAATGATACGAGCGGATGTAGATGCAATTGTAGTTGTTGCTGGAATGGAAGGAGCTCTACCCTCCATAGTTTCTTCTCTTGTAGATATTCCTGTAATAGGAGTGCCATCATCAGTTGGATATGGTTACGGAGAAAAAGGAGTTGCAGCACTTGCTTCAATGCTGCAAAGTTGCACACTTGGACTTTCTGTAGTGAATATTGATAACGGTATAGGAGCAGGTGCTATTGCAGCTAACATTGCAAACAGAAGTGTTAGAAAAAAGACTAGAGTTTGAGTATTCCAATATTTGCTAATTCTGAACCTATTCCGAATCCTACTAATGCAATACCGGTACCAAGTCCTGCCATTTCTAATCCGCCGCGTATGATACTAAGGTTGGCAAGTCTTGATTTGACCGCTCCTATTACAAATGATGCAGATAGGCTAGTTGCTATTGCAACAAGTAGCGGTACATAACCATGTGCAAAGAAATAAGGAATGATTGGTAATATTCCTCCAATCAGAAAAGATCCAAACATGCGAAACGCACTTTTTAATGGGCTACCAACAATTTCCAAGTTTAACTTTAATTCTTCAGTAAGCATGGTATCAAGCCAAACTTTTTTATCAGAAGTTATCTTATTTACAATTCCTTCAAGTTCATTTCCAGAAAATCCTTTTGCTCTATAAACATCTTCAATTTCTTGTCTTTCAGCTTCTGGAACATTTTCCATCTCCCATTTTTCTCGTTCTATCTCTGAATGTAATAGCTGGGTTTGTGCTTTTACAGCAAGATAATTTTGTACAGCCATGGCTTTTGCCCCTGTAAACATTGCTACAATAGCAGCAAGTATGATTATATTTGAAGAAACATCTGCACCGCCCACTCCTGCAACAATACCAAGAGAGGTGTTGATTCCATCACCAAAACCAAATACAAAGTCCCTAATTGAGCTGATTTCTTTCTGATGTCTTTCTACATGCCTTGGTTCTGATATGCCCATAACCGTATACAAAGTTGCCCCGACTTATATGTCAAAATATAAAATCTGTCAAAAAAGGATAACGACCTAAACGATTTATATCATAGTATAAAGAAGAAGACAGAAATGGCTGGTAAGAGGATAGTCTTAACTGCAGACCGTAGCCTGATGACTAATTACCGAGGTAACTTCCTTTATGGTTTTATTGCATGTGGTCCTTATGAGGTACTCCCTGAATGGGTCTTTGATAAAGTGTTTTGTCCAAGTGTAGAAACCGATCCAGTAACTGGTGAAGCAAAAGTAGCCCAAGTCGGTTTACGAAGAGTAGAATCTGCACTCTTGCAAGGATACAAAAGAGATGAAGTCTTTGTGGCCCAACCAGAAAATCTTGAAAAATGTATAGGTCCTGACACAAAAGTTGTTGGAATAAATGTCATGGATCCTCTTGGCATGGCACCTGTTACTACAACAATGTCTCCAGAGAAACTTTCCTACGTTGCAATGAAATTCAAAAGAATGTGTGCTAGTATTATACAATTAAAGAAAAAATATAATTTTCATGTTGTTGTTGGCGGAAACGGTGCGTGGGAACTTGCAAAAACTGATAGAATGAAAATTCACGGTATTGATACTGTAGTTGTAGGTGAAGCGGATGAGCTTGCACTTGATTTATTTCATGATTTAGAAAAAGGTGATGCTCCAGAGCTAATGCATTGTTTTGTTAAAAATATTCAAAATATTCCAATTATACAAGGTCCTACAGTAAACTCGCTGATTGAAGCAATGCGTGGATGTGGACGAGGCTGTGACTTTTGTGATGTTAATAAGAGATCAAAAAAAGATTTACCTCTAGACAGATTACAGCATGAAGCAAAGATCAATCTTAATTACGGATTTGATTCGATCTGGTTACACTCTGACGAAATGTTACTTTATGGTTGTGACAATCGAAACTTTCAACCAAACTATGATGCAATAACTGAACTGTGGAGAGGACTAAAATCCCTAGGTGCAAGGTTTGTTGGTACAACTCATATGACATTTTCTGCTGTTTGTGCTGATCCAAAATTATTACATGATATGTCAGAAATTAATGGGATGAGTAATGAAAAGTGGCTTGCAACAAATCTGGGAATAGAAACAGTCGCACCAAGGATGGTCAAAAAACATCTTGGGGTAAAAACTAAACCATTCTCTACTGATGAATGGGGTTGGGTTGTCCGAGAGGGTGCAAAGATATTAAATCAGAACCACTGGTTCCCGGCAGCTACTCTCATAATAGGATGGCCAGATGAAACTCCAGACGAAACAAAATACACTATAGACCTAGTAGAAGATTTCAAACAAACACGAATGCGTGGTCTTGTAGCACCTCTGCTTTATCAAGACTTTAATGAGAAAAACTCTATGCACTTTGGTAACCTAAACGAAGCCCAGTTTACATTATTCTGGAAATGTTGGGAACATAACTTACGTGTCATAAATGACATCATCCCAATAATAATTAGAAACAAATCATTTGGACCTCCTATGAAAGTGCTCATGTATGGTATGATCAAGGCTGGAACTTGGGCAATTATGCGATATTTGAGAGGCTTGAGTAAAGAACTATTCAATGGAAGACTTCCTGACGAAATAATGGAACATTACGCTAGAAGTAGATCCGTTAATGCTCCTGCATATACTAGGTAGGATTTTTTTCTAATTCTTTTATTGCCGCATCTGCAATAGTGTTTCTTTTTGGAGTTAGTACTACAAAATAATTTTTGTCTGTCCTTTCGGCTGCCTCTACAGACTTGTATTTTTTTGTATTCATGTCAAATTCCAGCATTTTTCCATCAAGTTTTCCTTTTGTGTATATCACAAGATACATGTCTCCTGTTGTTGGATTGAGTGGAATTAGCGAAAATATGTAACCTTTGTAAGAATTAATTGGCAGCATGTTTTTCATAGGTGGTGCTATAGTTGACATGTACACAAAAATATCTTCTGGAGAATTAAATTCCTCAAACTCAAAATTCATTATATGGTGTTTGTTGCTGCTGTATAATAATAAGTTTAACTAAATGAAAAATTGAATGTTCTAGTATTTTGGCATGAATCTTAGCCCAGTCTTTGCAGAAACAGCAATTATGGATATAATTGCAATTGCAAGTACTAGAGCTGCTATTGTACCAAACTCTGGAACTATCTGTGTGCCAATAATATCGATTTTAGTATCAGCTGCATGGAATGGAATGCTGAGATTTCTCGTGTTACTATCTTTTGTCTCTGTAAACTGTGCTGGTGCCCCACTTACCATTACTATGAATTTGTCATCTGGTTGTGTATTTGGATTTATTTTTACACCTGTCATTTTTTGATCAGCGGTTAGATTAGCCTGTACTTTGGCATCCATCAAAGTTCTTGGTAGATCTACAGTTAAGGAACCATCAGATGTAGCAGCTATTGTTACTTCGAGCATTAGCTTGTCAGCATAAACATCCATGCTCTTGACGGTTCCTCCTTTGATGATGTATGGAACACTGTATGTTTGACCTCCTGCGTTAATCTGGAATGTATCGCTTATCACAGATGTGTTTGTAATAATTTGTCCATTGCCGCCACTATATCGGAATGTGGTTGTAGCATTTTGATATTTGCCATATTGAGCTATAATGGTATAATTTCCTGCTTGTTTCCATAATGGGCCATTGGCCTTAAGTGTGACAGTAAAAGTTCCAGTGGAAGATAGAGAAGGCTGAGCAATTGAAACCAAGTTTTTTAATGAATCTCTGACTATGACGGCAATAGCTGTTTTATTTTGTATGTCTCTTATAGTTCCTTGTATGATTACCGTATCTCCTTGATTATAAGATTTTTGATCTGTGAGCACTGTCATTGGTAGAGTTGCTCCAAGAGCTGTGCCAGAATGATGTAAACTTTCAAGTATTTGATGTGCATTTGTTTGATTATTTATGATAGTTGGGGCTGTTGTAGGAGCTTGTCCGACATTTACATTAAATGATTGAAATTGAGAACCGCCATTTTTAGCAACCACATCTACAGTGCCAGTAAAGTTTCCAGTTTTTTGATATATGTGGGTGGTTGTTAGCTTGTTTGTTACATGTGGAGATCCGTCTCCAAAATTCCACTCAATATTTGTATAGTTCTGATTGAGAGAAAGGCTAAATTGAACTGTTAATGGTGTTTTGCCACTAGTTGGATTAATGCTAAGATCCATCGTAAGCGGAGTAAAAGGATTTGCTTGAGCTGGATTTAATGCGATAACTGCCGATATAGTAACTATAGTTAATATTATGTAAACTAAACATGTCGACTTCTTCATATTTACTAGCAAATAATCAAGGATAATGAGTATTTATGTATTAATAAAAGAAAAGTTGACTTAGAGTTTTAGTATTTTGGCATGAATCTTAGCCCAGTCTTTGCAGAAACAGCAATTATGGATATAATTGCAATTGCAAGTACTAGAGCTGCTATTGTACCAAACTCTGGAACTATCTGTGTGCCAATGATCTCAACATCTTGATCTCCTTGCAGAAATTGTATTGTTAATGTTCTAAAGCTGTTGTTTGTTTCTTCACCTGATGGTTTTACTTCTGCGCCGTCAATTAAGACAATAAACGAGTCATCCTGTCCATTACTAGTCTTGGCATCAATTAATGATCTTGGAATTTGGAGAGTGATGCCACAGTTGATATTGCAGCTAGTGGAATTTAAGGAGGTTATTAGAGAAATACTTTGAGTATCTATTGTCATATCTTTTACTGTTCCACCAGTGATGGTATAGTTAACACTAAAGGTTTGCTGACTGCTGGGATCTTTTACAATGAAGTAATTACTGATTGGGATTGTAGATCTAGCAAAAGTAAAGGTAGTCTGAGCCGTAACTGAGGGACCATATTGAACCTTCACGGTATATGTCCCACTTGCTTTCCAAAGAGGTCCTGACGCTAAAATACTTTTAGCATATTTACCGTCCTGTGAAACATCAATCTGTGCTATCTGAACTATAGTGTTACTGGGGTCTAAAATTTGAATGGTTAAAGGAGTTCCTATCACTACAGCTTTTACAGCTCCAGATATCACAATAGTATCGCCAATAGTATAGGATGATTTGTCTTTGGTGACTGTAATATTGGGAGCAGTTGGAGTAGTTTGTGCAAAGCTTGGAATGCACCAGACTGATAAGATAAAAAGCGTGATTATTGGAAAAACAAAATAACGCATAACAAATTTGATCTTTACGTGTATATTTCCTTTACTATGATTAGATCTAAAAAAATGAAAAAATTGAATGTTCTAGTATTTTGGCATGAATCTTAGCCCAGTCTTTGCAGAAACAGCAATTATGGATATAATTGCAATTGCAAGTACTAGTGCTGCTATTGTACCAAATTCTGGAACTATTTGTGTGCCAATAATATCTATTTTAGTATCGCTAGCATGGAATGGAATGCTGAGATTTCTTGTGTTACTATCTTTTGTTTCTGTAAACTGTACTGGTGCTCCGCTTGCCATAACTATGAATTTGTCATCAGGTTGTGCATTTTGATTTATTTGCACACCTGTCATTTTTTGATCAGCAGTTAGATTGGCTTGTACTTTGGCATCCATCAAAGTTCGTGACAGATCTACGGTTAGAGAACCATCTGATGTAGCAGCTATTGTTATTTCTAACATTAGCTTATCTGCATAAATATCCATACTCTTTACAGAACCTCCTTTGATAATATATGGAACACTATACGTTTGACCTCCTGCGTTAATCTGAAATGTATCACTTATCACTGGTGTGTTTGCGATAATTTGTCCATTGCCACCACTATACCTGAATGTGGTTG